>CAVQYK010000018.1:0-447996 GCA_963718215.1 uncultured Chloroflexia bacterium
AAATAACCCAAGTTGCTACCTTGGGAAGAAGGTTGACAAAAGTCCATGATGTTCATACAGTTGGGTATCCCAACCACCAACAGGAGCCTCATGGACACCCAAATTATAGTAGTGTTTTGCTTATGTGCCGACATGCTCAAATCCTTACATCATTACGAGGATCCACAATGTCAGATGAGCGATGCGGAAGTGATGACGACAGCCATTATTGCGATGCTGTATTACAAATACAACTTTTGTCTGGCCAGTCAGTATTTGTATGAGCACCGCGACATTCCAAATATGCTGAGCCGCAGTGCTTTACCGCAGATTGCATCGGATTGCTGATCTGTTTTTGACTTTGTTTCTTCGTCTGGGCGAGACCTGGAAGAAACTGAACGAGAAATCCGTGTATGTCATTGACAGCTACCCGATTGCCGTTTGCGACAACTATCGCATCAAACGCTCGAAAATCTATCGTGGCGAAGACTTTCGAGGCGATATTGCCAGAAAAAAGCGCTATTTTTACTGCCTTCGCATTCATATTCTGGTTACCGAGCAAGGCGAACCGGTGGAATTCTTCCTGGAACCTGGAGCCTTTAGTGACACAAGCGCACTCGGTTTGTACAAAGTTCACCTTCCGGAAGACTCATTTGTCACAGGTGACAAAGCCTATAACAACTACACGATTGAAGACGTGATGCGCGATGCAGGTATTGAACTGATCCCGTTACGAAAAAAGAACTCGCTTCGACCCGTACCGGCTTACATGACGTACTTCCAAGCATGCATTCGCAAGATCATTGAAACCACTGGAAGTTTGATTGAACGCCTATTACCAAAATCCATCCATGCCGTCACTGCCAAAGGTTTTGAAATCAAAGTCGCTCTGTTTGTCCTGGCTTGTAGTATCAACTTCCTTTGGTAGGTCGCAACTTAGGTTAAATACTGCCTTACGTGCGTTGATCTCAGCGATGCCGAAAACTAAGGGAATTGAAAAGTAGCCCCGTCAACGTGAATTGGACGGTTGAGAAGTTCGTAGAGGAAGAGAAAAAAACTGAATAAGGCGTCAGCACCGAAGACAAAACCCCCGAAGGGGAAAGCACCTGAGAAGAAAAAGTCAACGGCAAAAGGAAAGAAGAAGAAATAAGCATAGCAAGACTTCCGAGTTCTCAACAGGTCTCGGAGGTCTTTTTTTGAAATGAGATTGCAGTAGGGACACAGCGAGACGGTAAATCGTCAAAACCTGTTTACGACTTGCTGTGTCCCTACTTTTATCGTCCGATTTTAGAGGAACTTCGATAGGGGTGGTAGACGTCTACCTGTATAATTCGAGCCAGCAGGAGACATCCACATGAAACGATTTTCAATTCCTACGCACTCGTGAAACTCATCATCACGCTGATCGTCAGCGCCTGCGGCGCACCAGAGACTGCACCCACGATCAACCCGCTTGACCTGCAAAGCACAGCGGTCGCGGCGGCCTACACGATCATGGCAGAGACCCAGGCCGCCATCCCGACCGCCACGCTCCCCCCGCCAACGGTAGCGGCTACGGATACCCCGGCGTTCACCGCCACCATCCCTCCCCTGCCGACCCTGGGAGCGACATTCACCCCGATCCCTGGCGGGACTTCCGGTCCCGTGGATCCATGCATCAATACCGTCCTACCGGGTAAACTGACGGGGGAGACCATCAAGATCCGCGTTGACAATCCGACAAAGGCGACGATCAACCTTACCGTTTATCTCCAGTCAGGCAATCCGCAGGGGGTATGCGGCTATCGCGGCTACACGCTCACTGCAGGGCAGTCCCTTGTCATTGCTGACCTGGTGGAAGGCTGTTACACCCTTTGGGCGTGGAACCCCGACCCAAAGGAATACTTCATGGTGACAAACGGGACCAGTTGCCTCGATAATTCCAAGAACTGGACGTTCGATATTTCCACCAACGGCATCAAACTGAGAGAATAGTCATTATCGTACCGCGTAGGGACACGGCGAGTTGCGGAACGGTTTTGACGGTCAATCGTCTCGCCGTGCCCCTACTTGATGCGTCCCTGCCCGGCTTGACGGGAAAACACCTCAGGGGTAAGATGTGGTCACAAAGGTGACCACATGAAGAAGAAAACAACCCAAAACGGAAGAGATCGGCATCCGCGAGTTGAAGAGCCGCGCCTCGGAGGTCGTCCGCGCGGTGAAGGAGGAACGCGCGCGTTATGTCATCACACAACGCGGCAAACCCGCCGCGCTTATCATCCCATTGGATGCCGCCCCTCCTGAAAAGTCCGCGGACGAGGTATGGGAGCGCCTGCTAAAAATCGGGGAGGAATTAGGCAAAGGCTGGCAGAGTGAAAAGAGCGCGGTTGAAATCCTTTCGGAGATGCGCCGATGAACTCACCTGTGACCATTGACGCCAGTGTTTTTATCAGTGCTTTTACGCCAACCGAACCCGCTCATCATGCAAGTAAAGCTGTTATGATGGGTATACGCGAACAGTCCATTCCGATCATCGTGCCGGTGCTCGTTCTGCCCGAAATATCCGCCGCCCTTTCACGCGGGCAGGGCAAGCCTGAACTTGGCAAAGCCTTTGTGCAGGAACTAAAAGGTTTTCCCAATACCACGTTTGTCGATGTCGATGAAACAGTTGCCGATCTCGCCGTCGAAATCGCCGCGGACCACCGCCTGCGCGGCAGTGACGCGATCTATGCGGCGGTTGCTTTGCGGTTCGGCACGGAACTGATCACGCTGGACAAGGAACAATTGGAGCGATTACCCGAAGTTTTGCCTGTGCGCAAAGCCGGGATAAGAACACGCTTACCTCCACCCACTCGCGCTGAACAGTATCTCGAACAGTTCATTCGCCTCGCCCACCGTCATCGGGCGGGAGCGGGCATAGTCCACGAACTGGATGGGGATCAACTCCGTGCTGATGTACCGTCCATCGTAAAAGACATGCAGGTCGATCAGCCCCTGGCGGCAGGCGTCGCAATAGCTGTACTGGTCGAAGAACAGGTTCCCCAGCCCATAGTGGATGAACGAGCCGTTCAGGAATTCCATGCCCTGAGGCTGGTGCGCCTGGCTGCCGCTGACGATGTCCGCCCCGGCTTCTGCCACCTGGCGGAAATCCTTCTGCTGGTCGGGTTGCGCGAAATAGGTGTAATACTCGTGGTGCTGGAACGTGGCGATCACGAGCCAGCCTTCCGCTTTGAGGCGCTGGATCTCCCCCGCCATCCAGTCCATGTCGCAGACCGCGGCACCGGGTTATGTGTCACTGGCCTGGGCGAAGGAACCGCCTTTCGCATTACAGCCAATGAACGCGATGCGGTTGCCGTTGTTCTCGAACAGTAACGCCTTGCGTCCCTCGGCGAGGTTCGACCCGCCGCCGTAATAGGGCCAGCCGCGTTGACGGTACATGTCGAGGGTGTGGAACATCGCCTCCGTGCCCCAATCGGAGAAGTGGTCGCCGGTCAGTTCGACCACGTCCGTGCCGACATCCTCCAGCAGTTGGATGTAATCGTCCCGGCTGCAAAAGCGGACTCCCTCCTGCAAGGGATTTGGCTCCGGGCAATTCACGGCAAACGGCACCTCGTTGCTGATGTGCGTGATGTCCGCCTCGAGCAGCCAGCCGCGGATATCCTGCGCGGGATAGAGGACGCCGCGTCGTTCCATGGTGGAGGCGGTGGCGCGCACCAGCGCCGTGACGCCGGTCATGGCGACGACCGTCATCTTTTGCGGGTCGTAATTGGACGGGGGGATGGCGAAGTTGTTTTGGATCAGCGCGGCAAGCCCCGGGTCCGTGTGGAGCGAGACGGGGATCTTGAGTCGATAGTTCCCCAGGTCGAAGTCTTTATGGATGGGCGAGAGTCCGTCCACGGGGAGAACTTTCCAGCGTGGATCCAGATTCTCAAACGGGACAATCCCCAGGGCGGGTTGATGCGTCCAGGCATGATCGATCAACTCATCCTGTGCGATCACTTGCACGCCCGCGCCTGCCGCAGGTCCCCACAGGGCGGTGAACATGTCGTAGGTGTTCTGGTCCATGAGCAAGGGTGTTCCCGCGACTCCCCCCTGCCAGCGCAAGAGCAGATCGTCCCCGGAAACGCCTTGCAGGGTGGACGAGAAGGGAGTCACCAGGGCGTACACCCATTGACTGACCACGTTTCCTTCCCCCACTTCCAGGCGGATGTTCGCCGCGGCCGGATCGCTCACAAACAAGCCGCGCAACGGAGCATCCAGCGCCCCGCCGAAGGTTTCCGCCAGATAAGGGGGCATCCAAATGGCAACGTCGATGACATCCGCGTTGGGCAGGTACGTGGCAGTGGGCAGGGACTGGGGCGCCGGCGGGGGCGTCTCCTGCGCGGACTGCGGCTTGGGGATGTCCACAACAGCCATGAAGGGCGGCGTGGGTGTTGACGGCACAGCGGGGCTGGACGCGCAACCGGAGATCAGCAACGCGCACAGGATCGGGACGAGGTAATGTTGGATTCGATGATTCACAGGATCATCCGGGAGATGGATTTTGCTCATTAAAACTCTTGCATAAGTCGTGAGGCGGATTTGCCTAGGTTTTTAGCCACGGATTTCACAAATTTACACGAATTAAAGAAAAATCAGTGAAATCTGTGTGGATTGTAATCATTAGATAAAGGGCGGACAAAACCTTTTACCACGGAGACACAGGGGCACGGAGTTTTACCCTTGTTTTTCTCAGTGTCTTCGTGGCTCCGTGGTTCAAAAAGCGTTCGGCGTATTCCTGACCAATTCAGAAATCTGTGTAAATCCGTGGCGAAGAAGTACTTTTGCAGGAGGTCTATTTCATTGGGGCAAGTCTACCATGCAGGCGGGGACAAAATCGCCGTATTGCCAAAACCGCCCACCCTCGTTATAATGTCAATCCTTCGGGCGGGTAGCTCAGTTGGTTAGAGCACTGCTTTGACATAGCAGAGGTCGTAGGTTCGAGCCCTATCTCGCCCACAAATCCGAAATCACTCAACAAAAACACCCGGTTTTGCCGGGTGTTTTTGTTTTTTGGGGAGCGTGGAATGTGCCGGGCAAAGCGGGCGGGATGAGATAGTTGCGCAGGTACAGATCACGGCTTCTTCTTTTCCTGCTCCTGTCTGCGCAGTCTTTGTTTCTCTTCCTGTTCCTGCTCGAGTTTCAGTTGTTCCTGCCTGCGCAGTCTTTGTTTTTCTTCCTGTTCCTGCTCGAGTTTCAGCCGTTCCTGCCTGCGCAGGATCTGCTTCTGTTCCTGTTCCTGCTCGAGCTTCAACCGTTCCTGCTGCCGCTGAATTCGTTCCTTTTCCTGCTCCTGCTCGAGTTTCTGGCGTTCCTCTTGCTGCGGTTTTTGCCGCTGTTCCTGCTCGTGCTCCAGGTCCTGGCGGTCCTGTTGTTGCACTTTATGTTTCTGTTCCTGCTCGTGCTCCAGGCCCTGGCGGTCCTGTTTGCGCTGTTCCATTTCCTCATTTTGTTGTTTCTGTGCCATCGTTGTTCCTCTTTCATACCTTCAATTTCGCGGGTCTTCATACCCAATATAGCACGGTTCGCATCGTTTTGCCGTAGCCAGTTTTGTGATCCGTGGTTCCGGCCATTTCCCCACAGCGGACACGTGCATGCCGCGCTCAATGCCTCACTTATATCCAATAATCGAGTAGGAAGCGGCGGCTAACCGCCTCCTCTCACACCACCGGACATGCGGGTCCGCATCCGGCGGTTCACCGAGAATGACGCAGATAGTCTTGCGCTGGATTTTCCTTCGTCTCGTGCCGGGGATGCTCGGCTCTCTGCACAACTCCCACAGGCTTCACCCGTTTTGTTTGCACAGTAGTTCCTCTTTCCGAGGTAGGCGGCCTTCTGTGTTCATCCCGCGAACTGCTCGTTGTACTTATCCTCTCGATGTTCAGCCCTTCCCGAAAACTTCCGCGGTACTATGGCTTCTGCTGACCCCTGTTGCCTCAATCTGGCATCACTGTCAGACTTACTTTGATAGCCGGGCAACAGGTCTCCCCAGGTAAGAACGTTGACTTTCTCTGCACGCTCGGCATGTTTACTCCCCAAGCCCTTGATTGCTTTGGGCTTCGTTGCTTGTTGCCAACTCGCCCGACTTGGATAGCCTCTTATATGCTTCGTGTTCCTCAAGCCGCAGATTTGCTTCCAGCTTCCTCCAGACCTTGCCTCACGGCAACGCCCTTGCCTTCCGCTAATGGTTGGTGCAATCAACCGCCATAAGGGTCTTTCACCCTCTAGTCAACGCCCATGCTGGGCGCACAACAAAGAGCCGCCCTTCCAGGCGGCTCCGACCGTTGTTCGATCCGACTCTCTATTCAATGAAGCTCTGGATCCACTCCAGCACTTCCGGGATATCGACGCGGGCTGAATAACCGACACCCGAGCAATTGATATTGGTCACATATGAGTTGACGCCCAGGACAATGTTGGTGCCGCCAAGCAGATCCGGTCCGCCTGAGTTGCCGAAGCAGAGACCGCCCGAGCCGCCACCCGGATTCAAAGCCAGGCGCAAATACTCTGCCGAGTGGACAAACTTGCCCGAGACCAGTTCGCTCGGGGCATAGTAGCGGTTATAGTATCCACCCCAGCGGTAGTACGGCGGCGGTTGGGGCAGATACACACCGGGAATTTGAACCTGATACTGCACGCCATAGCCCACGAAATCGATGGCAGTTTTGTTCTTCAGGGTTTTCACCAACCCTGGAGACGGCAAAACGGCAAATCCGCCCACGTCCACGGCTTCAGCCAGCACGACTATGCCCACATCCCGGTAGGAGAAGGCAGGAAGACCGTTCCCTCCGCCATAAGGATTTTCGGGGCTGAGGTAATCCGGATTGACATACGGAATCCCTTCCGTGGACTCTCCGCCGCCCCAAGGAAAATCCGAGACGATGTAGGAAAAGTCAGCGTTTTGGAGCTTCTCTTCGAACCACACGCGTGCCGCCACCGCGCCATCCGTGCAATGCCCGGCGGTCAGGACGACGTTTGGCGCGATCAGGGCGCCGCTGCAACTCCAGGCGGGCACAACGCCGTACCCGGGTATATCGGCATCAAAAACCAACAAGCCGACATATGGATGGGCATTTCCATCCGGCTTCCCGTTGGTGATCGCGCCCGCAATGCCAACCAGGCTGAGGACGAGAGCCAGGGTGAGCACGAGAGCGATTACGATTTTTTTCATTTCGATCTCCTTGCTGGGATCGCCCAGCATAAAAAGTTTCCTCCTCATGTGCGAATGTACAAGCCACATTAATTTTCAGGAGCAGGTTTGCCGTTGTCGTTAATCTCGAAGTACGCACCTCCTCTCCGCCAGCACAGCCTGTTTGATGGATGGAGCGAACAAAAAAGCCGAAGGAACACCTTCGGCGGTCTGGCAGTCTGCATAAGCAGACCCATGACTTTGCGTCCCTGCCTCACAGCAGGTTTACCCTTTCGAGGTCGTATCTGGACAGCTTGTCAAAAGCAATTTCATTGTAGCAAATCTGCAGGGCAAATTCAAGCGAGATTCACGAAAAACCACCGACCGTGGACCGTTCACGCCCGCGCTAAAAGCCTCTCTCCCTTCCTCCGCTGGCGGATTAAAACGCCTGTGCAAAATACTTCTCAGCGGCTTTCAAAAACTTTTTCGCCCAATCCAGAATTTCCCGTGCATCTTCATCTTCGATCCCGCCGATCATTCCGTAATCCCCAACGTTGCGTTTATCCTGCGCGTCCATAAGTAACCGATGGAATTCGGGATTGAGGAGTTTGGTCTTGGCGAACTCCCTTCCGTACGCGGCAATTACAGCCGAATGACTGGAAAAACTCAATCCTTTGGAAAGTAACAGTGCCTGAGCGACGTAAAACATGGAATAATACGCACGCGAAGCCGCAAAGTTGGCAAAGCCGTCGCGCAATAAATTGGCGGCGGCTTTTTGACTCATCCTGGCCCGTTCCAGCAATTCTTCGATCTCAGGGATCATATGGCTATCCCATCACGGCGGACATTCATCAGGAAAGGCATTTTGCTCTGCTCGTACTGCTGGCGGGAAGCGAACGCCCGTGAGATGACCACGTCATTATCCAGGGACAATTTCGCCACGATCTTCGATGTCTTTTTCAGCATTGTCCGATATTTGAAGTCGTCTTTCAGAACGATCAGCACGTCGATGTCGGAGTCGTCCCGCGCATCGCCGCGCGCCTGTGACCCGTAGAGAATAACCTTCTCCACGCGTTCGCCAAGCGTCGTATCCAGTTCTTTTCGGAGCGCACGCAAAATGCGACGTAACTGTTTCTGTTCCATGCCTGTATTTTACTCCAAACCCCATCCCAGCTGACCCCACCCCGACCCTACCACTCCGCTCACCTGCACTGCACCGAACGCAGCGCGGTGCAAGTGTCGCTACGGGTACGATGTCCCCAAGTGGGGAGAAGCTATTTGCTCCTCAAGCAAAACCTTGACTTGGAAGCTCAACACCCCCATCACGCAGAAAAGCGGACAGCAAAATGCCCTCTCCTTTAGGAGAGGGGCAAACCGATACGCCGATCAATCACGTCCATCTGGGTGAGGTCCTCCTCTCTCCCTTCCTCCGCTGGCGGATTTCAAATTGATTAATCTAAAACAGAGGATCCATCCCTTGTTCTTCAAACCAAAATCGATATTCTGGGATTTCTAAATGCACGCCGATCGACTCCAAGAAGCTTATTTGTTCTTGTGAAAAGGATACACCATGTAATTTTTGGAATTCTTGCATCGCTCTGTAAAATCTGAACTCATCCAAGTCCCTCGTTCTTTTTGCCGAGTTACAACTCCGGCAGGAAGGAACAAGGTTGTCAATTGTGTTGTCACCACCATTAAATCTAGGAACAACATGATCGATCGAAAAGTTGTCGGGCGAGTCCAATCTTAGTCCACAATAAATACAACGCCCATTTGTCTTGGCTAATATTTTTTTTGAAGCTCGCTGTTCTTTTGGGAGAATTCTTGGCTTAGTCAAAGGAGGTAAGCGAGAAACATCTAATTCTTCTTCAAGAAGGTAAGAGCATTCTGGCAGAATTTTCCATGGACCATCAAAGCTGTATGCCATCGCCTGAGCATTACAACCCTTACGGGAACATCCAACAATTGTGAATTCTTTTCCATCATTATCATGATACCAAGAGTCAATTTGACTCATGAATGTTCCATGAATTGGGCAACATCCCTGATTAAATCTTTTTAGTCTATCTGTGAGTGAGAGTCTTCGTGACATAATCTACTTGCAACACTTACGGCTCTTATGCACATGGCTGGTTTCATCAGAATATTATTCTTACACTTCTGAACTGGATTTCTTGGCGTGAATATTTTTTCAAACTATTGCGCCTTTGGTTTTGCTTCCTCGCTAGGCATGATCGTACCACCACATGTACAATAAAACTTCTTGTCGTTGAAGTCGTATTGTAGTGATTTTTTACAGCTTGCACATTTAAATAAATCTGTAAATTTTTGAAACTCATCCCAAATATATTGGACATCGCCCATCGCTGCCCATTCGTAGGGGTTAGTCTGATTATGGCTATAATAATTAATTATCGGCATCAAGCCGCCCGAAAATCGTTTGTAAGTATCTGAAGCCAGTATGTGTTTTCCAAATTCCGCCTTTGCACTTGTAGCACGGTCGACAAAAGGTTCCCAATAATCAAACAATGTTCTCTTATATTCTCTAATCCCCTTTTTGTGAGGCGTGTAGACCCAATATTTTTCGCAAACAGTATCAAACCAATCTTCCATATATTGTCTTACGGCATTGCCAGCAATTTTTTCATCACCTTGTTCGATTAATTCGTTGATTTGCTCGGGACGCAAATTATCAGATTCTCGGCGAGGACCGTTTTCGAAGTTGTAACTGGAAATACGTTCAAAAATCCAGTTTTCACTTTCCAATCTCCCTCTTAGGTGAGTATAGAACCTCTCGTCGTGCGTTGTCAAAAATATTTGAAAATCACTCATGTCTTCTGCTAACACATCTACAATTCGCGCCCTACTGTCAGCATCATATGACGAGACTATATCATCAAGAAATACAAAGGGAAATTCTTTATTAAAAAGACGCACTGAACTTAGAAATAAGGCTAAACCTAATGTGTTTATTTGAGCTTCGCTAAGATAACCTCCGGGAGGAACAACTCTTTCATTTGAATGGAAGTTAACGCGAATAGCGAGGGTTTTTTCCTCTGTGTTTAACCTGATATAGACATTAGGTACGGCTTCACCAGGGTGAATTTTTTTATAAATTTCCTGTACGTCATCCTTTAAAGCTTCAACCGCATTATCAGCCACCTTCTTGGTTTCGCTACGAATTCTGTCTGCTATTTTTCCAAACGCCATCTCAACATTTCTAATTGAGTTTTGTTGTTTTGTTAGAGTTTCAAGGCGAAGAAGAGCTTCGTTCAACCCTTGCAAATGCGAAATCAATAAGTCAATCTCATCGGTAGAGTTCGATGTTGTGTCAGCTTTAATTGCCTCTATTGCTAAAGGAATAGACTTATCTGCGAATACTTGACAATCACTCAATAAATTAATCACACTCTCTCTAGATTTTATCGCGCTATTCAGGGTTTGTTGATAATAAGCGGCACGCGCGTGAAGTTCATCAGATTTGCTTTGTATTTCCTCCAAGGTAATCGTTTTAGCAAAGCTTGAAATTTCTGTGAGGCGGGTTTCAATCTGTTGCAGAAAAACTTTTATCGATTGAATATGTTGTTGGAGTTCAGTATCTTGAGTTTTGAGATCAGAAAGTGTTATTAGACTTTTGTGTAGAGAAATCGCTGCTGCTTCTTGTGATCCTACAACTGTCGCATCCCACGGAGTCTGGCATATTGGGCAACTTTCGACTACATGTTTTTCAAGAAATGTTTTTGAAATATCCCACACTTCCTGAAAAATACTTTCTTTCGCATTCTCTTTTTAATTCATCTCGTTTTTCCTCAATCTTAATGGTGTTTTGGTATTCATCCAGCAACCTTTTGATATATCCATCAGGGCTTACAAATTCTGATGAGACATTTTTCAAGTTTGTTGTTGCGGCTCGTGTTTGGCTAATAATCGCTTCTCGTTTTACTTTTAGCGCAGTAATTCCATTTTCAATCTCTTGAACTCTCGCAATTACGAAAACTTGCCCTAGTGGCGCGTTTGAAAAGTAAATCAACATAGTCGTGACAGCGTAACAACTATATACTTCTCATACAACTTCTTTTGTGGAGCGATGTATGAGACGACGGAAACCAAAGACCATTCGAATGAGCCAATCCGATAAGCGTGAAATTGAACAATTGCTGGACGATGGTCGAACTGAGCAACGGATTGTCCGGCGCGGACGCGTATTACTGGCGATGAAAAGCCCAAAAACAGTGGTCCATGATCTATGCCAGCAAATGGCAATGACGCGCTTTGGCATTTGGCGTTTATGTCGTCGGTACGAATCGATTGGCTTGAATGCTATATATGATGCGCCTCGCTCGGGTCGACCTCGAGAAATCACAGCCTTACAACGCGTAGCGATTGAACAACTTGCCTGTTGTGAGCCGGGCGGCGTCGGACTGGAGATGACACACTGGTCAACGCGCAGTTTGGCTGAAACCGCAATGAAGCGAGGTTTGGTACCTCACATCGCTCATTCAACCGTGTCGCTCATCTTGCGCAATGCGGACTTGCAGCCTCATCGCAGTCGGTACTGGATTACACCAACTCTGAACGCGGAGTTCCTCCAACGGGCAGGTTGTATTTTGTGGTTATATGAAAGGACCGAGGCGCTCAAGGCAAAAGACGAGATTGCCTTGGCGCTGGATGAGAAGCCCAATATTCAGGCGCTCCAACGAGTGCGCCCTACGCAACCCATGCGTCCTGGACAAATCGAGCGCCAAGAGTTTGAATATGAGCGGCATGGCACCGTGAACTTTCTGATCCTGCTCAACATCTATAACGGAAAAATGCGGAGCTGCTGTTTGGACAAGAATGACAGCGAACACCTGTGTCGTGCCTTGCCCAAACTACTGCAACCCTTTCATTCTTTTCGACGCGTTCATCTCATCTGGGATGGCGGTCCCAGTCACATCTCCGCCGCAACTCTCTCGTTTCTGAAATCGTATTATGGTTCCTGGCTACGAATCTTGTTTACACCGACACACGCTTCCTGGCTCAATCAAGCGGAACTCCTACTGAAAAGTTTCGATGTGCGTTATTTGCAACGTGGCAATTGGACCAGCCGCCAACATCTAATTGACCACCTGTATGCCAGTACGCCAGAATATAATCGCTTATGGGCGCAACCGATCAACTGGTCCTGGACGCGTCGCAACCTGCATGATTGGGCTGCAAAGAAATCATCAGGACTATGTTGATTTACTTATCATACGCTCCACTAGTTGTTTACCAATTTCTGTACTGCACCAATCCAAAATCAAAGGAATATCAAAAACACTTACAGCGCCTAGTGTATGATCTTGAATGCTTCTTAAACGTTCATTTATTTCTCGGTCTACACTTGTGTCCCTCAGTGTACCTTCCACAGTAGTTAAATGTTTAAGGACTGTGGTTGCGCTCTTGAGTCCAATCCAACGAGCAAATTCTTCAAATTTTTGACCTGGGGTCATATCAACTACGAATCGACGTAAATCATGTTGACGGAGTACTCTGTATGCTGGAGCCTTCTCCAGCAAATTAGTGAGTTCTGGTGGTCGAATATCATTTCTGCCAGTATTTACAAGACGCGTAATAGAAACAATTTCGCCCGTAGTGGTATTAACGAAATCAGCTGTTACTTGCGGAATAATTCCTTTTTCTGCTGCAAGAACATGAGGAAGTGCATGTTTTCCACCCTGCTCACTATCGGCCGAACCTTTTCCAAGATGCTCCACTTCTCCATCCACAGAAAATAAATATTCAATTGCATCCGCATACCCACTTTTTCCATGGGCATTTCGGCCAAATACTGCTATTGATTTTGGCTTTCTCTTTTTGCTAAGTTCAAATTCTCCAGACCGTTCAAGAACACCTTTAATACCTTGAATTGTTATTTTCGATATTATCCAAGTCATTTTTCCACCTCTGCTCGACTATTAGCTAATGCTATCAGTGCTTCAGAAAGATTCGCACCTGCTTTTGAATGGGGAGAAGCAACGCCAAGGTGTTGCCTTGTTAAAGCAACAATTTCTGCATCAAATTCTTCTGTTGTCAAAATTTCAGCAAATAGCTTATCAAGCAATTCGGCTGCTGAAACAAATTTCAACTCTTTCGATGTTTCTTCTGGCATATTTTCTTCCTTATCTGTAAGAAAAAGCGGCAGCCCCTACTGCCGCCATTTTACCATTCACTTTTCACTTACAACTTCGCGAACCTCGTCACCACCTTCGCCATCCCAGCGGGACGATCCATATTCCCGCCTTGATGGATGCCGATCGGCGTGCCTTCCTTCGCATACGCCAGGTCCACATACGCCTGACCGGTGATGAACCGCTGTCCGTCAATGGCGCAGGAGGTGACGAAGCCGATGCGTTCGCCGTTCGCGTTCATCACGGGGTCGCCGTTGTGCGCCATGCGGACGCGCTGTTCGTCGAACGTAAAGCGGATGACCACGCCCTTGCGTTCCTTCTCGCGCGCCACGTAGGCATCCCGCCCGATGAACCACGGCTTGTACGGTTTGACGTACGAACCAAATCCGCCTTCGGCCACGCCGAGATCGCGACCGTCGAACTTGCCCGAGCCGAGTCCCATCTCGTGACCGTACAGCGGAAGTCCCGCTTCGGTGCGCAAGCGAGTCTCGTGCGCCCAAACCGATCGGCTTGACGCCGAACTGCTCGCCCGCTTTCATCACCGCGTTCCAAAAGTCCACGGCGCGCTCAGGGTGGACGAACAACTCAAACGCCATCTTCTCGCCCGTATAACCCGTGCGCGAGACGATCAGGTCAAATCCGCCGACCACCGCATCGCACAACTCGGTCCGCTTCAACTTCATGATGCGCGCCTTCGTCTTATCGTCCACGCCCATCGCCAGCAGCATGTCGCGGCTCTTCGGTCCCTGCAGGGCAATGTCCACCCGCATGGCAGAACCAGACTTCGGGTCCCGCAGGTTGCGGATCTCGGCGTTGTATCCATACGTCCGCGCCCACGGTCGCGCGTTATCGATCTTCACTTTTCCATCGCGCACACTTTCGAGCCACGTGCGGTCCTTGTCATCGTTCGAGGCGTTCACGACCACGAGATAATTATCCCAGCCGCGGCGATAGACGAGCGTATCGTCGATCACGTCCGCATCGGGCGTGAGGAAATGCGAATACAACGACTCGCCAGGTTGCAGCCCGCCGCAGTCATTGCCGCAGACCGTATCGAGGAACGAAGCCGCATCCGCGCCGCGCACATCGTACACGCCCATGTGCGAGACATCGAACAATCCCGCCGCATTGCGCGTGGCAAGATGCTCCTCGAAAATCCCCGTGTACTGCACAGGCATTTCCCAACCCGCAAATGGGACCATCCTGCCGCCGCTGGATTTATGGACTTCATACAACTTCGTGCGTTTGAGGGCACTCCGCAGGTTCGACCCATTCAAAGGGCGGCAGCGCTTCATTCTGGACCTCTGAACTGATCCCGATGAAATAAGGTTTATCCTGGCTGACGGCGATTCCCTTCGCAGGCCAGGCGTTTCGTACTTTCGCCTTCCTCGTCTGGCTGACGACGAACGGCCCGGGCATGCGCTTCGCGCTGAAATCTTTTTCGCCGTCCAACTTGAAGGATGTATATCCATCCGAGAGATCGCGCAGCCAGGTGGCGACCACGGCGGCTTTCTTCGCAGGCACCACCAGTTGATAGCTGAGGTTATCCACGTTGACCAGCGCGCATTTGACAACGCCCTTCGGCGTGTCGATCGTTGTGGCCTGACTCTGTTTTGGCTTCAACGCCGAAAGATCGGACGAAGCGGCATAATCCAAAACCTGGCGCACGCGCGGTCCGCTCAGGTCAAAGACGGCTGTGTCCCTGCCTTTGACCGCGTCATCAATGTAATAGAAGTGCGGATACCCGCTCTTCCTGAACTTGAAATCAATGCCCGCCTTCTCTGCCAACGTTCTGATCTTCAACTTGGCATCGTTCAACACATTGAAATCAAGTTTGGCGCGGCGTTGTTTTCCCTTTTTCACCGTATCCACTGAATGCGGCGCACAGGCGAGCAAGCACATCCGCCATGATGTCCGCCAGTTGACGGGTCTTCTTCTCGTCGAAGCCGCGCTGCGTGATCCACGGCGTGCCCAAGACGGATGCCGCTCGGGTCCATCGAATTCTTGTCACCGGGGATGGTGTTGCGGTTGACCACCACGCCGACAATATCCAGAATGCGCGAAGCCTGGTCGCCGCTCAGTTTCGTGCCATCCTCACCGACAACGCTGGTGCAATCCACGTTGACCAGGTGCGTATCCGTGCCGCCAAACGGGACGCGCAGTCCGCGCTTGCTGAACTGGTCCGCCATCGCTTTGGCATTCTTGAGAGTCTGCGCCTGGAGTTGTTTGAACTGTTTGGTCTGAGTCAGTTTGAAGGTCAAGGCAAGAGCCGCAAAGACGTTGACGTGCGGTCCGCCCTGTTCGCCGGGGAAGACGGCTTTGTCGATCTTCTTCGCAATCGCCGCGTCGGTGGTCAGCAACACTGCCCCGCGCGGACCGTCGAGACTCTTGTGCGTGGTGGACATCACCACATGGGCATATCCGATCGGCGAAGGCACAACGCCCGCCGCGACCAGTCCGCCGATGTGGGAGATGTCCGCCAGGAAGTACGCGCCGACCTCGTCCGCGATCTCGCGGAACTTCTTCCAATCGGGAACCCACGAATAGGACGAGTAGCCCGCGATCATCAGTTTGGGTTTGTGCTCCAGCGCCAGCGCGCGGATGGCGTCGTAATCAAGTTTTTCGTTCTCGTCGATGGTGTAATGCACCGCCTTGAACCACTTGCCCGAGCGGTTGACCGACGAACCGTGCGAGAGATGTCCGCCGTGCAGGAGGTTGAGTCCCATGACGGTATCGCCGAGGTTGATCAGGGCGTGATAGACCGCGTTGTTGGCGGGCGCGCCGGAAAGCGCCTGCACGTTGACGAAGATCTGGTCGGCGCTGTATCCGTTGGCGGCGAAGGTCTCTGCCGCGCGGCGGCGGGCCAGCGCCTCGACCACGTCCGCGTACTCCACGCCTTTGTAGTAGCGCGGGTCGCTGTTGCGGCGGTAATGAGCGAGCCGCATCGGGTAATCGAGGATCTCCTCCTCGGTCATCCAACGCGACTCTTCATCGGGGTAGCCTTCCGCATAGATGTTCTGGAATGCGGATGCCAGCGCTTCGCGCGCTGCCATCGGCGCGGTACTTTCGGAAGCGATCAGGATCAACTTGCGGGCCTGCCGCTCGGCTTCGAGCTGGGTCAGTTCGTAAACGTCAGGGTCGAGCTTGGCAAGGTTTCCGCGGAATAAGATAATCGGACATGTTGTTAGTCTCCTAGTAGGTAGTCGGGTAGTTGAGAGTCATATAGTCAAATAGTCGGATAGTGACCAAGAGACTATAGGACTATCTGACTATGAGACTATGAAACTAATGTGAATTGTAGGACGGGACGGGGGATGGGTCAAGTGAGAAATGACACATCATCCTCCTTGACTCTCCCGTCCGCTGGAGGGTGTATAACACGCATCGGAGGCTTCCAGCATGATACGTATCGGAGACTTTTCAAAACTCAGCCGCATCTCGGTCAAGACCCTGCGCTACTACGACGAAATGGGCCTGCTCAAACCCGTGGAAGTGGATCCCTTCACGGGGTATCGTCTCTACGAGTACAGCCAGTTGTCGGCGCTCAACCGCATCCTGGCGCTCAAGGACCTGGGCTTTTCGCTCGAGGAGATCGGCCGTCTCCTTGACGATGGTCTCTCCGTGGAGCAGATGCGGGGGATGCTCAAGCTGCGGGAAACAGAAGCCCGGCAAAGGGTGCAGCGAGGAGGCGGAGCGCCTGGAGCGGATCAAGTCACGGCTGAGACAAATCGAACAGGAGGATGTCATGTCCAAATATGATGTAGTGATCAAAAATGTGGAGGAGGTGAAGACCGCCTCGGTGCGGGATGTGGTGCCGACCCCGCCCGAACAGGGAGGCTTGTGGGGCGAGTTGGAGGGGTATCTGGCGATGCAGCGCGTCCGCCCGACGGGCGCGTGCTTCACGCTCTATCACGACGACGAGTTCAAGGAGCGCGATTGGGACCTGGAGGTCTGCGAGCCGATCGATGGTGGATGTGAGCGAGTCACGGCGCGTGAAGGTGCGCACGCTTCCCGCGTCGACCCTGGCCTGCACCATCCACAACGGGCCTTTCACCACCATCGGCGAAGCCTACAACGCCATCGGCAAATGGATCACGGATAACGGCTACCGCATCACGGGTCCGTGCCGCGAGGTGTATCTGCGACCCGTCGAAGAACGGCAGCCAGACCGACCCGAACACGGTGACGGAGATCCAGTTCCCGGTGGAGAAGGCGTAAACGGTCGTCAATCTGCAACAGCCTGACAGGTCGAAGAGACCTGCCAGGCTGTTTTACTTGGAGCAGACAGGTCGTCAGACAAAGATCTGTGTTGCAATCAATGTGTAACCTTTTCCCCGTTGTAATCACCCTCGGATTCTGCTATGCTATTCACGGAGGGACGTTCCATGAAAGTTCTTCGGGGAGGTGTTTTGACATAAACTCTTCTTCACCACCTGGTCAATCAAATCAGGCGGCGATGATCTGATAACCTAGCATGGACGCTTATGAGTTGTCAGGGAGCCAATAGCGAAACCGGCCTATCGTGGCCGGTTATTTGTTTAAGGCACTGTCCTGGGAGGACAAAATGAATAAGCATAAGATGTTCAACCTGGTTTTGGTTTTAGTGTTTGTATTTTCTTTGGGCGGCATACCGCGAACATCGGTGTTTGCAGAAGAATCCAGCCCATATATTCAAGCCTTCCCTGACCAGGATCGGGTGAATGCGAATAACTGGCCGATGGATACTGTTGTAACCATGACCGTCAATGGCTCATACACTTACACATCCAAGGCAGGGCAATCTTCCTGGGATCCGGATGGGACTACCGCCGGGTTCGATATCCGAAGCCATGGCCTGAAAGCCGGTGACGCGATCAGCATGACAGGCGGGGGCATAACCAGGAGCATGACTGTCACCGCTTTGCAAATTACTAACATCGATGTGAGCACATCCACGGTATCGGGCACGGCAGATGCAGATAAACAGGTCTATGTCTGGGTGAATGGCGCAGGGGGGATGTGGCTCACGCCCAACCCAGATGGTACCTGGATTGCGGACTTTGCTCCGTTTTCTTTTGTTCCTGGAACGGAAGGTGGGGCTACACAACCCGATGCTGCTGGCAACACCACACAAACCGGTGGCACACGCTTAACCCTGTTATTCAAGCCTTCCCAGACCAGGACAAGGTGAATGCAAATGACTGGCCCATTGGCACAGTCGTCAGCATGACCATCAATGGTTCAAACACGTACACCGCAAGGGTGGGAGCGTCATCTTGGGATCCCTATGGGACTACGGCCGAAATATGGGTGGAAAACCATGATGTACAAGCCGGTGACGCGATCAGCATGACAGGCGGGGGCATAACCAGGAGCATGATTATTACCTCTTTGAAAATCACCGGTATCGATGTGAATAATGCCACGGTATCGGGCGTCGCGGATGCAGATAAGGTTTTTCATGTATGGGTAAATGGCGGATCAGATTTTTACATAACACCAGGTGCAAATGGGGCTTGGACGGCTGATTTCAAGCCTTTTGTTTTCGTTCCCGGCACAAAAGGTGGTGCCCAACAAACAGACGAGTTTGGCAACTATACGCAGATTGACTGGAGCGTACCCAGTCTCCCAAGCCCCAGCCTGGAAATTGACGTTACCACCAACAGTGCTTACACCAGTGATTGGCTGGTTGGCACAGATGTCACCATCTCTTTTGATGACCCAGGCAATGGGACTGGTTGGGATTACAGCAAGACTGTAGAAGTACCTCCAGGCTGGGGAGGGCTGGTGTCAGTTTATCATCAATATCGACCCGAATGTTTTCCGTATCCAGGCTGGCCAGGTAGTGAAAATCACGGACGGTACTACAACCCGACAGTCCACCATCCCACTTTTGACGGTGGAAGCTGTGGACCAGGCGGCGGATACCATCAGCGGGTATACCCGGGTAGCCGGGACGGTGAACGTGCAGGCGTATTACATGACCAGACCAGGCAGTGGAACGCGTAACCCTATCGCAGATGGCAGTGGGTATTGGTTTGCTGATTTCGGGCATGCCGGGCATAGGCAATGAGTGGGAAACCTTCGATGTAGACGGCAGCCAGGGCTTTTTCTGGGTCTCAATCCCCGGTGATGATTATGTAAGCGCCAAGTTCCAGTGGGGGCTTGGTCCAGTATTCAATGTGTTCCAAGAAAAGGCACAGGTGACAACCTCGGGATGGCCCTATGACGTCGAACTGACCCTCACGATTGATGACCCAAGTACCGGAGTTAGCCCTGACCTGACCCGCACCCAATTGGCTCAGGAAGGCAACATGGGTTGGGGTAGCGAAGCTATTTTTGAGAACCTTGATGCGATTTTGCCGGGCTTTATTGTCAGTATTACAGATGGCACTGTTTTCAAAACCCACACGGTTACCCCGTTGGCGGTGACGGGTATCAACCTAGATACTGATACTGTCAGCGGCACGGCAGAGCCGGGCAGCCAGGTGGAGGTGGGCTGGATATGTGACGACAATGGTTGTGCCTACCGCTCCGAAACGGCCGTGGGGGGCAACTGGGTGGCAGACTTCTCCCAGCCCGGCGATGGAGGCGATGAGCAGGATCTGTTTGATATCAAACCGGGAACTGAAAGCGAGGCGCGTCAACCGGATGAGGATGGTGATGCTACAACAGTACGCTGGGTAGCCCCCAATCCACCCGCATTTAGTGTTCTCCCTTATGATGACAGCATTGAAGGGAATGAATGGCCACTTGACTCAACTTTGACGATTGAAATTGGTGATCTGAATAATCCCGATTACAGTATCACCACATCTGTTAACCCTCCCGATCAGGATCACAACCAAACCTGGTTCAAGTTGGAACTTGCCAACATCTTCGATCTGCAACCTGGCCAGATCGTGACCGTGTTTGATACCACAACAACCAAGCAGGCAATAATCGTTCCACGCAATATCACAATGATTGACCCGGTTGCAGACATCATAGCTGGTGAAGCAGAGTCAAATATCGTAAATGTGGTCTTGTGGGCATGCGATGACAACGGTTGTGGAGCCCGCTATAAAGATGTAAATCCAGATGGAAGTTGGTCTGTGAATTTTGCCGAGCCGGGTGAACAGGGTTGGGAAAATGTTATCGTCGATATCCAGCCTGACACAACTGGAGGTATCTATCAAGGTGATGCGGATGGCGATGGAACGACTTATCTAGAGTGGAGTGTGCGCAACCAGATGCCTGTTGCTAATGCCGGACCCGACCGAATCATATACGCAGGCGAGACGATCTCACTGGACGCCTCCGCCTCCTCCGACCCCGAAGCTGGCACACTCACCTATGCCTGGGACCTCGACAACGACGGTCAATACGATGATGCCAGCGGCGTAACCGTCAACAAATCCTTCATTCAGCCTGGAGACCATGTCATTGGGTTACAGGTGACAGACAATGGCGGACTGAGTGATACGGATACAGCCACGGTAACAGTTTTGCCATGGACGCTCAAAGGTTTCTACCAGCCTGTGGATATGAACGGCGTCTACAACCTTGTCAAAGGCGGTAGTACCGTGCCTCTCAAGTTTGAGGTCCTTGCAGGTTCTACAGAACTGACCGACATTACTTACGTCAAGAGCCTGACCTATGCGCTAACCACCTGTAACGTAGATGTGATCACAGACGAAATCGAACTCACGGCAACGGGAGGTACCAGTCTGCGCTACGCAGGTGGCCATTTCATCTATAACTGGAAGACACCCAAAACTGCTGGAAAATGCTACCGAGTGACCCTGATCACATTGGACGGCACCTCACTGGTGGCATACTTCAAACTCAAATAATCCTGACGAAGGAGCAACAGATATAAAAAAGATGTACAGTACGTAAGAATACAACTCAACAGCCTGGCAGGTCTCTTCGACCTGTCAGGCTGTTTTTTTCGCTTTTCCATCCACACAATTTCCACACACCCCTGTCACAACTTCATAACACCTCTCCGCTAAGATAGGGGCAAGGTTGGACGCGGTCCAGCCAACTAAAACAAGGAGATAAACAATGAAAAACAAAATGTTGATCGTAATTGGCGGTCTGCTGGCCGCTTTGCTGGTGGTCGGTGTCGTGGGCGCCACATCCGTGTATGCGCAGGAGCCGGCGAACATGTTCCAGCACGGGCACGGTCCCGGTGGCGGCGGACGCGGCTTCGGCCTCGGCGACGCGGAACTGGAAGCCGCCGCCAAGGTGCTCGGCATGACGGCTGACGAGGTCTCGTCCGCTTTGCAGGAAGGGCAGACGCTTCAGGACCTCGCCGACGCGGCTGGTGTGGACATCGCAGACGTTCAGGCGGCCATCCAGGCTGTCCACGTCGAAGAGATGCGTGCAAACATCGCCCAGGCAGTGGCGGACGGCACGATGACCCAGGAAAAGGCCGACTGGCTGCTCGAAGGCCTCGACAAAGGCTTCATGGGCGGCGGGTCCGGCGGATTTGGCCGCGGCTTCGGCGGCGGCATGCGCGGGCAGGGTTTTGGCGGCGAGTGCCCAATGGTACAAACCGGCGAATAATACCGAAGGTAAATGAATCAAAACCGGTGAGGCGACTCCTCCGCCTCACCGGTTCGTTTTCTTAAAGGGGTTCCACTATGGCGGCAGGACCTCTATCGCGTCGATCTCCGTGCCCCCGTCCACATCACCCGTGGGTGCGTAGAAGCGGATGAACGTATAATTTCCCAGAGGGACAATGCCGTCAATGTTGATCGCGATACCGGTGCCGTTATACAGGTCGCCTGTGGCGACGGGGCGCTGGTCCACCTCTTCGGGGTCCGGCGGGGTCACAGGAACGGTCAGGATCGTGTAATCCACGTTCGTGTTGGTGTCCCTGGCATTATCGCCCCAATTGAACACCGTATACCAGTTGTTCCCATCGCTTATCTCAATGATGACCCAGTCAAGCCAGATGCCCTCGAACAGCGGGGAAACCGAGTATTCATAAATGACCAGGTCCCATGCGGCATCGCCATTGGCTGTCAGGTTGATGTTCAAGGTCAATGTACTGCCCGGCGGGCAGGGTGTAGAAAACGTTATCCCTTGTTCCTAAGGGCGGCGGCAGGGGATCCTCCACGATCAAAACATCGGTGTCGGTGGCGGAATTGTTGCCCGGCAGGGGGTCGGTGATGCCGACGGGCGCGGTCACGGTTGCCGTGTTCACCAGGTCGCCCGAGTGGGCTGGCGGAGACATTCGCCGTGACCGTGTACGTTACGGATGATCCAGCCGGCAGGTTGACCAGGTCGTTGATGTTACCGCTTCCGCTGGCTGTGCAGGCGGCTCCGCCCGCCCCGGAGCATGTCCAACTGGCGCCGGCGAGGTTGGGATTCGCCGAGAAATTATCCGTCACGGTCGCGCCGCTCACATTGGAGGGACCCGCATTGGATACCACGATGACATAGGTCTTCACGGCACTTGCGATATAGTGCGTGTGGTTGTTCGTTTTTGTGACCTGCAGGTCGGCGGCGGGGGACGGGGCGTCCACGTCGGTGGCGGAGTTGTCGGCAGGGGCGGTCTCGGTGTATCCGCCCGGCACAGAGACGGAGGCGGTATTGACCAGGTCCGCCGTGGCGGCGGTATTCGTCGCGGCGGTGACCGTGTAGGTCACTGAGCCGCCGACAGGGATGTTCACGGTGGCGTTGATGTTCCCGGTTCCATTTGCCGTGCAGGTCGCGCCGCCGGCAGGGACGCACGTCCAGGTGGCATTGGTGATGATCGCGGGGAAGTTGTCGGTCACTGTTGCGCCGGTCACATTCGCCGGTCCCAGCGGGTTGGTCACAACGATCGTGTAGGTGACCGGGCTGCCCGGCGTGTAGGAAGTCACACCGTCTGTCTTTGTGATTCTCAGGTCGGTGTTGAAAACGGGTGTATTGGTATCGGTGACCGTGTTGTTCGCGGGGACAGGGTCGCTCACGCCGGCCGGCAAGGTCACAGTGGCGGTGTTCACAATGTTGCCGGTCGCGGCAGGGCTGATGCTGGCGTTCACAACATAAGTGACGGACGAGCCCAGCGGCAGGTTGACCGGACTGTTGATATTTCCCGTCCCGCTGGCTGGGCAGGCGGCGCCGCCCGAGGCGGTACACGTCCAGGTGACGTTGTAAAGCTGGGCGGGGAAACTATCTGTCACGGTCGCGCCGCTTACGTTCGACGGTCCGGCCATGTTATGGACCGTGATCGTATATGTGATCGTTCCGCCGACAATGTAGGTGGTGGAGCCGTCCGACATTGTGATCTGCAGGTTGGCAGTGGCGGCCGGGGGCAGTGTAGCTGTTGGAGTGACCGGCGTACGGGTGGAGGTCGCCGCTGGCGGGAAATTTGGCGATGTGTTGGTGGCGCTGGGGAGGATCACCGTCGGGGTGTTCGTTGCGGGCCTGGTGGCTGTCGGGGAATTGGGCGGCGGAAGGACAGGTGTATTTGTCACGGTCGGCGAATCCGTCAGGGGCGCCGGCGTGCGGGTCGCGAAGGACGCGCCCGGCGTCAGGAACGAGTTCGCCCAGGGCGGCTGGGTCAGGATGGATGGGTCGAGAGGTTCAAAGTAGCCGACGGGTCTGTTCGTGAGGAAATCGCTGTCCGGGTCAAGATTCGACTGCATATTGGTATCCAGCTTCCAGGTGGGCGGGAAGCGGACAGCCCTTTCCCCCGCAAAGATCATGCACAGGAATCCAAAAAGAAGGATGATCAGGATGACGGTCCAGTCGCGTCGTTCGCGTTCTGAATGTTTTTCCTTCCCGTTCATCTTACTTTTTTCCGTTAACCGGCAGTCTTATAAAGACGGTGGTGCCCGGGTTCTTTTCCTCGTCGTGACCGGGACTTTCGACCCAGATGCGTCCGTGATGCGCATCCATGATGCCGCGCGCAATGGCCAGACCCAGGCCGGGACCGCCGCCCTTGAACTTTGTCTTGCCCGAGGAGTGCAGCAGGACTTCGCCGGTCTGGTAGAACTTCTCGAAGACAAGTTCATGATACTGCCGGTCGATACCGATCCCCGTATCCTGGATCTTGATCTCGACCTCTGGTTGCTGGTTGTCGTCCCTGACCGTACAGCCGCTGACAGTAATGGCACCGCCGTCCGGCGTGTACTTGAGGGCATTCCCGATGACGTGATAGAAGACCTTGTACAACATGTTGGTGTCGGCTTTGATGGCCGGGAGTTCGTCAAGCCCCTCGCTGGTGAAGGTCATCCGTCTTTCCTCCAGGGATGACATGAAGGTGTTTTCCACTTTTTCGATCAGGGTCTTCACCTCGACATCGGTTGCCATGATCTCCAGCAGATTGCTGTCGATGCGGGAAACGTCGAGCAGGTTGTCAATGACGTCCACCATGCGGGTGGTGCCGTCCATGATGCCTTTTGCGTACTTCTCGAAATCCTTGTTGCCCCTGGCCTTCATTTGGATGATCTGCGCGTACCCCTGTACAAGGGTGAGCGGTGTTCGCAATTCATGTGCCGAGACTTGAATGAAGCGGATCTTGGTGCGGTCCATTTGCTCGAGGACCCTATTGGTCTTCTCGAGTTCGATGGTCCTTTGCTGGAGTTTTTCGGTCATCGTGTCAAACGTGCTCGCCAGCACGCCGATCTCGTCATTGGTCTGCACGCCGGTACGTTGGGTCAGGTCACCGTCGGCGATGGCGCGCGAGGTGCGCACCAGCGAGGAAAGCGGACGGATGATCATGCGCGCGATCAGGTACCCGACCAGGACGACCGCGGCCATCGCCGCCGAATACAGGAAAATATAGTTGTTGCGGTTGACGGAATTGGAATCAACAACGAACTGCATGGGCAGGACAACCGCAAAAACCGCGATGCGGTCGGCGCTGACCTTCAAGGGGCTGAAGCCGCTGCGGTACATACGCCCCTGCACTTCGAAGTTCTCCCCCTCGACCAACTCATCCTCGTCGATGATCCGGTCATAGAAACCTTTTTCAATGGAAAGGGTGCGCAGGAAGAGCGGGTCTGTGGTATCAACCCCCAGCGTGGAGGCGATCGCCTGTCCGTTGCTGTCGTATAAAACCACATCGGCGGAGGCGGTGGCTTTCAAGACCGGGACGAGGGTGTCCAATGATGTGCCTGCCACCACGATCCCCGCAATGCCATTCTCGAGCGGGACCGGAATGGCTGTAAAGTAATAATAACGGCCGTCCACCGGGTCCCTGGCGAAGACGCGTTTGGGAGGGCTGTCTGGACTATTTTCAGCGAGCAAGTCAGCCACAATGGATAAACCGGAAGGATTTCCCGGCTGTGTAACATCCTGGATCTCCCCATTGGACTGTTTGATCGTGTGGAGTACTTCCCGTCCCTGGGTATCAAAGACTCTCAAGCTTTCGATGCTCAAACCACCCGCCACCGGTCTGGACAACCCCGTAATTTGATCATCCACCCCGTCTCTGAGCGCCTCGCCCAGGCCGCGTGTGAATGCGACAAGCCGCGCTTCCTGGGCTTGGTTGACCTCCTGCCGGGCCATTTCATCGGAAATTACGCGTCCCGCCTCGAGCAACTGGTTGGAAAGGCGTTCCTCCAGGGAGTTCGACACCAGACGCGTGACGACAAAGGCACCCGTCACTGCGACCAGGAGCGTCAATAATAGATAGGGAAGAATGACCTTGAAACGGATACTCACGCGGAGCCTACTATCCTGACGTACAGGCTATTTGATTGTTACATTATAAGATAGGAAAATCAAAAAACATCAGGATTGGTTTGGGAATGGAAGCGAATTACAACGAATCCAACTTTTTTGCAAGGATTTTTGACTGTAAAATGGTTATTTGGGAAGAAAAAAGCCCCAGCAACCTGAGGCATGTGGGCGCTGAGGTGACTTGTCGGAGCAAAGCGAAGATCCCCGAAGGGGAAACCCCCGGCCTTTATCATCCCTCGACGGGGCTCTGGGAAAGAAAAGCCCCGCAATCGCGAGGCATGTGGGCGCTGAGGGACTTGCCCCCCGGCCTTTATCATCCCTCGACGGGGCTCTGGGAAAGAAAAGCCCCAGCAACGTGAGGCATGTGGGCGCTGAGGGACTCGCCCCCCGGCCTTTATCATCCCTCGACGGGGCTCTGGGAAAGAAAAGCCCCGCAACGCGAGGCATGTGGGCGCTGAGGGACTCGAACCCCCGGCCTTCTCTGTGTAAAAGAGATGCTCTAACCAACTGAGCTAAGCGCCCGTGCCTGCTATTATACATCATGTTACACTTGGTACTTCGGAGGGAACCATGCGAATTGTTCGATATCAATTACGGGAGGGAAGGACAAAACCAAAATATGGATGGCTTTTGGGCGACAAAGTCGGCGAGATCGGCGGTAATGTCTTCGGTCGCTACCGGCGCGGGGAGGCGGAAACGCCTCTCGCGGACGTGAACCTGCTTGCCCCTTCCGAGCCGTCCAAAATCGTCTGCGTGGGACGCAACTACGTGGAGCACGCAAAGGAACTCGGCAACGAAGTGCCGAAGGTGCCGCTCATCTTCATGAAGCCGCCTTCGTCCATCATCAACCCCGGTGATACGATCGTCCTGCCGCCGCAATCTGCCCAGGTGGAACATGAGGGCGAGCTGGTTGTCGTCATCGGCAAACGCGGACGCCACATCACGGCCCAAAACGCGAAGAAACACCTTCTAGGCTACACCATCGGCAACGATGTGACCGCACGCGACCTGCAAAAATCCGACGACCAGTGGACGCGCGCCAAGGGTTTCGACACCTTCTGTCCGTTCGGGCCGTGGATCGATACCGAGTTCGACCCCGCCGACGCGGTCCTCACCGTACGCGTGAACGGGCAGATGCGCCAGATGGCATCCACACGCGACATGGTATTCAACGTGGGTGTGTTGATCGCGTATATTTCATCCGTGATGACCCTGGAGCCCGGCGACCTGATCTTTACAGGGACTCCGTCAGGCGTGGGATTGTTGAAGAACGGGGATGAGGTGTCGGTGGAGATCGAGGGGCTGGGTGAGATCCGGAACAAGGTCCAGGCGGAGAACCGCTAGGAAAAGGGAAAATACATGGTTATTTCCAAAAATTACCGCGCCGACCAGGAAACCATACTCCGCTTTTTGGATGTCCTCGGCGGAGGTCTGGCAGTCCTTTCGAGCAATAAAAATGCACGCCCGGGTTTTTTTATCGTTGCGCATACTTTTATCAAGGAGTTCATCGATGAGAATTTCTTCAAAAAAGAGGCGTTGCTCATCACAGCCCTGGAAGACAGCGGTTTCCATCTTAATGATGGACCTGTTGCTTCCCTGCTTGCAGAACAGGTAAAAAGCCGTGATGCCGCCGAACACATGTTGAATGCCGCAAAGGGATGGCAGGCCGGTGATCAGGATGCGCGCGCCGAGGTCGGCTGGGCGACCAGTGAAGTCACGTCCACGCTCCGCCAGCATTTGGAACGGTTGAAGAGCCGGGTCTTCCCGTTGCTTGAACAGAACATCTCGCCCGAAGACGAACATAAGATCTCGGAGGGACTGAACACCATCGCCTTTGAGTTCAGCCTGAAAGGCGACGCGGACAAGTATGTCAAGTTGATCGAGTCGCTGGAGGATGAGTTGGGCGAGTGGCGGCGCTAGCGCATGCCACCCAGTCTGCGGGCGTGAGCGTCCAGCCGGGCAGGGTTGAGGGAAAAAAGTGAATTTTGCCTGGAGAAATAAGTTGACAATCTCTTTAGAAAAGTTTACAATGGCAGCACAAAAAGTTTACAATGCACAGAGCCTTTATATGCCCACCCGTCAAGAAAAGAACAAACAAATCCATCAGTTCATACTCGAAAATGTTGAAGACCACCCATCCGATATAACGGCTATTGTATCGTCCAGGTTCGGTATTTCTCGACAAGCCAGCCATCGCCATGTTCAAAAACTAATAGGAGATGGTCTACTATTTGCAAAAGGCATAACACGAAACAGAAGATATGAAGTGAAACCGCTGGCGGCTTTTTCAACCCAGTTAGCCTTAAAAGGACTGGAAGAAGATAAAGTTTGGCGACAATATGTATTTCCATTGATGGAGAATGTCCCTTCCAATATCCTGCAGATATGTCATCATGGGTTTACGGAGATGGTTAACAATGTAATCGACCATTCGGAAGGCACGCGTCTAAAAATCATGGTTTTGCGCACTTACAAATTACTGGAAATCCAAATTGGCGATAACGGTGTCGGTATTTTCAATAAAATTCAAAAATCGTTCAATCTGGATGATCCGCTTCACGCCATTCTTGAACTTTCCAAAGGAAAATTGACCACTGACCCTGCCCATCATTCGGGTGAAGGGATCTTCTTCACGTCGAGAATGTTCGACACGTTCTCCATTTTTTCGGGAAAACTGTTCTATTCATATTCCGAGCGTTCGGGTGATTGGCTGATTGAAGATGATGAGAAACTGATTTCAGGCACAAGAGTGGTATTAAGTATCAATACAAATGCCAAGACCACAACACAACAGGTGTTCGACAAATTTACAGGAGATGATTTCGGCTTTACAAAAACCCATGTCCCCGTTTTTCTGACAAGATATGGTGATGAAAATCTTGTGTCTCGTTCGCAGGCAAAACGATTACTAACCCGTTTTGAAAGATTCAAAGAAATCGTCCTCGATTTTGATAATGTAGATTCAATTGGGCAGGCGTTTGCTGACGAAATATTCCGTGTATTTGCCTCACAAAATCCAAATATACACTTAATACCTATAAATACGAACAAGCAAATTCAGAAAATGATTGCTCATGTCAAGAACGCAACTTAATCTTCTACAATCACTTTCCAATGCGGGGACAGCCCATTTCCCGTATAATAAGCATAGACTAATGAAAAGGCAGGAACTTTTCCATGGGCAACCGCATCTAAACCTCCGTAAGCCGTGCATACAGGGATACCGCGGCGCAAGTATTTATCACTTTTCCCGAATTTTCCCGGGTTTCACAGCACTTGAAACCTGACATCTGATACTCATAAAACCTATGACTCAACAATTAAAAATCACAGACGACCTCGACGCGTTACTCGATGTTCTCCCGCTCGATATCCGCCGCGCGGTGGAGAGGGCGAACAACAGCGAGAACCTGCTCGAGATCATATTGGATTTGGGACGCATCCCCACCGTCCGTTTTGTGGACGAGGAGGTCAACCTGCGCGAGACCGAGATCACCCGCTCCGAGATCGATTACGTGGACGAACGCACGGGTGACTTCGACGCAGATAACCGCGCGGGCATCGAGCGCACATTACATCGCATCTCTGCGATCCGCAACCGGCGCGGTGCTGTGGTCGGTTTGACCCTGCGCGTCGGGCGCGCGGTCTATGGCACCGTGGACATCATCCAGGACATCATCGAGTCGGGCAAGTCCGTGCTCATTCTTGGCCGCCCGGGTGTGGGCAAGACCACCCTCCTGCGTGAAGCCGCGCGCATCCTTGCCGAAAACAAACGCGTGGTCATTGTGGATACGTCCAACGAGATCGGCGGCGACGGCGATGTGCCGCATCCCGCCGTGGGCAAGGCGCGCAGAATGCAAGTCAAGGTGCCGA
Organism: uncultured Chloroflexia bacterium; assembly: GCA_963718215.1. GTDB lineage: Bacteria > Chloroflexota > Anaerolineae > Anaerolineales > Villigracilaceae > Defluviilinea. The sequence continues at coordinate 29,797 of CAVQYK010000018.1, forward strand.
CCCTGCAACATGAAGTGATGATCGAGGCCGTTGAGAACCACAACCCCGAAGTCATCGTCATCGACGAGATCGGGCGCGAACTCGAAGCCCTCGCCGCGCGCACGATTGCGGAACGCGGCGTGCAACTCATCGGCACGGCGCACGGTCAGACCCTCGACAATCTTTTACTCAACCCGACCCTCAGCGACCTGGTCGGCGGGATCGAAGCGGTCACGCTGTCGGACGAGGAAGCGCGTCGACGCGGCACCCAGAAAACGGTCCTCGAAAGACGCGCCCCGCCCACGTTCGATACCCTGATCGAGATCCAGACCCGCGATCGTTTCACCGTCCATCTTGACATCATGGCATCCGTGGACGCGCTCCTGCGCGGCTATCCGCTGGCTCCAGAAGTGCGGATGCGCGATGAAAAGGGGAAGATCAAGATCGAAAAGGCGGAACCAGCTTCATCGTCACGCGTGGACGCGAAGGAGACGACAAAAATACCTCGCCGCGGACGGACTCCCCTCGATCCGCTCTCTGAGCGTCCGTCCAGGCCTGCTGCGGCATCCGAGGAAACGTATCAAACGCCCAAAGCGGTTCCATCATCTGTGGGCGCGGCGCTGCAACCTGTGAAAGTGTATCCGTATGGCGTGGCGCGCAACAGACTGCAACAAGCCGCCAAGCGGCTCGGCGTACCTGCGGTCATCGTGCGCGACGTGAGCGAAGCCGACGCGCTGGTGACCCTGCGGACGTATTACCGCAACCGCCAGCAGACGGTGATCGAAGCCGAACAGCGCGGCATGCCCATTTATGTGCTGCGCGCGAACACGGTGGCGCAGGTGGAGCAGTTCCTTGGCGACCTGTATAACCTGAGCGCCATGCAGCCGATCCGCGACAACATGGAAGACATCCGCAGTGAGACACAACAGGCGATAGCCGCTGTCCTGAACGGCGAACGCTGGGTGGATCTGCCCCCGGGCCCATCACTCGTGCGGAGACTGCAACACGAAATGGCGCGCGGCGCCGAGTTGGTCAGTCACTCGTATGGGAAGGAACCGAGGCGGCATGTGAGGATATTTCAGGGAGTAAATAGCCGTTAGCGGTTAGCAATTGGCATTTGGCTGAAAGCTAACCGCTAATCGCTGACAGCTAAACATGTTCATCACCCTCGAAGGACCCGAAGGCTCAGGCAAGACATCCCACATCCCCTATCTTGTGGAATACCTCCGCGAGAAGGGACATATCGTATTCCCCACGCGCGAACCGGGCGGCACCTCCATCGGCGAGCAGATCCGGGAGGTCATCCACGACCTGAAGAACGTGGAAATGCATCCCCGCACCGAGACTCTGCTCTATCAGGCCGCGCGCGCCCAGATCGTGGAACAGGTCATCAAGCCGCGGCTGGCGGACGGCGAGATCGTCATCTCAGACCGTTACTACAACTCGACCATCGCCTACGGGCTACGGTCACCAACAGGACCTGGAGCAAATCCGGCACTGGTGAAATACGCCACGGGCGGACTTGTCCCTGATTTGACGGTTTTGCTCGACCTGGACGTGGAAATCGGCTTGAAGCGGAAGAAAAAAGACGACGAATGGAATCGCATGGACGCCTACACGGTGGAATTCCACCAACGCGTCCGCGCGGGATATTTGGAGATGGTTAAGCAGGAGCCAAACCGCTGGGTGGTGGTGAACGCCGAGCAGGCGTGGCAGTCCGTTCAGGAGGAGTTGAGGAACGTGATTGATGAGAGAATAAATCAGTATTCAGGGGTATAGAAAGATGCTATGACGAATACAAAATACGCCCATTTTCTCAAATCGATTTTTGTGTTGTCCTCAATAATTTTGGCCATTTTTATTGGATGGAAATTAGGAAATGCCCTCAGGCACCATTGGGCTGAAAAAATTGCTTTTTATTCCAGTCGTGATGGCAACCTTGAAGTTTATGTAATGCTGGCTGATGGTTCCGGGCAAACAAGGCTTACCTTCAATGATGTTGATGACGGAGCTGTTGCAATTTCTCTCAATGGACGCTGGATTGCTTTTGACAGTGCTCGTGATGGCAATTACGAGGTTTACAGGATGAGAGTTAACGGACAGGCGCAAACTCGTTTGACCAATGATATCGGTTTGGATTCAGAACCTGCGTGGTCGCCAGATAATCGCAAGATCGCATTCGAATCAACACGGAATTGTCAGCATGGTGTACAAATCTTCTTAATGAACGCAAATGGAACAGACATTTTGCCGGTAACAAAATGTGGGAACTATCATGATTTGTACCCATCGTGGTCGCCTGATGGAAGCCAAATCGTTTTCTGCTCCAACAGGGATGGAAATTGCGAAATTTATGTGATTGATGCTGACGGCAGTAACGAAATGAATATTACAAAAAACCTGGCTTTTGATGGATCTCCTGAATGGTCCCCGGTTGGTCAACAAATTGCATTTAACTCCGATCGGGACGGCAACATGGAAATTTATGTAATGAATTCTGATGGAAGCAATATCGTTCGACTTACAAACAACCTGGCAACAGATGGTAATCCACATTGGTCTTCTGACGGGAAGTGGATTTTTTTTCAATCGAATCGTGATGGAAATCAGGAAATATATCGAATGGATATAAACGGCCAAAATATTATTCGACTCACGTACAATGAAGCAGATGATCTACTTAGCCCTTAATCGAATACTTTCGTGTTTTTGATGATCGGATAACCAACGACGACCAGACTCTCAAAAGGGAGAATTTCATGGGTGACAAATTTGTCCAGGCGAACGGCATCAACATCCATTACGAGGAATTTGGCGAAGGTGCGCCGCTGATCCTGCTCCACGGCGGGTCGGGGACGCTGGACGAGTGGCGGCCGATGATCCCCTCCTTTGCGCCGCACTTCCACGTCTACGCGCTCGACAGCCGCGGACACGGCAAAACGGACAACCCGGCGGGCAAACTCAGTTACCGCACGATGGCGGACGATGTGGCGGCGTTCATCAAGGCGCTGGATATCCCCCGTCCGCTGGTGTGCGGATACAGCGACGGCGGTCAGATCGCCCTCGAACTTGCCATGCGCCACCCCGGGCTGGCGCGTGCGCTGGTGGTCGGCGCGGCGTGGTACAGGTTCTCGGAGGCGTACGTCAACGCGCTGAAGACCTGGGGCTTCGAACGCCCCGGGGAATATGACTTCGACTGGGTGGAGGAAAACTTCCCGTATTTTGTCGAGGATTGGAAGGCCCATCACCGCCAGAACGATGATCCCGACTACTGGAAGTCACTGCTTTTACAGATCTCCGAACTGTGGCTGACCCCGCTCGACTACACCGAATCGGACTTTCAGCGGATCACTGATCCGGTCCTCATTCTCATCGGCGACCGCGACGGCATGGTCCCGCTGGACGACGCGATCGAGATGTATCGGATGATCCCTCACGCGGAACTGGCTGTCATCCCCAACGCCGACCACATGGGGGTGATTACGAACCCTGAAACATTCATCCATATTCTGCTGGAATTCTTTCAGAGGCAGGCAGGGCGGACAGAGTCAGGGCGGAGGATAAGGCTGATCGTGGGCGAATCAGTCGTCCCGTAGGAACGAGGCGGGGAATCCGTCACAAGACGTTGGAAATGATATACTGTCCAAATTCTATAGAGGAGAATCCCGATGGAATTCGATATCAACAGCATCTCGGCAGTCCTTGGCGTGCTGGGCGCGTATTTCGCGATCCTGCTCGTGTTGTCGGTCAGTGTGGAGACCATTCTGGAGTCGTTCACATTCATCAAGGGTTTGCAAAAGCAGGCCGACCCGGACGATGTGGTGAGGGCGGTGCAGGAGTGGCTGCCGGAAGGTTCGGGCGAGGCGGCAAAGGTGGTCGCCATTCAGACCTACGCCGAAAAGGCAAAAATCGACATGACCGAACTGGACAGGACCGCAAAGGAAGTGGCAATAAAAGCAACCGAGACGTTGAAGCAGTTGGGTTTCGATGAGCAGGTGAACATTGTCCAAAAGGAGATCGCCATCAAACTCTCCACCCTGCGCGAGCGGTACGCCGCCACCCAGAAACAGCGCATCACGATCCTGCGCACGCTTTCGGCGGTGATCGGCATCATCATTGCCTTTGCCCTGCAGATCAACACCTTCGACATCCTCGGCTCGTTCTTCTCGGCCAAGGTGGCCGAAACACTCAGTCAACCGATCGGACAGATCGGCGGCGTGGTCGTTACGGGGCTGGCGGCGAGCGCCGGCAGTTCCTTCTGGCACGACATGCTCGGACGCGTCCGCAACATCAAGGAGGCGGTCAAGCAGGTGGAAAAGGCTGTCGCGGGCAGGGAAGGATAATGGAATCGAAAACCGCTCTTCGGAGGAAGGGCGGTTTTTTGAACTTATCCACAGATTTTGCGATTTCAATTGTGAATCTGAATCTGCGGATTTACTCGTCGCTTCCATCTCCCCCCAGGTCTGGGATCTCCTTCTCGATCTCCTCGGGGCTTTGACCCTTCTCCAGCCGGTCGACCACTTCATTGAACTCGGGCGGCAGTTCCTCGCCCATTTCCTTCCCCATTTTTCGCATCATCCTGCCCATCGCTTTGGGATCGTCCTCCAGGCCTTCGAATCCGCTGAAATCGTCCGCCATCGACTCCATGCGGCCCTCCTCGGATTTGGCGATGCGCACCTTCGTCATGCGGCGGCGGACATTCTTGCTCCCGCACAGGGTACATTTGACGGTCTTTTTGCCGTACTCGGCAAAGGTCAGGAATACGTCGAAGCGCTGGTTGCAGTCGTTGCAGATATAGTCATAGGTTGGCATGGGGGTATTCTAACGGAATTTTTGCCGTTTCGTAGGGGCACGGCGGGACGAAACCGCCGTCTCAACCTTTGTGAATCTCGCCGTGCCCCTACGATTATTATGGCATCGGCTGCCAGGAGAGGTTGTGGAACAGGTCCCCGCCGCCGATGGGGACAGTCACCGGCAGGGGCGGCTGGTTCCTGGCGGCTTGTGTAACATCCAGGACGTACATGGAAGTGACGCCCGATTCAACGACATCGAAGGCAATGTACCTGTCATCAGGCGACCAGACGGGGTTATACAGGTCTCCCTGCGCTGCGGGGAGCGGGGAGTCGGTCAGAGGCAATATCGTCCCTTTCGGGTTTACCCAATACAGCCACCAATCGAAGTTGGGACAGCGCGCGGCGAGGAAGGTGTTCCCGTTCGAAGATTGTCGATGGAGATATCCGCCGCCGGAGGAATCCGCGCAGTTTCGGAACGGGTTCACGCTGGTCGTGCCATCAGCAGTGACCCACGCCCACCCCTGCACGCCAACCAATGGTGTGACGAAATAATTTCCCTGCCACCAGCCGCCGATGGGGGAACGCGCTTCCGCGCGCAGAAGCAGGGTCCTGCCGTCGAGGCTGGCTTCGTAAACCTTCCAAAAATACGTATTGGCGGACTTGCTCCCGGTGCTGAATCCGCCCTGGGCGGGGAGGTTCGAGGCGGTGAAGAGGATGGATTGTCCGTTCGGGGTCCACGTATATTTCCATTCGTAGAGTTCCTCGCCGTCGGGGAGGGCATCCGTAATGATGGTGTCGTTGTCCCCGTCCGCATCGATCACGTGGAGTTGAGGCGTCTCATTTTCCGAAAGCGCAATATAGGCAATGCGCCTCCCGTCACGCGACCAGGAAATGGAACTGTACTCGCCCGGCTGGTTGATGAGCGGGAGATCGTTCCGTCCGCTGGCTTGCATGGTGTAGATGAGTTGTCCGCCTTCGGGGGTTCTCTCGATGAATGCCAGCGTCGTTCCATCCGGTGACCAGGGACTCGAAGTCGCTCCTCAACAGGCCTTGAAAAGCATGCTCCGCTTCACGCTGGGTGACCTGGAAGACGTCCGAGCCGTCGGCATTCATGACGAAGACCTGCATGGGTCCGGCGCGGTCGCTCAGGAAGGCGATGCGCTTCCCGTCGGGAGACCAGTAGGGGTCCACGTCGTGAGCCGGGTCATTCGTCAGATTGGTAAGTCCGCTCCCGTCGGGACGCATGCTATAAATGTCGAGGTTGCCGTTCTCCACCGCGGAGGTGAAGGCAACCAGCCCTTCGTAGGGTTGAGACGGTCGTTCCGCCAGTGTCTCTTCGGTGATGACCGGCTGCCAGGAGAGACTGTCGGTGGAGGAAAAGATCTCGCCAACGTTGAACCAGACCGGTTGGGTTGCCGGGCTCGCAAGCGTCTCGGCGACGTTCAGGATGAACATTTCGACAGAGCCCGAGCGGGAGGAGATGTTGAAGGCGATGAAGTTATCATCCGGCGACCAGGCCTGGTCAACCATGGAGCCGTCGCCGGCAGACAGAGGCGGGTCGAGCAATTCCTGAGCCGTCCTGCCGTCTTCGCTTGCCAGGTACAGACGCCACTCCCCGGGGGAACATTGCGCTCCCAGGAATAAGCCCCCCACCTTTGAACGCGCGGATGAAAACCTGGATGGAACGCTCTCTAACGGGCAGGGTGTCAAAGTACGGATTTATGCCAGCCAGACGATGCCAGATAAAGGCGGTTTCCTGCAGATCCACGGTCAATGCCGTGCCGTTCCACCAGTCAAGGATGCTTGCGCGAATGGGTCGGGTAAGTTCTGTCAGGGAACCGTCCAGACTTGCTTCATGGACCTGCATGGAATCCTGTGCCTGATTGGATGCGCTGAATATGACCGATCCTCCGTCGTTGGACCAGCGATGGAAGACGGAAAACACATCCTCCGGCAGGGATGCAGTCAGGTCAACGGGATTGCCCCCGTCCGCGCCGACTACATGCACCGAGAGACGGGTTGGATTGCCCTGCTCATCGAAGCGGGAAAACGAGGAAAAAGCGACATGCTTCCCGTCCGGCGACCAGGCTGGGCTTAGATAATAACCCCACTCAGGCGTGAGCGGCGTTTGGGTCTTCGTCACCACGTCGAGAACGAAGAGTTTCATAAATCCGCCGGTGCTCGCCTGATCGAAATTCAATTTCACAAAGACCAGTTTGCTTCCATCCGGCGACCAGGCGTCTGAACCCGGTTTCCCGTCCTTCCTCGAACGCCACCAGTTTATTGAAATCTCCATCGTCCGTGAGTTGGACGACGTTCGAGCCGTCCGCGTCCATGAGGAAGACCTGTGATGTGACTGCCGATATTACGGTTGAAGGCAATCCGCCTGCCGTCCGGCGACCAGTAGGGGTTGTTGCCGTTTGAATCCCCGGTCAGGTTGGTCAGGTCACTGCCGTCGGCGCGGACGGTGTACACGTCAGTCTCTCCGTTCCTTTCCATGGTGAAGGCGAGCAGGCGCTTTTCGGCGTTCGGGGCAACGACCGGCATAAGATTTGCAGGGGTCGTCGTTTCACTGACGGCAACCGAATGTCCCCGCAGTTGTGAGACCACGAAATTTACCACAAACCCCAATACGACCAAAATCGCAACCCCTCCCAGTGCTTTCAATCCCAAATTGACCTTGTTCGACATGATGATCCTCCGTGTCTGTGAACGGACATTTGCCGTCACGTTTTGAAGAAGGACCGTCGTGTGCATCCCAGCGCTCGTGGAACTCGCTCCGCAGGCGCGATGTCAGCGTGGAAAAGGACTGGGCTTCGGCGCGGCAGGTCTCACATCCCGCAAGATGCGCTTCGAGGTCGAGCCGCTGGGCGTCGTCGAGCAGTTCGTCCAGTTCCGCAAGCATGTAACGCCGGGCTTGTTTGTGCGAGAGTCCATTCATGGTTGTTCATCCTTCAACCGCGCCCGCAACCGCTCGCGCGCATGGTTCAGGCGGGAGTGGACCGTCCCAACGGGGATACCCAGCATCTCGGCGACCTCGGCGACGGGCAGGTCGTGGTAGTAGCGCAGGATGACGGGGACGCGGTGTTTCTCGTCCAGCGCGCGGACCGCCCGCCACAATGCGGAGTTTGCCTCGTGACGGACCGCTTCGGACTCAGGGTGGGGCTGGTCGCTGCGAAACAGGCTTTGCAAAACCTGACGCAGTCTCCCGCGGCTTTGGTCACGCCGATAGCGGGAACGGCACAGGTTGATGGTGATGCGGAACAGCCAGGTCTTGAGCGAGGCGTCGCCGCGGAACGAATCGAGCGACCGCAGGGCGGAGACGAAGACTTCCTGTACCGCGTCTTCGGCTTCATCGGGGTCGTCGAGGATGGAGAGCGCCAGCCGGTACACCTCTGCTTGATGGGTTTGTACCAGGCGTTCGATAGCCAGCGGATCTCCCTCCCGGCATTGCCTGAGCCATTGGCTGTCCATGACGGTCATTCTACTGGATTAGACATGAGTTGGGAGGAAAACCTTCAATTTCCGCCCAAAACAAAACCCCGCCGTTAGGCGGGGATGGCTGGTTCCAGAGACCTACTCGGCTTCAAGGATGTTCTTGAGAATTGCCAGGTTCTCCTTGATCTGTTTTTTCATCCTTTTTTCGAGTATGTTCTCGTTGAGATCCAGCAGGTTGACCGCGTTCGCCTGCAGGGACAGGTCCACCTGTGTGGAGCCCCTGGCGATGTTGAATGTAAAGGATGTGAATGAGTTCAACGGCCCGGACAGGGATTTGAACCCGTATTTCCTGTTCGGTTCATATTCGGTCACCTCGTAGGTGCTTTGGGTCCGATGCCCCAGTAAATGACCGACGCTTCGAAACGCCGTCCCCACTTTTGCCTGCCCCTCGATGAGCTGGGCGGATGCGAGCGTTCCGTACTGCCATTGGAAATCGTTTTCCGGCATGCTGATGAACTCAAAGACCCGTTTAATGGGACGATAAATCAAAGTGCTTGAATTGATGTTGATCACTTATGCTGTTCCTTCGTCGTGTCGCTCTATTGTCGTTCCCCCTTGTTACAAATATGCGGTCCGCTGGGGGACCGCAAAAATCCAGTTGGTTGTTCCGGACTGTCGCATTCAGTGTACCACACAAAGGGGCGGCGGCCCGGTGTGATGGGTGCCCTGAAAAGCTGTCGATGAGCCTGCTCCCCTTGCCGTCCTCGGCGAAGGGAGTACCCGAAGAACACCGCCGAAGACGGCGGCTAGAGCCTCTTCATCAACCAAACTTTGAGCGCCCCCGTTGTGATATAATTCAAGCATCTTATAAAAGGTCTTGCGTGCTTATGTCGCCGTCAACCCGAATAGGGCTGGCGGTTTTTTCCTTAATCACCGACCGTCCCAAAAAGGAGTACGTCATGGAAGCGAAGTTGTATGTTGGAAATCTGTCCTATGAGACCACCGAGCAGGGTTTGCGCGAACTGTTCATGCAGGCTGGCAATGTGGTCTCTGTGGCATTGATCAAAGAGCCGGGCACGAACCGCTCGAAGGGCTTCGGGTTTGTGGAGATGAGCTCCCAGAGCGAGGCGCAGAAGGCGATCAGCATGTTCAATGGCTACAGCCTGAACGAACGCCAGTTGACCGTGAACGTGGCGCGTCCGCGCGAGGAACGCGGCGGCGGGGGCTTCCGTCCGGGTGGCACGCGGCGGTTTCCGTGATAACAACCGCGGTGGCGGCAGGGATCGCCGCCGTTAATACTCAACTCGATATGTTCAATATCGGCGAACAGGTCGTCCATCCACAGCATGGAGTGGGGCATGTGGTCAGGCTGGAGGACCGTGAATTCGGGTCCGGGGTGAAGCGGCGGTATTACGAGATCGCCATCACGGGCGCCGGCAGTACCCTGTGGGTGCCTTTTGACCCGCCATCCTACGGACTGCGCAAATTGGCGGACCGGGGCGAGATCAACCGTTGCCGCCAGGTGCTGGCAGCACGCCCCACGCCTCTGACGGACGATGCGCGCTCGCGGCAATCCAACCTGGCGGAACGCCTGAAAGAGGGGACGATCCGCATCCAGTGCGAGGTGGTACGCGACCTGTATGCCTTTGGCGAGCACAAATCGCTCTACGGGACGATGGCTGGTTTCTATCGGCAGACACAGAACGTGCTGTGCGAGGAGTGGGCGCTCGTGGAAGGGGTGACGTTCGAGCAAGCCGTCCAGGAAGTCACATCCCTGCTCGAGAAAAGCAGGAGCATTGTGAACAAACCCAAGGGGTAGGCGGGTTCAAGACCTTGTTTGAAGATATAAAAACCCCGCCTGACGGCGGGGTTTTTGGTTTAAACGGACAAATTTCGAGGCGGGTCATACCGTCGGAGGTTTAACGCCGAGCTGTTTCAGGATCGCCGCCAGACCCGCGCCTTCGGTCGGTTCGACAACCCATGAGGATACCTTTTCATTTTTCACCGTGATCGTGTTGTTTTCCCTGGCGGTCGAAACATTCCTGTTCGTGGCGGAGATCACGCCCATGTGCAGACCCGTCAGGTCGAAGGCGCCGCGGTTGTTCCCGCTCAGTTGTGAGGTGCTGTTGACCACATTGCCTTTGGCGCTGTCCACCTTGAAATGATAGTTCAGACCGTTGAACGCCATCCTCAGGCTGGCGATCATTCCCAGCCAGGTATTGCCGTTGAGCGGTCTGCGTATCAGCCCCTTGAATTGAAAATCATCCGAGAGCAGGGTCCTTGCCCTGTCGAGATCGCCCCTTTGGACCGAATCCATGAGGGCTTGAGCGGTTTCCTGTGAATTCATGCTGTTTTCCTTTACAAAAAGTCGTTCCCGAGCCAATATTCCCGATGGAACTCCCATGTTTTCCCCCGGGAGACGGTGTGCTTTGTTTTGAAAATATCCCTCATTCCAGGCGGAACGAGGGACGGTGATGCATTGTTTTGGTCCCGTGCTAGACAGCGCGGGGCTTGGCAACGTTGACTTTGAGCTTGTTTTCAGCCAGCATATGGTCGTTGAACATGCTGATGGCCTTGTCGGCTTCTTCCTGCACGGGCATGGACACGAAGGCGAAGCCCTTCGACTTGCCGCTGCCCTTCTCCGTGGCGACTTCCACCGCAGAGACGGTGCCGGCGGTTGCGAACAGGGTGTTGATCTCATCCTGTGTGGTGGACTTGTTCAGGTTACCTACGTAAATTCTTACATCCATTGTATTGCTTCTTTCTGCCCAAAGGGGCACGTGCCCGGCATTGCCGGAATAAAAATGACCGCCAGCCCTATAAAAGGGTCAGCGGCCAAGGGGTGCGACAGAGATCCTGTTATGTATTACCTATTCAGTGTAACACACTTATCGCCCACAGACGGATGAGTATTGACCTTGTCCTCATGGCAGTTGCAAAGTGAGGGAGTGGTTCTTTTGTACACGGAATTAGCGGAGTAGACGGACATTTCCGTAAAAATACGGAAGTGTCTGTGTGACCCATGTCCAAAAATAGATTCTGCCAAGTGAACGAGAGTGCCGTACGATATGATTTTACTCATGTGATTTTACTCATGTTGACATCCTCCCTCTTTTTTGCTACACTAGAGTTGTCAGACAAATGTAGTCTAGTCGTCTTGGTCTCGGTACGCCCCTCTCACCGTCCTGACGTACGGTGTCAGGAAAAACCATCCGGGCTGCTCGACCACCAGCCCGCTAACCGCTAATTGCTGAAAGCTAACAGCTAAAATGACAACCCTCCTCATCAAACACGCCCACCTGCTCACCATGGACGACCACCAGACCGAACTCTCGGATGGTGGTCTTTTTATTCGCGACGGCTTCATCGAACACGTAGGGTCCACCGCCGATCTCCCCCAGTCCGCCGACGAAGTGCTCGACCTCACGGGTCACGTCGTCGTGCCGGGGCTGGTCAACACCCACCACCACTTCTACCAGACCCTCACGCGCGCCGTCCCCGCCGCGCAGGACGCCAACCTCTTCAACTGGCTCAAGACGCTCTACCCGATCTGGGCGCGCCTCCAGCCCGAAGACATCTTCATTTCGACTTCCACCGCACTGACCGAACTCGCCCTTTCGGGATGCACCACCGCCTCGGACCACCTCTACCTCTTCCCGAACGGTTCAAAACTCGACGATGAGATTGCCGCGGCTTCCGAGATCGGACTCCGCATCCACGCCTCGCGCGGCTCGATGTGCCTCGGCGAATCGAAAGGCGGACTCCCGCCCGACAGCGTGGTGGACACCGAAGAGAACATCCTCAAAGACTCGCAGCGTCTCATCGAGAAATATCACGACCCGAAACCCGGCTCGATGGTGCAGATCGTCCTTGCGCCGTGTTCGCCCTTCAGCGTGACCATCGACCTGATGAAACAGTCCGCCAAACTGGCGCGCCAATACGGCGTGCATCTGCACACGCATCTCGCCGAGACCGAAGACGAAGAACAATTCTGCATGCAGATGTTCGGTCATCGTCCCGTTGGGTACATGCAGGCAGTGGACTGGGTCGGCGACGATGTCTGGTTCGCGCACGCGGTGTGGGTGAACGACGAGGAGATCCAGGTCTTCGCCAAACATAACTGCGGCGTGGCGCACTGTCCCACCTCGAATATGCGGCTGGCTTCGGGCATCGCTCCCATCAAGGAATATCGCAAAGCGGGCGTCAACGTCGGCCTCGGCGTGGACGGCTCCGCCTCCAACGACGGCTCACACCTGCTGGCGGAGGTCCGCAATGCGATGCTGGTCTCGCGGGTCAAGGAAGGACTGACAGGCTATTCCCTTTCGAACGATCCGAACCGAAAATTGATGACCGCCCGCGAAGCCCTGTATCTCGGCACGCGCGGCGGGGCGGCAGTGCTCGGACGCAAAGACATCGGCTCGCTCGAAGCTGGCAAATGCGCCGACTTCTTCGCCGTGGACTTGAACCGCATCGAATTCAGCGGCATGCACGACCCGGTCTCTGCCATCGTGTTCGGCCAACCTGTCAGAGTCGATTATACGGTGGTGGGAGGCAGGTTTATCGTCAAGGAAGGAAGCGCCGTCACAGTGGATGAGAGGAAACTGATCGAGAAGCACAACAGGTCCGCGAAGAGGTTGTTGAGTTAATGTCGTTGTAAACTCCGCGAAGCAATCTCCCAGTAACATGAGATTGCCACGGCGGCTGTCGCCGCCTCGCAATGACATATTGAAAGGAGCCGTCATGTACATCAAGAACTATCGTGAGATCCCCGTGGAACAGACCGGTGTGGAAGGGCTGACCGTGCGCTGGGGCATCAACGCCTCACAGGGCGCGACCAACTTCTCCATGCGCCTGCTCGAACTGGCGCCCTTGAAATCCACGCCCATGCACCAGCACGACTCGGAGCACGAGATCTATGTGCTGGTTGGCAAGGGCGAAGTGGAGACCGAGGACAATGTCTACCCGATCCATGAAGGCTCGATCATCTACGTTGCGCCGAACGAGGTCCACCGCTTCAACAACACGGGCGCGTCCACCCTGCGCTTTGTGGATGCGGTGATGTTCCCTTCGAAGGTCAGGAAGTAGCGCCGGGCGGAGCGTCCCACGGGAACCATGATCAACTTCGTGCTGTGGTTGTTCCTCGGGTGGCCTGCCATCCTGTTGACCTTCGTGCTGGCAACCTTCGGCCTGTTGCGCCGCGATTTCCGCTTTTTGGTGGCAGGCGCTTTTCTGGCGTTCCCGTTCTCCCTGGCATTGAGCGGATTCCCGTCGGTGAGTTTCCCGGCGTTTTGCAACAGTTTCCTGCCGCTGTTCCTGTTCGGTTCCGGCTTTTTCATGTCCCGTGACCGCGAGATGCTGGCCTGGGTCACAGCCATCCCCTTCTTCCTGGCGGTCCTCCTGGTGTGGTTCGCGGCGCAGGCAAGCGGGCGACTGGCGTATGACGGACCTGGTCATTTTCTCCGGGTTGCCCGGCACGGGCAAGTCCACGCTGGCGGAACGGCTGGCGCGCGAACTGCGCTGGCCCCTGCTCTGCATCGACGATGTCATTGGGGAGGTGCCGCAGAACGCGGGCATCGCATTCTGGGATGCCCGCGTCGCCATCCTGCTCGACGTGGTCAGAGACCCAATTCGAAACTGGGCTTGAGCGTCATCGCCGACTTCGGTCTTCATGAACATCGACCGCCAGCACGCCAGCGAACTGGCCCGCCGTTATGGCGCGCGCTTCCTGCCCGGTCTACGTCTTCATCTCGGATGAAGACAGTTTGGAAGGAGCGGGTCACGACCCGCGCAATGGACGAAGAACCCGCACGCCGCCACGTGGGAGAACATCCGGCATCAGCGCGAGCGCTTCCGTCCCTGGGACCCGGGCACTGCGCTCTTTGTCGACTCGCTCGAACCCGTCGAGCGGAACTTTGACAAGGTCCTGGCATTTGTGCGGGGCGCTGCTCCAAACCTCCAGCCTTTGGCGGATATCCCGCTGGCCGACGGGAAGTATCACTGAGAAGCACATGAGTCAGGTGATTGCCGTTCTGTTGTTTGGTTTTACCGCCCTCCTGGTCAGCCTGTGGGTCGCTTTGGCCGGATTGTTCGTCCAGTTTCAATGAAGATCGAACCAGAAACAAAGGAGACATCATGCCTTCCTCCTCCCAACTAACCCGCGCCCTCGTCGATACCGCCATGGGACGCGTCCCGGCGGACACGGTCATCCGCAACGGACAGTGGGTCTGTGTCCAATCGGGCGAGGTCATCCCCGGTACCGACATCGCCATCAAGGACGGGCATGTCGCTTACGTGGGCGAGGACGCAAGTCATGCCGTCGGCAAAAAGACAAAGGTCATCGACGCGAAGGGGCGTTACCTCGTGCCCGGTCTGCTCGACGGTCATATGCACGTCGAATTGGGCATGGTCACGGTCACGGAGTTCGTGCGGGCGGTGGCTGTGCGCGGCACGACCGGCATGTTCATCGACCCGCACGAGATCGCCAACATCTTCGGGCTCAAAGGCGTGAAGTTGATGGTGGACGAGGCGCTGGAGCAGCCCATCCACGTCTGGGTACAGATGCCCTCGTGCGTCCCGTCCGCGCCGGGGTTCGAGACGCCCGGCGCCCGTATCGGGCCGAAGGAGGTCGCCAAAGCCATGAAATGGAAGGGCATCATCGGGCTGGGCGAGATGATGAACTTCCCCGGCGTGTTCATGGGCGACCGGAACATGCTCGAAGAGATGTCCATCACGCACGCGCACGGCAAGACCGTCGGCGGGCACTACGCCTCGCCAGACCTCGGGCTCCCCTTCCACGGTTACGTTGCGGGCGGCGCGGAGGACGACCACGAAGGGACACGGCTCGAAGATTCTGTGATCCGCGTGCGCCAGGGGATGAAGTCCATGCTCCGCTACGGTTCCGCCTGGCTGGACGTGGCTTCGCAGGTCGGGGCAATCACAGAACTCGGTCTGGATTCGCGCCGCTTCATGCTTGTCACCGACGACTCGCACGCCCAGACCCTCTCCGAGGACGGTCACATGGACCGCGTCCTGCGTCATGCCATCGAGCAGGGACTCCCGCCAATGACCGCCATCCAGATGATGACGATCAACACCGCCGAGCATTTCGGCTTGAGCAGGGAAATGGGCATGATCGCGCCCGGGCGCTGGGCAGACGTGGTGCTGGTGAAGGACCTGAACGACTTCAAAGCGGACATGGTCATCGCGAAGGGACAGGTCATTGCTGAAAACGGGAAGTGGAAGGTCAGCCTGCCGAAGTTCAGTTATCCAGCCTGGGCGACGAATTCGGTCCATTTGAAGAAACCGTTGAAGGCGGAGGATTTCAAGTTACTCGTCACAAGGCACACGCTCACAGGTCAAGGCAAATGTCATCGGCGTGATCGAGAACCAGGCTCCCACCCGCCATTTGACCTTCGAAGTCCAGCCTGAGAACGGCGAGGTCAAGCCAGACATCTCCCGCGACATCGCCAAGATCGCGCTGGTCAAACGTCACGACGGGATGAACGGGGTCATGGTCGGTCTCGTCAGCGGGTTCGGCTTCACCGAAAAATGCGCCATCGCCTCGACCGTGGCGCACGACTCGCATCACATGATCATCGTCGGCACGGATGAGGCGTCGATGGCTGTGGCAGGCAACAGCCTGGCACGCAGCGGGGGCGGTCAGGTGGTGGTCAGGGATGGCAGGGTCATCGGCAGGGTCGAGTTGAAGATCGCAGGGTTGATGTCCACCGAACGAGCGGACGCAGTGGCGCGCAAAGCGGAATCGATCCTGCAGGGTTTTAAGTCGTGCGGTTGCATGCTCAACAACCCGAACATGCAGTTGTCGCTGCTGGCGCTCGTGGTGATCCCCGAGCTGCGTATTTCAGACAAGGGTCTCGTGGATGTGACCCAATTCAAATTCATTCCTGTTTTGGAGGCCTAATGGCTAATTTTCCGTTTCAACGTTTGCAGACAGACCTGGCGAACCTGATCGCGCAGACTCCCGCCGGTCAGCGCCTGACCTCGGAGCCTGAACTGGCGAAGCAGATGGGCGTTTCGCGCGCCACCCTGCGTGAGGCGATGCGCACCTTCGAGACACAGGGCGTGATCCGCCGCCGCCAGGGGTCGGGCACATATGTGGTCGGCAAGGTGCCGGTCATCGATGCGGGGCTGGAAGTGCTGGAGAGTCTCGATACGATGGCGCGCCGCATGAACCTGGCGGTCACGGTCGGTGAAATGCACGTCGAGCAGGCGGAGGCGGACAAGGAGACGGCGGACGGGCTCGGCGTCCCGGAAGAGACCCGCGTCACCCGCATTCGACGCGTGATGTGCGCCGATGGGCGTCCCGTTGCCTATCTGCTGGACACCCTGCCTGCGGATCCTGAAGCCGGAGGAACTGCCCGCCCAGTTCGGCGGTTCCGTCCTGGACTTTATGCTTGGGCGCGGCGATCCTCTGACCGTTTCCCGCGCCGCCATCAGCGCCACCAACGCCACCGCCGAGGTGGCCAAAGCGCTCGAGATCCAGCGCGGCGACGTGCTTTTGCAGATCGTCTCGCAGGTGTATGCCGACGGCGGCAAGATCGTGGACTATACGGTGAGCTATTTCATCCCCGGCTATTTCAATTTCCACGTGGTGCGCAAGATCAGAGGATAGTAGCTCGCAAGTGCTTGCCACAGAGACATCGGAGTACTGACAGGAGTATCTGTGCAAATTATTCAGACATTCAATAACTTCATAATGAGGTGAATATGTCAGTTCAGGAAATCAAAGAAACGAGTGGAGGAGAACCGCGAGAATATCATAAAATTCATGCGCGAGATCGTCGCCATTCCCAGCATGGACGGGCAGTTGAAGGATGTCGGCGAGCGCATCCAGGCTGAGATGCGGAAACTCGGCTTCGACGAGGCGCGCTTCGACAAAATGGGCAACACCGTTGGGCGCATCGGGAATGGTCCCAAAGTGATCGTCTTCGACTCGCACATCGATACCGTGGGCGTCGGCGACCCGGGCGAATGGGAATGGGATCCGTTCGTGGGCAAGGTGGAGAACGGGCACTTGTACGCGCGCGGCGCCTGCGACGAGAAGGGCTCCACGCCCGGCATGGTCTACGGACTGGCGATCGCCCGCGACCTGGGCCTGCTCGACGGCTACACCGCCTACTATTTCGGCAACATGGAGGAATGGTGCGACGGTATCGCGCCCAATGCCTTTGTCGAGGCCGACCCCAAAGTGAAGCCTGATTTTGTGGTCATTGGTGAGCCGACCAAAATGCGGGTCTACCGAGGGCACAAGGGCCGCATCGAGTTGAAGATCACCGCCAGCGGCCGGTCAGCGCATGCCGCCTCGCACTACCTGGGCGACAACGCCGTGTACAAGATGATGGCGGTCATCACGCAGATCCGCGAACTGGACCGCCGCTTCCGCCTGGGGATGGGCTCTCATCCGATCCAGGGACATCCCTCCGTCGCTGTAACCGATGTCAAGGTACGCACGGCTTCGCTCAACGCGGTGCCCGATCAGTTCACGATCTTTCTCGACCGCCGCATCACCTCGAACGAGCCGCGCGACGAGGTGATCGCACAGATCAAGGGGTTGATCCCCAACTATCTGCTGGAGGAGATCCAGGTCGAAGAGCTGTTCTACGATGAACCGTCCTACACGGGCTTTGTCTTCCCGGTCTCAAAGTTCTACCCGCCTTTCCTGCTGGATGACGCGCATCCGTTGACGCAGGCGGGACAGGCCACCATCGAAGCGCTGTGGGGCGAGGAACGGCCGCTGGGCACGTGGGATTTCTCGACCAATGGCACTTACTGGGCTGGCAAGGCTGGCATCCCCTCCATCGGCTTTGGTCCCGGTGACGAGAAAACCGCGCACATGACCAATGAAAACGTGCCGCTCGATGAGGTGGTCCTGGCGACGGAGTTCTATGCGCTTCTGCCGAGTATCCTGAGTAAACAGGTACACGAGTAAACAAGTACACAAGTAAAGGAGTGATCCGTATCCCTGTGTACGGGTATACCTGTGTATTCCAATTTTTTCAATATAAGGAGTTACAACATGCGTAGTTTTGCCGGTCGTGATATTCTGTCGCTCAAGGAGTTCGAGCGCAACGAGTTCTTCCACGTGTTCGATGTGGCTCAGAAAATGGAGCCCATTGCCAGGTCCAGGAAGAACGTGGACATGCTCAAGGAGAAGACCCTCGTCACCGCGTTCTATCAGCCATCGACGCGCACGCGCCTGGCGCACGAAGCCGCCATGCACCGCCTCGGCGGTCATGTCACTGGTTTTTCTGACGCCAAGATGACGCGCGCGGGCGACTTCTACCAGGAGTCCATCAAGGATACGGTCAAGATGCTGGAATA
Source organism: uncultured Chloroflexia bacterium (assembly GCA_963718215.1). Lineage (GTDB taxonomy): Bacteria > Chloroflexota > Anaerolineae > Anaerolineales > Villigracilaceae > Defluviilinea. The sequence continues at coordinate 48,348 of CAVQYK010000018.1, forward strand.
TTACGGCGACGTGATCGTGATGCGCCATTTCCAGCAGGGCGCGCCGCACGAAGCCGCCAAATGGGCAAGCGTGCCGATCATCAACGGCGGCGACGGCTGGGGCGAACACCCCACGCAGATCCTCACCGACCTGTACACCGTCCTGCGCGAGAAAGGCCGCATTGACGGGCTCAAGTGGCTGGCGGTCGGCGATATGCGCATGCGTACCATGCACTCGCTCGGCTATGCGCTGAGCCAGTTCGACTGCCCGATCACGTTCGTCGCCCCGCCCGACATGGGACTCACCGAGGACTTCAAGAAGGAACTCAGGCAATTCAGTGTGAACTTCCAGGAAGCCGATCATGTGGAGAAGGCGATCGCCGAAGCGGATGTGATCCTGGTGGAGCCGGTCGTCCAGCCCGATTACACCAAGTCGCGCGACGAGCGCACGGGCGAACTCGACCTGACGCCTGCCAACTACAAGATCACGCGCCAACTGCTCGAGACCAAAGCCAAATCCGACGCCATCCTGCTCCACTCCCTGCCGCGCATGGACGAGATCCCCACCGACGTGGACATCACCCGCTGGTCGCGCTACTGGCAGGAAGCCTTCAACGGCGTTGTGATGCGAATGACACTGCTGGCGCTGGTACTAGGGGCAATCGAATAGTCTAGAGTCTAATAGTCTCATGGTCCTCGCAATCGGACTATGAGACTAACAACTATAAGACCAAAAACTATCAAACAGGAGACTAATCTATGCAAACAAACTTTCGTGGACGCGACCTTATTGGTGATCTCGATTTCACCAAGGAGGAAGTCGAAACCGTCCTGGACGTGGCGTGGGACCTGAAGCGCAAGCGCGCCCTCGGCGAACCGCACGCCTACCTGCGCGACAAGGTGCTGGCGATGCTGTTCTTCTTCTCGTCCACCCGCACGCGCGGATCGTTCGAGGCGGGCATCGCCCAACTGGGCGGTCACGGCGCCTTCATCGACTCGAACACCACCCAGATTTCACACGGCGACACCCCGGTCGAGATCGGCGAGATCTTCGGGCGCTACTTCGACGGCATCGCCATCCGTCACTGTGACTTCGGCGACGGCAACAAATATCTCAACGATGTCGCCAAAAACTCGCGCGCGCCGGTCCTCAACATGCAGTGCGATATCTACCATCCCTTCCAGTGTCTCGCCGACCTGATGACCATCATGGAGAAGAAGGGACGCGACCTGCGCACGCAAGAAGATCGTCGTTTCGTGGGCATACGCCGCTTCGTATCTCAAGCCGATATCTGTTCCCCAATCCCTGATCCTTCAGATGCCCCGCTTCGGCATGGACGTGACGCTTGCCTACCCGCCCGAGTTCAAACTCATGCCCGAGATCGTGGAGCAGGCAAAGGAGCAGGCGAGGATCGCAGGCGCAAACTTCGAGATCGTTGACAGCAAGGACGGCATGACCGAAGCCTGCAAGGATGCGGATGTCATCTACGCCAAATCCTGGGGTCCGTTACTGACCACCAATGACAAAGCCGATGGCAAGAAGATCCAGGATTCGTACAAGGACTGGATCATGGACGACGCGAAACTGAAGGTCGCCAAGGAGGACTGCATCTACATGCACCCGCTTCCCGCCGACCGCGATGTCGAAGTGACCAGCAAAGTGTTGGATGGTCCGAATTCGGTCGTGTTCGACGAAGCCGAGAACCGCCTGCACGCGCAGAAAGCCGTGATGGCGTTGACAATGAGTTAGTCTGACAGTCGAATAGTCACATAGTTTGATAGTCTCGTAGTCACTCGACTATGAGACTATTTGACTAACGACTATAAGACTACCTGACTAACGACTATAAGACTATAAAATAGGAGACTATATGACTAAATTGGCAGTCATCGCCGTTGGCGGCAACTCGCTCATCAAGGACGACAAGAACGTCACTGTGGAAGACCAGATGGTGGCATTGCAGGAAACCGCCCACCACATCGCGGACATGATCGAAGCGGGCTGGGACCTGGCGATCGGTCACGGCAACGGACCTCAGGTCGGATTCATCCTGCGCCGCTCCGAGATCGCCGCGAAGGCGGAGGGCATGCACGAGGTCCCGCTGGACGTGTGCGGCGCGGATTCGCAGGGCGCGATCGGGTACGAGTTCCAGCAGGCGTTGCAGAACGAGTATCACCGGCGCGGGATCAAGAAGGGCGCGGCGACCGTCATCACGCAGATGCTGGTGGACCAGAAGGATCGCCGCCTTCCAGAAGCCGACCAAACCGATCGGCTCGTTCATGGACGAGGCAGAGGCGCAGCACCGTGCCAAGGATATGGGCTGGTCTGTCGTCGAGGATGCAGGCAGAGGCTGGAGAAGAGTCGTCCCGTCTCCCATGCCGAATAAGATATTGGAGTTGGACTCGGTCAAATTGCTGCTCAACGCCGGCGTGACCGTCATCACGGTGGGCGGCGGCGGCATCCCGGTCATTGACAAGGGGAACGGCGAGTTCGAAGGCACCGCGGCGGTCATTGACAAGGACTTCGCCTCGTCGCTGTTGGCGCAGGAGATCGGCGCGGAATTGTTCCTGATCGCGACCGCGGTCGAGAAGGTCGCCATCAACTTCGGCAAACCGAACCAGCAGTGGCTCGACAAAATGACGCTCGCAGAAGCAAAAGCCTACCTCGCCGAGGGCACGCACTTCGCCAAAGGCTCGATGGCGCCGAAGATCCAGGCGATCATCTGGTTCCTGGAGAACGGCGGCAAGGAAGCGCTCATCACCAACCCCGAGAACATCGGGCGCGCGCTCAAGGGCGAGACGGGCACCTGGATCGTCAAGTAGATCTCACCGAAATGTCATGCTGAGCTGTACAGTCGGGCGGCTTCGACAAACAAGTCCGCCCGATTTTTTTGCCATCCGTCGTTTATACCGCACTCGGTCACAAATTGCGCTTTTTTGAATGGGGGCTAAAAAGTGCAATTTGTGACCGTGGGTATTATATAATTGCGCCGATGTCAATCTCACCCCGTGTGCTCCTGAGCATAGATTACGAACCCTGGTTCGCCCTCTTCCGCCATTACGACAGCCTGACCGACCCGACATCAACGCCGCGACCTCGACGGCGGCTTTGCCCTGCGCGCCCTCGACCCCATCCTCGCCTGCTGGGCGGCGCCAAAGCCAGCTTCTACCTCGTCGGCGAGATCGCGGACTGGTACCCCGAGGTGCCGCAGAAGATCGTCTCGGCGGGGCACGAACTCGGCTTGCATTGTCACATCCACCGCCCGCTGAAAAACACGAGCGAACTTGCGCAGGACATCCGCGCCTCCTCGCACTGGCTCAAACAATACAACGTGCACGGCTACCGCGCGCCAATGGTCGGCATCAGCGAGGCGGCGTACCAACTGCTCGAGGACAACGGCTTCACGTACAGTTCCTCCATCTATGCGCCCGCCAGCGTTTTGCTGAAAAAAGGCAACATCTGGGAGATCCCCGTCAGCACCACCCGCTCGCGCAAGAACGGCGGGTACGCCGCGCCGCGCGACTTCACCTTCAAACTCCTGCTGAACGGCGAGTTCCCCTACGGCTCAAGTTTCAGCGTCGGACTGCTGGGCGGACAGATCCTCAAATTCATCGAACGGGACTTGAAACGCGGACTGAGTCCCTCCATCATTCTGCATCCCTACGAACTGGTGACGCCGCCCCTCTCCGCCCGTCTCGCGCGTGACCTGATCCTAAATCCACACCTTCTGCCTTTCCGCCGCAACAAGGCTGGATTCCTCAAAACCCTGCTGGAGCGTTTCCCCGTCTCCCCGCTCGGCGTGTATCTGGACGAGGTGCTCGCCTCCCAAGGACAGCCGCATGCCTGAGGTGCGCGTCCGCAAATTGGAAGCGGACCAGCCCGCGGCGTGGGATGACGCGCTCGCGTCGTCTGCCACGTTCACCGCGCTCGATCCGTGGTCAACCCTTGTTCGTCAGACATATGGCTATGAAATCCATCGCTTCGAGGCGATGCAGGACGATGAGAGTGACGGGCATCCTTGTCCTCACGCATGTCCGTCATCCCATCTTCGGGAATTACCTCGCCACCTCGCCGTTCGGCAGTTACGGCGGCTTTGCATTCGCAACGGATGAGGCGAGGAATGCCCTGCTCGATACAGCCCGCAAATTATCAGAGGAACTGGGCGTGGACTATTGTGTGCTTCGTTTTCTCGATGACGGCGACGCGCCGCCCTCTCCCTGGGTTCAGCACCCGATCTATTCCACCTACTTCATTGACCTGCCGAAGGACGCCGAGGAATTGTGGGGCAGGTTTGGCTCGCAGCACCGCAAGCACACGCGGCAGGCATTGAAAAAAGGATTTCAGATCCAGTTCGGTCATCTTGATCTTGCTCGATGATGCCTACGAAGCGCTGGCGCGCAGTATGCACGAACTCGGTTCGCCGTATCACTCGAAGCGATACCTGCGCGACATGGCGAAACTTGCTTGGCGATGATCTGGAATTTGCCGTGGTGCGCGATGCCAAAGGGAGCGCTGGTCGGCGCGGCGGTGCTGGTCTATCAGGGCGGGACAGCCTCGAACCTGCACGCCAACATCCTGCGCGATTTCCGCACGGAATACGCGGGCGAATTCCTGTACTGGTCGCTGCTCGAGCGATACTGCCAAAAGGGGATGACGGTCTGCGACATGGGGCGCAGTCTGAACGGCTCGGGCAACGAAACCTACAAAATGAAGTGGCGTCCGCGCAAGGCGCCGCTCGCCTACTGGTATTACCTCCCCAAAGGCGGCGCGGTCCCTGAGTTGAACCAGAAGAGCGCCAAATTCCAACTGGCGATCCGCATCTGGAAACTGCTCCCGTCGTTCGTGGTGCGGACTCTCGGTCCGCATTTGATCCGGGGGATCGCGTGATACGCGTCGTCACCCTGGACGAGTCCCTGCATGACCGCTACGCCTCCTACGTGGACGGGAGGCTGGATTCACGCTTCGGGCATGACCTCCCCTGGGCGCGGACCCTGCGCGATGCCTACGGCGTGGAGACCCGTCATCTGGTTGCGCTGGAGGGTGACAGGGTGGTGGGAGTTTGCCCGTTCTTTTTGTGCAAACCCCTCGTCGGCGGCGCGCATTACGTGACCAACCCTTTCCCCACCTATTGCGGACCGTTGTACGACTCAGACGAAGCCCTGTCCGCGCTGTTGGATGCGATTCGTTCCAAAACTGCGGACGTCCATCACACGGAGGTGCTGACGCCCATCCCCCTGCCTGCCGAAGGAGGCGACACACTTCCTTTTGTCGACAAACTTGATTTCACCTATGTAATTGACTTGACCAAAGGCATCGACGCGGTCTTCAATTCCTTCAGCCGCGACTACAAACGCATCCTGCGCAAGACCGACGCGCTGAACGACCTGGAACTGCTCGTGGACACGGACGGAAATCACCTCGACGCGTTCCATAAATTATATGTAGGCATCTACGCGGGCAAGCATGGCTTTATCCCGCACGGGAAGCGGCTCTTCCGCGCCATTTTCCAACATTTCCCGCGCGGCGCCGCCCGCATCTATCTGGCAAAGGTCCAGGGACGGTACGTCGGCGCGATGTTCACCTTCTGGACGCACCATGAAGTATATTATGGCTGGTCGGCGGTCCTGCCCGACAGCGTCCATCACCCGACGCACTTCCTCATCTGGAAGATCATCCAGGACGCCGCGGCGGAAGGTTACCGCCGGTTCAACATGGGCGAAGCCGCCCGCGAGCATCACGGACTGAACCACTTCAAGCGCGGCTGGGGCACGGAAGTGCTCGAACCGCGCCGCTACTTCATCCCCGGTCACCTCACCGAGCCGACGCCGCGTCTCTTCGACCGGGTCGGCTGGACGAGGAAGATCATCGCCAGACTGCCTGCGGTGGTGATCAATACCTTCCTGTCACCGATTATCCGATTCTTCTTGTGATAGATCGTAAGGGCGACCCGCCCAGAGAGAGAAGAATTCCCAGCTCAAACCTGACGGGTCGCCCCTACTGCGAAAGGAAAACCTTATTATGTCCGTCCTCGAGATCGTCAACCTCGAAAACTTCAAAAAGGTCCTGCGCAACATCCGCAAGGTGGGACTCGTCACCACGGTCCGCTACATCACCTCCGACCTGGTCTTCGATATGAAATACCAGATCGACACCATCAACACCGCCCAGCTCGACACCCTCAAGATCGACTCGCAGAACAAGGCGGTCGGCAACTACTACGAAGGGACGAACGCCTACATCTTCCAAAAGATGATCTCGCGCGTCAAACTCGACCCGTCCCAAAGCACCTTCGTCGACTTTGGGAGCGGCAAGGGCAAAGCCATGTTCATGGCGGCGGAGCGCGGCTTCCGCAAGGTGATCGGCGTGGAGTTCTCCATCGAACTGGTCGAGGTTTGCCGCAAAAATCTCGAGATCTTCAAGGCGAAATCGAAAAGCAAGACCGAGTTCGAGATCCTCCATATGGACGCCTCGGAATACCAGATCCCCCCCGAAGCGGACCTGCTGTTCTTCTCCAACCCGTTCAACGAGGAATTGACGGACAAGGTCATCGGCAACATCCTGCGATCCCATGAACAGACTCCGCGCGAGGTCTGGGTCGTGCATCTGCATCCGCAGGGGAACATGGCTTTCGTCAGGCATCCCCGCTTCAAGGTCCAGCATGAAGCGCCCGAAGGGTATGTCCTCCGCCTGAGTCCCGCCAACTGACGCATGGATCCCAGTTCGTCCCTCTCCCGCCTCTGGGGTTTTCTCAAAAAGCCCGCTGTGTCGCTCGCCCTGCGCGTGACGGTCAGCGGGTTGTTGCTGGCATATCTCATCCGCCTCTCGGCGTTCACCGAGATCGCCCGCGCCTTCAGCCGCATCAATCCGCTCTACCTGCTCGGCTTCTTCGCGCTGTATTTTGCCTCCGTGTTTTTCACGTCCGTGCGCTGGAGGATCCTGCTCCGCACCTGGGACATCGAAGCGCGCCTCGGCACGCTTTTCCGCTACATCATGACCGGGCTTGTTCATGAACAACTTCCTGCCGGGCAGTCTGGGCGGCGACGCCTACCGACTCTACTCCGGCGGACGCGACACCGGCAAACTGGAAGCGGTTGCCGCCACGATCTTTTATGAACGCGTCCTCAGTTACGCCTCTCTCGTGACTTTGGGCCTGGTCGCGCTTTCGATCCGCGCGGACCTCGCCTCGGACCTCGCCTTCTGGCTGCTGCTCGGCGGCGTCTTCCTCGCGTTGACGGGGCTCACCGCCGTCTCCACTCTGCCCGCTTTCGGGACCTGGGCGGAAAATTTCGTGGGGCGTTTCCCGTTCGCCGAACGACTGCGCCTGAAGGATTGGGTGCACAGTTTCCGCTTCAAGGTGCGGCATCCCGGCCTGCTGGCAGGTCGTGTTCCTGCTCTCGTTCCTCATCCAGTTCATGGACATTTTCGCCTTCCGCCTCGTCGGCGCCGCCATCCAATTGCCGGTGAAACTCAGCGACCTGCTGCTCTTCGTCCCGTTGTTGTATCTGGCGATCCTCCTGCCGTTATCGGTCAATGGCATCGGCATCCGCGAGAGCGTGTTCGTGCTGTTCGCCGCCTCGTGGGGCATCACCTCCGCGGACGCGGTCGCCTTCTCGTTGACAGTCTTCGCCCTGAACCTGGCGGGCAGTCTTGTCGGCGGGGTCATCTACTGGTTCGACCGCCCGGCGCGTGGCAAAGAGAAGCCCTAATCCGGTTCCCAAAATCCCGAAGGGATGTCATTATTGGGAAAAGCCATAACACCCCTTCGGGGTTGATGAACCAATTTTCAAAATCTGGCTCTCCCGTAATTAACGGGAATTCTCAAAGCTCTTGCCACGGATTTCACGAATTGGCACGGATTGTTCAAAAAAATCAGTGAAAATCCGTGAAATCAGTGGCTAAAAACTCATGGCTTGTCGAGAATCCCGCCAGAAACGGGAGAACCCAAAATCTATAATCGTTTCACTCCTTCGGAGTTGTATGCCGGATGGGTAAACAAACAGGGAATTTCAGGATAAGATATAGCCATCCATGAAGAATTTGCAGAAGCGAATCACCTCCTTCGCGGATCATCCGTTTGCCGTTCCCCTCATCCTGCTGGCTGTGACCCTCCTCGCCTACGGACTGTCCTTCTGGCGGCTGGGGTTCTATTGGGACGACCAGCCCATTTCGTGGATCCGCTACCAGTTGGGTCAGAGGCGACCACGCGTTACTTCTCCGATTCGCGCCCAGTCTGGGCGCTTCTCTACCAATTGACCGGCTTCCTCCTTCCGCAAAATCCCGCAGTCTGGCAGTCCTTCGGCATGTTCTGGCGCTGGGCGGGCGTCTACGCCTTCTGGCTGGTGATGACGGGATTGTTCCCGCGCCGCAGGGACCTGGCGTTCCTGCTTTCATTATTGGTGTTGTTGTACCCCGGTTTCAACCAGCAGTGGGTCAGTTATGTGTACTCGCACTTCTTCATCGTGCTGTTCTTTTTACTGATCTCTTGGCACCTGATGCTGCGCGGGAAGACCATCCCTGCGATGATCTTCTCGGCGTTGAACCTGGTCATGTTCGAGTACTTCTTCCTGCTCGAATTCATACGCCCGTTCCTCCTCTTGATGTCCATCCGCGAGGAAAAACTGACGCTGCGCGAGAGGTTCATCAAGGTGTTCAAGGCGTGGATTCCGTATATCGTCGTGATCGCCCTTGCGCTGTTGTACCGCTCGCTCGTGTACAGTCACCCGGGCTTCGGCTACAGCCTGACCGAGGAAGTGGCGCGCGCGCCGATCGAGACCCTCACCCAGCTTGTTCGGCAGGTGCTTTCCAGCCTGTGGGCGGCGGCGGGAGGCGCCTGGATTCAGGCATTCCAGTTCCCGAATCCCGCTGTCAACGGCTTGCGGACGAGCGTTTTGTACATCTTTGTCGTCCTGGCGGTGGGCGGACTTGTCCTCCTCAAGCGGCTGGGCGGCGAATCGACCGAAACCGCCAAAAAGCAGGATGCCTTCTGGCTGATCGGTCTCGGCGCGGTCATGCTGCTATTGGGCGGCGTCCCGTACTGGGTGACCAACCTGCCCGTGACACTCGGCTTTCCCGCCAATCGCGCCCTGCTCTCGTTCATGTTCGGCGCGTGTTTCCTCCTGCTCGGCTTGATCGACCTGCTTCCGCCGCGCGTCAAATACGCCGTTGCCGTTCTTTTGATCGCCTTCTCCGCGGGCAGGCAGTTCCTGTGGTCGGTGGAGTATCTGCGCGACTGGAATTCGCAAAAGAACCTCTTCTGGCAGATGACGTGGCGCGCGCCCGGCATCCAACCGGGCACCATCGTTTTGATGAACGAGGAATTGGAATTCAACGCCGACAACTCACTCAGCGCGCCGCTCAACTGGATCTATGCGCCGGAGACGCGCACCCGCCAGGTCGGTTACGTCCTGCTCTACCCGACCAACCGCCTCGGCGCCTCGCTTCCCGCCCTCGAACCTGGTCTGCCCATCCGTTACGACTTCCTCGCCGCCTCCTTCGAGGGGAACACCACGGACGTCCTCGCTTTCTACTACGACCCGCCCGCCTGCCTGCGCCTGCTCGAACCCGACCTCGACCCGACCAACCGCCTCATCCCCGACGACAGCCTGATGCGTGAAGCCTCTGTCCTAACTAACACAGATAGAATCCTCGCCGAGGGACAAGCTGTGATGCCCGCCATCTACGGACCGGAGCCCGCGCACGGCTGGTGCTACCACTTCCAAAAAGCGGACCTCGCCCGGCAGGTGGGGGATTGGGAGGAAGTTGTCAAACTGGGGAACACGGCGTTCCAACTCGACGATTATCCAAACGACCCGATCGAGCGCTTCGTGTTCATCGAAGGCTATGCCCATGTTGGGGACTGGAAAAAAGCAATCGAATACTCGAAGGTGAGTTACCGCGTCTCAAGAGATTATGTCGGACCGCTGCTCTGTCAGTTGTGGAGGCGCATCGAGGCTGAGACAGCCTCAAGTCCGGAAAGAAGCGAGGCGCTGGCCGAAATCCAGGGACTGCTTTCCTGTACAATTCCGTGAACAATATGAAAAAAATTCTCCCCGCCCTCGTGTTGTTCCTCGTCGCCGTGCTGGCGTACGGCTTGCTGGGTCTGCGCCTGGGCTTTTACTGGGACGACCTGCCCATCACGTGGATCCGCTACACGCTGGGCTCCGAGGCGTTGACGCGCTACTTCTCGACGAACCGCCCGGTGTGGGGGCTGCTGCATCAGGTTACCACGCGGCTCATTCCGCAGGTCCCGCCTATTGGCAGGTCTTTGCGCTCGTGTGGCGCTGGCTGGGCGCGGTCGTCGTGTACCTGATCGTTGCGAAATTATGGAAGGACCGAGGCAGGCTGGCGCTGGGCGTGAGCCTGCTTTTTCTTATATACCCCGGCTTCAACCAGCATTGGGCGGCATATCTCTACAGCCATTTTTATATCGTGCTTTTCTTTTTCCTGTTCTCGCTTTTGTGCATGCTGCTCGCCATCGAATCGCCGCGCCGCTTTTGGGCATGGACAGCCGCCGGGCTGTTCTTCTCCGCGCTCAACTTGTGGATGATGGAATATTTCTACGTGCTGGAACTGGTGCGCGTCGGATTCATCCTGACCGCCCTCCGCGACGAGGACCTTACCCTCCTCCAGCGCCTCAAACGGACCCTCAGCCTGTGGACTCCGTATCTGGCTGTGTTCACGCTGGCAGTTCTGTCGCGTTTGTTCATTTTCAACAATCAGGTATATGGCATCAGTTTGACAAGCCAGTTGAGGTCCGCGCCTATTGAGACGTTGATAGCCCTGGCTAAAAATATCAGATCGACCCTCGAACTCGTTTTGAGGGACGGTTGGTTGAAAACCTTCGAACTACCGGAGATCGCCAACGCCGAGACCATACTGCCATCTTACTATCTGGTGGTGGCGGTCGCCGTGATCGTTGCCATTGCCGGTTTCCTGCTCGTGCCGCGCGATGCTGCGAAAACTCTCCGCAAAAATGTTGTGGATGGGATCTGGATGATCGGGCTGGGTGGACTGGCTGTATTACTTGCTGGCTGGCCCTTCTGGCTGATCGGATTTACGCCCTCATTGAACTGGCCTGCCAGCCGCTTCACCCTGCCTTTCATGCTGGGAGTTGCGCTGATCTTTGCCGGGTTCATTTCATTGATCCCCTGGGAGAAACTGCGGATCGTCCTGCTGGTTTCGCTGGTCAGCATGGCGGCCGGGAAGCAATACCTGACATCTCATGATTACTTGCAGGATTGGGAAACTCAGAAGAATCTATTCTGGCAAATGACATGGCGTGCGCCGTCCATCGCGCCGGACACGCTGTTATTGGTGAACGAAGGCGCCTTCGATTTTTACGCGGATAACTCCCTGAGCGCGGCGCTGAACTGGATCTACGCGCCGGATAACCACAGCAGCCACATTGAGTATGTGTTGTTCCACCCCACGACAAGATTTAAGAACGCCCTGCCGGATATTGAGACAGAGATCCCGATCTATTATGACTATCTGGCAGGGGAGTTCAACGGGAACACCTCGAAGACGTTGTCCTTTTATTATGCCCCGCCAGGGTGCCTGCGGCTTTTGGACCCGCAGGTGGAACGCGTCAATCGCCTGATTCCCGAGAACAGCCTGATGCGGTATGCTGCGCGCCTGACCGATCCAAAACTTATCCTGGAAGAGCCGCGCGCCGTGATGCCCGGCGTGTACGGTCCGGAACCTGAACACGGCTTTTGTTATTACTACCAGAAGGCCGACCTCGCCCGCCAGTTTGGAGCTTGGGACAAGGTTGCGGAATTTGGCGACTATCGCCCTGTCATTTGAGGACCATCCCTATGAACCTGCCGAGCAACTTGTCTTTATCGAAGGGTATGCCCATGTCGGGCAGTGGGAGCGCGCTTTGGATCTCTCGGAAGATGCATATGAATTTTCGCCGGAATTCATGGGGCGGGTGATCTGTCAGCTTTGGGAACGAATCGGAGCAGAAACAGGCGAAAGTCCCGAAAGAAGCGAGGCTTTTACAAAAGTCCAGAGCATGTTCGCATGTAGTCCGTGAGTAATGTACTTGTTTTGGCGGGTGGTTTGTTCTAGAATAGAGGTGTTTCCTGTTTTGTGTTACCATCGAATTGTGCAGACAAATATGCGCAATTCATCCCTGAAAGGAGGCTGTGCAGAAAAAATAACCACCTTACCGCCTGTGCTGTCTTATCATCACCAAACCATACGAAAGAGGAGTTGAAATGCGCAAGACACTTTTGCAAATTGCACTATTGCTGACGGTATTCTCGCTGGTACTTTCGGCATGCCAATCAGCCACAGAGGCGCCCGCGCCGACGGATGTGCCCGCGGTTGAAGAGCCGGTTGACAACCGGCGGAGCCGTTTGTCTTCGGCATGTTGCTTGTCGGTCCGTACAACGACAACGGCTGGAGCCAGGCTCACTATGAAGCCGGCCTATACGTGGAGGAAAAACTCGGCGCGAAGATGATCTATCTTGACAAGGTCAATCCTGCCGACCGCGCCGGAACCACTCCCGACCAACTGGCGGAGGAATTGGTGGCGCAGGGCGCCAAACTGGTCATCTTTAATTCGGATGACATGAAGGATGCCTCGACCACCTTCGCCAAAGCCAACCCGGATGTGTTCGTCATCATGGCTTCCGGCGACCAGGTCTGGAAGGACGGCAAGGTCTATGAGCCGATGGCGAACCTGACCAACATCATGGGACGCATGGAGATCGGCAAGATGATCGGAGGCTGTGCCGCCGCACTCACCACCGAGACCGGCAAGATCGGTTATCTTGGTCCGCTGATCAACGATGAGACCCGCCGCCTTGCCGCCTCCGCCTACCTCGGTGCGCGCCACTGCTGGGAGCAGGCTGGCAACGACCCCGCCTCACTTGAGTTCAAAGTGACCTGGATCGGCTTCTGGTTCCACATCCCTGGTTTCACCACCGACCCGGTGGATGTTTCCAAGGATTTCTATTCAACCGGCTTCGATGTGGTAATCTCCGGCATTGACAACCCCGTCAACCTGGCTGAAGCGCAGAAGTTCACCTCGGAAGGCACCCAGTCGTATGGCGTTGCCTATGACTACGTTGCCGCGTGCAGCGCCGCGCCGGATGTCTGCCTCGGCGTGCCGTACTTCAACTGGGGTCCCGACTACCTGAAAATCATCAAATCCGCGGCGGAAGGTTCGTGGCAGTCCCAGTTCATCTTCTCCGGCCCGGACTGGGCTGACATCAACAACCACGACACCTCGGCGATCGGTTTTGTGAAGGGCGATGCGCTGAGCGCCGATGACGCCGCCACGCTGGATGCGTTCATCGCCGACCTGGCGGGCGGACTCAACCTGTGGGCGGGTCCGATCAACCTGCAGGATGGCGCTGCCTACCTCGCCGACGGTGAAGTTGCCACCGACCAGCAGGTCTGGTACCTGCCGCAACTGCTCGAAGGCATGCAAGGCTTGAGCGCCTCCGAATAACCCGTTTTTACCTCGACAAAGGGGCACAGAGAATTCTGTGCCCCTTTCCTTAATCTGAACGCCTCATGGAGGAGCACAAAGCCCATGAATGTTGACCTCAGGAACGTCCACAAGCACTTTGGCGCTGTCCATGCCAACAAGGGCATCAATCTGACCATCCCCTCCGGCACGATCCAGGGGATATTGGGAGAGAACGGTGCCGGCAAAAGCACGTTGATGAAGATCCTCTCTGGTTTCATCCAGCCGGACCCTGGCAGTGAAATCATCCTGGACGGCAAACCCGTCGTCATTCATTCCCCTGCGGACGCGATCAAATACGGGATCGGCATGCTGCATCAGGACCCGTTGGATTTCCCTCCCATGAAGTTGTTGGATAACTTCCTGCTGGGTCTGCCGGGCGGGCTCCTCCCCAACCGCAAGGAAGCCGCGCAGGATTTCAACCTGCTTGCCCGGGAATACGGCTTTACCTTCGACCCGGAAAGTTACGTGGATTCGCTCACGGTGGGCGAGCGTCAGCAGTTGGAGATCATGCGACTGCTGTTCCTTGGCGCGCGCATATTCATTCTGGACGAGCCGACCACCGGCATCAGCGCCGGGCAGAAGGAAAAACTGTTCGCCACGCTCAAGAAATTCCCCGAACAGGCGATGACGGTCGTTTTCGTCTCTCACAAGCTGGAAGACGTGGAAAATTTGTGCGACCGCGTGGCGGTCCTGCGCGGGGGCGAATTGGTGGGGGAGACCCAGCCGCCCTATGTCACATCCAAACTTGTGGAGATGATGTTCGGCAAGGAGGTCACGCTCGGCGCACGCCAGCCCGCCGAGACGGGCGATGTGGTGCTTTCAATGAAGGACATCTCACTGGAGGACGTCCGCATGAAGGTCAGGAACGTGGACCTGGACGTCCGCGCCGGCGAGGTGATCGGTCTGGCGGGCATGGAAGGCTCGGGGCAGGACCTGTTCATCCGTGCCTGTGCAGGGTTGATGAGACCCGTCGGAGGCCGGATCCAGCTCAAAGGTCAGGACCTGACCGGCAAGTCCTATCACGTCTTCAAGCGGGCGGGCGTGAATTTCCTCCCCGCCGCGCGGCTGGAGGAGGGACTGGTGCCCGGTCTCAGCCTGACCGAGCATTTTGTCCTGGCGGAGGAGCCGAAGGGGCTCTTCATCGACCGCGCCGCCGGGCAGAGACTCGCCGAGGACCGCATCAAATCCTTCAACATCCGCGGCAAACCGCACAGCACCGTGGAGTCGCTTTCGGGCGGCAATCAACAGCGCGCTGAACTGGCGCTTTTGCAAACCCCGCTATCGTTGATCCTGCTCGAGCATCCCACGCGCGGGCTGGATATCGAGTCCGTGATCTACATCTGGAGCAAACTCAAAGACCGCTGCAAGACCGACGGCGCGGCGATCATTTTCATCTCGTCAGACCTTGAGGAGGTCCTGCAATACAGCGACCGGGTGCTGGTGTTCTTCAGCGGCAAGGTCTCTGCGCCGCTGGATGCGGGGAAGACCAGCGTGGAGGAACTCGGCCAGCTGATCGGCGGCAAGGGCTGGGCAGATAAAGGAGGAGCGCATGATTAAGAACCGTCTCGGCAGTCTGGCTTATCAACTTGTGGCGCTCGTGCTGGCGTTCGGCGTGGTGTCGCTCATCCTGATTTCGGTGGATGCCTCGCCTGCGGAAGCCTACAAGAATATGTATAAAGGCTCGTTCGGCGAAATGCGGAAGTTCGCCGAGGTGCTGGTCGCTTTTGTGCCGCTCCTTTTGGTGACGGCGGGATTGCTGGTGACCTTTTCCTCCGGGCTTGTGGAACATCGGCGTGGAGGGACAGGTGGTGCTGGGCGCGATCGCCACGACCTGGGTCTACCGCCTCCTTCTTGACAGCAGCCTGCCTCCCGCCCTGATCATTTTCCTCGCCATCCTCGGCGGGATGGCCGGCGGCGCGCTCTGGGCGGCGCTGACCGGCATCCTGAAAGTGTTCGGCGGCGTGAACGAGATCTTCGGCGGTCTGGGCTTGAACTTCGTCGCCACCGCGCTGACCATCTACCTGATCTTCGGTCCGTGGAAGCGCCCCGGGGTTGCCTCCATGAGCGGGACGGTCCCGTTCCCCGATGAATTTTCCCTGCCGCTCTGGCAAAATCTGCGCATCAGTCCGTGGGCGCTGGTCATCGCGCTGATCGGCATCGTGTTCGTGTATTTCCTCCTGCAGGGCACGTATTTCGGCCTGCGGCTCAAGGCGGTGGGGAAGAACTTCCGCGCGGCGTACCTGCTGGGCATTCCCACCTGGCAGTATTCCATGTACTCCTTCCTGATCTGCGGTGCGCTGGCGGGTGCGGCGGGAGCCGTGCAGGTTGCGGCGGTCTATCACCGTCTCATCCCCTCCATCTCCAGTGGGTACGGCTACCTCGGTCTATTGGTTGCCATGCTCATCAACTACCAGGCGGTCTGGGCGGTGCCGGTGGCGCTGTTCTTCGCGGCGCTGAATATCGGCAGTATCCAGCTCCCCATCATCATGAAACTTGACTCGTCCCTCTCCGGCGTCCTGCAGGGTGTGCTCGTTCTGTTCGTCCTGCTGGCGGCGGGAGTCCGCCAGAGATTTGGGAGGAGGGAGCAACAATGACCCAGGAAACCATCCTAATCGGACTGGCGGGCGTACTTGCCTCCGCCTCCCCCCTGATCTTTGCGGTGATCGGCGAAACGCTCTCCGAACGGGCGGGCGTGATCAACCTCTCCATGAACGGCACGATCCTGCTCTCTGCCATGGGCGGGTTTGCCGTTGCCTACAACACGGACAACATCGTGCTCGGATTTCTGGCGGGCATGCTGATCGGCGCGCTGGTGGCGTTGATCGTGGCATTCGCCAGCATCACCCTGCAACAATCGCAGGTGGCTGTCGGCTTCGTGCTGGCGCTGACCTGCCGCGACCTGTCCTATTTCCTCGGCAACCCGTACATGGGCGTGCCGGGTCCGCGTTTGCAGGCGGCGCCAATTCCCTTTTTGAGCGATATTCCCATCCTCGGGAAACTGTTCTTCCAGCATGATGTCACCACCTACGTCAGTTTCATTGCCATTTTCCTCGCCTGGCTGTGGATCTTCCGCACCCGCCCGGGGCTGATGCTGCAGGGCATCGGCGAGAAACCAGCCGCGGCGTACATCCGAGGCGCAAATGTCAACCTGATGCGGTATGTGTACACCGTTGCCGGCGGCGCGTTGATCGGTCTGGCGGGTCCCGCCTTCTCGCTTGCCACCCGCGCAGGCTGGATGGGGACCATCTCCGGGCTGGACGGTTTCGGCTGGATCGCACTGTCCATCACGATCTTCGGCGGCTGGAACCCGGTGCGCGGCGCGTTCGGCGCGTATCTGTTCGCCTTCCTGCAATGGCTTGGGCTGGTGCTCCAGCCGGTTCTGACGCAGATCCCCTCGCAGGTCCTGCAGGTTGCGCCCTTCCCGCTGATGATCCTGACGCTGTTGTTCGTCAACATCGGCAACGCCGAATGGGTCGAACGCACGCTTGCCGCCATGCCCGAGGCGACGCGCAAGGTCTTTGCAAAACTTCTGCGTGCCATGCGCACGTCACCGCCCGCTGCGTTGGGAGTGCCCTTCGAACGGGACTAATCGTTCCCTTGCCGGATTTTCCGGCGGATGAATTAGGATAATTATCATAAGATATAAATTACAAAATGTCTGACAATTCGGACGACTTTCAGTATACTGAGTAAAACTGGAGTGACCCATGCCCGCCGTGAAAAAACGACTGCAAAGCGAATGGATTTCCCGCCTCTTTGACTCACTCTTACCGGTATTTGCCACGCTTGCCGCCTTGTTGATCGGGGCAGTAATGTTGTTGTTCCTGAAGGTCAATCCCATCGAAGCCTATGCGGCGCTGTGGGATGGCGCCTTTGGCAGTTCCAACGCCTTTGCCGAGACCCTGGTCAAAGCCACGCCGCTGCTGTTGGTTGCCCTCGGCATTTGCATCTCCTTCCGCGGGGACGTGATCAATATCGGCGGCGAGGGACAGATGATCGTGGGGGCGATCTTTGCGACATGGGTCGGGCTCACCTTTACGAACCTGCCCGGCTGGCTGGTGATCACACTTGCCATGCTGGCAGGTTTTTTGGGCGGAGCGGTCTGGGGCGGTATTCCGGGGGTTCTTAAAGCTTATTTCCGTGTGAATGAGATCCTCAGCACTGTGATGATGAACGCCATCGCGGTGCAGTTGATGAACTTCCTCCTGCGCGGACCGATGATCGATCCTGCCCAGGCCAAGCTTGCTTCCCAAATCCCCCAAACGGCAGCTCTCCTCGACATTTTCCGCCTGCCGCGCCTGATCCCCACCCGCCTGCACCTCGGCGCCCTGATCGCGGTCATCCTTGCCATCCTCGTTTACATCCTGTTGTGGCGCACCACGCTTGGGTATCGCATCCGCGCGGTGGGACAGAACCCGAACGCGGCGCGTTACGCGGGCATCAAGGTACAGCGCTACATGGTGCTGGCTCTTCTGCTGAGCGGAGCGTTCTCTGGGCTGGCGGGCGCGACCCAGGTCTTTGGCGTGAACTACCGCATGATCACGGACGGGTCCGCCTCGGGCTTTACAGGCAGTGCCGGGTTCAACGGCATTGTGGCAGCCCTCTTTGGGCAGTTGCACCCGGTTTGGTCCATACCGGCTTCGATCCTGTTCGGTGCACTTCTGGTGGGAGCCAATAAAATGCAAAGAATGGTGCAGGTGCCGTCGGCGCTGGTCATCGCGCTGAACGGACTGGTGGTGGTCTTTGTGGTCAGCAGTGAGATCTTGAGGCGCAGGCGGCAGAGGCAAAGGCTGGCAGTTGGAGGTCCGGAGGAGGAACCGCCTCCGCCGCAGGAAAAGATCGGTCAAGCGGAGGCGGGCACATGATCCAGGACCTTTTCTCAGTCACGGTGTTGATCGGCATCCTTGCCTCGGGAATCCGCCTGGCGACCCCCTACCTGTATGCCGCCATCGGTGAGACGTTCAGCCAGAAAAGCGGCGTGCTCAACCTCGGCGTGGAGGGTCAGATGCTCCTCGGCGCGTTCGCGGCGTTCTATGTTTCGTTGAAGACGGGCAACCTCTGGCTTGGGTTGCTGACCGCCATGCTGGTCGGCGCGCTCATGGGGCTTGCCATGGCGTATGTGACCGTCAATCTGCAGGCGCAGCAGGGCATCAGCGGCATCGGGTTCTATCTCTTCGGGCTGGGGATGAGCGACCTGCTTTTCCAGAAGTTAATGCCCACGGTGGAGACCATACGAGGGTTCCCGAAGATCTACTTCCCCGGGTTGAGCGACATCCCGGGCATCGGCGAAATTTTCTTCAGCCAGAACATCCTGGTCTATGGTGCGTACCTGCTCGTGCCGGTCGCGTGGTTCGTGTTGAACAAGACCACGCTTGGGCTGAAGATCCGCTCGGTGGGCGAGAACCCGGACGCGGCGGACTCCCTGGGCGTCAACGTGGGACGCATCCGTTACTTTACCATCATCCTCGGCGGGACGCTCTCAGGCATCGCCGGCGCATCCCTTTCCATCGCACTGTTGAACGTCTTCCAGCAGAATATGACCAGCGGAGCGGGCTTCATCGCAGTGGCGCTTGGTGTATTTTGGGGCATGGCGTCCGATCGGCGTGCTTGGCGGAGCGTTGTTGTTCAGCATGGTCAATGCCCTGCAATTGTGGGTCCAGGTGTTGAACATCCCGATCGAGCCTGAGATCGCAGTGATGATGCCCTATGTGTTGACGATCCTGGTGCTGGTTGCCACGGTGTCGAGAGTGCGCGCCCCTTCGGCGTTGACAAAGCCCTTTGAAAGGGAAGATTGATCTTGGGAGAGGAGGTGGTCCTGCCAACCCTGAGAAAATGAGTTTCGAAACAGTACCAACTGTCCTGTTGAAAAGACCCGTACAAATCCATATCAAGGAGAAGAAGAATGAAAAAGTCAGTCTGGTTTTTGAGTGTCCTGATCGCCCTTTCGCTTGTGTTGAGCGCCTGCGGCACCCAGGCGGAGGAAACCGCCGCCCCGGCGGAGAAATTCCGCGTGGCGGTTGTCATGCCCAGCGCCATCAATGACCTGGCCTTCAGCCAGAGCATGTACGATGCGCTTGTGCGCGTCCAAACCGAGATGGGCGGAGCCGAGAATTTCGAGTTCGTCTACTCGGACGGCATGTTCGTGGTGGATGACGCCGCCGCCGCCATCCGTGACTATGCCACGCAGGGCTACAACCTGGTGATCGCGCACGGCTCGCAATACGGTTCGTCCCTGCAGGAAATTGCCCCGGACTTCCCGGAGACCAGTTTCGCCTGGGGCACCACCGTGGACACCTTCGGTCAGCCCAACATCTTTGCCTATGAAGCCGCATCGCAGGAAGGCGGTTACGTCAATGGCGTGCTGGCAGCGACCCTTTCGCAGAGCAAGGTGATCGGCGTGGTCGGTCCGATCGAGACCGGCGATGCGAAACTGTACGTGGACGGTTTCAAAGCCGGTGTGGCGGCGACCGATCCCAGCGTGCAGGTGAACGTGAACTACATCGGTTCGTTCTCGGACGTGGCGCTTGCCTCTGAAGCCGCGACGACCCACATCTCCGCCGGCGCTGATGCGATGACCGGCACCGCCCAGATGGTCGTGGGTGCGATCGGCAAAGCCGACGAAGCCAACGTGCTGTGGTTCGGCACGCAGTCCAACCAGACCTCGCTTGCGCCGAACATTGTGGTCGCCAGCCAGGTCTATCACTGGGAGGTCATGCTCAAGGAGATGATCGACCTGATCAAGGGCGGCACGCTCGGCGGACAGTCTTTCGTTGCAAATCTTGCCAATGGCGGCGAAGTGATCGAGTTTAACCCCGATTACGCGCTGAGCGCCGATGCCAAGGCTCTGGCTGACTCGACCATTCAGGGAATCATTGACGGAAGCATTACGATCACCCTGCCGTAATTTAGCTAAAGAGACCTCGGAGGTCTTGAAGACCTCCGAGGTCTGGAACGATCGAGGATGGCGCCATGACCGAATCCAACAAACTCCCCTCCGGTCGAACCCGCATCGACAGCCTGGAAATGCGCGGCATTTGCAAGCAGATTCCCCGGCGTGCTCGCCAGCGACCACGTGGATTTCGACGTGAAGTCCGGCGAGGTGCATGCCCTGCTGGGGGAGAACGGCGCGGGCAAAAGCACGTTGATGAAGATCCTGTACGGCTTGTACCACCCGGACGAAGGCGAGATATTGCTGAACGGCAAGCCGGTCACGATCTCCTCGCCCAACGATTCGATCAACCTCGGCATCGGCATGATCCACCAGCACTTCATGCTTGTGCAGACCCTGACCGTGGCGGAAAACGTGGCGCTCGGACTGCCATCCACGCGCGGCACGCTGACCGACCTCGACCGCGTCTCGAAGCGCATCATCGAACTGGCGGACATCTACAGCCTGAAAATAGACCCCTCTGCCTACATCTGGCAGCTCTCAGTGGGACAGCAACAACGCGTAGAAATCATCAAAGCCCTTTATCGCGGCGCGGCGCTCCTCATTTTGGACGAGCCGACCGCTGTGCTCACCCCGCAGGAAGTGGGTGAATTATTCAGTATCATGCGCCAGATGGTGAAGGACGGGCACGCCCTGATCTTCATTTCCCACAAACTGCACGAAGTGGTGGACATCAGCCACCGCGTCACCGTCCTGCGCGACGGACGCAAGATCGGCACACGTCCCACCTCCGAGACCACCAAACAGGACCTCGCCAACTGGATGGTCGGACGTGAAGTGGGGTTCATCCCGGACCGCGGGGATGTGAAACCCGGCGAGGTGCGCCTGCAGCTGGAGGATGTCTCCTGCGGAAGTGACAGGGGGACGCCCGGCTTGCGCGGTGTCAGCCTGGAGGTGCGTTCAGGCGAGATCCTCGGGATCGCCGGCGTTTCGGGCAACGGTCAACGCGAATTGGCGGAGGCAGTGACCGGCTTAAGAAAGATCGTCTCCGGTCACGTCCGCCTCGAAGGCAAGGACGTCACCAACTTCCCGCCCGGCGAACTCACCGAGCGCATGCTGTCCTACATCCCCGAGGAACGGATGCGCGACGGCATGATCAAGGATTTCACCGTTGCCGAGAACCTGATCCTGCGCGAACATCACAAACAACCTTACTCGCGTTCGGGCTTCCTGAACCTGGGCGGTATCGCCACCCACGCCGACCAGTTGATCAAACAGTTCCACGTCAAGACCCCCTCGCGCGATACGTTCGCCAAGAACCTGTCCGGCGGCAACATTCAGAAGGTGGTGCTCGCCCGCGAGATCTCCCGCAACCCGCGCGTCATCCTTGCCGCGCAACCCACGCGCGGGCTCGACATCGGCGCGACCGAATACGTGCGCATGGAATTGCTCGAACAGCGCAAAAAAGGCGCGGCGATCATGCTCATCTCCGAAGACCTCGACGAGATCCTGGCGCTTTCCGACCGCATTGCGGTCATCTACGAAGGCAGGGTCATGGCCATCGTCCCGCGCGCCGAGGCAACCCCTGAAAAACTTGGCTTGCTGATGGCAGGCGTCCACCCCGAGGAGGGCGTTCCTGTTGTAAAATAGACATATCCATCGGTTCGGTGGTCGTGACATGACTTTGTCACGGCGTTGGGTCGCAAAGCAGCCCATCGAAAAGTGCCGCCGTTAAGTAGCGCCGCATAAACTATTGTTTAGCCGGCGGAAAGGACACCACCAATGAACCTTTGGCAGAACTACGTTCGACCCAAAAACCTATCCGAGGCAATGGACGCGTTCGCACACGCGCCGCGTCCGCTTTTGCCGATCGCAGGGGGAACCGATCTGTTGCTCGACCTTGAACAAGGTCGTCATTCGCCCGTCCAAACGCTTGTGGATGTGACTTCCATCGCCGAAATGACTCTCCTCGAAGTCAGAGGGGGATGAACTCTTACATCGGCGCCTCCGTCCCGGTCAACCGCGTCGCAACGACGCCCGAAGTTGCCCATCACGCCCAGGCATTGACCGAAGCCTGCAACCTGATCGCCGGACCGCAGGTCCGCAACGTGGCGACCCTCGGAGGCAACGTCGCCCACGCCCTCCCCGCCGCCGACGGGACGATCGCCCTGCTCGCGCTGGACGCAAAGGCGGAGATCGCCAGCTCTGCTCCCGTCGCCGTCCTCGGCGGCGGGGACTCCGCCGAGAGCAAACTAAATACCCGTCTTTCCCATTCAAAGAATTATTCCTCGGTCCCGGCAAATCCGCGCTCAAACACGGCGAAGAATTATTGGTTGGCTTCTATATAAAGACTTCCGAGTTCTTAAGAACTCGGAGCTCTCCAGCGCGCCTCCTGCTTCAAACGGATCATGCGTCCGCAGGGCGTGGCACTTCCCATCCTGAACTGCGCCGTCTGGCTCGAACGCGAGAATGACATGATCAAAGATATTCGCATCGCTGTCGGTCCCGGCGGCGGGACTCCCTTCCGCGCCACGCAAGCGGAAGAACATTGGTCGCGGCAAATCCCTCAACGAAGAGACATTCGAATCCGCGCTCGAAGCCTTGCTCGCCCAAGCCCAGTTCCGCACCAGTGCGCGCCGTGCAAGCGCCGATTATCGCAGGCATATTGTCAGCGGGTTGTTCAAGGATGTGATCGAAACCGTGTGGACGAGAGCGGGCTAACCACTGAGACACGGAGACACGGAGATCTTTAAAGGTTTTTTCGTGTTTCAATGTCTCCGTGGTTAAAGACGAAAGGATAATTGATGCAGCGTAATTTTCCTGTTTTGCAAAACAAGAATAATCAGCCGTTATTGGAAAAAGACTTGACTGATAAGATTATCGGTGCGGCAATTGAAGTTCACAAAGTTCTTGGACCTGGTTTGCTCGAATTGGCATATCAAGTATGCATGGAACATGAAAGTAAATTGCGAGGCATTCCTTTTGACAGGCTTGTGGATTTACCGCTCAATTACAAGGGTATCAACCTGGATGCTGGTTATCAAATCGACCTTGTCTATGACAAACGCGTGATCGTTGAATTGAAAGCTGTGGAGCGTGTTATCCCCGTTCACGAAGCACAGTTATTGACCTACATGCAACTCACAGGGATTCGAGTCGGTCTGCTGCTCAATTTCAATGTTCCCTGTTTTGAAAGACGGCATCTATCGCCGTGTCCTCTAGCCGAACATGGCACGAGAATTAAAAACTCCGTGTCTCAGTGTCTCCGTGGTTCAAAAATTTTGAGGTGACTTATGACTAACCAAATCTACTCTTACTGTAAACGGGCAACAACATACGCTCGAAGCCAGGCCGAATGAAACACTTTCCGCCCTCCTGCGCGAGCGACTCCGCCTCACAGGGACAAAGATCGGCTGTGAAGAAGCCGAATGCGGTGCATGCACCGTCCTCGTGGATGGCGAGCCGGTGGTCTCGTGCATCTATCCCGCCGAGCGCGCGGACGGAAAGACCATCACGACAATTGAAGGTCTCGCCCAACGTGTGCACGAGGAAATGAAGTTGCATCCTCTCCAGGAAGCCTTCGTGGAGCATGGCGCGGTCCAGTGTGGATTCTGCATCCCCGGGCAGATCATGACGTCGTATGCCCTGCTCAAGCGCAATCCGAATCCGACGAAGGATGAGATCCGCTTTGCGTTGAAGGATACGCTCTGCCGCTGTGCAGGGTATCCGACCATCGAGAATGCCATCCTTGCGGCGGCGGAAGCCTTGCGGACGGGTGAACCGGTCCAGAAGCCGACGCACATCCCCGATTCGATCCACAGCCACAAAACGGTCGGCCATTCGCACCTGCGCCCCGAAGCCGTGGAAAAGGTTATAGGCACAGCCGTCTACACTGACGATCTGGTCTTCGACGGCATGCTATATGCCAAAGTCCGCCGTGCGATGATCCCGCATGGTTTCCTATCCAGACTTGATATTTCAAAAGCCAAAGCCTTGCCCGGTGTTGTGGCGGTGTTGACCGCCGAAGATATTCCCGCCGAAAAAAATCATGGACTGGTCATCTACGACTGGCCTGTGATGGTGGGGGTAGGAGAACGCGTCAGATACGTGGGAGACGCGATAGCCATCGTTGCCGCGGAAAGCCAGGAGATCGCCGAGCAGGCGTCGGCTTTGATCGAAGCGGAATTTGATCCACAACCGGTCATCACAAATCCCGTGCAGGCGCGGCAGGAGGGAGTCCCGCAGATCCACGAGAAGGGAAATCTGCTCAAGCACATCAAGGTCCGCAAGGGCGACATGGAGCAGGGCTTTGCCGAGGCGGATGTGATCCTGGAGCACACCTTCCACACGCCCGCCACCGACCACGCCTTTATCGAGCCTGAATGCAGTATCGGCGTGCCGCTGGAGAACGGGCGCATGGAAATTTATGTCGGCTCGCAGATCCCCTATCAGGACCGCGAGCAGGTGGCACGCGTGATGGGCTGGCCCCAGGAGCGCGTGCGCGTCGTCGGGCAGTTGATGGGCGGCGGTTTTGGCGGCAAGGAAGACGTGATGGGGCAGATCCATGTGGCGATGCTGGCGAACGTCACAGCAGCGCCCGGTGAAACTGCTGTTCGACCGCCACGAAAGCCTGCTCGTGCACCCGAAGCGGCACGCCACGCAGATCCGCGTGAAACTGGGCGCGAAGAAGGACGGTCGCATCGTGGCGATGGAGACCGAACTGTACGGCGATACGGGCGCGTACGCGTCGCTCGGCGAGAAGGTCATGACGCGCGCCACCACACACTCGGCGGGTCCGTACGACATCCCGCACGTGCGCGCCGATTGCTACGCCATGTACACCAACAATCCGCCCGCGGGCGCGTTCCGCGGCTTCGGCGTGACGCAATCGGCGTTCGCGGTCGAATCCATGATGGACAAACTCGCCGAGACGCTGAACATCGATCCCGTCGAACTGCGGCGCATGAACGCCCTGCATGTTGGGAGCATCACCAACACGGGACAAGTCCTGAACGAGTCTGTTGGATTGACGGAATGTATTGATAAGGTTTCAAGTGCCATGCGTCAGGTGTCAGGTTTGCCACAGGAAGAATTGTTCAAGCCGCACGTGACACCTGACACGCCGCACCTGGTACGTTCGTGGGGCTTTGCCGCAGCGTACAAAAATACGGGACTTGGCGGCGGCGCGCCCGATAAATCCGGCGCAGACGTGGAACTCTACGCGGACGGCACGTTCCAGGTGCGCAGTTCCGCCGCGGAACTCGGGCAGGGACTCGTCACCGTGATGCGACTGATCGTGGCGGAGGAAATGTCGGTCGCGCCGGAACAGGTCAGCGTGCTGGTCATGGACACGGATCTCGCTCCCAACGGCGGTCCCACCACGGCCTCCCGCCAGACCTTTGTCACTGGCAACGCCTCCCGCTACGCCGCGAAGACCCTGCGCGACCAGATCACCGCCTCGATGGCTGAGAAATTCGACGTGCGCCCGGAGCAGATCCGCTTTGAGAACGGGATCGTCCACGTCAACGGAAATTCACTGACCTACGCGGACGTCTACAAGGAAATGACCGCCTCCGGGCAGAAGCCGCTCGTCCGCTATGAGTACGAGGCGCCGAAGACCCAGCCGCTCGGAACAGGCGGCGACATGCACTTCGCCTTCTCATTCGGAGTCCAAGCCGCCGAGGTGGAAGTCAACAAACTGACCGGCGAAGTGCGCGTGCTGAAGGTCATCTCCGCCAACGACGTGGGCATGGCGGTCAATCCGCTCGGCTTGCAGGGACAGGTCGAGGGCGGCGTGATGATGGGACTTGGCAACGCCCTGACCGAGGAATTCATCGTCGAGAACGGCTATGTTGTCACTGACCATCTGGCGCGCTACCGCGTCCCCGGCATCATGCTCACGCCGGAGATCACGTCAATCATCGTCGAACATCCCATCTCCAGCGGACCCTACGGTGCAAAGGGTGTGGGCGAGATCAGCAGTATCCCCACCACGCCCGCCATCACGAACGCGATCTACAACGCGGTCGGTGTGCGGGTGGATAAGTTGCCTGTGGATCAGGAGGTGATTGCACGGGAGATTTGGGAGAGGGAAGGGAAGTAGAAAGTGGAAAGTGGAAAACGGACTCTCAAGGTTTCAAGCCTGAGAGTCCGTTTATGAATATGGCAGTCAAGGTGATGACTGCTTAGGCTAATTTACTGGCGTAGGTGTCGGAGTAAGCAGATAAAGAGGATACGGAGTGGTGGTTGGCGTTCGGATCAAGTCGGGAAGGCAGTATCCAGGCGGGGTGGCTGGGATGGACGGGGGAGTCACGATGTTGTTGGCTTCGTCACTTTCCATGATCTGGTTTTGTGGGTCGACCATGATCCGATACCTGCCGTTGGGCGAGGCTGGGAATTGGAGGACCATGTTCTGTTGGGGTTCCAGCGTTCCCACATAGATCAGATGCCCGCTCATCAGTTCCTCCACAACGACATCCGGCGCTGGGGCGCTTCCCTGATTGAAAAGTACCGCTGTCAATTCATACCCACCCAGGCAGTTGCCGTTTATATCCACCATGCTGATCAGGCTTGACGTGATCGTCAGGTCTGGCAATGAAATGACAGGGGTTGCAATGCCTGGGGTGGGTACCGGTTCCGATTGACTGATGGTAATGGTGATCGGATTGCAGGCGAGAGCCAGCACAGCGGCGATGAGGATGGGGAATGTTTTTGATTTCATGGGTTCCTTTTTGGTAAGAACGGAAAGTGTCACAAAAAGGTTCCAGGGATCAAGCCCGGGTTGTATACCTCAATGCGATCGCGTGTGACGGCGATGTTGCGCAACAGGGCTTTCGCGAGAAAGCAGCCGAGGCCGTGAAATCTGTGCTTAACCCTTTCCAAATCTTATCCCGAATTAACGTTGTTTGCTGATTGTGGCGGGAGAAATGAGAGGATCAAGTTTCGGGGAGACAGGATTTGGAATATGGAATCAATGACCGGCGGGGATGGATGCGTTGAAAATCTGCACTACTCTCGAAAAGAGGGATGTTGTCCATTATGGTTTTCTCATTAATGCTTGAAAAAAGGTACTTGTCATGTCCGAGACCCTTCGGTCGCGTAAAACCGCTCTCTCAGGTTGACACAAATCGTTTTTGAGAAAGCCATATATTGTTCATGCTTATCTATTGACCACCCAATGATGCCATGTTATTATCGCGCTAGATATTAGATATAATATCTAATATCTACAGGATCGAGGAGACATTGATGATGACTATTCTCTTGACATCATCTGCTGGAGAGGTTCTCACCGCCAGAGTGACTGGAATGACGGGCGGTCATCACTTTGCGCGCCGGGGAAAATATGGGGAGTATCAGCCATGAGCCTGGAAAATCAGGTACACAAGCAATTAAGAAATGTTGTAGCGGAACAGATGCGCATTTCCATCCTGGAGGGGAAATACAAACCCGGCGAATGGATGAGGCAGGAACGCATTGCCCAGGAGCTTGGGGTCAGCCAGATGCCTGTGCGGGAGGCGCTCAAGGAACTGGCCTCAGAGGGTTTGATCGAGCATATCCCTTATCGAGGCGCACGGGTGGTGGATATTTCCCCAACCGATGTGGAGGATATTTACGCACTGCGGGCCTTCCTGGAGAGCAGGGCGGCCTATTTTGCGGCTGGCAATATTACTGCCGATGAGGTCGCGGAACTCAAGCGGACTCATGCCGGGCTCGAGAGGAATTTGGCGCCTGAACAGGTTTCGAAATATCGTGAATTGAACCGCCGCTTCCATGAGTTGGTCTTTACTGCCGCCGGCGTCCCTATCTGGTCCGCACCCTGGGATTGTTATGGGCTGCCTTCCCCACCATGCTGATGGGAAACTATTCGCGCACTGCATCGCATCCGCTGAGTGGGCGGGACGGTGTCGATCAGATGGAGCATGCGGCGATTATCGCCGCCCTGGAAAAAGGGGATGCAACTGCCGCGCAGAAGGCCATGCGCGAACACATCGAGACGGTGATGAACGAATTGATGGGCATGATCGAAGAGCAGGTTTGACCTGCCGAAAAAAGATCTTCCAAAAGGAGACCCACATGAAAAACAAAGTCCGCAGTTTCGAGTTCTGGTCCCGAACGCTCACGGTGGTCGTTTTGCTGGCTGTGATCCTCGCGCAGGCAGCGGAAGTTTCCGCCGGCGGCAAGGCCAGGTATGAGTATTACGTTACAGGCAGCGACGCCGATGTGACCACTCCCACCTCGGCCGGGCTGGTGTTGATGGGCGGCGGGACGGACGTGGATGCCGCCTTCCAGTGGATGATCGGCAAATCCGGCGGCGGGGATTTCGTGGTCATCCGCGCCAGCGGCACCGACGCCTACAACCCCTACATTTATGGCCTGGGGACGGTCGACTCGGTGGCGACCATCATCATCAAGAACCGCGCCGCCTCCAGCGATCCGTTCGTGCTCGAAAAAATCCGTAGTGCAGAGGCATTGTTCATTGCCGGGGGCGACCAGTATGATTATGTGAGTTACTGGAAGGGCACACCGGTCGAAGACGCCATTCACGAACTCGCCGCGCGGAACGTCCCCATCGGCGGCACGAGCGCCGGGCTGGCGATCATGGGAGAATTCCTCTTCTCCGCTGCCAACGGGACCGTGGATTCCCCCACAGCGCTTGCCAATCCCTACGGCAGGCGCATCGCCCTGGACCGTGATTTCCTGTCCCTGCCCAATATGGCTGGGATCATCACCGACAGCCATTTCGTCTCCCGCGACCGCATGGGACGGCTGGTCACGTTCCTGGCACGCATCGTGCAGGACGGCTGGGCTTCCGAGGCGAAGGGCATCGGCATAGACGAACGGACCGCCCTGCTCGTGAATCCCGACGGGTCGGTTACACGAGTCGGCGAAGGGGCGGCCTATTTCCTTCGGACGCCGGGCAGCCCCGAGGTATGTCTGAGCCGCACGCCGCTCACCTTCCGCGGCCTGTCGGTGTACCGCATCGATGGTGCAGCCGCTTTCAACCTCCCCACCTGGAGCGGGAGTGGCGGCACGGCGTATCTTCTTTCCGCTGAGAATGGCGTGTTGACATCCACCCAAGCGAACAGTGCAATTTACTGAAATCCGGGTTATTATTGAAAAGGGATGAACGTTTCGCCTTGAACCGGTCAGGTTGATCTTTGTTTCTTTGGAAGGAGGTCCCGCTCACGATCGTATCTTCAACTTCAATCCGTCAAATCGTAATACCAAAACCAAATTCTCTCTATGGAGGAGAACGTGAAACAAAAACTGTTTATCCTGCTTTCACTGCTCGTGCTTGCCAGCATGATGCTGGCGGCCTGCGGCGGCACGGCGGCGGAGCCGGCACCTGAAGAACCCGCTGCGCCTGCGCCCGAGGAACCCGCGGCACCCGCGCCGGAAGAACCTGCCGCGCCCGCTTTCAGCGGCACCGCCACGATCACCTTCGTGCAGGAACCGGACAACCTCAACCCGATGTACACAAGCATGTCCTTCTCGGGGTACCTGCGCCCGTTCTATCTCAAGCCCTCGTGGGATTTCGACGAGAATGCCCAACCTGTGCCCGTGCTCGTGAAGGAGATCCCTTCCGTTGAGAACGGCGGCTTGAGCGCGGACGGAAAGACCATCACCTTCAACCTGCGTGACGACGTCACATGGAGCGACGGCGAGCCGCTCACCGCGGACGATTATGTCTTCACGTATGAAATGATCATGTCCGAGAAGAACACTCCCCTGGGGCGCTATCCCTACGATACCTTCGTCGAAAGCGTGACCGCCCCGGATAAGACGACCGTGGTTATCCAATTGACGGCCCCCCTGGCCGCCTGGCAGACATCCCTGTTCAACTGGGTCCTGCCCAAGCACATCCTGCAACCGGTCTTCGATGCGGATGGTACGCTCGACAATGCGGCCTGGAACCGCAACCCGGTTCCCGCTCTCGGACCGTTCACACTGGACCAATGGGAAACCGGCAGCCACCTTTCGTTCAAAGCCAATCCCAACTGGGTCAACCCGCCCAAACTTGAGCAGGTCTTCGTCCGCATCGTGCCGGATGATGCCGCCCAGGAAGCGGCCATCCTGGCCGGTGACACAGACATCGGCGTCTTCCTGTCTTCGGACCAGATCGAGAAACTGGAAGCCGGCGGCAAGGTGAAGGTCCTGCCGGTCGAATCGGGCTACAACGAAGCCTGGTTCCTGAACGTCAACCCCGACACCGCCCGTCCCTTCATGCTGGACGTGAACGTGCGCAAGGCGATCGCGCTTGCCACCGACCGCTTCACCATCGTCAAGGACCTGCTGGTGGAGAGCATCAACCCGGTCAACGTCACCTTCTGGGACACGACCCCGCCGTACCAGGCCACCCAGGAACCGTATCCCTACGATCCTGAACAGGCCAAGCAGTTGCTGGATGCCGCCGGTTCGGTGGATTCCAACGGCGACGGGACCCGCGACAAGGACGGGGTCGAGTTGATCGTCCGCTATGCCACCAACCAGCGTGAACTGCGCAAGAACGTCCAGGCCGTGGTCCAGCAGCAATGGAGCCAGGTCGGCATCGGCGCCGAACTCGCCAATTACTCCAGCGATATCTTCTGGAACGGTTACAACGACGGCGGTCCGCAGGCGCTGGGCGATTACGATGTCGCAGAGTTCTCGAGCGTTGGAAACGCCTTCCCCGACCCGGACACCAACGGCTTCATCTGCGCGCAGATCGTCAATGCCGACAACCCCGATGGCGCCAACACCCAGGGGTACTGCAACCCGGAACTCGATGAACTGTTCGCCGAACAGGCTGTAACGGTCGACCCGGTGAAGCGCAGGGAACTGTTCGATCAGATCCAGCAGATCATGTACGACGATGTCGTCTACATCGGCATGTGGAAGGACCCGGACCTGTGGTCCCTCAGCAGCCGCCTGCAAAACGTCAAGTTCTCCGGCGTATATCCCTTCTGGAACGCCTACGAATGGGAGATCAACGAATAAAGTAGCGTGATACGCTGTACCTGCCGGTCCCGCGCGGAACCGGCAGGTACAGCCATTTCAAAGGCCACCATGACGAACTATATCCTTAGACGACTGGCACAAGCCGTTCCGCAATTATTCATCATCAGCATCATCCTGTTTTTCCTGATGCAAGGATTCGGCGACCCAATTGCCACGCTCGGAGGGCGCATCCCGCCTCGTCCGGAGGATAGGGAACGCCTGCGCCGTCAGTGGGGTCTGGACCAGCCTCCGTACATGCAATATATCACCTGGCTGGTCGGCAATGACTGGCAAAAGATAGACATGGACGGCGACGGGGTGCCTGAGACACCCGGCAAGCGCAAGGGCATCCTGCGCGGGGACTGGGGCAACTCCCTCGTCACACGCCAGCCCGTGCTCACGATGATCGGCGAACGCCTGCCCAATACCCTGCTCCTGATGCTGACAGCCGAAGTTGTGATCATCATTTTCTCCATTTTGATCGGTGTGTATTCCGCACTGCGCCCGTACTCATTTTTCGACAACCTGGTCACCAGCCTCTCTTTTGTGGGATATTCCATGCCGGTCTTCTGGCTGGCACTGATGCTGATGTACATCTTTGCGGTCAACTTCCGCGCCTGGGGCCTGCCCTACCTCCCCACGGTCGGAATGTACGACCCGCAGGTAGGCAAGACCACTGCCGAACTCATCAGGCACATGATCCTGCCGGTGGCGACCCTGGCGATCATCAGCACGGCCGGGTACAGCCGCTTCGTGCGCTCGAGCGTGCTGGAAGTGCTCGGGCAGGATTACGTTCGCACGGCCCGTGCCAAGGGACTGCGCTCCATGTATGTTGTGGTCCGTCACGCACTGCCGAACGCGGCGTTGCCTTTCATCACGATCATCGGCCTGGACATCCCCTTTCTCATGGCGGGAGCGGTCGTTACCGAACGCATCTTTGCCTGGCCCGGCATGGGGCGCCTCTTCATCGACCATACCGGGCGCGCGGATTTCCCCACGCTGATGGGTATCCTGATGTTGATCTCCACCGCGGTCGTGGTCTTCCAGATCATCACAGACGTGGTCTATTCCCTGGTAGACCCGCGTATCCGACTTAGTTGAGGAACGCCATGGCTGACGCTTCTCCCCTGATCACAGACACCCTGGAGACTCTTTCCGCTGCGCCCCTTTCGCCAATGGTGTTGGCTGTGCGCCGTTTCCGCAAACACCGCATGGCGATGTTCGGGCTTGGCCTGCTTGTTTTGCTCATCCTCTACATCACCCTGGGCGGCCTGTTCTCCCGCGGCTACTGCGCGCCCATCAGCATGGAGATGAGAGGGGAGGATTGGGCCAATTGCAACGACACCAGCCTCAAACTCCAGCCGCCCTCCGCCAGCCACATCTTCGGCACCGACGTGATTGGCCGCGACATCTTCGCCCGTACTGTCTACGGTGGGCAGATCTCCTTCCTGATTGGGGTTTCGGCAGTGATCATCGAAGTTATCCTGGGCGCCATGATCGGCGCATTGGCGGCATATTACGGCGGCTGGATCGATAGTATATTAATGCGCTTCACCGAAGCCATGCTGACCATTCCCAGCCTGTTCCTGCTCATCATTGGCGCAAAGTTCTTCGGCGGCGGATTGCCAGACATCAACTTCTTCGGACGTGAACTGACCGGCAGTGTCCTGCTCATCATCCTCATCATCGGCGCCACATCCTGGATGTACCTGGCGCGTATCGTGCGCGCCAACATCCTTTCCCTGCGCGAACGCGATTACGTTTCCGCCGCCCGCGCACTCGGCGCCTCCGACCGTCGCATCATCTTCACCCACCTTCTGCCAAACACCACCGCCCCGCTGGTCGTCAGCGCAACGCTCGGCGTGGCGAACGCCATCCTCGCCGAAGCGTATGTCAGTTTCCTCGGCCTTGGCGTGCAGGGGGCTACCGCCACCTGGGGCAATATGCTCGATGGCGCCTACCAATACCTTGAAACCGCCCCCTGGCTCTGGTTCTTCCCCGGTACGCTGATCCTGGTGACCGTTTTGGGCATCAACTTCGTCGGCGACGGCTTGCGCGACGCGCTGGACCCCTACAGCACACGCCACATATAAATCCCTTCAAGGAACATCATGACAACCCTTATGGCAATCGGCGGCGCGGCGGATCTCGAGGAACCGCTCCTCTTCAGGGAGTTCGTCCGCAGGGCGGGCGGGGCGAAAGCGCGGATCGTCGTGTTGCCACAGGCCTCGGGGCGGAAAGATACGGGGGAGGAATATGTCCGCATCTTTACGGATTTGGGAGTCAAACGCAGACCCGTCTCCCTGGAGTTCCGGTCACGCCTCGACGCAGACCTGCCTCGCCACCTGCGGGCCGTCCGCGCCGCGACGGGCATTTTCATCGCAGGCGGGACGCAGATGCGGCTCTCGTCACTCATCGGCGGTACGAAACTGGAAGATGAACTTCACGCCGCCTACCGCCGCGGGGCGATCATCGCCGGCACCTCCGCAGGGACAGCCATTCTCTCCAAAGTGATGCTCGCCTACGGCCACGGCGGACCGACCCCGCGCGAGCGCATCGCCCAGTTCTCCCAGGGTTTCGGCTTCACGGACAGGATCGTCTTCGACCAGCACTTTCGCCAGCGCGACCGGCTTGGGAGGCTCGCCTACGCCGTGGCAACCCACCCCGGCCTGCTGGGCGTGGGCGTGGACGAGAACACAGCCGCCATCGTCGAGGACGATGCGCTGATCTCCGTCGTTGGGAGGAACGCCGTCACCATCGTGGACGGCCGGGATATTGCCGCCAGCAATGTGGCGGAGGTCACCGCCTCCCGCCCGGTCGCCGTCAGCGGGCTGAGGCTTCACGTGCTCACCCCAGGCTGCACCTTCGACATGAAGCGGCGCACGGCGCATATCCCCCCGCTTGCGCTCGAGTGAATCCCGCCTTCGCTCCCCCGCTATATGAAAATCATCCTGCCAGGTATGGATTAATGTCTCTTTCATCCAAATCCCGATACCTGTACGATGGATGAAATCCATTTACAGGCAGGCAGACATGAAACTTACCAACCCGTTCGTTGCACCGTCCACGCGCGACTTCATCCGCGAGGCGCGCAAAACACCCGGCTACTCGCTCTTCGACTTCCTGCACGGCTACATCTACGGACGCTGGACGTATCTTTACATCGCCATCGGCACGGGACAGCATCCCCTCGCCAAACGCCTCGCGCCCCTTTTCAACTGGTACAACAAACTGACCGCGGGGAGCAAAACGGATGGGAACCCCGGCTCAAAGAACGGTTTTGCCGACACCTACCACGGAAAAACCGTTCCGCTCGAGACCGCCCGGCAACTGGTCCTCATCAACGAACCGATCCAACTCCCCGACCTTGAGCAGGTCATCCCCTACAAACGCGCCCGCTCCATCATCATGAAGAACCCCGACCGCATCGTGGCGCTCGATTGTCCCTGCCGGTCTGCGCGCGCGAATCCCTGCCTGCCGCTCGACGTCTGCCTCGTGGTCGGCGACCCGTTCGCCAGTTTCATCCGCGAACACCAGCCCGAACGCTCGCGCTGGATCACGCGCGACGAAGCCATCGCCATCCTGCAAGCCGAGGACGAGCGCGGTCACGTCCATCACGCCTTCTTCAAGGACGCCATGCTCGACCGCTTCTACGCCATCTGCAACTGCTGTGAATGCTGCTGCGGCGCCATGAACGCGCATCGCAACGGCACGCCCATGCTGGCTTCTTCGGGGTATATCGCCCGGGTGGATGAGATTCTCTGCAATGGTTGCGGCGCCTGCAATGAGCATTGCCAGTTCAACGCGCTCGAAGTGATCGACGGCCTCAACCACGTCATCTACGAAAAGTGCATGGGATGCGGCGTGTGCATCAGCAAATGCGATTATGACGCGATGTCCCTTGTGGCGGACGTGTCGAAGGGAATCCCGCTCGAGATCCACAACCTGATGGAGCAAGCCCTCCGCGCGGACGCTTCGCCTCGAATCTCCGCCCCGGCTTGATCCGCTCTCTTTGGCATTTTCCACTTCCCGGCCTTCTTTCATTTGGAGACACCATGACACAAAACCTGCGCGTCAACGCGGACCGTATGCTCGAATCCTTCAACCGACTGGCTTTGATCGGCGCAACAGCGGACGGCGGCGTGGACCGTCCCACGTTCAGTGAGGCGCATCTCGCGGCGCGGAAATGGTTTCGAGAGGAAGTCGAACGCGCAGGCCTGGAGTTCCGAACGGATGGCGCGGGGAATCATTCTGCCTTGTTACCCGTCATTGCGAGGGAGCGAAGCGACCGAAGCAATCCCAACCACGACGAGGGGATTGCTTCGTGGCGCGAGGCGCCACTCGCAATGACATTGTTGCTCGGCTCCCACCTCGACTCCGTCCCGAATGGCGGGCGTTTCGACGGTGCGCTGGGTGTGGTCGCGGCGCTCGAAGTGTTGAGAACGGTCAGGGAAAGTGGGATCAGGCTGAAGGTTATTCTTGAAGCGGTAGATTTCACCGATGAAGAAGGGACGTTGGTCGGTCTGTTGGGGAGCGCGGCGTTGGCAGGTCACCTGAGTTCAGCAATGCTGCAATCCCCGCGCGGCGGACGCGGGAATTTGGTCGAGGGCATGAAGCGGGCGGGCTTATCCGATGAAAGCATGTTGAGCGCGGCGCGGACGAGGAGGTCGCTGGCGGGATATTTGGAACTGCACATCGAGCAGGGCAAACGGCTCGAGCGCGCTGGCGTGGACATCGGCATCGTCTCCGCCATCGTCGGCATCTGGTCGTACCGCCTGTCGTTCCTCGGCCGCGCAGACCACGCCGGGACAACCACCATGGACGACCGCCTCGACGCGTCGCTGGGAGCCAGCGCCTTCACACTCGCGGCACGCGAATTGGTGACGACGAAGTTCCCGAACTGCGTGGTCAACGTTGGCAAAATGGAGTTTGCGCCGGGCGCGTTCAACATCGTCCCTGCGCGGGTGGATGTGTCGCTGGAATTCCGCTCCCCGGATGAGGAGGAGTTCAAGCGGCTGGACGCTGAACTGCTTGCGTTGGCAAAGTCGGAAGCCGCCCGTTTTGGCCTGGAACTGAAGCCCGATTTTCTCGGCAAACATTCTCCATCTCTGATGAGCGACGTGGTGCGGGATGCTTATGCCAGCGCTTGTGACGACCTCGGCTTGAGCCATGTCCCGCTTACCTCCGGCGCCGGGCACGACGGACAGTCTCTCGCGGATCTTTGTCCCGTGGGCATGATCTTCGTCCCATCGGTGGATGGGGCGAGTCATTCGCCGAGGGAATTCACCAAATGGGAGGATTGCGTCAATGGCGCGAATGTTTTATTGCAGGCAGCGTTGAGGCTGGCGGGGTAAAATAGACCACAGATAAACACAGATACAAAGGATGGATTTTTCAAACAGATTCATCGAAAAACAAGGTTCATCCGTGTTCATCTGTGGTGAATTCATAATCGTGAGAAGATTTTCATGAAAAACTTCGATCCGAAATACAACAACATCCCCAAAACAGAGATCCACATCCATCTCGAAGGCGCGATACGCACGCAGACGATCCTTGACGTTGCCAAAGAATACGACCTGAAACTGCCCGCGTACGAGGTCAGCGAGTTGGACAAACACGTCAAGGTCTACGACCAACTGAAAAACCTGGAAACCGTTCTCGAAGCGTTCGGCATCTTTCAGAATAGCATTACATCCCCGGCAGTTGTTGAGCGTATCGCATGGGAGTTGTTCGAAGACTCAGCGAAGCAAAATATCAAATTGTTTGAAGTCCGCTTTTCGCCCGATTGGGCGTTCCATGGGCATGACCTCGATTGGGACAAGTGTCTCGAAGGCCTCATCAGGGCCAAGTCACGCGCCGAGGCGGAATTCGACATGGCGATCGGCTACATCGCCATCACCTCCCGAAGCATGGGACCCGCATCCTGCATCAAAACCGTGGACTGGGCGATCCGCCACAGGGAGCACATCCTGGGCATCGACCTCGCCGACAGCGAACGTGATTTCCCCCTGCGCGAGTTCGTCAAGCCTGTGATGAGAGCAAAGGATGCGGGCTTGAAAGTGACCATCCACACAGGTGAAGACACGCCAGCCTCTTTTGTGAAAGAAGTGATCGAAATGACCGACCCTGACCGCATCGGCCACGGTATCCATGCCATCGAAGACATGCAGGTCGTGGAGTTGATTGAAGGAACGAGGCATCACGCTCGAAGTCAACCCCTGGAGCAATTACCTCACCAACTCCGTGCGGACCATCGAGGAACATCCGCTCAAGCAGTTGTTCGATCTCGGCGTGAAGGTCACGATCAACTCCGACGACCCCGAAGTGCTGGAAACAAACCTTAACAACGAATATCGCATTGCGCACGAAGTGCTGGGCATGAGCATGGACGAGATCGCCGCCTGCAACCGCTTCGCGTATGAAGCGTCGTTCATTCCGGAGGATGAAAAGAAAAGAGTGTGGGAGAAATATTTCCAGTGAGCAGAGCTAGGTTTCCTGTCACCGTACATCTATTTTTCATTCGTGAGAATCAAGATCCTCGTTGCGCGCCGTTCCAACACGGGCTATCGCGACG
The DNA here is from genome assembly GCA_963718215.1 of uncultured Chloroflexia bacterium. GTDB lineage: Bacteria > Chloroflexota > Anaerolineae > Anaerolineales > Villigracilaceae > Defluviilinea. The sequence goes on from CAVQYK010000018.1 coordinate 86,257, forward strand.
GCGAGTACAGCGTCCCAGCGGGGCACCTCGATGGGGAGGAAACTGTCAGTGCCGCGGCGGCTCGCGAGGCGGAGGAAGAGGTTGGGGTCCGTATTAAGGCGGGGGATATCCGCTTCTCATCGGTCATGCACCGCATCGAGGGCGATGAGCGCGTGGACTTCTTCGTCCAAGTCCAAAGATGGGATGGCGAGATCGTCAACGCTGAGCCCGATAAATGCGACGACCTGCGCTGGGTGGATTTCGACAGCCTCCCCGATAACACCATCCCGTATGTGCGGCGCGCGATCGCAAATCATTTGAACGGCATCCCGTTCGACGAGTTTGGATGGTGAACATGGGTTATCTCCTCATGGAAGGCGGAGCGGAGTTCGGCGGGCGGATGCGCGACCCCGACCTGCGCGCCATCGAACTGGCAGGCGGATTTTTTACCCCGCTTCGCATCATCCCGACAGCTGCCGCACCGGACCGGAACCACGTCAACGCTGGGAACAACGGAGTCCGCTGGTTTCGAGGACTCGGCGCGAGGGACGTGGTCTCCGTCCCATTGATCGACAAAACCAGCGCAAACGACGAGGCGATCGCAAAGTCCCTGCGCGAGGCGAAGTTGATCTATCTCCTCGGCGGCTTTACGCACTATCTTGGACAAACGTTGAAGGGTAGTTTGGCATGGAGTGCTGTAATGGAAGCGTATCAAAACGGCGCGGTCATCGCGGGTTCGAGCGCAGGGGCGATGGTCATGTGTCAGTATTATTATGACCCGGGTTCAGGGAAGGTCGTGGATGGATTGAACCTCGTCGCCAATTCGCTTGTCCTGCCGCATCACGACACCTTTGGAAAGAACTGGGCGCCGCGGCTGACGAAGGAGATTCCGAATGTCACTTTGCTCGGAATTGATGAACAGACCGGCATGATCGACGACGGCGAAAACCATTCGTGGAACGTCTACGGGCGCGGCGGGGTGACGTTGTACCGTAACCAATCCGCAGAAAAATACCCGGCGGGGAAGGGTTTTTCGTTGTAAAATAGCACTTATGTTCGACATATCAAACGCACGCTTTGCCTTTTTGGACCTGGAGACCACCGGTCTCTCGCCGTGGTTCGGCGACCGTATCTGCGAGGTGGGGAGTCGTTATCAGCGAGGGGAAACGCATCAAGGAACAGTATCAGACCCTCGTGAATCCCGAACGCCCGCTGTCGCCGGGAGCCGCCTCCACGAACGGATTGTCGGATGAAGAGTTGAAGTCTGCGCCGCTGTTCGAGGAGATCGCCCCCAAAGTGTTGGGTATGTTGAGCGACACGGTCGTGGTCTGTCACAACGCCCAGTTCGACATCCAGTTCTTGGACAGCGAATTCAAACGCCTGGGTCATGAGATACAGATCCCGAATTTGATCGACACGTTGAAACTGGCACGTGAATTCTATGACCTGCCGTCCAATACCCTGATGTCTATTGCAGAGGCGTTCCATGTGCCGATGACAACCGCCCACCGCGCCCTGGACGACGCCCACACCGCGCGCGGGATATTCTTCGCCATGACGGACGGTTTGAAACAATACAACAAGCCGCTCGATGCGTACATCGGCATTTATAACTCGCCCGTGTGGCCCAATGACGGCATCCAACTGCCGACCGAACTGGGCGAGGCGATCTACAGCAACAAACGCATCGTCATCCGTTATGTGGACGGTGACGGCAATGAGACCGAACGCCGGATCACGCCCAGGCAGGTGCTGGGATTGGCGGATTACGTCTATTTGCAGGCATATTGCCACCTGCGCAACGCCGAACGCAATTTTCGGCTGGATCGGATCGTTGAGGTGAGGGTGGAAGAATAGATGGTAGGGGCGACCCGATGGGTCGCCCCTACGGTACAATCGGGGATATGAAAGAATACATCTACTCCCGTAATGCCGTCTACGAAACCCTGCGCGCCAAACGCAGGGAAGTGTTCAAACTCGAGATCGCCGATAATGTCCAGGTCAAGGGCAAAATGGCTGACATCATGGCTTTGGCTTCGCAGAGGAAGATTTCTGTTGCCAAAGTGAAACGCGCGCAATTGGACAAGATCCACGAGAACAATCAGGGGATCGTCGCGGAGGTCAGCGCGTATCCGTATAGCGACGAGGTGGATATCCTCGACCATGCCAAAGAAGCAGAACGAACAGCCTTTCATCCTTTTGCTTGATTCATTGAACGACCCGCAGAACTTCGGCACGCTCATCCGCACCGCCGAAGCGGTTGGCGTGCATGGCATCATCATCCCGCTGGCACATGCGGTGGAGGTCACGCCCGCGGTGGTCAACGCGTCGTCGGGGGCGAGCGAACACATGCGCATCGCGCGGTCGAATCTGGCGCAGGCGATCGACGCTCTCAAAGCGGAGAATGTCTGGGTTGTGGGGTTGGACCAGGATGGGGAAACGGTCGGGGAGAAGACAAAGCGTCATTTAACGGGTTCAACTGCCGTCGTGGTCGGAAGCGAGGGCGAGGGCATCCGTCAACTCACGCGCGCCAAATGCGACATCGTCCTGAAACTTCCCATGCGCGGACAGATCGAGTCGCTCAATGCTGCGGTGGCGGGTTCTGTCGCGTTGTATCTTGCGTATATGGCCCGCAATACATAATTGATACAATCGTAGGGGCACAGCAGGACGAGTGATCGTCAAAGTCTTCGATGTTTTGCTGTGCCCCTACAAAATTATTGGAGAAACACATGCCTCAAGCATCCTATCATTTCCCGCGCGGATTTTTATGGGGGACGGCGACCGCCGCGCATCAGGTGGAAGGCAACAACACCAACAACCAGTGGTGGAAGTGGGAACAGGACGGTCATACGGACGGGACATCTGGTCTGGCCTGCGATTGGTGGGGAGGCCGCTGGAAGGAGGACTTCGACCGCGCCGCCGAAACAGGACAGAATGCGCACCGCTTTTCGGTGGAGTGGAGCCGCATCCAGCCGACGCCGGACACCTGGGACGAGGACGCACTCGAACGTTATCGCGCCATGCTGCGCGGACTGAAGGAACGCGGCATGACCCCGATGGTCACGCTGCATCATTTTTCCGACCCGTTGTGGTTCTTTGAAATGGACGGCTGGGAACATGAAGATGCGGTGAAGTTGTTCGAGAAGTTCGTCCGCAAGACCGTGGATGCGCTCAAGGAATATTGCACGCTGTGGTGTACGATCAACGAGCCGAACGTCTATGCCTTGAGCGGATACGTGGCTGGCGATTTCCCCACCAAACGGCGCGGACTTAACATTGCGATGCAGGTCATGGGCAACATGTTGCGCGGACACGTTGCGGCATATCGCGCCATCCATGAGATCCAGCCCGAGGCACGCGTGGGCTTTGCGCATCATCACCGCCCGATGGTGGCGAAGCGCACATGGTCCCCGCTGGATGTGTTGATGCGAAATATTCGTTACAACGGCGTCAACATGGGATTCCCATCAGGCATCAGCACGGGTGTGATGAAGTCGCCCATGGGGAACCAGCGCATTCCTGAAGCGAAAGGGACGCAGGACTTTCTGGGCTTGAACTATTACTCGGTGGACACGATCAGCTTCAACGTCACCAAACCGAACGAACTCTTCACGCACAGCGGCTATCCCGCCGACGCCGACATGAGCACGAACAACTTCATCGCCAACATCCCTGAAGGCATGTTCGAAACGATCAAATGGGCGACTCGCCTGTTCCCAGACCTGCCCATCATCATCACGGAGAACGGCGTCGAAGACACAGACGACAAGATGCGTCCGCGTTACATCGCACAGCACATTCATCAGGTCTGGCGGGCGGTCAACTTCAACTTCCCCGTGAAAGGATACTTCCATTGGTCACTGACGGACAACTTCGAATGGGAGCGCGGCTGGACCCAGCGCTTCGGTCTCTGGGCGCTGGATGAGAAAACCCAAAAGCGGACGAAACGTCCCAGCGCGGACCTCTATGCGGAGATCTGCAAAGAGAACGGTCTCACCTCCGAGATGGTGCAGAAGTATTGCCCCGAGGCGTTCGAGAAAATATTTCCAGTTTGACGTTTTGACACCGTAGGGGCACAGCGAATTCTTCTCGAATTTTGACAATTCATCGTCCCGCTGTGCCCTTACGCAAATATCCGCCTCGTTCTTAACCCCAACCTGCCTCCATGACCCAATCTTTTTCCTCCTCTCAAGTTCTCTGCCGTCCCGCCATCGAAAGTGACTACCCAGACATCGCCGAATTCTGCAAAGGCATCTGGGACGGAGGCGATTACGTCCCCGACGTGTGGCATGACTGGCTGAAAGACCCGAACGGATTGCTCGCCACCGCCGAACATGACGGTCATGCCATCGGGTGCACAAAACTCACGCGCCTCGCGGAAGGTCAGTGGTGGCTCGAAGGCTTCCGCGTGGACCCGCAGAAACAAGGGACTGAAAGTCGGTTCGCGGCTCCACGACTACGTCACAGACTGGTGGCAGGAGCACTGTGACGGCACCGTCCGCTTGATGACCAGCGCCAGGAACGTCCACGTCCATCACTTGTGCGAAAGGACGGGCTACGTCAAGACGCAGGAAGTCACCGGCTTCGAGGCGTCACCGCTCGATGAGCCATTGGACAGTATTTCCCCGGTCACAGACATCCATGAGGCTATGGAATTTGCACTCACCAGCGAGTCCCTGCAGTTGACGGGTCAGCGCGTCGACCTCGGCTGGCGCATCTGCACATTGACCGAACAGGTCATCAAGAATTTCACCAACGACAAAGCGGACTACATCCACACTTTTTATTGGTGGAGGGACAGACAAGGTCTGTTCAGCACCTGGGAGGACGAAGAGGATGGCACACGCACGCTCGTGGTCGGAGTCCTTGCCTGCCGTCTGGAGGATATGTCCGCTCTCTTGATGGATATTCGCCGTCTCGCCGCTAAAAAGAAACTGGATGAGTTGTTCCAGATTGCCTTCGATATTCCGCAGATCATCCGTCAACTGGAAGCGGCTGGCTTTACAAAACACTGGGAACATAACGCGTTCATGTTCGAGAAGCGACATCCTGTCCGCGCATGAACCTGCCGCCCGACTTCATTTCCACGATTCAAAACACATTCCGCGAGGAAGGTCTTGCCTTCTTGAATGCACTGCCCAACCTGATCGCGGAGGCATCCGCGCGCTGGGGGTTGACGGACATCCAGCCTGCGCCAACGCTTTCCTATAATTTTGTGGCGTTTGCCCGTAGGGGCGAGGTCCTCCCGCCCCTTGTAACCGGCAATCATGAGATTGGGCGGGGGAATCCCGCCCCTACGTATAATGTTGTATTGAAAATGGGTGTCCCCAACCGCGAAATGAGAAGCGAAATGGCGGCGTTGAGGTTGTTCAACGGTGAGGGCGCGTGCAGACTACTCGAGTACGATGAAGAGAAATGCTGGATGCTGTTGGAGAGGCTAAACCCGGGTGTGATGCTCGCAACGCTGGAGGATGACGAGGAAGCGACGCGCATCGCGGCGGAGGTGATGAAGAGGATATGGATTCATTTGGACTCAGCCAGCTTGCTGGCGAATTTGCAGGAGCATACCCTGTCGGGCACGCGAGCTTCTGGATTCCATAAATTCATCCAACTCACCGACTGGTTCGACGGTTTGAAGCGCTTGCGGAAAATGTTCAACGGCGGGACGGGACCGTTGAATGCGAAACTTGTGGAAAGGGCTGAGAGTTCGGCGAGGGATTTCTTTGTGGAGAATCACAGTCCCGTTTTGATGCACGGGGACCTGCATCATTACAACATTTTGTCATCTGAGCGCGGCTGGCAGGTCATTGACCCAAAGGGAGTCATTGGTCCGGCGGGGTATGAAGTGGGACCGCTGATGACGAATCCGTGGGAAAGCTTTTCGGACGGGATCAGCCGTCGGTTAATTATGAGGCGGATCGACATCCTGCATGAGCATTTGGGATTCGAGCGCGAGCGCATCCGTGAATGGAGTTTGGCACACTCGGTCCTGTCGGCATGGTGGGGGATCGAAGATAACACCGGCTGGGAGTATGCAATGGGGTTTGCTGAAATGATGGCGTCACTTTAAAAAGAACGACCTCCCAAATGGGAGGCCGTTACATCATCAAGAGTGTGCTACATTCCGAGCAGGCTGAGGATGGCGTAAGCCAGGGCAAACAGAGGGCAAGGAAAGCCGGGAGCAGGCCGCCGATGGCGGGGATCAGGCCAAGGCCAACGACCAGGAAGAACAACCACATACACCAACCGGAAATCGTCCGGGGCATCGATAGTTTCATCTTACATTCTCCTTTGGGAAATTGTTCAGGCTCCGAGAGCCATCTGATTAAAAATAACCCCGGCTTGTGATGACGGTTACGGATCTTTTTTGCAGGGGTATGCATGTTTCAGTCAAGGTAAGAGACCGCAGTCTGGAGTCTCTAAACAATGCAACCCCGAATGGTAGAATGAAGGACTATGACCACGATCTCCGCTCCCGCTGAATTTTCGATGCATCGAACTCACACGTATGCCCGCACCGGGCCCGTGGCCTGGATCTGGTCACACGCGCGGCGTCATGGCTGGATCATCCTGATGATGATCGTCGGCGCGGTGGGCAATGCCGGCCTGGCCGCGGTCGTCCCCGTACTGACCGGCGACGCGTTCAATGCCATGCTCGCGCCCGTACCGGACACCGGCGTCCTTCTGCCGCTGGCGTTGATCATCGGTATTTCCCAGATCATACGCGGCATCCTGCAACTGGGGCGCAACTTCGGCGCGGAACTGCTGGCGCACAAAACATGGAGCGTCAGGTGCGCGACGAACTGTATCTCTCCCTGCTCGGCAAGAGCATGACCTTCCATAATCTCCAGCCCGTCGGCGATACGATGGCGCGTTCCACTAACGATGTGCGCGAGGTCAACTACATGTTCAGCCCGGGCATCAACCTGGTCGTGGGGTCTCTCATATTTCTGCTCATGCCGCTGTTCGTCGCCGGGCGGTATCATCCATCGCTTGTCATTGTGCCGGCCGTCTACATCATCCTGTATTTCTTTTTCCTTGCACGTTATCTCAAAACCCTCTCCCCCATCACGGACGAAGTACGTTCCTCATTTGGCGAGATGAACACGCACCTTTCCGAATCCTTGGACGGCGTGGAGGTGGTCAAGGGCGCTTCGCAGGAAAATGCGGAAGTGGACAAATTCGTGATGAACGCCAGCCGCGTGCGGGACGCCTTCGTCAAGCAGGGCGACCTCGAGGGACGCTACGTCGCGATGCTCCTGCTCGGTTCCGCCTACGCCTTCGGGCTGTTCCATGCCCTGCTGCTTTTCCGCAGCGGACAGCTTAACCTCGGCGACGTGGTGGCGTATTTCGGTCTGCTTCTTCTGCTCCAATTCCCCACGTTCGTTTCGACGTTCGCCTATTCCCAAATTTCACTTGGAATCTCCAGCGCCCGCCGCATTCTGGAACTGATGAATCGCGAGACCCACCTCGACCAGAACGCTCAAGGATACGCCGAAGCAATGAGAGGCGAGGTTGAGTTTCGCAACGTGGATTTTGCCTACCCTTCAATGAAAGAAGAAAGACGAAAGGACGATGTGGAGAATGTTCTGGGCAATATCTCCTTCAAAGTTCGGCAGGGACAGACCGTTGCCATCGTCGGGCAGACCGGCGCGGGAAAAACCTCGCTTGTGAAACTGCTCAACCGCACCTACGATGTCACGCAGGGACAGGTCCTTGTGGACGGCATGGACGTGCGCGACTGGAACCTCGCCTCGCTCCGTTCGCAGATCTCGATGATCGAGCAGGATGTCTTCCTATTCTCACGGACCGTCAGCGAGAACATCGCTTTCGGGAAACCGGGAGCAACCCAAAGCGAGATCGAAGCGGCGGCGAAGTCCGCACAGGCGGATGAGTTCATCCGCTCGTTCGACAAGGGCTACGAGACCGTCGTCGGCGAGCGCGGCGTGACGCTGTCGGGTGGTCAACGCCAGCGCATCGCACTGGGACGCGCCTTCCTGACCGACCCGCACATTTTGATCCTCGACAACTCAACTTCCGCCATCGACTCAGCCACCGAGGACCGCATCCAACGCGCCATCTCCAACGCCGCCCGCGGACGGACGACCTTCATCATCACCCACCGCCTTTCGCAGATCCGCTGGGCGGACTTGATCATCGTCCTCCGCAAGGGACGCATCGCCGCCATCGGCACGCACGATGAATTGATGCAAACCTCCGAGGCATATTCGAGGATATTTAGAGAGTAAGCGGTTAGCGATTAGCAGTTAGCAAAAAAGCGGTCAATAGAGCTAATCGCACTTGCTAACAGCTAATTGCTGAAAGCTGAAGAGCTAAACTATGGGCTTTTTTGCAGGACTTAACGACGAAAAATATGACCGCCAGTACACCGACCGCGAACTGACGGGGCGTATTGCCGGTTTCTTCAAGCCGCAGGTCAAACGCCTGGCGGTGGTTTCCGCATTGGTCATCGTCATCGCGGGCATCGGTGCGGCGCTGCCGGTCGTCGTCAGCAACATGGTCAACCTGTTGAAGGGCGAACCGACTTTTACCGCCATCAGCCTGGTCGCGCTGACCGTGCTGTTGATCGGCATTGGCTTGTGGGGTTTGAACTGGGCGCGGCGCAGTCTGATCGTGCGCGCCGTCGGTGACGTGGTGCTCGACCTGCGCACGCGCGCCTTCCGCGCCGCCGCGGAACACGACCTCTCCTTCTACGACCAGTTCTCCTCGGGGCGCATCGTCTCGCGCATCACCTCCGACACGAACGACTTCGGTCAGTTGATCGTCATCGTCACGGACGTGATTGCGCAGTTCGTGCAGGCGATCATCCTCGGCGTGGTGCTCTTCCGCACCGACCTGAAACTCTCGCTGATGCTGGTGGCGTTCCTGCCGGTCATATTCGGCATCGCCTCGCTCTTCCGCGTGATGGCGCGCAAAGTGACCAAGCGTGGCATGAAAGCCATGGCGGACGTCAATGCCGCCATCAAGGAAACCATCAGCGGCATCTCCATCGCCAAGAACTTCCGCCAGGAAGCCAGCATCTTCAACTCCTTCGACGAATCGAACCAGCAGTCATACCGCGTCAACATCCAGCGCGGCTTTGTGCTCTCGCTGGTCTTCCCCACGCTCAACGCGCTGGGCGGCATCTTCACCGCCATCCTCATCTACACGGGCGGACTCAGCGCCGCGCAGGGCATCGTCACGGTCGGCGCGTGGTACCTCTTCATCATGAGCCTCGACCAGTTCTTCTTCCCCGTCCTCAACCTCTCCGCCTTCTGGGCGCAGATCCAGGCGGGACTCTCCGCCGCGGAACGCGTTTACGCCCTGATCGACGCCGACCCGAACGTCGTCCAGATAGATTCAAAGGACGTGCCGCGCCTCAAGGGACACATCCACTTCGACGACCTGCACTTCCGCTATACGGACAACGAACCGATTCTGACTCACTTCAACCTGCTCATCCAGCCCGGAGAACTCTTGCCCTGGTCGGACATACCGGCGCGGGGAAATCGTCCATTGCCAAGTTGATCGCGCGCTTCTACGAATTCCAGCAGGGACGCCTGCTCGTGGACGGTCACGACATCCGCACGTTCGACCTCGCGCAGTATCGGCGTCAGTTGGGCATCGTCTCGCAGGTCCCGTTCCTGTTTTCGGGAACCGTGGCGGACAACATCCGCTATGCCGCGCCAAACGTGACCAGATGAGGAAATGCTCGAGATGGCGCGTAGGATCGGCGAAGGCGAATGGTTGGAAACGCTTCCGAACGGGATCCAGACCCAGGTCGGGGAAAGAGGCGGGCGTCTCTCAATGGGACAACGTCAACTCGTGGCATTGATGCGCGTCCTGATGCAGAAACCCGCCATCTTCATCCTGGACGAGGCGACCGCCAGCATCGACCCGTTCACCGAGTGGCAGATCCAGCAGGCGTTGAATCTCATCCTGAAACATTCTACGAGCATTCTCATCGCGCATCGTCTTTCAACCGTGAAGGCGGCTGACCGCATCGTCGTGATGGACAAGGGAAGGATCATCGAGGAGGGCGATCACGATGGCCTGCTCGCGCAGAACGGACACTACGCAACGCTTTACAACACCTACTTCCGCCACCAAAGCCTGGCGTATGTTGAAAAGGCGAGGGAACTGGTCGGCGACGATTGATCGCCTGCCTTTGAAATCAAACGTCCCGAAGGATCCGTTTAATCTTCGGGACGTTTATTTTTACGGTTATCCCGTTTCTGTGGGATTCTGACAAGCCATGAGTTTTTAGCCACTGATTTCACGGATTTTCATTGATTTTTTTGAACAATCCGGCCAATTCGTGACCAGACCCACGAGTTCTCGAACTCGCAGTAACCGTTCCCGGAATCCTGGCGGGCAAGGAAGCCGAAATTGCCGTTCATGCGCTGTTTGCTGTAATCATAGAACTTGCCCTGGCGCGCCTGGTTGATGTAGACCGTGAAATTGTCATCCTGCACCACGAGGACAAGCTGATTTGTCGCACCGTTTTCCAGGTCGAGCGCATCCGAGAATTTGATATCGGTCGGTGAATTCTTGAAATTGCCGAACTCGTGCACTTCGATCGCCCAGGCCGGCAGTCCCGATAACCGCAGGAAGGGGAACTGATATTGCTTGCCATTCAGCAGGTTCGGTTCCGAACGGAAGATAACGCCGCAGATCACGATGCCTGATGCTTCCCAGATCACATCCGATTTGAAGATGAAATTGCCGGCGGTCAGGTCATCGTCTATATCCGAAATCTGGTAATCGGGTCCTGTCATGCTGATCTTGAACGGTTCAGTCTGCTTCCATATCAGGCGCCCATCCTTGTAGGGGATGTCGGTATCGCCAAGCAGCTTGTCCAGTTCGCTGAGCGCACCTTCGGCAGATTGTGTGGCACGGACCGCCGCAGTGGCGGTGGTATCCGGTGTCGCCGTGGGCGGCAGGGGCGTGGCAGTATCAGTCGGCAGCGGGGTATCTGTCGGTTCCGGGGTGCTGGTCGGTTCGACCAGCGTGGCAGTCGGTTCCGGGGTCGGCTGTGGAGCGGTCCCCCCGCATGCCAGGGCGGCGATCATCAATACCAGCAGGGCAAAAAACGGAAAACGTTTCACGGGAATCCTCCTTGTTTGGATATGTCCTTCCCCCCGTCCGGCGGGCAGGCTGAAGGAAAACCTATTAATAGGGTACAACTTTTCCCCCGCGAATACAATCGCCAAATGTAACAGGTTTGTCGTGTTCAATTCCATTCCCCGCCTCGAACACTACGCGGAGCGGGATGCAATCAATTGAATGTATAATCCGACCATGCCGGATGCATTCTCCGACAGCTGCGAATTGACGGTTGTCATCCCTGTTTTCAACGAAGCCCAGTCCCTGCCGCGCTTCCTGCCGGAACTGGTCGAGTCCTGCCGGGCAAGGAACTGGCAGTTGATCCTCGTCAATGACGGCTCGAAGGATGACTCAGCCGGCATCCTTGCGCAATTCGAGACCGAACCCAACGTGAAGGTATTGCACCATAAGGTGAATCGAGGCTACGGCGGAGCTTTGAAGACTGGTCTGCTGTCGGCGCGGACCCGCTACGTGGTCACAATGGACGGGGATGGTCAGCATGCGGCATCCGACCTGGATGTAGTCCACCAGTTTGCAGTCGGGAATGATGCGGATATGGTCATCGGCTCGCGCTCCGTGATGGAGCATGTCAACATCTACCGCGAACTGGGGAAGTGGATCATCCGCACCTTCACGCGGATACTCGTCCCGCTTCCGGTTAGGGACCTGAATTCTGGTTTCAAACTCTATCGTACCCGCCTCGTCAAACGCTACCTGCACCTCTGTCCCAACTCGATGGCTTTCAGCGACGTGATCACCCTGTTGTTCCTCAACCAGGGACACCTCGTCCTGGAGACCCCCATCATGGTGCGGAAACGCATCGGCGGGGCGAGCTCGATCAGCACCCATACTGCATTTCAAACGATCATCGAGATCCTGGGGCTTACCATGCTGGTCAATCCTCTAAGGATATTTCTGCCGCTTTCGATATTCTGCATATCTGTGGGTCTGTTCTGGGGCATACCGATCGTGATTGCAGGACGCGGCGTAAGCGTCGGCGCCATGCTCGCGATCGTGCTGGGGACCTTGTTCTTCTTCCTCGGTCTAATCGCCAGTCAGCTTGCCGCCATCCGTCTTCATCTTGCCAATTTTGACGATCAGGACGACATGGAGTGACGTCTCAGCCAGACAGCACATCCGCCAAACATGACCAGCGCCTCGAACCGGACCTCACGATCTGCTGCGCCAGAACAGGCATTCTACCGACCCTTGCGGTTTACCACGGAATAAGCCGCCGTCATGAACAACCTATGAAGATCATGCAAGAGCAGGAGCCAACGGGAGCCGGTATAACGCCGGATCACGCGTTTTTCCTCCTCGACATAAACATTCCTGTGCCCCGTACTGGTTGTCTTTGAAGACGGGTGGATCTTGAAAGATGCAATATTCTCCGGTATGAACACCGGAGAATATTGCGAGTACAGCCTAAGCCAGTAATCGTAATCCATGACATAATGCAGGTTTTCATCCAGAAAACCGACCTCAGCCAGGGCATCCCTGCGCCAAAAGGTGGACGGCTGGGATATATAGTTTGTCATGACCAGCAATGGAAAACCGCCCAGCCTGAGTAGAAAATTCTTATAACCTGTTATAGGTTTCCTGATCTCGTTGTTATTTTCATCGACGATCCGGCACTTTCCAATCGCCCACATGGCGTCCGGTTGCCGGGTAAATGCTTTAGCCACCATCCACAGTGAACCAGGCAGCAGGAGGTCATCCGCGTTCAAATACCCGACAACTGCCCCGTCAGTCAATCGCAGCCCCTTGTTGATCGCATCGGTCTGGCCTTTATCCGCCTCACTGATCCATTTAATTCTGCCGGAGTATTTCTTCAGCACTTTAAGCGTGTTGTCCGAAGACCCACCGTCCATGACAAGATATTCCAGGCAGGGATAATCCTGCGACAGCACCGAAAGAATCGTTTCTTCGATGAATTCCCCCTGATTCAGGGAGGGAGTAACAATGGAGATTTTTGGATGTTTCATGTATGTGAATGTTGGATAACGGGACAAATCAGATATTTGAACCATTATAATTGACTGGTGAATCTATTCCATATGGCTCCAGATCTGCGACAAGAAAAAATGGGGAAGTGGGCAATTTTCATTGCCTTTGCGTGTTTCTGCCTTTGGTACCTGCCGTGGCAGATAAGTCTTAATCCTTACATCTGGCTCAGGCTGGGTATTGCCCTGATTCTTTTCATCATTCCGGGGATTTGTGCGTACGGTCTGCTTGTTGAGAAGTCCATGCTCACCTTCAGCCACATCACGTTTGGTTTTGTCATCTCACATCTGATGTTTGCAGTGCTCGGCGCAATGGGGCGATTTTTCCATTTTTCATTCGAGACGATAAAACTGCTCATGGCCGCGGCAGGGAGTGTCCTCACGATCCTGTATCTACTATCCCTGACGGCGAATGGGATCAAGATCCAGATAAAGAAAATCAGAAAGAACGACCTGCTGCCGGTCTTGTTGATGATGTTCGTGTCACTTACCGCCTGCCTGATCGTCATCCAGCGCGTCCTTACCGACGACGACCTGACCTACCTTGCCTATATCACAAACTGGCAGAACTCCCTCCATTTGGATTTCAAAGACGTAATTTTCGGCGCGTCGGAACTCGTCCATCCCCGCTTCTGGCTTATGAGCGCTCCATTTGCGCAAGCCCTCATCGCCGACCTCGGCAATGTGCCGGGTATCCTGCTCATAAGCGGATACTACGAACCCTTTCTTGTCGTCCTGTCCGTTTTATGCTGGTATGAACTGGCACGCACACTGAAATTCTCCCCCCGTGCGGCAGGTGCTTCGTCAATGCTGCAGTTGGCATTCCTCCTTTTGCTATCCGAATACCTGCATCCCGGCGCATCTTTTTTCACACAACTCAGCGCAGACAAAGCAACCGCCGCCTTCATCATGGCGCCGGTATTTTTCCAAAGCCTGATCCGCTCCATGGAACGACCGACAAAATCGAGCTACGCCATGCTCCTCCTCACAGGTTCGAGCCTGACACTCATGCACCCGGTCATTCTGGCTTATTCCGCTTTCATAGGTGGTGTACTTATCCTTCTCAATTGGGGCAGGACGGCAATAACGCAAAAGGTCATCATTATTGCGATTCTAGCTGCCATTCTAGCGCCTCAAATCGCGCTTCGCTTCATCAATCTACCTTCACAGGAGGAGATCCCCTACACCTCACAGGATATTCCTGCTCAAGGCGGTATCGAGAACATGGTCGAAAAGTGGGGGGACACACAATTTTACGGTTTTTCCCCCTCCATATTGGACATGGACTTCCCCTTTTCAGAAAAAATACCGGTTCCCCAGCCGGTCATGGCGCGAGGCTGGCTGGTCTTCCCATTCCTCGCCGTGATCTTTGCCCTGAGAAAGTTCAGAAAACAGGTCTCTGCCCAATTCATTCTGGCATGTTCTTTGCTCGGTGTGCTGGCCTGGTTCCCCTTCAGCGGGTGGATTATCGGCTATTTCCTGTCCGCCTGGATGCTCGAGAGGGCGCTCTGGCTGTTCCCGTTTGGATTGAGCACAGTGTACGCGCTTTCGGGTGTCAGGGACATCATCAGAGCCCGCATATACGTCAATAGACCAACGAGACGCTTCTCCATCCTCCTCCTACTTGCCCCTGTTGACCATCGCCTTTCTCACGCTGGGACTTTTCCTCCTGTACATGCGTGAGAACAACCTGCCGGACTTTGAAAAATTCTCAGCCAAGTCACAAAGAAATCGAGGGCTGGCAGATGCAGGTCAGGAATTGAACCGCTTGATATCTGACGAGGCATATGTGGTCGGTTCTGAACAACTGAACGACCTCATCCCGGGCGTCTCGCCGAAGTCCAAATTGATCACCTTCCGCATCTCACAACCATCGAATATGCCATATTTTTCAAATGCTGAAAGAGAGGAAAGGATATCGGATACGAATACTTTATTCTTGAAGGTGCCCTCTCCAGAGGACAAAATGTCCCTGCTTGAAAAGTATGATGTCCGCTTTCTTTTGCTCCAAAGTTTCGACCTGAGACTGTTCGAAGACCTCATCGCTGCTTATCCGGACAAGGTGAAGAAGATCGAGGTCGGCGGGGTGGTCATCCTTCAGGTCAACTCCCCCTAACCTCCTTCAGCAAAAAATCCCCGTCATTCAGAATGCCATCCAAAATTGCCGTAACCGCATCCGACTCGAGCAATGCCTTTAGCTCAAACGACTTCAAGCGTGTCTGGGTCGTCCGCACGGACGGTTCCAAAAAATCACCAAACGGAAGTGATGTACGGAACAACTGGTAATACAGGAATCTGCGTGCATTACGTTTGAAATCCGCAGGCACATCGATCTTGTCAACGCGCAGGAACTTTTGCAGCTCATCCCGATACGCTTCGATGCTTTGCGGAAAGAACACGGTGGGATATTGCGTAAAGCGTGCCCTGCCCGCGCACAACACCGCCGCGCCCATAATGGACGCCTCCAACCCGATCGTCGAGTTATAGATCATCACAAACTTGGATTTCTGGATCAACTCATACGAACTCAACGTCTCGTTCGGATTCACAAAGACGACATTCGGCTCTTTCTCCACGCCTCGGCTTGCCACCCAACCCTGGACCGTCTCGCGGCTGGATTTTCGAACCCGCAGCTCATCCGGGTGCGCGCGGATGACGAATAGTGTCTCGCGGTGCGACTTGATGACATCGAGCACCAGGTCCAGCCACTGGAACATATCCTCAAAGACCGTGTTGGCGTGCGGCTGGCTCGTATCGAAGATGACATTGGTAAAGATGGGCACGATCTGTTTGAATCCCGCCGCCTTCTGCAAAAACGACTCATCGAGTTCCCTCATGTCCGCCCAGAACTTGATGCCTGCCATCGTGAAGTCGCCTTGAAAGCGCTTGGCGAGATAGGAATCCAGCTTCGCATTCTGCTCGTTGTTCAACTCGAACTCATCCGGGATGTGGATCGGGTACGCCGTCGCTTCGCCTTCGGTGAAGTAGGCGGTGGCGGGCTGCAATCCCAACTTCATGCGTAATGACGCGGATGCCGCGTTTCTGCGCCACGTAACGCGCGGTCGCTTCGGGGAAGAACTGCCCGTTGAACACGACCACGGCCCTCGGCTGGGTCCGATCGAGGAAGTCCGAGAACTTCCGCGCCACATTCCACGCGGACAAAATATACTCACGCAACAAATATCGCGTATTCTCGTCATCGTCCAAATGATGGATTCGCAAGATCCAGCGCAACCCCGGCAGACACAATGCTCCAAGGGGAGTGTTTTGCCATTCAAATCCCATCAATTCAGGAACGCTCAATTGCTCGATTGCACTCGCCAATTGTGGGTCACGATCATACCCAAACCATTCAACTCCCGACCTCTTCGACACTGCTCAGGGCAAGCCTTTGTACCTCTGCCCTTGACCTCTGCCCTGTATACAACGTCCGCGACTGAACCACACACGACTTGCACGGCATTTCCTCGTGTGGATTATCCCGATTCGTTCCCAGCACACACTTGCTCATGCCGGAATTGCAGGCGAAATACGCAACAGGGATTCCCCTCAAGCGCAGCGCCCACGAAGCCAGCAGGTGGAATCCGCTGTTCCATGAGAGGTCGTCGATTCCCGAGGATGCCTTGAAGAAGACCACGGGCTGACCATACGGCTTCGGTTCCTGACGCGCTACTTCCCGCGCGACGCGTGCGATCTTAAGGTTGTTGAGCCTGCGGACAAGTCCGCGTTTGATGCGTTGGGTGAAAATTTCGTTCAGGGATTTCATTACCAGTCGTTATTCTCTTCGTAACCAAGTTTGACCAGCAGATCCCCCGCCACATCCTTGAACAGGGACTTGTGTTCGTCGCGTGAAATACTGTTTCCAGCCGCCGGTCTTCCCCGAACGGAAGGTGTGACTCTTCTTCGGCTGGATCGCATCGACCAAAACGGACAATGCCTTTTCACGCGGTGTGGGGATTTTGTAGCCGGTCTTTTCCACCTCATCGAGCATGGAGTTGAGCGTGGCATCGCGGTTGTTGATCAGGTCCTCGAAGCGGATGCACATCACGTTCTTTTGCCCCAGCCATTGGAAGACGCCCTCATAGCGCTGTCTGACACTGACCATCTTGAGTCCGTCGCGGTCGATGCCGGTGATCGCCACTTTTAGCCGTTCGCCGAAATCGGGCAGGGAGTTGTAGTAGTCGTGCATCCCGTGTTCCTCGTGCATGTCGGTCGCAAAGAAGACCTGCGAGACGAGCATGTCGCGGGGGTCGCGATAAATGAAATAGTTGACGCGCCCGGCCTCGGTTAAGAATGAAGCGTTTTCGGGCGTCGCATCCACGTATCCCCAGCCGATCACGCCCTGGGGTACGCGTCTTAATTCATCCAGTATTTCTTCTTTCGTCTTTCTTCTTCCTTCTTTGGTGATCGTGCGGACCGGGTCGGCATCCACATAGCGATACGGCATGATCTGTGTGAAACCGTTCAGGATCTGCAATAGCAAATGCGACCCGCTCTTCGGCTTGGCATTGCCAAAGACGGGCGGCGCCTCGTGAAAAGAAAACCGCCGCCAGCGCAGAATGGCTTGGGCGGTCTTCCCGTAGGGACGTGCGATGCGGCGGATGTTTTGGGTAAGACTCATTTCATTCCTGGTAGGGGCACGGCGGGACGATTAAGCGGCAAGGTCCTTGACCAATTCGCCGTGCCCTTACGGATTATTTATTCGTTCACCACGCGGCGCAGTTTCTTCATCGAACCCTTCTCGGATTCATAGACCTTCTTCACGCCGTCGCCGAGCGCGGCTTCGGTCACGCGGATGTATTTGACAAGGCGCTCAAAGCCGCCCGGCTCCACCGACGCCGCCTGGTCGCTGCCCCACATGGCGCGGTCGAGCGTGAGGTGGCGCTCCACCATGCAGGCGCCGAAAGCAACGGCGACCGCCGAGGGGACCAGCCCCACTTCATGGCCGGAATACCCAATGGGGTTGTTCGGGAATTCGCGGCGAAGCGTTTCGATCATTCTGAGGTTCAACTCTTCCGGTTCGCACGGATAGGTGCTGGTGCAGTGCATGATGACGAGGTTGTCATTACCAACGATCTCCACGCCGCGTTTGATCTGCTCCATCGTGGACATGCCCGAGGAAATGATGATGGGCCTGCCCGTCTTGCGGACGTACTTCAGCAGGTTGTGGTCGGTCAGCGAAGCCGATGGGATCTTATATGCGGGCGTATCGAACTTCTCCATGAAATCCACCGAAGGTTCATCCCACACCGAGACCATCCAGTCGATCTTCTTTTCCCTGCAATAGCGGTCGATCTCGCGGTACTGTTCCTCGTTGAACTCGACCTTGTAACGATAATCGAGATACGTGATGTAACCCCACGGCGTCTCACGCATTTGTTTTTGCTGGTCGGGCGGCGTGCATACTTCGGGCGTGCGCTTCTGGAATTTCACCGCATCCGCACCGGCATGGACAGCCGCATCGATCATCTTTTTCGTAATTTCCAGATCCCCATTGTGGTTGATGCCGATCTCCGCGATCACATATACAGGATGACCTTCACCCACCAGTTTGTTTCCAATTTTTATTTCACGAGTCATTTCTTCTCCTTAGATCATGTCATTGCGAGGCAATGCTTTTTCGCCGAAGCAATCTTCTGGCAATTTGGAGATTGCCTCACCCACTCACTTCGTTCGGGGTTCGCAAAGACATTAATTAATTTTTTTCAAGATCAATTCACACAGTTCACGGACCGCGCCATGCCCGCCGGATTTGCTCAATACATAATCCGCAGCCTGGATCACCTCGGGGAACGCGTCCGCAACCGCCACAGACCAGCCAGCGACCTCGAAGCACGGCAGGTCGTTGAGATCGTTGCCCACATAGACGACATTCTCCGCCTTGATGTTCTTCCTCTCGAGGACTTCACGCATCACGCGTCCCTTGTCCTGCATCCCCACCCCATGAATTGCCTCCACCCCCATCTTTTTCGCGCGCGCCGCCACGACCGTGTTCGGCTCCGAAGAAAGGATCATTACCTCGATGCCATTCTTCCGCAGTTCGCCGATACGCGGACTATCGCTCCGGTAGGCGGCGACCATCTCGCGGCCATCCTGGTCCGTCCACACGCGGTTGTCGGTGACGACACCGTCAAAATCAAGGATGACCAGTTCGATCTTGCGCGGGATGGAGCGGCGGCGTTTGCCATCCGGCGTGACCATCTCCAGCCCGCCCTGATAGACCAGCGCCTCGTACTTCGCCCAGTCGGCTGGCGTATCGATGTCCACCGTGTAGCGCGGGTCGATGACCAATGGATACACTACATTCCCTGTCAGCGAATTCTTGCGCGTGATCGTCGTCGTGCGGATGGCGTCGATATGACCGGTCTGCCAGTAGGCGGGCGGCAGGATCTGCCGCGGCGCGTTGTACGGCTCGGCGATCCCATCCACGGTCAACAAGGGCTTCATCGGTTTGTCGTATCCGTGGAAATGCCACATCTTGAAGGGATTCTGTCCCGCCGGCACCACGCCACGGACACTGTCCGCATCCGGGTTCTCCACCAGGATCCTGACCGCGCTGTCCACCATATCCCTCGGGCGGACCGGGGAGGTCGGGCGCAGTTGAACGACGATCTCAGGTTTGTAGCCTTCGATGTCCTCCAGCCATTTCAAGGCATGCTCGAAGGCTGGCAGGTCCGGCGTGCGGTCCTGGGCAAACTCGGCGGGGCGCAGGAACGGGACATCCGCGCCGTATTGGCGCGCCACCGCCGCGATCTCCTCGTCATCCGTCGAAACGATAACGCGCGAGACGCTGTTCGCCTGCAATCCCGCCGCGATGCTCCACGCGATCAATGGATAGCCGGCAAAGGATTTGATATTCTTGCGCGGGATCCCCTTTGAACCGCCGCGCGCAGGGATGAGAGCGAGGATTTTAGTCATAATTCGACCGTTGACCGTGGACGAGGGACCATGGTCAATCGTCTACCGTCCATCGTCGGTTTTACCACGCTGTCCAACCGCCATCTACAATAACATTATTGCCTGTCATGTAGGACGAAGCATCCGAGGCAAGAAACAGCAACGCGCCATTCATCTCGTCCTTGTTCGCCATGCGTCCCATAATGGTCTTTGCGGAATAGTTCTTCACAAAATATTCCTCGTGATTGTTGAACACGCCGCCGGGCGTCAACGCATTCACGCGGATCTCCGTCCCGGCGTAATAGGCGGCGAGATATTTGGTAAAGCCCATCACGCCCGCCTTGGTCACCGTGTAATAGACCGGCTTGAACGCCACACGCTGGCCGTCCTTGATGTAAATACGCTGGTCCGGACCGTTGAGCCCATAGGTGGAGCAGATGTTGATGACGCTCCCCTTTTTACCCTGCGCGATCATCGGCTTGACGCAGGCCTGCGTGACCAGGAACATGCCGGTCAGGTTGACGTTCATGGCGGCGTTCCACTGGTCGAGCGGATAGTCCTCGAAGGCACCGGGCGCGATCCCTTTTTTTGCCGCGTCCGGGTCGAACTTCGGGTCGAGCGCCGCGCTATTGACAAGGATATCCAGCCGCCCAAATTCAGACAACACCTTCGCCACCATCGCGTTAACCGGGTCCGGCTGGGTGATGTCGGTGGGAACGGCCAGGGCTTTGTATCCGTTTTTCGTGAGCGCGTCAGCCGTCCCCTGCGAAGCGGAGGCGTTCAAGTCCACCACGGCAACCGCCGCGCCCGCCTCAGCCAATGTCCTGCAAAATTCCGCGCCGAGCAGTCCCACGCCCCCGGTGACGACCGCCACGCGCCCGGTCAGGTCGAATTTTTTATGTATGGTCATAAATCCCTTTACGGTTTGGTGTAGATCGAATCGCCCTGCACCTTGAACGCAAGGTGCATGCCTTCGGTCAATAATTCCACTTCACTGGCTATGTTATCGCCGCCGTCGAACAGCGCCATCACTGCCGCGCCCTGCGTCACATCGCCCTGCATGGTTGCAACGCTTTCATCAAAACCTGTGCGCTCCTGCGCGGTCGCCGAATCGTAGCGGGTAGGCAGCACCTTCGCGCCGCGGCCTGTGTAAAGATACACGGCGGCGGGTTCGTTGGTGTAGATGCTCACGCCGCCGGGCAGGTTGCGCAGGTATGCCATCGCCTGCGAATCGTACCACTGGAAGGACGCATACCCGATCCCGCCCTGCGACCAGTGCGCAAACGTGACGGATTGTTTGTAGACCGAAAGCCCGAGCGCCAGGATGGTCGCAACGATCACCAACGGGCGGTAATTTTTCCGCATCGAGATGCCGAACGCCACCAGCAGGATCAACAACCCGACAAAGACCGGCGACAGGATGCGCAATCGGAACTTGGTCGCGGCGTCGAACATGGTCATCGAGGCGACGATGGAAGCCAGGTAGGCAAAGATGTAGAGTCCCGTGGTGAACGAGATGACCTCACGCGACTCCTTCCCGCCTCTCTTCAGATCCGACGCCTGCCTCGGCTTCGAAAAATATCGCCACGCCCGCAGCAGGGTCCAGACCAGCACCGCTCCGAGGACGAGGGCGATCAACCCCGGCAGGACCCAATCCAGCCCGGCGAGTTCCCTGCGCCACGGTTCGATGGGGATGAGAAACTCGGAGAAGGTACGCACGCCCAGCCGGATGTTTTCCGCGGTGACAGGGTGCCATGCGAAGGCGCGGTTGGTGGCATTTTCGGCAATCAGCCGGTTGCGGAGCGCCCAGCCGAGTGCGAAAGGCAGGAATCCCGCCAGGAAGATGCCGGTGCTGGTAAAACGCTTGCGCCAGGTGGAGCGCAGGATGACGATGGCGACGATAAAGGTCGCGGCCAGCGCCAGCCCCGCATAACGTGTCAGGTATGCCATCCCGGCAAAGGCACCGCAGGCGACCAGCCACCACCACTCGCCGGAAATCCCCCTCTCCACCGAAGAGGGCGGGAGTTCGAAGTACAGGTCGAACATCCAGAAGGAGAGAAGCGAGAGGAAAATGAACAGTGGCTCGCTCATTGCAGCGGTATGCACCTGCAACAAGTCGCCGCTTGCAACGAAAAGCGCCGCGATCACCAGCCCGGCGGTCAGCGAGGGAGTCATCCGCCAGACGAGGATGCCAAGCAGACCGGCATTCATACCGAACAACAAGGCGTTGACGAAGCGCGTGCCGCGCAACGGATCCAGCCCGAACAGGCCGAAAAATGCCAGAACAGATGAAAAGCCCGGCGGGAAGTGTGTCACCGGCTGGTTGCTCTCCAGCCAGGCTTCGCGGTAGCCGTCCCCGGCCAGCATGCTGCGGGCGCCGGCAATGTACGCAATGGAGTCGTCCGAGAGACCAAGCCCTTCGGGAGTCGCCCGCAGGACGAGAAAGGTCCCGATCACGGCGAGCAGGCTGAGGGTCAGAACGGAGGCGAGGCGGGAATTGAAGCGGGTCATTCTTTCAATTGGGGTAAACAACAAAGAACGCGAAGGCTTTTATTATACCCTTCGCGTTCCTCGTCAACCTGCGGTTAGTTTCCGTTCAAATATCCCTGTTCTTCGAGGTATTTGAGGATGATGTACGCGTTCTCTTCGGGCGTCGCGCCAAATCCCTTGAGCGTGATCTCCGGGTCGATCGGTGGTTCGTAGGGGTCGTCCACGCCGGTGAAGCCCATCGGCTTGCCGTCCTGCATCGCCTGGCGGGCTTTGGCATACAAGCCTTTCACGTCGCGCTGTTCGCAGACTTCGACGGGTGTGTCCATGTAGACGGTGATGAAGTTCTCGCCGACCATCTTGCGCGCCTCGTTGCGCGTGGCGCGGTAGGGACTGATGGCTGCGCAAATGACGGCGCCGCCCGCGTGGACGATCTCGCCAGCCACAAAGCCGATGCGCAGGATGTTCGTGTCGCGGTCTTCCTTGCTGAAGCCGAGACCCTTGGAAAGGTGCGTGCGGACAACGTCACCGTCGAGGACGGCGATCTCGCGTCCGCGTTCGAGCAGGAGCGAGGTGAGAACCTGCGTGGTGGCGCTCTTGCCGGAGCCGCTCAAGCCGGTGAACCAGATGCAGAAACCCTGTTTGTGGCGCGGGGGATACATTTCACGCAGGATCTCGGCGGTCTCGGGGCGTGTGAACCACTCGGGCAGGAGTTTGCCCTTGGCAAGATATTCGTCGCGCACCTGTGTGCCGGAGATATTGGCGGTCTTGGCGCCCTTCGGCACGTCCTTTTCCTCGACGTAGCGGTCTTCATCGGGAAGATAGACCAGCATCTCGAACGGGACCATCTTGACGCCGAGTTCGGCTTCGTACTTCTGTCATCAATTCCTGCGCGTCATACGGACCGTAGAACGGTTTGCCCGAAGAATCATTGCCGGGTCCCGCATGATCGCGTCCCACGACGAAGTGGTTGGCGCCGTGGTTGCGGCGGATGATGGCGTGGAGCAGCGCTTCGCGCGGTCCCGCCATGCGCATGGCAAGCGGCAGAAGGCTGAGCATGGTGCTATTCTTATCGTAGTAATTATCCACCAGCGCCTTGTAGGTGCGGACGCGGGTGTAGTGATCCACGTCGCCGGGCTTGGTCATGCCGACGACAGGGTGGATGATGAGCGAACCGTTCACCTGCGCGGCGGCGCGCTTGGTCAGTTCCTCGTGGATGCGGTGCAGGGGGTTGCGGGTCTGGAAGGCGACCACGTTGTCGTGTCCCATTTCCTCGAGCATGCCGCGCACCTGGGCAGGTGTGTGCCGCAGGCTGACAAAGTCATAATATTTGGGGAGGTTGACGACCTTCATCGGACCGGAGATGCAGACCTTGCCCCAGCGTTCCATTTCGGAGACCATCGGGTGGCGCGGGTCGGTGGAGCCGTAGGCAAGCGCGGCTTCGGTACCGGCGTCCCAGTGATAGACCTCTTCGAGGGTCAGGACGGCGATCACATCATTGTTCGTGTTGCGCAGAACAAGGTCTTCGCCGACGGTCGGCAATTCCTTGGGATCAGCTGTCAGCGTGATGGGAAGCGGGAAGAGGGTCCCGTCTGTCAGGCGCATTTCATGCAGTACGCGTTCATAATCCGCCTTGCCCATGAAGGTCGTAAGCGGCGAGAAGCCGCCGGTGGCGATCAATTCAAGGTCACAAAGATTGCGCATGGTGATCTTGATGGAGGGGAGTTTCGAAGCACGCGCGAGCAGTTCCTCGCGCTCGGCTCCCTCCGCGACCAGGTTCACCAGTTTTCCCCCGTATGGGGAGATGAGTTTGGCTTTTGACATTATTTCTCCTTGTTTGTGTTGCACAGAATCATTCTGTGAAAATTTCAGACGCAGGGCGCTATTATAACCCAAAATTCAGTAAGGTGAATTTTGGAATTGGCAAACAGAAATGTAAACTTCCTACTTGAATGTACCGGTTCGCGTTTTGGCATCCTGGTCGTTCGAGCATGACGTTCCGGGCCGATTTATAGGTACAATTGAAAAATGACAACAGGAAAACCGATGGTCCTTCCATGGAAGAAACGGATCGGCAATCTCCTTGCCGGTGCGAAACCCCGTTCCCCCGTCGAGGTCTATCTCCTCCTTGCCATCCTTCTGTTCGGCGGGGTGACCTGTTTTCTCCTGCCCGTGGGCGGGGGCTACGATGAGGAGACCCACCTGATCCGCGTCTGGGAAATGTCATCCCTCACCTTCCTTCCCAATGAAAAATTGGGCAATGAGATGCCGTTCCCGGCGGTCTATTGGGAAATGTCCTATCGCAGGCCGTTTATTGTCCGCGCGGTCGAGCCGGGCTTTTGGGAAAAATACAGGGGGCTTTCCCTCGATGCGCTACGATTATATCTACGGGAACGTGGAAACACGCTCGGTATACGCCCCCCCGCTTTTGCTTCCCCAGGCGCTGGTCATGCGCTACATGGGCAGGAAACTGCAATTGCCGGCGCTGACCGTTTTTTATGCGTGCCGCCTGGCCGGGTTGTTAAGTTACCTTGCATTGGCATGGTTTTCGGTACGCGTCATCCCATTTGGCAAATGGATCCTGGCGATCCTGGCAGCCTCGCCCGTCGCCATTCTACAGGCCTCCACAATAAGCGCCGACGCCATCTCCAACGGCATTGCGCTCCTGTTCATCGCCGCTTCACTTGCCATCGCCGGCAAAAAGGAAATCCGCTGGAAGGAATGGGTTGCCCTGGCGGTTCTTTTCCTCATCCTGTTCTGGGGAAAACTGAACATCATCCCTCTCGCAATCCTGCCGTTCCTTCTACTCAGGCCCTCCCAATTCAAAATGCGGTCCGGCTACGTCACATTGCTGGTCACAGCCGTCCTTCTCTTCCTGTTGGAGGTGGGTGGCTGGAATCTGTTCGCCTATTCGCGCCTGTCGACCGCGCTCGAGAGAGCAGATCCTGTGGCACAGGTGGGCTTCATCCTTGCCCACCCATTGGAATTCGCCGCCATACTCGCCAAAGATGTCTGGACAAGAGGCTTCAGCTACCTGCTCGACTGGATCGCCATCTATGGTTTCGCCTACTGGCCTGTCCCCGTCTGGACTTATCTTCTGTATGCGGCCGGTCTGTTATCCGCGTTGTTCCTGAAGGAAAAGGAGGCGGAAATCGGCAACAGGACACGGATCGTCCTGGGGATCGTCTTCCTGCTTACCTATCTTGGCACCCTTGCCTCGATGTATGTGACCTTCACCCCGGTTGGAAGCGCCCTCATCGACGGCGTGCAGGGGCGGTATTTTGTGACGGTCATGCCGCTTCTTTTCCTCGCCCTGGCCTGTATCCCAGCCTTCAAGCGGATCCAACTCCCCGGCTTTCTTCCTGCCTCGCTTGCTGTAACAAGCCTCCTGCTCTACACAGCCGGCATGTACCTTTCCTATCACGTGCCGTGCGGCTCACAGTTCTACCGGGCGGGCTTGTGTTATCAACCCAACTACAAGAACTGGGCGCCGGATGACGCCTACTCCCCTCCCGTTTCCGACCGGCTCACCCTCAGGCAGGAGATCATCGCCGAATGTGACGGTATGACCGAACTTCGGGTTTGGGTTAACGCAACTGGCGCGGACCTGAACGGGACAACCGAGTTCACCCTGGCGGATATGAATGAGGGATACGATGTAATCAATGTCAGCGTTCCAAATTCCGATTTCCCGTCCGGGGATTGGTATACACTGACATTTCAACCCGATTGGGGATCGAACGGAAAGTTCTATTTGCTTACGATACAGGGAGGCGCGAACGGACCACGGATCGCCTACTCCCTGCGCCCCGAGTATCCCGCCGGGAAACTTTTCGAGAACGACCAGGCATTGGGCCAGGACCTGATCTTCCAGACGGGCTGCGTTGCAGGGTGGGAAAAGACCCGCCAGACCGGTTCCCCCTGACAGAAAGTTTCATAACGGCGGGGATAGCGGTTCCTTCGGCGTGGAACGCAGGTCGATCTCTATTGCCGCGATCAGGAATTGGATCCCAAGCAGGACCGAAAGCGTTGGGAGCATCACAGTCCCGGTTGGGGCGGGCAGGTTGCGTGAGGCGTAGTCGATCCACTTGATGGTGCCGAAGATCAACCCGAAGAGCAGGAGGGGCGCACCCGCCAGCAGGTAGATGGACGCCATTGAAAAATCGTAGATCAGGTACTTGAGGATCAGGCGGCGGAAGAAGGTCTTTGCCAGTTTGAAGGGGAATTCCAGCAGCACCCTGCGGATGGACAGGTTCGAACTCTCACCCAGGTAACGGGCGGGTATGGGTACGTCCTTTACCACAGCCCCCAGCAGGTATAAATGCGCCAGCATGGAAGTTTCAAAGTAGAAGGAGCGGTCGATGCGGTCGAGAGGCAGTTGGGCAAGCAGGCGGGCATGAATGACGACGAAGCCGTTGGTCGGGTCGAACAGGTTCCAGTAGCCGGTGGCGGCTTTTGTGAGAAAACCCAATGCCATGTTCCCAATGCGCCGGATCAAAGGCATCTTTCGAAGGGCTTGGAAATCCCTGAAACGGTTGCCCTTGGCATAATCAGCCTTGCCCAGGATCACGGGGGTCAGCAGGTCGGATAAGTAAGCCGCGTCCATCTGGCCGTCGCCGTCCAATTTGATGACCACCTGCGCCCCAAGTTCCAACGCCTTCTTGAAACCGGTGATCATCGCACCGCCCACGCCCTGGTTTTGTTCATGCCTGATCAGAATAACACGACGGTCCTTTTCAGCGAATTCGCCCACAAGTTCCGATGTGGAGTCCGGCGATGCATCATCCACTACGATAACATGTTTCAAATAACGCGGCAGGCTCTCAAGGACCGGAATAATCTCGCGTTCAACGCGATAACATGGTATCACAACCGCAATACTATGTTTTTGCAAGTCAGCAACAGAAGGGGTCATGGTTTGCATAATTAAGAATTGTTTCCTATTGCCCAACACAGTAATAGGCAGTCACAACTTCCTTGACCGGGGAAGAAAGCGACGGCATCGCACCGAGGATCTGGCAGGCTTGCCCGGCAATATAAGGGTCTGCCCCAATGACGGGAGCCAGCTCTGCCAGACGAGCCGCGTCCCCGCTGACGGCGTAAGCTTGCAGGAAAGGCATCCACTCGATCAGATCCCTCGGCTCCAACCCCTGACCGAAAGCCTGTCCGCCGATTACCAGAACCTGATCCCACGCCCCACGCTGGCGCGCCAGGTCGGCTTTTTGGTAGTAGTAGCACCAGCCACGGTCCGGTTCGGGACCGAAAGCAACTGTCGGCGGGGTATGAGGCGTTTCCTCCGTCAGGACGTGTTCGAGCTCAGAGTACGGTCCCACCTCGCGGATGAGATCCCATTCACCGTTCGAATATTCGGGTCTGGTGCCGTCTAACACATGGACACATGAATTTTCGCCCGCCTGCGCAAGCACCAGGATGTTGCGATAGTTTGCATAAGTGGTGATGGTCTTGCGTTTGTCATATTCCTGGCGTTCCCTGGCATGGACCTTTTCGATCGTGGAGGGGGTCAACAAGGCGGCATACACCCCAGGTTGGATGTTCTTCTCGTTCTGCTTTTCAGGATAGTAGATCAGATTCGCAGGTCCCCAGACAAAATAGTCCTCCTCAATGGGAACGCCCGGATAATTGTGCGATCAATGTCGTGTTCTTTCCCAAATGAGGCACGCGCCAGGATACCTGCCACCAGAAATTTCTTATGGAGGCGGTTTGTACCGCGGCTTTCATGTTATTGGCGGTATGCACAAGCACGGAGACCAAGACCAAAAGAGCGAACAATCCATTGCGGAGGGTGCGCCATTTCAATGCCAGGAGCAATCCACTCAAGAATATCGCCACCCCTGCCGAACTGGCCAACGAATAACGCGAAAAGGAAGGGAAAGGCCACCTGACGGTTCACCAATACGACGGGGATCAGGCCGCCGATGGCGACCAACAGTCCCAGCCACAACGCCTCGCGCATAACTTTAGCCTGCGCCAGCATCTCCAGGGCTTTCACTCCCCTCCAAATTACGTAGGGCAAACAAAACCGCCACTGCCACAAGCACCACCACGACCAGACCCCACTGCTGGATAAACTCGCTCAATTGCGATAACGGGATTACCCAGGCAGAGACCATGACATCGAACAGGTCTTGAAGTACCTGGACAATCCATCCATGAACAGCACGTCTGTACGGGATGAGACATGACCCGCTCAAACTGGAAGCCGACATCCGTCGCTCCACGCTCACTCTGGAAGAAGAAAAGTCGCCAGATCAAAAAGACGCCCGGAACCGCGAGGGATGGATATGCCAGTCGGACGGTGCGCCAAACCTTCTGAACCAGCGTCCCTGCCGCGTCGCGACGGAGAGCAGGAACACACATCCCCAACGGAAAAGTTCAAAACCGATGAAATATTCCACCAGACCCAGGTACAGCCAGCCGAACAATGTCGAAAAGGCGAACAGAGCGAACTTTGTCCATCCACGTTCCATCAATGCGGCTTTTACGCTCAAGGCGAGCGAAAACATCGCGGCGGCGAGACTCACCATCTGCGGCTGATAATCGATGCCGTTATGCTGTGATAAAAAACCTGGGTAGATCAGGTACAACAGGGACGCCCCAAAATGGAGGGCGTTTTGGCGCGGCCACAGAATGTTTAAGAGCCAATAAAACGCGAAAGCCGAGAGCAAACGGAACACATAGGCGCTTAGATTGTAGTAAAGAGGGGTTTCGCCGAACAATCCATAGGCAGGGATCATGACCAGCGCGCGCGCCGGGCGGTCCACGCTGAAGATGGAGGTGAAGGCACCCGGTCCGTATGCCCCGGCGGAGTACATCAGATACCAGTCATCGTTCAGGTATCCGATACGGCCGATCATGGGCAGGAAGGCGGCTGCCGAAACAAGAAGAAGCAGTGTAAGGACCAGCAGGAATTTTTTATTCATACACCACAAAAAACGACACGAAAAGAATTGTGACAATATCTTTTATGCAAGTTGAGGGCACTGACCAACGGCAGGGACATTGCGTCTCGGACGGAAACATGTAAAACGTCGAGGGAAGAGGCGGAAGATCTTAATTGGAGGCACAGTAATCCCTGTCAATAACTGTCAGTACATCCGCATTATGTGGCTTGGATTTGAGAATTTCACACGCCTGAAGGGCAATGAAGGGGTCAGCGGTTACTTGCGGGGCAAGATCCGCAAGGCGCTGTATGTCTCCCTGAGTTTGCGTACGCCTGGAGAAACGGTATCCATTCAATGGGATCACTGGGGAAGAGTCCGTTTGAAAATGCCTGTTCGCCGAGCTTGAAGACTGCCTCCCAGTTCCCGCGCTGGCGTTCGTAGGAGGCTTTTTCATAGTAGTAGCACCATCCGCGCGGCGGTTCGGGTCCAAAAAGGAATTCCGGAGGCGTTTTGAATTCCGCGTCCAGGGAAATGTGTTCGACCTCCGAATAGGGACCGATGACGAGTATCGGATCGACCTCATAACGTGAATATTCGGGTTGAAATCCGTCGATTATTTGCACGCAGGAAAACGGGGTAGGCTGGGTGAGAATGACGAAATTCCTGTAATTTCTGTAGGTATCCACGATGATATGTTTGCGAAAAACCTGGCGTTCGCGGTTCAGGACCCTGACCACGGCATCGTGGTCGAGCAGGATCGCGTACACACCCGCCTGGATCGTATTAGGCTTGACCCTGTATGGATAGTAGATCTGATTTGCCGGACCCCAGACGAAGGAATCCTCCCGGATACCGCTGTTTGGATAATTCGCAATGAGCGTGGCTCCCTCCGCGAACTGGGGCACACGCCACGAAACCTGCCACCAAAAGGTGCGCATGCTCTGCGAAATCCGGGCATACTGAAGGCCGTTCCCATAATGAGTGAAAGCTGCGGAAAAGATGAGAAAACCTGCCAGGGCGACTCTTATGCGATTCTCGGAGACGTAGGAAAGCCCGGCAGTCAGGGCCAGGATCGCGCCTCCCGCGCTGACCAGACCGTAGCGGGAATAGATGGGATATGTTACAGAACGGTTGGCGAGGATCACCACGATCAACCCGGCGACCGTCCAGAGGAGGCCCATCACAAGCATTTCCCGCCGCCAATTATCGGACTTCTCATCCGCTTCGACCGCGGTGCGACCCAGACTGCGGATGACCAGCAGGGAGACGATCATTACAACGACAGCAAGCAGTATGCCGCGCATACTGTTGGACACATCCAGCGGGAAGGATAATTGTGTCAGCGGCACTCCCCACGCAAACAGGAGCACATTTATAAAACTTTGAATGAAATTGCCGATCCAGATATAGAGCGTATTCAGCGGCGCATCGATCAACGCCCCCAGTTGCAGACCGGCGTCCGTTGTGGCGCGTTCGTTGTCGAACAGGAAGATGCGCCAGAACAGATAGAAACCGGGAATGATCGAGTAGGGAAGCCATTTGTATAAGGTCCCGGTGAGCGTTCTCTTCCAACCGGTGTCCTCCCGCCAGACGAGCAATCCGATCAACAAAAGATGCGATCGCCTCGAAGCCGATGTAATATTCCATCTGACTCAGGTAAGCCCAACCTGTCAGCAATGCCCCTGCCCATAAAAGGAAGCGTGAAGCCCCGCTCCCGCCACACACAGCCAGAGACGCTCAACGCCAGAGAAATGAAAGCCAGGGCAATGCCGATTAAATGCGATTGAAAATCTATGGCGTTCGGCATCGAGAGAAATCCCGGGTAGATCAAAAACAGGAATGCCGTCAGGAACGTTTCATTTTTCCGCCCGGGCCATATCATCCGCAGGAGCCACAACAGGCAAACGGCGCCCAAAACCCGAAACGCATACGCTGAGATGTTGTAATAGAGCGGCTGTCCCTGGAAAAGCTCGTACAACGGAGCCATGACATACGCACGCCCCGGGCGGTCAATTCCATACATCTCGTGGAACGTCTGCGTACCGCCCACCCGCGCCGCATACATGGAGTACCAATCGTCGTTGTAATATCCAAACTGGGAGATGAATGGCAAATATATCACCCCCGACACGACCACCATTAATATCAGTTCGATCCAGAACCGGCGTCTCTGCATTCTCTCCACAGGTGGATTGTATCAAAAATCGACCGGGCGCTTTGTAACTGCCGACTCTTTCGCCGCGAGCGCAAGACGTAATGCCATGATCCCATCCTCGAGACTGCAGACCGGCTCGGACTCACCCCGGGCTGTTTCGATGAAGTGACGCGTTTGACTTACGAAGAGCTGGTTCCGCTCGAAGCCTTCGGGCGGAGAAAATGTCTCGATGACGGGGGCAGGCGGATTGTCAGAGTAGGAGCCGAAGGGAGCGGGGAATTTGTAATGGTGTACGATGCCGTCCGCGTTGTCCCAGCGGAGCGTACCTTGAGTCCCGACGATCTCCAAAGTGTGACGCGGAGGTCTCTGCACGTAGTTGAGATGCACGCCGCCAATTGCCCCATTCTTGAATTTCAATCCGATCTCGGCGACATCTTCCACATCAAGTTCGAGTGATGAAATATGTCCATTGAACGACCACAACGATTCGACTTCGCCGATAAGATGACGCAGATAATCCAGCGGATGCGTGAGCGTGCGGATGACCCCGCCGCCCAAATCAGCGCGTGCCGCGTAACTCGCGCGATAATCCTCCCACGGGTGCCACTGCGGAAGATACTCGCCCCAATGCGCATGGACAGTTAATACCCTGCCGATGGCATCTGCTTGAATAAGTTCGCGCGCCTTGTTGAGCGTGGGATGATAGCGGAATTGAAACCCGACAAGAATCCTGCTTCCGCTTTTCTGCGCGGCTTGCTGGAGAGGTCGAGGCGGTCGAGTGAATCGGAGATCGGCTTTTCGAGCAGGATGGCACATCCCGTCTCCGCGGCAGGGATGGCAACATCGAGATGCAACGCAGTGGGGTTCGCAACAATGACTGCATCAGGTCTGTGTTTTTTAAGTGCTTCGTGAATATCCGTTTCAACGGGGTAGCCCGCCAGTTCATCGTCGGGCAATGTCGCTTTGCGCGTGCGGAGGAGGACGATGTCCTTTTCGCCGAGAGCGATCAGGTTGCGAAAATGACGACGACCGATGGAACCGAGGCCTGCGATGAGAAATTTCATATGTGTCCTCTGTAGGGGCACAGCGAGCTCCAAAAGGGCTTTGACGATTAATCGTTTCGCTGTGCCCCTACCAACAATTTACCAATTCAAATCCTTCTCATATCCCCACCTGACCAGCATCTCGCCCGCAACTTCCTTGAACACGGCTTTATCGCGCGCGGTGAACAACCTCTGCCAGTTGCCAGCCTGTCCCTTGGGAAGGAAGGACGCGATACCGTCGTTGCGCTGAGCCTGCCACTCCTCATCGGGGTTGGACGACATTTCGGCTTTGACCTGTTTATCGAGCGTTTTGTTGATCTTCTTCACATTCAGGAACTTCCAAAGTTTTGTCAGTTCGGCAAACGGCATTTCGAGCAGATCTTCGTAACGCAAGGAATAATAGTTTTGATTGTAAAGTCGTTGCGCTTCTGCATCGGTTTCGGTCAGGTCTTTTGCCCAGCGCGAGGCAATATTGCGGATGAAGGTCTCGGTGAAGATCGAGCGGCGGCCATCGCTAAAGGGAGCGGGATCAGTTTGCAGGTCCGCGATGATGCGTTTGTCTTCGGTGGTCAGAAATTTGGATTCCTCCACGAAGTTGCGGAAACGTTCCGAGATCAGCACATCGCGCCCGTCACGGACGATGTTGACGACTTTCGCGTCGGGATAGACCGAGAACATGTCGCGCACAACCTGACCATGGATCACGCTGGAGGGACTCTTATCCCCCACGATCATCTTGCCTTCGCGGGCAGCATCGCGTTCCATGATGAAATCCGCCGCGGCGCGCAGGACGAGCGGCGAGAGGTCGCGTCCGTGATTCCAGCGGTTGGACTTGCGCGTCAACCATTCTTCGATCTCGGCCGAATCCACCAGCGACTTCAACAATGGTTTGCGCGTGAAGAAATGCGCCTGATAGTTGCAATGCACTTCGGGGTGCAGGCGCGCGAGGCGCATGAGGAGCGTTGTCCCTGAACGGGCGTGACCGAGGATGAAGAACTTGTCACGCGGGAAGAACTGCTTGATCTCCGCCACTTCTTCGGGCGTGATGGCAGGGATGGGGTTGCGGGCTTTATTTTGGGGTTCGCCCAAAAGCAGAATACGGGCAGCAGAACGGATGCGGGAGAAGATGCTCATTGGGCTGACTGGAATTCCTGCATGGCTTTTTGCACAGCGGCGACCAGTTCCCGCACTTTAGGAAGCACTTTTGCGTCGAATTCTTCAGAGTTGTCTTTGAGGCCCGTACTTACGGTCAGATAGTATTTCCCGCGCTTTTCCACGATCTCAATGGACTTGAGATGTCCCACGTGGAAGAGGTACGGCTGGTTGCCCGTGGCGAAGTAGAAAGCGAGGGTATTGGCATGGAAATTGACGATCTGTTTCTGCATGGTATTTGTGTTCAACTGAATCTCGATCATGGCTTGCGCTCCTTACCGCTTGATTTTATCTCTTCCAGTTCAGCATCACCAGCCCCGCAAAGCAGACAAGAATTCCCAGCGATATTGATCCACGAGATCTTATCTTTGAACAGGAAAATCGCCACTGGAAGCAAAATCAGCGACGCGACCACATTGACCAGCACCGCGGCGATGCCCAAATTCCAGCCTGCGCGGTAGGTGAGCAGGAATCCGTATTCGATGCCGACGATGGCGATGGCAAGTCCGATGCTTGCCCAGTTGAGTTGTTTGAGTTCAGCTGTGATCCCGTTTGTGGCAGGGAAGAAAAAGAATCCGAGCAGGGTGACGACAAAGGCAACAGCATAGGTGACCAATAAGGAAACCGTGAAATTGACATTCGATGGCGTGCTCTTGGCGGTAAAGTGATACAGCGCGCTGGAGCAGATGGCGAGGGTGATGGAGAAGTAGAAGAGGAACATGGGTGTTTTCATTTTTACCACGAAGTGTCACAAAGAAACACAAAGGATTTTAACCGCGAAGCACGCAAAGAGCGCGAGGATTAAGAATATTTCTTGTCATTTCGACGAGCCCTTCGGCACTGCTCAGGGTGAACTCCGCGAGGAGAAATCTGCACCACGCCGGGCAAAAGATTTCCACCTGCACTTGCGTGCGGCGCAAGTGTCGCTACCGCTCGAAAATGACAATCACGAGGCTTAACGGTTCAACCTCTCCAAAACGTCCAAGATAAACTCTGCTGTTCTTTTTCCCGAACTAGCGTCTGTAAACGTAATCTCATCTTCAACAAACTTTTTGCGTTCGGCAGAATCAACCGTTCGATCCTTTAGGTACATATTCAACGCCTCGCGCAGTTCGTTTTCATTCGTTCGCCACTCGTCCCGCCTTCGCTCAGCGGAAGCGTTTGTGCGTGGGCCAGTCACCAATCTCTTTCAGGGACAAAGAGAATTTCCCTTTTTTATTCCACCCGCCAGGGACATCGATCGTTGCCGCGATCATCGGCGTATCATGCACGGCTGTTTCCACCAACATCGTCGAGTAGACGGTCACCACCACATCCGAATACGCCATCATGGACGATTTCTCGTCCATGTCTTCGCCGCCGTAGTAGCCGAGCGACCCGCCCAACGCCACAGGCTGGACAACATGCACGTTGGGATATTTCTTCTCCAACTCAAAGACCTGTGCGCGTTCGTCTGCAAAGATTTTCGGCTTGTCTTGAAAATGACTCGGATGCAAGCGGATCAACAACTGCGAAGGCTCTGCCAGCGAATCGGATGAAACCAATTTCGCCAGCGCTTCGATGTTCGGGAAGTTCGGCGCAAAATGGACAAAACTGCTGGCGTACGAGATCAACTTGCGCTTGGGGTCGAGTCCGTGCAGTTTGAAATATTCATCGCGCGGCATGAGCCATTGCTTGCGGAAATATCCGTCATACGAGGGGATGCCGCCCACATGCACATGCTCGGGGTTCCAATCTGAACCTTTGACGAGTTCCTCTTTTTGCAACTCAGACCAACACGTCGCCCACTGCACATCTGCGCCTGAGACGTTGTATGACGAGGAATTGTCCCAGCCGACGATGACGGTCATGTTCGGGATTCCGCGTCGGGCGGATTCGCGCAGGAGGTAACGGTCCATGCGCCAGCCTGGAGTTGAAGCGATGACCATGTCAGGGTTGGTATTTGTCAAAGAGGTCAGTATACAGGCCCGGGGTAGGCGTGAAGCGGTTTTGCATCCGCACTAAAAGTTTGCGGGCGAAGGAAAAATTCCGCAGGAGGAGAATCATCAGCGCGGAGGGAATCCAAATGCCCAAACGGAATTTCCAGCCGTTCTCCGCCCAGACTTCCCAGATGTGGCTGTCCATGGCTTCGGTGTTGATGCGGCGCGAGCCGCCGACGCGGCGCAGGTAGGCGAGCAGCCACTGCCAGCGCGGGCTGACTTTGCGGGCGTAGTCGTTCGCCTGTTTGAGGCGCAGACCTTCGAAGGTGAGAGCCAGGTCTGTGCAAATCGTTGCGATATTTTTTCTTTGGTGTCGTCGTCGGTGAGGACGATGATTTCAACGCCCGCGTCGAGCAGAGTCGGGACGACGTCGCTTTGCAGGAAGTAGATGATTGCCATGCCGTGGTCGGCGGAGATGAAGATGCGTTTGGTCATGAATGTCCTTATAAACCGCAAAGCACGCAAAGACGCGCTCAAGTTTTTTCTGTTCATGTGCATTACATTTCACGTATGGTTTCGATACAGCTTCGTACTCAACCACCGAGTACTACTAGAATAATACCAACTGAAAATCTTGTTATACACCGCCAGCAAAATCTTCTTGACAAATCTCAATTCCAGACAACGCCGCTTCCCAAACGAACTGCTTTCTTCCCCTTCGGGGACGATGTCTTTCCTCTTTCTTTTCCCAACTCCCCTCTCAAATACCCCAGCGTATTGGACATATTCATCGCCAGCGGATCAGAGACCATCAGTCGCAGCAAACCTGCGTCGTTCATGCGCTTGTCCAACTGGCGGACTTGTCCCATGGGCTTGTCCATGTCAAAGGGCAGGAATTGCTGAAGCGTGGATTTGTACGCCGTGAACTGCCAGTGCGATGCGCCCATGCACATCTGCGAGTCACGCCTTTGCTCATTGAAGACTGTTATTCTCCAATCTCTAGTCTCTGCGTACACTTTTTTATTCTCTTCTTCAGTCTGCCCAAGCGAGAGATTGAATTCAAGGAAGGTTTCCCACGGGATGAATTGACCTTCTTCGAGAGTCGCATTTTCACGTGCCCATTTGAGAGTCGATTCGTAAAACTCAGGCGGCGTGCGGAAGGGACGCGCGGTCACCATGCCGACATTCGGGAAGGTTTCGAGAATTTCCACGGAACGCGAAAGCCATTTCGGGGAGAACAAAACGTCCGCATCGGTGTAGGCGATGATCTCGCCCGGCGCGCCCGCCAGCATCACATTCCACGCGCCGCCCTTGCCCATGTTCTTTTCGGAGAGGATCAAATATTGGATCCGTCCCTCTTCTTTTTCTTTCACGAGGAAATCGCGCACTTCGGCGCACGAGCCGTTGTCAAAGACCATCAAATCGAACGGCAGACCCGCGTCCCTGCGCATGGATTCGAGCGAGACTTTCAGCACATCGAGGGTCTCGGCGTAGAATCCGCTCAGGAAGGGGATGTAGTTCAACAGCGCGGCAGTGATCCGCTCGGGGCGGGGGACGTCTTTGACGAACTTGGCAGGGTTTTGACCTTTTCTCATCTAACCTCATATCACGGTGGTTGAGTAGGGCGAAGCCCGTATCGAAACCACCACTTATTTGAAAGCCTAATATTCCCATGTAACGCGGTGGTCTCGGTACACGCCTTCGGCGCACTCGACCACCAGCATACAGGTCTGCAAAGTATACATCCCGTTTTGTGAATTCTGCAACTTTTTTGCCCATCCCGCATCCAATGGATGACTACAAAAACAATATTTTCCGACAAGGAGTATCAGATTTCACATGGAAATGATCATTGACTTCCCCGGCGGCTCCCGCGTGGACGCCCATTTTGGCGGATTCACCGTCCCGACCGACCAGCCCCCCGCCTCCTCCGCCCCGACGCCTTTCGCGGTCTTCCTGTCCTCGATCGGCACCTGCGCAGGCATCTACGTCCTCGGCTTCTGCCGGCAGCGCGGCATCCCGACCGACGGCATCCAGATCGTCCAGCGCATCCACAGCAATCCGTTCAGCGGCATGGTGGACAAGATCGACCTGGATATCCAGGTCCCCGCCAACTTCCCCGACAAGTACCGCGATTCGCTCATCCGCTCGGCGGAACTGTGCGCGGTGAAGAAACACCTCGAGAACCCGCCTGAGTTCGACATCACGACCACCAAGGTCGAAGTGGCGTAGGAATGTACAGGTAAACAGGAACCAACCATGGAAAAAGTTCTCAACGACCAGATCGTCAAGCAGATCAACGAAGTCTTTGCAGGCATGCAGGAACCCGTGCAGGTGCTGCTCTTCGGCTCGAAGGACAACTGCGACTACTGCAACGAGACCAGACAACTCCTCGAAGAAGTGACCGCCCTCAGCGACAAGATCGAGTTGAGCGTGTACGACGTGCAGGAAAATGCCGATGTGGCGAAGCAGTTCAACGTTACAAATGCCCCGGGGATCGTCATCGCCGCAAAGGACAACGCGGAAGTGACCAATCTTGGCATCCAGTTCTCGGGGATCCCCTCCGGGCACGAGTTCAGCACGCTGATCAACGACATCCTGATCGTCTCCAAACGGGACTCCGGGCTGGATTCAAAGACCCGCGAATTTCTGAAAAATCTCGACAAGCCCCTGCACCTGCAGGTGTTCGTCACCCCGACCTGCCCGTACTGCCCGCGCGCGGTGCTGCTCGCGCACCAGATGGCGATGGAAAACCCGCAGATGATCATCGCCGAAGGCGTCGAAGCGACCGAGTTCCCCGAACTGGCGAACCGCTTCAACGTTCGTGGCGTGCCGCAGACCGTCATCAACGCGGGTAAAGGCATGGTTGTCGGCGCGGTCCCCGAGCAGAACCTGGTCGCAGAGATCATGCGCGCGATGCAGAATTAAATTTCGGGACACGGATCGCACGGAATTTCTTGAACTGACAGAAAAAATCGTAGAAAAACGGATGGCAAAATATTGTCCATCCGTTTTGTTTTAATCAAGTATCATCAGCCCCAAAAAGGACAACCTATGGAATCAATCCTCCTCATCATTTTCATCGGTCTCGCGGGCGGAATCGCGGTGGGACTGCAAAGCCCGATGGCAAGCATGCTCACGCAACGGATGGGAATCTTCGAAAGCGTGTTCATCGTCCATGTGGGCGGGGCGGTCATTGCCTTGATCCCGTTGTTATTTTACGGCGGCGGGAAGTTAAGTCAGTGGCGGAGCGTGCCGTGGTATACGCTCGGCGCAGGGATATTCGGTTTGGTCGTCATTGCGGCGATCAGTTATATGATTCCGCGTGTGGGAGTGGCGGCGTCCATAATCACAGTCGTTGCGGGACAATTGATTGGTGGAACGATCCTCGATCACTTCGGCTTGTTGGGAGTGGCGGTCAAGCCGCTGGATATCACACGTGTAATCGGAATTTCCGTTGTTCTGTTCGGGGTTTGGTTGACGGTTCGGTAGGGCACGACAATGTCCCCTTAAGGGGATGATCGTGCCCCTACTCTTTCGTCACGATCACATCATGGATCAAATGTGCGTAGCGGTTCTGCAACCGAATAAATGGCTCTGTATCGCGTCCGCTTCGGAGCCTTCGGGGGCAAGGAATGTCCGCTTTCGACACCCTGACGGGCGATCTCGCGGCACACGGCTTCTGTGATCAACTCAGCAAGCAGGACTTGTCCCTGCGCGGAGGTGTCCAGGCGGCGCTGACCATCAAGATAGCGTTTGACGGACGGGGCGGCAGTGGCAATGACGACACTTGAGTTGACGCGATCCAGATAGACGCGTTGACGCGGGTCCATGCGGTCGTCGAAGCGGATGTCGTTGAAGAGTCCGTGATGTTTTCTGGCGGGCGTATCGTCAACATCCTCTTTCCTCGAACGGACCTGCACCACCGCCTGCGCCTTTTGGTCGCCCGAATAGGCGGTCACCACGCCCTCGTTGCCGACCTGTTTCCCCTCCACCTGGATCTTTGCAATGCCAATGTGCGGATGATCCTTCGCCGCTTCGATCCTGACCTTGGGAGTCAACACGTCCACTTCGGGGTTGTCGGAAACGATGAAGACCGTCGCGCCGTCATGGATCTTCCCCGAGAGATGCGCTCTTAAAGTGAGTGTGACCTGCTGTCCCGTTTGGACGTACATTCGGACGGGAGCAAACTCCAGTCCAGAGGGAGGCGGCTCTGGCTTTCCATCTGCAGCTGCGCGCCTTTCGCTCAATTCCGAAGAGGCGATCACGTTCAACTCACGGATGGTCTTGTCGAGTTTCCTGCGGAGTTGCTTGTCGAGTTTGATCTGTTCGTCCTGGATGGCGTGCTCACGTTCGACCTGGACGAGAGGCTCAATTCGGTTTTCGACAGCCTGCTTCAACGCCCTGGCAAACGGCAGAGACCAGTTGATGCCGTCGCGTGTGGCGGTCAGGACGGGCTCGTCGTTCTTGAGCAGGTCGTGGAGGTAATCGCATTCGAGCGAACCGTAGAAGAAGGACGCGTACGGGTCGTTCTCGAACTTGAGCATGGTCAGCGCAATGACCATGCCGCCGCTGATGACGAGCAGACCCGCGTCGGCGTAATCGCCCTCTTCGCCGCGCGTGGAGAGCTGCAGGTTGGAACGCAGGAGTTGCAGGCGGGCGGATGCGGGGAAACCCTCGATCTCGAACTGTTCGTCGAGGACCATTTCACCCTTGGGCGGCTTGTAGGAAAGCACGTACTCGTCCTTGACCCTGTCCGCGCCCGCAAAGTTGCGCAGGATGATGAGGCGCGCCTGGTCCGCCATGATGGTGCGGAGTTCGAAATGGCGTTGCAGGTAATTGCGCAGGTTCTCGAAGCGCGGCATCTTGACATCCTCGCGCGAGAGGACGATCTCGATGACCGTGCCGTTGCCTTCGGGGATTCCGTATTTCGCCCGCAGTTCTTCGTCAACAGGGATGGGTTCGTCGAGTTCGAAAGTTGGGACGCCTTCTTTGAGCAGGAGCGAACTGCGATAGAGCATGTCATTGCGGATCGAATTGACATAGCCATATCCCAGACCGAAGATGGCGTCCTTGAGTCCGCGCCCCCACATGCCGCGCACGTGCAGGTCTTCCTTCAGTCCGCTCGTGGCTTCGCCGTACGTGCCGACCACCACATCCATGCGGATATCGTCCATGCCCTCGGCAAAGTCGCGCACGCGGATGACCGAGTTCTTGTGTTTCCGCCGGACATCAATGATGATCTCGC
Source organism: uncultured Chloroflexia bacterium (assembly GCA_963718215.1). GTDB lineage: Bacteria > Chloroflexota > Anaerolineae > Anaerolineales > Villigracilaceae > Defluviilinea. Next base: position 127,151 of record CAVQYK010000018.1, read on the forward strand.
CGCTGACCTGAACGCCCTTGTCCTCCAGGCGGGAGTAACTGTCGTTGCTGTTGGTGATGATCTCGACCAGCGCGCGCAAAACATCCTTGCGGATGGCTTGATCCGCCTGTTGCAGGGCGACCCTGTCAGCATATTGGAGTTTGCGGCTGATCGGCATTGACACCTTTCTTTACCGCCAAGCACGCGAAGGACGCTAAGATTTCGAGATTTTCTTTGCGTTCCTGGCGGGCTTTGCGGTTGGGATATTTGTTACACCAAGCAGAGACGAGAATTTACTTTCACAAAATTCCAAAAAGGATAGCAGATCCTTTCGGTCGTGGATGTTCACATATTCCTTGAATTGGTTGAGATTGCGCGCGAGCGTCGCAGGCGGGGATTCCATCGTGCAGAGCAGCATGCTTCTAAAGTCAAATTCGTTGAGCGGAGCGCCTTTTTTGAAATGTCTATAAGCATCGGACATTTCTATCGAGCGGACGTATTTCTTTGCGCGCCTTTTCAGTTCGGGATGAACCGCTTCCCTCCCAGGGACGGCTGGCTTCTCAACCCCAGCCTTTACCACGCGGACGGGTTTCAGCGGCTTGCCGAGCAGTTTCTCCACCTTCTCCGCCCGCTTGATGCCCCGCGCCGTGATCTGGAATCCCTTGACGGCGTTGCCTCGCAAATAGCCTTTGCGTTTGCAATCGCCCCACCGCCGACTGACAATGCCCGAATCGGGGTACTGCGGATACTTTTTCAGGGAAAATCGTTGAGGGAAAAGGGTAAAACAGGCCGAAACGATGTCTTCGGAGGCTGTTTCCAATCCCTGCTTGTGGAGGTAGTAGACGGAATAGACCACCAGGTCGTTCAGGACGACCTTTGTATAGTGGGTCGGGTCAAATCGGGGAGGGGATTTTTTCCTGGTCACGATGCCTCTCTACGAAGAATCTTACACCCATTTCACGGGCGGCGATATTTCATTTTTATTCCCGATGCGCCGCAGCCGAATAGAACTCGTTCAGGAAACTGGACGGGGCTTTCGCCAGCAGACGCGGCTCGCCAAATCCCGCCTGAGGGGCAAGCGCGCGAAAGGTCTCAAAGACAGCGGATACGGCACCCACAGGTTGCCCTCGTCCACGTTGTATTCGACGAGGAGCAGGGCGCCGTTCGGCTTGAGGAAGCCGCGCACGTGACGGAGGATGTTTTCCTTGTCCCTGAAGAAGTGCAGGGAGTTTGCCATCACGATCCCGTCGAGCGGAGGCAAATCCAAGGGGCGGGAAAAGTCGTTCGGAAGCAGGACCAGATGTTCAGTCGAACCGAAGCGGGCGATGTAGTCCTTTTTCAGTCTCCGAAGCGCCGCCCCGTCCCTGTCCACGGCGTAGATGACCGCGTCGGGTCCGGTCAATTCGCGCAACGCCAGGGTGAACGCCCCCTCCCCCGCGCCGAAGTCGGCGTAGGTTCCGCCCTGCGGCAAACCCGCGGGGCGCAGAAGGTTGAGGTGGTCGGTGTGTTCCATACGGGAATGGTATCATAAGAACATGGATGCAATCGATCATCTTCGCCTGCAATTGCGGCTGGAGGGGAAAGTTATGGTCGGAGAAAACTCCCTGCGCCAGGTGGAGGTTGTCCCTGACGAGGAGATGCCGTTCATGGTCATTGCGTCGCTGTCCACCCGGGAACTTGTCGCGTATTATGACGAAGCGCTGTCGGGGGAATTGCGTGACGAACTGGACAGGCAGGTTCGTTCCCTGGATTTTCCCAACATCTCCCCGCTGGTTGACATTCTGAGAGCGCAGGATCCCAACCTGGAAATCGGTTACTTTAAAACTTTTACCTTCCCTGAGCGTTACATTGACGCGGTCTTCGATGAAGTTGTGACATTGCACAAAGCCGATCCCAAAGTAGGGGCGTTCGGCTTCGACGGCTTCGCGGAACAGGTCCATGCCATCGAGCGGGACGGGAGGATCGTATCGGCGTGCGTATCGGCGCGGGAAAACGAGTTCTTGCGGCGAGGCATGGGTCCACACCGATGAAAAACACCGCCATCGGGGATTTGCGCGGAAGGTTGTCGGCGCATGGGCAAAGGGATTGCTGTCCGCAGGAAAGGTGCCGTTTTACAGTCACAAGGTCGAAAACCTGGCTTCGGCAGAACTTGCAAAACATCTGGGGCTGGTTCCCGCATTCGAGGAAATCACAATATCGCGCATGAATGTATAATCGTTTTGGAGGTGCCCCATGATGAACAACCGTCAACTGGCAGATACGTTCACGCTCATCGCCAATTTACTGGAGATCAAGGGCGAGATCATTTACAAAACGCTGGCATACCGCAAGGCGTCCGAGAGCCTGATGGGGCTGGGACGCCAGGCATCGGAATATTGGAAGGAGGGCAAACTCGAAGAGATCCCCGGCGTGGGCAAAGCCATCGCGGAAAAGATGGACGAACTGCTCCAAACAGGCAAACTTGAATTTCTGGAAAAACTCAAAAAGGAAGTGCCCGAGGAACTGGCCTCCTGGCTGGCTGTCCCTTCGCTCGGACCGAAGAAGATCGCCATGATCTGGAAGACACTGGGAATCACGGCTCTCGCGGACCTGGAAACTGCCGCCAAAGAAGGGAAGCTGCGCGACCTGCCCGGCATGGGCGCCAAGTCCGAGAGCGCGATTCTGGAAGGGATTGCCTCGTTATCCCGTAGGTCGGGACGAATCCCATTGGGGCGGGCGTATCCGCTGGCGCAGGAGATTATCGCGACTCTCAAAAAGGTGAAGGGAGTCGTCGCCGCAGAACCAGCTGGCAGTTTAAGAAGGATGCGTTCCACAGTCGGCGACCTGGATATTCTCGTCGCAGCAAAGGATTCCGCACCTGTGATGGACGCCGTTGTCAATCTACCTGGTGTCAGCCGTGTGCTGGGAAAAGGTGAGACGAAATCGTCCATCGAGTTCACGGACGGAGTCCGCGCGCAGGTGTGGGTGCATCCGCCGGAGAAGTTTGGGACGGCTTTGCAATACGCGACGGGTTCCAAGGACCACAACGTGCAACTGCGTCAACTCGCATTGGCAAAAGGTCTGTCGTTATCGGAACATTCGTTTGCAAAGGTCAAGGGCGGCAAGGATGTCTTCTGCGCGACCGAGGAGGAAGTGTATGAAATCCTCGGCTTGCCGTGGATTCCCCCTGAGTTACGCGAAGACCGCGGCGAGGTGCAGGCGGCAAAGGCGAATAAACTCCCGAAATTGATCGAGGTCAAAGACATCAAAGCGGACTTGCAGGTGCATTCCACATGGAGCGACGGAAAACTGTCCATGCTGGAGATGGCGCGTGCCGCCGCAAAACGAGGCATCAAGGTCATCGCGTTCACCGACCATTCGGTTAGCCTCGGCGTCACGGGCGGACTGAGCATCGAAAAGCACAAGAAGCAAGCCGCGGAGATCAAGAAGATCCAAAAGCAGCTCGGCGATGAGATTTTGGTCTTGCATGCCAGCGAAGTGGAGATCAAAGCCGACGGTTCGCTGGATTACCCTGATGACTTTCTGGCGAGTCTCGACCTGGTGCTGGCTTCGATGCACACGTCATTGAGACAGCCGCGCGAAAAAGTGACCGAACGCATGCTCAACGCCATCCGCAACCCGCACGTGGACATCATCGGTCACCCCACGGGACGCCTGATCCCCGACCGCGAAGGCGCAGACCTGGACATGGACGCAGTCCTCAACGCCGCGGCAGAGACAGGCGTCGCGCTGGAGATCAACGCACATCCCTCCCGCCTCGACCTGGACGATATGTATGCCCGCCGCGCCACAGAGTTGGGCATCCCCATCAGCATCAACACCGACTCGCACTCTGAAGAGGATTTTGACAATCTGTTCTATGGCGTTGCCATCGCCCGCCGTGCCTGGCTGACGAAGAACGACGTCATCAACGCGTGGTCCACGGACAAGTTGCTGAAGTGGTTGAAGAAACGCGGATAATGAGCACAAAAGCGCAAGCCAAAAAGGAATGGATCATCGGTGAGTTGCAGAGGGTCCGCTCCGAACTTTTGACCGAGGTTGCCGCACTTTCCCGCAGGGAACGCGATACGGTCTTCCTTGGCATCTGGTCGGTCAGGGATTTGCTCGCGCATCTGGCAGGCTGGGACTTCGCGAACCTCGATGCGGTAAAAAGCATAATGGCAGGCAGGCTGCCATCATTCTATGACCATCACGACCGCGACTGGCAGACATACAACGCGATGCTTGTACAGAAGTACAGGAGGAATACCTTCCGCGAACTCCGCGCAACGTTGAAGGGATCCCAGCAGAAGTTGATCGATCATCTTCAAACCATCCCGCCTGAATATTTCAACAGGGATTTCGGCCTCCGATTCCGCGGCTATGGAGTGACCATTCAACGGCTGCTCCAGGCCGACATCAAGGATGTGCAGATTCACCATCAGCAGATCGTTGACTTTTTCGGAAAGAAAAAATAATCGGTTCTACTGTTTTTAACTGGACATCCCTTTTCAACCACGAAGGAAAAATGCCCGTAAAGTTGATACTTTTTCCCCTTTGTGGTTAGGTTCTTTATGAGTTCCGTCACTAGGATTGGATTTTCGTTATCGCTATAATGATGATATCGTAGCCAACCCATCATATGCAATGGAGGGCGCCATGGATATTTTGGAATCGGGGGTGGGCGAACTGATCCAGCCGTTCGATCTGGATGAGTTCCGCGAATGGAACCGTACGAAGAAATCCCGCAAACTGGAAGACAAGCTCATGTCCGAGCAGGAAGCGGTCAGCCGATTCGTCTACGACGGCTGTTACATCGGCACGGAACTGTACGGCACGGTACGCTGTCCGATGTCGCTGGCGCGCGAGGTGGTGCGGCAGAACAAAAAGGACCTGCGCGTCTGCGGTCAGGGCGTGCTCGAACTGGACTTGTGGCTGGCGGCGGGACTGGTCAAAAAACTGGACATCACCTACATCGGGCTGGAGGTCTACGGCACCTCGTCCGCGCTGCGGCGGGCGGTCGAATCGGGGCAGGTCGAGAAGTGCGTCGAGTGGTCGAACGGCGCCATCTCGTGGCGGATGAAAGCCGCGGCGATGGGAGTCCCGTTCCTGCCGACCCGCTCCATGCTCGGCACCGATACGTTCAAATACAGCGCCGCGAAAGTGGTCGAGGATCCCTTCACGGGCATGAAGGTGGCGTTGCTTCCCGCGCTCGTCCTGGATGTCGCCCTGATCCACGTCCACCGCGCCGACAGACACGGCAATGCCCAGATCGAAGGCATCAGCGGGTTCGCGGCAGAAATGGCGCGCGCGTCGAAGCGTCTGATCATCAGCGCCGAGGAGATCATCCCGACGGAGGAGATCCGCAAATATCCCGACCGCACGATCATCCCCTATTATCTGGTGGACGCGGTCGTCCACGCGCCGTTCGGCTCGCATCCCGGCGAGATGGCGTACGTCTATGCCCGCGACGAAGCCGAGTTCAAAGCCTGGGTGGAAGCCAGCAAGACCGCCGAGGGCGCACAGGCGTATCTCGACAATTACGTCCGCGGCGTGAAGGACCATGACGAGTACCTGAAACTCATCGGCGACGAACGCCTGAAGGAATGCGTGGAACTGCGGGAGAAGAGGATCTAAACACAAAGGCTTGCACTGAGCCCGCGAAGTGACACCAAGTTCACAAAGATTTTCCTTTGTGTTCCTTCGTGCCCTTCGTGGTGAGGAGAATTCACCATGACCGAACAGACCTACTCCAAAACCGAATTGATGATCTGCGTGGCGGCGCGTCTTTTCGAGGACGCCTCAACCTGCTTCATCGGCACCGGCATTCCCATGCTGGCAGCCATGCTCGCTTCGAAAACCACCGCTCCCAACCTTGTCCCGGTCTTCGAGTTCGGAGGGATGGGCGCGATCCTCGAAGACCTGCCGCGTGCCGTGGGAGAGGCGCGCACCTTCCACAAGGGGCTCGCCGCCTCCGGCATCTGCGACACGATGGAGACCGCCCAGCGCGGCTTCATTGACTACGGTTTCCTCGGCGGGGCGCAGATCGATCCCTACGGCAACCTGAACAGCATCGTCATCGGCGATCACGACCACCCGAAGGCGCGCCTGCCCGGCTCCGGCGGCGGCAACGACGTCGGCTCGCACTGCTGGAAAACTGTTGCGATCATGGGACACGACGCGCGCCGCTTCGTCCCCAAAGTGGACTGCGTCACCACGCCCGGCTACCTGAGCGGACCGGGCACACGCGAATCCGCCGGTCTGCCGCGCGGGACGGGTCCCGCTTTCGTCGTCTCGACCCTGGCGTTGATGGACTATGACCCTGATACCTGCCGCATGCGCCTCAAAGCGACCCATCCCGGCGTAACCGTCGAGGAGGTGGTCGCCAGCACCGGCTTCGAGTTGATCGTCCCACAGGAGGTCGGTCACAACGAGCCGCCCAGCGCCGAGGAATTGCGTCTGCTGCGCGAGGAGATCGACCCGGAGAGGTTGTATATTTAGGGAATGACCGCGCTCAAATCCTTGTTCTTTCTCATCCTTGTGCCCGGGCTGTTGATCGGTTATTTCCCGTACCTGATCTCCACCTCGGACACAGAACTGCTCACGCTGGGGGCAGTCCGTTATCTGGCATTTCCACTTTTGCTCATCGGCTGGGTCGCCATGTTGTGGTGTTTTTGGAATTTCCTCGTCAACGGACGAGGCACACCTGCGCCGATCGACCCACCAAAGGAACTGGTCTCGGTGGGGCCTTATCGTTACATCCGCAACCCGATGTATGTGGCGGGACTCATTGCACTGCTCGGATGGATATTTTGGTCGCCGTCGCTTCCGCTGATCGTCGCACCGTTCCTTTTTTTCACAGCAGCGCATTTGTTTGTCACAGGCTATGAGGAACCCACATTGAAGAAAAAGTTCGGCGCTGCGTATGAAGACTATTGCAGACGGGTCCCGCGCTGGATCCCCAAGTTCAAATAGACTCCCAAACAGGATACTCAAACATGGATTTCATCGGTGAGATCGCCGGTCTCGCGACATCCCTCTTCTTCTCCATGACCGCGATCATATTCGCATCCACCGGGCGCATGGTCGGGTCACAGGTGACGAACCGCACGAGGCTGGTATTTGCGCTGGTCTATCTCGTCATTCTTAACACAATTCTCTTCCGCGAACCCCTGCCCTTCTCCGCCGACCCGTCGCGTTGGATGTGGCTGGGGCTTTCCGGGGTGATCGGGCTTTCGCTTGGGGACGCGTTCCTGTTCCAGACGCTTGTCCTCGTGGGAGCCCGCCTCGGCAGTCTGCTCATGAGCCTGGCACCCATCTTCGGCTCGGTCATCGCCTGGACCTTCTTCGGCGAAACGCTCACGCCGCTGCAGATCGCGGGCATCATCCTTGCCCTGTCGGGGATCGGCTGGGTGGTCCTGTCGCATGAGGAACCGCCGGATACGCCCCGCGGACATACCCGGCGCGGCGTCTTCTTCGGCGTGCTGGCGGCGCTCGGTCAGGCGGCCGGACTGGTGCTCTCGAAGCAGGGGATGTTCGGGGAGTTTTCTCCGTTCCAGGCGAATGTGATCCGCATGCTGGCGGCTGTCTCCTTCACCTGGGCATGGACCGTCTTCGAGGGCAGGGCGGGAGCGACAATTTCAACATTGCGCGCAAAGCCGCAGGTCATTCGCCTGCTGGCGCTCGGCGCGCTGGTGGGACCGGTGATGGGCGTTTCGTCCTCCCTGCTGGCAGTGCAACATACCGAGGTCGGCGTGGCAAGCACGTTGATGGGGCTCCCGCCTGTGATCATCCTGCCAATCAGTTACTTCGTGTTCAAGGAAAAGGTCGGCTGGCAGGCGGTGGCAGGGACGATGCTTGCCATTGCCGGAGTGGCGGTTTTGTTCCTCGCATAAACGTCATCTTTCAAATCCTGTAAAGTCGGTGTAAGATGGGGCGGCTTGACAAAATATCCTAAGAGGACGGCAGAATGACACATACATCGATCCCCCCGCAGGAAGTCCGCTTTTTCAGCGGCAGTTCGAACAGGCCGCTGGCCGCGAGCATTGCCGGCGCGCTTGGCGTCCCTTTGGACGAGACCAAGATCACGCGTTTCAGCAACGACAACCTTTACATCCAGCTCGGCGCGACCGTGCGTTACCGCCGCGTGTACATCGTGCAGTCACTGTCCCAGCCCACCAACGACCATTTGATGGAACTGTTGATGATGCTAGACATTGCACGCGGCGCGGCAGCCTCGGAAGTCCATGCCATCATCCCATATTACTCGTTCGGGCGGTCGGACAAGAAGGACGCGGCACGCATCTCCATCACTGCCCGCCTCGTCGCAGACCTGCTCAAGACCGCCGGAGCCACACACGTGATGAGCATGATGTTCCACTCGCCGCAGGTGCACGGATTCTTTGCCATGCCCACCGACCCGCTCAGCGCCCGCCCCGTATTCAGGGAATATCTTGCCGCACGCGACCTGAGCGACCACATCGTCGTCGCGCCGGACATGGGATCGGCGAAATCCGCCGCCCGTTTCGCCAAAAGCCTGAAACTGCCCATCGCGGCCGGGAACAAGGAACGCATCTCGGATACGCATGTGAAGATCAGCGGACTGGTCGGCAACCAGGTACGCGGGCACAAACGCGCCCTGATCTACGACGACGAGATCGCCACCGGCGGCTCCATCGACGAGTTGAGCCGCGTCCTAGTCAACGAAGGCGTAGAGGACATCATGGTCGTCTGCACGCACGGCGTCTTCACGCGCGGCGGTCTGGAACGGCTGGCGGACATCCCGCAGATCACCGAGATCATCACCACTGACACCGTCCACATGCCGCCCGAAAGACGCCACCCGAAGTTGAAGATCCTGTCCGTTGCGCCGATCTTCGCCAGTGCCATCTACAACAACCTGCACCACGAATCCATCAACGAGTTGTTCGTGTTCGGGGAATGATCCCTGCCGAGGCGTTGGAGGAGGCTTGGGAGAAGGCGGCAAGCCGGGGCGCGGTGAGAAGCGTAGGTTGTCATCCTGGTTTGGATCGTCATATTGATTTGTATCGTTTATCTTATACAATTCTTATCAAAATAAATATAATTAAGGCACGGAGGCTACTATGATCGGAAAACCAATGCAAGACGCAATGAACGAACAGATCAACAAGGAACTGTTCTCTTCGTATCTCTACCTTTCGATGGCCGCGTACTTCGAGGATAAGAACCTGCCCGGCTTCGCGAACTGGATGCGCGTCCAGGCGGACGAGGAACGCGAGCACGCCATGAAGTTCTACGATTTCATCCTGGAACGCGGCGGCAAGGTGCAGCTCAAAGCCATCGACGCGCCGAAGACCGAATGGAACTCCACACTCGAAGTGGCGGAGGAGGTCGCCGCACACGAAGCCAAAGTGACCGCTTCCATTTATGCGTTGTATGAACTGGCGCTCAAGGAAAAGGATTACCCCGCGCAGGTGATGCTCCAGTGGTTCATCAGCGAACAGGTGGAAGAAGAGAAGAACGCCGCGGAGGTCGTCGCAAGTTTGAAGATGATCGAAGCGCACGAAACGGCCGTCCTGCAACTCGACCATCGGTTGTCGAAGCGCAAAGGCGAGTAGTTTACGTTTACAATTAGACCCTAAAGGTTTCCGCGAAGCGACCTTTAGGGTCTCTTTTTATTTGGATGCCCATGAGTTATACGATCCGACGCGCCGCCCACACCGACAAACCCGAATGGGTCCGCATGAGACATGCACTTTGGCCCGATGCCCCGCTCGATTACCTGGAATTGGACCTTGACCGCCTGCTCGCGGACCCGGACACCGGCGTCTTTGTCGCCTCAGAACTCAAGCGGACGGCTGGTCGCGTTCATCGAGGTGCGTCTCCGCGCTTACGCCGAGGGATGCGAGACCTCGCCCGTGGGCTACATCGAAGCCTGGTACGTGGACCCGCACGTGCGCGGACAGAAACTCGGGCGCGACCTGATCCACACCGCGGAGAATTGGGCGCGCGAGAAGGGCTGCGCCGAAATGGCGTCGGACACCTGGCTGGATAACGGTCCCGGCATCGAGGCGCATTACAAACTGGGCTACTGGGAAGTGGACCGGCTGGTGCATTTCGTCAAAAGGTTGTGATTATCGTTGCCACAAAGTCATCGAGACTCGTTAGCAAGAACAATTAAAAACTCCGTGCTCTCTGTGTCTCTGTGGCAAAAAGGTTTTTATGAGCAAACTTCCTCATCTACGGTTCCTACGGATATACCGGCCAGCTCATCGTGGAGTTGGCGGTCAAAGAAGGGATGCGTCCCATCCTTGCCGGGCGCGATGCAAAGAAATTGCGCCTTCAGGCAGAGAAATACGGTCTCGAATACCGCGCCTTCTCGCTTGACGAGACCGGCAAACTCGACGCCGCCCTGCTCGAAGCGGACGCCGTCCTGCATTGCGCCGGTCCGTTCGTGCTGACGTTCCGCCAGATGGCGGAGGCCTGCCTGCGGACGAAGCGTCACTACGTGGACATCAGCGGGGAGATCGAAGGCTTCGAAGCGCTGGCAGGCATGAGCGCGGAGGCGAAGCGGGCGGGCATCATGCTCCTGCCCGGCGGCGGGTTCGACGTCGTCCCATCCGATTGTCTCGCCGCGTATCTGAAGCAAAAATTACCGACCGCGACCCACTTCCGCCTGTTCCTGCGCGGCATTGGAGGCGGCGTCTCGCGCGGTACGGCGCGTTCCGGCGCGGAGAACATGCACCGCCAGGGACGCATCCGCAAGGATGGGAAAGTTGTTCAAGTTCCACCCGCCTGGCAGGTGCTCGAACAGGATTTCGGGCGCGGACCCGTGAAAACCGTCTCCATTGGCTGGGGGGATGTATCCACGGCGTATCACAGCACGGGCGTGCCGAACATCGAAACCTATTTTGCAGTTCGTCCTTCTGCAATTTCGCTTTTGCGGATCACGCGCATCATCGGACCTTTGATCTATGCCCGCCCGGTTCGAAATTTTCTAAAATGGGTCATCGGCTGGGCGAATCCGCATGGACCCACGCCCGAACAGAACAAAAACGGCTTCAGCCTGATGGTCGGAGAGATGCGCGACGCAGACCGCGTTGTCCGCGCAAAGTTACGGACGCCGGAAGGCTATCGGCTCACCGCGCTGACCACGGTCGAGATCATGAAGCGCATCCTGAACGGCGACCCTTCGACAGGCTCAGGTCAAGCCTACAAACCCGGTTTTCAAACCCCGTCGCTTGCCTATGGCGCAGATTTCATCCTGGGATTCGACGGAGTGGAAAGAGAGGATCTGAAATGAAACGAACGACAGTTTACATCCTGCTGGCGGTCATCCTGCTTTCGGCGTGCGGGCAGTCCGCGCCTGCCGCATCCGAACCAGCGACCCCCGATCCGCTGGAAATCGAGGGAACCGCCACCATCGAACTGACCAGCAGTGCCTTTGTGCAGGGAGAACCCATCCCCGCAAAATACACCTGCTCAGGCGAGGACATATCCCCCCCGCTTGCATGGGGTGAGCCGCCAGCCGGCACACAGTCCTTCGCGCTCATCATGGACGATCCCGACGCGCCCGGCGGCACGTGGGATCACTGGGTCTTCTTCAACATCTCCCCCTCCATACGCAGTCTGCCCGAAGCCTTCCCCGACGGCGACACCTTCCCCGACGGGAGCCTGGGCGGTAAAAACAGTTGGGGCAACACGGGCTACGGCGGTCCCTGCCCGCCGGGCGGCACACACCGTTACTTTTTCAAACTCTACGCCCTCGACGAGATGCTCGCCATCAACGCCGGCGCCAGCAAAGGCGAATTGGAAAAAGCCATGGTGGGGCATATCCTTGCATATGCCGAGTTGATGGGGACGTTCAGCAAGTGACCGTCTCCCACTCGATCATCCGCCGTGCGCTCAAATCGGGCAACCCGGTCATCCACGGCGACCGCGCCATCTTCATCTGGGAGGGGGACTCAGCGCCGCACCTGACAAGCGACTTCAACAACTGGGACGACAAACCCAGGCGATTCAAACGCGTCTCCCCCAGACTGATGCCTGATTCAGCGCAACCGATCTGGTCCTGCACCCTGACCGTTCCGCGCGACGCCTACGTCGAATACGCCTTCCACGACCCGGTCTCACAGGAGAACTTCCCCGACCCGCTGAACCGCAAGACCACACCCAACGGCTTCGGCGGACGCAACAACTACTTCTACATGCCCGAGACCATGCCCTCCCCGTTCCACCTCCGCCGCGCCGACGTGACGCCCGGCAGGTTGACGGGTCACCGCGTGGACACGAAATGGCTGCGCGAAGGCTACGAACGCGAGATCTACTTCTACCGCCCGCGGGTCAAGGGACCCGTGCCCCTGCTGGTCGTCTACGACGGGCAGGATTACCTGCACCGCGGCAAACTGGCCGTCATCGCCGACAACCTGATCGCGGAGGGACGCATCCAGCCGATTGCAATGGCATTCCTCCCCAGCGGCGGGCGCTGGCGCGACGTGGAATACGCCTGCTCCGATGGCACGCTCCTCTGGCTCGACCAGACCGTCCTGCCGCTGGCACATGAAAAACTCAACCTGCTGGACGTGAAAAAACAGCCCGGCGCCTACGGCGTGCTCGGCGCGTCGTTGGGCGGGACAATGGCAATGTATACCGGCTTGCGCATGCCGGACGTGTTCGGGAAGGTCCTCAGCCAGGCGGGAGCGTACAGCATCGAGAGCCGCAATTTCGCCGCCGTGGACCTCGTCCGCCACGGGCAGGCGCGCGGACTCGAGGTCTGGATGGACATTGGGCGTCTGGATTTTCTGCTCGACGATAACCGGGGGATGTACGCGCTATTGCAGGAAAAGGGATATAACGTGACATACCGCGAGTTCACGGCAGGTCACAACTACACCGCCTGGCGCGACGATGTCTGGCGCGGGCTGGAGGCGATGTTCGCACCAGAATCCTGACGGGATCACCATGTCATCCCTTCGGGATTTTATACACGTTACATCCCTCGTTATAATCCTTCCATCCCTTCGGGATTGGTGAGACTCAACTCCGAAGGAGTGAAATTCTTATAGTCCACGTTGTATTGAAACCAAACCCCGACGGGGTGACATGAGTTGTCAACTCAACATGAAACAAGGGAATCCATGATCCTCGCCACACTTTGCTACGTCAAACAGAACGGCAAAACGCTGATGGTCCACCGCAACAAAAAGCCGGACGACATCCACGCAGGGAAGTGGAACGGGTTGGGCGGCAAGTTCGAGGCGGGGGAAACGCCGGAGGAGTGTATCCGGCGCGAGGTCCAGGAGGAGGCGGGGCTACTTAATCCAAAATCCGCGCCTGCATGGACTGTTGATGTTCCCAAAGTTCAAGGGGAACGACTGGTATGTCTTCGTCTTTACGGCGACGGAGTTCAGCGGGGAGTTGACCGAGGCGTCACCCGAGGGCAGGCTGGAGTGGATCGAGGACGATAAACTGACGGGCCTGAACCTGTGGGCGAGCGACCACATCTTCCTGCCGTGGCTCGCAGAAGGGAAGTTCTTCTCGGCGAAGTTCGAATATGAAGGGGATGTGATGCAGGGCTACGACGCGGCGTTTTACGAGTTTTCGTCCTGAACCAGGATCGCCTCGGCGGCTTGCGGGTCGAAACCCTCGGGCCAGACCGTGGACGAGTTGTACGTTGCCTTGAGCAGGGAGGCATTTAGAAGGTTCGCGCCGCTCAGGTTCGCGTTGCACAGGTTGGCGGTCAGGAACGAGGCGCCGTGCAGGTCCGCCCTGGACAGGTTGGCATGACTGAGGTCGGCGTCGTTCAGGGTGGCGTTGGAGAGGTTCGCTTCGCTCAGGTCGGTGCGGTTCAGTTTGCCGCGGGTGAGGTTTGCCCCGAGCAGGATCGCCCTGCTGAAATCCGCATCGTGGAGCAGGCTGTCGGTCAGGTTCGCGCCGCTCAGGTTGGCTTTGATGCATTTGGCGCCCTGCATATTCGCCTCCGCCAGCCTGGCTTCGGTCAGGTCGGCTCCCCCAAGATTGGCATCGGAAAGATTGGCCTTGCTCAGTGTCGCCCGCACAAGCTTTGCGCCGCGCAGGTTTGTGTTGCGCAGATTGGCTTCATTCATCATCGCGTGGCTGAGTTTGGCGCTCCCCAGGTTGGTTTCGCTCAGGTTTGCCCCGCCCAGGTTTGCCCCGCTCAGATCGGCTTTGGTCATGTTGCTTTTATTAAAGTTGACCTCGATCAGGATGCTTTCGCTCAGATTGGCATCGCTCAGGTCACACTCGCTCAGGTCGGCATTGCTCAGGACAGCCTTGCTCAGATTCGCCCCAAAGAGGGTAAAGCGGCGCAGGTTCGCACCGCGCAGGCTGGCTTCGCTCAAGTCGGCATTTGCCAGCCACAGCGGACCAGGGCGGTTAAGCAGGTCATACAGTTCGTAATGGGAAAATTTCATCGTTGCGCCTCCAGGCCGTCGTTTTCCTTCACAGGGTTATTATAGACTTAGTGGACGGGTGAGACAAGTTATATTTCGGATTCTGTAACTTCTTCGTTCCCTGCCGCAGACGGGAGATGTATAATACCCGCATGTCCATTCTTTTGGGAAAGCGCATCGTCCTGGGGGTGACCGGGTCCATCGCCGCATACAAAGCCGCCGACCTGGCATCCAAACTCACGCAGGCGGGGGCGCAGGTGGATGTCATCCTCACGAACGCCGCCGAAAAATTCGTCACCCCGCTCACTTTTCAATCGGTCACCGGGCGGCGCGCCTATACCGACGCAGACCTTTGGGGGAACGAAGCGCACGTTCTGCACGTGGGGCTGGCTCACGCCACCGACCTGCTGGTCATTGCCCCCTGCACCGCCAACACCATCGCCAAACTCGCACATGGTCAGGCGGACACGCTCCTCACGGTCACGGCGCTGGCGTCGCAGGCACCGCTCCTCGTTGCGCCCGCCATGGACGGCGGCATGTACGACCATCCCGCCACGCAGGAAAACCTGGATACGCTCCGCAAACGCGGCGCGTATGTCATCGAACCGGCGGAGGGGCACCTCGCCTCGGGACTCGTCGGGGTGGGACGCCTGCCCGAGACGCATGAACTCATCGGACACATCCGCCTCGTTCTCGGACGCCGAGGCCTGCTCGCCGGGAAACAAGTTCTGGTCACCGCCGGAGGGACCCAGGAACCGCTCGACCCGGTCCGTGTGCTGAGCAACCGCTCCTCCGGCAAGCAGGGATATGCCCTCGCCCAAGCCGCACTGGATGCGGGCGCGCAGGTCACATTGGTCACAACGCCCACCGCGTTGACTCCCCCCGTTGGGGCGGAGGTGATCCGCGTGGAAACAGCAAAGCAAATGCTGGATGCCGTGCTGAAGGAGTTCCCCGCAAGCGACGCGCTCATCATGGCGGCGGCGGTGGCAGACTTCCGTCCGAAGGATGTTGCGGAGAACAAGATCAAGAAAGAGGGCGGGATTCCGCAGGTCGAACTCGAAGCGACGGAAGACATCCTGAAAGCGGTGGCAGGTTTGAGGCGCAGGAATGAAGCGAAAACAGGTCGTGGCGGGTTTCGCGGCGGAGTCGCAAGACCTCCTGCAAAACGCAGTTAATAAGTTACAATCCAAGAAACTGGATTTAATCGCCGCGAACGATATTTCCGCTGATGATGCGGGGTTTTCCGTCGAGACCAACCGCATCACGCTTTTATTTGCCGACGGGCGCAGGGAATCATTATCTTTGATGAGCAAGACCGAGGCGGCTGGGATCATCGTCGAACGCGTTGCGGCGCTGTTGGAGTAGAATGCGCATTTTGGTCATTTCAGATATTCATGCAAATTACACCGCGCTCGAAGCTGTGCTGAAGGATGCCGGCACAGTGGACGAGACGTGGTGTCTGGGGGATATGGTGGGGTACGGTCCCGATCCGAACGCAGTGGTGGAGGAGGTACGCGAGATCCCGAACCTGACCTGCATCCTGGGCAACCACGACATGGCGGCCATCGGCAAGATCCCGCTGGAGGTCTTCAACGGCGATGCGCGCCGCGCGCTCGAATACCATGAAAAGGTGCTGACAGCCGACAACATGGAGTTCCTGCGTTCACTGCCGTCGAACCTGAAGGTGCGCGGGGATGTGAGCATCGTGCACGGAAGCCCGCGCGATTCGGTCTGGGAATACATCCTGAACACGCTTTCGGCGCGTTTGAACTTCGACCATTTCACAACAGCCTGGTGCTTTGTGGGGCATTCGCATTTGCAGTGCATGTTCCAGCTGAACACGGACAACGACCGCGTGAGCCTTTCGCCGATCCGTGCAGGGGAGCATTACCGGCTGCGCCCGAGGGCGATCATGAACCCGGGCTCGGTCGGCCAGCCGCGTGACCGCGACCCGCGCGCCGCGTATGCGATCTACGACACGAACGGTCACGTCTGGGCGCCGCGCCGCGTGGAGTACAACATCCCCGAGGTGCAGCAGCGCATTCGCGAGGCCGGTCTGCCTGATAAGCACGCCATACGACTTTCCGAGGGGTGGTAACCCACCCCCTCCGCCCTGCGGGCACCTCCCCCAAATTCCGCAGGTAAGGTTTTTTGGAATTTGAAAGCAATTTCAGCGGAATTTGGGGGAGGACGGGTGGGGTCGGGGGACAGGAACTTTGTGGAACGGGATTCGTCTGTAAGGTGAGATCACCTTACATCCATGAAGGAGAAGAAACAATGAAAAAGATCATTATCACGATAGCGCTCACAACCGTGGTTGTGTTGACACTGGTTGGGGTTGTGTTTTCATCCCTGCTCGGAGGTTTTGGCATGGGCGGCGCCGCCGCGCCGATGGAGGAATATTCCGTCAGCAGGGATTACCTCGAACCTGCTGCGGCTCCAGTGGCAGCCCAAAGTTACGTCGCGGATGCGGGCGGTGAATTCTATTCCTACGAAGAGACCGTCGCCAATGTCACGACGGAGCGGCTTGTCATCCAGAACGTGGATATGAGCATCGTCGTCGCCGACCCGAAGGCACGCATGGAAGAGATCGCCGACCTGGCGGTGGAGATGGGCGGCTTCGTGGTTTCCTCCAATATTTATCAAACCACATACGGACCCAACAGTATCGAGGTGCCGGAGGCCAGTATGACCATCCGCGTGCCGTCCAAACGATTGGATGAGGCGCTCGAGAAGGTCAAGGCCGATGTGGTCGATGTCACGTATGAGAACCGCTCCGGGCAGGACGTCACCAGCCAGTACGTGGACCTGCAGTCCCGCCTGAAGGCAAAACAGGAAGCCGAAAAGAACCTGCTGAAGATCATGGATACCGCCACGAACGCGGAAGATGTGCTTGCCATCTACATGCAGGTGCAGAACATCCAGACGGAGATCGAATTGCTGAAGGGGCAGATCCAGTACTACGAGGAGTCTGCCGCGCTATCCGCCATCAGCATCCGTCTGATCGCAGAAGAGACGGTCAAACCGATCGAGATCGGCGGCTGGAAGTTGCAGGGCACGGCCAACGACGCCTTGCAGGACCTGATCCAGTTCACACAGGGTTTCACGCGCTTCCTGATCCGCTTCGTCCTGTTGATCCTGCCCGCCTTGATCCTGATCGCCATCCCTGCATTCCTCATCTTCCTTGGCGGACGGGCGCTGTTCCGCAGGTTCAAGAAATCGAAGGTTGTTGAAGAAGTGACGGAAGAAAAGAAGTAAATTCGTCATCACCCCTGCCCTCTCTCCCGACGCTGAGGAGAGGGGTATAATTTTTAAAATGGAAAAACTCATCCGCGATGCGCAGGAATTGTTCCACGTCCATATGACCGGGCGGCAGGTGATGTCGCTCATCACGTACGAAAAGGAACTGATGGAGTGGAACCAGAAGTTCAACCTGACAGCCATCCGGGATGTCGAGTCGATCCGCACGAAGCATTTTCTGGATTCGTTCTCGTGCGTGCTGGCATGGAAGGCAAACCCGCCGGGTCGCCTCATCGACGTGGGGACTGGTGCGGGGTTCCCGGGCCTGCCCCTCAAAATCCTCTATCCCAGCATGAAACTGACCCTGGTCGAGTCGGTCGGCAAGAAGGCCATGTTCTGCCAGCACATCGTCAGCGTTTTGGGGTTGGAGGATGTGGATGTCATCCACAAACGCGCCGAGGACCTGGGACAACACCTCAAACACCGCGAGTCCTACGACTGGGCGGTGGCGCGCGCCGTGGCACAACTCAACGTGCTGGGCGAGTACCTGATCCCTCTGGTCAAGCTCGGCGGGCGGATGCTCGCGCAAAAAGGCGAAAGCGGACCCGCCGAGGCGCAGTCCGCGGAGGGTGCGATACAACTATTGGGGGGAAAATTGGAGCAGTTGATCCCGGTCCATTTACCGGGGGTGGCGGATGACCGTTACCTCGTGGTGGTGGAAAAGGTTGCGGCGACGCCGCCCAAATATCCCCGCAAACCGGGCATCCCGACGAAACAGCCGTTATAACAGCCTGAACCACGCAGGCTGTTCAAGGGTGGAATTCTCACAGTAAAGACGTGGGAGGAGTTTATAATCCCCATCATGGAAACATTCGATACCTACACATGGGTAACCCTGCCGCTGATCGTTTTTCTGGCGCGCTTCGTGGACGTCACCCTGGGGACGATGCGGATCATCTTCCTTTCACGGGGCAGGAAATTCCTGGCACCCGCCCTCGGCTTCGTGGAAGTGTTCATTTGGATCACCGTCGTCTCGCAGATCGTGGGAGGCGCGAAAAACAACCTGCTTGCATACTTTGCCTACGCGGCCGGTTTTGCGGTGGGTAATTATTTTGGCATGGTGATCGAGGATAAACTCGCCATCGGCACGCTGGTGATACGCGCCATCCTCCCCAGGAATGGGAACGAACTGACAGAGCGTCTACGCGAAGCCGGATATGGTGTGACCTTTGTGGACGGTCACGGCGCAAGCGGGGATGTCGTCCTCATTTACACGGTTGTCATGCGCAAGGAACTGGGGCAGGTCATCAGCATTATTCAGAACACAGCGCCCAAAGCCTTTTTCACGGTGGAGGAACTGCGATCCGTGCAACAGGGCATTTTTCCCGTGCGCGCCTCCTCCATACGCGCTGACCTGTTCGGAAGGAAGAAGGAATGAGATTAAAAGCCCGGTGGACATGATGAACCTGGGAATTTTTCATCCAACCAGCCTGGTGTTGGCAACAGCAGGCGAGGGTTCAAGTTTGTTACCGCTTCTTTTGGCATTGGCAATTCTGATCGCCAGCGCCAAACTCATGGGGGCGCTGGCGGTAAAGATCGGCCAGCCTGCTGTTCTGGGCGAGCTTCTGGCGGGACTTCTGCTGGGTCCCACTGCCCTGGATCTATTCCGTCTCCCCTTTCTTAACGATCCGTCCGGCAATACGGAAACGACCATCCTGCAACTGGCACAGTTGGGCGTGATATTTTTGATGTTCTCCGCCGGATTGGAAACCGAATTGGACGATCTCAGCAAAAGCGGGCGGCCCGCCTTGCTTGCCGGCCTGTTTGGCATGCTGGTCCCGATCGTTCTGACGGGTATTGCAACATTGCCGTTCGAGGACTCAAACAACTCCTCCATTTTGCTGGGAATTGTCCTGGCCGCGACGAGCGTGAGCATTTCGGTCCAGACCCTGATCGAGTTGAAACGGATGCGCACACCGGAAGGCCTGGCTTTGCTCGGGGCCGCCGTTGTGGATGACGTGCTCGTCATCCTGACGCTTTCCATATTTGTCAGCATCGTGGGGGGAGGAGGGGAAAATGTGGCGTTTGTGATCCTGCGTATGGTTGTGACCCTCCTGGCGTCCGGCTTGATCGGTTATCTTATCCTGCCCCGCCTCGCGGAATGGGCGAACCGTCTTCCGATCAGCCAGGGCATGATGGCATTGGTGATCGTATCCGCCCTGGTCTTTTCCTGGAGCGCAGAATTTGTGGGTGGGATTGCTGCAATTACAGGGTCTTTTATCGCTGGCGTTGGATTGGGGCGCACCCATTGGCGGGAGGAAATTGCTCGTGACCTGCAGACCATGAACTATGCCTTTTTTGTGCCTCTATTCCTGGTGGGCGTGGGTTTGCAGGCAAATATCAGAAATTTGGATGCATCCATCATTCCGCTTGCGCTGGTTTTGATCGTGGTTGCCATTGTGTCCAAGATAGTGGGTTCCGGGCTGGGAGCGCGCCTGGGCGGTTTTTCCAACCGTCAGGCTTTACGCGTGGGCGTGGGCATGATCTCGCGCGGCGAGGTCGGTCTGATCGTCGCGGGCGTTGGACAGGGCCTGGGATTGCTCACGGAACAGGAATTCACAGTAATTGTGCTGGTCGTATTGATCACTACGTTAATCACCCCGCCCCTGCTGAGGTGGGCCTTTGGAAAGGAAAAATCTCATGAGTAAAATGGTCATTCTCGTCCTCGCAGATGGAAGCAAGGCGACGGCAACGCTCGAAGTCTGGGCGCGTGTGGGCGTCACAGGAGCCACCATTCTGGATAGCAGCGGCATCGGGCAACAACTGGCGGGTCATGACGACCTGCCTCTGATCCCGTCCATCCGCGCTGTATTACGCACGCAGGAACACACCCATCGCACAATATTCAGCGTAATTCCCGACACTTTCAACATCCCTGAACTCATCCGCGCCACCGAAGTGGTCACAGGTCCTTTGGCAGCCCCTCATACAGGGATCCTTATTGTGCTTCCAGTACTGGAGGCATATGGTCTGCGCGAGAACGAATATCAACTTTTAAGGATGGCGAGCAGGTAATCATTGTTCTACTCGCTTGCAAACGTTTGGCATGAATCCCACCTTTAGCAGTTTTCTCCTGTTTCAACAGGTTGAGAGCGATATGGCGAAGAACCGCCAGGTTTTCAGACGAATGATCTTTCCGAACTCGACTTTCATCTTCTCGGAAAGCGATGTCTAGAACCCAATGCACCTGATTCTGATTTTCCAATGACTTCGTTTTGCTTTCAAGATCGTTTTTGCGTGAGCGGGCAGACTGGAAATGAAATAACGAGTTTGCTTTTCGACTTTTTCACCGATTTGTCGTTGTGACACAATCCGTACAATGCTTCTCAAGCCTTTCCAATTCTGACGCTTGCGCACCAAGGCGAGGTACTCTTCATTTTCAGTAACCCAACATTCTCGAATTTCAAGCCGTCCATGGCCTTTATTGACCGTTTGGGCATAGCTGTGTTGAGCTTTCTCCATGCCATGCGCAACATCGACTTCGAACAGGCAATGGATGTCTTCATAAAGTGGCCTTGATTCTCCTTGACCGCCAGCAGATAGTCAGCGCCACCAGTCACAATCGTCTCTGCAATGACAGTCTGGGTGCCGATCGCATCAATTGTGACAATACAACCTGTGATGTTCAGCAGCCGTAACAATTCAGGGATGGCTGTGATTTCGTTGGACTTGTCAGCCACTTTGGTTTGTCCCAAAATAAGTTGGTTTTGGGTCGCCCAGGCACTCACCATGTAAATCGCCTCTTTGCCAGCTTCCTGATCGTGCGAACGACGCAATTTCTGCCATCTACCGCTATTACTTGTCCAGCCGTCAACTTTTCAATCGCTCGCACCCATTCAATGAAGCGCTTTTGAAACTCTTCTGGCTTAATTTTCGCAAATACACGCCCAAACGTGTCGTGCGATGGAATACCCTTGGGTAGCTTCAAAAACGTTTTACGATCATTATTATTCTGCTTAATAACGCCGTAAAAAACTCCACCCGCCGCTGATGCTTGTGCAATCGCCGGTATCCTGTATACTATCGTATACAACTGGTTCCAATCGGAGGATGTATGGATGCTCCAAAAATCAAATTACTGATGCTGGCTGTCGTTCAGGAGCAGGACCGCGACGAGGCAACCCGCGCATTGGAGAAATTGAGCATGCCCGTGGTGTATCTGTTCAGCGCGGGCGGCTTTCTCGGGCGCCGCAATGCGACCCTGTTGATCGGTCTGCGCGAAGGGTTGGAGGAGGATGCGATAAAGGTTCTGCACGAGACTTGCAAACAGCACATCGAATACCTGACCCTTCCCCTGGAGGGTTCGCCTCTTCCCCTGCCGACGCCTGTCCCGGTGACCGTGGGCGGCGCGACCATTTTCGCCCTGCCGGTGGAACATTTCGAGGAAATCTAATCCCTGCTCCGGCGCCGTCCCCGGCGCCGAACCTGCCTCCGAGGACGGCGGCAGGAGCAGAATCAGGAGAGTGAATTATGAAAATGATCATCCTTATCATCAAAGACAGCGACGCGGACGAAGTGACCCAGGCTCTCACCGCCGACCAGTACCGTGTGACGCGTGTGGCATCCACCGGCGGCTTCCTGCGGAGCGGCAGGGTCACCCTGTTTATCGGCGTGCGCGATGAACGCGCCGAACTGGTCCAGGAGTTGATCCGCGCGAAACTGCCGCCCCTGCCCTCGGGCGAGAAACGCGCCACGTGGTTCGTCATCCCGGTGGAGCGGTTTGAGCAAGTTTGAGGGGAACAAAAGCACAGATTGAAAAGTCCTGAAATGCGGAGACACGAATGTTCGAGTGTCTCCGCATTTTATAAATTTTGAGGTCCAAATGAAGCAAAAATCGCGTATTTTTAGTATTTTTCTCGCCCTGACGCCTGCCGCGCTTGTCCCCATCGAAGATATTTACACCGGCGGGCGGGTCGAGATCGTCTACCTCGACGGTCGTCCAAACGTGGTCCTCATTCCGTCCGCACAACGGTTAAAATGGGGTCCATGAACAAGCTTTTTGGCGGCATAGAAGGCGGCGGGACCAAGTTCGTCTGTGCGGTGGGGACCGCGCCGGACGACATCCGCCGCGAAACGCGTTTCCCGACGACAACGCCCTCAGAAACACTGGGACAGGCTGTTGCGTTCTTCAAGGAGGCGGAACGGGACTTTGGCGGACTCTCCGCCCTGGGCGTTGCCTCGTTCGGTCCGCTCGACCCGAATCCTGCCTCAGCGACCTACGGACGCATCCTCCCCACTCCCAAACCCGGCTGGACGGACGCCGACATCGTCGGCACGCTCCGTTCAGCCTTTGAGGTTCCCATCGGCTTCGACACCGACGTCAACGGGGCAGCGCTCGGCGAATGGACCTGGGGCGCGGCGCAGGGACTCGACACCTTCATCTACCTGACGGTCGGCACCGGCATCGGCGGCGGCGTGATGGCGAACGGACAACTCCTGCACGGACTGCTCCACCCCGAAATGGGACACATCATGCTCCCGCACGACCGCGTCCGCGACCCGTTCGAGGGCTGGTGCCCGTTCCACAAGGACTGCTTCGAGGGGCTGGCAGCCGGTCCCGCGCTGGAAAAGCGCTGGGGTCAGCGCGCCGAAACCCTCCCGCCGGACCATCCCGCCTGGGCATTGGAGGCGCACTACATCGCGCTGGCGCTGGCAAACTACACCGTCACCCTCTCCCCGCAGCGGATCGTCATCGGCGGCGGCGTGGGCGGACGCGAAGACCTGCTTCCCCTGATCCGCAGGGAAGTGCAGGAGATCCTGAATGGGTACGTCCAGTCGCCAGCTGTGACACAGAACATTGGCAGCTTCATCGTCCCGCCCGGGTTGGGAAGCCGCGCCGGGATGCTGGGCGCGATCGCATTGGCAAAATCTTCGTTTCAAAGGTAGGGGCACAGCGTGAGGGTTGATCGTCATAACCCTTTTCAGTTCTGCTGTGCCCCTACGGGATAAATTTCATGGATTCCATCGCAATTCTCGATTTCGGTTCCCAATACGCGCAGATCATTGCGCGGCGTGTGCGCGAAGCGGCTGTCTACTGCGAGTTGTTCCCGTGGGACGCCCCCATGGAAAAGATGCTCGCCATCCGCCCAAAGGGATTCATCCTCTCCGGCGGACCCCGCTCCGCGTATGAGGAGGGCGCGCCATACATCCAGGATTTCATCTTCGAGACCGGTCTGCCCATCCTCGGCATCTGCTACGGCATGCAGGCGCTCACCCATGCCCTCGGCGGCCAGGTGGACCCATCTGCACGGCGCGAGTACGGTCCTGCCGAGATCGAGCCGACCATGCCCGGCACAATGTTGGACGGCATCTCCAAAGTGTGGATGTCGCACGGCGACCGCATTACCAAACTGCCTGAGGGCTTCATCGCGCTGGCGCGCACGGGCAACAGTCCGCTGGCGGCGATGGGCGACATGAATCGCAAATATTTTGGCGTGCAATTCCACCCCGAAGTGCATCACACCCCGAACGGACAAAAATTACTGAGACATTTCGTCGTGGATATTTGCGGCGCAAAGCGCGAGTGGACCGCCAAGTCCATCATTGACGACGCGGTGGAACGGATCCGGAAGCAGGTCCGGGAGGAACGCGTCCTGGCGGCGGTTTCGGGCGGCGTGGATTCGTCGGTCGCTTCGGCGCTGGTACACAAGGCGGTCGGCGACCAACTCGTGGCGGTCTTCGTGGATACCGGTCTTCTGCGGAAGAACGAAGGGGAACAGGTCGCTTCGGCATTTCGGGATAACCTGCACGCTGAACTTATCACTGTGGACGCCGCTGACGAATTCTTCTCCGCGCTCCACGGCGTGACCGAGCCGGAGCAAAAGCGCAGGGTCGTCGGCGAGAAGTTCATCCGCATCTTCGAGACACAGGCAAAACAACTCGGTTTGCCGAAATTCCTCGTACAAGGGACGATCTACCCGGATGTCGTCGAGTCGTCCGCGCCCGACAGGAACAAGGCGGAGAAGATCAAGACCCATCACAACGTCGGCGGTCTGCCGGAGGATATGCAGTTCGAGCTGGTCGAGCCGCTGAGATACCTGTTCAAGGACGAGGTGCGGGCGGTCGGGGAGGCGCTCGGGCTGCCGGAAAAGCTCGTTTGGCGGCAGCCGTTCCCGGGTCCGGGCCTGACCGTGCGCTGTCTCGGGGAGGTGACGCGCGAGCGCGTCTCCCGTTTACGGGCGGCGGACGCGATCCTCGTGGAGGAATTGTCGGATGCCGATCTGCTGAACCGGCGCTTTTCGGGCGGGAACCGCATCACCGGGCCGTTGCGGGTGGAACCGCCGGCCATCGCGCAGGCGTTCGTGGTGCTGTTGCCGGTGCGCTCGGTGGGCGTGATGGGCGACCAGCGCACATACCAGGAAGCGGCGGCGATCCGCGCGGTGACGACCGACGATTTCATGACCGCCGACTGGGCGCGCCTGCCGCACGACCTGCTGGCAAAGGTGGCGAACCGTATAGTGAACGAAGTGGACGGGATAAATCGCGTGGTGTATGATATTACGAGCAAACCGCCCGCGACGATCGAATGGGAGTGACTTCAACAACAAGGAGAATGCTATGAACTTCAACTTCAGCGAGGTGCTCACGCGCGCATGGCAGATCATCTGGAAACATAAGGTTCTGTGGATCTTCGGCATCCTGGCCGGGTGCGGTCAGGGAGGCGGCGGAAGCAGTGGGGGGGAGGCGGAGGGGGCGGCAGCGGCTTTTCGAACGGTGAACAGCAGTTCAGTGAGTTCGGGCGCATGATGGAACAGTTCGGCGAATGGATCGGCGAAAACCTCTGGGTGGTGGCGGTTTTCGCGCTCGTGATGATCATCTTCATTGTCCTGGCGATCTTCCTCGGCACCATCGGACGCATCGGTCTCATCCGCGGCACCTATCAGGCGGAGCAGGGCGCCAAGAGCCTCGTCTTCGGCGAACTGTTCTCCGGAAGCATGCCGTATTTCTGGCGGGTGTTCGGGTTATCCTTCCTCGTCGGGCTGGCATTCCTGCTCCTGATGCTGCCTCTCGTTGCCTTCGGCGTGCTGACAGCGGGCATCGGGTTCGCCTGCCTGCTCCCCCTGTTCTGCCTGCTCATCCCGGTCGGGCTGGTCGTCAACGTCATCATCGAGCAGTCGAACGCCGCCATGGTGGTGGAAAACCTGGGCATCGCCGACGGTTTCCGCCGCGGCTGGAACATCGTCAAATCCAACGTCGGTCCCGTGCTCATCATGGCGATCCTCCTGGGCGTGATCGGGTTCATCGTCGGGCTGGTGATCGCCCTGCCCATCATCATTGCGGTCTTCCCGCTTGTCTTCGGTCTGGCGGGCGGCGAGACGAACCTGCTCTGGACCGCCGGCATCTGTTGCGCCATTTATTTCCCCATCCTGCTCGTATTGAGCGGAATCCTGACCTCCTTCATCCAATCCGCATGGACGCTCACCTATTTGCGGTTGACCAGTCCAAAAGAGGAAACTCCCATCGTCAGCGAGGCGAATGCGTAGACTCCTCCGCTTCATTCTGACCGTCAGCCTGCTCGCCGGGACCCGGTCCTTCGTCCACGCCCAGACCGCCGCCTACACAGAGATCGTACAGATCAACGCGGCGGACTTCCCGCAGATCTCCGCGTTCGTGGACGTGTACGACGCGGACGGCGAGTTCATCCCGAATCTCAAGCCAGCCGACATCGCCGTCTACGAGGACGGGCAGGAGCGCAGGGCCAACTCGGTCCGCGAGTCTGAGGTGCCGGTACAGGTGGTGGTCGCCGTCAACCCGGGGCCCCCGCTGGCGATCCGTGATGCGGATGGCATCGCCCGTTTCGAGCGGGTCGTGGAGGCGCTCCGCTTGTGGGGGGAGGCTCAACCCGATGACTCCCGCGACGATCTGAGCCTGGTCTCGTTGTCCGGGTCGCTCATCAACCACGCGGACGTGGAAGACTGGTTCGTCAGCCTGAACTCCTTCAAGCCGGATTTCCGCAACTCGACATCCAACCTGCAAACCCTGTCCATCGCGCTGGATACGGTCAACGCGCCGATACCGCAACCCGGCATGAAGCGCGCGGTGCTGTTCATCACGCCCCGCATGGACGACCCCAACATTGACAACACCATCGCCCCGCTCATCCAGCTCGCAGTCGATTCGAAGGTGCGGGTCTTCGTCTGGTTCATCGATGCGGAGGAGTTCAACGTCTCGCCGAGCGCGAACGCCTTCAAACTGCTCGCCCAGCAGACGGGCGGCGCTTTCTTCTCCTTCTCACGCACCGAAACCTTCCCCGACCTGGACACCTATTTTGCCCCCATGCGGTTCATTTACGAGGTGAAATACACCTCCGCGCTGAAGACACCCGGCGAGCATGCCCTCCGCTTTGACTTCACAGCCCAGAATACGACCATCACCGGGGCGGACAAAACCTTCAGTGTGGACGTCCAGCCGCCCAACCCGATCTTCGTCTCGCCGCCGTTGCAGATCACGCGCCAGCCCCCCGCAGACGACCCCTATAACGCGGAAATCCTGGAGCCTTCACAACAAGCCATCGAGATCATCGTCGAATTCCCAGACGGGCATCCACGCGACCTCGTCCGCACGACCCTGTACGTGGACGGACAGGTCGTTGCCGAGAACACGAGAAAGCCCTTTGAAAGTTTTGTGTGGGATTACAGCGCCTTTACTGAAAGCGGACAGCACCAGATCGTCGTCGAGGCGGAGGACGCGCTGGGGTTGACGAAATCAAGCATTGCCATCCCTGTCAGGTTCACGGTCATCCATCCGCCGAGCGGCATGGAGGCATTCCTGGCAAAGTACAGTTCCCAACTGGTCACAGGCTCGATCCTCTTCGCGGGGCTGGCGCTGCTGGTCATTCTGGTGAGAAGCCGGGTAAAGAATATCCCGGAATCCCGCCGCAAGAAGGCTCGAAAAGCAAAAGAGGATCCGCTCACCCAGCCCGTCCCGGCATTGACGGAGCCGTCCGTTTCGGCTACAAAGAAGGCGAGATCACAGTCGCGCTTCAACTGGATGGGTTTGAGGCAAAACCGCCTGCCCCCCGCGCCCGCCTATCTCATCCGCCTGACGAACGGAGGCGAGCCGGCCAGCGGCACGCCCATCCCTGTGAGCGAAAAGGATATGACCTTCGGCACCGATCCGGTACAATCCATGCACGTGCTCGACGACCCGTCCATTTCACCGCTGCATGCCCGCATCAAACAGAACAGCGAAGGCTCTTTTATGATCGTCGATCAGGGTTCGGTGGCAGGTACATGGGTGAACTACGAACAGGTCACGCGCGAAGGCGTCCGTTTGAAGCATGGAGACAGGATCCACTTCGGGCAGATGCAATACCGCTTTGACCTGAGCCAGCCTCCGGCGGAGTTCGAACCGAAGGTCATCTCCAAAAAATAACCCTTTTTATGATCCGCACATCACGCGCGCACCTGAACGTCGAGGCACACACCCATCAGGGCATGACGGGCAAGAACAACGAGGACCGTTATGCCGTGGCTTCGTTCCGTGCCAGTGAAAAGGATCACACGCCTGTGCTGTTCGCCGTGCTTGCGGACGGCATCGGCGGGCATAAAGGCGGGGAAGTGGCGGCGGAACTGGCGGTCAACCACATCATGCAGAGCGTGGCGAAGGCTGACGGCAAATTCTCGCGGCATATCATCGAGCAGGCTGTCAACGAAGCCAGCAGTGCCATCGCCGCGCACTCCGTCACGAACGAGAACCTCAAGGGCATGGGCGCCACCTGCGCCATCGTCTGGGTCATTGATAACAAACTCCACACCGCCTACGTGGGCGACTCGCGCATTTACCTGATGCGCGGCGGGCGCATCCAGCAGTTGACGGTTGACCATTCCTGGGTGCAGGAGGCCATCGAGAAGGGCATTCTCACGCCCGAACTGGCGCGCGAACATCCGAACGTTCATGTCATCCGCCGCTACCTGGGTTCGGCTGTCCCGCCTGAGCCTGACTTCCGCCTGAACCTGTTCGACGGCGAGGGCGCGCATCACGCCGAGAACAACCAGGGGACCGAGATCCAGCCGAACGACGTCGTCCTGCTGTGCACCGACGGTCTGACCGACCTGCTCTGGAACGATGAGATCCTCGAAGTCGTCCGCACGAGACCGACGCTGAAGGAGGCCAGCCGCGAACTGGTGAACCTTGCCAATGAACGCGGCGGGCACGACAACATCACGGTCATCCTGATCGGCGCCCCGGCGGATTTCAAGTCGCGGACGGCGCCAAAGAAAAGGAATTGGAGATGGCTCGCGTGGGTGTTTGGAACGGTTGTCGGACTGCTCTTCATCCTGGTCGTCGCTGGCATCCTGACCTTCAACATGCTCCGCCGCACCGCAACTATGACCGCCACCCCGGCCATCCCCCCCGCCGCTGTGACGGAGACCGCTCCCCCTCCGCCTACCATGACCCTCACGCCCACCCCCATCCCGGATGTGATCCTGCCGCAACCCACTGCCACCCTCACGCCCTGGCCGACGAATACGATTTCACCGTAATGTCGTTGCGAGGAGCCCGAAGGGCGACGAAGCAATCCCAACTAACCTGTACACAAGAGTTGGTTGGTAAGATGAGATTGCTTCACCACTCGCTTCGCTCGGGTTCGCAACGACATTAACATAGAGGAAAATACCATGCCAGTCAAACATACAAATGAAGTGGAAGCCAAAAACGTAGCCGCGGGAAAAGACACGACCATCCAGGTCCTCATTTCCTCCCAGGAGGACCCAATTTCGCCCTGCGCAAGTTCTCCATGCAGAAGGGCGGCGGGATGCCGCGTCACACCAACACGCTCGAACATGAACAATATGTTTTGCGCGGCGAAGCGACCATCACCATCGGCGAGGAAACTCACCACGTCAAGGCGGGGGATGTGGTCTTCATCCCCGAAGGCGTCGTCCATTCGTATGAGAACACGGGCGAGGAGCCGTTCGAGTTCCTGTGCATCATCCCCAACAAGGAAGATAAGATCGTGATTGTGGAAGAGGGGTGTTAATACTGTAGGGGCAACTTTATGAGTCTCCCCTACTGACAATAAGCTTTTATCAAGTCGCGAATCTCTTCATGTAACAGCATCAACCTGGTTTCCATCTCGCAACATCCACCACCTGCCGCGCAACCTCCCCCACCGAAAGCCCGTCCGTGACCACAGTTGCATGCTCCAAGTGCAACTCATCCATGATTTTGTTCATCTTGTAGCAGGAGTATCTCGAAAATAATTGCGCTGACCGCCACAAGGATGTAGAGCAGGGGCCCCCACAAACGGAGAACTTGTCCGCTGCGTTGGGTTTCAAGAAAAATGAAAACGGTCGGGATCAGCGTTATGATCCATGCGACCAGATTGATCGTTCGAAGGCTAGGCGTTTCTTTTTTCCAAATAAGAAGTACCGTAGTCAAAAAGGGAAGGATGGGAAGCAGATAAAGCGCAAAAAATCCCGACAGTGGGTATCCACAGAAATCACCTTCCAGTCGAACAAAAGGTTCGTCACAAGGATATTCTGCGGGCACATTGATCAAGTCGAACATCCACGGTCCCAGCAGGGAAATGATCAGCAGGGCCAGGATCGCCAGCCGCAGGGCATGTTTATACCTGATAAACCACCGAGAGTCATTCATGCCATCCTCGCTTTCACTTTCATTATAGTGATTTTCGCTTAAAAGACAAACCGCGCTCATCGCGCGGTCTGCTTGATCACCATTCATCAATTACAAATTACTGACTTTACTCAACCTTCCCCGTGATCGTCGCCATCTTCAACTCGCCGATCGCCTTCGTGATGGGGATCTCGCGCGGGCAGGCGAGCGTGCAGTTATAGGCGGTGTGACAGCGCGCCAGACCGTCCGTCTCGGCGATGATGTGCATGCGCTCGGCGGCGGCTTCGTCGCGGCTGTCGAAGATGAAGCGGTGGGCGGTCACCAGCGCGGCGGGACCGTAGTACTGGTCGCTTGCCCAGAAGGACGGGCACGAGGTCGTGCAAGCCGCGCACAGGATGCACTTGGTGGATTCGTCGAAGCGGGCGCGCTGTTCGGGCGACTGGAGCCGTTCCCGCCCGTCGGCGGGAAGCGGGGAATCGTTGATGAAGTACGGAAGGATCTTCTTGTAGTTGTCGAAGAACGGTTCCATATCCACGATCAGGTCCTTGATCACCTTCAGTCCAAGCAGCGGCTCGACCGTGATCGTGTCGCCCACGTCGCGCACCAGCGCCTTGCACGCCAGCAGGTTGCGCCCGTTGATGCGCATGGCGTCCGAGCCGCACACACCGTGCGCGCACGAACGGCGGAACGACAGCGTGCCGTCCTTGTAGCCCTTCACTTTTTCGAGCAGGTCGAGGATGCGGTCGGTCTCTTCGGCTTCGAGCGTGTAGGTCTCGTAGCGGAAGGTCTTGTCCGCTTCGGGGTTGTAACGAAAGACTTTTAAGTACCTGTATACTCTTGCATCGTTGCGACCTCATCTAATCAGAGACGCTCGCTTCGCCTTCGCACGACATTAATAACTCTCTTGGTTGATATTTCGTGACCACGACAGGCTTGTAGTCGATCTTCACCCTGCCGTCCTGCTTCCAGGCCAGCGTGTGCTTCATCCATTCCTGGTCGTCGCGCTCGGGGTAATCCTCGCGCGAATGTCCGCCGCGCGATCTCCTTGCGGTTCAACGCGCACGCCGCCACCACTTCCGCCACTTCGAGCATGTTGCCAAGCTCCCACATGTTCAGCAGTTCGGTGTTGAAGATCCTGCCCGTATCGGTCGCGCGGACTTCCTTGAAGCGCTCCTGCAAAGCCTTGACCTTCTCGAGCGCCTTCGCCATCCCTTTTTCGTTGCGATAGATGCCGACGTCGTCGAACATGACCTTCTTCATCTCGGTGGATATGTCGAACGCGTTCTCTTTTCCCGACCCATTCCTGAACGCCTCGAACTGCGACCTTGAGTCTGCTTCAGCGTTCTCGGGCAGTTTCTCAAAGTCAGCCGTTTTCGCGTACTCCGCGGCTTTGATGCCCGCATACTTGCCGAAGACCACCAGGTCGAGCAGGGAATTCGTGCCGAGACGGTTCGCCGCCATGCACGGACACACACGCACATTCGCCCGCCGCATACAAGCCGGGGAAGACCGTATTCTGGCTGTCAATGACCACTTCGCCGTATTTGTTCGTCGGGATGCCGCCCATCGTGTAATGCGCCGTCGGCTGGATGGGCATCATCTGCGTGATCGGGTCAACGCCGAGGTATACGCGGCAGAAGTCGATGATGTCGGGCAGTTTCTGCCAGGACTTGTTCGCCTGTGATGGTATATGGCGTGCCGTCGATATTCGTGCGTCCGTCCATTGCCGCATACTTGATCACGGACTCGGGACGCACATCGAGATACACGTAGTTCTTGCCGTTCACGCCGCGTCCCTCGCGGATCTCGGTATAGATGGCGCGGCTGATCACGTCGCGCGAAGCCAGGTCCTTGACGGTCGGTGCGTACTGCGGCATGAAGCGCTCGCCCGCGCCGTTGATCAGGATCCCGCCTTCGCCGCGTACGCCTTCCGTGATGAGGATGCCGAGCTTGTAGATGCCCGTCGGATGGAACTGGAAAAACTCCATGTCTTCGAGAGGCAGGCCGCGGCGGAGAAGGATCGCCGCTCCGTCGCCGGTATAGGCATAGGCGTTGGACGTCACCTCGAAGATGCGGCCGTGTCCGCCCGTGGCGAAGATCACCGCCTTGGCATGGAAGGTGTGCAGTTCGCCGGTGGCAAGTTCCACGGCGACGATGCCCGCGGCCTTGCCGTTGACCATGATGAAATCGAGCACCTGGTATTCATCGTAGAACGTGACCTTGTTCTTGAGGCACTGCTGGTACAGCGTTTGCAGGATCATGTGACCCGTGCGGTCTGCCGCATGTGCCGCGCGGCGGACAGGTTTGCCGGTCTCGTTGTTGGTGTGACCGCCGAACGGACGCTGTGAGATGCGCCCGTCGGGAGTGCGGTCAAAGGGCAGACCCATGTGTTCGAGTTCGAGCACCGCGTCGATGGCTTCCTCGCACATGAACTCGATCGCATCCTGGTCGCCGAGATAATCCGAACCTTTGACCGTATCGTAGGTGTGCCACTCGGGGCGGTCTTCCTCGATGTTGCCGAGCGCCGCGCCGATGCCGCCCTGCGCCGCGCCGGTGTGCGAACGCGTGGGATACAGTTTGCTGATGACAGCCGTCTTCGCACTGCGTGAGGCGTAGAGACCCGCCATGAGTCCCGCGCCGCCCGCGCCGACGACCACCACATCAAATTGATGAATATTTGCCATGATTTGTTATCCTGCCGGGAAAAGGATGTCGCGCCAGAGAATGTACAACCCCATCAGGATCATGGAGATCATCATGATGATGCTGAGGATACGGACAATATTCCGTCCCGCTGTCGAACTGACAATGTAATCGTCCGCGATCACGACCAGTCCATGCACGCCGTGCGCCACCGCCACAAGCAGCAGAAGACTGCCGGTCACCGCCCAGAAGGGAGTGGCCCACGGTTCAAGGTCAGGCACATCCGTGCTTTGCACATGGCTGGGGTTGGGCATGAAGCCCCAGCGCAGGACGTCCGCCAGGTTCATTTGCGTGCGTGCGCCCATGATCAAGGCGCCGATGACAGCAACGAGGATCAAGCCGTACATCGCCAGCGCGGAGAGACGCGTGAACATCCACATCAGCATCTCAAAGTTGAGACCGCGTTTCGATAAGGGCAGGGTTCTTGGTTTTGTCGTTGCCATTTCAACCTCCCAATGCCGTGCTCATGATGACGAACACTGCAATGCCGAAAACAGGGATGAAGACCGCCCACTCCAGCCAGATGGCCTCCCGCTGGTGTTCGATCAATTTCGGGAACAGGTCGCTGAGGGTGATGCGCAGCCCGTTGATGGCATGGAACAGCGCACAGAAGAAAATGAAGATCTGGAACGCCCAGTTCTTGTAGATGTCATTCAATAACCCGCCGATATCCCCTCCGAGAAACGATGCCAGAATGTGTACGGTGACGAAGATCCCCATGCCCAGCCCGCCGATGCGGTGCAGGATAAAGGTCAGGTACGGACCCTGTCCCTTGTACCGCAAGCCTGTCGCAAGACTGACATTTCTTTTCAGGCTCATCTATGCCTCCATGGAAAATGGTTTTGGGAAGATGACGAATTATCTCATTCCCGCGTCATATGTTAAAAGTGACAATACTCATGGGTTATTGGTTTCAGACTTCCTCCAAAAAAGAGGGGCTTGACCCTTATAATCCAGAATACAAATCTGACAAATTGGTCTTATTCTAACCCAGTTCTATTATAGACAAATTAATCCTGTACTGTTATTCTTCTGAAAACTCACGAACAACGCGACTCTCGTCTTTGGAGGTGTTTATGTCTGAACCTGTCAGCAGGCGGAATTTCATCAAGGGGGTCACGGCAGCGGTTGGCGGCCTCATCGCCACGGTGATCGGCGTCCCCACCATTGCCTACCTGATCGACCCCAGCCCTGCGTGAGAGTGCCAAAGAGGCCTGGATCCCCGTCGGGAAACTGGCGGACATGCCCGTCGGCCTGCCCACCCCCTTCTCCTTCACCCGCGTCCAGGTCAACGGCTGGGAGCGGACAGCCACCAGCCACGGCGGGTATGTCATCCGCAGATCGGAAAATCCGGACGACCTGCTCATCCTCAACAGCAAATGCACGCATCTTGCCTGCACTGTGAACTGGTCCGAGAACGACCAGGTTTTTCTCTGCCCCTGCCACGACGCCTCCTTCGGTAAACAGGGCGAAGTGCTGGACGGTCCCCCGCCGCGGGAGCTTGACCGCTACGACGAGTTCCGCGTCACCGAAGAAGGCGTGCTCGAGATCTTTTACAAGGAAGGCTAAGCCATGTGGAAAAAAACATTTGACTGGCTGGATGAACGGCTCGGCCTGAACGATATTTACAAATCTGTCCTTGACCGCCCCGAACCAAAAGGCAATTGGTGGAACACACTCGGCTCCGCAAGTCTGTTCCTTTTTATTTTACAGGGGCTGACGGGCATCTTCCTCACCGTCTACTACACCCCCTCCCCCGACCACGCCTACGACAGCATCACCTACATCATGAACGACGTGGCCTTCGGCTGGCTGATCCGCGGCATCCATCACTGGGGCGCCTCGCTGATGGTGCTGGTCGTCTTCATCCACATGCTGCGCGTGTTCGTGACCGCCTCCTACAAATATCCGCGCGAACTGACCTGGCTGATCGGCATCGGTCTCCTGCTCACCACCATCGGCATGGGCTTCACCGGCTACCTGCTCCCCTGGAACCAGCGGGCGTACTGGGCGACCACCGTTGGCACACAGATCGCAGGGACCGTCCCTTACGTTGGCGAGTTCATCCTCAAAGCCCTGCGCGGCGGACCCGACCTGAGCGCCCTCACCCTGCAACGCTTCTTCTCCGCCCACATCTGGATGATCCCCGCCATCCTTGCGGCGTTCATCGGCGTGCACCTGTACCTCATCATCAAACACGGCGAATCGCACTTCCCGAAGAAGGATGAATAATCGCGCTGAGCGGAACGTAGTGAAGACGAACGCATCACACGACGCCTTCGTCTTCGGCTGCCCTCCGCTCAGGGAGGTCAATGAACGAAGAAACCAAAAAGAAGATCAACGAACGCTACCAACAGGAACTGAACAAGGGCGAGTTCTTCTGGCCCGACAGCATCTTCAAGGATGTCATCGTCTCGCTCGGGATTTTTGTCGTCCTGGTCCTGATGGCCACCTTTATCGGTGTTGCCAACGAAGCCAAAGCCGATCCCAGCGACACGTCCTACCTGCCGCGCCCCGAGTGGTACTTCCTCTTCCTCTTCAAATTCCTGGCGCTGTACGGGCAGATCCCCGTCATCGGCAAGATCGAATGGCTGGCGACTGTCCTCATTCCCACCATCGGTATTGGGTTGTTGACTTTCCTCCCGTTGCTGGACAAATCCCCCTACCGGCATTACTCACGCCGCATCTTTGCTCTCACCGTCATGGGCACGTTCATCCTTGACGTGGTGCTGCTGACCGTCATGGCAAGCCTGCCAGCCGCCCCGGACACAGAGGAGTTGGCGGCTTCCACCACCTTGCAAGCCATCGGCGGATTGTGGATCCCCGCGGCGGTGTTGACGCTCCTGGTCGTGATCTACGCATTCAGGCGCAGTATGTACTGGGAGTCGACGAGGCGGAATCTCCCGATTTGGATCACAGTGGCAGGTTCGGTGGCGATGGTAGCGATGACCGTCGTCATCAGCGCCCGCGCCGCGGCGTATCCGAAACCGGAAGAGGTCGAAGTCGCCTCCACGCTGGTCGACCAGATCGTCGCCGGGCAGGACCTGTACTCCGTCCATTGCGTGGAATGTCACGGCGACGACGGCTCGGTGGCGGTCATCGAAGGTGTGGAAGGGCTCGAAGGCGAGGAGATCACGCCCATCAACAGCCGCGACGTGCTGTACACCATCACCGATTCCGCCATGTACGAAGTGATCGCCTACGGGCGTCCGAACGCGGGCATGCCCCCGTTCGGCAAGACCTACGGCGGCGAACTTTCCCGCGGCGAGATCGACTACATGATCATCTTCATGCGCTACTCGTGGGATGACCGCTTCGAAGCGCCGGTGATCCCCGAACTCTTCCCGCCGCTGGCGGAGGGCGAAGTGCCGTCGTATGACGTCCACATCCAGCCGATCGTCAAGCGCTATTGTATCTCGTGTCACCGTGCCGGCAAGGACAATAACAACTACCTGATGACCACCTACGAGGAGATCCTGACCACCGGCGATCAGGTTGACAATAACATCATCGCAGGCGATATGAACAGTTACTTGATCCAAACCATCCAGGAAATCCCCATC
The DNA here is from genome assembly GCA_963718215.1 of uncultured Chloroflexia bacterium. Classification (GTDB taxonomy): domain Bacteria; phylum Chloroflexota; class Anaerolineae; order Anaerolineales; family Villigracilaceae; genus Defluviilinea. The sequence continues at coordinate 163,650 of CAVQYK010000018.1, forward strand.
ATGGACCCGGCCAAACCCGAGCGAGGAACTGATCGGCGTCATGCCGCCCAGCCGCGCGCTCAAACCGAACGTGGTGGATGTGTTCGTCCGCTGGATCATGAACGGCATGCCGCGCACTGCCGAGGAGGCGGCCGCGCTGTTCGTCCCGCCGACGCCTGAACCGCAAGCAACGCCTACGCCTTAATCTGACTCTTTTGTGAATGGAATCAAAAAGTCGGGACTTTCACATCCCGACTTTTTTGATTTCAGGTGTAACTGTTACATGTGCTTGATGATCGCGTCCCCGAACTCGGAGCACTTGACCTCGGTCGGGTCATCCATCAGGCGGGCAAAGTCATAGGTGACGGTCTTCGCCGCGATGGCGCCTTCCATGCCCTTGACGATCAGGTCGGCGACTTCGGTCCAGCCCATGTAGCGGAACATCATCTCGCCCGAGAGAATGACCGAACCGGGGTTGACCTTGTCCAGGTCGGCGTATTTCGGCGCGGTGCCGTGGGTCGCTTCGAAGATGGCGTGACCCGTCACATAGTTGATGTTCGCGCCCGGCGCAATGCCGATCCCGCCCACCTGCGCCGCCAGCGCATCGGAGAGGTAATCGCCGTTCAGGTTCATCGTGGCGATCACATCGTAATCGCGCGGGCGGATGATGCGTGAATTGCAGGGAAACATCCGCAATGGAGTCCTTGATGAGCAGCATCTTCTTCCACTTGCCGTCGCCGTGGGTGTCCCACAACTTCAGGGCTTCTTCCACTTCGGCTTTGATGTCACCCTGCTGGGCAGGGCTCATCATGTCGAAGCCGGGGTCGATCATCTTGGCGTTATCTTCCACAGACAGGTTCGCGTCCTTTTCCTTGTTGCCCAGGATCCACGACTCGCGCTCGGTCACGATGCGGTCACGGAACTCGCGTTTGGCGAGCGCATACCCCCAGTCCTTGAACGCGCCTTCTGTGAACTTCATGATATTGCCCTTGTGGACAAAGTTCACGCTCTTGCGGTTATTGTCCAACGACCACTGAATGGCGGCACGCACGAGACGTTCAGTCCCTTCCTGTGAAACCGGCTTGAAACCGATGCCAGCCGTATCAGGGAAGCGCATCTTGGCGTATTCCTTCGGGAAGGCTTCCTTGAACAATTCCTTGAACTTCTTGTTATCTTCCGTGCCGTTTGCGAACTCGATACCCGCATAAATATCCTCCGTGTTCTCGCGGAAGATCACCATGTCCACGTATTCGGGATGGAGCACGGGAGAAGGCACACCTTTGTACCAACGCACCGGGCGCTGGCAGACATACAGGTCCAGGATCTTCCGAAGCGCCACATTCAACGAACGGATGCCGCCGCCGATCGGGGTTGTGAGCGGTCCCTTGATCCCGACCAGGAATTCCTTGAACGCCTCGGTCGTCTCTTCGGGCAGCCAGCTCTGGAACATCCTGAACGACTTCTCGCCCGCGTACACTTCCATCCAGTGGATCTTGCGCTTCCCGCCGTACGCCTTCTCCACCGCCGCATCGAACACCCGCACCGACGCCCGCCAGATATCGCGCCCCGTCCCATCGCCCTCCACGAACGGGATGATCGGGTTATCGGGAACCTGCAACTTGCCGTCCTTGATCGAGATCTTTGCCCCGCCTTCGGGGACTTTCACGTTTTGATATGCCATTGTCCTTCTCCTTGCGAAAATTATGAGCGGGATTATAACATCCGTTCGGACCGCCAGGCATTATATAACATCCGCATTCTTTCACAGCTGACGTGTTGATCCCGTTTCGAAAACTTTAGTTTCCCCTCTTGACATATCCTCCGAATTCGGCGTAAAATTCCGCCCAATGTACAGACATCCCCACCGCAAACGATTATTCCACCGACGCCGCTTCTTCGGGATGATTGTTTCCACTTTTCGGAAATTAGAGAGTCGCTTTTAGCGGCTCTCTTTTTTATCCCAATACTCAAATATTCTTCTGGAAACTTCAATGGAATCGCATAATAATATTCAAACTCCCCCGTTGACCAGGATCACAATGTATTCTTCTCAATGTTTTGGCTTGTCTTCCAGATCATCGTACTCGGATTGTTTCCCATTTACCCATAGAAAGAATATTGAAGTGATCGACAACAGGATGACGGAGACAAGATTCTTGATCAGCGCAACTCCGCCTTGCAGAATAGCCGCCATCCACGAACCGGATGTACCCTTTGGATTCTTATACTGTGACATTGTTCCAGTGACCATAAGATGATTAAAACATCAATTCATTAATATTCTGCTAAAATCAGGTTAACGGTTTGATAAGGATAAAGAGAGTATAGCATGCTCAAACTCCCCGGACTCATCGACCCTCACGTCCACGTGCGCGAACCCGGACAAACCCACAAGGAAGATTGGGATACTGTCACCCAAGCCGCCCTCGCTGGCGGTGTGACGACCATCCTTGCCATGCCCAACACGAAACCGCCGATATTCGATGCCTCGACACTCGATTTGGCGTTGGAGGCGGCAAAATCCAAAGCACGTTGTGACTACGCCCAATTCCTCGGCGCAGGACCCGACAACGCCGAAATTGCTGCATCTCTCGCAGCCAAAGCCGCGGGCTTGAAAATGTATCTCGACTCCACCTTCGGCGAACTCCGCCTCGACGACATGACCTTGTGGATGCCGCATTTCATAAATTCCCGAAATCCTCACCCATCGTCCTGCACTCCGAATCACGCACCATGGCGGCAGGGATTCTCTTCGCCGCGGTTTACGACCGCCCCGTTCATATCGCGCACATCTCGCTCAAAGAAGAAATTCTCCTCATTAAAGCTGCCAAGGAACGCGGCATCAAAGTGACGTGCGAGGTCTGCCCGCATCACCTGTTCATGGTTTCGCAAGTGAAGAAAGAGGAAAGAGGAAAGAAGGTTGAAGGGAGAAGTGAGGTTCGCCCACGCCTCGCGGCACAGGAAGATATAGATGCCCTCTGGGCAAACATGGACGTCATCGACTGTTTCGCCACCGACCACGCCCCTCATACTGTTGCTGAAAAAGACTCTGACAATCCCCCGCCAGGCTTTCCAGGGCTGGAAACGTTACTTCCATTATTGCTCACCGCCGTTGACGCTCGACGTTTGACGTTAGACGATATTATTCAGAAAAGCGTTATCAATCCGCGCACGATATTCCATCTCCCCGAACAACCCGAAACATGGATCGAAATGGACGAGAACGCCGAATACGAGATCAAAGCCGCTGACCAATTCACCCGCTGTGGCTGGACTCCATTTGAAGGCTGGCAGGTCAAGGGTAAAGTTCGTAAAGTTGTCTTGCGAGGCAAAATGGCTTTTGAAGATGGCAAAATATTGGTAGAGCCCGGTTACGGGAAGAATGTAAGAGAGAAATGAAAACAAACAATCTCAGTTTCATCCTCCAAGCCCTGCTCGCCGCGATATTTTTCGGGGCAAGTGCACCCATCGCAAAATTATTGCTGGATGATGATATCGCGCCGATCTTCCTTGCGGCGTTCTTGTATCTCGGAAGCGGAACTGGGAATTGCGCTCGTCATGTTGACTCAGCGGATGCGTTCCAAAGAAGCGGAAGCGGGGATCAAGCCACCTGACATCAAGTGGCTGGCGGGCGCGATCGTCTCAGGCGGGATTCATCGCGCCAATCGTGTTGATGGTCAGTTTGCAGAATACACCTGCCTCCACGGCATCGTTGTTACTGAATTTTGAAGGCGTAGGGACAACGCTTATCGCTTTGTTATTCTTCAAGGAAGCCATCGGTCGCCGCGCGTGGACTGCCATCATCGTCATCACACTGGCAAGCATGTTTCTCTCGACGAATTTCAAAAGCGGATTTGGACTCTCGCTCGGGGCATTGGGCATCATCCTGGCATGCGTGCTCTGGGGCGTGGACAACAACTTCACACGCAACATTTCGGGCAAAGACCCGCTTGCCATCGTGGCGTGGAAGGGACTGATTGCAGGCACATTCTCATTCTTTCTCGCGTTTTTTCTCGGTAATACATTACCATCATTAACAACTATTCTCTATACATTGCTTTTGGGATTTGTTAGTTATGGTTTGAGCACGATGCTGTTCATACGCTCCATGCGCGGACTGGGCGCGGCACGTACCAGCGCGTTATATGGCACGGCTCCGCTGGCGGGTGTGCTGTTATCCATTTTTATCTTTGGAGAGTTTCCTTCCTTCTTGTTTGTCATCGCTGCGATCTTGATGATCGGCGGCGCGTTGTTGCTGATCAATGAACAACACGAACATTCACATGTGCACACGGCTTTATTCCACGAGCACAGCCACAAGCACGGCGACCCCGCCCACGGACACGACGCAGTGGAGGGAGTCCATTCGCATGGGCATGAACATCCCGCCGAGGAACATGCGCACGATCACATGCCCGATATTCATCACAGGCATGGGCATGAGGAATAAATTATGATAAACAATGATATTGCTCAAAAACTTGCTCTTCTACCAGAAGGGATTACAGAAAGAAATCTCCAATCGTGGGAGCCTGTTGTTTTGCATTACAAAGAATTGGCGGAACATCCATTCGGCGAAATTCTTCCTAACAATTTTCAAGACAAAGCTTTTCCCGCCATCTATGAATTAGTAAAAGATTTTTCAAACATGGAACAAGCAAAATTATTCCAAGGCGGAACATCAGTTCATGATTTGCTTATCTCAACTGCTGATGAACATGGCTTAAGTGTTGGTGATCTTCTTGTAAGTGTGACGCTTGGAGCGACGAATAAGATTATTATCAAATATGAAATTGCGAGTCCGATCACTCTTGATGAAAACCCGAATGTGATAAAGCGAGCCTATTGTGAAGCAGATGACAATTTAATGCTTGAGTTGCAACCCATGCTGGATCTTTTATGGGATGAAACTCGAGGTAAGAAAAATGCTTGAAAAACAGAATCAGCCTCACCCGTAGAAAGAGTTCGAGCAGAGAAAGGTTGATGCGTAGAACAATGTGATTCAACGGGATTCGTCGTCAGCGTGCGACCAGACACCCGATATTCGAAAAATAAGAAATAAAGGAGTAATTATGTCCACAAACCACACAAGTAGTCCCTACCTGCCCTTCGGCGATCAGCGCACTGCGCCCTGGTACGGCAAGGACATCATATCCGTCAGGCAGTTCAGCCGTGCCGATCTGGAGTACGTGTTCGGCGTGGCGCACGAGATGCGCGGCATGGTCGAGCGCGTCGGTACGTTCGACCTGCTGAAAGGGAAGATCCTGGCAAACCTGTTCTATGAACCGTCCACGAGAACGTCGTCGTCGTTCACGGCCGCCATGGAACGGCTCGGCGGGAGCGTCATCCCGATCAATGAGGTGAAGTATTCGTCGGTGACGAAGGGCGAGAGCCTTTCGGATACCATCCGCACGCTCGAATGTTATGCCGATGTGATCGTGCTGCGTCACCCCGAAACAGGGTCGGCGGCGATCGCGGCGAAGGCGGCGCGCAAACCCGTCATCAACGCGGGCGACGGCACGGGCGAACATCCCACGCAGGCATTGCTCGACACGTTCACGATCTTCGAGGAACTCGGTGCGGGTCGAAGTGGACGGCATGACCGTGACCATGCTCGGCGACCTGAAATACGGGCGCACCGTCCATTCGCTGGCGCGCCTGCTGTCGTTGTTCAATGTGAGGTTGAATTACGTCTCGCCCGATATTTTGCGAATGCCGAAGGAAGTGATGGACGAGGTCGGCGCGAAGGGCATCCCGCAGGCGGAGTTCAGCACGCTCGAAAAAGTCCTGCCCGAAACCGACGTGCTGTACGTCACGCGCGTCCAGAAGGAACGCTTCGAAGACCCCGCCGATTATGAAAAGGTCAAGAGCGCGTACGTGATCGACCCCGTCATCATGCAAGCCGCCAAGCAGGCTATGATCGTCATGCACCCGCTCCCGCGCGTCACCGAGATCAGCATGGACTTCGACGATGACCCCCGCGCGGCGTATTTCAGACAGATGGAGTATGGGTTGTATGTGAGAATGGCGTTGCTGGCGATGGTTCTCGGAAAGGCATAGTTTCAGGTTCCAGGTGTCAAGTGTCAGGTTTTACTTGACACCTGACACTTGGTACGTGACACTGAAGACACATGGAAACTTTTTTTACTTTTTTGGAAAAACGCGTCGATGATTGTTCCTCCCTCTTATGCGTTGGACTCGACCCGCACGTGAGCGACCTCAAATCGCCTTCTCCCGCTTCCGCCCTCGACTTCTGCCTGAATCTCGTCAAACAGACCGCTCCCTACGCTGCGGCATTCAAACCCAACGCGGCGTTCTTCGAAGTCTTCGGCGCCGAAGGCTGGACCGCGCTCAAGCAGGTCATCGAAGCCATTGACGAAGAGTCAAAGCGACTCGGTTCGCTCATCCCTGTCATCCTCGACGCAAAACGCGGCGATATTGCCTCCACAGCCGAAGCGTATGCCAAATCTGCCTTTGAAACTCTCGGCGCGCATTGCATTACGTTGAGTCCGTATCTTGGCAAAGACTCAATTGAACCGTTCCTCAATTATCCAGAAAAAGGTGTGTTCCTGCTGTGCAAAACATCCAATGCAGGCTCGATGGATTTGCAAAATTTATTGGTCATGCCAATGGGATCGGATATGCCCATGCCTTTGTATATTTACGTGGCGAAACTCGCGGAGCAATGGAATGAAAAGAATAACGTGGGTCTGGTCGTTGGCGCCACCCATCCACAGATCATGGAAATGATCCGCGCCGCCGTACCTGACCTGTGGTTCCTGTCCCCAGGTGTCGGCGCCCAGGGTGGGGAACTCGAACTGGCGCTGAAATCAGGTCTGCGGGCAGACGGCAAAGGGATGCTGATCCCCATCTCGCGCGGCATCTCGCGGGCAGAGAATCCACGTCAAGCTGCGGCGGAGATACGAGATGAAATTTTGCATATCAAAAGAGAATTAAGCCACTGAGATACGGAGAAAAGCTTTTTAAGTCTCTGTGCTCTCTGTGTCTTTATTATCCCCGTTAGGGGACCGTGGCAAAAAAGGAATCAACCATGATAGAACTTACTCCATCACAAAAAACTCTCGCCGACGCTCTTTTGGAGGCTGGTTGTATCAAATTCGGCGAATTCACCCTCAAATCGGGACTCAAGAGTCCCATCTACATTGACCTGCGGCAGATCATCACCTATCCCAAACTTTTACAGCAAATTGCGGATGCATATCTTCCCGTCCTCCGTCCTCTGTCCTTTGACCGCATCGCTGGCTTGCCCTACGCGGCCATCCCCATCGCAACCGCCATCTCCCTCGCGGGAAACTATCCCATGATCTACCCGCGCAAGGAAGCCAAGTCCTATGGCACGAAAGCCGAGATCGAAGGCGAATATCACGCAGGCGAGACCGTCGTCATTATTGACGATCTCGCCACCACAGGCGGAAGCAAATTCGAAGCCATCGAAAAATTGACAGGCGCAGGACTGATTGTGAAGGATGTCGTTGTGCTGGTGGATCGTCAATCGGGCGCGAAAGAGTCGCTGGCGCAGGCGGGCTATTCCATGCACGCGGTGCTGACGATCGGTCAATTGTTGAAGTATTGGGAGGAGAATGGGAAGGTGGAGAAGGGTAAAATCGAGGAGACGAAGAGGTTTTTGGAACGTTCCAATGTTTGAACGTGTGAACGTTCCATAGGAGTTAATATGCCAAAACAACACGCCTTCAAAGCTGTCATCCAAAACGCGAGCGGAGCGAGTGGAGGCGGCGCGTTCGTGGAAATCCCGTTCGATGTGGAAAAGGCGTTCGGCTCGAAGAAGCCCAAGGTCAAGGCGCTGATCGAGGGAGTCCCGTATCGCGGCACGCTGGTGCGGATGGGGACGGAGTGTCACCTGTTGCTGATCCTCAAGTCCATACGGGAGCAGGTCGGCAAGACGTTCGGGGATGAGGTCAAGGTGTCAGTGGAGTTGGATGTCGAGGAGCGTGTGGTAACCGTCCCGTTGGAATTGAAGCGGGCGTTCAAGTCCGACAAGGAAGCCAAATCCGCGTTCGAGAAATTATCCTATACGCATAAAAAGGAGTTCGTCACGTGGATCGAGGAGGCGAAAAGGGAGGAAACGCGCGCCCGGCGGGTGGAACAAACGCTGAAAATGCTGAAAGTAGGGAAGAAAAGCAGGTAAAAAGTCGACAAAAGGGATGTTTTTACCGCTTTATTTGGTTGTATACTAATAAAATCATCCCGTAATTGACGCAACGGGGATGAACGAGGTCGTGAAAAGGAGGAAGTGCAGCCGTGTTCGACCGATTTTCATCCGTTCCAATGTCTTTATTACGATCGTGCCTGGGGGGGTTGTTTTTTTTGTGTCAGCATGTCGGCACGGGGCCTATGCCCCAAACACCCCATCACCGGCTATCCCCACCTGCACATCCGCCTCTTCGCCGAATCCATACCGCCTGCATCAGCCTCCAAACCAGGTGACGAATATTTTCTCAAATTACAAGAGCAATGCTAGCGATTTACGATAATGTCAGGCAGGATGCTTTTATCCAACTGGGAAAAACCATCAAACAGTGGTCAGACTATGAAGATGTGACCATTGACGGACGTACAGTCCGCATCACGATCACTTATCTGGACCCGATGTTGGTTCAATTCATCGTATTGAATGAAGCGCTTATCCCCCCGAACAATTTGATGGACCAGAATTGGTTCAACGGCCAAATTCAAGCGGCAATGGATCGTCTGGCAAACCGCAACGAGATCATGTTTATGGTTACAATCTCGTCTCCTTTGTATGAAAACGCAATACCTGTGCAAATCCCCATTGCAAGTTTGGAATTGATCAGCACGTCCGGGAGAAGAGCATCGCCAACCCATTACGATCCCATTCTCGGCGAACGCAACGACGTTTCACAAAAACCCGTACATGGCTATGTAGGCTACCCTGTATCTCTTTTACTACCAGGCGGTTGCACAGGGGTTGTTGACCAGTGGACAACTTCGCTTAAATTGGACTACAAAGCATCCCTGACGCAGGATCATCCGTTTTATTCTCTCTTCTGGAATATTCCCTATGAATCACTGGTGGTCATTCAAGGAAATAGCCATCCTGTACCTACAATCAACCCGTTGATTGACAAAAGCCGCTATAGCAAATCGAACACTCCTCCGCCCCCCGACATGCTGACAAATGACGACAGTGCAAATGACTATTGGGAGGAAATGGGAAGATATATTTGGAGTAAGGTCATTATGATGGATGATAAATAATAGTGGATTTGTTAAGATAAAGCAGGAGAGAAATAATCCCATGCACCTAAAAGACTACCTGACCGAACTCTACGAGTACAACTACTGGGCGAACAAGCGCTACCTTGCCGTCGCTGAAACGCTCAGCGAGGAACAACTCTTCCGCAAGCAGGGACATTCCTGGGACAGCGTCCACGCGGTGTTCGTGCACATGATGAGTTCCGAGCGCATGTGGCCCCAGCGCTGGCGCGGCGAGAAAGGCGAGTTCCTCAACCCAAAGGACTTCCCGACCGTTGCGTCCATCCGCGCCTATTGGGTGGATGTGGAAAAGAACATGCGCGCCTTCATCGCTGAGCAGACCGAAGGGTCGCTGTTGCGGGACATCACCTTCACCAACCCGAAAGGCGAGACGTTCACACTGCCCTTGTGGCAGATGATGGTCCAGCCGCCGAACCACAACACGCATCACCGCGGCGAACTGGCGGCGATGTTCGCCCTCATGGACATTCCCCACCCCGAAGAGGAGATCGTGCAATATTTTCTGTTCAAAAGCGGACAGCGCAAAGAATAGATGAGACCCGTCCTCGCCTTTCCCTACAACGACCCTGACGGGACGATGCTCCCGCATTTACAATCCATTCTGCCTGACTTGAAGAACCATTTTGACCGCGCCTATGTTTGTTCGCCTCCCTCCACCCTTGAACTGCTCAGGCAAAAAGGTCTGATCCTCACCGACGATTTTTTCACCGTCTACCCCGTGGACGGTAAGAACCTTATCGGAGAACGATTTGCCTATCTCTATCGGAACGCGGCGGAGAAAGCACATCCCGATCAGCCGCTTCATCTCTGTTACCCGGACCGTGTGGCATTTGCCTTGGAAGGCAAATACAGGGATGTGTTTCTCGCGGATATCGACTCGCTCACCCCCGATGACCTGCCTCTCATCTTTCAGCGCTCGCAATCCGCCTGGGAGACGCATCCGCAAAACTATCGTCAACTCGAAGGGATCGTCACAACCGTCGGGAAAGAATCTCTTCGGCAGGGAACTGGACTATGGCTGGTGTCACATCGTCGTGCAGGCAAAACAGTTGCGCGAGATCATGCCGCTGGTGAAGAACCCCGACCTGAGCATGGTCGCTGAAATGGTCTTTTACATGCACGACACGATCAAAACCCGCGACGTGGACTGGCTGGCATGGGAGGATCCGTTCATCCTCGGGCGTGACGCGGCTGAACTCAAAGCGGAACGCGAGCAAAGTCTGGATGAAACAAACAAGCGCCTCAATTACGTCCTACCCATGCTTGAAACGCTGACGAGACTCTCAAGGAACGGAAGGAAATAAAACATGCCGGGTTTGGCTGTCAATGTAGCTGTTATCCATGAAGGAAAAATACTGCTCACAAAACGTGAGGATTTCGAAACGTGGATTTTACCGAGCGGCGGTGTCGAAGAAGGGGAAAGTCTGGCTCAGGCGGCAATAAGGGAAACGAAGGAAGAAACAGGCTTGGATGTGGAATTGACGCGATTGGTCGGCGTCTATTCCCGCTTAAGCAATAGATGTCCCCTGGTTATATGGTTTTGTTTGCTGCAAAACCGATCGGCGGGAAAATAAAGTGTCAGGAAGGTGAGACCATCGCCGTGGAGTGGTTCGCTTTTGACGATATTCCAGGTCCGCTTTCACTGGGGCACGAAAGACGGATCAAGGATGCAATCGAAGGTGCAAGCGGACTGGTCGTCTTGCAGGAATTCAAACTGCCTGCAATGCCGGATAAGATCACACGAAAGGAGTTGTATGACCTGCGCGATAACTCCGGTTTATCCAGGCAGGAGTTCTACCTGCAAATGATTGGGAGGGCAGAATCGAGAGAGGTGGTTGAAGTGGGATGCATATGAAACCTCCAAAATGGATCGAGTGGGCGCGGGAGATCTTTTCGTTGAGCCAGGCGGGGCTGGCGTACAGCAAGAACGAGTTCGACCTCGACCGCTACAAACGTTTGCAGGAGATCACCGCCGAGATGCTCGAAAGCCAGTCGGAACTCTCGAAAGAGGTTGCACTCGAGAGTTTTTCGATGCAGGCAGGATACATCACCCCGAAGATCGACGTGCGCGGCGCGGTCATCCGCGAGGGCAAAATCCTGCTGATCCAGGAACGCACGGACGGGAAGTGGGCGATGCCCGGCGGCTGGGCGGACCTCGGGGACGCGCCCGCGTCCGTGGCGGAGCGCGAGGTGTGGGAGGAGAGCGGGTATCGCGTGAAAGCCGAGAAGGTGGTCGCCGTGCTCGACGCCAACCGCATCCAGCCGATGGAGTTCTACCACGCCTTCAAGATCATCTTCCTGTGCAGGCTGATCGACGGCGAGCCGCGCACCAGCAACGAAACGTCGGCGGTGGATTTTTTCGACTTGAACGAACTACCTCCCCTCTCCAGGTACCGCACCGACGAGGAAATGCTCAGGGAAGTGTTCGCGCACGTCAAAGAACCCAACCGACGGACGGCTTTTGATTGAAATGCATGTCTCGGTAATCATGATTAATGGTATAACAAGTCATAAGTTTGATCCATTACCTCCATCTTTGAAAGTGAAAATATGAAAAAATCAGAGTTTGAACGTATTGTGAAGGGCGCCTTCCGCCCCCTTGAATCGATGCACGGCTTTAAGATGGGTAAAGCCGTATATTCGGAAAAAAAATGCACGATCCAGTATCTTAACGCCACCACAGATGTAACTTTACATTATGAACTGGGCAGGGAGCCGTGGCTTGATATTTCGGATATAACGAATGCTGAAAACAAAACCACATTGGGCTGGCTTCTGGTCGAATACGGTGTCGAAAAAGCGCCTGCACCTGCAGATGCCTTTCGCTCCACGAAGTTGCCCGATGGGAAACTGGCATCCGATCTTGAAAAGAAGATCCAGCAGTTGCTTGAACATGGCACGGACCTTATCAAGGGGGATTTTTCCCTCATGCCAAAATTGCAGAAGCGCGCCAAAAAATACGCTCTTGACTGCGAACATTATATTGCCATCCATAAATCCAAGTAGTAGATGTATCCCCGGTTACGCCGCATCCTTTTCCGCCTTGACCCCGAGGTTGCCCATCATCTCACACTGAATGCCCTGCGCCTCGCTGGGAACTTTCCGCCTTCCTATTGGTTTCTCTCACAACTTTATAAAGCGCCACCCAAACCTGTCCAGGTGTTCGGGTTGACGTTCAAAAACCCGGTCGGACTTGCCGCAGGCTATGACAAGGACTCCGTCGCCATACGCGGACTCTCCGCTTTGGGCTTTGGTCACGTGGAAGTGGGAACGGTCACACTTAAGCCTCAGCCTGGGAACCCAAAACCGCGCGTCTTTCGCCTGGTCGAGGACGAGGCGGTCATCAATCGGATGGGGTTTCCAGGGAGGGGGGCGGAATATGTCGCCGCGTCATTGCGAGGGATGCTTGTCCCCAAAGCAATCTCCTCCTCGCCGAAGCGATCGCTTCCCGCAGCCCGCAATGATGTAATGATTGGCTTGAATTTGGGCAAGAATAAAGATACTCCCCTCGAGGAAGCCGCAAGCGATTACATCAAGTTGATGCGAATCCTTGCTCCGCTGGCTGATTACCTGGCGATCAACATCTCCTCGCCCAATACGGTGGGACTGCGCAGGCTGCAGGGACGTGAAATGCTGGAAGCCCTTCTCGGTCAGATCAGACTGGAACGTGAAACCTGGGACATGAAACTTCCGATCCTGGTAAAGATCGCACCGGACCTGACCGACGACGAACTCGATGATGCCATCGGTGTCATTTTGGACAAAGGCATGGACGGGGTCATCGCCACGAACACGACATTGGCGCGCCAGGGATTGAGATCAATGCATCAGGGGGAAACAGGCGGGTTAAGCGGGAGTCCGCTGCGAGGGCGGAGTGAGGCGGTTTTGAGTAGGGTGGTAAAACTCGTGAATGGAAGAGTCCCGAGTCGTCAGTGCGGGAGGGATCACATGTCCCGATGATGCAAAGAAAAGACTCGCCCTGGGGGCGAGTTTTGTTCAGGTGTATACGGGATTGATCTATCGCGGCCCGAACCTTGTCCGTGAGATCGTGGAAAGCCTGTAACTATTGCGCCGGGCGCAAGGCGGGTTGCGGGGCTTCCTTTGGATTCTTGAAGAAACCATCAGGCAGGGGCAGGGGTGTGAATACTGCGCCAATGTCCAGTTCGCCGACCGGCAGGTAATACATCACGGTTTTGGCGTCAGCGGCGAGGTTGAAGTCCTGGAAGGAGACGAGGATAAAGGTTCCGTCCGGGCTCCAGCGCGCATCACGGTAACAGCACGCTCCCACAGGCGATTGTTGAATCCCCTTATAGATCTTCCAGTTATAAACGTGCAGTTCACCCCAGCCGTTGTTGCGGCGTGATGTATTGAACGTGAACAGGTCGCGCCCATCCCAGTCGAAGTCCGGTATTTCGCGGTTCTGGTACCCCGCCGGGACGAAACGCGTGCCGGGGAAATTATCCCTCTGATCGATCAATTCCGGTTCGCAGGCGGAGATATCGAGAACGCTCACCTGCTCAGCCTGGAAGTTGGGATTGACGGCATCGTTGCCTACAAAGAGCCATGCCACCAGCCTATCGTCCCTTGACCAGCGCGCCTCCTTCACCCGCGCGATCGTGAAGGTCTTTTGGACCTGTTCCACGAGACAGCCCCCCTCCATACGCGCGAGTTGGCCGCGGTTCGTGATGGTTTTGAGCCTTTCGATATCGAACGGCACCACGAAAATATTGTTGCTCATGGCAACCATCACCAGTTTGCCGTCGTGCGAGACCTGAAAGGCGTCCAGCGAAACTTCCGAGGGGAAGGTCGTCAGGGTATCCACGGCGCCGGTGGTGATGTCGTAATATTTTACGATCCTGCCGCTGATGAAAAGCAGGAATTTGTAATCGGGAGCCAGCCATTGCAGGTCAGACTTGGCAGCGCCGTCGAAGGTCACCTGCTCCCGGCCGGATCCATCCATGTTCATTACGTGGACCTCGTTGTTCGCCACGAATGCGATCTTGTCCGCGCCGCCGATCACGGGGATTTTTGGAACATCCGGTGTGGGGCTGGGGGGGACCGGCGTATCCGTCGGGATTTCGGTTGGGAGGGAGACAACAGGCTCCTCGGTCGGTTCGAGCGTGGGAGCAGTTGTCGCCGTGGCAGGAGCGGACGTCTGTGTGGGGATCACGACCGGCGCCTCGGTCTCTACGGGACGGTTGATCCCGTTAAAAATAAAGTATCCCCCCCCGATCATTCCCAACAAAAGCAGCGGGACGATCACAAGCCAGACGTTGAAGGGTTTTTTGGCGGCCGGCACAGCCTCTTTTTGCGCGGCGACGACGGTTTTGGGGGCGGTTTTTACCGTCCGCCGAAGTTCCGTTTTGCCGCCTGAACCCACAGCGCGCAGGGCATCCACCATTTCCACGGCGGTGGAGAAACGGTCTTCCTTGCGCTTTGCCATCGCCGTCTGGATGATCGCGTCCACATCCGGAGGCAGGTTGGGGTTGGCCTCGAGGATGTGCGGCACGGGGTCGGTGATGTGCTTGATCGCGACCGCCATGGGCGTATCCGCCTCATAGGGCTGGCGGCCGGTCAGCATTTCGAACAGGATGATGCCGACCGCGTAAATGTCCGAGCGCCCGTCCACATTCTCGCCGGAGGCCTGCTCGGGCGCCATGTAGGCGGGGGTGCCGATAATGGCGCTCCCGGTGACACTGCTCGCCTGCGCCTGAGACAACTTGGCAATGCCAAAATCGGAAATATAGGGGGTCCCCTTGGCGTCGAACAGGATGTTGCTGGGCTTAAGGTCGCGGTGGACGATGCCCTTGCTATGCGCCTCGTCCAGGCCGGGCGCGATCTGCCCGAGGATCCTGGCGGCCGCCTCGATGCTCATCACTTTGGCTTTGATGCGCTCCGAGAGGGAACCGCCGTTCATATATCGCATGACGAAGTAGGGCTGCCCGCCCTCATCCCCCACGTCATAGACCGGCACAATGGACGGGTGTTCGAGCTGGGCAATGATCTTCGCCTCGCGCTCGAATCGCAGTTTGAACTGCGGGTCCGAATGCAGGAGCTCGGAGGGCAGGACCTTGACCGCCACCTCGCGTTCGAAGCGCGGGTCATAGCCGTGATAGACCGTCGCCATGCCCCCGCGTCCCAGTTCCGCCCTGATCTCATAACGTCCAATTTTTTCCGGTAACATAGTGGTTCAAGTATACACATCCGAAAGAGGGAAAGCAAGAAAAATGCATGGCAAGTTGGTTACCGGGTGCATACCAGGTACTTTTAGGCTAACGTTTCCGTAATGATTATGTGCGTTCTTTTGTGGTATATTCCCGTTCACTATGGACGATAAAATCACCATCATCGAGGGACCGCCCCCCGTTTTTGAGGCTGTGAACGACGGCTGGGCGCTTGGCTTGAACGAGAGCGCCGCTTTATCGGTCCCGGCCCTGACGCGCCTGCGCACGTTCAACGGCCCGGCGCTTGTGGAACGCTGTTACCGCGCATGGAAGGCAAAATCCCCCATCAACCTGCATTACCGAAATGACATGGGCATGGAACAATCCGCCCCCATCCTGGCAGCCCGCAACGTGGACACCCCCGAAGGGCATGTGCTCCTGCTTTGGGTGTATCTCGACAGCGAAAAGGTGGAATACGAGCTTGACGCAGGCGATGACGATACGGACGAAAGTGACCTTGAGTGATATGACAGACCGGCTGAAAAACCGGTCTTTTTGTTGAAAAAGTACTGCTTTTAGTCATATTGACGAGTTTTTGTCTCCCATGATAAGGTTAACGGGCAGTTAGCTTTATTGGGATAACTTGATGACGGAGCAACTACCATAACCCAGGCGAAAAGCGGGCACCCGTTCCGGGATGCCCGCTTATATTTTCTCTATTACTAAACACAACTTTCCAGGAGATTCAATATGTCTGAACAAATCAATGCCTTTGAAATGGCGCAAAAACAATTCGACGGCGTGGCCGAGATGCTCAAGCTCGACCTCGGCGTGCGCGAAGTTTTGCGCTGGCCCATGCGGGAGTATTCCTTCCGCATCCCGATCCGCATGGATGACGGCTCGATCCGCGTCTTCCAGGGGTTCCGCGTCCAGCACAACGATGCGCGCGGACCCAACAAGGGCGGCATCCGCTTCGCCGCCAACGAGACCTTCGACACCGTGCGCGCCCTTGCCACCTGGATGACATGGAAATGCGCCGTGGCGGATATCCCGCTGGGCGGCGGTAAGGGCGGCGTGGTCTGTGACCCGTCCACTTTATCGTCA
This sequence comes from uncultured Chloroflexia bacterium, assembly GCA_963718215.1. Taxonomy (GTDB): domain Bacteria; phylum Chloroflexota; class Anaerolineae; order Anaerolineales; family Villigracilaceae; genus Defluviilinea. The sequence continues at coordinate 180,173 of CAVQYK010000018.1, forward strand.
AACGAAAAGGAACAGATCTGCCGCGGCTGGGTCGGCTCCATGTGGAAGAACATCGGTCCCCGCAACGACGTGCCCGCGCCGGATGTCGGCACCACCCCCCAGATGATGGGCTGGATGATGGATGAATATTCCCGCCTGGTCGGTCAGTACACTCCCGGTGTGTTCACAGGCAAACCCCTCGGCAGCGGCGGTTCCGAAGGCCGCACCGAAGCCACCGGCTACGGCGTGATCTACACCGTGCGCGAAGCCCTCAAGCACCTCAAAATGGACTCAAAGAAAGCCGTCGCCGCCCTCGAAGGCTTCGGCAACGTGGCGCAATACGCCGCCATCGGGTTTGTGGAACAACTCGGCGGCAAGATCGCCTGCGTCTCCTGCTGGGACCGCCACGACAGGAAGTCCTTCACCTACAGCCACAAACAGGGCGTGGACCCGCGCTTCCTGCTCACCATCACCGACCAGTACGGCACCATCGACAAGAAAGCCGCCGAAGAAGCCGGTTACATGATCGAAGACGGCGAAGCCTGGATCACCAAGGAAGCCGACGTGCTTATCCCCGCCGCCATCGAAGGCCATGTCAACGCTGAAACCGTCCAGAAGATGTCCAGCCGCGTCAAGGTCATCGCCGAAGGCGCCAACGGTCCCTGCACCCCCGAAGCGGACGAATTCTTCAAAGCCAACAAGATCTTCAACATCCCCGACTTTCTCTGCAACGCCGGCGGCGTCACCACCTCCTACTTCGAACAGGTCCAGAACGATATGAACTTCTACTGGACGAAGCAGGAAGTGCTCGAGAAACTCGACACCAAGATGACCAACGCCTTCCACGGCGTGCTCGAAACCAGCGAGAAGGAAGGCGTGTACATGCGTGATGCAGCGTACATGGTCGCCATCTCACGCGTGGTCAAAGCCATGGAACTGCGCGGCTGGCTGAACGCCGCCTGGTAGATCAAAACGTCCCGAAGGCTCAGAGCCTTCGGGACGTTGCAAGCCGGAAGACGCGTCCATCACAGGCGCGTCTTTTTTGTTTGGACTTTGCGCTTCAGCCCCCGCCGCTAATTGGTTCTGTCACGATCAGCCTTTATGCCCTTCCAGGCAGACCACTCCCCGCTCCCCCACCGCCGCGTCGTGGACGGTGCCGGCGGGCAGGTCGAGGCGGTCGCCTGCGTGAAGCGTCAGGCTTTGCCCAAGCTCAGGCAGACCGAACGTGATCGAGCCGCGCACCACGTAGATGACCTTGTCAAAAGAATGCGTGTGCGCCGAGTAGTTATCATGCGGTCCGTTCGACCAGGCGTAGGGGCTGAGACCCTCGTCCGCCATGAGCTGTCTCAGCGTGGATTCGGTTGGGGCTGCTGAACCAGCCCACGGGGTGACTTGAGGCGTTTTCATCGTCATATGTCATTGCGACCTTCGGGAAGCAATCCCCTACACTTTTTGCATAAGTTCGATCCGATTCCCGAACGGGTCGAAGATGTGTGCGCGCTTGTATCCATCCAGCGGCGGCTGGGAGGTGTCGGTTTCATATCCCGCCAGTTGGACTTTTTCGAGGACGGCTTCAATTTCCTCCACAATGAAGGCAGGATGTGCCTTGCGCGCAGGGTGGAACCCGTCTTCCACGCCGAGGTGGAGTTGTACATTCCCCGATTGGAACCATGCACCGCCGCGCCTGGCAAGTTCCAGTGGTTTGGGGATCTCTCTGAAGCCAAGTATATCGATGTAAAAAGCGCGGGCTTTTTCCTCTCCGCCCGCCGGCATGGCAATTTGGACATGGTCAATGGAGAGGATTTTCATTTACGGCTCCACGAGATACCCTGCGTTCTTCCATGCGTCGAAGCCGCCGAGCAGGGCACCGACATTTGTATATCCGTTATGCAAGAGGAGGAACGCCGCACGGGCGCTCGAATGTTCGCTGAGTCAGGTGCAGTAGGTAATGATCCATCCATCTTTGGGGAGGCTGATTTTTTTAGGGTTGGTCTCGAACTCTCCCAAAGGGATGGTCAACGCGCCCGGTATATGGCTCAGATCATATGCCTGCCTGCTCCGCACATCCACAATGATCGCAGTACCGTTGTCCAGCGCGGCTTTGGCTTCCTCGACGGTCACACGCGGGACTTCGGCTTCCGTGAGGGGCAGTATGAAGTCTGCAGGCGGGGCATTTTGCGGCAACTCGTCAACCGAGTCGCTCGACTGGAACGAACTGCAAGCCGCAATCAGCAGGAACAGAACGGAAATTGCCAGGACAGATCGTATTTTTGTCATTTTCTACCTTTAAAAGGCAGGGACACAGCGGGCTGTGTCCCTGCCACAATTACAGCAAGGTCTACAACTGGCAGTATTTATCCACGCGCTTGCCGATGATGGCAAGGCTGTCTGCCCAGAACTTCTTGGTGCGGATGTTGATGCCGAACTGGTCGGCAAGTTCCGCCGCGCGCGCTTCGCCCGTGGAGGCCAGCAATTCCTTGTAGGCGGGGACGAACTCCGCGCCGCGCTTCTGGTAGATGGCATACAGACCAGTGGCGAAAAGCAGGCCGAAGGTGTAGGGGTAGTTGTAGAACGAGAAGCCGCTGGAGTAGTAATGAGGCTTCCAGGTCCACATGAACTTTTGCAGGTACTTTTCGTCGAGCCCGGCACCGTAGGCGGCCTTCTGGGCGCGCTCCATGATGTCGTTCAGGTCGTCGGCGGAGAGTTCGGAACTGGCGCGGCGCTCGAAGACTTCCTTCTCGAACAGGTAGCGTGAGTAAATGTCCACGACCACCTGCGAGGCGTTGTTCATCTGCGCTTCGAGCACAGCCAGGATCTCCTGCGGGTCAGTGACCTGCTCCAGCACTGCTTCGGTGACGATGGTCTCGCACATGATGGAGGCGGTCTCCGCCAGCGTCATGGGCGTGGTCTGCTGGATGGGGGTCTTGCCCGCCTGGTAGGCGCACTCATTATGGAAGGCATGACCGAGTTCATGCGCCAGCGTGCTGACCTGGTCGAACGAGCCGTCGAAGTTGCTCAGGATGCGGCTTTCCTTCACACCTTCCAGACCCATGCAGAAGGCGCCGCCGCGCTTGCCTTCGCGCTGTTCGGCGTCGATCCAGTTATTGTCGAAGGCGCGTTTGGCAAAGGCGCCGAGTTCGGGCGAGAACTTGTTGAAGTTGCCGACAATGAAATCGCACGCCTCGTTCCAGGAGTAGACCTTGTCGGTCTTGCCCATCGGGGCAAAGACGTCCCACCAGGGGAGTTTTTTCTTGCCGAGCAGTTTCGCCTTGTGCTTGAAATAGCGCTCGAACATCGGGAAGGAATCCTTCATCGCACCGAGCATGGCGTCGAGGGTGGCGCGGTCGATGCGGGCAAAATCGAGGGAAGCGTGGACGGCGTCCTCGCGTCCGCGCTTTTTGTCGAGAGTCAGCGTCTCACCCTTGACCCCGTTCATGCACGCTGCCAAAGTCTCCTTGACCCCTTCCCAGGCTTTGTTCTCCGCTTCGTAGCCGCGGCGGCGGGCGGCTTCGTCGGGGTGCGAGCGCAGGTTGATCAGCGCGGGCATGGGCATTTTCTGGGTTTTGTCGTCCAGTTCGAAGTCCACGGTCATTTGCGAGGTGATCGTCCCCTGCAATTTGCCGAAGGCATTGCCGCCGCTCAAGGTCAGTTCGGCGGCGAGGGCTTCCTCTGCCTCGCTCATCAGGTATTTGGACTGTTCCGCGTTCTCAAGCAGGGCAAATTCATGTGATTTTGCCGAGGCGCTGGTTTTGGCAGCTCTTTTGACAGCTGGCTTGCCCAATTTGCCAACCCATGCCTGGAATTTTGTGTTGAGGATGCTCGCTTGTACAGACATCTGCTCAAATTCAGAGAGGACGCGCATGGCTTCCTTGTTCCGCGAGTTGGTCGAGACAAAAGAATAGATGTAGGGGCTGATGGTGCCTGCCAGTTCGAAGAGCGCGTTGAAGCGGTCCACGGATTCGCCGAGCAGTTTGCCGAGTTTCTTCGGGTCGGTCTTTGAGTCGGCTTTGACGGCTTTCTTGAAGAAGGCTTCCAGTTCATCGAGTGACGATTTGTATTTTTTTACAGCACTCTTGAATTGTTTTGAATCAAGCGAAGGATAGACGTTGGTCATATCCCAGCGGGGTACGGAAACGGTCATTTCATAACTCCTTATGTAGTGATGGGACAAGTATATCAAATCCAATGAGGTGCTCTCTGCGCAGTCCACGGCGCAGAGAGATTAGCCATTCAATCGGCGCCGGGGACTGCGGCTTGAGCAAATTAGCGGCAAATGAAGATCGGGACCTTGGATTCCCTGAGCATATAGTCCAGCGCACTGCCGATGAAAACCTGTTCGAGAACGCTCCCGCCGTGACTGCCCATGAACACCAGGTCAGCATTTCTTTCTTCAACGGTCTGCTTCAAAAAATCCATGGCGCCGCGTTCGCTGAGGATGTATTCCGCTTCCAATTCATGGATGTCGAGATAACGGCGGACGTACTCCTGCGCATCGGCTTTGACCTTCGTCCCATCCAAAGCCGTGAACACCACCAGTTCGGTCTTCCACATCTCGGCGAGATAGGTGGCGACGAACAACGCTTCTTTCGAGCGGTCTGTGCCGTCATACGCAAGCAAAGCCCGCTGGAATGGGCTGGCCTGCATGGGGACTGTCAACAGGGGGCGGGATGATCTTTCGATGATCCTGCGGTACGGGGACTGAAGGGCAGAGACCCCGGTCCCTGGCGGGTTGGTAAGTTTTGCAACGATCAAATCGGTCAGCACGGCGCGCTCGCAGATCCTGTTCGTCACATCGCCGACATCGATCGCAAGACTCCCGTCAACACCAGCCTTTTTGCAAGCCTGGTCAAAGCGTCCCTTCACCCCCAGCGCGTCCTGGCTTTCCGCGTCATCCTTTGTTTCCACAATATGCAAGCCGTGCAGTTTCGCATTCTCATGTTGGGCGATCTGGATGGCTTGGTCGAGCGCGTCCCAACTATCGGCATATCCGCTCAGGGGGACAAGGATGTCGGCGAAGAGGCGGTCGGTGTAGCGCGTGACGGTCCGCGCTTTGCGCCAGCTGCCGGGCTCGGACTTGACGCCTCTTTCCAGGATCAAATCTGTTACAGCAGCCTCAGACTGGATCTCCCACCCAAGCTCTTCCTCGAGGGCGGCGCGGTTCTCCGAGATCCAGATGTACAGGTCGGTGATGGTACGGCCGGGGAACCAACGCAGGAGGCCCCGGTCGCGAATGGCCTCGGCGAGGGGAATGTACATCGTGTCGTACCAGTATGCGGCGGCGTCCTGAAGCGACACCGTCCCCATTGGGGAGACGTCCTGATTCCCCTGTTCCTGCAAAATGTACTGGCTGACACGGATCTGTTCCATCAATTTGTCGTATTGACAGCAGGACGTGACGCTCAGATCCACGTTGGGGCGCGTTTCGTGGATGCGGGTGGCATTGAGGAAGTCGGCATATTCGGCTTTGACGATCAGGTCGTCGGGTTGGATATCGGGCGTGAGGTTGATATTGGTCTGGAACTCGATGACGCGCGCCTGGATGGTTTTGAAGCCCTCCTGCCGCGCAATCGAGACGCGGTGGTTGCCATCCACCACGAAATAGACCTCCCCGACTTTGTAAACTTCGATGGGGGGCAACCCCTCCCCTCTTTCCATGGCGGCCCTGACGCCCACCCAGCGTTGCTGGTCATCCATTCGACGCGGCAGGAAGGTGCGCGTGAAATCAGTGTATCGCCCCACACTCCCCACGATGGCCTCGAGCGGGATATCCTGCAATCCACGTTCGGTGCGGACCTGTAATTTCAACTTCCCGGCAACTTCTTCGTAGGATAGAAGCCGGGTGGATTTTCCAGTGATGCGCGCCAGCACCTCCTGTATCGAGGCGCGTTGCCGTGCAGATTGAAAATCGTGGATGGCGGCCCGGTATTGAAAGCTATTCGAAGACATTTGAACCTCCAAGGAAGGCGGATCACCCTGGCGGTTTGAGTATACAGGGAATGGAGCGTTGATTCAAGCGATGGGAAACATATCCGCTTGTGTTTTCGTCCTAAAAACACTAAAATGATTTGAAATATCGGAGGAATCCATGAAACAGGATCGCTTTTTGACAGGTATTTTGATCGGTATTGGGGTTTTGGTTGTGGTTGCGCTGGCTGTGTTCTTCACACGGCAGGATACGCAAACCTACATGGCAGAGGACACACCCGAAGGCGTGGTGCATAACTACGTGCTGGCGGTGTTGGACAAGGATTATGAGAAGGCGTATGGCTACCTAGCCGACCTTGAATATAAGCCGACCTACGAGGAGTTCAGGCGTCCGTTCCTGAACGGGTATGTGAATCCCGATAATACGGCCGTGGATATCGGCGAATCAGAGATAGATGGCGACGAAGCCTCGGTGGAGGTGGCGCAGATATTCAACTCGGGCGATCCGTTCTCGACCGGGTATCGCGATGTGCAACGAGCCATCCTTGTGAAGCAGAACGGCGCGTGGAAACTCTCGAACATGCCTGCCTATAACTTCTGGGATTACAGTTGGTACCAGGAAGTGCCGAAATGATTCCGCGCTGTGCGGAGGGTTGAGTAGGGGCGGGGTATTCCCGCCCTGTATCGAAACCCGCAGTCGAAGCGCAGGGGACTCCAATAACCTGCCCTTCGACTGCACGGCGCTTACAGCGCCATTCCGCTCAGGGCGAGAGGATACATATTATGAAATCCATCCGTCGTCTTTACTTTTACCTCGTTGCCCTCATCAGCGTTGAAGTGGTGGTGTGGGGGCTGGTCAGTTTGCTCCGCTCGATCGTGGACGAAACCATTTCCGGCGGGGCAGATGCGCTGGCGCAGGCGCTGGCGTTGATCCTCGTGGGCGTGCCGATCTTCCTCATCCACTGGCTGTGGGCGCAGAGGGTGTCCGTGCGGGAAGAGGAAGAGAAGGAAGCCAGCCTGCGAGCCATTTACCTATACGCAATTTTACTTGGCACGCTCATTCCGGTCGCCCAGAACGTCCTGTCGTTCGTCAACCGCGCTCTCGTGCAAAGCACGGGGCTTGGCGTGGAGCGGGCGTTCAGCGCCTTCCGAAACCAGTCCATTGCCGACAACCTGATCGCCATCGTCATGAACCTGATCGTGGCAGCGTATTTCTGGAACGTCCTGCGCGGCGAGTGGGCGACTCTCAAAGACCGGGAAAACTTCTCCGAAGTCCGCCGCCTGTACCGTTATATCTGGATGCTCTACGGTTTGCTGATGACGGTCTTCGGCGCGCAACAGATTCTGCGCTTCCTCATTTACATCCCCGGCGATATTTTGGGAGAAATGGGACGCGAGGTCGTGGTCAACGGGACGGCATTGCTCGCCGTCGGGACTCCCGTATGGGTGTACTCGTGGCGCGTCATTCAGGACTCCCTGCCTGATCCAGCGGAAATGGGCTCGAATCTACGCCTCGGCATTCTCTACATCCTTTCGTTGGGCGGGGTTATCACGGTTGTGACAACGGCATCCATGCTGGTGAACATCCTGGTCACACGTCTATTTGGCGCAGATTGGACTATACAACATTTTGTCCAGCAACTAGGCGGACCGATCTCGGTCGGCGTGCCGTTGGGGATGGTCTGGGCATATTACGGTCACTGGCTAAACCGTCATATCGAAGCGATTGGCGACAAAGTCCGCCAGGCAGGGATGAAACGTCTATACAACTATATCCTTGCGTTCATCGGGCTGGTCGTTTCGTTCGTGGGCATTGCCACGCTCATAACGTTCATCATTGACATGACAACCAGCAAGTCATTCCTGATGGGCGATTCCAACCGTTCCAGCCTTGCCACTGCGATCTCCTCCCTTATCGTCGGCTTACCCCTCTGGCTAGTGACCTGGCGACCGATGCAATCGGAAGCACTGGCTCAGAATGAGATGGGCGACCATGCGAGGCGGTCAGTGCTTCGTAAAACCTATCTGTATCTGGCGTTGTTCGCCTCTGTCATCGGCGGGATGGTGACGGCGGTGGCATTGGTCTATCAACTCATCCGTCTCGTGTTGACGGGCGATGCGGGAAGCGACTTCGTCAACACATTGCTCAACATCATTCAACTGCTGTTCCTGTTCGTTGTGGTTCTCCTCTATCACTTGAATGTCCTGCGCGCGGACGGCGCGTCGATGGCGGATGCGCTGGTGGCGAAACAAAGTGCGTTCTCGGTTCTGGTTGTCGACTCGGGAGACAGGGTTGTGGATGCTGTCAAAGCGGCGCTGGCAAAGTCCGGTGCGAAGGTTCAGGTGACGGTGACAACTCCAGGCGAAAAGCCAGAGGGCGATTTCAGCGCGGTCATCCTCAGCGGAAGTTTGGCGGCCGAAGGTGCCCCGGCGTGGATCAAGTCCATGGGTGGGAACAGGATCATCGTCCAGAATGAAGCGAGTGACCTCATGTGGGCAGATGACGCGGCGCAGGCGGCGGAGTCCGTGCAGAGGCTGGCTGAGGGCGAGGAGATCCAAAAAAAGAAACCGGCGCGTTCGGCTTGGACGTATGTAGTGTACGTCTTTGCGGCGTTGTTCGCGTTGCAGTTGCTGTTCATGCTGCTGGCGTTTGGCATTTCGCTGGTTACCGGGTTCTAAACTTTGTAGGTCACGCTTGGTTTCGATACGTGGCGCCTTACGCCAGGCTACTCAACCACCGAAGCGTGACCTACTTGCTTTTAATGATGTAAAATAAGAGAGTTATCATCAATCGAGGAGACGCACCATGAAAGTGACTGTCCTTCAGGAAAACCTTGCCCGTGGTTTGGGAATTGTTTCGAAAGCTGTTTCGCCGCGCAGCACCCTGCCTGTGCTGGCGAACATTTTGATCGCGTCGGACGAGGGCCGCTTGCGGCTCTCCGCGACGAACCTTGAAATGGGTGTTACATGCTGGATCCCCGCACGCATCGAAGAGGAAGGCTCGACGACAGTGCCTGCACGCACGTTTAACGATCTGGTCAGCACACTGCCGACCGATCAGGTGATGTTGAAACTCGATGTGAAAACGCAAACTTTGAATGTGCGCGGCGGCACATCCACCAACGATATCAAGTGCATCGACGCGCAGGAGTTCCCGCCATTACCAGTTCCCGACTTCGACGGCGCGGTGCAGATCAATTCAGGTGATTTCCGCGAGATGATCCATCAGGTGGCGTTCGCGGCTTCGACCGATGAAGCGCGCCCCGTTTTGATGGGTGTGCTCATTCAAGTGGACAAGGAAAAACTGACGATGGCCGCGGCGGATGGATTTAGACTCTCCGTCCGAAAGGCGGTTCTTTCTTCGTCCGCACCTGCTCCTGTTTCGGCAATTGTCCCAGCCCAGGCCTTGAAGGAATTGGCGCGCGTGGCGGGCGACGGTGAGGAGCCGATCTACATGGTGTTACCAAAGGGACGCGGCCAGGTGGTCTTCCGCGTGAAGGATGTGGAAGTCGTCTCGCAGTTGATCGACGGCACGTTCCCCGATTTCAATCAGATCATTCCGCGCTCGTACAAGTCGCGGACGCTGGTTTCCACCTCCTCCCTGCTCAAGGCTTGCAAGCAGGCTGAGATCTTCGCGCGCGAAGGCTCGAACGTGGCGCGTTTCAATATCAAGTCCGCGCAGGGCGAATTGCAGCCCAGCGAAGTGGAAATTTCCGCCACGTCCGAGGAGACCGGCAAGAACGAGACCATCGTCGAAGCGACTGTGGACGGCGGCGGGCTGTTGATCGCGTTCAATGTGAAGTTCCTGCGTGAAGCGTTGGAAGTGATCCGCACGCCGAACGTGGCGTTGGAAACGTCCGCGCCGAACGCGCCGGGGGTGGTGAAGCCTGTCGGCGAGGATGATTTCCTGCACGTGATCATGCCGATGCATTTGGGATAGTCGAATAGTCTGCCAGTCGTTAGTCGGATAGTCAAAAAAGGAAGCGCCCGTCGAGAGACGAGGCGCTTTTTGTTGGCATTCCTCTCCTGCTGGTTTGTCAGGTTGAAAACCTGACCTACAGTCAGGCTTTGGGTAATGTCACTTTGAAGGTTGCGCCTGTGCCAAGGCCTTCAGATTCCGCCCAGATTTTCCCGTCCTGCGCTTCGATAAGTCCCCTGGCGATGGTGAGACCAATCCCAAGTCCGCCATAGTGACGCGTGTTAGGCGGCTCGATCTGGTAGAACTCTTCGAAGATCTTTTCCAGTTTGTCCGCAGGGATGCCGATGCCCTGGTCCTGCACCCAGGCGAGGACCTTATCCCCTTGCGAGATCGTACCGACCGTGATGGTACTGCCCTGCGGGGAGAAACGTATGGCATTGTTCAGGAGGTTGATAAATGCCAAAGATGTTTTATCAATATCCACGTCAACGTAGAAAGGTTCTTCGGGGAAGGCAAAGACCAGTTTCTGGTCACGCGTGGAGGCGATCTCTTTAATGCCCTCGCAGGCAAAGGTCAGCACATCCTGCATGGGGACGCGCTGAGGCTTGAGAGTCATCGTGTCCGCTTTGAGCATGGTCAGGTTGCTCATCTCGTCGAGGATGGAGCGCATCTGCCGCGCGGCGGTCAGCACCTGACCGGCAAGTTCCGATGCCGCGTCCTTGGTATCTTCCTTCAAAAATTGCGAATACCCCATGATGATGCCAAGCGGAGTCCGCAGTTCGTGGGAAGCCAGGGCGAGGAAGTTGTTCTTGACCTCGTTGGCCTGCTGGACCTGTTTGAGCGCCTGGCGCGTGGCATGCAGAAGGCGCGCATTGTTGATGGCGATGGCGGCATGCGCGGCGGTGACGGAAAGGATCGCAACATCGCGTTCGGTAAAGATGCCGTCGCGCTTGTTGATCGCCTCCAGCACGCCCATGGTCCGATCCTTGATCGGCATGGGGACGCCGAGCAACGTCCGCGTTTTGAACTTGACCTTGTCGGAAACCAGCGAGTAGTGACGCGGATCCTGCTCGACGTCGTTCAGGATCATCGGCTGGTTGGTGCGGAAGATCGTCCCTGCCAGGCTGCCCTCGATGGGCACGGGGATCTTCGCCAGTTCGGCCGGGTCGGAGCCTGTGGCGGCCGCAAAATACAGGCGTGGATTCTTCTCGTCGTAGAGCAGAATGGACGAGGCTTCACAATCCAAAAGCTCGGTGGCAGTCTCGGTGATCTGCTGGAGGAGTTTATTCAGGTCGAGGGTCGAGTTCAGAATGAGGCTCAACTCCACAAGACGCAGTAACTGATTTTGACGTCCTTCAAGGTCACGGAGCCTGCCTGTGTTTGTGTTCATGGATATAGTTTACCGATTTTGTAGGGATGATTCAAGTAGGAATTTCACTTTTCCAGTTCGTAGACGATATATTTACGGTTCTCGTACAGATTTTTCAGGGGCAGGTTGCAGTTTGTTATGTCTTTGGGAAGTATCTGGCTGTACTCCCAGTTTTTGTGAAGGATAACGTAATCGCCGCGCAAAAGTTGGCCGCACTCCAGAGCCATGATGGCATCCCGGTCCGTGAACAGGCGGAAGGCGCGCGGTTTAAAGAAGACAATGACACTCTCGGACGGGGTATTTGCCTTGACGTAATCGTACATTTCCGTACTAAACGACTCAAACGGACCGTTGATCTGGCGGTTCCCCTTCAGGTTCGAATAGGCCCAGACCCCTGTCTGGAAGAGAAATATCCCCACCAACGCAAGCCAGAGTAGGAAATTGATGCCCTTTCCGAAGGAGATGTATCGTTCAGGCAGTATTCGAACGGAGGCAAGCATGCCCTGAAAGGCAAAATAGATAAAGATCGGTATCAACGGGAAAATGAAGCGTATTCCCTGCCATTCGGGCCAGACGACCATAACAGCAAAGTAGAAGGCGAAGAAAATGATCAACATCTGGTCGGCATGACGCCGAGTCCACGCGCCGACGAGGAAAAAGACTACCAGTGGATAGTAGATATATATCCATTCGGGGGCGGGACTGACTGTAAAGAATTGCGCAAACAGATAGAAGTAATCATGGACATTTTTTGTGAACGTCTCAGCGGTAAACCCAGCGAGTTGACGGAAATAGGCTCCCTGCCCATTGGGAAAGATCATGGAGGAGACCAGCCAAAGAAGGATGAAGTTCACAGCGACGATCACAGAATTTTGCAGGACAGCCCTTCGGCTAGATCGCTCCCGAAGAAAAAGCAATGCCTGATAGGCAAGAAAACCAGGCAGTAAAATGACCCCGGTCGTGCGGATGAAGAAGGCGAAGAAAATAGCCGCCCCTAGAAACACATACATCCACATCCCATGTTTCGCATCAAGTTTCGTGATCAAGAGCAAAGCCAGAAACACAGAGAACAGGAAGGGGATATCCGAAAGGATGTAGTCGAGGAAGCCAACGTAAAAAGGGTTGAAAGCGAACAGGGAAACGAGGAGCAGGCTTTCGGTCCGCGTGAGGCGGGTTTCAGTCAAAAGATAAAAGCAGGCCAAGAATCCCGCAAAGAAGATCAGTCCCGGCAACTTCAGTGTCAGCGCATGCACGCCCTTGAACATCAACGAAGGTATCAGCGCCAGCGGGTATCCCCACGGATAGGCCACGGGTCCGATCTGTACCGAGGATTCGAAGATCGTGAACGAATTGCGCTCGATGAACTCATCCATGTCCCCGTTCAGGATGCTCTGCGCCTGCATCACATAGGACGCCCAATCGTCGCCCCAATCCTGTCCGCGCGTGAGAATGGATGCGCCAAGCGCAAGGCTCGCCAACAGAATGACGACGAGGAACGGGTCTCTTAACTTGGCCATGCCGACAATTGTATCGCTACTGGATAAAAAATATCCGCCCAAAATGAGCGGATATTTTACGCTTCAGACTCAGCCGAGGCTTGATCCTGATCCATCAGCCCTGCCTCATCCCCGGCATGGACCTCATCCGCCGCGTGCGTTCCGTCAAAGGGCGTTTGGCGACGATGGTGATCTTGCCGCTGTTCTCTGGCGTGAAAACATTGATCGCTTCCCAGCCTTCCTCGCCCCATTCATCCAAAGTGGATTGAACGAGTTCATCCTTCGTACCAAATAAGCTACCGATGGTTTGGACACGATATTCCCATTGTTTGTATTCATCTGCCATTCCAGCCTCCTATAATGCAAGCAATACATGCAGGACGATGTCTGCCGAGAAGTGGGCGATCATCGCGAATTCGAGTCCGCGCTTCCAATACAACCAGCCAAAACCAATTCCTGCCAGTCCGTTCAGGACAATGGCCCGTGTGATGACCAGGGGCGTAAGCGGGATGAGCAAGGCTGTGGCAGGCAGGTGCCCAAGTCCGAAAAGGACCGCGGCGAGGATGTTTGCGATCCAAAATACCGCACTGGTCGGCTTGCCTTCTGTTGTCCTGCTGACGAAAGACCCCAGCCATGCCAGTAAAGACATGACGAACAAGCGCAGCATGATCTCTTCTGCGATACCGCCATAGAACGATGCGAGGAATCCCTGCCAGGCAGCGGGCTGTGCGGTTTGCAAATTCAGGGTGTTTACTGAATCACCCAATTCACGAAGCAGGGCAGGCTGGAAGATGACAAGTTCCAAGCCGATGATGAGCAGTGACGCGACCACGCCAATGATGATGCTCAATGGCAGGTTCGCGCGGACCTTGATCCGCAACCGATTCGCCTCTCAGTCGCGCCTCCAGGATCGGGGCACCAAGACCGATGCGGTTGGCGAAGAAAAGTCCCAGCCGCGGTCAACACACCGAACACAATAGCATTTTGCGCGATCTGGATCGTGAGCAGAGGCAGGCAATGGCATCGGCAAATTCTGCGTTTTGTAACGTGCCGCTTTGCAAGCTCCAGTGAATAGGGGATGATGGCGATCACACCAAATATTGCGGCGATCCACAGGATAAAAAAGACTTTCCAGTTGAAGGGCTTGTTCATTCAAACTCCTATAATTTTGCGATCAGCGAACTGCGTTTGAAATTGCGAACACTCAAATAAATCAATACGCCGTCAACGATCCAGATCAATGTCCCAACGATCATCACTGTGCCAACGCCAAGGAACAACACACCCGTGGCTTGTCCGACCACCAACGCCAGCACCAGCACTACCAGCGACCCCGTGAGTTGATACGCTTCCATGAAAGTCTTGACTCGTGAGGAAACAAGAACGGTCGCAGAGATGCCGAGCAGGGCAAAGGCGGGCGTGAGCCAGAACATCAGAGGCCACCAGGTGGGCAACGGGAACCAGATACGCTGGAACAATCCATAACTTGCCACATTGACCACGATGATGTATACGAGATAGGTCAGCCACGAAAGCGAAATCGCCGGGATCACCGCCGCCAACACCTTGCCGAGGAAAAGTTCCATGTCGGTGGCAGGGGAGTAGAGCAACGCTTCCATCGTTTTGCGTTCACGTTCACCGACGAACGAGTTAGCGCCGACCACCGACGAGAACATCAGCGGCATGATCAGGAACAGCGGTGCCAGCATGAAGGCGGTCATATACAATACGAACATTTGTTCTAATTTCAAACCTTCAAATGTCGCCTGTATCGATGGCGGCAAATTCTTCAATAAGGTTTCCATATCCCCCAGTTCGCGCTGTACATCTTCCACGGGAACAAATTGAGGGATAAGCGAAAACAGTATCGGCATGACGATCGCGAAGATCAACGGTATTACTATCGCGGGTCCCCATGCGATTTTGTTCTGCCGCACTTCCTTTAGATCCTTGCGGGCAATTGCCCATATGGAGCGCCAGTTCATGACTTACCTGCCTGCAATGCGAAATAAATATCTTCCAATGTGTAATCTCGCGGATTGACCTTCAAAATGGACGCGTCATTCTTCACAAGATGACGGACAACTTCTGGAATCACATCCTCATTCTCGACCTGGACGGAGAGCGCTTCGCCCTCCGCCGATACCTGGATCACGCCGCGCTGAGACTTTAGACTCCCCGCAGCATTTTCAGATGGTTTCACGTGAAACGTGATGTCCACCCAGGTCACGGGCCACAACTTGCGAGAGAGATCCTTCAGGCTTCCCAGCGCCAGTATCCTGCCTTTGTTCATGATGGCAACGCGGTCACACAGCCGCTGTGCCTCAAATAGATTATGCGTCGCCAGCACGACGGTCTGCCCATTGGAGCGGCTCAGGCCTGCGATCAGGTCGTTGACTTGTTGAGCGGCTTCGGGGTCCAGGCCTGAGGTGGGTTCATCCAGGAACAACAGCGGAGGCTTGTGGATCAATGCCCGCGCCAGGGCCAGACGCTGTTTCATGCCTTTGCTGAAGGTCTCCACTTTATCTTCTGCACGCGAGGCGAGTTCGAAGAATTCGAGCATCTCGTCCACGCGGCGGCTCAGGTCTGATTCTGGGATTGATTGCAGCGTGGCGAAAAACTCCAGGTTCTCGCGCGCAGACAATCGTTCGTAGAGAGCGGGTGTTTCGGTCAGGACACCGGTCTTGCGGCGGATGTCCTCGCCCTGCGTCGCGGGATCAAACCCGAAGACGCGCGCAGTCCCGTTGGATGGAGGCAGGATGCCGTTAAGGAGGCGGACCGTGGTGGTCTTGCCCGCGCCGTTCGGGCCGAGCAAGCCGAACACTTCGCCGGGCTCGACGTTGAACGTCATCCCGTCCACGGCAACTTGATCGCCAAAGGTGCGTCTAAGGTCGTTGACTTCGATGATGGACATTCTTATACCTTTCCATGTTTCACGTGAAACGGAGCAGGGGATGCCTGCTCCGTTCGGTCATGCCTTTATTTCCTTCTGATAAAGGACATAGGAATAAACGAGCAGGAAGATCGTGGAGCCTATCATGGGCACGAAGAGGAACCAGAAGGCGGTCATCCCGCCGAAGAACCCGCCAATGACTGCCAGCACGCCCGAGACCGTGAAGAGCACTGCGCCAAGTTGATGAGTTTTGTCCCAGACGTAGTCGCTGCTCAGGGTCCATGGCGTGCGGATGCCGATAAAGAAGTTCCTTTTCGCCTTGCGGAGCAGGGAGCCGATGACGATGAACAACAAGCCCATGGCGGGCAACATGGCCTGACTCAGCTTGAAGTTCGTATATCCCAGGTTCCAAAGCAGGGTCAGTGCATGGACGTAGATCATGAACCCGATGATAAAGGTGACGAACAGGTTGAACGTGTCGCGGAATTGGGCGATGTTCGCCTTGAGGGGGTCGATGTTGGGGATGACCAGAAAGAGCAGGAACATGCCCAGTGTGACCAAAGGCATCAGGAAAACGCCCCAGAATTTGGGCATGTAGCCGTCCACCTGATCGTTTTCGTTCCAGTGCGAGGCCATCTGCTCGGGGAATTGATCCCAGAGCAGGAGGCCTGCAATCGTGGCAGCGGCGATCAAGATCAAAACGATAATGGTTGTAGAACGAGTTGTCATTTTTTCTCCTTTTTATCCGTAGGGGCACAGCGGACGATCTCTCGTCAAAACTCAAAAGTGTTACGCTGTGCCCCTACAGTTCATTTATTTTCCTTCGGCATGTTATTCTGTGCCAGCGAGATCATGCCGCTCAGACCGCCGAGATTCATCGTATCCACTGCCGAACTCGGGACGATCACCAGGGCGCCTTTTTCCTTCAAGCCCTCGAACAGCATGTTCATGGCACGCAGGTGTAAGGCCGTAGGGTTATGGATATATGCCTGCGAAGCCTCCGCAAACGACGCGGCGATCTGTTTCTCCGATTCGCCCAAAATCACGCGCGCCTGTCGCTCGCGTTCCGCCTGCGCCTGGCGGGACATGGCATCTTCCAGGTCCTGCGGGATGACAATGTCGCGGATCTCCACGGATTGGACGGTCACACCCCAGGGCGTTGTACGTTCGTCGATGACCTGTTGCAATTCCTTGTCCAGCGAACTGCGCCCGACAAGGATATCTGCCAGCATTTTGCGCCCGATAATGTCTCGCAAGGCGGTTTGTGCGGCCCAGTCCACGGCGGCTTCGTAGTTTTTGACTTCGAGTGCGGCCTTCTCCGCATCCCAAACGACCCAAAACAGCACCGCATCCACATCCACCGGCACAGTATCTTTGGTCAAAGTCTTTTGTGCGGCGAAAGGCGTGACCATCACACGGTGGTCTATCCAGGTCGGCGTTGTGTCAATGATCGGGATGATCCAAAATGCACCTGGTCCCGCGAGTTTCATGGAATTTTCCGAGTCGCAAGATCACGGCTTTTTCCCATTGTGACGCCACTTTCAGCGCAAACAGGATGTACATGCCGATCAATGTCCAAACCAGCACCCAGGCGCCAAGCACGGCATCGCTGAATTTTCCGTCACCGAAGATAGCGCCCAGCACAGCAATCACCGATACGATGCCGAAGATCGCCCCAGCGATCGGCGGGATATGCGGGTCTGCTTTTGCTGCCTTGTCCATTTGTAAAGCTTTCTTAATAAACTTGTTATCCATTGCACTCTCCTTGTATTTATTCACTTTCGATTTCATGCGTTTCATTCCAGGCTTTGAGCTGGTCGCTGACCATCTGCCTGATCTCACTCTTCGAAAAATCCAGCCGCATGGCTTCACTGATATATCTTTGGGTCAGGGCTTCCAATGCTTCCTGTCGCAGCTGTTCACTGACCTTCGGCGGCGGGATCTCTGTAATGTACGTGCCGCGTCCCTGTTGCGTGGATATGATGCGGGCTTCATCCAAAATGCGATAGGCCCTGGCCACCGTATTGAAGTTGACACGCAGTTCCTCAGCAAGCGCCCGCACCGTTGGCAATTGATCGCCCGGTTCCAGTATCCCGCTGACAATTTGCGCCTGTACCTGATTAACGATCTGGATATAGATGGGCAGGCCTGAGCGAAAATCAATTTGGAGTATTAGTTTCTTATTTGGCATAAATTGTATCTTTGTATTATTGTACTAATTGTATCAATGTCATAATTGTATGCAGAGCAGGGAATTTGTCAAGGGCAGAAAAGACCTTTCGGAACAGGGTCAGCCGTCCCTTAGGACGGAGGCGGAGCGTCCGCTTGGAAAATCCCCCGCATGGTAGAATCCCAGCCGCACAACTTATCTATATTTATAGGATGACGCGAAAGACGCGGAATCAAGGAGTATAAAAATGGAAGTAAAAACTGGAACCTGGACCGAGAAGAAGGGTCTGGCGCAAATGCTTAAGGGCGGCGTGATCATGGATGTGGTGAATGCCGAGCAGGCAAAGATCGCCGAGGATGCGGGTGCTTGTGCCGTGATGGCGCTGGAGCGCGTGCCCGCCGACATCCGTGCGGATGGCGGCGTGGCGCGCATGTCGGACCCCGATATGATCCTGAAGATCATGGATGCCGTGTCGATCCCCGTGATGGCAAAATGCCGCATCGGACATTTCGTGGAGGCGCAGATCCTCGAAGCGATCGGCGTGGATTACATTGACGAATCCGAAGTGCTGACACCAGCCGACGAAGCCAACCACATTTTGAAGCACAATTTCAAAGTGCCGTTCGTGTGCGGATGCCGCAACCTGGGCGAGGCGCTGCGGCGCGTAGGCGAAGGCGCGGCAATGATCCGCACGAAGGGCGAGGCGGGCACGGGTGATGTCGTGGAAGCGGTTCGTCATGCACGCACCGTGCTGGGCGATATCCGCAAATTGACCACGATGGCCGACGAGGAACTGATGCGCTATTCAAAGGAGATCGGCGCGCCGTATGAACTTGTGAAAGAGACCAAGGAACTCGGACGCATGCCCGTCGTCAACTTTGCGGCGGGCGGTGTGGCGACCCCTGCCGACGCGGCGCTGATGATGCAACTCGGCGTGGACGGCGTATTCGTCGGCTCGGGCATCTTCAAGAGCGGCGATCCTGCCAAGCGCGCCGCTGCGATCGTCAAGGCGGTGACGCACTACAAGGACGCGTCCATCCTGGCGGAGGTGAGCAAGAACCTCGGCGAGGCAATGGTCGGGCGCAATGTTTCTCAGATGCCCGAGGAAGAAAAGATCGCGGGAAGAGGCTGGTGAATAATTCGTAGGGGCACAGCGGGACGGTTGATCGTCACGAATTTTTAGGATTTGCTGTGCCCCTACTGGATGAAATATGAAAATTGGTATTTTAGCCTTACAAGGCGATTTCGCGGAACACATCGCGATGCTCAAGCGGTTGAATGTGGAAACGTTCGAGGTCCGCCTGCCTGAGCATTTGAATGGTCTTGATGGACTTATCATCCCTGGCGGCGAGTCGACCACGATCGGGAAGCTGGCGATTGCGTATAGCTTAATGGAACCTTTGCGGCAATTCGGTCAGCGCCATGCGATCTGGGGAACATGCGCGGGCGCGATCTTTATCTCAAAAGACATCGGGCGCGACCAACCCCTGCTGGGTCTCATGGACATCAAAGTCCAGCGCAATGCGTTCGGACGGCAGATCGATTCGTTCGAGACCGACCTAGACATCCCCGAACTCAAACAAGCCACGGGATCGGATGCGCCGTACCATGCGGTCTTCATCCGCGCGCCGATCATCGAATCGGTCAGTGGCGACGCAAAGGTCCTCGCTTCGGTCCCCGACGGGAGAATTGTCGCGGCTCAACAGGGACATCTCCTGGCTACATCCTTTCACCCTGAACTGACGAACGACACGCGCTTCCACGAATATTTTCTGTCAATAGTCGATTAATTCAGGACGTCATTGCAGGGCCAGGTCTCGATGGGATTTCATCCTACCCGACCACCAAACCATGCAATGACGTATAATTTAAGCATGTCCATACGTCCGCTGGCACTTTTGGATCTACCCTATCTCTACGGCTTCCGCGATGAAGCGGTGGGACTTGATGCCGCACGGACATTGACGCGCGGCAATCCGCTGGGGGCGGCGGGATTGCTGTCCTATGTAAATCCGTCTAGGCATATTTATTCTGCGATCGCAAATGGGGAGGAAAAGGAGTCGGTGCTTGGAGGGATCATCCACACACCAGACGAAACTTTTGCAAAACTGTATTATCTTGCCCCAGCCTCACAACTCAACCATCCCTATCTTCCAGACCTGGTTGAGAACCTTGTCGAGCAGGCCGGGGCGTGGGGTGCATTCCATGTCCTTGCGGAAGTGGATGAAACCAGCGATGCGTTCATCTCATTGCGGAAGTCGGGTTTTTCGGTGTATGCATGGCAGAGGATGTGGGATGTGTCTGAGATGGAGGGGGCAGGCTCAGAGTCCCGCGCCGAGCGGGGTGATAGCAAAGTCGGAGCGTGGTCGCGGGTGAAATCCATCCATCTGCCGTCCGTACAGGGTCTCCATCATCAGATCGTCCCGCCTTTGTTGCATCCCGTGGAGCCGCAGCCGAAAGCGGCGATCGGATGGATGTGTAACGAAGGCGCGAAGTGCTACGTCAGTATGACACATGGGACATATGGGATCGTGCTCACGCCGCTCATCCATCCCGAGGCGACCGGTGTCAGTGAAAAATTATCAGGGCTGATCAGTAATTTGCCCGACCGACGCAATCGGCCGGTGTATGTTTGTGTGCGCTCCTACCAGGCATGGTTGGAACCCGTCCTTCGAGACCTGGGCGCGAAAGCCGGGGAACGACAGGCGGTGATGGTAAAGCACCTCGTACACATGGTAAAAGAGACAGTGATGGCACGCGCGAGCCAGCCCGCTGGGGTGAGCATCCAACCGTCGAGGGTGGGCAGGGTGGAAAGAAAAAAGCCCTGAACCAGGTAGGACGGAAGTGGGGGACAAGACCATTATCGCAATCCAAACCAAACATCGACAGGCGAACCCACCCAAACGGGCAGGCTCCCAGCCTTGACTCTTTCCCCCACATGCGATAATATTTTGACATCAAACTATTTGACATCAAAGGAAGTTTGAAGGCATGCCCACCCACTATACCGGAACCCGCGCAGAGATGCGCACGCTCGATACATTCATCAAACTGACGCGCTGTACCAATTCCCTGCTGGCGCGGCTGGCGGAGCGCAACACGATGGACGACCTGACCCCTTCGCAGTTCGCCGTGCTGGAGGCGCTGTATCACCTGGGGCATATGACCCAGGGCGAGATCAGCACCAAGGTGCTCAAGAGCGGCAGTAACATGACCACTGTCATCGACAACCTGGAGCGCGACGGCCTTGTGCGCCGGGAACGCGACGATAAAGACCGCAGGGTGATCCATGTCCATTTGACGGAGGCAGGCTCGGGGAAGGTGGAGGCGGTGCTTCCGGGTCATATCGCCGCGTTGGTGGAGGAGTTTAAGGTCCTGTCCCCCGGCGAGCAAGAGACGTTGGGTGAGTTGTGCAAGAAGCTCGGAAAGGGTAGGGAGTCCAAATGAGCGTGAAAGGTGCGCAGGCGGCCATCACCAAAGCAGTGACCGGATGGCAGGGCGTGACCTCGGCACCGCATCGCTTCGGCGGCGTGGAGTATGTGATCGGCAAGCGCGAGATCGGACATATTCACGGCGACCACATGGTGGATATTCCGTTCCCGAAGAAGGTGCGCGATGAGATCGTCGCCGCAGGACGAGCACAACCGCATCACATTCTGCCCGATACGGGTTGGATAAGTTTTTACCTGCGGCAGGAAGAGGATGTAGAGAAGGCGATCGCTCTACTGCATGAAAGTTATCAGATCGCACAAAAACAAAAATCAAAACCATAGAGGTACATCATGAACAACAAATTGATCGCAGTAACTGGCGCCACTGGTCAACAGGGCGGAGTCGTGGCACGTAAACTATTGGCAGACGGCTGGCAGGTGCGCGCATTGACGCGTGACGTGAACAAGCCCGCCGCGCAGGAACTCAAGGCGCTCGGTGCAGAACTCGTTACAGGCGACCTCGATAACCGTGCCGATCTCGATGCCGCGTTCCAGGGCGCATACGGCGTCTTCAGCGTGCAGAATTTCTGGCTGCCGAACGTCGGCTTCGATGGCGAGATCAAGCAGGGCAAAACCGTTGCCGATGCCGCCAAAGCCGCGGGTGTTCAACACCTCGTCTATTCGTCGGTTGGCGCGGCGCACCGCGGCATGGGGCAGAAGCACTTCGAGAGCAAGTGGATCATCGAGCAATACATCCACACGCTCGGTGTGCCATACACCATCCTGCGCCCCGCGGCATTCATGGAAAATCACAACTGGAGCCGTGCCTATATTTTGAGCGGCACATTCTCGAGCGGCGGCACACGCCCCGACAAGGCGACCCAGATCATTGCCGTCGAAGATATCGGCGTGTTCGCCGGGCTGGCGTTCGCAAATCGCAAGGAGTATCAAGGCAGGACCATTGAACTCGCGGGTGACGAATTGACCGAGCCGCAGGTGGCTGAGATGTTCAGCAAGGTGATCGGTCGCCCCGTAGCCCTGACCCCGTCCACGGGCGGCTGGGGCAACGCATCAGAGGAAGAGATGAAAGCTGCCTACGAATTCTTCAACGGCAAAGGCTATGATGCCGATATCGCAGCGCTTCGCAAACTCCACCCGGGTCTGCTCAATTTCGAACAGTATCTCCGCAAAAACGGCTGGGAGAACCAACAGCCGATTCCGATTCCAGAGAACGCTGGCTGGGGATAAAATTTTCGTTACTGCGAGGTTGGATAAACGCCAACCTCGCAGTAACATTACGGGTTTGGTATGTTCACTGAAAAGGAAATTGCCTACATCAACTCCCAGCACCTTGCGCGGCTGGCAACGGTATCCAAATCCCTGCAACCCGATGTCGCACCGGTGGGATTTCAATTCGACGGTGAGAAGTTCTTCATCACCGGCTTTGATATTACCAAGACCTTCAAATACAAGAATGTGAAGGCAGGTAACCAGCTTGTCTCGCTTGTAATCGATGATCTGGCATCCGTCCAGCCGTGGCAGGCACGCGGAATAAAGATACACGGGGAAGCAGAGATCGTTGAATCCAATGGACGCGCTTCATTGACGATTGTTCCACAACGCTTGTGGAGTTGGGGAGTGGATGGCGAGGCGTTCAAAGATGGAAAACCTGTCAGCCGCAAGGCGAGGCGTCAATGAGATCAAGCAGGGATCAGGGACTGATGAAAACCAGTCCCTGATTTCATTTATAATCTTCCCATGTTCCCTTACGAGACGCTCTTCCATTTTCTTGTATTCATATTGGGGTTATTGATTGTCATTCTCACACTTTTTTCCGCACTTTCGACGTTTGTTTTACCGCGCGCCGCGCGCAGCCAGCTCAACCGCATCGTTTTTGGGACCCTTAGGCGGATTTTCAATTTCATTCTGCGCTTTACAAATACCTACCAGCAACGCGATGCCGTCATGGCTTACTACGCCCCAATCGGACTCATGCTGCTTGTCCCAACCTGGTATCTTCTCATCGCACTTGGTTTCGCCGCCATGTATTGGGGACTGGGGGTAGGGGACTGGCTTTTCGATTTTCGCCTGAGCGGATCGTCGTTATTCACGCTCGGTTTTGAGTCGTCGCAGGGATTTTGGATATCCAATTTGATTTACATCGAAGCCATGCTGGGGTTGATCCTGGTGGCATTGCTCATCGCCTATCTGCCCACCATGTATTCCGCATTTTCGCGGCGTGAGCAGGCTGTAAATTTGCTCGAGGTACGGGCAGGCTCCCCGCCTTCCGCGCTTGAAATGCTCCTGCGCTTCAACCGCGTCCACGGATTGGAAAAACTATCCGATTACTGGAAGACCTGGGAAGCCTGGTTTGCGGATGTGGAGGAAAGTCATACCACCCTGCCCGCTCTGACCTTTTTCCGCTCGCCCCGCCCCGACATTTCATGGATTACCGCCGCAGGCACTGTGCTTGATGCGGCATCCATCACGCTCTCTGCGCTCGACATCCCATACGAAGCATCCGCGGCGTTAAGTATCCGCGCTGGATTCCTGGCATTGAGGCGCATTGCCAATTACTTCGATATTCCCAATCCGCAGAATCCCCGGTACCCGGAAGACTCTATCAGCGTGACGCGCGAGGAATTCGAAGCCTTGCTTGATAAACTAGCCGAGGCTGGACTTCCCGTCAAACAGGATCGCGACGCTGCCTGGCGCGACTTTGCTGGCTGGCGCGTCAACTATGACCGCTCCTTGCTGACGCTCTGCGCGCTGGTTATGGCGCCACATACGGTTTGGTCCAGCGACCGCGCACCTGTTTTGCGCCTGCCTCCCTTGTTCCTGTTCAAGAAGTGACAGCCTTTTATTCCAAAGCGAGGAACCCCATGCAAGCCTATGAAGTTGCCCAATTGATTTCGCGGCACGAAGCCAGCCGCAAACTTTATCTTGAATTCCTCAAAGTCCACGACTTGAGCATGGGATTGTACGTCCTCCCCGCAGGCGGGACGGATCCACAGTTACCGCACACGGAGGATGAGGTCTATTACGTGGTGAGCGGGCGGGCGAGGATCAAAGTCGCGGACGAAGACCGCGCGGTTCAGGCAGGCTCGATTGTGTATGTGGCGAAGAACGTGGAGCACCGCTTCCATTCGATCGAGGAAGAGTTGACGGTGATCGTATTCTTTGCGCCGGCGGAGTATACAAACAGACCATAGACGATAGACTGTGGACGATGGCAACATAACTGGTCAATGGTCCATCGTCCACGGTCTATTTTAGGAGCTTATGTTCAATCTCAAAACCACCCCCTTCCACGAACGGACGTCCGCGCTGTGCCAGCCGCAGAACTGGCGCAGGTGGGCGGGCTATTTTGTCGTCGGCTCGTATGAGCACACACTCGACCGCGAGTATTGGGCGATCCGTAATTCGGCGGCGTTGATCGACGTCTCGCCGTTGATCAAATACGTCATCCAAGGCAGGGACGCGGCGGCGCTGCTGCACCGCGTCACTACCCGCGATATCCACAAGATGAAAGTTGGACAAGTCGCCTACACAGGCTGGTGTGACGAGGAAGGCAAGATGATCGACGATGGCACCGTCTCACGCCTCGAAGAATCGACCTTCCGCCTGACCGCCGCGGAACCGAACTTGCGCTGGCTGACAATGAACGCCGTCGGCATGGAAGTGGAGATTCACGAAGTGACCGATGAGGTAGCGGCGCTTAGTTTTCAGGGACCGAACACGAGGAAAGTGCTGAACCGAGTTGCCGGGAAACCAGTTGATGAGTTGAAATACTTCCGCTTGATGACGAACAGGATTCAAGGTGCGGAGGTGACCATTTCACGCACCGGCTACACTGGCGACCTTGGCTATGAAATTTGGATGGATAACAAAGACGCGCTCAAGGTTTGGGACACGCTCATGGAAGCAGGCGCAGACTACGGCATTACGCCCGTCGGCATCCTCGCCATGGACATGGCGCGCGTGGAAGCGGGTCTGTTCATGCTAGATGTGGATTACACATCCGCGAGCCATGCGTGGATCGAGCCGCAGAAGTCCTCTCCCTTCGAGTTGGGACTCGATTGGACGGTCGCGCTCGATAAGCCCGGTTACTTCGTCGGTCGCCGCGCACTGGAACGAGAGAAGCGCGAAGGCTCAGAATGGAAGATGGTCGGCTTGGAAGTGGATTGGGTTGGAATGGAAAACATCTTCAAGCAAGTTGGCTTGCCGCCGCAAATCCCCGGCATGGCAGTGCGCGGAAGCTTACCCGTGATGGTAGGCAACGTGCAGATTGGATATGCATCCACGTCCACATGGTCGCCATTGCTGAAGAAGTACATCGCCCTCGCGCATTTGCAGAGACCGTATTACGAAGTCGGCACCGATGTGCGCATGGAGATCACGGTCGAGCATCACCGTCAGCATGCGCCTGCGAAAGTGGTGAAACTTCCGTTTTATGAGCCGGAGTGGAAGAAGAAATAACCAATGTCGTTGCCAGGAGCGCTCTTGCTCTTTGCGACGAAGCAATCTCCAACTAATGAGGGGATTGCTTCGCCACTTCGTGGCTCGCAATGACATTTGCAAAAGGAATTTTTATGACATCTAATCAATACGACGCAATCATCATCGGCGGCGGGCACAATGGACTGGTGGCTGGCGCATATCTCGCTCGTGCAGGCAAGAAAGTCGTCGTGCTCGAGCGCAGACATATTGCGGGTGGCGCGGCGGTGACGGAGGAGATCTTCCCCGGCTACAAGTTCACCGAGTTCTCGTACGTGGTGAGCCTGCTGCGCCCGGAGATCATCCGTGACTTGGAATTACCCAGGCATGGATTAAAAATCCTCCCGCTTCCATCCACCTTCACGCCGATGGAAAATGGCGACTATCTCGCCGCTTGGGATGACCACGACCTGACCCGCCGCGAGATCTATCGTCACTCGCCCAAGGACGCGGAAGCCTACGACGAATACGCCCGCGTCATGGCGCGTGCGGCAAAAGCCATCAAGCCGATCATCAACTTGATTCCGCCTGATCCCTCATCCCTGAGTCTCGCGTGACCTGCTTGGATTGCTCAAACTTGGTCAATACGCGGCGGGACTGACCGAAAAAGAACTCTATGCAATTGCCAAACTCGTCACGCAATCGTCCGCGGACTTGCTCGAAGAGTGGTTCGAGACCGACGCGCTAAAAGGCACCAAAGCCGCCAGCGGAATCATCGGCACGTTCCTCGGTCCGCGCTCGCCTGGGACGGCGTATGTGTTGCTCCATCACTACATGGGCGAGATCGACGGCGCTTTCCGCGCGTGGGGCTTTGCCAAGAACGGCTCTGGCGGAGTCAGCGGCTCGATCCTGAACGCGGCGCAAGCGCTTGGGGTGGAAGTCAGAGTCAACGCAAGCGTGAAGCAGGTCAAGGTCAAGAGTGGACGCGCTGTGGGTGTCATCCTCGAAAATGGTGATGAACTCGACTCCAAAGTCGTGATGTCTGCCGCAGACCCGAAGCGGACCTTCCTGCAATTCGTCGAACAGAAATATTTCCCCGATGACTTTGTGACGGCGATCCAGAACTTCCGCACGCGCGGCTCGTCGGGCAAGGTCAACATCGCGTTGAGCAAACTGCCGAACTTCACGGCGCTGCCCTATGGCAACCCCGCACATGGTGCGGGGCACGGCGGTGCGGATTCGGTCCTGCATCGCGGCGCGGTGTCCATCAGCCCGAGCATCGATTACATCGAACGCGCCTACGACGACGCGAAGTATGGGCAAATTTCGAAGCGTCCGTATCTCGACATGATCTTCCCGTCGATGATCGACCCCGACATGGCGCCGCCTGGACAGCACGTGATGTCGTGCTTCGTGCAATATGCGCCGTACGATATCGAAGGCGGCTGGGACGATGCGAAGCGCGACCAGCTCGGCGAAGCGGTCATCTCGACCATCGAACAATACGCGCCGAACATCCGCGAGTGCATCGTGGGCATGCAGGTCATCTCGCCCAAAGACATCGAACGCATCGCGGGCATCACTGGCGGCAACATCTTCCACGGCGAACTGCTGCTGCATCAAATTTTCTTCCTGCGCCCCACCCCGCAATGGGCAGACTTCCGCACCCCGCTCAAAGGATATTATTTTGGCGCCAGCGGTGCGCATCCGGGAGGGGAGTCATGGGTGCGGCAGGGATGTTGGCGGCGAAGGAAATTTTGAAGGATGGATTGTAGAGAGTAGAGAACGGAAAGTGGATGAAAAGCCCGCTTCGACCTGAGCCGATACCTGATTTTGACTATCAGCCTTTTCCATCCTTCAAAAGACAAAAACTATATGATTGACGAACCTATTAACAATATGCACAAGGATGAGGTGTACACCGATGTGAAACTCGTGCGCCGATTGTTAATCGCGCAGTTTCCACAGTGGAAAGAATTTTCCATTCAGCCAGTTCCTTCTGCCGGGACGGATAATGCTCTTTATCGACTTGGTGATGATATGGTCGTGCGATTACCCCGTATCCATTGGGCTGTTGGTCAGGTGGAAAAGGAACATGAATGGATGCTGAAACTTGCACCGCATTTACCGCTTGCTGTTCCCTTTCCGCTTGAGATGGGCGAACCGGGTGAAGGCTATCCCTGGCATTGGTCGATTTATCGCTGGCTCGAAGGTGAGAATCGAACCATGGAAACTCTCACAAACCCAGAGCAGACAGCGATCGATCTGGCTGAATTCCTGCTTGCCCTGCAACGCATTGATACGACAGGCGGACCACTTGCCACAGAACACGAATTACGCGGAGAACCACTGGCAACCCGTGACGATGATACTCGCGAAGCAATCATTGCCTTACATGACATGATTGACACAAACGCAGTGACCAAAGTTTGGGAGACTACTCTACAATCTCCCGAATGGGGTCGCGCACCGGTTTGGTTTCACGGAGATTTGTTGCCAGGAAATCTCCTGTTTAAGAATGGAGAATTAAGCGCGGTGATAGATTTCGGCGGATTAGGGGTAGGAGACCCTGCCTGCGATTTGATGATTGCGTGGAGTTTGTTCTCCGCTGAGGGCAGGGATGTATTCCGTACTGCATTAGTGGTTGATGATGCCACATGGGCGCGTGGTCGCGGACATGCACTGTCTCAAGCATTAATTTTCATTCCTTATTACTTGAATACCAACCCTCTTGGAGTCCAAAATGCTAGGCATGTGGTATATGAAGTTCTTGCTGACTATCGTGCAAACAATTGAATATCATGACCTATGAAGAATCATTCATGACAAAACTTACGACACCATCATCATCGGCGCGGGGCACAATGGACTGGTCGGATTACTTTCACAGACAAGAAAACGGCGATGAATAACGAAGTCCTCTATTACGAAAAAATCTCTTCAAAAAGGACAGGATGGCTGTTCCTGGGACTTACCACCCTGTTCTTCCTGCTGTTCGCTTGGCGGGTAACAGTCAGCGGCTGGAATGGGCTCGCCGTGGTTTTCCTCGTTTTCTCCTGTTTCTTCCTTTTCTATACGGTCAACTACAGGACACTCACCATCCGTATCACAGCGGACTCTCTAAAACTCACCTTTGGCATCTTCCCGTGGACGGTTCCATTGAACAACGTCGAGAGTTGTGCCCTCGACGAGATCCCTGCGCTGATGAAGTACGGCGGCGCGGGGATCCACTTCATGATGATCGGGAAGCGCTACCGCGCCTCGTTCAATTTCCTGGAATATCCCAGAGTGGTGATCGCATTCAAGAGAAAAGTGGGGCCTGTGCGGGATATTTCCTTTTCCACCCGCCAGCCAATGGAAGTACTGTGGATCATTCAAAGAGCAATACCTCCATAGTTGTCTGTACAAAAGTGGGGAATTTCTCTCGAAAACTGGGAGAAGTTTTCTTATTTCTCTCTTTCCAAGCGTTATAATCAGCCAATCGTCGTCTTCAACCGCCAAAGGAGGCTCACGTGTCTTTCAAGCTCGTCTACTATTCCCAGAACGACTCTCAATGGAAAGCCGACAAACTCGGCTTCGGCAACCAGGCTTCAGACACCATCGGCTACGTCGGGTGCGCCCTCACCAGCGTCGCCATGGTACTGAGCGGGCACGGTTACACCGTCACGCCCAAAGCCCTCAACCAGAAATTGCAAGGCATCAACGGTTTTGCAGGTTCGGGTATCCGCTGGCACAGCGTCACCCAGCTCTTCCCGCAGATGCGGCTCAACTCCATCATCAAATGCAACGACACCCCCGCGCCCCTCGAGCAAATTGACGCCGCCCTCGCGGCTGGTCAACCCGCCGTCGTGTGCGTGGACAGCACCCCGGCGCCCGGCCTGCTCACCCACTACGTGGTGCTCATCGCGCGCAAAGGCAACGACTACCTCATGCTCGACCCCTGGCCCTACCAGCCGGACGTCAACAAAGAGACCTACCTCATGCCGCGCTACAGCCACGGCAACCCCCTCCAACGCTCCATCGTGCAGATCGTCCTCTTCGAAAACGTCAACGCAGACGGGACGATCCAACTGCCCGGGCAAAAGGTGACGCCCTCCTCGACAGGCACGTCTCAGACCCCGTCGACAACTGTTCCCGTTTCGACAACCGGACCCAAAGCCCGCGTCAAAGCGGACGTGACCTTCGGTTTGAACATCCGCACCAGCGAAGACACCTCCTCGAAAGCCAACATCGTAGCCTCCGCCCAGGCCGGCGATCTGCTCACCATCATCGAACCCAACGGCTGGACGAAGATCGGCGGCATCAACCAGTGGGTGCGCGTCCGCACCAAGACCGGCAGGGAAGGTCTCGCCGCCGCGTGGTACCTGGAAAAGGTTCCGGGGGAGGTCTATCCGTCCACGGCGGGAACAGCCTCCAGTCCCGCAAGCGAAGCGGGTGTCCCATCCCCGACCCCTGCCGCTTTGGTCGTCATGGTCAGGCCGACGGTGGGTAAACACGGCTTGAAGATCCACGAGACCGCCTCCACGAAATCGAAAATGCTTGCCAAGGAGGAGATGCGGGCACGCCTGACCGTACTGGAAGATGCAAAGATGGCGGGGAAGAAACTCGGCGTGGTGGGGAAGTGGTTGTTCGTGCAGACCGCCGGCGGCGTGCAGGGATTCGTCCAGGCGGATTTGGTGAAGAAGACCTGAGGCGAACCTGCATCACTAATGTCCAGGATGTGTTATTTCTTGTGAGTTGAAAGCGAGGAGAGTATGAAAAGCGACCTGAAGATCATGTCTGAACAGAAGCAGGCCCGTGTGCCTGTGACGGTCTTCCACATCAGCGGCTGGCTGGATGGACAAAGCGAGGAACAGTTCCTTGAAACCGCGCGGCTCGCCCATGACGAGGGAGCGCGCTACCTGCTGATAGTCATGAGCGACCTCGACACGCTCACCAGTGCCGGGATGCGCGCCATCCAAAAGGTCTACCAGATGTTCACGCCCAGGGATGACCAGATGAAGGTGGCGCACCTCAAGTTGTGCAGTGCGCCGCCGCAGATCTACAATGTGCTCGGCATGACCGGTTTTTTGCAGACCATCCCCATGTACGAAAGCATGCAGTCTGCGCTCGAGTTGTTCGGCACGGAATAGGTTGAATAGACATTACGCTACAGGCTCGTCGCTTCGCCGACGGGCCTTTTTTTTATACCGCACAATCTATCACTCTACTGCAACCCGGGCACGGACAAAGTAAAGTAGAATCTGGAAGCCTGTACCCCGGCCCGCAGGTTTGGTCCGACCATGATTCAGTTGCATCCCTATTCCATCGAGCTGGCGGTCTCTGCCCTCATAACATTGACCGTATTCCTGCTTGCCCGTCGGCGTACTGCGCCGGGTTCCGCGGAGTTGAGGGGCATGTTGCTTGGGATGTTCATTTGGGGGGTTGCATACGCCCTCACCTGGGCGGTCGTATCACTGGAGCACAAGGTTTTCTGGCTTAAGGTGATGTATATCGGCGTTTTGATGGTGCCCGGCCTCTTTCTGGTCTTCACGCTTCGCATCACCCACCGCGACAAATGGGTCACCTTCCGAAATATCACATTGCTTTTCCTCGAGCCTGTCCTCGTAGTGATCATCCTTTGGGTTTTTCCAAACCTTGCCTTTTCATCCATTAAATCAGCGGTCGAGGATGGATATCATGTCATGGTGCTCCAGCGCGGTCTGTTCTTCTGGATCAACGCAATCTATTCCTACGCCATCATCCTGCTCTCGTTCGTCCTGCTGACGATCAGTTACCGCAACGCGAATTCGTTCTTCAAAAAACAATACCTGTTGATCCTGCTGGGATCCATCGTCCCATTTGCCTTCAGCACCTACACCCATTTGAGGATCGGCGCAGAAGCCGATCCCGACTATGCCCCCATTACATTCGGCATCTCGGGCATTATCTATGCCTACGCCATCTTCCGCCACAAGTTCATGGACCTGGTCCCTTTTGCCCGAAGCCGCCTGATCGAGAGGATGAGCGACGGCGTGCTGGTGGTCGATTTACAGGGCCGCATTGTGGATATCAATCCCGCCATGCAAAACTTTCTGGATAAAGACCCCGCCTCCTTTCTCGGGAGAAACGTTTCAGAGATCCTGGATAGTTGGAACGAAAGGACGGAAACCTTTTTGACCGGGCTGGAGACCCGCACCGAACTGCGACTTCCCCACAACCCGTCTCGTTACCTGGACCTGCGGGCGACTCCCCTCTACGACGATGACCAAAACCTGAGCGGACGCCTCATCATCTTCCGCGACGTGACAGACCGCAAGGAAGTGGAAAAAGACCTGCGTCACGCCATGGACAGGATGCAAACCCAGTTGATCGAGATCGGCTTGTTGCAGAGCCAGTTGCGCGAACAGGCCATCCGCGATGCGCTTACCAATCTCTTCAACCGCCGCTACCTGGAGGAGACCCTTGAACGCGAACTGGCGCGTGCCGCCCGCGAGGGCTATCCGTTATGTATCGTGATGATGGATATTGACCATTTCAAGAACGTCAACGATACCTACGGTCACGAGGCGGGCGACCTTGTCCTGAAAACGCTGGGGACAATGGTGACAAGTCAGAGCCGCCAGGGCGATTTTGTCTGCCGTTATGGGGGCGAAGAGTTTGTACTGGTCATGCCGAACATCAGCACCGAGGTCGCCAAGGAACGGGTGAACTCTCTTCACAAGTCCATTGCATCGCTCTACATCCCATTTGGACGATTTAACCTCAATATCACGGTATCCATGGGCATATCCAGTTTTCCCACGCATGGAGAAAAAAGGAAGACCTCCTGCGCGCAGCGGACCGGGCGCTCTACATTGCCAAGAATATGGGGCGGAACCGGGTGGCGGTGTATCGTGAAATGGGGAAAAAGGGGGAGTAGCCGAAAGGGGCGACCCATCCTTGCAGGGCATTTTTATTATCCAAAGTACGCCTGTAACAGAGGCCAGTTGACACTCAGGTCATAGATACCTACTCCCACCAATAACAATCCGCTGACTATATTGATCAACCGGGCACGCATCGCAAATTGACGCGTGATCCAGCGTTGCGCCGCACCGGAAAGGAACGACAACAGCAGGAGGGGATTCCAAATCCCATACCGAACCAGAAAAAGACATTGAGTTGGCTGAACGCTTCCGTGGCGGTGAGCGATAACGCAAAGATGCTCACCACCAGCGGACCCGAACACGGCAACGCGATCGGTCCATATAACAAGCCATAGATGAACGCATTGACGAACGGATGCGAAAGCACTGGCACCTGTATCTGCGGCAGGCTCTTGAACGGGTTGATGTTCAGCAACAGCAGGATGCCAAAGATGATGATGATCGCGTCCGCGATCGGAATGATGACGGACAACGCCCTGCCGATGGATACGGATAACAGCGCAATGATCCCACCCAGGGCGAGCATCATGGTCAACACGCCTGCCAGGACGAAGAAACCAAGGAAATATTTGCCTGCCTTATTCTGCATCCCTTCCTGCCCGCCGCTGATGTAGGCGAGGAAGCCGGGATACAGCGGCAAGACACAGGGACTGGTTGTGGCAAGCAAGCCGAGGGAAAGAGATGTGAGAATTATTTCCATAAAGATGACCTTGGACGGAAGACCGCAGACCGCGGCAGAATTTATCCGTCTTCGGTCTACGGTCATCGGTCAGGTATTACATCGCCTCGTCCAGGAACGGCTGGAGCGCCTGTAACAATTCTTCCGCGCTTTTTATGCCAAAGGGAAGCGGGTGAGCCACACCTTTGCGGTCAATGATCAGCATGGGTGTGGAGGGCGGGTTCAGGAACTGGCTCACCGTACAACGAAGCGATCTCGCGTGAGACATCCGCAGGCGCGACCACATATGTCCAGTTGAAGCCATTCGATTCGGTGAACGATTTAAGGGTGGCGTCATCCTCGTTCGGATCAATATCAACCCCCAGACTGACAAAGTCATCGCGTTCGCCGAGAAGTTCATGCAGGGCTTTCACCTGTCCCTGTTGTTTTTTGCAGTTCGAACACCACACAGCCATCGTCTCCACCAAGATCACCTTGCCATTGAGGTCGTTGATGGTGAACGCTTCGCCCGATTGCACATTCGTTAATGAAACCGAGTACCACGCAGGCGCTTCCATCATTGCATCGTCAGACATGGTGTCTTCAACCATTGCTTCGTCGTTCAATTCCTTCATGGCATCATCAACCATGCCATCCTCGTGCGGCTCTTCCATGGATTCTTCAGCCGGCTTCTCTTCCATCATTGCGTCTTCGGGTTTTTCCATTGCGTCGGTTGGGGTCCCGCCGCCACAGGCTGAAATGACAAAGGTCAATACCAGCAGGATCATGAACAGTTTGTTTTGAGTTTTCATCGTTTCTCTCCTTTTTGAGTTGCCGAAGTGTAGCAACCCACCCTTACAAAACGGCTGTAAAATCATTACGAAATTCTGAACACATTCCCCACTTTGTCCATCCCTGGAGTATGATTTCGCCCATGCAGGCAAAGAACATCCTTGTTGTGGAAGATGAATCCAGCATCGCAGAGGTCGTGAGTCTCTACCTCAAGCGCGCCGGATATGGCGTGCAAATTGCTTCGGATGGGAAACAGGCGATGAACATTTTCGAACGCCAAATGCCCGACTTCGTCATCCTGGACTTAATGCTCCCCGAAGTGGACGGTCTCTCCCTTACCCGTTGGCTGCGTGACCGTTCCGATGTGCCGATCATCATGCTGACGGCCCGCCGCGAAGAGATCGACCGCATCGCTGGGCTTGAAATGGGCGCGGACGATTACGTGGTCAAGCCGTTCAGTCCGCAGGAGTTGGTGAGCCGCGTCCGGGCGGTGATGCGGCGTCTCGGACGGGAGCAGGCTGAAGCGGGGAATGACCGCGCGTTGTCGCTGGGCAATCTGTCCATTGACCCAAAGAGTCGCGTGGTCACTGTAAATGAGAATCCCGTCGAGTTGACCGCCAAAGAGTTCGACATGCTATATCTGCTGGCGCGTCATCTGAAACAGGTGTTCACGCGTGAACAGTTGTTGGAGCGCGTGTGGGGCGGCGCACAATACATTGACCCCGGTACCGTGACTGTGCATGTTCGGCGCCTGCGTGAGAAGATCGAGGACGATCCATCCAAGCCCGTGCGGTTGTTGACCGTGTGGGGCGTGGGATATAAATTCGAGCCCTAACTTCATTGCGAGGAGGGCGTAGCCTGACGAAGCAATCCCCAATGATGCAGGAGATTGCTTCGCCACTCGCTTCGCTCGGGCTCGCAATGACGGAAAGTTTTATTTTTATGAAATCTACCCTCTCCCAAACTCCCCTGCTCGCCCGCTTTGCGATCGGCATTTTACTGATCGTTGCCATTTCGCTTGGCATTTTTACATTGATCATGGTGCCGCCGATGAGCGAGCTGGGACTGATGGCTTTATATCTCGGCATCACTGCATTGGTTTCGGCGCTGGTTGGCTACATCGCCTATCGCTTCGGCTGGATCAATCATTCCCCGACGTTACGATGGACGTTGCTCGGCGGATACGCGCTGGCAAGCGTCCTTACATTTTTCAATGTGTGGTTCTCAGCCCAGATGATGTTCGCAGATGAACATGATCTTTTGCTCGCAACCATCTTATTGGTCTTTGCAAGCGGCATGGCGATGGTGCTGGGATATTTCCTCTCAAGCACGATCACAGAGCGTATTCATGGGTTGAAGAACGCGGCGGAAAAACTCGCAAAAGGAGATTTGAACACCCGAGTGCTCGTGCAAGGACAGGATGAAGTGGCCGTGCTTGCGAGGTCATTCAACCAGATGGCAGAGCAGCTGCAAGCCGCCGACCAGAAGCAGCGCGAGCTTGATACCATGCGCCGCGACCTGATCGCCTGGGTGAGCCATGACCTGCAGACTCCGCTCACCTCCATGCGCGCGATCCTTGAAGCGATCTCAGATGGCGTGGTGGACGATCCCGAAACGGTGAAGCGGTATCTCAACACGGCGCAGCGCGATGTGCGGAATCTTTCCGCCTTGATCGACGATCTCTTCCAAATGGCGCAACTCGATGCGGGCGGTTTTCCGCTCAATAAAGCGCGATGCATCTCTGAGCGACCTCGTCTCCGACACGCTCGAAAGTTTCACAGAACTTGCCAAGGGACAGGAGATCACCCTCGAAGGGAACGTGGACCTTGATGTCGATCCTGTCCACATGGATACACAAGCCGTCGGGCGCGTGCTTAATAATCTGATCGGCAACGCCTTGCGGCACACGGCTCGAGGCAGGGTCAGTGTTTGGGTCCGGCGGTTAAGCCAGGGCGTGGAAGTGACCGTCAGCGACACGGGCGAGGGCATCCGCGCGGAGGATATCCCGCACATCTTCGAGCGTTTTTATCGCGGCGAGAAAGTCCCGCAATCGCGGCACGGGCGGGGCAGGGTTGGGGCTTGCCATTGCGCGTGGTATTGTCCGCGCGCACGGTGGCGATATCAAGGTCGAGAGCAAAGTGGGCAGAGGCACGCAATTCACTTTTTTCATTCCTTAATCAACCTATCAGGCTGGCGTAATCTTTTTGTAAGGAAGATTTCTTAGAATAACGTCATCAAGGAACCGACCATGCACAGCACTATAGTGAGACGTTATCTTTTTGGATTGCTCGCCATCGTTCTTTTTGGATGTGCACCGGGACAAAGCGCTTCGTCCCCGCAAAGCGACATCCAGCCGCAAGCGAAGGAAACCGCCATGCCAAAGGTCGCTTCACTGCCTGACCTTGGACCTGCTCCCGAACTGGCGAACGATACCTGGCTGAATGTTGATTCTCCCCTACGGATCGCTGACCTGCGCGGTAAGGTCGTATTGATCGACATGTGGACGTTTGGCTGAATTAATTGCAGGAACGTGATCCCCTCGTTGAGGGGATGGCACAATGAATATTCCGACGACGGTCTCGTCATCATTGGAAACCACTACCCCGAATTCTCGTACGAAGAGGATTTGGACAATCTGAAAGAAGCGCTTGTAACCCTCGATATTCCCTACGCCGTTGCGCAGGACAACGATGGTGCGACCTGGCGGGCATACAAGAACCAGTACTGGCCCACGCTGTACCTGATCGACAAGCAGGGGCACATCCGTTACGTACACATCGGCGAAGGAAGATACGCCGAAACAGAAGAGAATATCAAGGCATTGCTTTTGGAATGAGGAAGCTTGCTTCCGTGAACCCGCCAGCAAGCTGGCCGAATCCAAATTGGAGAAATTATGAACACCAAATTCAAATCCGTCCCCGTCAGATCATCCGAGATCACGCCGTACTCGCAATATCTCTCGCGGCGAGACTTTCTCAAAGCCGCGGGCATTCGTGACCGGGTCCGCGCTCCTCGCGGCGTGCGCGCCGTCCGTGACTGAATTCAACCGTCCCTGAGGCGGATGCGCCGGTCGTCGCTTCGGGGCTGACCGACGAGTTGGGGAGTCCCGCCAATTCGTTCGAAGACATCACAAATTACAACAACTTTTACGAATTCACCACCGACAAGGAAGGTGTTGCCAGGCTCGCAGAGAGTTTCAATCCCGCCCCGTGGACGGTGGAAGTGTATGGTCTGGTGAACAAGCCGACCACCTTCGGCATGGAAGACCTGCTCAGCAAATTCACGCAGGAGGAACGCATCTACCGCCTGCGCTGTGTGGAGGCGTGGAGCATGGTCATCCCGTGGACCGGGTTTACGCTGTCGAGCCTGCTGAAGGAAGTGGAACCGACCTCGGATGCGAAGTATGTCCGCTTCGAGACGGTCAACCGCCCCGAGGAAATGCCCGGAATGAAGAGCCCGTTCTACCCGTGGCCTTATCAGGAAGGGCTGCGCCTCGATGAAGCCATGCACGACCTGACGATCCTTGCCACAGGTCTATACGGCCAGCCGATGCCGAACCAGAACGGCGCGCCGATCCGTTTGGTGGTGCCGTGGAAATATGGGTTCAAGTCCATCAAATCCGTTGTCAGGATGGAATTGGTGGCAGAGCAACCGTCCACGCTTTGGAGCATGGTCGGACCGAACGAATATGGGTTTTATTCCAATGTGAACCCCGAAGTGCCGCACCCCCGCTGGTCGCAGGCAACGGAACGCCGCATCGGCGAATTTGCGCCGCCGCGAAACGTTGATGTTCAACGGATACGCCGAGCAGGTTGCGTATCTTTACGAAGGCATGGACTTGAGCGTAAATTATTAGGTATCGTAGGGGCGGGATGTTCCCGCCCAATTGTTGGATGAAAATGGGGCGAGATGACCTCGCCCCTAGCAAAATAATCATGAAATCCATCTTCACCCGTTACACCCCTCTCCAGGTCGCCATGCATGTCTATGCGTGGTCTGTATTTGTGCTTCTGCTCCTTGATCTCCTCACGGGCAACCTGTCCGCCAACCCGATCCAGGAATTGGAGCAACGCACGGGACGTCATGCCATCACACTGCTTGTCCTGTCGCTGGCTTGCACGCCGCTCAACACGCTCTTCAAGTGGACCGAACTGCTCAAGCGCCGCCGCGCGCTGGGTCTGTATGCCTTCATGTATGCCACCATCCATGTGCTCATCTTTTTGCACCTCGATTACGGGCTGGCATGGAGTCTCATCGTTCAAACGATCTTCGAAAAACCCTTCATCATCGTGGGCGTCATTTCCTTCCTCCTGCTGATCCCCCTCGCCTGGACGTCCTTCGACATCTGGAAGAAACGCCTCGGCAAAAATTGGAAGCGTTTACACCAGGTGGTTTATCTCATCGCACCGCTGGTCGTGTTGCACTATGCATGGAGCAAAAAAGGCGACTTCTTCGCCCTGCAGGGAGAGATCGTCCGCCCGCTGATCTACGGATTGATCGTCGTACTGTTCCTGATCCTGCGCATCCCGCAGGTGCGGAAGGCTGTCGCCTCGCTGCGTGACCGGATCCTGCCTCTGTTTCGAAAACGGACTCTACAGCCTAAAACATCCCCCCCATAATCTCGTCGGGGCGGACAGCCGTCCGCCCCGATCTGGCTAAAATATTCCCTTGACGAACAACAACAATCCCACGATCGCCAGCGGGATGCCGACAATGGCGCCCACAACCGTCAGGCTGACCAGCACGCCGACGATCATCAGCACGATGCCGATGATCATGGCGACCAGGCGGCCTGT
This sequence comes from uncultured Chloroflexia bacterium, assembly GCA_963718215.1. Taxonomy (GTDB): domain Bacteria; phylum Chloroflexota; class Anaerolineae; order Anaerolineales; family Villigracilaceae; genus Defluviilinea. The sequence goes on from CAVQYK010000018.1 coordinate 218,946, forward strand.
CATTTCGACGATCACAGCGAGCAGTTTCCAGATCGCTGCAAAGGGCCAGAGATACCAGGGGATGCGTTTTTCTTGCGCTGTCATTTCTACCTCCAAATTGATGATTGACTTATCTTGATATACGCCTGCCCGGCGAAAAAGTAGCGCCCATCGTGCACATGTTATAATGCGCTCCATGCCGACAAAATCAACACGAACGAAAAAAGTTGAAGAAGAACCGGTCATCGAACCGGAGTTTTTAGATGAGCCGGTGATCGAGCAGGAAGAGACCGTCACCTTCAAACGTAGTCATTTTTACTCGGTATTGACCATTTTTGGCTTCGCCGCGGGTGTGCTCCTTGGTTACGTAGTATGGGGATTGGACTCTGTCTCAGCCGCCGCACCAGCCCCGCAAACGGCCGCGCAGGCTGGAGGTCCGGTTATTGAGGCGCCTGTCACACAGGCACCGCAGTTCATCCGCTACGAGGTCGCTTCCGAGGGGTTCCCCTCCATCGGACCGGAAGACGCTCCCATCACAATTGTGGAATTCAGCGATTACCAGTGTCCCTATTGCCGCCGCTGGCATGAACAGGTCTATGAACCGTTGTTGAATGCCTACCCCGGCAAGATCCGAATGGTGTACCGCCACCTCCCGTTGACGTCCATTCACCCCGACGCCTTCCCCGCCGCTGAAGCTGCCATGTGCGCCGGTGAGCAGAACTCCTACTGGCCGTTCCATGAAAAACTTTTCAGCAGTGATGCGTTGGGCAGTGCCGTTTACACGCAATATGCACAGGAACTTGGCCTGGATATGACCGCCTACGAATCCTGCATCACCGAACGCAGATACCAGGAAGCAGATTCAGGCTGACCTTGATTTTGCCGTCAATTTGGGCGTGCGTTCCACACCGACCTTTTTCATCAACGGTCTTGCGATCGTCGGCGCACAGCCGCTCGATATATTCAGACAGGTGATCGACCAGGAACTGGCAGGCGAAATTCCGTAGTCACCCAATCACCGAGCGACCATGATGGTCGCTCTCATTTTTCGGAGGGTAGCGATGAAAAAATTCGTTGCAGTGGCTGGCAATATCGGCGTGGGCAAGTCCACACTTGTGGAGATGCTTTGCGTCCGCTTGGGGTGGGAGCCGTTCTTTGAGCCCGTCACCGAAAACCCCTACCTTGAGGATTTCTACAAGGACATGCACGCCTGGTCGTTCCATTCGCAGGTCTTCTTCCTCACGCACCGCCTGCGCTCGCACTATAAACTGGGCCAGCACCCCGGTTCCGTTGTACAGGACCGCAGCGTCTACGAAGATGCCGAGATCTTCGCCTACAACCTCTTCCTGCAGGGACACATCAACCAGCGGGACTATCAAACCTATCGCGACCTCTACGAGACGACCTCCCGCCTCCTTCCGCCCCCGGACCTGGTCGTTTACCTACGAGCGTCCGTCCCCACCCTGCAAAAACGCATCTCCAACCGCGGCCGTGACTACGAGCGCACGATCACATCCGAGTATCTGCACGGCTTGAACAATCTCTACGAACAATGGATAGACAACTTCACGCTTTGCCCTGTCCTTTCCGTCCCGGCTGACGACCTGGACTATGTCTCCCATTCCGGTCACCTGCGGCTGATCGTCGAAAAGGTGCAGGACAAGTTGACCGGCAAGGAGGAGGTGGTCTTCGAGCCGGAAGAGGTGGCCCGCGCCGCCGCGGATGACTAGGAAAGCCTTTCAAAAAGAAAAACCCCGTCTTTCGACGGGGCTTTTCTTTTTGAATATTCTTGCCGCTTACGGCAGATTGCTATTGATCGAGCTGAAGGTATTGCCGATCTTCGGTCCGAGCAGGCGCATGACGGCAATCACGACGATGGCCACGAGCGCGAGGATGATCGCGTACTCGACGAGGCCCTGACCTTTTTCTTTGGGTGCAAATAACATGATGGTAATTCCTTTCTGAAAAAACGTGTTTTTGTTTTCCGGGTACATCCTCGGAACTATCTCCATTGTATTCGGTTTCAAAAATAATTCAAGAGCAAATCCTGCCATTCCACTTACAGCCTTGTTAAGTCACCTTGCAGAAAGCTTTCAATCATTTTCAACCAGACAATCGTCAATCTGGCCTGACAAATCAGAAATGCCCCACCGAAAGTGGGGCATTTCTGATTTGTTAAGTCGATTCTCAGGGGATTTCGCTGTTCACCGTGCTGAACACGTTCCCGATCGTGGGACCGAGAAGGCGCATCACGGCGATCACAACGATGGCCACGAATGCGAGGATGATCGCATACTCAACAAGGCCCTGCCCTTTTTCCTGGGGTGCAAAAAACATAATGAATTCCTTTCAAAAACATGTTCGCCTGAGGGACGCCCTCAAACTTTAATAAATTTTACCCATTCCATTTATTAATTTCAAATTAAATAGGTTACAGCCCCCAAATATATTGTTAGAGCCTGTTATGCACTTGGTCAAAATGCTTCATTTACGGGCACAAATTCGCCAGAAACTGCTGAAAACGCCTGAAAAACCTGCAGAAATTGAGCCGTTTTGCTTGAAAATAGCTTCCAAAATCTACAGAAATCGTAGTTCATAACACGCTCTAGCTTTGTTAGGTTTGTTAGGTTCAAAAATCGTTGGTCACCTCGTCTGTGCAGAGCGTTGCACATTAATTCTCAATTCACCAAATTCCATTAGGATGAAAACATGGTCAAACGGATCTTCAAAATCATCTGGCGTACATTTCTATTCACAACCACGGTCGGCCTGCTGGGGCTGATCCTGCCGCGGTTGTTCACAACACTACACGCATGGAACAAGATCTACCCGGTAGTAGATGCCCCCGCGGAGCGCGTCGCCATCATCTTCGGGGCGGGGTTGCGGCGTGACGGTTCACCGACCGCCGTCCTGCGGGACCGCGTGGAGACCGGCACAAGCCTATATTTCAGCGGCAAAGTGGAAAAACTGCTGATGAGCGGCGACAATCAGTCGGTATATTACAACGAACCACAGGCGATGCGCGAGTATGCCATTTCGCTTGGCGTTCCCGGCGAGGCGATCGTAATGGATTCCGCCGGCAGCCGCACCTACGACACATGCTATCGGGCGAAGGCCATTTTCGGGGTGGAAAGCGCCCTGTTGGTAACGCAAAGCTTCCACCTGCCGCGGGCATTGTTCCTCTGCAATGCATTGGGAGTGAAAGCCGCTGGGGTGGAGGCAAATAACCTGAACTATCGGAGTAGGTCGCTCTTTTTTTGGAATGTCCGTGAGCAGTTCGCCACCTTCACTGCTTTTATGGACATTTACTTTGAAAAACCGACCCCGGTTTTGGGGCAGGCACAACCGATTTTCCTGGATTGATCCATACAACTTATCCACAGAGGCTGGTTTGCGCCGCCTAATCGTCAAAAATGGGCGCTTTCGGTATCCGAATCATGACCACATTTAGGGTATTGCACCTTGCATAAATGATTGTTCAGACAACCCTGCTGTGGATAAGTCGATGTTATTTGTGGATAACTGCCCCCCCTTGTGGAGAAGTCTCTCAGATTGGCTGTTTTCGCCCCCTGAGGTACCCCCATATATGGGGGGTGGTTTTTATGCCGGTCGAAATATAGAAATGTGTAAAACTGTCCTGTTCTTGTGGAGAAGGTGTGGGCAATATTTCACGAATCTCTCCACAGGCGCGAAATGTCACTCGGGCAGAATCAGGCCCATATCCAGAGTGAAGCGGGGAAGTCATCCCCATATCTTCTGGTGCACGGGTTTTATCCACAGAAATCACCTTCCCTACTACTATTACGAATCATGGATACTTCTTAATATATACGGTTAATGATTCAGAATCCCAACAAGAGTACTCCACCCTTATAATGGAACCATGCGCGACCTGACCCGCAAGGCATTGATTCTCCTTTCCATCCTGGTGGCGGTCTTTGTTCCGTTCGTTTCATCCGGCTATGCAGAGCTTGAAAAGGCCGCCACCGCACCTTCCCACCTGGCGGCAGCGGGACATTACCAGGCTGCGGCGAGGCGCCTTCCCTGGCGGGCGGATCTCTACGAACTGGCGGGACACTACTATTACCATGCAGAGGCGTACAAACAGGCGGAGGCAGCCTATCAAAAAGCGCTCGACCGAAACTCCCTTTCACCCGATGGCTGGGTTGCCCTGGGCGATGTCGTTTATTTGGGAGGCGACACCCGGCGTGCTGCGCAGCTATGGGAACAGGGTCTGACTCAGCCAAATCCATCCGAAAAACTGTACTCGCGCCTGGCTGAAATGTACTGGCAAAACGGAGAATATTCCAAAGCCGCCCGGTATCTTCAGCTGTATGTGGAAAAATATGCGGAGGATGCCCCCGCTCACTATCGTTTGGGACTGCTTTTGACATTATCCGACCCGAACGAGGCTGTATCCAGGCTGCTCTCCGCCTCCCAATTGGACCCTCAGTTCGATCCCGCCGCCCAGACCCTTCGCACCGCCTTGAACTTGTCCGCGTTGGCAGGGACTCCGTCGGAGCAGAAAGTTCTTATCGGGCGCGGGCTGGGATTGGTGGAAGAGTGGGACCTGGCGCAAGCCGCTTTCGAAGAAGCGGTCAAACTGGACGAAGGAAATGCACAGGCGTGGGCATGGCTTGGGGAGGCGGATCAGCAAACGGCGGGGGACGAGGCGTTGAACCATCTCAACCGCGCCCTGGACCTGGATCCGAACTCGCCCGTGGTGCGCGGCTTGCGCGGACTGTACTTCCAGCGGACGGGGAATCACCGCCAGGCGTTGGACGAATTTCAGTCCGCCGCGAAACTCGAGCCGCAGAACCCCGCCTGGTACGTTTCGATCGGGGAGGAGTTTGCGAACCTGGGCGACCTGATCCTGGCGCTCGAAGCCTATCAGTACGCGACGACGATTGCCCCCGAGGATGCGTCCTATTGGCGTTTGCTGGCGGATTTTTGCGCACGGAACGGCGCCCGCATTCGGGATGTTGGTCTCCCTGCCGCGCAAAAGGCTGTCCGGTTGACGCCGAAAGATCCGTTGGCGCTGGATATGCTCGGCTGGGTGCTGGTGCTGGACGGCAGGTACTACGAAGCGGAACGGTTCCTCTCGCAGGCGTTGGAGGTCTGACCCGGGGCTGGCTTCGGCGCATTTTCACCTGGCGTTGCTGTATTTGCAGACGGATGACAATGATTTGATGTATGAGCATCTGGTCCAGGCGCGCGATTTGGGGAGCGCCGAAGCCGAAGCGTTATTGAAGCAGTATTTTCCGTAGAATATGTCATTGCGAGCCGATACTCGCTTGCACCTGCGTGCAAGTGCGGTGGGGCGAGAGCAATCTCCCTTGTCGTGTCGAGGATTGCTTCGTCAGCGCCTGCGGTGCTTCCTCGCAATGACATCCGTTCACTCTGATACAATCCCCCGCATGAAAAAATCACACATCCCTTATCTCCTTTTTGTCCTGATCCTCGCCTCCTGCCTGCCTGCCGGGCCGACGGAACCCGTCCAGACCGGCGCACCGGGCGATGTTCTGTATCAGGAGAACTTTGCCAACAACACCTCCGGCTGGGACCGCGTGCTCAACGACGGCGGCATCATGGACTATGACGGCGGCGGGTATCGCATCCTCGTGCGCGGCGAGAAGATGAACTTCTGGTCCACGCCGCCGGGCAATTTCGGCGACGTGCGCGTCGAAGCGGACGTGACCAAATTGAACGGTCCGGACGAGAACCGCGCCGGTCTCATGTGCCGCTATCAGAACGGGAATCACTATTTCTTCATCGTCTCCAATGACGGGTTCTACGCCATCGGCAAATTTGTGGACGGTCAAGCCATCCTGGTCGGGCAGGAGGTCATGGTGCCGAACGCGGTCATCCAGACCGAAGGCATGAATCACCTGCGCGCGGACTGCATCGGGGACACGCTGACCTTCTACGTGAACGACACGCAGGTCGCCTCCACGCAGGACGCTGATCTTGCCACAGGCGGCGTCGGTGTGCTGGCGGGGTCGTTCGAGGAGCCCGGCGTGGATGTGTTGTTCCAGAATTTTGTGGTGATACAGCCGTAATTGACATGGTAGGGGCGAGGTCCTCTCGCCCTATATTGGAACCAACAAATGGGCGGGGAGACCCCGCCCCTACGAGATCATGAAGATCTACCTCGACACCATCGGATGCAGGCTTAACCAAAGCGAGATCGAGACCATGGCGCGGCAATTCCGCACAGCGGGGCACGAGATCGTCGCTTCGCCCGAGTCGGCGGACATGGCTGTCGTCAACACCTGCGCCGTGACAACCAGCGCCGCGTCCAATTCGCGGGGCGTCATCCGCCGTATCGCGCGGGCGGGCGTGGGGGAGATCGTTGCCACGGGCTGCTGGACAACCCTCCAGCCGCAAAAAGCCCTCGAACTGCCAAATGTCAGCCGTGTGGTGGCGAATGACCGCAAGGACCACCTCGTCGCCGACGTCCTGAACCTGAAACCTGAAGCCTTCGACCTTGAACCGCTTTCCCGCCAGCCCCTGCCCGGCCTGCACCGCCGCACGCGCGCCTTCATCAAAGTGCAGGACGGCTGCGACAACGCCTGCACTTTTTGCATCACGACCGTTGCGCGCGGCAAGGGGCGCAGCCGCCGGGTCGCCGAGGTGCTGCTCGACATCCAGTCCGCCCTGGACGGCGGCACAAACGAGATCGTCCTGACCGGCGTCCACCTCGGTTCGTGGGGCTATGACTTCGGCTCGCACCTGACCGACCTCATCAAAGCCATCCTGCGTGAGACGGACACGCCGCGCCTGCGACTTTCCTCCCTCGAACCCTGGGACTTGTCTCCCGACTTCTTCTCCTCTGGACCTCGCCCCGCCTCATGCCGCACCTGCACCTGCCTCTGCAATCTGGGAGCGGATCCACGCTGAGGCGGATGCTCCGCAAGACCACGCCGGAGTCGTTCCGCGAGCTGGTCCATGCCGCGCGCGAGGCGATCCCGGACGTGGCGATCACCACCGACATCATCGCCGGCTTCCCCGGTGAAACGGACGAGGAATTCGCCGAAACCCTGGACTTTGTCCGGGAGATGGACTTCGCGGGCGGGCATGTCTTCACGTATTCGGCGCGACCGGGGACCGGGGCGGCGAGGATGAAGGGGCAGGTCAAGCCTGAGGTTAGGAAGACGCGGAATCACATCCTGCAAGAGGCGTTGGCGGAGTCGGCAAAGTCTTACCGGGAGAGGTTCGTCGGGCGGAAGATGTCGGTTTTGTGGGAATCGACCTCGGAGATGGGCGAGTGGGGCTGGAAAATGGAAGGCTGGACGGGAAATTACCTGCGCGTGACCGCGTTTGCCCCGTCGCCGCGCTGGAACGAGGTTGATGAGATTATGTTGACTGCCGCACTGGAGAGCGATTTGTCGGGTACCATCTTGCAGGCGTCAAAACAAAGGACCAGGTGAAATGAGAAAACTGGAAAATGCCAGGAAACAATCTGTTTTGAATTTCATAATTCTAATTCCCATGTTCTTTGCTTTCAGTATTTTGTTTCCACAATCAGGCGATGCCAAGGCGACAGATTTTGCATCGTACTGGCAGGCGGGTCATATGATCTTGAACGGACAAAATGTTTACGATAGTACCGAATGGATTGCCGTACACGATGCGGAACAGACGGCTTACCACTCCGAGAAGACGTTTCAATATCCACTCCCTTTTGCGGTCTTTTTTGCCTTGCTGGCATTGTTCCCGATCCAGTTCGCGTACTTGCTTTGGACATTCCTTGCTCAAATTGGGATATTGGTTTCGGTCAATCTGCTTTTAAGTTTTTACCCTGAAAGACCAAGATATCTGGACTTGTTGGCGATCGCCGGAGTTTTTTTGTTCCGTCCGACCTTCCCCGCCATCAGCAATGGACAGATCGTGCCTTTTCTCCTGTTCCTGCTTAGCGTGTCAATCCGTCTCTTTCATGATGAGAGGTGGCTTTCCGGCGGATTGGTCATGTCTGCGCTGAGCCTCAAGCCCTCCATTGGGATCCCAATATTGGTCCTTGCAGGGGTGTGGCTGCTGGCCGGAAAACAATGGCGAGCCTTGGCGGGAATGGCGCTGGGCGGTTTGACGCTGGCTTTGATGGGGGTAATCGTGAATTACCGCTGGGTTATTGATTACTTAAGTATTGGCGGCGATTCTTTCCAAAAGTATTTCGGTATGCAACCCACCATGTGGGGTCTTCTTGACAGGATATTCGAGACAGATAAGACAAGCCTGATGGTTGGGATTGTGTGCGCCGCCGCTGTCCTCGGAATAGAAGCGTATCTGTTTTGGAAGTACAGAACCCGTCTCAGCTCCTATCCTGCGTTTGCAACCATCCTGCCCGCAATGCTATTCATTGCGCCCTACTCGTGGAATTATGACCAAATCCTGCTCGCCGTTCCGATCATATTTTTGTTAATGCATATTTCGAGAGAATACGGGATGGTGAAAGCAGTGGTATTTATTTTGGGTGTCCTGGCGCTGGCATATGGCACGGTTGTTGTCGCTTATTCTGTGGGACACGATGTCTGGAGTTTTTTGATTACATTCTTGATCTGGATGTTTTCCATATATTTTGTGGAAAAAAGCCTCCGGATGCAAACCTTTAGGATGACAGCCTTTCAATGATGGAGTGGAAAAGCGTAACAGGAGTTCGGGATAAGTGTCACTTTGTGGAAAATGGGCGAGGTTGTACAATAAAAACATCTTTGAAAAAGGAGAACATTCATGACAGCTCAACTCATTGACGGAACCGCCATTGCGCAAAAGGTGCGTGATGAAGTGAAGGAAAAGGTCGCCAAACGGATCGCGGAGGGGAAATCCCAGCCGGGTCTGGCGACAGTGCTGGTCGGGGCACGCATCGAACTCGGCGACCTATGTCAGTATGAAGCAAAAGGCTTGCGCCGAACTGGGGATGACGTCCTATCACCACCCCGTCCCGGCGGACATTACGCAGGAAGACCTGGAAAAACTCATCAAGGAATTGAACGCCGACCCGAAGGTGAACGGCATCCTTGTGCAATTGCCCCTGCCCGACCATCTGGATGAGGAACGCGTCCTGCAACTCATCAGCATCGAGAAGGATGTGGACGGGTTCTCGCCGATCAACCTTGGGCGCCTGGCGCAAAAGGGACGCGAACCGCTCTTCGTCCCGTGCACGCCCTACGGCTGTATATATCTATTGAAGGAAGCCGGTGTGAAGATCTCCGGTGCGAACGCCGTAGTGTTGGGGCGCTCGAACATCGTCGGCATGCCCGCCGCCCTGCTGCTCATCAAGGAAAATGCCACCGTGACCGTCGTCCACTCGAAGACGAAGGACATCCCCTCCGTGATGCGCGATGCGGATATCATCATCGCGGCGATCGGTCGCGCCCAGATGGTGCGCGGCGACTGGATCAAGCCCGGCGCGGCGGTCATTGATGTGGGCATCAACGGCATCCCGATGCTCAACCCCGACGGCACTCCGGTCATCAGTGAGAAGACCGGCAAGCCGCGCCAGAAACTGGTCGGTGACGTCAATTTTGACGAGGCGAAAGAGGTTGCCGGTTTCATTACGCCTGTCCCTGGCGGCGTGGGTCCGATGACGATCGCGATGCTCATGGCGAACACGTTCCGCGCGGCGGAGATTCAGGACAAGTAAGCTCGAACTATGGAATTAAGCGGCGACGCTGTGGCGATCGTGGCGACACTTGTTGCCAGTTGAGCGAGTACGCTCCTGCATAACAAATTCATTCAACGCCCCGCCCTTGACCAGGGGTGGGGCATTTTTTCTGGTTCGGAGGAATGTGTGAAGAGACTCTTGAAGTGGGTTGGGGGAGTGTTTTTCCTGTTATTGCTTCTGGGTTTGGCGGGGATCTACGTCTCGAGTGAGAAGCGCTTGAACCGTGTGTACGAGATTCCCGATCAGGCGGTCTTTATACCGACCGATGTCCAGTCCATTGAACTGGGGGAACACATCTTCCGTTTCCGCGGGTGTGAGGCATGTCACAGTGCGGGCGGGAGTTCGTATGTGTCCACAGGTGAAGAATTCGGCATGCAGAAGCATTTGAACCTCCCTTCGCAGGATATCCCGTTGATGGAGGGGAACGTCTACATGGACGACCCGGTTGTCGGGAAGGTGGTGGCGTCGAATTTGACAACAGGCAAGGGCGGGGTCGGAGGCGAGTACACGGACGAGGGCTGGGTGAAGGCGATCCGTCACGGCGTCCGCATGGACGGTACGCCGCTGTTGTTCATGCCGTCCACGGAATTCCATTACCTGAGTGACAGGGACTTGGGCGCTGTGATTGCGTATATACAAACCGCTCCGCCCATGAATAACGTCCTGCCGCCGAGCAGTGTCTCCCCCATCGGCAGGCTGGTCATGATGGTGCCGGGCATCACGTTCATCCCTGCCGAGTTGATCCCGCATGACGCGCCGCGCCCGGACGCCCCGCCGGTGGGGATCACGGCGGAGTATGGCGAGTATTTGACCCAATCCTGCAAGGTCTGTCACGGTTTGACGATGTCCGGCGGGGCGATTCCGGGCTTCCCTGCCAGCTGGCCCCCCGCCCTCAACCTGACCTGGGGGGAAGGGAGCGCGCTTCCTTCCTGGACCGAAGATGACTTCATCAACACCATGCGGACCGGGGAAACGCCCGGTGACATCCAACTCCGCAAGGATTATATGCCCTGGACCTCGTACCGGCACATGAGCGACGATGAACTGCGCGCGGTTTGGGTCTATTTACAATCCCTGCCGCCGAAAGCGTACGGAAATCACTGATCCAGTTCGGATACAACCAGTACTAAACGGAGTGATTCGCCCCTGATAACCCTGTCCATGGTGCGTTATACTTGGGGCGGATGTTACCGGAAACCATCGGCAGGTATCAGATCAAGGAAGAACTTGGGCGAGGACAGGCAACGGTGGTCTATCGCGCCTTCGACACGGAAGCCAACCGCGAGGTGGCTGTTAAAGTGTTGTCGGTCGAGCAGGCGCCCGATATCAGCCAGAGAGCGCACTTCAAGCGCGAACTCAAGATGATCGCCTCGCTCGAGCATCCCGCCATCGTGCCGGTCTACGACGTGGGGGAACAGGACGGTCAGCCGTATTTCGTGATGCGCTACATGGCGGGCGGGTCGCTCAGCCAGTTGATCGCGGCCAGGGGCAAACTGTCGCTTCACGATACCGCCCACATTATTGGGCGCATCTGTGCCGCCCTGAACCACGCGCACAAACAGCATATCATCCACCGCGATATCAAGCCGGATAACATCCTCTTCGATCTCGACAACAACCCGTACATCTCCGATTTTGGCGTTGCCAAACCGGCCGCTTCCAGCACCTCGTCATTATCCGAAGGGCAGGTGGGTACGCCCGGGTATATGAGCCCCGAGCAGATCCAACAGGAAACCGTGGACGAGCGGAGCGACGTGTACAGCCTCGGTGTGGTCATCTATCAAATGCTGACCGGCAGGCAGAGGTCCAGGCTCGAAACGAAAACATCCCCGCTAAAAGGCAGGCCCTTCCACCTTCCTGTCCCGGATGTCCTCAGCGAAGTCCCTGAACTGCCGCCCGAAGTGGGTGTGATCATCAACATCTGCCTGGCGGAGGATAAACGCGACCGTTACGTCTCCACCATCGACCTGGCGCGCGCCCTGAACAAAGCCGCCTTTGGCGAAGAGAAAAGCTCGACATTCCTGGATAGATACGGCAACTGGGCGGCGATACGCACCAGTTTGTTCTGGATCACGGGAAGCGTGGCGCTCCTGCTCGCCCTCTTTTGGATGTTCGCACGCGGAGGCAACCTCCCGTTCCTCTCCATCGCTCCCACCCCGACCGTGAGCCTGTCCCCGCCCCCAACCGCCGTTCCTGCCACCGAGACTTTTACCGCCATCCCTCCCACAGCCACAGCCCAACCCGCATCCACACCGGTACCGACCGCGACCGTCCCCGGCGGTGCGAACCAGATCGCGCTTTTATCCGGGAACGAGATCTACATCATGAACACCGATGGGAGCGACCTCATCCAGCTGCGTTCTGAGAATTCGCCGAAATCCAACCTGCAATGGATCGATCACAACAGGCTGGTTTACCTGTCCCGCAATTGCGCCTACCTGCTGGATGCGGAGACAAAACAAACAAGCCAGATCGTGTGTTTCGATTTGGGTGAACAACTCGAAGGTTTCAGCGTCTCACCGGACGGGAAACTTGTCGCCATCAGCATCCAGCGCACTCTGAACATCCTGCCTTTCGACCTGGACGCGCTAAAGGACATTAGATCCAGGTTCGAGCTGTCGAAAATCGGGAAATATTGCTTCTATAACCAGTTCCCTTTCCGTGAGGTGCTCTGGTCGCAGGATGGGAAGATGCTGATGGCACACGTCATAGACACGCGGCTGGTGAACTCCGATCAGCTCTTTCTCCTGAACGCGGATATCGAGAACTGCGCCAATGTGGGGTTGTCCCGCCTGGATACCATCCCCGGCGGACGCATCACCTTTGACAAGGAAAGCACCAGGCGCCTCGGAAGTTACGACTGGGACAGAAAAAACCTGTTCCTGCTGAACGATTCGATCCGCAATGACGGGTTCGGCAACCTGTACCTGTACAACAGCGACACGCGCGAGGTCGTGAAACTCAACCCGATCAACGGCGAGTGTTGCTACCTCGATGCACGTTTCAGCCCGGACGGCAAATACATTCTCTTTGCCCACCAGCGGTTTGACCGAAGCGACATCGCGTTGTATTACATCCCGTTCGCCGACCTGCAGAGCGGGGGACCGTTCACACCCATCAGCCTGCCAAGCAGGTTCTTCTCCACCCCGCGCGAAAAGCCACAGCCTGCGTTGCGCCCTGTGCAATAGATTATCTCCCAAACTAAAAATCTCTGCCCCTCCTGCTCGGAGGGGTTTTTCTATTTAAAGACCTTGACATAATATCAATTTCGTACTATTATTTATTTAATAATAGTAATAAGTACATCCTACTGAAAGGAGGCGCAGTGGTCGATTCACCGGCACTCACCAGGAAATTCCAAAAAGAGTTGAACTCGGGAATAGCGTCGCTTGTGTTGCTCAGCGTGCTGGATAACAGCAAGGAGCCCATGTATGGCTACCAGATCGCCAAACTGCTGGACGATTACAGCGGCGAGGCGTCCTTTATGAAGCAGGGAGCGTTGTATCCCGTCCTTCGCCAGTTGGAAAGCAGCGGATTGCTGCAAAGCATGGTGGAGCCTTCGGTCTCCGGTCCGCCGCGCAGGTATTACAGCATCACAGCCGAAGGGAAGGAAACGCTCTCCGTCTGGCAGGGCCTATGGGAGCAAATGAAGTCGTTCGTCGACAAGGCGATGGAAGGAGCATGAAGATGGTCAAATCAATCGAAGAATATCTCGATCAACTAAAAGCGGAACTCAAGGACAGCGACGCCGCCACGGTCCAGGATGCGCTCGCAGATGCGGAGGAACATCTCAGGGTTGCGCTGGTTGCCTTGAAAGAGAAACAGCCCGAAGCGTCCGAAGAGGAAGCGTTGGGTCAGGTCATCGAGCAGTATGGTTCACCGGATGAGATCGCGTCCGCCTATAAAGATGTGGAACGTCTCACGTCCCCGGTGTTGGCGCAGGAAAAACAAAGATCGGAGTCGCTGGGAGTCCGTTTTTTTGCGATCTATGCCGACCCACGAGCCTGGGGAGCCCTGCTCTACATGCTGGTCGCCTTTGTGACGGGCATCATCTATTTCACCTGGGCAGTGACGGGACTCTCATTATCTGTGACCCTGTCCATCTTCATCTTTGGACTGCCGTTCCTGTTTTTCTTCCTGCACTCTGTACGCAGTCTTACGTTGCTGGAAGGCAGATTGGTGGAAGCGCTGCTCGGCGTGCGCATGCCGCGCCGCGCCAGGTTTTCATCTCAAAATGTGAAGTGGCTGGAACGCCTTAAGATGCTGGTCACAGACAAATACAACTGGAAGATGCTCTTCTACATGTTCTGCCAGCTGCCATTTGGCACGTTTTATTTTATCCTGATCGTAATGCTGGTCAGCCTGTCGCTGTCGTTCATGGTTTCGCCGATCATTGAAGGATTTGTCCAGCAAGGGGTTGTCGGAGTCATTATTGGCGATGTGCGTTACTTTCCCCCAACATATCTCTACCCGCTCTTGGTGATCTTCGGCTTCCTGCTGTTGACCGCCTCCATGCACCTCTTCAAATGGATCGGGCAACTGCATGGAAAATACGCCAAAATGTTCCTTGTGACGGATTGAGTCAGAAAGCAGAAAAAGAGAAGGCGGAAGGCAGACTTGTTCACTGCCTTCCGCCTTCTGCCATCTATTGTGTATTTACTCGTATCGAAACCGCAAGACTCCCACTGTGAAAAATACAACTGCAAACCCCAGCAGGACTCCCGCCTCAGGCAGAATATCCACCAAACCCTTGCCGCGTAGAGACGAGGTCCAACAGTCCCTGCATCGCCCAGGTGGTGGGAAGGATCTTCACGGCGTTCTGGATCGCGGAGGGGAACAACTCAAGTGGATACCAGCACCCGCCCATCAATGCCATGACCATGCCGAACATGATGCTCAAGCCGCTTGCCTGACCTTCGGTCTTGATGAAGGTTCCCATCGTGGTGCCGAACGCCGCCGCGGCAAGCGCCGCTGCGAACAGGATGACGAACAATGCCAGCGGCTCGCGTCCCCAGTTGAGTTTCATCACCAAAATCCCAAAACCGACCAGCGAGCAACATTTGTACCAGCGCCATCGCCACCTGACCTGAGATCGTGCCGAGCAGGAAGGTCGCTTTGTGGGAGGGCGTGGTGAGCAGGCGGCGTAATGTCCCTTGCTGGCGTTCGTAGGCGAACAAAGCCGAAATGCCAAACAGCGGGATGAACACCCATGTGATGAGTTGCCCCGCGGACGAATTGGCGCGCGGATCATATTCGACCTGGTCTGGCGTTGTCCCTTCGACGATGGTCACTCGTTCGGGGGCTTCCTCCTGAATGGACTGCGCCAGATCCAATGATGTCTCGAAGTAGGCTTGCTTCTCTGCTTCGTCCGCAAACGGTTGTTTCTGCTCCCGCACACTGACCGCATTCTGCGCGGCGGAGATGGCGCTGCTCACGCGGCGGATGGCGGTCAACACGGCGCGCTCCTGAACGGTGGCGTTGAGATTGTTGGGCTGTTGGAGCATTTCCACTTCTGCCGAGCCGCTTTGCAGGGACGCGAGATCGATACCCGCAGGGATGATCAGGACGGACGAAGCGCGCCGTTCATCGAACTGGCTTTGCGCCTCCTCGCGGTCGGCAACTTCGGGGTAGACGGCAGTGGAGTTTTCCAATTCCTCGATGATCTGCTGTGAAATCGTGGTTTGCGCCTCATCCACAACCAGCAGGCGGATGCGGTTTTCTTCATTGCCCGAGGGCGTTCCGCCCGCGAGCAGGAAGGTGAAGACGACAGGCAGGATGATGAAGAACAACAACTCCGATGAACTCGCAAATCGGATGATGGCGTCCTTCCATGCGATGGCGAAGATTTTTTTCATAGGTTATGTCCTCGTGCTGAGCGGAGTGCCGAGTGTAAGCCGAGGCACGTAGTCGAAGCACATGTTGCTGGCGAATGCGTCCTTCGACTGCGCTTCGCTCCGCTCAGGACGGAAGTAATCATTTCTGCACCAACCCATTGCGATTGAACAACACAACCGCAATGCCAAATAACACCGCGCCCATGATGAGCAGGGCGGTGATGGGTGCTGTCAGGCTTTTCAGCGTGCCGCCGAGAGCGAGGGTGGTGAACCCGTCCAGACCCCAGGCGTTGGGCGTGATCTTGCTGATGACCCGCATGAACGGCGGCAGTTGTTCAAGGTTGATGAAACTTCCGCCGAGGATGCCGAAGATCAACATGATGGCGGAACCTGTACTACCGACCTGTGCAGGTGTGCGCGCCAACGCGGTTATAAACATGCCCCAGCCTGACGCGCCGAAGACCGCCGCAAGGATCAAGGCGATCATTCCCAATGGGTCGCCCCATTTCACCTGGAAGAACAAGGCGGATGCAAGGATCAAAATCCCGACCTGCGCGACGCCCATGAAGAAGATGCCAAGCACCTTGCCGCCCAGCACTTGCGCGGTCTGTGTTGGGGAGATCATCAGGCGCGGCAAGGTTCCCTGTGAACGTTCGGCGAGGATCGATCGTCCGCCGTAGGAGACGGTGTACATCAGGAACATCAACGCCATGCCGGGCGCAAAGTAGGCGAGCAGGTCGAACTCAACGGCTTCGGCGCCTTCCTTGTCGGTCTTGAGCGTGATGGCGGTGGATTCGGTTTCCTCGACATTCTCGAACAAGGCGCGCGCTTCGGACTCCGCGTTTTGCGGATTCAACAACCCGTTCTGCATCAACCCGACAATGGATGTCATGCCGCTGGTACGTCCCTCTTCGACGCGCGAGACGAACTCGTCCACGATGGCTTTGACGATGCCCGCACCAGTCGGGCGGGAGGGATTGGCGTACACTTCGATCTGCACGTTCTCGGACGGAGCGGAATTCGGCATCGAACATCGTCCCTTCGGCGGGGATGATACTGCGGGTGAATCCTTCTGGGATGATGACGGCGGCTGAGGCCTGGTCACTGTCAATTAATTGGCGGGCAGCCTCGGGGTCGGATGAAGCGGTGGGCTCCATCAATTCCGCCAGATCGTCCGAGTTGAACAAGTCTTCCAACGCGTTGCCCAGTTGCTCATTATCCAGATTGACGATGACAACAGGGATATCTGAAATGCCTGTCGAGCCGCCGCTAAAGCGACCCGTGACAAAGCCCATGCCGATGGTGAGCAGGAACGGCGCGAGGAGCATGAAGGTCAGCGCCGCGCGGTCGCGGAACATGAGTTGGAGGTCTTTGAGACCGATGAGGAGGAGTTTTTTCATAGTTGACTCTTTTTCCACTGAGTGTACAGAGACACTGAGAAATCCGAAATAAAGAGACTGCTCGCTGCGCTTTGAATGGCATAATCCCTTAACGCTCTACCTGTCAAATGTAAAAACACCGCTTCAAGATTCGGCTCGCGGATGTCGATCGAGCGGATCTTGATGCCGCGTTCGTTCGCCTTGGTCACAACCGCCGCGAGCACATCCTCCGCTTCGTGTGCAACGACTGAAACTGCATGGTCTGTGGCGATCGCTTCGAGAACATCCTTTGTGCCCTCGAGCGATTTCGCCAATGCTTCGGGGTCATCGTTCTCACCGATGTGCAGGATGAGCGTTTCAGTCTGCCCGACCTGTTGCGTAAGTTCCTTTTGCGTGCCGAGCGCGATCAGTTCGCCGTGGTCAATGATGCCGACACGGTCGGAAAGTTCCTCCGCCTCTTCCATATAATGCGTGGTGTAAAGGACGGTCATGCCCTGCTTGTTGAGGTCTTTGACCGTATCGAGAATGGCGCGGCGCGACTGCGGATCGATGCCGACGGTGGGCTCGTCCATGAAGAGCAGACGCGGCTTGTGGAGCAGTCCCACGCCGATGTTGACGCGGCGCTTCATGCCTCCCGAATAGGTTTTGACCCGGTTTTTGGCTTTATCCACCAAACCGATCTGCTCCAACACTTCATCCACGCGGCTGTTGAGGGATTTGCCGCTCAAGACCATACATCTGCCCCCAGAAGATGAGATTCTCTTTTGCGGTCAGGTCTTCGTAGAGGGCAAGTTCTTGCGGCACGACACCGATCACCTGCTTGACCGCCATCGGGTCTTTGGTGACGGAATGACCGCCGATGGTGGCGTCGCCCGAGGTGGGTGTGTATAAAGTTGAAAGCATCGAGATGGTCGTGGTCTTGCCCGCGCCGTTCGGTCCGAGCAGGCTGAAGATTTCCCCTTCCTTGATGTCAAAGGAAATCCCTTTGACGGCGGTGAAGTTGCCGTAGTTTTTTGCTAGATTTTGAACTTCGAGAATGGATGACATATGACCTACCTCCAGAAAATGAATACTATGGATGTATACGCTGAATTGGGATGTAAGTTTTAGAAAGCGGAATGCAGAAGGCAGCAATACCCCAAATGCGAATTGTTCCGTCAATTGAGCAAGATACAAGCATTTTCCCGTCAGGTGGAAATGCAACCCCAGTTACCCACATTGTATGACCATGCGAGGTAGCTGAATTTTCCGTTAACCGTTTTGAATATCTGAATACTTCCAGCTTTTACTGCTACAGCTATCAAACGACCATTTGGAGACCAAGTTAGTGCTTTTCCCTGGCTTTTACTCCAGCCTATACGTGAACCTGAGTTAATTGTTATTTGGTAAAGAAGTGACCAATCACTGGTCTGCCAAACCAGATTTCGCGGATTTGGATCGTCATATTCGGATACAAGAGTAGCCAGCATACTATTGTCTGGAGAATATTCTATTGCGTTAATAAACACCCGATATTGATTTCTTTTTGGTTCGATGGTTGCAAGTGTTGTGCCATCATGGATTGAACGATTAGAGAGTATTTTATTCGTGGGGAAGATTTGCGCGGATTGAATTTTTCCATGGACAGTTCATACTACCAAGTTGTTAAACCTTTAATCGCGATAACCTTTGAAAGTTCGGCATGAGTTCCATGGAATTCATATATTCTACCGTCTCGGGCAAAATGCCATCTTGGTTTTCAGCGGTTTCGCCATCCGCGTCGGCGAGTTTACTGACGAACATTTTCGGATATTGTCGCTTGCGGAAGCCTTCCGCGATATTGGCGACAATACTTCGCGACGACCGGCGAATTTGGTCGGTCAGTGAGTACTTTTCTTCTTTGGGGAAAGATTTGCTCGCATTGAATATTTCCATAGCCAGTTTATATGCCTGAAGGATTAATTAGGTGAGTGAAAATATAAGTTGGTAAACCTTTAAGTCGCGATGACCTTTGAGTTCCTGATAAGTTGCCATGTCATTCTCCTATTCTGCCTTCTGCCCACTGCCTTCCCTGGTTTTACAGAAGATACATATCTCGTAGGCACAATAAGTTTCCCGGAAAATGTAAGGTGTAGGTTATGATACCTATTATAACTTTTCAAAATCTCTCTTAACTTGTCATGCGGCAATGCCCTGACCGTCAGCCTGTTGCGCCCCGTCATATCCTCCGCGGCGATCATGGAGTTGATAATGGCCTCCTCGGTGGCGTAGGCGGAAGCGGCGAGTAACGGGTCAATGAAGTTGTTGCTCAAAGATTGTAGTGGAGCCAAACCTTTTTCGTCTCCCCGGGCGGCGTTGGGGTTGGCTGTGGAGAAGGCAAGGAAGATGTCGCCTGAACCGTTGCCGCCCAACGACCCTGTCCGTGCCATGCCGAGTGAGGCGCGTTTTGCCAGCCGCTTGAGTTGATGAGGCAGGAGCGGCGCGTCGGTGGCGAGGATGACGATGAGCGAACCGTCATCCTGTTTGAAAGGATTCTCTCCGTTCGTCCAGATGGCATTGTCTTTGAGATGTTGCCCAACAGGGACTCCCGCGATCGTGAGCTGATAACGCCTGCCGAAGTTCGTCTGTGCGAACGCGCCGACCGTCCAGCCGCCGAGTTTTTCTGGTAGTTTTCTGGAGGACGTTCCGCTCCCGCCTTTGAACTCGTAACATAGCATTCCCGTCCCGCCGCCGACATTCCCTTCCTCAACCATACCTGAATTCGGCGTTCTCCAAAGCTTCTCTCACATGTTCAGGCTTGACGAAGAATCCGTTGATGTCGTTCAGCCAGCCGTCGGCGGTCTCCGTCACAAGTGGGCATGACCAGCCTTGAAAGATCTTGTCCTGTCCCACCTGCCATTGGATGATCGTGTCACGCACCACGCCGACCGAATGTGTGTTCGTGATCCCGATCGGACCTTCGAGAAAGCCGCCCTCTTCGACCCACGCGGACCCCGTCATCTCGCCGTTGCCATTGAAGGGGAACCAGCCTGCGAACACGGGATCGTGATTCGCCTTGCCTCTTGGATGGATGATGGTGACTCCCGTCCGCGCCGAATCGCCCTCGATGATGGTGGAGTAGCCGACGGTGATACCGTCCACGTCTGTGATGGCGTTGTATTTGCCAGGCGTCCCTTCGAGGGGAATGCCGAGGTCACGGGCGCGGGGTTTGGGCATGGGATGCTCCTTGGGTTAATAAGAATGATTTCAGAATGCAGAAATCAGTAGGCAGAAAGCAGAAGGCGGACGGTGCAAGTGGGTTACTCGCGGCGGAGATTGCGAGGCATGAATTTTTCAGGCATAGACATCATGGTGCCGAGCATTTTACCCACTTCTTCATATCCTTTAACAAGTTCATCATGAAGCTTGGGAGGTATATATTCACAGTCTCGGGCAAAGTCAAGCCAGACTTGAGTCTCTGCGGCTTCGCCATCAGCATCGGCGAGCTTGCTGACGAACATTTTCGGGTATTGTCGTTTCCGAAATCCCTCAGCGATGTTGGCAGCAACACTTCTGGATGATCGGCGGATTTGGTCGGTGAGGGAATATTTCTCTTCCTTGGGAAAGGACTTGCTGACTTTGAAAATATCCATTGCGAGTTTGTAAGCTAATTGATAGACCTTTAAATCACGATGACCTTTGAGTTGTTGATATTCAGCCATTTCTGCCTCCATATCCATCATGATGGGTTTCAAGCAATACCGTCTGCTTATTGCCTTCCGCCTTCAGCTTGTCAAGCAGCACCATCCTTTGCCAACATTACCAATTGTGCTGCTACGCTCCTCATCACTTCATCGGGTGCGCCATCCACAGCCCTGGATTGGATGCGGGTGTCGATCTGGTCGTTGACGTAGTCCACGACGACAAAATCCTCGTGAGTCAAAGCTATCTCGGTGGTGAACCAGTCGAGGCGGCAGATCGAGGCGATGCGTCGGGTGATATCATGAAGCGGTTTGAGTTCGTATTTGTTCTCCTCGGAAGGAGTCACACTGGCGAATACGTGTGTCAACGGATGCCACCAGCAGGGATAGGTCTTGCCGACCGAGTAAAAGACGCGGAACCAGGCAGGACGTCCCTGAATGGTGCGGGGTGTGACGGTGGCTTGAAGCAGGTATTTCTGCTCGGGGAATTGCATGCGGGCGCGCAGGATCTGGTCGAAGGAGAACGCGCCGAGGATGACGCCCTCCCCGCCGCCTTCGTTGGAGGGTTTGATGACGAAGTGTTGTCCGAGCGGTGTCAGATCGAGATGGGGCAGGGCGGGTTGTTCGAGGAAAGGAGAGAGGAGGATCGTGTGGGGTGTTTGGATGCCTGCGCTGATGAGTTCGAGGTGCATCGTAGCTTTGTCCTCGGACCATTTTGAGAGCTCGGGCGGGTTGATGCGCCTCTTGTTGTATTCCTTCGCCCAGTTGTTGAAGGGCAGGAAGCGGTCATCGCCTTGCGAGCGGTCGAGAAGGGTGTTAAAGGAGCGGTCGCCCTTGTACAAAGCTGTGACAGATTCAAGCAGGTTATCAGGTGTGACCTGCCAGAGGGTTAAGCCCTGTTCATTGCAGGCGTTTTCAGCGAAGCGGACGAAGTCAATATCGTATTCCCAGTACCAGGGGAGGCAGAGGTCGTAGTGCATGAAAGCAATTATAGAAGGTTTTAGGAAATAGTTACGAAAGAAGGTAAAATGTGCAGACTTGCCAGCGTCCCATATTCACTGCTGGTAAATCGAAAGGACATGGAATGAACGAAGATTCAGTACAGAACGGCGTTGTGGTCTCGATGGAATATACGTTGAAGGTTGACGGTGAAATGATCGATTCGTCTGAAGGGCATGAGCCATTGGAGTTCCTGACCGGGTATGGGAATATCATCCCGGGGCTGGAGAATGAAATGATCGGCATGAAGGTTGGCGACAGCAAGGATGTGGTCGTCCCTCCTGCGGAAGGTTACGGCGAGTACGACGAAGAGGCGTTCATGGATGTGCCGCGCGACCAGTTCCCCAAGGATATGCCGGTGGAGGAAGGTCTGGAATTGACCGTCCGTGACAATTCAGGGCAGGGACGCTACGCGCGCATCGAATCGGTCGAAGGCGGAACAGTCCGCTTGAACTTCAATCATCCGCTGGCCGGGGATGAACTGCACTTCAATGTCAAGGTTGTCGGTTTGCGTGAGCCGACGGCTGAAGAGTTGGACCACGGTCACGTCCACGCGGGCGGGCATCATCATTAAGAGCAGTAATCAGTGAGTAGTGAACAGTTGTCAGTGTGGAAGAATGAAGGAGCTGAGAAAAAGGCAGTTCGGATGGAAGCAGGCTTCGAGTTAAGTCCGAAGCGGGTTTGAGTCAAAGAAAAAGATGGATGCGTTTTGGAACTCCGCATCCATCTTTTTTGTTGTTGGCACTTCGACTTCGTTGGTCTCGATACGCTTCGCTACTCGACCAACGCCGCTCAGCGCGAGATTACGGCTGATACGTCACGTTGACTGCGATCCAATCGAGGTAGAAGTCACGGGAGGTGTTGTTGGAGACGTCAATTACACGCACGCGGAAGTTGGCGTTGCTGAAATCGCCTGCGCTCCAGGTGCGTCCCCACGTGTTGGTCGTGCCGCCCAGCGTGTATGTGGCTTCACTGGTGCTCATGTTGCCTGTGCTTAGGGCGGTGGTCCAGTTGGCTCCGCCGTTCCACGAGAATTGGACGTAGATCTGGCGGGTGCCGGACGCGCTGTCTGCGCGGGCGTCCACGCGGACCTGAATGCCTGTGATGGTTGCACCGGACGGAATGTTGAACCCATAGTTGTAGAAGAGGTGACGGTCCTTTTGGGTGCTGGTGTAACTGGTGCTTGAGCCGGTGCCACTATTCACATCGCTGGCAAAAACACTGTCGTTGGCGTAGGCGTTGGCAGGACTGGTCTGGTAGCCGTTGTTGTCACCCGAGCCGGAAGTCACCGGGGCATTTGCCGAGGGTGACAGGTAGCCAGTGCTGGTCACAGGGGCGGGCGTGTTGGTAGGCGTGGGTGTATTCGTCGGGACGGGCGTGCTGGTCGGCGTGTTTGTGGGACCAGGTGTCGGGGTGGGGCCGGAGCCGAAAGTCCCGCCATCCACAACAAGGGCGAATTTTTGCGGTCCGTTCGGGATGTTGAAGGCGCCGACCGTCACGGTGTAGGTGCCGGCCGCGGCGTTCTGGATGTAGACGTTCTCGACGTTGTTGCGGCGGTCAGCCGTGCCGCCTGCCGCGCTCCATCCGCCGGAGAAGACGTTGCCGCGGAAGGTGCCGCTCGGGCCTGTGACCGTGAGGTCGAGGTCGTTGACGAGGTTGATGGAGGCGGCTTCGGTGGAGGGATAGTCCGTCCACACGACTGTGACCTTGAGAGGCCCGCCGCTGGATGTGACCTGGAAGTTGGCGCTTCCGCCCGTGCTCAAGCCTGTTCCTTCGTCCACGAACTGGATCGTCCCGTCGGTGGCCGCGTCGAGGTTGACGCGTCCCCAGCCTTCGTGGTTGTTCGGGATGGGGTAGTCGTTGTCGTTGACGCCGTCGTTGTTCTCGTCTGCCATATCCACCGCGGAGTTGATGATGGTGGCTTTGACGAGCGCGGCTGTGGCGTTGACGCTGTATGCCTTGCTGTAGTAATCCCTGACAACCGCCGCGCCGCCCGCCGTCAGCGGGTTGGACATGGATGTGCCGCTCAGATACTTGTAATACTGGTCGTAGGGGAAGCCGTAGCCGTCGTACTGCCAGGCGTTGTTGCGGGGGTTGGGCGAGGCGTCATAGCCCTGCTGGTACAGATCGGAGTAGGTGGAAAGGATCCATGAGCCGGGGGCGACCACGTCAGGTTTGATGCGCTGGTCGTCTGTGGGTCCGCGGCTGGAGAATGCGGCCATCTGACCGGAATTATTGGCGGAGACGTCATCCTTGATGGGGTTGGCGGGATAATCCGCAGGCCAGGCGGAGCCCCAGGTGAAGATGCTGTTCACGCCGCCCTGCGAGGCGCAGGCGGTGTAGGAAAGACCCGTGTCGCAGGGATAGCTGTCACTGCGCTGGTTCTCGCTCGCGCCGACCGTGAGCACGTTCTTGGCGGTGGCGGGGGCGCCCATCGAGTCGTTGTCAATGACGCCGTCGCTGTTGGCGTCGATGCCTTCATTGCCAGCCGAGAAGGTGATGACCATGTCGCGGTTGTTCCAGATGAAGGTGTCGGTCTGGGCGGAGTTGGCGGTGTAATCGCCTGCGGCGGCGGAACCCCACGAGTTGCTGTGGACGCGTGCACCGGCGTTATAGGCTTGCTGATAGAGTTGGTTCAGGTCAGTGGGCAGGCCGGTCAGATAATATCCGTTGGTGTAATAGGATGGCGCACGAAGCCCTTCATCGTCGCCCAGTTTTCGGTCGCCTGGAACACAAGGTTGGCGGCCGGGGCGGAGCCCTTGCCGATTCCGTTCGGCGCGCCGGCGCTCAACACCGAGCCTGCCGTATGCGTGCCATGACCGGAGTCCACGTCCACTGCGCCGTCGTCGGTGACTGTCCAACAGCTATCGGTCACGCCGGGCCAGTTATAGACGGTAGAGACGCGCCCGTTGATGTCGCGGTGGGCGGTGGTTGGGCGTGCCGCCGCCAAGACCCGTATCCGCCACGGCGACGGTCTGGGTCGAGCCGTTGTATCCGCGCGAGTGGGCGGTCGCTGCGCCGATGATGTTCGCCACCGAATAATCATTCTGTTGGGGGGCGCCTGGCTCCGAGAATGTCTGGTTCAGGCAGGAAGTTGCTGATGGATGCGACATCGTCCACCTGCGCAATGGCGTCCACGAAAGGCGCCGTTCGCGGCGACGACCAGGATGTCGTTTTCAAAACCCAACACCTCCGCGCCTGTCTGGGCGACGAGCGAGCGGACCGATCCATAGTTCGAGCCGCGTTCGATGAGGATGCGATACAGGTTGACCTGTCCATCACGCTTCAGGTCGGACCCGAGCTTGAACTCCGGTTGATAAGCCACCACCGCGCTGACGGAGTTG
This sequence comes from uncultured Chloroflexia bacterium, assembly GCA_963718215.1. Classification (GTDB taxonomy): domain Bacteria; phylum Chloroflexota; class Anaerolineae; order Anaerolineales; family Villigracilaceae; genus Defluviilinea. The sequence continues at coordinate 243,801 of CAVQYK010000018.1, forward strand.
AGTCTCTCCACGCGCCTGGCGATGCCGGGGTTCATGCGCACCTTGAAGGCGAAATCCGGCAGATAGTACAAAATCTCCGCGCCTTCGGCGGTCACCGCATCCTTCCAGGCCTGCTGGACGGGTCCGGAGAACTGAACGATGAAATACTTCTGACTCCCCTGTGCATAATTGCTTTGCGCAGGAATAAAAGAGCCGCCTTTCAAATGCACGGTTGCATCCGAACGCGCGGCTGGCGCCATTGCCATGGACCCGAGCAACATGGTCATGATGACTATGGCTGAAAAGAAATACCTGAACGCTTTACTCATACTCACTCTCCTCTAGTGGTTGGTATTATAAAACGCCAACTCCACGAGTTAGCGTTTCGCACAGGGTGGATATGGGTTTCATTTTAAGATTGGGCGGATTGTACTCCTGTTCGCTGATGTGTCAATGGAATTTTGTGTAGGTTTCGGAAATCTTTAAACAAAAAGGCCCAATGGATGTTTGCGTTCCATCGGGTCTTTAATTGAACAGAGTCAGGCTCAGGCTGGCTGTGCGGCTTCCTGGGCTGGGGCAAATTCAGGTCGTGTGCCGAGGCGGAGATGGAGGGCGTAATAGGCAAGTACGGAGAGTCCGCACAAGGCTCCGCCGATGAACCATAGCAGGTTCGGGTTGTAGTTGTCGAGGATGTATCCCGCCGCACCGGGCCCGATCGTGGAGGGGATCGCCCACGAGAGTCCGAAGATCGCCATGTACCGCCCGCGCATGACTTCGGGGGCGAAGTTAGCCGCAAGCGCCTGGCTGGTCGGCACGACGATCATCTCGCCGATGGTGATGATGACGATGTTGAGGGCGAACAGGGCGTAGACAGTGACCACGCCGAACAGCGCGAAGCCGATCATATAGAAGACCGTGCCGAATGCCATCATCAGGAATGGCGGGCGGACCTTGATGAGGCGCGAGACCCAGAATTGAAAGAGCACGACCGTGATGGCGCTCGTGGTCATCAGGAAACCGTAGCCGCTGGGGTTGATGCCGTGATTGTCGCGCAGGTAGACGGAGAGCGTGCTGTACATCTGCTGGTACACGATCAGCATGAGCATGCCTGCCACCATGAACGCCATGAAGGCAAAGTCCTTTAGTACGACGCGATAGCCGATCACGGTCTGCAAGAGCGACTCGCTCTCCGCGTAGGCATGCGGTTCGGGCTTTGTCTCCGGGATGGTGCGGAAGATGATGGCGGCAACAACACAACTGACGACCGCATCGATCACGAACAGGTAGAAGAAGTTGATGTTCGCCACCACCCCGCCGATGGTCGGCCCGATGATCCATGAAAGGTTGCCGACCACGCGCAGGATACCAAAGCCTTCCTGTCTTTGATTCTCGGGCAGGATGTCCGCAATCATCGCGTCGTGGGCGGGATGCGAGACGCTCGAGAGCAGGCCGACGACAATCATCAGCGGATACAGGGCGCTGAGACTGTTGACCAGGCCAAACGTCAGCGTGCTGATGGCGCTGAACACCAGCCCGAACAGGATGAGTTGCTTGCGACCGAACTTGTCGGTCAACGCGCCGCCGATGGTTGATCCGATCAGCCCGAACAGCGACGACATCCCAAGCAGGATGCCCGCCTGCGTCATGCCGACGTTGAACTTCTGTGTGATGTACAGCGCAAAGAACGGGAAGAGGAGCGTGCCGCCGATGCGGTCGATGAAGCTGACGACGACCACGACCCAGAACAGGCGTGGAAACTCATGATAGATCTTGTTGAGACGGGTGAACATTCAAGTCCTTTCGTGTCCAAAGAATATATCATAGTACACATGTTCTATTTTGTATAGATATTTTTGCCACGGATTACACAGATTATCACGGATTTCTTGCAGTTCTTTCCGTGAAAGTTCGTGTAATCCGTGGCTTGGATTGCGAGCCGTTTCGTTCCTGACTTTAGTGCTGACCCAGCGTTCCCATGGTCCTGACCCTGCGTTCGACCCGGTAGAAGATCTGCGCCCCGATCCACAGCATCACGAACATGGAGAGGATGAGGATGGCGATCTCGACAGGGATGGGCAGGAGCGTGTCCGTCTTGATCAGGAATCCGCGCACGGCGTCGAGTCCATACGTCAGCGGGAGCATGAGCGAGACGGGGATCAGCCAGTAGGGCAGGGACTGAACCGGGAAGTTCGTCCCGGAGAATCCCTGCACGAGGAAACTTCCCACATCCACCATCGTGTTCGCCTCCCGCATCAACAGGACGATGCCGGCAAAGGCAAAGCCGAATCCGTACAACCCGACCAGCATGGGAATGGCGGTCAGGATGGCGGCGAAGGTGCTGCCTGTCGGTTTGAAGCCGAACAATGCGCCCGCGATGACCAGCATGACAATGGAAGTGATGGTGGTGGTGAACATACTTGTCAGCGTGCGCCCGACGAGGATGAGCAGGCGCGAGACGGGCGTCAGCCAGTTGGATTCGAGCACGCCCGAGTCCATATCGTTCTTGAGGGCATAGCCCATGCCCCAGAACACGGTCATGATGAAGTTGGTCAGCACCGTGCCGATCAGAATGTAGGACATGTAATCGCCGCTTCCGCTGTACGCCGCGAAACCGCTGGCCTGTCCGTCCGTGCTGAAGGCTTTGCCCATGAAGTAAACGGGTGTGATCCAGATGATGGGCTGGAACACGTTGGATACCGCGTTCAACGGATAGCGCCAGAAGACCTTCCAATCCTTGCGGGCGATGACGAATAATGCCCGCAGTTGGGTTTTGAGGCTGGGTTGTGAGAGGGTGGTGAGTTGCATGTTTTTCTCCATTCGCCCTGAGCGGAGGGACGAGCGTAGCGAGACCCGCAGTCGAAGGGTGTCTGTGATGAGTGCGCTTCGACTACATTGCATTCCGCTCAGCGCGAGCGGTTAATACTGTCCGATCGCGCCGGTCTTGCGGGCGCGGCGTTCCATCCAGATGAAGGCAAAGTAACCGATGGCAAGCCAGAAGGCGCCGAATGAAATCAGCGGGATCAAATCCGGTAGTAGCTCGCTGACACCCGCGTTCGAGAAAGCCGCGGCGCGCATCCCGTGGATCAGATAGGTCTGCGGGAGCCACTTTGAAAAGGATTGCATCCAGCCGGGCAGAATGGCAACAGGGAAGGTGATGCCGCAGAAGATCATCACGATGCCGCGGATGAGGAAGACGAAGGCATTGGCTTCCTTGACCGTGATGACCAGGCTTGCGAACGCGAACCCCAATCCGTAAATGGCGGGGATCGCCGCCAGCATCATCAGTCCGATCATCCACGGATTGCCGTTCAAGCGGACGCCGAAGAGGATGCCGAACTCCAACGCCGTGATGCCGATGAACATCGCCATCGAAACGATCTGCGGACCGGTCTGCCCGAGCAGGTAGGAGAACCTCCAGGTGGGGGAGAGCCAGTTGGATTCGAGCGTGCCGCGCATCTGTTCGTTGCGCAGTGCAAAGCCCACATCCCACAGCACGATGTTCTGCCACATCCAGACCGTGGTGCCGACGATGATGTAGCCGATGTAATCGGTCGCGCCGGTGGTGGCGATGAAGACTGCCAGTCCGCTGCCATCGGGACCCGACAGCGCGCGCGCCGTCAGGATGTACATCATCGGGAAGATCAGGGGCCAGATGAACAGCGCAATGATCCAGCTCGGGTAGCGCGTGAAGATCGTCCATTCACGGCGCAGGACCGCCAGAAAGGCGCGCACATCCGACAAAAAGCCCGGTTGACCGAGCGAGCGGGGAGTGAGGGTTGTTTCCATGGTCGTTTCCATCGTCCTGCCGCCGGGGACGACGGCAGGAGCTATCATCAAGTTTTAGTCGCGCAGTGCCTTGCCCGTCAGGTGGATGAACACATCCTCGAGCGATGGCTTGACGATGTTCATGTTGACGAGCCGCGTGCCGTTCTGGCTGATGCTTTCCATGAGTTTGGGCAGCACAGTGCGGCTGTTCGTCGCCTGCATGCTCACTTCCCACATGTCGGCCTCCGCCTGGCGGTGTGCGACGAGATTCTCCACCTCTTGAAGCGCCAGCAGTTTTTCGCCGATATATGCCTGCCAGCCGCTGACCTCGAGACGGATGATCTCCTTCTGTTCGATGCGGCGCTTGAGTCCTTCGGGGGTGTCGAGGGCGATGATCCTGCCCGTGTCGATGATGCCGATGCGGTCGGAGAGTTGATCCGCTTCCTCCATGTAGTGCGTCGTCAGCAGGATGGTGTGTCCCTCCTGCTTCAGCTGCGCGATCAGTTCCCTTAAGTTGCGGGCAGCCTGGGGGTCCAGCCCGAGCGTGGGTTCGTCCAGTAAAAGGATGGGCGGGCGGGCAAGTAAAGCCTTGGCGATGGCGACGCGTTGGCGCATCCCTGTCGAATATTTTTCGACGAGTTCGTTGGCGCGGTCCTTGAGTTCCATGCGTTCGATCAACTCGTCGACGCGCTTCTTCGCCACTGCGGGCGGGATGTGATACAACGCCGCAAAATATTCGAGGTTCTCGCGCCCGGTCAGTTTCCAGTAAATACTGCGTTCGCCCGCCAACAGGGTGCCCAGACTGCGCCGCACATCGTTCGCCTGCCTGACGATGTCGTAGCCGTTGACGTGCGCCGTTCCGCTCGTGGGTTCGAGCAGGGTGCACAACATGCGGATCGTGGTGGATTTGCCCGCGCCGTTCGGACCCAGCAAGCCGAAGATCTCGCCGCGCTCGATCTGGATGTCGACGCCGCTGACGGCGGTGAACATGGCTTTGGGTTCCTTCTTCCAAAATTGCCAGCGCTTCTTTTTTGGACTTGGGGCTGATTCGCCTTCGACAGGCTTATCTCCCGTCCCCGGGCGGGCAGGGAACTTCTTGACGAGTTGATGGGCTTCGACTGCAAATTGGGACATGGCAAACTCCTGTTTTGAAACAGATCTCAATAAAACGTATTTCGGAGTTGAATTTATTTATGTTTTGTTTTGAATTATTGAATATAATACAACAATAAATAATAATTGTCAATATCTATTTTTGAAATCCTAAAGCAGTTTTCAAGAATTTCAATGAAAAATCCCGCACAACGGCGGGATTTTTAGGACGAACGTGAATTTTCGGAATTTCAGGGATTTATCATGCCTTTTTCAGTCGCAGGAAGAATTTCGTGATCTCTTCTGCAATGGCAGGCATGATCGCCAGACCCAGGACCACGCCCCACTCGCGCAGGCTGAGGAAGTGTGTGTTGAAGATCGGTTGCAGGAAGGGCACGGAACATACCAGCAGGAGCAATGCGATGGAAAGTCCGACCGCGTATTGCATGTAACGGTTCGAGAAGACGCCGATGCTGAAAAGCGAGGCGCGCTCCGAACGGACGGTGTAGGCGCGGAAGAGTTCGCATAACGAAAGCGTGACGAAAGCCATTGTTTCAGCGGTCTGCACATCCACGCCCTGCCAGTTGTGGTTGAGGATGTAGGTAAGCGGGTTTCCAACGAGGTCGGCGCCTGCTTCAAGATGCCAGAGCAAACCAAGACCAAAGGCCGTCAGGACTGCGCCGGTCTGCATGATGGTTTGAATGACCAACCCGACAGACATGGAGCGGTTGACGATCGGCTCGTTCTTTGCCCGCGGCTTTTGCTGCATGATGTCCGGGTCGCCTTTTTCGACCGCCAGCGCAAGCGCCGGTGCGCCGTCCGTGATGAGGTTGAGCCACAGCAACTGGATCGCCGTGAGCGGGGCGGGGAGTCCCGCCAGCGTGGCGAGGAAGATGATCATGATCTCCGCAATGTTGGAAGAGAGCAGGAAGAACACGAACTTGCGGATGTTCGAGTAGATGATGCGTCCCTGCTCCACCGCCGCGACGATGCTGGCGTAGTTGTCGTCCGTGAGCACCATGTCGGCGGTCTCCTTGGCGACATCCGTGCCCGTGATGCCCATCGCCACGCCGATGTCCGCGCGCTTGATGGCGGGCGCGTCGTTGACGCCGTCGCCGGTCATCGCCACGACCTCGCCATTGGCTTGCAAGGCGTCCACAATGCGCATCTTGTGTTCGGGGGAAACGCGGGCGAAAACAGACGTTTTATTGATGACATCCCTGAGCGCGTCATCCGAGAGCGTGTCGATTTGAGCGCCCGTCATCACGCCCCTGCCGTGCTTGAGCATGCCGATGGTCTCGGCAATGGCGTGCGCCGTGTTCGGGTAATCGCCCGTGATCATGATCGTGCGGATGCCCGCCTCGCGCGCCTTTTCAAGGGCGGGTTTCACTTCGGTACGAGCCGGGTCGATCATGCCGATCAAACCGACGAACACCAGGTCTTTTTCCAATTCGTCCGTCTTAAGTTCTTCGGGATTGTCGGGGACATTTTCGTCCAAACGGTAGGCAAGACCGAGCACGCGCAGGGCATCCTTTGTCATCGCCTCGTTCGCCTCGAGGATGCGTTTGCGGGCATTCTCATCCATGGGCTGCGGCTGGTCGTTGGCGTCCTGGTATTGCGTGCACAGTTCCAGGACGATGTCCGGCGCGCCCTTGACGGCGATCACGTCCCAGCCTTTGCTTTCCTCGTCGTAGAAGGGCGAAAAGTCATTGGGATCAGGCTGACTCACATCGTGGATCGTGATCATGCGTTTGCGGTCCGAGTCGAATGGGACTTCGCTCTCGCGTGGGTAAGCCTGCTTCACCTCCACATACGTTTCCCCCGCCTTGGCCGCCGCCACCAACAACGCCCCCTCGGTCGGGTCGCCGACGATGCGATAGGTCTGCTGCGAGTCTTTTTCGCCGGTGATCTCGATGGACGAGTCGTTGTTCAACATGCCGAGCCAGAGAGTGGTCAGCGCGGCGGGATATTTCTTGATGTCGACAGGTTTGCCGTCCGCAAGGAATTCGCCCTTTGGAACGTAACCGGTGCCGGTGACCTCGATGAACTGTCCGTCCGCCCACAGGCGCGTGACGGTCATCTCGTTCTGGGTCAGGGTGCCGGTCTTGTCGGAACAGATCACGGTGGCGGACCCAAGCGTCTCAACGGAAGCCAGCTTTCGGATGAGTGCGTGGCGTTTGATCATCTCGCGCATCCCGAGGGCGAGGGAGATGGTCACAACGGCGGGGAGTCCCTCCGGCACGGCCGCGATCGCAAGGCTGATGGCAATGATGAAGACTTCCGTGATCTCAGCCACGTTTTCCGCCAGGTATGCGAGCGGTCCTGTAAAGAGTTCGTTGATATTCGTGTAGTTGATGAGCGCAACGATGAAAACGATCGCCACAAGGAAAAGCGCCGCAACGCTCAGTGATTTGCCCAATTGGTCGAGCCTGCGCTGGAGCGGGGTTTCCTCCGTTTCCACGTTCTGGAGCATGGTGGCGATGAGACCCAACTGGGTGCGCATGCCGGTGCCGGTGACAACGCCGCGTCCGCGGCCGTAGGAGACGACCGTCCCCAGGAAAGCCGTGTTCTTGCGGTCACCCAGCGGGACATTTTTATCCAGGACCGTAGCGGCATTCTTCTGGACCGCCAGCGATTCCCCGGTCAGCGAGGCTTCCTCCACCCGCAAATTGACCGCCTCCAGCAGGCGGATGTCGGCAGGGATGAAATTGCCCGCTTCCAGGAAGACGATATCGCCCGGCACCAGTTCATACGATGGGACGGTCGTACGGTGCCCATCGCGTATCACCTGGGCGTCGGGTGCGGCCAGTTTCTTGAGGGCGGCCAGCGCCTCCTCTGCGCGCCTTTCCTGGACGATCCCCAAAATGGCGTTCAAGACCACGATCGCCATGATCGCGGCGGCTTCCACATAATCCCCGAGCAAAGCCGAGATCACGGACGCGACGATCAGCAGGATCACAACAAAATTATTCAGTTGTTCCCATAACGTCTGCAGGAAGGTGGGACGCGGCGCCTCCTTCAACTGGTTTGGGCCGTATTGTTCCAGCCGCCTTTTGGCCTCGTCGGTCGTTAAACCGTTATCCTGAACCTCGAAATGTTTGAGCACCTGGTCGGGTCCGAGCGTGTGCCAGTCATGTTCGTGCTCGTCAATACTTCCGTTTTCCTGAGCCATTTATAGAATCTCCTGTAGTTTGATCGAGGAGCCCGCGCAATTTGCAAAGTAAAGCGAGACCACAAGCCTCCCTTTTGGTCTCGCCAAACGTTACGAACGCGTTTCGGGTTGCCGATGGCGTTTTGCCATGTCCTGACGACAACTCGTTGGCGCACAAAGCGCCATGGCTGTTCCCCAACCGACGGCAAGTGTATTCCTCCGTCACAAGGCTGTCAAGCAGAAAGCCTGACAGGGCTGTAAGGCGGAAATCTAGGAGCCTGGCGCGATCCTCGTCCCGGCGGGGATCTCGGTATCCTTGGCGATCACCACGATCCCATCGCGCACATAATAAAGCCTGCCTTCCACATCCTTGTGATCTGGCGGGAAAGGCAGGATCACCACGCCATCGCCGATGCGGACATTCTTGTCGAGGATGGCCGATTCAATGTGACAATTTCTGCCGATCCCGATCGGGATGTTCCCCTGCGGTTTCTCGGATGCATAATAATCCGCGCCCATGACGATACTGTCCTTGATCACCGTCCCCTCCGCGATCTGACTGCGGATGCCGACGATCGAGTGCGTGATCTCCGCCTTGCGGATGCGGCATCCCTCCGCCAGCAGAACATCCTGTAACTTGCTTTCCTCCACGGTCGAGCCCGGCAGAAACCGCGCATGGGTATAGATCGGGGCTTTTACATCATAAAAATTGAACGGCGGTTCCGAACTCGTCAACTTCAAATTGGTTTCATAGAACGAACGGATCGTCCCAATGTCCTCCCAATACCCGTCGAAATCGAACCCGTACACCTCGTGCGACTGGATCGCATTCGGGGATGATGTCGCCGCCGAAATCGTCGTGCCGCAGGTGATAGTGTCAACAGGTCGAGTCAGCACCTTCGTCTTGAACATGTAAATGCCCATCGAACCCAGGAACGGGCGTTGCGGGTCGTCTCGGCTGACAAATCTTTTCTGGACTTCCGGGTCTTTCGGCTTTTCAACGAACGAAGAGATGCTGACCGTCCGCCTCGACCTTCAGAATCCCAAAGCGGGACGCTTCGCTCTCGCGCGACGGGCTGGACTGCCACCGTTATATCGGCATTTTTCTCCCAGTGGAACTCCGCCATCTCGCGGTAATCCATGCGGTAGAGATGGTCGCCTGCCAGGATCAGCACATACTCCGCGCCCGTGGCCTGGATCTCGAACAACTGCTTGCGGACGGCATCCGCCGTGCCCTGGTACCAGTCCGCGCTTTGGGGGGTCTGCTCGGCAGCCCAGATCTGCACCCAGCCGGTGTGGAAGACGTCGAAGTTGTAGGCTTGGGAAATGTGGCGGTGGAGCGAAACAGAATTGAACTGCGTCAGGATCGCAACGCGGAAGATCCCCGAATTGATGCAGTTGCTGATGGGAATGTCAATGAGACGATACTTGCCTGCGATCGGGACGGCTGGTTTCGACCTCATCTGGGTCAGCGGGTGCAGTCGCGACCCCCTTGCCTCCTCCCATGATGACCCCCAGCACATCGTTCATTGACTTCATAGCGGCCTCCTCTGCAATGTCGTGTTGTGATGCGGCTATTATCTCTTAAAACTCAAATATTTGCGTGCTTTCGACGCGATGAAAATGAACGGGTAGGCCAGCAGGATCATCACGTCGAACAATAAAAAGAACATATTAAGTTTCATCTCTTCCTCCTTTGCCGTTCCCATGCGAAAGCAGGGAAATTAAGAACGCGAAACCGCCGCACTGGCAGTCTCGCGAACGCATCGGGCGCTCAGGCGACCGGGGGCTTCGGGCTGGCTCTCTGCCCCGGGTTGACGATCACCTGCCCTGCCGAAAAACACTCCCGGCAGGCGCTACTCCCTGATTACAAGATCATTGTACAACTGCAAAACATCGAAGTCAACCATTGCAGGCGTTCATCTTATAAAACACATACGTCCCGGGAAGGTTCCGGGAGATCATGGATCCTGAGAAAACCGGCACAACCGCCCGGCGTGATCGCTTGGGGTAAAATAACGGCACCCTTTTCATCCGTCCGCAGACCAACATGTACCCACGAACGACAAACCTGCCATACATCCTGCTTCTCCACCTTTTGGGACTGCCTGCGGCATACTTCCTGACCAGTTTCCTCTCCAATTTTTACCCACAGCCCCATCAGTTCGTTCTTCTCAGCCTGTTCATCCAACTGGTGTGCGGGGTGTTGTCTGTTTTGTTTTTCGATGCACGGCTGGCGGAGCTGATACAGAACTGGCGCGAACACTGGATGTCCCTGTTCACCTTTCTTGTCGTCGCCAGCCTTCCCATCGCTGCTGTGGCGATCTCCTGGCAATTCCCCGGTCTTTTCAACCGCAGGGTCATTTTCATGGACGCCGCAATGATGCCCCTGTTCCTATCGATGACACTCGTGTCAACGGCGGGGACCGTCACATTGACCAAATGGATGGAGCGTAAGGGCTTGAATTTAGCCTTTCAGAGCGACGTCCCTCTTTCAATCCGTGCAGGCAAACCTTGCCGGCATTCTCCTCTCGATGGTGTTCTTTTTTACCTATTTTGTGCTGGCCCAGACCCTCAACTTCCCGGGGCACAACACCCTCGACCTGAACTTTGACACGGATGGTTCGCAATGGATCGCAAGATTGACCGCCCGCCCAAAGGATGACTTTCCATTCGTCCGGGCTGTCCATCCCGCGGTGATGTTGATCCTCCATCCCCTGGTGTGGTTGATATCCCTCCCGCTGAACGGTAACAGGCTTCAAGCGGTCTTCATGCTCAATGCGATGGCGGGGGCTGGCTGTGTTCTCCTGACCTGGGTCATTGTCAAAAGGATCTCAAACACCACGTTCGCATTGATCATGGCATCCCTGTTGGGGGTCAGTACATCCCATTTGTTGCTGGGGTCCATCCTGGAGACCTATATCTTCTCCTCGCTTGCATTGATCGCCTTCGTACTGCTGTTACAAGCCGACAGGACATCCCTCAAATCGACCGTCCCAGTGGGGATATTGATCTTTGGGATCACAATCACCAATCTGGCCCAGGCCTGCATCCTCTATTTTCTGAAACTGCCGCGTCCCAGGCTGATCATCACCTTCGTCCTGGCGGTTGTGGCCTCGACCTTGGTGTTAAACGTGGTGCAGGTAGGGGTGTTTCCAAGCGCCCAACCGCTCTATAACCCGGATAGTTTGAACGGTGGAGAAGAACTACCAGATTCAGACTGTTTGATGCCCCCTGGCGTTTTACAGGGCGCATCAACCTGATCTCGCGCGCCATCCTCCTGTATGGGGTGGTCGCGCCGGAACCCTTTGTGCTCACGCAGGAATTGGGGACCGAACTTCCAAATTTCCGCACATTTAAGATCACAACCGGCAGGTTGAATGTTGCCGGCTATAAAGGAGTGGGGGATATTGCAGTAAAAACCTGGACGGCGATCCTTGCGGTTGCCGTGATCCTTGCGATCATGAACTTCCGCAAATCCCCAAAACAGGAGATCCTGTCTCTCGGCCTGGTCCTGTGCCTGGGATTTAGTTTCATTCTCCACACCTTATATGGCGATGACCCCATGCTCTATTCCCCCAATTGGGTCTATGCACTGCTCCTGTTTGTTGCGTTCTCGTTCCGAAAATGGGCGGACAACCGATGGCTTCAAGCCGTTTTTGTTGTCTTTTTGGGCATGGTCATCTATAACAACCTTGAACTGATCCACCAGATCATGACGGTATCCCTGCCCTTTTACGGCAGATAGTGAAGAATTCTTCCACCGCCATCGATGCCTCCCGGGCATGGACAATGGTGTTGTTATAATGGACCGGCTTATCCACAGCCGCAAGTTTATGAAAAACCCGACCGCTTATTCCCCCCACTTGAAAAGTTTTCTTAGGTTGTTCACGCCTTTATATTGGGTCGCAGTATTTGCGGCGTTCTTCCTGTGGACCCGGGACTGGGCCATCGTACGGGCGACAGCCGCGCGCCAGGAACACCTGTTCGGTTTGTTCGGTTTTTGTGCGTTCTGCGTCATGGTCTACCTTGCCTACGGCCAGTTCAAGGCACAGCCGGTCAAATATCTGAAAAACGGGATCCTGATGGGCCTGCCCATTCTGGTCAGTTTGTTCTTTCTGGCTGTCACCGTGGAGTTGAGCCAAAAATCATGGGATTATGAACAGTACGAGACCGCCTTTCGGGCTGTGGCGGCGGGTTCGAACCCTTATGACAGCACGCGCTACCTGTACCCGCCCTTCTTCGCCCAAATAATGACCTTTGTCTACCATATTGGCAGGTGGTTGTTCCCCCTCATGGGCATGGAGCTCAGGGAGGCATCCTTATGGACATTTGTGTTTTACATCCATCAATGCGCCATGTTGTACTCACTGCTCCTGGCTTATGGGTTATCCCTGGAATTCGCAGGCAGGGTTGGGCTGCCCCCCCTGAAAGGGATGCTGGTCGTCAGCGCCTTGTTCCTTTTCAATGTGCCTGTGTTCAGGACGCTGCTGTATAACCAGGTGAATTTTTACATCCTGGCATCCATCCTGATGGCCCTGCTTGCGTTGACCAGGTCTCCGGTTGCATCGGGACTCGCGATCTCCGTCGGCGGGATGATCAAGTTATATCCGTTTGCGCTGGTGGCGCCCCTGCTGGCGACCAAAAAGTGGAGGGCGCTGACGGGAGTCGTGGCTGGCGCGGCAGGCATCGTGGCGGTCCAGACCCGCTTCTTCCAGGACCTGACACTGTGGAAGCAATTCGTCCTTTTCTACACCTCCTTCCCCGTGGAGCGTGAAAGCGCCTGGTTCCGGAACTCCAGCCCGTTGAGCTTTTTGCGGAATCTGACCGAGTTCAGCGGTCTCCCCTCCGCATTCCTGACACCCCTTTTTGTGATCGTGTCCGTCATCATCCTGGCGTGGTACGGGATGCGCTTCCTGCAACGGGAGCAGGCGTATGCCCGCACGAAGGATCAGCCCGACAGTTCGACCCTGCGGCTCTTCGGTCACCTGCTGGATTTTTCGGTGCTCTCCCTGTTGATCGCGCCCTCCGCCTGGGAGCATCACTATGTCATTGCCATCCCTCTGGCGATCTGGGTATTTGCCCTGCGGCGGGATGCCTTCCGGCTCACGGTGACCGGTGTGATGCTCGTCTTTATCATGCCTGTGTTCAATATCTTCCCGTTCAGTTACCTGCGCATGGCGGGGCTGATCCTGCTGTTGATCCTGGCATCTCCCCGAAAGATCGTCAAAACCATTTCATAATATTCGAAATGTGTTTCTTGGGCCGCATCGGCTGGATTCCACAGATCGGTTCTCGATCAAGAAAGGCTCATATTCCATGTCCACACCCAACCCAATCCCCCGTCTTCGAATTGCGCGTCGCGCTCACCGCCAGCGACTATGACCGCCTCGTCAAATTCTATTGCGACGGCCTCGGACTCGAACCTGCGGCGGTCTGGAACAACGACGGCGGCAGGGCGCTCATGCTCGAGATGGGCACCGCCACGCTCGAACTCTTCGACGAGAGACAGGCGGAGGTCATTGACCAGCTCGAAGCGGGCAAACGCGTCAGCGGGCAGGTACGGTTCGCTTTGCAGGTGCCAGACCTGAAGTCCGCGATGGAACGCCTGCTCGCCCACGGAGCGACGCTGGTCCATCCGCCGGTCACCACCCCGTGGGGCGACTATAACGTGCGGTTGCAGGACCCCGACGGGATGCAGATCACGTTGTTTCAGGTGTTGGGGAAAGAAGACGAATGAATCCGCAATCCCTCCTCACAACGCCTCGATGAGATCGGACGGTCCCTCGCCCAAAGCGGAGACGCTCTCGCGTTGATCGGGCTTGGCTCGGTTGGCGAGGAACTTCACCGCCTCGACGAATACTCCGACCTGGATTTCTTCGCCATCGTGGAGCCCGGGTACAAACGTCACTACATTGAAAATCTCGACTGGCTGAGTCGGATTTGCCCGATCGCCTATCATTTCCTGAACTCACCGGATGGATATAAATTGCTGTTTGCCGACGGCATTTTCTGCGAGTTTGCGGTCTTTGAGCCGCAGGAATTGCAGGGAATCCCCTTTGCGCCCGGGCGGATCGTCTGGAAGCGGGACGACGCGCCCGAAACGATACACCGCCCCGCGAAGGAGCCGATCCGTGCCGAGCGGCGAACAAAGGAATTCCTGATTGGCGAAGCGATCACCAATCTCTACGTGGGCATGGGACGCGACAAACGCGGCGAGCGACTCTCTGCCATGCGCTTCATTCAGGGCTACGCGGTGGACCGTCTGCTGGAGTTGTCTGAACATATCGAGCCAGAACAGGACGTGACCCGCGACATCTTTGCGAACGAACGGCGCTTTGAGGCGCGTCACCCATCCATTGCGCGTGAACTGCCCTCATGGACGCAAGGCTACGAACGGAACCGCGAATCGGCGCTGGCGATCCTGTCCTTTTTGGAGAGGCATTTTGAGGTCAACAAGGCGATGGCGGATGCAGTCCGTGAGTTGTGCGGTTGAAATGTCCCCTTTTTACGCCGAAAAGTGGGTATGGTTCGGGCGTATAATGTCGGATATTCAATAGTTGAACTAAGTCCAACTCGGACAGATGCGGCGGCGCCCTGTCTCTTTCCATTAGCTTTGTTACATCCCGCCGCATCAATCCTTATTTCATTAGGCGTTTAGCGAAATCCATCGGAAGGCAAGATCTGTACGTCATTGAGTTCGAACAAACCGTAGTTACATTCTAGCCTTTCGCCAGATTGAATGTGAACACGCTATAGGAAATTTGAGAGTAGACAATTAGAACAGGCATAAATATGTCAAATCATCCAACAAACACACCAAAGAGGTAAGGACAATGGGTAAGAGAAATTATCTTATCGAGGGAGTCTCTGGCACGGGCAAAACCTCGGTATGTCACGAGCTGCGCCGACGCGGTTACGCAGCCCTTAATAGTGATCGAGACCTGCGCCAACATACAGACCCAACGACTGGTGAGAGGCTCATAACATTTTCATCCCCCGAAATCAGACACGCAAGTAATCTTTGGGATGTCGAAAAAGTAAGGCGGTTGGCAGCCAATCAGGACGACGAAGTCACTTTCTTCTGTGGCGGTTCTCGAAATTTCAACGAGTTCATAGACGTTTTTGATAAAGTCTTCGTCTTAGACGTTGATGTAGACGCACTCAATGAACGGCTCGACAACCGTCCTGATGATGACTGGGGCAAGAGCAAGAGCGAGCGGGAACTCATCCTACGTTTACACGCCACAAAAGAAGACATACCCAACAATGGCATCGTAATCGATGCAACACAGCCGCTTGTCAGCGTCGTGGACGAAATCCTTAGCCATGTCCGTGCTTAGGGAGTCTTATGCAACTTAAAAAGCCTACCGATTAACAGCAGTGTTAACCCCAAAGGGGTGCTTCGCGAGGATAAGCAAGAAGAAGATCAAAAATAGCAGTAGAAATGGAAAGCGGTGGGGATTTGCGGCATTTTCGAGCTATTTTACACCCAACAGAATCTTGCTCTCGAAGTTTTATCCTAGCCCCCAAACAGCGTCCAGCACCCCGCCCGGGAGAACGCCAGTGGCGATGACGCAAGCCGTTGAAACTGACGAAAAAGTCACTTTTCAAAAATAATTTTTGAAAAGTGGGGCAGAAACATTGAAAAGCACCTTGTTTTTTGTGTTCTGAACAACATTTTGGCGATTTTTGAGCCTGTTGTGGGAGATTTTTGTGAAAATTTTTCAAACAAAGGGTTTTTCGACAGTCTCGTTAGGCGTTTATGTTCTGAAATTGTGTCGATTTAAAATTCTTGAAAATTAACTAACGGTAGGTTTTATGGATCTATCTTGGCTTTGTTTCGTTGCTGTAATGTTAACAATGATCCCCTTTATCTATTATGGTATTCGTTCACGAATTCAGTATGTACGCCGAATTCGTGAGGCATCAGCCAGGGGCGCATTTGCAGACATGAGAGAAGCCAAAAGTAAATATAGATTTCGTCGTTTGGCTTTTCTGGCACTAGTCGGTGCGCTAGGTATGATTGTGACTTTGATATTGTTGGTCCAGCCTTGGATCAGGATTTCTATCCTTCCCTCTGATTTCATCGCTACAGCGCTCATTGTATTTGGCTTAATTACATCGGCCGCTGGCATTTTAATACGAAGAGAAATTGACCTTAGGCTTAAAAGGTCTTCGGATAAGCTGATACTGAGTAGGAAGTGTATTAATTGTTCGTGTTTTTGGGTAATTGCTAAGGATATTGATCTATGACGATTCCAACCAAGGAATTTATCAAAGCCGCAAAGGCGGGTGACTTGGAGAAACTGAAAACGCTCCTCAAGAGCGACAAGGCATTGCTTGGCGCCCGGGATACGGACGGATCCACGGCGTTGCACTGCGCCGTATGGAAAGGACATCGCGAAGTTGTTGCATTTCTGCTCAAAGCGGGCGCAGATGTCCATGCGCACAACACCAACGACCACTGGGGCACAACTCCGCTTCATGCGGCGGCGCATGCCAACCAGACTTCCATTCTGCAAATGCTGATCGACGCGGGTGCGGATGTCAATGCAAGGGATATGAATGGGAAGTCCCCGCTCCATCACACCACCTTTCACAAAGCCGCCGCAGCGGCAAAATTGCTTGTAAAGCATGGCGGGGTATGATATTCCCTCCAAATTCCAACACTCCTCTTACGCCGCGTTGACAAACCGTCAGCGCGGTTTTGTTATAATCGCCCGCATATGGTAGGAGCACACGCAGAGTCACCTCAGAGACTCTGTGAGACGGATAAGAGTCAGTCTGTGCACGTAAAGGAGAACATTTCCCCTATGATGCGATTTGACCGATTTACCGAGAGAGCCCAGGAAGCCGCCCAGCGCGCCGCGGAGATCATCCAGCGCTACGGCCATAACCAGATCGATACCGAACACATCCTGCTGGCGCTGATCGAACAGCCCGGCGGGGTGATCCCCCAAATTTTCGAAAAACTGAGCGTCAGCCCCGAAGCGCTGACCGAACGCCTCGATGCCACCCTGCGCGCCAGCCCGAAAGCCAACATCTTCGGCGGCGGCGCCGGGCAGATCTTCATCACCCCGCGCGTCAAGCGGATCATCGACCTCGCCAACGAGGAAGCCAACCGTCTCAAGGACGAGTACATCTCCACCGAGCACATCTTCCTCGCCATCCTCACCGAGCGGAACACGCCCGCCGCGCGCATTTTGGAGTCCGCCGGGCTGACCCGCGACCGCGTCTATGCCGCCATTCAGGACCTGCGCGGCGGGCAGCGCGTCACCGACCCGCAGGCTGAGATCCCGCTACCGGACGCTGGAAAAATACTCCCGTGACCTGACCCAACTGGCCCGCGAAGGCAAACTGGACCCCGTCATCGGGCGCGACAACGAGATCTTGCGTCTCATCCAGATCCTTTCGCGCCGCACCAAGAACAACCCGGTGCTGATCGGCGAAGCGGGCGTGGGCAAGACCGCCATCGCGGAGGGACTTGCGCAGAAGATCGCCAACAACGATATCCCTGAAATCTTTCACGGCAAGAAGGTCGTGGCGCTCGATCTCGGTTCGATGATCGCCGGTTCGCGCTTCCGCGGCGAGTTCGAGGAACGTCTCAAAGCCGTGATGGAGGAAGTCCAGCGCTCGCAGGGTGAGATCATCATGATGATCGACGAGTTGCACACCGTCGTCGGGGCGGGAGCAGCCCAGGGCGCGATGGACGCGTCCAACATGCTCAAGCCAGCCCTGGCGCGCGGCGAACTGCAATGCATCGGCGCGACCACGCTGGATGAATTCCATAAACACATCGAAAAGGATGCCGCGCTCGAACGCCGCTTTGCCCCGATCTATGTGGAAGAGCCGAGCGTGGACGACACGATCAAAATGCTGCATGGGACTGCGCGACCGCTATGAAGCGCATCACAAGGTCCGCTATGCGGATGAGGCGCTGGTCGCCGCGGCGCGCCTGGCTGACCGTTACGTCACCGACCGCCGCCTGCCCGACAAAGCCATTGACCTGATGGACGAAGCCGCCGCGAAACTGCGCGTGGCTTTGTATTCCATGCCGCCCGATCTCAAGGCGATGAAGACCGAGATTGGATAAGACTGCACGCCGAGGAGGAACAGGCTGGCTTGAACCGCGACTACGAACGCGCCGCGCAGAAGAAATCCGAACGCCTGCGCCTCGAAGAGGAATATCACGAGAAGCGCGATAAATGGGAATCCGAACACCAGCTCGATGAAGTGGTGGATGTGGACGACATCGCCGCGGTCGTGCATCAGTGGACGGGCATCCCCGTCACGCAGATGATGGAGACCGAATCAGACGAAACTCCTGCACATGGAAGCGCGCCTGCATGAGCGCATCATCGGGCAGGAGGAGGCCATCCACGCCATTTCGGATGCGATCCGCCGCTCGCGCTCAGGGTTGTCTGACCCGTCACGACCGATCGGTTCGTTCATCTTCATCGGTCCTTCGGGCGTCGGCAAGACGGAACTGGCCAAAGCCCTCGCCTGGTTCATGTTCGATGATGAGGAAGCGCTCGTGCGCATTGACATGTCTGAGTATCGCGAACAGCATACGGTGTCGCGCCTGTTCGGCGCGCCTCCCGGATATGTTGGCTATGAGGAAGGCGGTCAGTTGACCGAGGCAGTCCGCAGCCGTCCGTATCGTGTGCTGTCTGTTCGATGAGATCGAGAAGGCGCATCCCGAAGTCTGGAATGCGTTGCTGCAGATCCTGGATGACGGACGCATGACCGATGGTCAGGGCAACGTGGTGGACTTCCGCAACACGGTTCTGATCATGACCTCGAACCTGGGCACCGAATACGTGCGCAAGGGCGGCACGCTGGGCTTCCTGTCCAGTCCAAGGCGAGCGATGACGAACGCGAGGCGCACGACAAGATCGAGAAGGCGTTGAAGGGCGCCTTCCGCCCCGAGTTCCTCAACCGCATCGACGAGATCATCATGTTCTCGCCGCTCTCGCATCGAACAGATGGAAGAGATCGTCGTCCTGCAGATGAAGGAAGTGCAGGACCGCCTGAACGAGCACAACATCACGGTCGAGTTGACCGACGCCGCCCGCAAGTGGCTGGCCAAGGAAGGCTACGACCCGGCCTTCGGCGCCCGTCCGTTGCGCCGGGCGATCCAGAAGAATGTCGAGAGTCCGCTCTCGGTGGAACTGCTCGGCGGCAAATACAAGGACGGCGCCACCGTCATGGTGGATGTGGACGAGGAAAAGAACAAGATCATCTTCCACAACATCCGAGCCCTGTCGAAGAAAAAGAAGCAAACAGCACGCTGATGCGTAAATGCTTGATAACAGTCGTAGGTCGGGTCGACGCAGTTCGAGTCGCTCCCTGATACTTTATTATCCCTCTTAATCCCGATTTTTATGAAAGCCAAGTTACCATAGCATGGCATTAATCATCAGAGGAATCCATTTCCATCATGCAATAACCCCAACCGATCAATCATCCATTGTCCCCAAGATCGTCGCGGGATCGTGGCAATCTTGTGTGTTGTGCCTGTGTTGTCATCGTTGGCGCGGGGCTCATCATGTATCACGCGTCTCAGCAGTTCCCATCGACTGACATACTTCCCAACTATTGTCCCGACCTTCGAGTTTTCAACCACAGTCGCCCTCCGTTCCCACACTGAACCAACCGCCTGGTCGGAAACCATTTCGTCGGAAACGCTCGAGACGCTGAACCAGACCCTCGTCCCGGAAAATGACCCGTACGAACTCGGCCTGCCGCTTGAAGGGTATTTGTGACGTCCCCCGAACGGTGCCCCGCCAAGCCATACAAGGTCGGCGATAAGGAAAATTCTGGGTCTCGCAACTCCGACACGGCGGAATACCGCCAGATCACAGCCACACTGCTCTACATCACGCCGCACTCCTACTTCTGGGCGGAGGATGGCGCAGAGGTACAACGAAGGCGACATGAAGCGCTGATGGATACCTTCGAGAATGAGATCTACCCCACCGACCGCGAGTTCTTCGGCAGTGAGTTCAACCCCGGCATTGACGGCGACCCGCATATCTATGTGATCTATGCCAGCGGGATTGGCTACAGCGTTGCAGGGTATTTCAACTCGTCCGATTCGTTCAACCCGCTGGTCAAGGAATATTCCAACGCCCACGAAACGTACATGCTCGGCACCACGCAGGACCTGGCGGATGAATACACCTATGGCATTCTGGCGCATGAATTCGTGCACATGATCCAGTTCGCCTCCGACCGCAACGATGTCGTCCTGGCTGAGCGAGGGCTTTGCCGAAGTTGGCATGCTTCCTCAACGGCTACGACGTGGGCGGCGAGGACTGGATCTACGCCACCGAACCCGACCTGCAACTGAACTACCTGGGGCGACAATGTCGGCTGACAACGGCCCGCACTACGGTCAGTCCTTCCTGTATCTTACCTACTTCCTCGACCGCTTTGGCGAGGAAGCCACACAGGCGCTCACCAACAATCCCGAAAACTGATCTGCCAGCGTGGACGGCACCCTGGCCCAACTCGGCATCACCGACCCGCTGACCGGCCAGCTCATCACCGCCGACGATGTCTTCATGGACTGGGCGCGGCACTCTATCTCAAGGATAAAAGCGTCGGCGACGGGCGCTACACCTACAACAACTATCCCGACGCGCCGCACACCTGCGACACCGAATACGATCTCCACTTGCCCGCAATCGCCGCTGGACTTGCACGGTCAACCAGTACGGCATGGATTACATCAACATCACGTGCGCCGGCGATCACACCCTGACCTTTAGCGGCTCCACCGCCATCGGGCTTCTCCCGCCGACATCCGATTCCGGCGAATATGCCTTCTGGTCGAACAAGGGCGACGAATCGGACATGACCCTGACGCGCGAGTTCGATTTCACAAGCGTGAGCGGCCCATCGAGATCAGTCTACTGGACGTGGTACGACATCGAAGAGGATTGGGATTACCTCTATCTCGAAGCATCCACCGACGGGCGAGAACTGGGAGATCCTCACGACGCCCTCCGGCACCGACTACAAACCCTCCGGCAACTCGTACGGCTGGGGCTACACCGGCAGACCACGGTTGGATCAGGAGACAGTTGATCTTTCACAGTTTGCCGGGCAAGAAGATGCAGATCCGATTCGAATACATCACCGACGCGGCGGTCAACGGGGAAGGCTTGTTGCTGGATGATGTCCGGATCGACGCGATCAACTACCAGTCCGATTTTGAAGCGGACGATGGCGGCTGGGAGGCGGAAGGATTTGCACGCGTCGACAACGTTCTCCCGCAGACCTATCGCCTGAGTCTCGTCCTCAAGGGCGACACCACCACCGTGACGGACATCGAACTCAACCCAGACCAGACGGTCGAGATTCCCCTTTCCTGAAAAGCGGCGAACAGGCTATACTGATCGTGGCAGGCACCACGCGCTTCACGACCATCCCTGCCGCATATCAGATCGAGGTGAAATAAATTTATACATCATGTCACCCTGAGCGGAGCGAGGGTATCACGAAGGTCGAACTCGATGCAGCAACCGTCCTAGAGTGACATGGAGACATAATGTCCACAGCACCCAAATCAGAAATCCTGCACATGGCGGACCTGGTCGCATATAACGAAGGTTCCGTGGTCAGCCGCCAGATCACCAAGGCGGAGGCGGGCAACGTAACGCTCTTTGCCTTCGATAAGGACCAGGAACTGAGCGAACACACCGCGCCGTTCGATGCGCTCGTCCACGTGCTGGACGGCGAAACCGAGATCAGGATCTCCGGCAAGCCGTTCCATTTGAAAACGGGCGACGCCATCATCATGCCCGCCGACGAACCGCACGCCGTCAAAGCCCTGACCCGTTTCAAGATGTTGTTGACGATGATAAGAAAGTAGGGGCGAAGCGTGCTTCGCCCAATGAAACATCCCGCAGGCATAACGCCTTGCGGGATGTTTTTTTGTAAAATCGCCCAAGACTTTCACTGATTCTCCATCGGATGCGGGTAGAATGGGCAACATGAATCTGGATACCCAACCCGCTTCAGACTACCCGACACTTGATCTTGTTCAATTATTGAATCTCTCCTTCGAGAGTTACCTCGTCCCGATCCACTTCGACCTTCCCCAGTTCCTGACCATGCTCCGCAAGGATAGCATAGACCTGGCCTCCAGCCGCGTGCTCCTCGCGGACGGCGAGCCATCCGGCGTCGCATTGATCGCCCGCCGCAGCACGCTTCGCGCAAGCCGCCTTGCGGCGATGGGCGTCACAAAGGAAATGCGCGGCAAAGGCGCCGGTAGCTGGTTCATGGAGCAACTCCTCCGCGAAGCCCGCGCACGGGATGACCGCGAGATGGTACTGGAAGTCATCGAGCAGAATGAAGCGGCGGTACGTCTGTATCGGAAATCTGGCTTCCAAACTGTCCGCAGGTTGATCGGTTTCATCCGCCGGGATGCAAAACAGGATGCAAAATGTGACTTGCAGGAGGTGGATTTGCGCGAAATGGGGCGTCTGGTCTCGCTTTATGGCCTGCCAGACCTGCCCTGGCAGTTATCCGGCGAGACGCTGGCGTTGTTAAATCCGCCGGCTTGTGCCTTCAAAAAGGGAGGTGCGTATGTCGCGGTCTCAAATCCAGATACGGAACATGTTGTGATCTGGTCCCTGCTCGTGGAACCGCAGGCGCGCGGGAACGGTCTGGCGGTTGAACTGCTTGAAAGCCTCATGGCAAACCACGCGGGCAAAACATGGCATGTCCCTGCGATATGGCCGGAAGAGTTGGGAGTCGTTTTCGAACAGCGCAGGTTTTGAGCGTGAAGAACTGTCGCAGTGGCAGATGAGGCTAAGTCTATAGGCGGTGTGAGTGAACTGCCGGGCTCCAATCGAATTTTTGTCGTGAAAAAGTAATTCGTTGAAAAGACAGTTTTCTTCAAGTGGAAGTATAATCACGGTTGCCCATGGTTTCATCCCTCGTTCAAATGTTCGACCTCTTCACCCAGCCCACAGGGAGCGTGATCTATCATCTGGTGCTGGTGTTCTCCATCGTCAGCGCGCTTCAATCCTCGATCTTCCACCTGCGGGCAAGCGGATTTCCCCAGGCGCGCCGCACCGTGTTCGGGTTGAGTTTCCTGCTCTCGGCGCAGGTCGCGCTCTTCGTGTTGAGCGCGTTGGGGAACGAAGGGTTTATCAACCTCGCGCTTTTCCTGCCGCCCGTTGACCGGGCGCTGACACTCTTTTCCCTGGTCTGGATGATCTGGCTGTGGACGTTCCCCGAACCCAGCCGCACCGCAGATGCGGCGACGGCGCTGGTCAGCTTGCTTGGTGGCGGCGGCTTTTGCTCTGAGCCTGATCGCCTACTGCACAGACCCGCACCGTTCCCTATCAACGTGACATCTTGGATAGCTACTGGCAGATCGGCGAGCATTGCCATCTGCGGTCTTTGGTTTATTCCTGCTCATCGTCCGCCGCCCGAACGGATGGGGCAACGGCATGGCCGTCTTCCTGCTTGCCTTTGCCGGGCATCTGCTGCATCTGATCTTTGGCAGCGCACAGAGGGGGATTTCCCCGGCGCGGTGCGGCTGGCTTACATGGCGGCGAATCCCATCTTGATGACGCTGCCGCAACGCTTCCCCGCGCCCCCCAAATCGACCCACTTCCGATCAAACACATCGCTGCCTCCGGTGGAGGAACGGCGCCGCTACAGCACCGACCCCAAGACCTTCCATGCCCTGCTGGCGCTGGCCGGCGAATCCAGCGCCGATAAAGTGAGCCAGGCGATCACGCGCGCCATTGCGCAGACCATGCTGGCTGACCTGTGCTTCCTGATCTATCTCACCGACAACAACAACCAGATGCAGATCGCAAGCGGATACGACCTGATCCGCGAAGAGAACCTCGAGGGCGGGAGCATGAACAAGAACCTGATCCCCATGCTCACCAACGCCCTCCAGCGCGGACGTCCGCTGCGCCTGCCCTCGAGCAGTACTTCGGCGGATATCAAAGGTTTGAGCGACCTGCTCGGGCTGACCAGTCCCGGTCACTTGATGAGCGTCCCGATCATGACGCCTGAGAAGGATCCGATCGGCGGCGTGCTGGTGCTTTCGCCCTATTCCAACCGCTTATGGAGCGCGGAAGACCAGGCGTTCCTTGCGCAACATCGCCACTTCGCTGGTCCCCATCATCCAGCGCGGACAAAAGATGAACGCCCTCGAACACAAGGGCGAGCAGACACGCAGGCACTGGATATCGCGCAGGCCCGCATCGCCGACCTCGAACGCCGCAACAACGACCTGCTCAAACAGATGGAAGCGGTCAAAGCCGACGCGCAGGAGGGCTCGCACAAGCCGAGAATCTCGCGGCGCTGACCACGGATGCAGGAAGAAACGCAGAAGGCGATCGAAAAACTCAAGCAGGAAAACGAAGACCTGCGCGCCTCCAAGGGCGTCAAAGGTGCGAAGGGCAAGACAACGAGTCGACACTACGCAGGTCGAAAGCTGAATTGCGCTCACGCTTGAAGAAGTGGCGCACCTGCAAAACCAACTTGCCGAAGCGAACATGCGCATCATGGAAGCAGAAAAGGGCGCATCAGCCAGCGCGTTCCACCGAACAGGCGGAAGTGGTCGCATCCATTTCGCAGGAACTGCGCCAGCCGATGTCTTCCATTGTGGGATACACCGACCTGCTGTTGGGCGAATCGGTCGGCATTCTCGGCGCATTGCAGCGCAAATTCGTGGAACGCATCAAGACCTCCACTGAACGCATCGGCAACCTGATCAACGACCTGATCCAGGTCACCACCCTCGAAACCGGGACTCAACGAACTCAAACCCGAACACGTGGACCTGAACCTGATCATCGACAACGCCATGTCCTACACGAGCAGTCAGGTGCGCGAGAAGAATATCTCCATGCATCTCGACCTGCCGAAGAACATGGCAGCCCATCCACGCCGACCGCGAGGCACTGCAGCAGATTTTGATCCACCTGCTCCAGAACGCCGGAGCAGCCTCCCCGATGGAAGG
This sequence comes from uncultured Chloroflexia bacterium, assembly GCA_963718215.1. Taxonomy (GTDB): domain Bacteria; phylum Chloroflexota; class Anaerolineae; order Anaerolineales; family Villigracilaceae; genus Defluviilinea. The sequence continues at coordinate 268,790 of CAVQYK010000018.1, forward strand.
AACCATGCATCTGCGCGTCCAGACACAGGAATGAAGAAGGCAAGGAATATGTCCTCATCCAGGTCTCCGATACCGGCGGAGGCATCCCCGCCGAAGATATGCCGCGCGTGTTCACCCGCTTATACCGCGCGGATAATGTACTCATCCAGGGCGTGGGCGATACGGGCGTCGGACTGTCCATCGCCAAGACCCTCACCGAAGCCCAAAACGGGCGCATCTGGGTCGAGAGCCGAGGCCGGCAAAGGCTCGACTTTCAGCGTGCTGTTGCCGATCGCCACCGAAAGCCTGGACGGAGGACTGACCATGAAAGCCCTGCGGCAGATGGGCGGTGGATGTCATCATCGCGATCGATCTCCCTCCTGCTGGTCATCGGCGGCATCTCGCTCTCCCTGGCGGAGACACTCCGCCCCGCCACTTCCGCCCACGCCCTCTCCCATCCCTTCAATTCTTCCCAGTGGAATTTGCCTCGCCGCTTCCCTCTCCCACGCAATCCACTTGACCCTGTCCACCGACACTGCCGATCTGCCTTCCCGACTGCCACCCTCGCGCTCGCCCAACCTGTCTCTTGCACCATCCTCCAGCGGTTGGATCGCCATCACTGTCAAGGGCGAACGACACGCTCTATACTCATCGCCGAACGATACAAGACCACCGCCGATAACCTGGATACCAGCAACTGCCTGAACAACGCCTTCCCGCCGCAGGGTTCGTCTTATATGTTCCGCCCGTTCCCACGGTCACGGTCATCCCGTGCGGCCCGCCACCGGCTGGGTCAAAGCGCACACCGTCCAAGCCTGGCGAAAACCTGTACCGCATCTCACTTTTGTACCGGACCACAGTGCGCAATTGCAAGCCGCCAACTGCATGGGATCATCCACCATCATTCATGTCGGTCAAGTGCTGTGGGTGCCGAACGTGCCGACCAGCACGCCGGGGATTACCGTGGTCACCGTTCCAACACCAGCCACGGCCAACCTCTCACGCCCACCCATCACCGCCACCAACACGCCCGATTCTCGACGCCCACAACACGGCCACCAACACACACTGTGCCAACCTCCACAGCGACGCTCGACACAGCCTCTCACTCCGTTTCCAACTACACCTACGCCATGAAATCCATCTGGCGGATCTCCATCATCGCGGCCCTCCTGCTCGCTGGATGCGGAAGCAACGCGCCCGCGCAACAGCAGGCTCTGCCGTTCCTGCTTGTGACCTCCGCTCCCAACGCCTCGCCGACCCCGACCCCCTTCCAACCCATCCCCTGGACGCCGACCATCTCCTTCGTCTCCGCTCAGGAACGCTTCTTGCCGCCGCTGGCTGATCCTCCTCATCCCTGACCGCAACGCACTCCCGCTGCCGGCGCGCAGACCGAAGTCCCGACGATTGACCCGAACTTCCTCATCAACACGGTCGCGCCTCATCCCATCGACCATCGGGAGCCAGGTCCTCAATAATGGACAGGAGACCATCAACTTCCTGCTCATCGGCTCCGACAAACGCTCCGGCACATCCTTCCGCACGGACACGATGGTCGTTGCCATCCTGCGTCCCAACGAGGGACAGGTCTCCCTCATCTCCATCCCGCGCGACCTGTGGGTCTCCATCCCCGGCTGGGAAAACAACCGCATCAACACCGCCTATCAGCACGGCGTCTGAGTCGGCTACCCCGGCGGCGGACCGGGCCTGCTCAAGGACACCATCCAGTACAACCTCGGCATCCGCATTGACCATACCGCCATGGTGGACTTCGACGGCTTCCGTCAGATCGTGGATACCCTCGGCGGCGTGGATATCCCCGTCTCATGCCCGTACACAGACTGGCGTCTGATCGACCCAAGTTACAACCCGGAAAACGAAAATAACTGGTATCTCTACACGGTCAACCCCGGTGTCATCCACATGGACGGCGACCTCGCGCTCTGGTATGCGCGCTCGCGCCAAAAATCCAGCGACTTCGACCGCGGACGCCGCCAGCAGGAAGTCCTGCGCGCCATTTTCACGCAGGCCCTCCAAGCCGGGACGCTCACCCGCATCCCGGAACTGTATAACAATGTAAAAGACTCGGTCGAAACCGACCTGGGACTCGGCGACCTCCTGCAACTCGCCCTGTACGCCCCCAAGATGACCAATGCCGACATCCGCAGTTACTACATCCGCCCGCCCTACGTCAGTTCATGGATCACGAGCGGAGGGGCGTATGTCCTCTCGCCCAATCAGGAATTGCTCTCGCAAATGCTCACCGAAGCGTTGTCACCTTCGACGCGCACCGTTCAACGGCAGGCAATCTCCATCGAAGTCATGAACGGTACATCCATCCCCGGCTACGAGACCCTCGCCTCCACCCGCCTCAACTACGCAGGCTTCGAAACCCGCATCGTCCCCTCCGACCGGCAGGACTACGCCTACTCCGTTCTCATAGACAAATCCGCCGCGCAAGACTGCACCACGAGCGAAACCATCCTGAACGTCATGGGCATGTTACCGGGCAGTCTGATCCCCTCACCGGACGCGAACAGTACCGCACAATATCTTCTGATCCTGGGATACGACTACCAACCCTGCTTTCGACCGGAGAAGTTGGTGGAGTAATTCCCAATAAGCAGACTTGACCTTAAGAAAGATGTCGCTTATGATGTCGTATAAGACATCATAAGCGAGGTGCTGTAATGACACGTTATGCTTTGAATCTTCCAAACAAACTAAAACAGGATGCTGAACGACTTGCCAGGAAGCAGGGCGTTTCTCTCAATCAATTCATTCTTTGGTCTGTGGCAGAAAAAGTGGGTGGGTTGATGCAGGGATTGGATGATCCTGACTTTCCTAATATCACTTACAGGCGAGGCGCGTCAGGTTCCTTATCTCCTGTTTTGCGCGGGACTGGAATTGAATCCAAACGATCGTTAATGCATCCCAAAACACTGGAATCCGCTGAAATTGCCAGGGACTACGATCTGAGCATGGCACAAGTGCAGGAAGCATTGGGATTTTACGAGGTTCACCGCACCGAAATTGATGCTTCCATTCAAGCCGAAGCGGAGTTGGAGCCAAAGGGTGGGTAAGAAGCTGCATTTGCATTTAGATGCGGATGCATCCAGCAAGGCCCTGCATAAAGCCTTACTTGAACTCGGACACGATGTGACACGCACTCCCGCCGACTGGATGCCACTCGATGCAACTGATGAGCAGCAACTACTTGGCGCGACCGCCCAAGGTCGCGCCATTTTTACCTACAACATTCGAGATTTCATTGTTTTGGGAAAGCGTTATCCCAATCATGCAGGGATCATCCTTGCATTTCAAAAAAGCATGAACCTGAGTGAGACGATTGACGCCCTGGATCAAGTCATAAGCGAAACCGAAGCCGATGACTGGATTGGTCAAACCCGCTGGTTGAATGATTGGAGAAAGTAATTAGACTTGCTCCAGGTAGACGACAGGAAAAGTGTTGACACTCCCTCTTTTCCCGCTAAACTATACGCATAGAAAGCAAACAAGAAAGAACAGGAGAATGTCATGCCTGAGAAAAAGTTAACTTCCCATCTAACGCAAAATTCATCCCTTGCCTCCGCCATCAACTCGTGGGAGATGTTCCTCTGCGGATCAGGGACGCTCGCCGAACACGATCAAAGCCTTCCTCTCGGATGTGCGTTTGCTGACCACCTTCCTCCCCGAAAATGTTGCGATCGGCAAGATCACCACCAAGGACCTCAACCGCTACTTCGAATGGATGGAAAAGGAGCGCGATGTCCCGTGCAGTCCCAAGACCCTGGCGCGGCGCATCACTTCGGTCAAGTCGCTGTTCCGCTGGCTGCACCAGTACGGCGTGCTGGTCGTTGACCCCGCCGAGAAGGTCGCGCAGCGCTCCGCCATCAGTCCGCTCCCCATTGTGCTGACGCCCAAGGAATATGACGAGGTCCTGCTCGTCGCGGACCGTCATCGCCGCGCCTCAAAACCGGACGCGCGTCCGTATGCACTGGTCTATCTCCTGTTGACGACCGGCATCAAAAAGAGCGAGACATTGGGACTCCTGCTCGAACATATTGAATTGGATTCCCCCAACGGGCCGCAGATCTTCATCAAATATCCGACCCCGGCGAATCGTTACAAAGAGAGAAAGCTGACTCTGCCCGAGGACTGGGTCCCCGCCTATGAGGAATATCTTGCCCAATACCAGCGAAGCAGGCCGCAAAGCGGCAGTATGGACAACCCCGAGGAGAAACTCTTCCCCTGGTCGCCGCGGCGGCTGGAGTATCTGCTCGAAGACATCGGCGAAGAAGCCGGGCTGACAAAGCATCTCTCCTTCGACATGTGCCGCTGGACGTGCGCCCTGAACGATTACCAGGCCGGCGAGGAACCGGACAAGATCCGCCAGAAGCTTGGGGTTTCCAAGATCCAGTGGCGGGAGTTGTTCATCAAGTTGAAGCAGTTGGCGGGAAGTAAATACGTCATTGCGAGGAGCGCCGAAGGCTCCGACGGCAATCCCCTACTTGTCAAGATGTGCGCTCGGTCACTGTTCATTAACCACTGGTCATCGAAAAATACAACGCCTGCCTTGTAGATTCCGTCAAGCGGAAGGAATGTGCAGGGCGGTAACCGGGCACCCATACCACCTTCTTTCCCATGCACAACAGGGGCCACCTGTCGCGCGCGCGTTGCGGCAGTTTGACGTTGATGAAGAAATCGGAGATCTTCATCTCGTGACCGTCCATGCCCAGCGGCTCGAAAGCGGTCGCCGTCGTGACGTGCGCGCAGTTCGAGCGCGTCGGAAATCTGCCTTCGCATCCAGCCAGACCTGGAACGGATCATCGTTCGAACTGGCCTGCTTCCATCGCCAGGGACGCCATGTTCCAGCGTTCGCAGGTCAGTTTCCAGCCGCCGGAGAGTGTCACCGCTGGGAAGTTTCAATGGGATGGTGTTGCTTTCATCCGGCATTTGGGGCCAGCGCTCGATGGGCAGGTCGGAGGTGTCAGGCAAAACGTAGACCAACACCCTTCGCGCAGGAGATGCAAACCGCCGGTCAGATCCATGCGCGGACGGTGGTCCGGGTCATTGACAAAGTTGGCGGCGCGTTCCAGCACCGCGAAGGTGACGTCCAAATTGTCGGGGTGAAGTGCCTCGATGGCACGCCGGAGCAGGTGTCGTTGGAGTCCGAGCGGATGTTTGGTCAGCGCGGAAGAGTCAAAGGAGACGAAATCCGCTGTTTTTTGCACAGTGCATGCCTTCCAGGCGTCATCCAAGACATGCGCGAGAATTTCATGATCGCCGGAGAGCGAAAGGGAGGTGCGCTTCACGGCTTCGCGGAAGCGCGGGTTGTAGGATTCCAGGACGGGGATCAACTGGTTGCGGAGACGGTTGCGGAAGAAGTCGAGCGAGTCGTTGCTGGGGTCGTAACGCGGACGAAGGCCATGCGCCGCGCAATAGACGACGGTTTCCTCGCGCCAGGCATCCAGCAGGGGGCGGACAATGGGGATCTGGTCATCGAAGGCGGGGAGGATCGTGCGATAGTTCATGCCTTTGAGCCCGGCAAGTCCCGCGCCGCGGATGAAGTGCATGAGCACGGTTTCCACCTGGTCATCGGCGGTATGCCCGACCGCCACCGCCTGCGCCTTGAAGCGGCGCGCCTGCTCCATCAGGAAACGATACCGCATGATGCGCGCGGCTTCCTCGAGGGACATTTTCTCCGTGCTGGCAAATTCGCGCACATCCCCGCTTTCGACCACGGAGGCGATGTTCATGCGGCTGGCGGCTTGTTCCACGGCGTTGGCGTCGGCATCGGCGTCGGAGCGCAGTTTGTGGTTGAAGTGCGCCACAATGACGCGGTAGCCGTTCTCGCGCAGGATGTTCAACAGGCACAGGCTGTCGGGTCCGCCGGAGATGCCCGCGATGACGGGGCGGTCTTTGATAAGTCCGCACTGGTCGCGGAGGATGGATGCGATGTTCTCGAACATTACTTTGCTCAAACCTGACAATGTCTTAATGAGACTTTGGTCAATCGTGACCACTGTCCACGCAACGACTGCTTAAGGCGCACTCACAGAGCGACATGACAGGTTTTGATCAGATCTGGTAGAGTTCCACCAGGACTCCCGATGTGCTTTCGGGGTGGATGAAGGCGTATTTCTTCCCGTCGGCGGCGGTGCGGGGTTCCTCGTTGATGAGGCGCACGCCTTTCGACTTCAATTGCGCCATCATCCCCTCAATATCGTCCACTTCGAGGCAGATGTGGTGCATGCCCGGTCCGCGTTTGGCGAGGTATTTGGCGATGCCGGAATCGTCGGTGGTGGGCTTGACCAGTTCCACTTCCGAGCCGGGCAGCGGCAGGAAAGCCACCTGCGATTTTTCGGCGGGCACGTCGCGCAGTTCGTGCAGTTCCATTCCCAGCGCATCGCACCAGAATGAAAGCGCCTTCTCCATGTTGTCCACAACGACGGCAACGTGATTGATCTGTTTTACTTTTGGCATTTGATTCTCCATCGAGATAACTTTTTACCACGAAGGGCACAAAGGACACCAAGGTCGGATACCTGGCGCAATAAATGGACTTTCCGCAGATTTTCCCTTGTGAACCTGGTGTACTTCGTGATGAATAATCTTAAGCTCGATTATATCCGCTTGCCAGGGCAATCGCATCTAAATTGGTTCAAAAGTGAGGTAAAACTGGCTAACTCATAGGAGATAGCCATGCCCAAGAAGCCCCTGGAAGCGATCGAAGAGCATTTTAGCAAGGTGACGGATCCACGCAAGGATCGTACCAAAGACCACAAACTGATTGACATTATCGCCATCGCCATATGTGCCGTGATTTGCGGAGCAGAAGGCTGGGTGGATATTGAGAATTTCGGCAAAAGCAAGGAGGGATGGCTGAGAACCTTTCTGGAACTGCCCAATGGGATTCCTTCCCACGATACCTTTGGTCGGGTGTTCTCGATGATTGATGCCCAACAATTTCAACTGGCTTTTTGGGAATGGGTGTGTGCGGTCAATGAACTTATTCAGGGACAAGTCATCAACATTGATGGGAAATGCCTGCGCGGCTCTGATGATGAGAGATTGGGAAAACGGGCGATCTACATGGTCAGCGCCTGGGCAACAGAGAATGAGATTGTCTTGGGACAGCGCAAAGTAGATGAAAAGTCGAACGAAATCACTGCCATTCCCGAATTGCTCAAGCTGCTTGCCATTTCAGGCTGTATTGTCACGATTGATGCCATGGGAACGCAAACCAACATCGCCAAAACCATCGTCGAGGCTCAGGCAGACTATGTTTTGAGTGTCAAAGAGAACCAGGGACACCTGTTTGAAGACATTTCTGTGCTGTTTGCTGTGGATCAGGCCAGCGATTTCAAGTACGCTTCCTATGAATACAAGAAGACCACCAACAAAGGGCATGGACGCATCGAAATTCGTGAATGTTACAGCACCTCCAACCCAGCCTACTTACGCTTGATCCGTAACTTGGACAACTGGGTCGGACTGAAAAGTATTGCCATGGTCATTTGTACACGCATCATCGGAGACAAGATTACCAAGGAAGTACGTTACTACATCACCAGTTTGCCCAGCAATGCAGAACGAATTCTCCATGCGGTTCGCACACACTGGTCTATCGAAAACAAGTTGCATTGGGTGTTGGATGTCGCCTTGAACGAAGATCGCAGTCGTGTCCGCAAAGACCAGGCTCCCGAAAATCTGGCCGTCCTGCGTCATATTGCCCTCAACCTGCTCAAACAGGAGAAAACCGCCAAAGGTGGTATTCATGCCAAGCAATTGCAAGCCGCGTGGAACGACGATTACCTGCTCAAGGTGCTTGCCTCAGGAATTTAGATGCGATTGCCCTGATCCGCTTGCCAGAGAGTCCGATAACGATTAAGATAGGTGCATGCCAACCGTTCCCATCAACGTGCGCCGCGTCCTCGTCACCATCGGCATCGTCATGCTGGTCTTTGTGGTGCTCGAGTTCAACCGCCGCCTCGAAGAACTCAGCCTGTTGAGCGGCCAGGCGAGGATCTTCCGGGCAGAGGCGACCCAGGCTGTATACACCCATCTGGCCCTGCAAACTGCCGTGGAATACGCCAACTCGACCGCGGCTGTTGAGGAATGGGCGCGCGTCGACGGGGATTACATCAAGGATGGCGACCTGCCCATTGTCCCTGTGGAGGCGCCCGGCGCCGCGCCCATCATACTCAGCACCCCCATCCCAACCCCGACGCCCATGCAAAATTGGGAGGTGTGGCGGGAACTGTTCTTCGGCGAATGACAACGACGCATCTATGGATCGCCTTGCACTCTTCCCTGTCTCCACAAAAATCGAAAACAACTCCCTGACCATCGCTGGACATGACCTCGCTTCTCTCGCGGACCGATACCTGACTCCGCTTTACATTTACGACCGCGCCACCCTCGACCTTTCCGCCAAAGCCTACACGGACGCTTTATCCGCCCACTACCCGGCTCCCTCCCGCGTCACCTACGCTGGGAAAGCCTTCCTGTGCAAAGCCATCGCCGCATGGACGCAAACGCACGGCTTCCTCGTGGATTGCACCGGTCAAGGCGAGATCGGCATCGCAGTCGCGGCCGGCGTTCCGCGCGAACATATCCTTGTACATGGGGTGAACAAATCTCTTGACGACTTGAAATCGGCAATTGAGACACGCGGGGACGATCGTTGTTGATAATTTGACGGAATTAAAAACTTTGGAATCCGACAGCTTGCTGTCGAACTTGCGGAAGCAAGCTTCCGCATTCCAAATCTGGCTTCGCCTCCTCCCCGGCGTTGCCGTCCACACCCATCACGCCCACACGCAGACCGGTCAACACGACAGCAAGTTCGGCATGACGCGCGAGGAAATCCTCGAAGCGGCAGGGTATTGCAAAGAATATGATCTTCCACTCGCAGGGATTCACTTCCACCAGGGTTCCAATTTCCGCGACCCGGAACCGTTGATCCCCGCCATTGACATGGCGCTCGACCTCGCCAAAGAGATCGGTTTCACGGGCGAGTGGCATTTCTGTCCCGGCGGCGGATGGGGCGTGGCGTATCACGAGGATGAATTGCCGAACCCGTCCATTGAGAGTTACGTGCGGGGGATCGCTGAATCGGTGGTGGAAGGCTGTCAGGCGCGCGGACTCGACCTCCCGCATCTGCATCTCGAGCCCGGGCGGAGTCTCGTGGCGCAGGCGGGAGTGGCGGTCTATCGTGTGGGCGCGGTCAAACGGCGCGGCGACAGGACCTGGCTGCTCACCGACGGCGGCATGGCGGACAATCCACGCTTTGCGCTGTACGGGGCGAGATATTCCTGTTTGCCGGTATCAGGCGTCCAGGCGTGGAAAGAAGCGAGCGCGTGTCGGTTGCGGGTCCGTATTGCGAGTCGGGGGATGTCGTCATCGAAGACCTGCCCATGCCGAAGGTCGAGGAGGGGGAGTTGATCGCCATCCCGGTGGCGGGCGCGTATCATTTGAGCATGTCGTCCAATTACAACGGCGCGCGGCGACCTGCGGTTTTGATGCTCGAAGAGGGGAAGGCGGAGTTGATCCAGCGCCGCGAGACGATCGAGGATTTGTTGCGCCGCGATGAATGACCCTGCTCAAGTAAAGATCCTGCTCAAACGCCTGCAATCCTTCGACTTCCTGCACGGACTGGACGACGCGTCCCTTGCGCGGCTGGCACACAGCGCGACATGGAAGGTGTTCGCGCCCAACGCGGTGGTGTTCTGGGAGGGGGACGTGGAACCGAATTTGTTTTATCTGCAGTACGGTTCATTGAAAGTGCTGAAGGTTTCACCCGATGGGCGCGAGCAGGTGCTGCGCTTCATCGACGCGGGTGAGATCTTCAATGAGATCGGCATACTGGCGAAAAAGCCCAGCCCTGCCACGGCGATGGCATTGGAAGAGTCGGGGATCTGGCTGCTTCCTCGTTACGCTTTGGAGGAAATTGTGCTGGCGCATCCTCAAGCAGCCATGCAGATCATAGAAAACATGGCGGACAAGATTATCAGCCTGGTCACACTTGCCGCGGACCTGTCACTGAAGACCGTCGAAGCGCGGTTCGCCCAACTTTTGCTGGAGCAAGCCGAGGGGGATGTGATCGAGCGCCGCCGCTGGACGAACCAGACCGAGCTTGCGTCACGCCTGGGGACTGTCCCGGACGTGTTGAGCCGCGTCATCCGCGAGTTGACGAAGGCGGGGTTGATCGAGATGGACTAAACATCACATCCGCATCCTGGATCGTGCAGGTCTGGCAGAGCGGGGGATGACGCAGGACAAATAAGGACTGGGGGCAAAAACCCGACAAAAGTCGGGGTGTGAAACGGGGGAGAGGGGTACAGTCAGAGCATATCCCAAAGGAGATAATATGCCTGACATCTATTTTCCAGAGACAAAATCAAAAGCCGTCTTTGCGCCGATGGTCCCAAGCCGCAGTTCCTGACCGACACGCCGCAGTTCAAGGTGCTGGTCGTCGGTCTGGAGGCAGGCGGGCAAATCCCCGTCCACCCTGGCGAGGCGGCAATGTATCATTTTCTCGAAGGCGAGGGACTGATGACCGTTGATGAGGAGACCTTCGCCGTCAAACCTGGCGTGACGGTCATTGCGCCCAGCGGGGCAAAGCGCGGCATGAACGCGAAAACGCGCGTTGTTTTTCTCGGCTCAAAGGCAGAACAATAATGCCCATTCCATATTTGCTCACCACCCTGCTTTACACCTTCGTCGCCCTGTTCATCGCGGCGGACGCGTCGCTTGTCAGCGTGAACCTGATCGGCGCCTTCCCCGCCCTGCGCTGGGTGCGCGTACACTTCATCACGCTGGGGATCGTTTCGCAGGTGATCTTTGGCTTGCTCCCTCTCCTGATCGCTTCACTCTCCAAAAAGCCGCGTCCCGCCATGCGCTGGGACATCTGGCTGACCCTCAATGTCGGCTTTGTTGCGCTCGTGGCGGGATTTGCCGGCGTCAACCAGCCGATGATCTTTGCAGGCGGCACGCTCATCTTCATCGCCGCAACGCTTCTGCTGCTCCAATTATGGAACGTGCGCGGCGGCGACGCACCCGCCAGCCTCAAGTTTTACATCACGGGCATTTTCTATCTACTGGTCGGTATCATCATCGGTACGGGCTTGTGGCTCAACTGGAGCGAGGCGCTCTACATCAAAGTCCCGCTCGAAGCGCACATCCACGCCAATTCGTGGGGTTTCATGTCGCTCGTCTTTGCGGGTCTGCTCGTGGACTTCATCCCGATGGTCACGGGGCGTCCGCTCGGAAGCGCAAAGGATGTCTCGCTGATCTACTGGGGCATGACCCTCGGCGCATTCGGTCTTGTCCTCGGACCGTGGCTGGGCGGCAGTCTGCCTCCGACCGTCGCAGGCCTGGTCCTGCATATTGCATCCACGGTCTGGCTGGTGATCCTGATGGGACGCGCCCTCAAATCAAGCGGACGACTGGACAGCGCGGGCGGCTGGCACTTGCTTGCGTCGTATTCGTGGATTTTGCTCCCGGTGCTGATCGCGCCGTTGATCCTGCTCCACTTCATCGAAGGCGGACCCGTCGAAGCGACAGCGCCTCAAGCCTTGATCTATGGCTGGGTGCTGCAATTCAGCATTGCCCTCGTCCCATACATTGCGCGGCGATTCTTCCTCAAGGAGGAGAATCCGCAACTGGGCGGATCGTGGATGAGCATTGCGGCGGTCACAGCAGGAAGTCTGTTCGTGTGGGTGAGCATCTTCCTGGTCCCGGTCAGAGGCGTGCTGTACGGAATCGGCTTTGCGCTCTATGCGCTGGCGTTGATCCATCCCGTCAGGGAACTGTTCGAGATCGCGCGGGATGGGCTGAAGAAATACGAACCGGCATGACACAAGCCATGCTGCAGGAATATTCCTGAAATGGAAATCACCAAAGATACGCGCGTTTCCGCGATCCTGGAAGAATACGGCGACATCGCCGACGTGATGGAAGTCTTCGGCGTCAAGCGCGTGGGACGTTACTCCCTGCGCATGCTGGCGGCAAAAGCGCTGACGGTCGAATGGGCGGCGCGCATCCATCGCGTGCCATTGGATGAATTCCTGCAAATTCTCGAGCAGGCTGTCGCGAAGAGGAGCAAGCCGTGAGCGCGATCCTGAATAAACTCCCCTCCATCCTTGCCTTCCTCGTCGGTGCAATGTCCATCGTCGCAGGCGGAATGGTCATGCGCGGCTGGAGACCCGGCTACTCTGTTCTGTCATGGCTCCCCGTCTACAACTTCGTGATGGGATTCCTGGCTCTCATCCCCGCCGTCCTGCTCTGGGTGGACAACCGCTATGCGCTGACCGCGTCCATTGTGACCTTCGGTATCCATGCGGTTGTCCTTTTGCTCCTGTTGACCTTTTTTCGCGGGCAGGTCGCAAATCAAAGCATCGGCGCCATGGCATTCCGCCTGGCTGCCTGGATCGTAATCCTTGCGCTATTGTGGTTCCGACGTTAGAAAAAGGAAGAAACATGAATACGACCCTGAACAAAATCGCAGCAATCCTCGCTTTCGTCATCGGCGCGATGGCGGTCTTTGCAGGCGGAAAAGTCCTGTTGGGCAACGACCCCGGTTACTACGTGATCAACTGGCTCCCCGTCTACAACTATACCGTCGGCATCCTGACCGTTTTTGTCACTGCCGCCCTCATCTGGGGCAGGCACAGGCTTGCCCTACCCATTGCGGCGGCCACGTTTGGCGTCCACACATTGGTCATGCTCGTTCTGCAAGCTGCCTACCGCGATGTGGTGGCAATTGACAGTGTGGTGGCGATGACGATCCGAATGACCGTCTGGATCATCATCCTCGCGTTGATGTATGCCCAAACGCGCAGGACCGGAATGGTCACTGCATAGATCACACAACCAAAACCCATTTCAAAAACACGCCTGCCGGCAAGGATAACATCTGGTACGCATGTAATACAAAAAATAGGAAATATGAAAAAGACTACATTGATCGTTCTGCTGATTATGCTTCTAACCGCCTGCAGCGCGCCGGGGAACGAAACTCCTCCGGGCATGGGCAATAACGGGATGATGAACCGTCATCACGCTGAAATCCCAGCCGAATATGCCGGGTTGACCAATCCCATCCCGCCTGATGAAGAGTCACTGGCGCGCGGTGCGGAACTCTATGCCGTAAACTGCGCGAGTTGTCACGGTGACGGCGGCATGGGCGACGGTCCCGCGGGAGCCGCGCTCGATCCCGCGCCTGCGCCTGTGGCGCATACCAGCCAGATGATGGCGGATGATTACCTGTTCTGGCGTGTCAGCGAGGGCGGAACACCGTTCAACACATCCATGCCTCCCTGGAAGGTGCTGGACGAACAGGCGCGCTGGGACCTGGTCAATTACATGCGTGCGCTCGGTGCCGGGACGGTGAAACCTGCCAGCGGCATGGGCGGTGCGCCATTCGATCCTGCTGTTCAAGCCGTGCAACAGGCCGAAATGCTGGCGCAGGCTGTGGAGCAGGGCGTCATCACCCAGGCAGAGGCGGATGTATTCCAAACCGTTCACGATGCCGTTGAAGGATATCGTGCCGAACATCCCGAGGTGGTCAACAGCGCAGGGAATGCCACCGAACGCGAAGCCGCGATCCTGGCGGCGTTGGTGGAGGCGCAGGTCATCACGCAGGAGCAGGCGGATTTGTTCAAAGACATTCATGATCGTTTGGGTGCGTCAGGGCTGATGCCGTGACCCTCAACAAATAGGAACTGCGCAGTCATATCTGCGGGCAGATTGTGTCTGATGAAAAAAGGAGAATAATAATGAAAAACAATCACAAACTCGGGCTTATCCTTGCCGTTCTGGGTATCCTGACCGGCATCCTGGCGTTCTACCTGATCGCCAGCCAATACAACCTGCTGATCGACGCCAAAACCCTGGATGGACGGATCGATGAGGCGACCTCCGTGCGCATCACGTACGCCGTCCTTGGCTGGATCGGGACCGCCTCCGCCGCGATCTGGGCTGCGGTCTTTTACGGATTCCTCAACAAGGAGAAGTGGGCATGGTTCTGGGGCGCGGTCGCGGCGACGATCCAACTGCTGGCCGGTTTCTTCCCTGCCATCCCCGCCATGGACAGCCACCTGCCGACGCCCACGCTCTCGGTCTTTGCGCTGGGAGGCATCCTGTGGTTTGGGATGCTCTTCATCGGCGGCGTGGACAGGAAGATCATCACACTAACGTTTGTTGCTGGTCTTGCCTACGTGCTGACCTTCATCGACGGCGTGGCGCCCATTGCCAAGTACACCACCTCGGGGGACGATCCGTTCTGGAACGGGATGTACGTGATGACCCAGCAGGTCAGTTGGTGGGGGGCGGCGGCCTGGGCGATCTTCATCTTCGCGGTGTTGAGGAAGAAATCCTGGGCGATCCCGGTCGGTATCTTCGCAGGAGTGATGTCCATGCTGGCAGGGTATCCGCTGGGACTGTATAACGCGCTGTTCGAGGTGCACCGCTTCTCGATGTTCCTGCCGGCGCCGTTGATGAGCACCGGGCTGGTCGTTTACCTGTTGCTTCCGTCCACGCGACGGATGCTCGAAGCGTGGAATGCCAGGGCGTAGAAAATGCCTGGGAGGGGGTGGCAGGCTGAAAGTCGGGTGTGAGGCGGTTTGTGTGATTTATGTCACTGAAATTTACCACCCTTTGTGTGATACTTCACAAAAGGCAACCGCGTGGAGTTGTCGCCTACTCAAAGGAGAATGCCATGTTCACGCTTGACAATCTGTTCCTTCTGCTTACCGGCCTGATCGCCGCGTACCTGTGCTGGTATTTCTGGCAGCGGTATAACCTGCATAAAGCACTGCATAACGTCTATTATTTGATGGGTTTTGCGGTGCTTTTGGTTTCGGGACTCCTGCTGATCTTCCTCGGCTTGGGGATTTTGAAATCACCCTACGTTCTGACTGTCTCAAGCCTGATCCCGCTGGGAATTTCCATGGGTCTCGCTGAGGAGTATTTCCCCTCCTGGAAGAAGGCCTTCAAATGGTTTGCGACGGTCGGATTCCTGGCGATTGCCGTCACCAGCATCGGCGGCATGGATTCGCTCCGCAAGATCGCGGTGCCGCTCTTCCACGGCGTGGCGGGGCTGGTCATCTTCATTGGTCCGTTCGTTGCGAAAGGTGCGCCGAAGGGATTTTGGTGGGTCGGCATCGGCGGCGCGTTGATCGGGCTGGGCGGCATCGCACTGGCGTTCATTACGATGGGTTCACAACTCCTGTTCTTCAGCCCTGCATTTGTAATGGCGATCCTCACTCCCCTGCTCTTCCTGATGGCTGGCGCGTTCGCATTGGGATTTTCGAGGAAGGGATGATCTATATCGTAGGGGCACAGCGAGACATTAGCCCACCAGGATGTGCGTTGTGTCTCGCTGTGCCCCTCACCGGAAATCATAAAAGGAGGCACCTGGATGCAATTTATAAAAACCCGTTTCAATTACCTCTTCAATTCCACCAAGGGACTGATTCTCGTGGCGATTGCGATGGTCGCGGTTGTCACTGCTGTGTGGGGCATGTTGTCCGGTCCCATGGCGGAAATGGGCGTGCGCGAGGTGGTGGTCAAAGCCGCTCGGCATGGATATCGTCCAATCCGAACGCGAAGGACGCATCATCATCCTGTATCACTCCATCGCCATGGCGATCGTCGCCATCGAGACGTACATGATCACGGGATTACTCAAGATGAAGCCGTTCTTCAAGACCGCGGTCAATGCCATCATCACGGTTGGTTACCTCGTGACCATGATCTTCGGCATGGGATTTGCCTATTTCGGTCACAACTGGGCGTTCCACGGACTGTACATCTTCGGTTTGTCGCTGATGTTCCTCGCAGGCGTGTTGTTGTGCATCGCGCTCTGGCCCTGGAACCCTGAGTATTACGTCACCGACAAGGAGTATGCCCACACCAAAAGCGGACTGGACCTCGAACGCACCGCCTTCTTCGCCACCGCCGTGACCACGGTCATCTCGGCGTTGTTCGGCGCGGTGCCTGGCTCCTTTTTCGGCAACGGTTTCGAGGTCTTCCTCGCTGAGAACATCATCCGCCTGCCCGAAAAGACCACGATGGAATACTCGGTCATCGGTCACCTGCACATCATGCTGGCGCTGATCTGCATCATGATCACGCTCATCATCGGGCGCTGGCTGAACTTCAAGGGCGGATGGCACAAGGTTGCCATGCCGCTGATGATCCTCGGCACCATCGTGCTCAACCTGGGCGTGTGGGGCGTGGTCACGCCGCTGGAGCCCATCGCGCACATGATCATCTACGTCGGCGCGACGCCGTCCATGCTGGCGGCGCTCTTCCTGCTGATCTGGAGCTGGGGCAAACTCATCCGCGAAGGGACGGCCGGCATCGCCAAACCGACCTTTGCCCAGAAACTGCGCGCGCTCCTGCGCGACCCGCTCCGCTTCGGACCGACCTGGCAGATGCTCTTCATGAACTTCACCACCAGCGGCATCGGCATCTTCATGGCGATCCGCCTCGACGAGATCTTCCGCATGTGGCCCGCCCGCGAGGAACGCATCGAACTGACCGGTCACTGGCACGTGCTCTCAGCCATCGTCGCCACCATCATCCTCATGTACTATGGCGACATGATCGGGCTGAAGGGCAAGGTCCGCCAGTGGTATGGCTGGCTCATCATCGTCCTTTCGGACATCGCCTTCGCCTCGGTCACGGTCTTCGAGATGAAGCGTCTCTTCATCAGCGAAGCGGAGCAGCAGCCGCTGGTCAACGGGCTGATGTACGCGATTGACTTCGGTCTCGGCATGCTGTTGGTTTTGCTTGCGGTCGTGATGGTCTGGCGCTTGATCGACCTGTTCAAGAACAAGGGACGCTGGACGGAGGAAGTGACTCACGAACTCGCGGAGGAGGTGATGAAATGAGAAACATCTCCAGTATCATGTCGTTGCGAGGAGCCGCACAGCGGCGACGAAGCAATCCCCTGATTAACGGGAGATTGCTTCGGGCTATCGCCCTCGCAACGACATTGGTTATCCTGGCCTCGTGCGCCCCCGTTGACCTCAACGTTCCGATCCCCGCCTTCGACACCGGCATCGACCCGAACGCCTGGGCACAAGTTCCTGCGGGCGAATTTTACTTCGGTCAGCACGAAGATGTCGAAACGACCAGTGCCTACGAGATCATGATCACGAACGTGACTGTAAGTCAGTATGGAGATTTTCTGACTGCCGCATGGGCGGATGGATTCATCAAGATCGTGGATGAGAAAGTCCTCAGCTACTACCCCGGCGATCCCTTCAACGGCGTGAATCACGAGATCGAGATCAAAGCCGGAGATTGGGAGTACATCCCCCTTGCTGACCCGTCGCAGAGAATCAAATTCGATGGGACCCGCTTCACGGTCCAGCCCGGATACGAGAATCACCCCATGACGATGGTTACCTGGTTCGGCGCGCTCGGTTATTGTCAGTATTACGGCTGGCGTCTCCCGTCCGAACTGGAGTGGGAGAAAGCCGCCCGCGGTACGGACGCGCGTCCCTTCCCGTGGGGCTGGGAGATCGCAAAGAACAGCGCCAACTTCTACGCCAGCCGCGACCCGTTCGAGGACATGCGTTCGTTCGGTTCGCGGACGAGTCCCGTCGGCTTCTACAATGGGCAGACCTACAACGGCTACGCCACGCTTGACTCCGCCTCGCCCTACGGGCTGTACGACATGGCGGGCAACGTCTGGCAGTGGATCGGCGACATCCAGCCGCAGACGGGCTTCAGCGACCGCTTCATGCGCGGCGGCTCGAAGGACACCTACGACATGGACCTGCGCGCCTGGGTCCGTAACTCCGCCCCGCCAACCTATTACAGTCCTGGCGTGGGATTCAGGTGCGTGAGAGACAAGTAAGGAAATGGACAGGTAAATAGATAGACAGGTATACTACCCGTCTACATTTCTTTACTTGTATCCAACTCTGGAGAACCATGACCACCGCCCAATCGTCACTCGTAAATCGTAAATTGCGAAGTCCCCGCAGGGGAAAAATCTCGCAGTTCTGGACGCTCATCAAACCGCTTCAAACGGGACTGCTCCTTGCCACCGGCGTGGCGGGCTACATGAGCGCGCATGGGACGGTGGACATCCCGCTCCTGCTGGTCATGTCTGCCAGCCTGTTCCTCTCGATCAGCGGCTCGACCATCATGAACATGTGGCACGACCACGACATCGACGCGAAAATGAAGCGCACGCAGAAACGTCCCGCCGCCTCGGGCGAACTGACGCGCACCGAAGTTTTCCGCGTGGGCATGGCAGTCACCATTCTGGGCGTGAGCTGGGCGGTGGAGATCGATCCGCTGTACGGATTAGTCGTGTTCGCGGGCTGGTTCTTCGACGTGGTTGTGTACACCCTCTGGCTCAAACGCCGCACCTGCTGGAGCATCCTGTGGGGCGGCATCTCCGGCGCGATGCCCATCCTGGCGGGACGCGTCCTCGCCGTGGGCGGGATCGAGATCATCGGCCTGCTGCTCGCCGGGGCGGTCCTGTTCTGGATACCCACCCACACCCTCACCTTCTCCATCAAATTCGCGGACGATTACCGCGCGGCGGGCGTCCCCACCTTCCCCTCCACCTACGGGCTTGACACCACGCGCGCGGTCATTGCGTTGTCGTCCATCATCGCCGCGGCCAGCATCGGCGTGGCGGGCGTGATGATCGGTGTGCAGGCGGGCATCCTGCGCTTGCTGGTGGTGCTCTCCTCGGGCCTGCTCCTGCTTTCGTTCGCCACAGTCTTCCGCCCCTCCGAGCGCGTCAATTTCAGCCTGTTCAAGTACGCCTCGCTCTACATGCTCATCTCGATGATCCTGCTTTCGATATAGCCCTCACCCCTGCACCCCTCTTCCCCAGGAGAGGGGACGGGGGCGAGGGAGGAATCTCCCATGAAAATGACCTCCATCGACCGCCTGCTACTGCTCCTCATGGGCCTGCTGGCTGGCTATCAGGTCGCAGTCGGCATCAACGGGCTGGGAACGGTTCCCATCACCGCCTACACCATCGGCTTCGGTGTCCTGCTCGTGGCGGGACTGCTCCTCATCATCCTCGGCTTCGAAGTGCTGGATTCGCCCATCGTGGTCATCGTCTCGACGGTCATCCCGCTCAGCATCGCGCTGGGACTGGCCTGGGAGCACCTCGCCTCCTACCGCACCCCATATCTGCTCTTCACCATCATTGGATTCCTGGCTGTCATCTTGACCCGCTTAATCCCCATTAAGAACAAGGTGCCCACGATCATCATCGCCGTCGTCCACGGCATTGCGGGCATGACCATCTTCCTCCTGCCGAGCATCCTCGCCGCAGACGGGACAAAACATCCCGCCTTCGCGCTGGTCGGTTTGGGCGGCGCGATGATCGGCCTGGGCGGCTTCCTGCTCTCGTTCCTGAAAGCGGGCAAACCCATCGTCCCAAGGCAAACCATCCTGAAGATATTGCCCGGGCTGCTCATGCTCATGACCGCCTGTTTTGTGGCGGGTTTCAAGTTCGGATAAACCGGCATGAAAGAATTGATCCAATCCTTCCGCGGCGAGATGAAGAAAAGCCGCTTCAAGATCTGGCTTAGAGCCGGTCTATTCGTCATCTTCGGCTCCCTGTTCACCTTCTACTTTTTCCGCGACATCGGTGACGGGTATTTCACGTGGGGCTGGGCGGCGCTGTTGTTCGTTCTGTTCATCCCTGTCGGCTTTCTGCTCAGCCGCATCGTTCCCATGCAAGCGGACCTGGAAGCCCGAGCCGTGACCCTCTCGCTCGATAAGTTCTACCTTGTGCTAATCTGGGTATTGGTCATTGCAAAACTGATTGCCAGCCGCGTACCCTGGTTGGTAACCATCTCGGATGTGATCATGTGCGCCATTCTCGGCATCATGTTCGGACGGCTGGGAGGCATTGGCCTGCGGGTAAGACAACTAAAGACGCAACATGGATTTGTCAAAAAACAACCATAAATATACAGACCCTAAAGGCTCATGAACTTTTAGGGTCTGATTTTTGAATTAGGAGCACACAATGTCTCAAAACAGTTTCTTCGCAAAGGTCCTGCGCTTCATCGGCATCGTGCTGATGGCATTGACCGGGGGATTTACCCTGCTGGGCGGCATCGGCACCTCCTGTGCCGCGCTCTTCCCGACAAGGTTTGGAAGCATGGTGGCGCTGGCTCCGTTCCAGTGGCTGTACATCCTGTTCGTGCTGACAGGCATTGCCATCGGCGTCTGGGGCATCCGGGCGACGGTCAAACTTGTGAAAGGCGCGCCTGATTCCTACAAGATGAGCCTTCAGGCGCTGGTTGCCGGTGTGGTGATCGGCTTCATTCACATATACATGTCGCGTATGCTGCGCGGCAAGTCCATGCCGGTGGACGCGGTGGTGTACACGACCGTGCTCACCCTGATCGTCTTCCTGCTCTTCCGCATCCCTGGTATCTGGCAGGCTGTGAATTTTGACAAAGGCGGGAGCAACCGCACAGCAGGCGGCGCGGCGGCAATTATCCTCGGCGCGTTGACGCTGACCATCCAGCATACGATGGCGTCCACGCACACATGGGGCGGGGTCAATTATGCGGATGCGTTCAACGCGGGGATGACGATTGCGGGGATCGGGTTGCTGCTGCTCGGCGCGGGAGTCCTCGTCAGCGTGGATCAGGTTCGGGTTTGGGCGGGCAGGTTCAAGGTCCAGGAAAGAGGCGTGTAGAAGCGAACATCCCCGTCATTTTGGCGGGGATGTCTTCTTTTTGCGGATGATGCGTTTCGGCGTCGCCGGTTTTTCCATCGGCTGGATGATGTCATCCTGCCAGGGCGGTTCGTCGCGCAGTTTTGCCTGGATGTAACGCCCCAGGACGCCGATGCTTGCCATGAGCGGGATGATGACGAGCGCGCCGACGATGCCCGAGAGCGCCAGCGCGCCGATGACGCCGACGAAGACCAGCCCGGGATGGATGCGCAGGGTCTGTCCCATGATCTGGGGACGCCACCAGATGTTCTCGACCTGCTGGATGACGAGAAAGATGGCGACCACGATGACGGCGAAAAGGGCATTGGAAATGTTTAGGAAGGAGGAGCCGAAGATCAGCGCCACCAGCCCGGCGATGATGCCGGCCACCATCGGCCCGAGCGAGGGGATGATGTCGAGGATGCCTGCCAGGATGCCCACGCCGATCGCGCCGCGCAATCCCACGGCCGACATGGTGATGGCCGTGGAAACGGTGATGAGCAGGACGAGGATCAACTGTCCGCGCAGGAAGGCGCCCCAGATTTTGTTCAGTTCCGAGAGGTATTTGCGCGCGTCGTCCTGGTATGCCTGAGGCACGAGCCCGACCAGCCAGTCCAGGAGGCGGGCGCTGTCCTTGAGGAAGTAGAAGGTGGCGACCAGGATGACGAGAAGCCAGGCCAGGTTGGAGGTCAGTTCGCCGAGGCGGTCGAACGCGCCGGTGGACGCCTGGAGGACGAAATCCTGCAGGAACTGGTTGAAATCCTGCGGAATGATGGCGGGCATGGAAAAGGTCATGCCGCCGATGGAGACCGTCTGGCTGAGGAATTCCTCGACCTGTTTTTCGATCTCGATCAGGTCGAAGGACAGGTTCATGACCTGCCTGATGGCAATGGGGGCAATGACCGAGGGGATGGCGATCAGCGGCACGAGGAACAGCAGGTACACGACCAGCACGGCAATGTCGCGCTTCATTTTTGCGCGGGAGGCGAGCCTGTCCACCAGCGGGGTGAGGACGAACGCCAGCAGGGCGGAGATGACGAGCGGTCCGATCAGGGGGCGGATAAAGTAGAGCGCTGCGACCAACGATACGAGGATCAGCGCCAGGACGGTGTATTTGGTTGTGGAATTCCAGTGTGGAGACATAAGCAGGAGTTTTCTTTCGGAAGATTGTTTCAAAATTCCCAAGCTGCTATTATACCGAAGGGATTTTCCACTCATCCCACAAGATCGAATCCAGGTCGCTGGTTTTGATCAGCGTGATCTCGTCGGGGCGTCCCTTGCGGGTGTAAACCTTGTACAGCGCGTCCTCGGGCTTGTCCACTTTGACGTGGATCTTGACGAGTTTGTTGATGACGTGCACCAGAGCCTTGCGCTCGACGATCTTGAATCCGTTTTTGGTTTCGAAAGCGATCAGGTCGGCGCTCCCGAACAGCCAGCCTTTGGTGTCGCGTACCGTTCGGAACTCGATCCAGACCAGGTCTTCCTGCACACCTCCCGCTTTCCTCGCGACGCGCTTCTTGCTCTTGACATCCACGCGGAACTGACGGCTGTCCTTTGAGATATCGAAAATCGTAGTGGTCTTCGATGTTCCCCGTCTTTGACGCTTCAGCGACCGCCCATCCTTTTTTCTGCGCGATGGACGCAAAGCGACTCTCCGCATGTTGCCCCAACTCGAGCAAATCTTTCTTATCGTATTGGTTGCGTTTGTTTCGCGTGAACATCTTTACATGGGTAGTGACTGCTGGAGGAGTTCCGGCGCGTTCTCGATCCGTTTCTGCGCCAGCTTGCAATAGCCTTTGTCCACATCCACGCCAATTCCCCTGCGACCAAGCATCCCCGCCGCGATGAGCGTTGTCCCGCTCCCCATGAACGGATCGAGCACTGTGTCGCCGACGTAACTGAACATCTTGATGCAACGCCTGGGCAGTTCCAGCGGGAACGGCGCCGGGTGACCGATCTTCTTCTTGCTCTCGCCGTTGAACGTCCACAAGCCGTTGGTCCAGTTCATGAATTCGTCGCGGGTGACGTCAGATTTTTTGCTCCCGCTGGTCTTCTTCCAGGTGTTTTTGTAGAGAATGATGATCAACTCGACCGGTGCGATGACGAACGGTGCCGAGGCGCTCATCCACGAGCCCCAGGCGGTGCGGCGTGAGATGTTGCCTTCGTTCCAAATGATGGTCGAGTGGTATTTGTAGCCGGTCTTCTTGGCGATCGTCGTGAAGTCCGCCCCCACGCTTTGCTGACCGCCCTTGTTCTTATCAAGCGGGACGTTCAGGCACAAGCGCCCATCGTCGCGCAGGAAGTTGAAGCATTGCGCCAGCCATTTTTCCGAGAATTCCAGGTAATCGGCGTAGGAAGTGTCGTCCTTGTGGGAGTCGTACTGGATGTCCACGTTATAGGGTGGGGAGGTGACGACCAGGTCCACGGAGCCTGATTCGACAGCGGCCGTCGTCAAAATATCGTCGTTCAGGATCCTGAGGTTGTCCTTTTGATAGAAAAGGACCTTCTTTTTGGGCATGTGAGGATGATTCCTTGTGTGGGGATTTTACCAGTTTACAGGAAATGACCGGATTTTTCGGGCTGTGCCTTTACTCCCCGTCAATTGGTGATGTTCATCATGCGTCAAATTGGACAAGATGACTACAATTAATCCAGAAACCCATGCACGAACTGCCCGTCACACAATCCATTTTGAAGATCGCCCTCGACCATGCCGAAAAGGCGAACGCAAAAAAGGTCCTTGGGTTGAACATCGTCATGGGCGAACTCGCAACGATGGTGGATGACTCGATCCAGTTCTACTGGGAGATCATTGCAAAGGACACCATCGCCGAGAGCGCCGTCCTGCACTTCCGCCGCGTGCCCGCCGAACTGCAATGCCTGTCCTGCGCCGAAAAATATCACCCCGTGGACGGCGAACTGATCTGCCCGAAATGCGGTAACATCGGTGCCAAGATCATCGCCGGCGAGGAATTTTTACTGGAATCGATCGATGTGGAATAATTACCAATCACCACGAACCACTCTACCGCTTGGTAATGAGTAATTGCGTACCAATGGTAAACGACAGGAATACCCATGCCCCAAAACATCCCCGTAGTCGAAAATATTCTCAATGCCAATGACCGTCTGGCGGAGGAGAACCGCGCCCGCATCGATGCGGCAGGGGTCTTCTCCATCAACATCATCGCCTCGCCCGGTGCGGGCAAGACCTCCCTCATCGAACAGACCCTGCCCCGCCTCAAAGGCAGGCTCCGCGTCGCGGCTGTGGACGGCGATATCGCCACATCCATCGACTCGGATCGTGCCGCCGCGGCGGGCGCCGGAGCCGCCATCCAGATCAACACTGGCGGTGACTGTCACCTCGACGCGGTCATGCTGCGCGGTGCGCTCGAACAACTCGACCTGGCGCAATTCGATTTGCTCATCGTCGAAAACGTCGGCAACCTCGTCTGTCCCGCCAACTTCAAACTTGGCACGCACAAGACCGTCCTCGTCGCATCCATCCCCGAAGGCGACGACAAACCCTACAAATATCCGGGCACCTATCGCGGCGTGGATGCGCTCGTCATCAACAAGATCGACCTCCTGCCCTACGTTCCCTTCCAAATGGACTATTTCCGAACGCGGCGTGCAGGTGCTCAACCCCGGCGTCACCACCTTCCCGATCTCCTGCACCACGGGCGAAGGTCTCGACGCCTGGATCCACTGGCTCATCGAAAACGCAAAACGCTGATGCAAGGATTGCAGAGTTCACATCACCGGCATTCGTTCAGGGGGTTGGTTTCCGTCCGTTCGTGTACAACCTTGCCACTCGCCTCAAACTCAACGGCTGGGTGCGCAACACCTCCGCGGGTGTGAACATCGAAGTGGATGGCGACCAGGATGTGCTGGACGCCTTCATCAAAGCCCTGCGTGACGAAGCCCCGTCTCTCTCCCGCATCGACGAACTGACCGCTTCCTTCCGCCCTGCAAACGGATTCACCACCTTCGATATCCTCCACTCTGAATCCATTCCCTCCGCCTTCCAGCCCATCTCGCCCGACGTTGCCGTCTGCGACGACTGCCTGCGCGAACTTTTTGACCCCAATGACAGGCGTTACCGCTATCCCTTCATCAACTGCACCAATTGCGGACCGCGCTTCACCATCATCAAAGACATTCCCTACGACCGCCCCAAAACGACCATGGCGGGCTTTAAGTTATGTCCCGACTGCGAGAAGGAATACAAAGACCCGACAAATCGCAGATTCCATGCCCAGCCGGTGGCGTGTCCCGTGTGCGGGCCGAGGGTGTGGCTGACTTTGGAGTCCGACAGCTTGCTGTCGGCGTCACAGGAGCAAACTCCTTCATTCCAAAACGATGATGCGATACAGGAAACCCGCCGCCTGCTTGCCGCAGGGAACATCGTCGCGGTCAAAGGCCTGGGTGGATTCCACCTCGCGTGTGACGCGACGAATGCTCAATCTGTGATCGAACTCCGTAATCGCAAACTACGCGTGGACAAACCGTTCGCGTTGATGATGCCTGACCTTGAGACCATCGAGAATCATTGCTTTGTCAGCGACGAGGAGCGTCAACTGCTGACCTCCACCGCCCGCCCCATCGTTTTGCTCAGGCGGAAACCCGAATCGGATATTGCCAGGGAAGTTGCACCCAAACAGGACTGGCTGGGCGTCATGCTCCCCTATACGCCGCTTCACTATCTTTTATTGGACCGTGAACCGTTGGCCGTAGACCGTGAAGAAACCGTCCACCGTCCACCGTCCGCCGTCCTGGTCATGACCAGCGGCAATCTCTCCGAGGAACCCATCGCCACGGACAACGACGAAGCCCGCCAGCGCCTCTCCCAACTCGCCGACGCCTTCCTCATGCACGACCGTGACATTCACGTCCGCTGTGATGATTCGGTGGTGAGAGTATTTACCAATTACCAATTACCAAGCACATCACAAAGCGGTCTCGATACGGCGGAAAATCACCGCCTACTCGACCATCAGAAAACGATTTTCCCCCTCCGTCGTTCGCGCGGCTATTCTCCTTTCCCCGTAAAACTTCCCTTCGATGTGCCGCAACTCCTCGCGGCGGGTTCTGAACTCAAGAATACGTTTTGCATCACCAATGGGAATTATGCATTCCTCAGCCACCACATCGGTGACATGGAAAACTACGAGACGCTTCGGTCCTTCGAGCAGGGCGTGGAACATTTCGAGCGGTTGTTCCGCGTGAAGCCCGAAGCCATCGCGTATGACATGCACCCGAACTACCTTGCCACTCGTTACGCGCTGGAACGCGCCGAACGGGAAGGCTTGCCAACCGTAGCCGTGCAACATCATCACGCGCACGTCGCGGCGTGCATGGCAGAGCATGGACTGAACGAACCGGTCATCGGCGCCTCGTTCGATGGGACAGGTTACGGCGAGGATGGCGCGATCTGGGGCGGGGAATTCCTCGTCGCGGAGTACAAGTCCTATCAACGTGCGGCACATTTGGAATATTTCCCATTGCCGGGAGGGGATGCGGCGATCAAGCGACCTGCCCGCACGGCATTGGCTCTGCTCTGGAGTTTAGGTTTGGATTGGGATGAGAACCTCGCGCCGGTGAAGGATTTTTCCTCGGAGGAATTGGTCACGCTGCGGACGCAGTTGGAAAAGAAGATCAATACGCCTCTGACCTCCTCGATGGGACGTCTGTTCGATGCGGCGGCGGCGCTGGCGGGTGTGCGGCAGAAGGTCAACTATGAGGGGCAGGCGGCGATCGAGTTCGAGGCGCTGGCAGAGGAGGCTGAGGCGGAATCCTATGCTTTTGCGCTGAATCAGGACCGTGTCGAGGTGAGAGGCGCTGTCGAGGCGTTGGTAAGGGATGTAATGGCAGGAGCCCCCATCCAGAAGATTTCGGCGCGCTTCCACAACGGCCTGGCGGAGGGGGTGCGGGAAACAGTGAAAAGAATCAGCCTCGAAACGGGTATCCAGTCGGTTGCCCTGTCTGGCGGAGTGTGGCAGAATATCACACTATTGCGACGAACTTTGTCACTATTGCAGGAAGGTGGTTTCAAGGTATACATACATCGTGATGTTCCAACGAACGACGGCGGGCTTTCGCTGGGGCAAGCCGCCATCGCGGCAGTCAGATTGCGAGCAGAATTGCGAGGTTGAAATGTGTTTAGGCGTACCTGGAAAGATCGTTGAGATTTACGAAAAGAACGGCTTGAAGATGGGAAAAGTGGATTTTGGAGGCATCTTCCGCGAAGCCTGCCTCGACTATGTGCCCGAGGCGCAGGTGGGGGAGTATTGCGTGATCCACGTGGGGTTCGCGATCAGCCTTCTGAGCGAGTCGGAGGCGATGGAGACGCTCGACCTGCTCAGGCAGATCTCGAACATCGAGGAAGAACTGGGACCCGGAACAGCGGCATGAAATACGTGACCGAATACCGCGATGCGGCGCTGGTGAAGGGTGTGATCGAGGAGATCCGCCGCATTGCCACGCGTCCGTGGACGATGATGGAGATCTGCGGCGGGCAGACGCACGCCATCGTTCGGCACGGGATCGACCAACTGCTCCCGTCCGAGATCGAGTTGGTGCACGGACCGGGCTGTCCGGTCTGTGTGACGCCGCTGGAGTTGATCGACAAGGCGTTGGCGATTGCATCACAGCCGGATGTGATCTTCTGCTCCTACGGCGACATGCTGCGCGTGCCCGGCTCGGGGCGTGACCTGTTCTCTGTGCGGGCGCAGGGTGGCGATGTGCGTGTAGTCTATTCCCCTCTCGATGCGGTGACTCTGGCGGAGCAAAACCCCGCGAAACAGGTTGTCTTCTTCGCGATCGGCTTTGAAACCACCGCCCCGCCGAACGTGATGAGCGTTCTGCAGGCTCAGCGGCTGGGTTTGAAGAACTTTTCCATTTTGGTTTCGCATGTGCGTGTCCCGCCGGCGATCCACGCCATTTTGAGTTCGCCGTTCAACCGCGTGCAGGGATTCCTGCTGGCGGGTCATGTCAACGCGGTGATGGGCTATTGGGAATATCCTCCGCTGGCGGAGAAGTTCAACGTCCCGATGGCTGTGACCGGCTTCGAGCCGCTCGACATCGCACAGGGGATTTTGAAGACCGTGCAATTGCTCGAAGCGGGCAAAGTGGAGGTCGCCAACGCCTACCAGCGCGCAGTGACCTTTGAAGGCTTGAAACCCGCGCAGGATGCCATCAACAAGGTCTTCATGGAATGTGACCGCAAGTGGCGCGGCATTGGGATGATTCCCATGAGCGGCTGGTGCCTGCGTCCCGAGTTCGACGAGTTCAACGCTGAGAAACGCTTCGATGTGGAAGCCATCCGCGCGGAAGAGTCGCCGCTGTGTATTGCGGGACAGATCCTGCAGGGATTGAAGAAACCGCACGATTGTTCCGCGTTTGGGAAGGAATGCACGCCCGAACGTCCGCTTGGCGCGACGATGGTCTCATCCGAGGGCGCGTGCGCGGCGTATTACAAGTACAAAGGATGAGCCCGGAATCCGCAAGTTCTACTTGCGGACAGTTCCAGAAGTAGAACTTCTGGAATCCTTCAAAAACACTAAAATCATGGACATCTACAAACCTTATCCACATAACCCGCCTCATTGGTTTGTGTCCAATGCGATCTACATGGTCACAGGTTCCACGCTGTATAAGAAGCCGTTTCTTGATAAAGAAGAAAAACGTGCCAACTTTTTGAAAACTCTGTTTGAGCGGTCCAATATTCTGGGTTGGGTGCTACATGCCTGGGTCGTGATGAAAGATCACTATCACTTCATTGCACAAAGTCCTGACAATGCACTTTCGTTGAAAATGCTGGTTCAGGGAATTCATTCCATCAATGCAAAGTTCGTCAATCGCGTGGACAATGCCCCCAGGCGGCGGATCTGGTACAACTACTGGGATACTTGCCTGCAAACGGAAAGATCATACTATGTGCGGATGAATTATGTGATTCTCAACCCGGTGAAACATGGGCTTGTGGATAATCCTGAAGATTATCCATTTTCGAGTTATCGATATTTCGTGGAGAATACGGAACCCGATTTTCGGAAAATGGTTTTCTCGCAACCGATCGATGATTTGCAGATTGATGATGATTCCCCGAAGTAGAACTTCGGGAATCCGAGAAGGCAGAATATGACTGACGAAACCGTAAACATCCAAGGCGCGGTGTGCGCCCCTCCCCTGCCTCACGGCGAGCAGATCGTCATGGGACACGGCGCGGGTGGGCGGATGAGTCACCAGTTGATTCAGAAGGCGTTCCTGCCGGCGTTCCAGAATCCAGCCTTGAGCGCGGGGAACGACGCGGCGTTGGTCATGCCCGACTCGCATCAGCGGTTGTCCATCAGCACGGATGCGCATGTGGTTTCACCGCTGTTCTTCCCCGGCGGCGACATTGGCAGGCTGGCGGTGTGCGGCACGGTCAACGATGTGGCGATGCTGGGCGCGAAGCCGTTGTATCTGACGGCTGGTTTCATTCTTGAAGAAGGTCTGCCGATGGACACGCTCCAACGCGTGATCGAGTCCATGCGGGCGGCGGCTGAGGAGGCGGGGGTGCAGATCGTGGCGGGTGACACCAAGGTGGTGCAACGCGGCAAGGCGGACGGGCTCTATATCACCACAGCAGGTGTCGGCGTGGTGCGCGAGGGAGTGGATGTCAGCGGGGTGAATGCCCGGGCGGGCGATGCAGTCATTCTGTCCGGCATGATCGGGGACCATGGCATCGCGGTTCTGGGCGCACGCGGCGAGTTGGGTTTCCAATCCAGTATCCAGAGCGACGTCGCTCCGCTCAATCATTTGATCGAAGCGATGCTGGATGCAAGTCCGAGCATCCACGTGTTGCGCGACCCCACGCGCGGCGGCTTGGCGACGACACTGAATGAAATCGCCGCTCAATCGAACGTCGGGATCGTTCTTCAAGAACAGACAATCCCAGTGCATCCGGAAGTCAACGCGGCGTGCGAGATGCTGGGCTTCGATCCGTTGTACATTGCCAACGAGGGAAAACTGGTCTGCATTGTTCCGCGTGAAGATGCCGAGAAGGTTCTGGTTGTCATGAAAAAGACCCGCTACGGCGAAGGCTCGGTCATCATTGGCGAGGTGGCCGAAGCGCCGAAGGGACGCGTCCTGCTCAAGACCGCCATCGGAAGCACGCGCATCGTGGACATGCTGGCGGGGGAGATGCTGCCGAGGATCTGCTGAGCGTCCATTTTAGGGGGCTGACAGGGGCGTTGCAACCTCACCCAAATTCGACGCCGGGGTAGTACAATTTTTGCAGGCAACGATGAGTAAAACACGGATGAAACCTTTAACCAACAGTGCGGTGGATGCCCGCGAACGCTTTATCGTGCTCACCCGGATGGCTACCGACAGTATCGTTGGCTCGAAAAGCCCGGACGAGGGATATTTTCATCTGGTTTCCCACCTGACGAACATGTTCGTAGCCGATTACGCTTATCTCATCCGTTGGAACGAAACAAGGAAACAGGCCATCCTGATTGCCACCACCCTGTCTCTGGAGGAGACCTTCCTCCCGGTCGTGTTGAGCCCCGAAGAGTCGGACATGGTCGCGGAAGTGCTGCGCTCCGAGGCTTCCAGGATTGTGGAGGACGTGCAGGGCTTCGGCTTACATCGTCACCCCCTCGCCGTTCAAGGACCTCGCCCGCCAGACAAGATCGGCACTGATCATCCCGCTCGGCATGAGGGACTATCGTTTCGGCGCGGCGATCCTTGCGCTTCGATTCTCCGCGTCATTTTTCGCAGGATGAGCTCACGTACGTCGAACTGGCTGGCAATCAGATCACGCTGGCACTCCGCACCATTCAACAACAGGTCGAAATCGAGGCGAAACTCAGGGAGGCGCAGGCGCTTGCCAACATTGAACGTGCCCTGAGCAAGACCGAACGCGTCGGCACGGACGAGGTCCTGCAACTGATCGTGGATTCAGCCCTGGACCTGATCGAAGATGCGCAGGAAGGCGTCATCCACCTGCTGGATGCGGAGCAGGATGTCCTCGTTCCGAGGGCGATCTCCGGGTTCGACAAGGGGTGGAAAACCCCTGAAAGGTACAAGCTGCGCCTGAATGAGGGGGTTGCCGGGCATGTGATGACCACCGGCGAGACGATCAACATCGGCGATATCCATGCCAGCCCCCTGTTCGTGATCAAGGATACGGTTCCCACCTACCGCTCCCTGCTGGTCGCGCCTGTCCAAAGCGGGGACCAGCCCGTTGGAACGATCAGCGTACAAAGCAACAGGCCGGACGCCTTTTCGAGCGGCGATGAAAATTTGTTGAACGCCTTGAGCATCCAGGCTGCCATCGCCCTCGAAAACGCCCGTTTGTTCGAAGCGACCCAAAAAAGCCTGAAAGAGGTCAACGCGCTGTACCTTACAGGTCAGGGACTGGCATCCTCTTTGGATACCGATGAACTCATTCAGGATGTGGTCAACCTGCTCCAGCAGAACTTCGGGTACTCGCATGCCCAGATCTTCCTCATGGACCCCGTCAGCGGCGACCTGGTGCTGAAAAGCGGCAGCGGGGAGATTGGCGCCCGCCTGTTGGAGATGAATTACCGCCTGCCCAGAGGGATGGGGGTCGTGGGGCACGCGGTGGAAACCGCCACGCCTTTCGTTACAAACAACGTCAATGCCGTCATGTTCTTCTACCGCAACCCGCTCCTCCCCGACACCCAGTCCGAGATCACGGTGCCCATCCAGGTGGATGGGCAGGTTGTCGGTGTCCTGGATATTCAGGACAAGCCCCCGCGCCGCCTCACCGAGGACGACCTGCGGTTGATGTCCGCCGTTGCAGACCAGTTGTCGGTTGCCCTGCAAAAAGCCAGCCTCTACGCCAATTTGCAGACCGCCCTCCAGCAGGAACAATCCGTCCGCACGCAGTTGGTCCAGAGCGAGCGGCTGGCGCTGGTGGGACGCCTGCTTGCCTCCGTTTCGCACGAACTGAACAACCCCCTGCAAGCCATCCAGAACGCCCTCTTCCTGCTCAAAGACGAGGAACACCTCTCCGCGGAGGGCAGACAGGACCTGGATGTGATCCTGTCCGAGGCGGAGCGCATGGCATCGCTCATCGAACGCCTGCGGAGCGCCTACCGCCCCGGGCGCGTCAGGGACTTCCGCCCGGTCGAGCTCAACAACCTGATCGAAGACGTCCACACCCTGATCTCGACCCACATGCGCCACAAACAGATCGCCTTCGAATTCCACCCGGACCCCGACCTGCCGCCCGTCTCGGGGATGTCTGACCAGATGCGGCAGGTGGTGCTCAACCTGTTCCTCAACGCCATCGAAGCCATGGGACCGGGCGGACGCCTCACAGCCCGCACCCTCAGCCTGCCCCAGCAGAACGAAATTCTCCTCACCGTACAGGACACCGGTCCCGGCATCGCCGCGGACATCCTGCCGAAGGTCTTCGACGCCTTCATCACAGACAAGCAGACGGGCACAGGTTTAGGTCTTACCATCACACGCGACATCATCGAACAGCACTTCGGCCGCATCGAGGCGGCAAACGACCCGCAAGGCGGAGCCGTCTTCAGCATCTGGCTCCCAACTGACGGAAAAGGACAGGAATAGCCATGGAAGGTCACATCCTGATCATTGACGATGAAGCCAGCCTGCGCCAGACGATGGCGCGCATCCTGCAACGCGCCGGGTACGAGGTCACCACTGCGGCGGACGGCAGGGACGGGCTGGCGCTCATCTCGGAGCATGCCTTCGACCTGGTCTATTCGGACATCCGCATGCCCGATATGAGCGGGCTGGAACTGCTCAAGGTCATCCACGCGAAATTCCCGGAACTGCCGGTGGTACTGTTCACGGCGCAGCCCGACCTGAACTCGGCGGTGGAGGCGGTGCGGAGCGGCGCGATCGATTATTT
The DNA here is from genome assembly GCA_963718215.1 of uncultured Chloroflexia bacterium. Classification (GTDB taxonomy): domain Bacteria; phylum Chloroflexota; class Anaerolineae; order Anaerolineales; family Villigracilaceae; genus Defluviilinea. The sequence continues at coordinate 301,393 of CAVQYK010000018.1, forward strand.
AATGAAGCCTCTCAAGCCGCAGGCTGTGATAGACCGCACACGGTCCATTCTGGAGAAGAAGCAGAAGGAACGCCGCAAACGCGAGATCCAGCGGCAGATCGAGGCCCTGCAAAGTGAGTTGAATTTGCTCGAAAAAGGCGCAGGGGAGGATAAGGTCGATTCAGCGCCTCGACAGGTTCCGGCGTCGAATGACCGCTTTGTCCAGTGCGGGGCGCTCACCCTTGACCTGTATGCCCGCCGCGCGACGATGGGCGGACGCGCTGTCGAACTTCCGCCGACCTCCTTCGATTATCTGCTGGTGCTGGCGCGTCATTCCCCCAATATTGTGGATTATCAGACGCTGGTGGTCGAGGCGCAGGGGTATGAGACGGATCCGCACGAGGCGCAGGAATTGACCAAGTGGCACATCCATCACATCCGCCAGGCGATCGAGCCTGATTCCCGCAAGCCGGCCCATGTGATCAATGTACGCGGGAGCGGGTACCGGCTGGTAATGAGCTGACGGGGTAACAACACGGGGGATGTACAGCTAACAATTCTGCAAAGAGTTCCAACTTTTCCCAACTTTTTCCAATCCATCCCATCGTCCCATCGGGGGAAATCCTGCAAAATAGTGGCATGGAAATCAGGCAAAAGCTTTCTACAGGCGATTCCCGTTTCAAAATCCTGGTTGTGGACGATCACCCCAACACGGCTCATATGCTGGCGCGTGCCCTTTCACGTCTGGGTCCACATGTGGAGGTGGCTTCAGCTACCAGCGGGCTTGAAGCGCTTCAGCGTGTGGAGGAGGAGCCGGTGGATATCCTGATCACCGACCTGATGATGCCCGAAATGAACGGGGTCGAGTTAATCGAGGCATTGAACGACCAGCCGTCGCTGACGCCTGCCGCGACCTTCCTGTTGACGGCGTACGACTCGGCGGTGGTGAGGGTAAGCGCCGATCGCCTGCATGTGAAGGAAGTGCTCACCAAGCCTGTGCATCCCGAATGGATCTGTGAGGTGGTTACGCGGGCGATAGATGAATTGAAACGATCAAAAACCATGGATAAGCCGCAGCCGGAGATGGACCTGAAACTGGGACCATTACAGGGAGGGTAAAAGGATGTTGCAAAACTGCTTTGGGATTTTGCCAGGGAATTTCAACAGAAGGGAGTACGCTGTCTCGTCTGGTGCGCCATCAACAACACATCCAAGGATTGCATGGTAATCCTTTCATTAGAGAACATAGAGGATACAGTCGAAATTTGAGTTCCGGAATGCCGATACGAAAGAAACGAAACTGACTACAGTGACTAAGGCCTGACAATTGTAAAAGACATCATCAAAAGGCATAGTGTAAACGTAGCTGTGGAAAGCAAACCCGGGAAAGGTTCTTGCTTTACCTTGAACCTACGGCTTTATGAAATAGAAGAATCCACTCAAGCCGAATAATGAGAAGAAGCGACAATGAAAAAAACACTTTTCCGTACAATACATGATCCTCAACAAACTATTCCCCTGCCTGAGGCTTCATCTGGGTCAGGTTTAATTTCCAAGGAATTCTTGAAATGGAAGGGGGATTTCCTGCGAACGGGTCTGCTAATCTCTGGAATCCTGAATGTCCTGGCAACCATCACTACACGGCAATACTCCTCAGGCACTATCACGGTAATATACCTGATAATGGCGACCACGATGTTGGTATTGGCATTTGTAAAAGCGCCATATTGGGTAAAAGCTTGGTTCCTCCTGTCTGGTTTGTTCGTGGTAGCGACCCTGAATTTACTGCAATGGGGGAATCTCGGGAAAGCTGCTTTGGTGTACGCGATCACGATTGTTATGGCATCCCTGCTATTCGACTGCTTTGAAGATTATGTGCTGACGACAGCCGCTTTATTTTCTGTCGGCTTTGTGGGTTATTTGACGATTAATGAAGACTTTGTTCTTTCAGGATGGGCTTCCATACCAGTCGATCTTTACAAATCATTATTTATAAATGTGACCGGGTGGATTAGTTATTGGATGGATCTCCTGATCATGGCTGCGATCGCGGTCTTGGCAATTCGCCTGCTCAAAAGGGAGTTCACCAGGAAATTGCAAACGGCCGAATCCGTCTTGAGCGAACTTCAGAATAATCGAGATAAGTTGGAACAACACGTGGCAGAGCGCACCAAGGCTCTGTTCACCTCGGCTGAAGTCAGCCGACGCCTGACCTCCATCCTTGATCCGCGCGAACTGGCAAATGCAGTGGTGAGTCAGGTTCAATCCGCATTTAACTATTATTATGCCCAGATTTACCTGTTTGATGAGACTGGTGAGAATCTGGTCTTGACCGCCGGTACCGGTGAAGCAGGTGCGGAGATGATAAAACGCGGCCACAAACTTTCGAAAGGGCGCGGCCTGGTCGGCCACGCGGCCGAAAACAACCTGCCCATCCTGGTGCCGGATACATCACGGTCACCGGATTGGTTGCCCAACGAATTACTTTCTGAAACAAAATCCGAGGTGGCCATCCCGATCGCCATCGGCGACCAGGTTTTGGGTGTATTAGATGTACAACATAAAGTGACAGATGGACTGGGATATGAGGATTTGGACGCCTTATTATCCATTGCCAATCAGGTTGCCTTCGCGCTACGCAATGCCCACTCCTATGCCGATGTGAAACGGCGCGCTGAGAGCGAGGCGATCATATCGAAAATTGGTCAGAAAATTCAATCAGCAACAACTGTGGAAAATGCCTTGCAAGTTGCGGTTCGTGAACTTGGCCTAGCCTTGGGTGCCGAGGATACACGTGTCTTTTTGAAGGTGTCATCATTGCCGGAGCCTAGTCTGAGTTTGACAAAGCCTGTATTGGGGAGAATTGCGCATGAATAAGTCTCGCAACTCTGACAACTGTCTCAATGAAAGAATCCAGATGAATGTGAATGCAATATTCCCTGAACAAGATACGATCCCAACAGATTTAAGTATTCAACAGGTAATGAAATTAAAGGAGCGCATTGCTGAATTAGAGGAAAAATTAGCCGGCCAACAGCTTGAAAAGCATGATTTATTGGCACAGATGGATGAATCTCGTTTGCAGGCCAAACAGGCATGGAAATTTCAAATCCGGGATGATTGGGAAAGGTTCCTGCAAAAACGAGGGGAATTGGCTGCTGGTTACGCTTTCAATAAAAACGAAGTTAAGTCATTGTCCTTGTCTGAATCTGTCCAATATGAGAAATATAAAAGGCAGACCCTGGTTAGTGGCGACAACAAAATAGGTATCTTAATGATCCAGGGTGCGAATCTTCATGAAGAGACTGATAAGGTTTTAAGGGTTGTTGCAGAACAGTTGAGTGGACATATTGAGAATCTGCGTTTGGTGGAACAAAACCAGAAACGCGCATATGACCTCGAAACAGTTTCTGACGTGAGTGTTGCCACGACTACTATTCTGGATCCTCATGACTTGCTTCAATCTGTGGTGGACCTTACCAAGAAAAGATTTGGCCTTTACCATGCTCATATCTATTTGACAGATGCGTCCGGGGAATTCCTAATCCTCACCGCCGGAGCTGGGGAAGTGGGGAGAAGAATGGTGGCAGAGGGCTGGAATATTCCGTTGATGCATCCTACCTCCATCGTAGCCAAAGTTGCTCGACAATGGGAGTCAGTTGTTATAAATGATGTTACTCGAAACAAGAATTCCTCCTTTCTTTCTAACCAGCTATTGCCAGATACACGCTCAGAGATGGCAGTTCCAATGATCATTGGGGATAAGCTTTTGGGTGTATTTGACGTGCAATCTGACATGCTGGGTTATTTCTCAAAGAATGACGCCCATATCTTCATTACTTTAGCATCTCAGATCGCGGTAGCCCTGCAAAACGCTCGACTCTTTGCCGAGCAGGCTGCAACCGTCAACCAATTGAGCGAACTTGACCGTCTCAAGTCCGCGTTCCTTGCGAACATGTCGCATGAACTGCGCACCCCGCTCAACTCCATCCTCGGTTTCACCGACGTCATGCTCGAAGGCTTGGACGGCGACCTGACCGAATACATGGACAACGACCTGCGCCTGATCCAGAAGAACGGACAGCATCTTCTGCACCTGATCAATGACGTGCTCGACATGGCGAAGATCGAATCCGGACGCATGAACCTGCATCCTGAAAAGTTCAAATTGCACGAGCTTCTCGACGAAGTCACGAACATCACGTCCACGCTGGCGAGCGCCAAGAACACAGCCCTCTTCATCGATGATGACTCGGACCGCGATGTGGAAGTCTACGCGGACAATACCCGCATCCGCCAGGTGATGATCAACCTCGTCAACAATGCCATCAAATTCACGTCGAACGGCAGGATCGCCCTGCGCGCATCCAGGCTGGACGGCGCAAGGGTGCTGGTCACGGTCAAAGACACCGGGCTGGGCATCCCGCCCGATCACCTCGAAGCGATCTTCCAGGAATTCACCCAGGTGGATACCTCCACCACCCGCAAGGTCGGCGGCACAGGCCTGGGTCTGCCCATCAGCCGCCGCCTGATCGAAATGCACGGCGGACGCCTGTGGGCGGAAAGCACCGGCATCGAGGGCGAAGGCTCGACCTTCATCGTGGAACTGCCCGTCGAAGCGCGCATCACCGAAGTCGTGGAAAAACAGGAAAAATAAGATGGCAACGCCCAAGTACCTCGAATGCAACCTGTGCGGCAACCAACAGCCCTACGAACCGTTCGTGCCGGCGGTCTGCAAAAAATGTGAAGGTCAATGGCTGGAGGCGCGTTACGACTACGATGCCTTCAAGCGCGAACTCTTGCGCGGACTCCCCAACCGCCCTGCCAACATGTGGCGCTATCAGGATGTCCTGCCGCTGAGGGATCCCTCCGCCCTCGACCTTTACCCCGCCGGCGGGACTCCTCTCTGGCTCTCGCACCGCTTCGCTCCCGCCCTCGGGCATGATTCTGTTTACTTCAAAGACGAACGCTACGGTTCGACCTCCTCCTTCAAAGACCGGCAAGCCGCGGGCGCGGTGGCGGCCATGCTCGAGAACGGCATCAAGGAGGCGGTCATCGCCTCGACCGGTAACGCGGCAGTGGCATACGCCGCCGCCTGCGCCCGCGCGGGCATCAAACTCTGGGTCTTCATGACCAGCCTCGTCCCGCAGGAAAAACTGCGCGAAGCCGCGCTCTTCGGCGCCGAGGTCATCCGCGTCAGCGGCAACTACGACCAGACCAAGCAGATCGCCTCGCAATTCGCCCAACGCCGCCACCTCCTGCTCGACCGCGGTGCCACCTCCATCCCCGCGCGCGAATCCATGAAGACCATCGCCTACGAGATCGTGGAGCAACTCGGCTGGCATGCCCCCGATTGGTACATCCAGGCTGTCAGCGGGGGGCTGGGTCCTCTGGGTGTGTATCAGGGTTTCAAGGAATTGTTCAACATGGGCTTGATCAACCGCATCCCAAAACTGGCGATCATCCAGGCGGAGGGCTGTGCACCGATGGTCAATGCTTTCAAGGCTGGGAAGGAAGTTGCCGAGCCGGTCATCCCGGAGACGAGCATCATCATCCTGTCCACGGGCGATCCCGGCAAGATGTACACCTATCTCCACTCGATCACCCGTCAATATGGCGGCGTGATGGAATCCGTGACGGATGCCGAGGCGTTTGCCGCCATGCGCTCGCTCGCCAAGAGCGAGGGCATGGCCGTCGAGCCGGCAACAGCCGTCGCCTTCGCAGGAACTCGAGAAGTTGATCTACAACGGCACGATCGCGAAGGAAGAGAAGGTTGTCGTCAATTGCACAGGTCACACCTTCCCCGTCGAAAAGCATGTGCTCGGCGACCAATGGGCTGTGGACGTGCACCTCAGCAAGGATCAGTCTCCCGCGCCGCGCGAAGGTCTGCAGGCCGCACTCGAAAACCTGGACGAGAAGACCAAGACCGTTCTGCTGGTGGATGACAATTCAGACGATGCCCTGCTGATCCGCCGTATACTGGAGGGGCACAAGGCGTACCGTGTCTTTCATGCAAAAGACGGCTGGGAGGGGTTGTCTATGGCGCGGCAGAAACTGCCCGACCTGATCGTGTCTGACCTGACCATGCCCGGCATCGACGGTTTTGGCTTTGTGGAGGAGCTGAAACTCGACCCGCGCACAAAGGATATCCCGGTTGTCGTGGTCAGCGCCAAGGACATCACGACAGAAGAGCGCAAGCGGCTGAACGGTCACATTCAGGCTGTCTATCAGAAAGGTTCGCTTTCCACGAAGAAATTCGTGGACCAGGTGATCACTGTCATCGAAGAATCGAACGAAAAACAGGAACAGGGAGTGCGGGCATGAAACCCAACATCCTGTATATCGAAGATCACCCGGATAACATGACCCTTGTCAGGCGCATCCTTTGTTCGGAAAGTTATAATCTGATCGAAGCGCAAACCGGTTTTCAAGGAATTCACATCGCCGAGAATCAGGATGTTGACGTTATACTTTTGGACATTAACCTGCCTGACATCGACGGCTATGAAGTGGCACTGAGACTGCGCAACAGTGAAAAGGCAAAACTTTCCAGTGTCCCCATCATTGCGGTCACCGCCAACGCAATGAAGGGCGATGCCATAAAGGCTCTTGGCGCGGGTTGTGATTTTTACATATCCAAGCCGATCAACATCCAGGAACTTCTGGAAAAAGTTGAAGAAATGACCACCAACAAGATTTGAGGTAGTAGACCATGACTAACACCGTCCTATATATAGAAGATAACCCGGATAACACCACTCTCGTCAGACGCGCGCTGGAAGCACGCGGTTACAAATTGATAGACGCCGCCAACGGTCTCAAGGGTGTGTCTCTGGCAGAAACGGAGGATGTCCAGCTGATCCTGCTGGATATCAACCTGCCGGACATTGACGGTTACGAAGTGGCGCGGCGCCTGCGTGCCAGCCCAAAGCGCGTACTGGCGTCGGTCCCGATCATTGCTGTCACTGCGAACGCGTTGAAAGGCGATGCGCAAAGGGCATTGGATGCCGGTTGCGATGTGTACATGTCAAAACCCATCAATATCCGCGAACTATGGGCGCGGGTGGAGGCGTTTGTACCAACTCCGTAGAAAAGCCCATGACATATTCCCATCTTTCCCACCTGAAATGCTCGGGTTGCGGCAGGCAGTATTCCCCGCAGGAAATCCATACTTTCTGCCCTGACTGCCAGTCGCCCCTTCTGGCAGTGTATGATCTCGACCGTGTATCCACCCTGGTGGACCGGGATGAGATCTCCCGCCGAAAAAAGGGGATGTGGCGCTGGCATGAACTGCTCCCCGTTGCGGACCCGGGGAATGTTGTTTTTCTTGGGGAGGGCGACGCCTCCCTGTTGAAGGTTCCCAATCTTGGCAGGGAACTCGGACTTGTCAATCTCTTTGTCAAGGATGAAAGCATGAACCCCACCGGTTCTTTCAAAGCCAGGGGACTGGCGTCTGCCGTCTCCAGGGCGAAGGAACTTGGGATAAAGAAGGTGATCATTCCCACCGCAGGCAACGCGGGCGGGGCAATGGCGGCGTACGCCGCACGCGCAAATATTCAGGCTGTCATTTTCATGCCCAGGGACACGCCGCGTGCAAATGTGGAAGAAAGCCGCATGGCAGGTGCGGAGGTGATCCTGATCGATGGATTGATCAGCGACGCAGCCGGCATGGCCGGTGAAAAGGCGCGCGCAGAGGGCTGGTTCGACCTCTCCACGTTCAAGGAGCCGTATCGTGCAGAAGGCAAGAAGATCATGGGGTATGAACTGGCGGAAGCCTTCGATTGGACATTACCGGATGTGATCATTTATCCCACCGGGGGAGGCACGGGTCTCGTCGGTATGTGGAAGGCGTTTGCCGAACTGGAGGCATTGGGCTGGCTGGAGAAGACAAATCGTCCGCGCATGGTGGCTGTGCAGGCGGACGGCTGCGCGCCGGTCATCAAGGCGTTCGAGAGCGGCGCGGAGTTCTGCGATTTTTGGGTCAATGCGCACACCCTGGCTTCGGGACTGCGGGTTCCAAAAAGTTTTGCCGACGCTCTGATCCTCAAAGACCTGCGCGAAAGCAACGGGATGGCTGTGGCTGTCAGTGATGAAGAGATTTTCAAGGCACAACGTCAACTTGGCAGGCTGGAGGGGATCTTTGCGGCGCCGGAGGGCGCGGCAACGCTTGCGGCGCTCCACGTTCTGCTTCAGCGGAAGTGGATTGCTCCCGAGGAACGCGTCGTTTTGTTCAATACCGGCTCAGGTTTGAAATATCTTGAATAGCATTTGCACACGGGGGCGAAAGTAAAGCCAAATGGTTGGACAACATCCCTGAAATGGGGGACAGGTACCGGGGAGTCAGAGGCGGAACCTGTCGAATGATAGAATAATCCAATATTTGCCCAGTGATCATTCGGAAGGAGGAAGCCGTGGCAAAGATCCTGTATATCGAGGACATTCAGGACAACATCACGCTTGTCGAAAAGATCGTCAAATCGCGCGGACATGAATTCCTCTTCGCCCAAAACGCGGAGGAGGGATTGGAGCTGGCGTTCGCTTCCCGCCCGGACCTGATCCTGCTCGACCTGGGTTTGCCAGACGCTGACGGTCAAACCTTGTCCGTTTGGCTGCGAGGCGACCCGACACTGAATTCGATCCCCATTATTGTTCTGACAGCCTGGCCTGAGGAGGTGGTGCGGCAGACAGTGGATGCCTACAACTTGAACGGATACCTGTGCAAGCCGTTCTCCCTGACAGCCCTGGTTAACAAGATCGATTCCGTTTTGGGCGCCAGACCATCATGACGATCGAGATCCTGCCGGCAGACCGTTTCACCATCCAGGAATTGACCGAACTCTACAACCAGACCCGCGTCGATTACCTGGTCCCCATGCCGATGAATGCGGACAGGTTGAGCGAGTATGTGCACGACTTCGACGTTGACCTGCACCACTCAAGTGTCGCGCGCGATGCCGATGGGCAGATACTTGGTCTGTGCATGCTGGGTTTTCGGCGGGGGGCGGCATGGATCACGCGGCTTGGGGTTTTACCCTCCATACGCCGCACGGGCGCCGGTTCTGCATTGATGGACAGCATGTTGAGAAATGCAGACACACTCGGCGCGAAGGAAATCCACCTGGAAGTGATCAAGAATAACGAACCCGCCTATAACCTGTTCCTGAAAACGGGATTTGTTGAAACAGGGACATACCTGGTCATGCGCCACGCGCCGCGCCGCCTGCTGGATCCGCTTCAGGGAACTGCGACATGGCTGGATTATGACCAGGCGCTGGAAAAACTGGGAGCCTATCCCGGGCACATCACGTGGATCAACGCCTTCGAGTCCATGCGAAATTCAGCAAGAACGGAAGGTCTGCATGTGGAACTGCCGGACGGCGGTTCCGGCTGGCTGGTGTACCGTAACACGAAATTCACGCTTCGATCCACGCTCAGCCATTTGATCATGCATACCGAGCAGGGAGACCCGCAGGCGGTCGGCACACAACTTATATCCCATTTGCACACGCACTTCCCGCAACACGACACCTATGCGGAGAACATCCATGAGGACGATCCGCACCTGCCTGCCTTCCATGCGCGGGGGTATTTCACGAACTTCTCACGGATCGAGATGCGGAGACCCCAAAATTAAAAACCCGCCATTCGGCGGATTTTTGTAGTGCCGAGGGGGAGATTTGGACTCCCGACCAAGGGCTTATGAGTCCCCTGCTCTACCACTGAGCTACCTCGGCATGGTCAAAGCGCCGCAAATGTTACTATGGGATATGGTGTTTGTCAACACGACCCTTGCGGTATAATCCTCTCGCTATGCCTAGACGGAAAGCCCCCGAAGACCTCTCTGTGGAGGAATTACGCCGCCTGTTGATCGAAAAACGGCGCGGCGCCCGGCGTGAACGGCTGGAGCACTATAAAAGGACGGGCCGTGTCGCGGACGTGGAGCCTGAGTCCATGGCTCCAGTGGTGGATACGCTCGAAGGCTCCAGCGACCAGCCTCAGGTCCAGGTTTCGACGCGCCGACGCGTGATGGACCGGGTCCTTTTGGCCGTGGAAGTCCTGGCAGTGGTTGGACTGGTCGGAGTCCTCATCAGCGGGTTCGGAGTCCTGCGCGATCTGAACGAAGAGGTGGCTTCCGCCCTGATCCAGGAGACCTTCACACCGACCCCGCTGGTCATGGCGGTCGTCCTGCCCTCGGGACATACGCCGCCGGATGCGCAGGGAAATACCCGCCCGAACGACGCGGAGATCCCCGAGCATTTACGCCCGATGGTGCAGTCGCTGGCGAATATCGCCATCCCCACGCCTGCGCCCGACCAGGCGATTCGTATCCAGATCCCCGCTCTCAATGTGGATGCGCCCATTGTGCAGGGAGATGGCTGGGAGCAACTGAAGAAGGGTGTCGGACAGAATATCGGCTCTGCCAACCCCGGGCAGAATGGGAACGTGGTTCTCTCGGCGCATAACGATGTGTATGGCGAGATCTTCCGTTATTTGGACCGCCTCGCGCCCGGCGATCAGGTGATCATCTATACCCAGCAGAGACAATACGTGTATGTGGTGGACAGTACCGCCATTGTCGAGCCGACCGCAGTGGAGGTAATGGCGTCCACGGGAAACCCGACCACGACCCTGATCTCGTGCTATCCATATCTTGTAAATAAACAGCGCATCGTTGTCTTTGCGCGGTTGCAAAACTAATGTCATTGCGACCTTTGGGAAGCAATCTCGAAATAAACATTACGAAGGAGTATTTAGAATGGCAAAAAACAACAAACGAACGACGGTGAGTGCGGTTTCAACACCTAGCCGCAATGAGTTCAACCCCGATTACTCATACGTCAAAAAGGACCTGACCCGCATCGGCATTCTTGCCGGATCGTTCATTGCCCTGTTGATCGTCATCTCGTTCTTTTTGAAGTAAGGGCACGATACATCGTGCCCCTACGATGATGGAGACCTTATGTCCCGCATGTTTGTTCCCGGTCCAGTTGATGTAGCCGACGAAGTCCTGCAGGCGCAGACCGCGCCCATGCTTCCGCACCGTAGCAAGGAATTCGAAGCCACCTATCGCCGTGCCTCTGAAAAGGCGCAACAACTCTTCTATACACAATACCGCGTCTTTCTGACCGCGTCCTCCGGCACGGGTTTGCAGGAGGCCGCCATCCGCAACTTTGTGGACAAGCGCGTGCTGTCGGTTGTCAATGGCGCGTTTGCGGACCGCTGGTACGAGGTCGCTGTATCCAACGGGAAGCAGGTCGAGAAACTCGCCTTTGAATGGGACTCGCCCGCCTCTCCCGAACGGATAGCTGACGCCGTCCGAGCAGGCAGATTCGAAGCCCTGACAGTCGTCCATAACGAAACCTCCACCGGGATGCAGAATCCCGTAAAGGAAATCGCAGAGGCAGTCCGTGCGGTTGCGCCTGAGACCCTCATCCTCGTGGATGCTGTTTCCTCGCTCGGTGGTGCGAAGATCGAAATGGACGCCTGGGGACTCGACATGGTCCTCACCTCCTCGCAGAAATGCCTCGCACTTCCTCCGGGGCTGGGTTTGGGAGCCGTCTCCGACCGTGCCATGGATAAAGCCAAGTCTGTGGAGAACCGCGGCTGGTACTTCGACCTCGTCCGCATGGAAAAGCATCGCCTGAAGGATTCGTCCCCCGCAACGCCTGCCATGTCCCTGATCTACGCGCTCGACTTCCAGCTTGACCGTATCCTCGCCGAAGGGCTGGAGAACCGCTTCGAGCGTCACTCTGCCATGGCAAAACGCGTGCAGGAATGGGCGGGTGCGCACGACCTGCCGATGTACGCGCCGGAAGGTTTCCGTTCACAGACGGTCACCACGATCAAGAACGAACGCGGCATCAGTGTCTCGGACCTGAACGCCTTCCTCAAACAGCGTGAGATGCGCATCGCGGGCGGCTACGGTCCCATCAAGGAGACAACCTTCCGCATCGCGCATATGGGCGAGATCCAGATGGCAGACATCGAGAAATTGCTCGCCGCGATGGAAGAGTATTTGAAGAAATAGACAAAGCAAGTCGTTGTAATGAGATGGGAAAGGTTGTCGATCAGCCTTTCCCATTTTTGTTCTTGACAGCCTGCGTATTTCGAGTAATAATTATGTGTATATTTGTTACACATAAAGGATGTGTATATGGAATTGCAAAGAACACAGATATTGCTGGAAAAATCACAGCATCAAATCCTGACCCTGATTGCTGAAGAGGAAAAGCGCAGTATTTCAGAGATTGTGCGGGAAATGATCGGGCGTGAACTGCGTTTTCGTCAGCGCCGTCAGATGTTGCTTGCCGCCCGGGAACTCCAAGCCGACTACACCACCAACCCTGATTTGACAGAGTTTACTGCCCTGGACGCAGACGATTTTCTTTTCGAGGACGAAAGATTATGAAAAGGGGGGAAATCTGGCTGGTAAACCTCGACCCTACAATTGGATCAGAGATCAAGAAAACGCGCCCTGCCGTAATTATAAGTAGTGACTTGGTGGGAATATTGCCTCTAAAGGTGATTGTCCCTTTTACAGATTGGAAAGATCGGTATGCATCCGCGTCCTGGATGGTACGCATTGATCCAGATGACAGTAATGGATTAAGTAAACCTTCGGCTTCGGATGGGTTGCAGGTGCGATCCGTGTCTCAGCAAAGATTGGTAAAGCGTTTGGGAGTTTTGACCCCGCTTCAAGTTGCACAAATCGTGCAGGCTGTTGTAAATGTTTTTCAAAGATGACCCTGAATACGAATTGATTCTCGAAAAATTCACCTACGGTGGCGATGCGATGGGACGCCTGCCCGACTCGCGTGCAGTCTTCGTCCCGTTTGGGTTGCCGGGGGAAAGAGTCCACGTGAGGTTGACGGAGGAGAAGAAGAATTTCGCACGCGGGAAGATCGTTGAGATCCTCGAGCCTTCGCTGGAGCGAATTACAGCAAAGTGCATTCACTTCGGCGAATGCGGCGGATGCCATTACCAAAATTTTCCATACGAAAAGCAAGTGCAAGCGAAAACAGATATTTTGGTTGACCAGTTAAAACGCATCGGCAAGATCGAGGATCCGCCCGTCAAGCCGATGGTCCCCTGCCCCAACCAGTGGAATTACCGCAATCACGTGCAATTCTCTTTAGATAGAGATGGGAAAGTGGGCTTTCAAATGCCCAACTCAAACAGGGTCATTCCGATTTCCGAGTGTCATCTTCCCGAATCTTCCATTAATGACTTTTGGCCTCAACTCGAATTCGAGCCTGAGACGAACATCGAGCGCGTCTCCCTCCGTCTTGGCGCGGAAGATGACCTGATGCTCGTCCTCGAATCTCAATCCTCCGAAACACCCGAACTGGAGATCGAAGCAGGGATTTCCATTGCGCATGTCTACGAAGGGAACGCGGTTGTCCTCGTGGGCAGTGACCACATCCTCATGAGTATCCTGGGGCGCGATTTCAAGGTGTCCGCTGCGTCGTTCTTTCAGGTGAACACGGTCATGGCGGGGAAGATGGTCGAGCATCTGCTCGCCAATCTGCCGATTTCCCAATCTACCACCCTGATCGATGTCTATTGCGGAGTTGGTCTCTTCAGCGCCTTCCTCGCTCCAAAATGCGGGCGCGTGATCGGCATCGAATCGTCAGAATCCGCGTGCGAGGATTTCGCTGTCAATCTGGATGAGTTCGATAACGTGGAGCTTTACGAGGATGAAGCCGAGGCGGTGATCCCGCATCTCGAAGCGAAACCGGACATCGTCCTGGTTGACCCGCCGCGCGCGGGCCTGGATAAGGCGGTCGTGGACGGGATCCTGAAGCTGGGTCCGAGCCTGATTGCGTACGTCTCCTGCGACCCGTCCACACTGGCGCGTGACGCGGCGCGTCTCATCAATGGGGGATATAAACTGAAGGAAGTCACGCCGTTCGACCTGTTCCCGCAAACGTATCACATCGAAAGCATCTCCATCTTCGAGCGTTAAAGAAAAAGACCCCGCTAACGCAGGGTCTTTTTGAACTTAACTTGCGGCGGGAAGTTCCTGCACTTCCACTTTGCCGTCAGGCAGCGCTTTGATCTCCCGATAGGTCAACGTCCAGACCGTGGAGGTGAAGACTGTCTGCCAGCTTCCCAGCACGAGCCAGGGGAAGAAAGCGATGGTGAAGAACAGCGGCAGGGTGAAGACGATGCCGAGCACCCACGCCAGCGCATTGCCCAGGAACAGGTGGAAGAAACCGACCAACAGCAGGGCAGGGATCGCAGAGATGGCGAACGCAAGGGCGGCAGTGACGATCACAACGGGGATGGTAACGATGAACAGGATGATGGACGCAATCGCCCACACGATGCCCAGACCGACCATTACGAGCCACATCAACCCGACGTTCTTCCAGTTCTCACGCACCAGCCCCCAGCCGCGGCTGAACGATTCCTGCACGCCCAGACTTTCGAGGGCACAGACACGCCAGACGAAATGGCGGAGCAGGTTCAGGAAGATGCTCAGGATGACCACCGCGAAGACGACCAGGAATACGACGCCGATCATGGCAATGACGCTGAACGGTGTGAAAACCAGGTTTCCGTTCTCGACCGCAAAGAAAATGCCGATGCCTACAGAGAGCAGGACCAGTACCAGCAGGATGGCGGGCAGGCTCACGATCAGGTTGATCAGAAACAACCGCCACGAGGTGCGCGACCAGCCGATGCGGAAGCCCTGGCGCACGGTCATTTTGGTATCCGTGCCTTCATATTCATCCACCATGCGGATGACAGCAGTCTCGGACACATAGCGCGCGATCGCCACGATGACGCCCAGCACGGTCATGACCAGCGTGAAGATGACGGCGATCCAGAGCAGGGCGGTCAATTCCTCGCGCGAGATCGGCAGGTCTGCTTGTCCCGGTCCCTCGCGGAAGAGCCGTTCCATTTCACGGGTGAACTCCTCCATGCCCTGCCGAAGTTCCTGCGGGACCGGCATCTGCTGGTTTTCACTATCAACCGAGTAACGCGTTCCGCTGTTCGAACCTCCGCCGGACGAACCGGCAGTGGCGAGCGCCAATATCAGGCCAAATACCCACAGAGCGCGATAGCTCCACAGGATGTACCATGCACGTTTTAAGATTTTGACGGGATCCATTGTATTCTCCTTGTTGACTAACTTTCTTTCGCTTCTTTACTTGACCGTGAGCCTGCCTCAGCCTTCGAGGAGTTGGCCATGCCCCTGACGCGTTTGGCGTGCCCACCAGATCGCAATCCAGGTCAGGTACAGCACTGCGATCGAAACCTGCCAGATGAATTGCGGTAATACGTTCCTTGTAAAACTTTCGGTCGCCTCAGCCCATCCCAGGCTGTCGCCTTCCAGCAAACCGACCTGTGCCAGCGTTGACGTCCACACTGCGTGATCGGACGAACCCGCAACCAATGCGGTTGTCGTATCGTCCAGCAATCCGAAACTGTCCGCCGCGGAGAACACGTCGCTGACGAGGACGGCAGTGCCGACGAAGATCCACGCCATCAGCAGACCGACCGGGATCATCCACCAGCCGACCTCGAGCAGTTGACGCCTCGGGGCGGCTGTCCGCTTTTGGGGCAGAAGCAGGTTCACCTGAGTCACGAAGCGTTCGTGTGAGGCGAAGTCCGCCCCAGGGACTTCCTGCAACATCGCCGAGAGTCCCTGCAGTGACTCCAGTTCCGCCTGGCAGGTTTCACATTCGGCGAGATGCTCCTCAACCTGGCGGAGCCGCGTTCCCTTCAACTCGCCGTCGAAGTAGGCATTCAGCCATTCCGTGACGTGGTTAGACATGTTCGACCTCCAGCAAAGACAATTGCGGCTGCAGTTTCGCTTTCAATAAATTTCTCGCATAATTCAAACGTGACATTACGGTTCCAAGCGGTATATCCAGCGTTGACGAGATTTCCTGATAGGAAAGTCCTTCGTATTCTCTGAGCACCAGCACCGCCCGGCTCACATCCGGCAGGGACAGGATCGCGTTCTGCACCAATCTTGTCCTTTCGTTCTGCGACACAAGCGTTTCAGGTCCGGGGTGCCCGTCCGTGAGATCCAGGTCTTCGATGTCGTCGGGCAGGATGCGTCGCTCCTTGCGGAGCATATCCGTCCCGGCGTTGACGGCGATGCGGTACAGCCAGTTGCGGAGCGGCGTCCCCGTGCGGTAGGAGGCGATGTTCTGCCAGGCACGCAGGAAGGTCTCCTGGGCGGCGTCTTCCGCCAGTTGGGCGTTCCCGCACAGGCGGTAGATGACGTTCAACACACCCTGCGCATGGACGCGGACCAGTTCGCTGAACGCGTTCCGGTCTCCGTTTTGGGCGCTGGCGACCAACTGTGTCTCACTGACTGCCTGAACCGTTACCACTGTCGGTTTCCTTTTCTCCTGTCATTATCTTAACGTAAAAGTCCCTGCTTTTATTCGGAAAATCGGGAATATTCTCCATTAGAATATCAGAAAATGCGCTTGAAGCCCCAAATTGCCCCGCTCGGTGATTCATCAGTCCTTATCCAATTCGGAAGTGATATAGACATCTCTATCAGTCAACGCGTTCATGCGCTTGCCAGCCTCCTGGACGCTTCACCCTTCGAGGGGATGACCGAAACTGTCCCCGCGTACGCGACCCTGCTGGTCGACTACGACCCGCTTACAGTTTCATTTACGCAGGTCAGGGATTTCCTGCGCGAGAAACTCTCGCAGGCGGAGGCGGCAACGGCGCGGAATCCGAAGCGGGTCGAAGTCCCGGTGCGATACGGCGGGGAGTTCGGGGTCGACCTCGAAGCTGTTGCGCGTCATCTTCATCTGAAGGTTAAGGAGGTCATTCGCCTGCATAGCGGAAAGATCTACACGGTCTACATGATGGGCTTCACGCCGGGCTTCCCTTACATGGGCAAACTCGACGACGCGCTGGTCATGCCGCGCCTCGAAACGCCGCGCACGCGCGTCCCCGCCGGGACGGTCGCCATCGCGGGCTCGCAGACGGGTATCTACCCCATCGCTTCGCCGGGCGGCTGGCAACTGGTCGGCTGGACGCCGCTGCACATTGTTCGACCCGAATTCTGATACCCCGTTCCTGTTCGCGCCGGGCGATGAAGTGAAATTTGTTGAGGAGAAGTAACCGTCCCGCAGGTTTGATCGGGCAACCAGATCGCACAACGAAACCTGCGGGACGCTGATTAGCCATGTCACTTGAAATCCTCGAAGTCAATGGGTTGGCCACCATCCAGGACTCTGGCCGCACAGGCTGGAAAAAGTTCGGCGTGCCGACATCGGGCGCAATGGACGCGTTCGCCTTCCGCGCCGCGAACCTGCTGGCGGGCAACGACCCGAACTGCGCCGCCATCGAGATCGGCTTGGGCGGCATCGCCCTGCGCGCCCTGCGCGATTGCGTGGTCGCGGTTTCAGGCGTCGGATACGCCCTATCGGTCTACATCTGGGACTTCCCGCTATGGAGTTCGTACTACGTGCGCGGCGGATGGACGATCCGGCTCGACAAACTGGACTCCGGCATGTGGGTATATCTCGCCGTCTCAGGCGGCGTTCAGAACTCCGCCGACGCTTGGTTCTGCCTCGACCTATCTGCGCGGTCCCTTTGGCGGATTTGACGGCAGGCAGTTGCAAGCCGGTGACGTGTTGAGATCAGGGACTCCATCGCGCTTGTTGAACAACCTTGCCGCACGGACCCTGCCCGCAGAGGCGCGACCTGCCTACTCTGACAATCCAACGCTGGATGTCATCATGGGACCACAGGACGAGTATTTTACAGAGGAAAGTACCGCGACATTCATGTCGCAAGCATACATGGTAAACCCCGCCTCCGACCGCATGGGATACCGCCTCGAAGGCGCGCCGCTGACCTTACGCGGCAAGACCGAACTCCTCTCCGAAGGGATGACGATGGGTGCGATCCAGGTCCCCTCGAGCGGACAGCCCATCGTCATGATGGCGGATTCGCCGACCACGGGCGGCTATCCCAAGATTGGGGCGGTCGCCAGCGCCGATCTGCCTTTGCTCGCCCAGTGCGCGCCGGGGAGGAGCAAAATCCACTTTCGGAAGACGACGGTTGCGAAGGCGCAGAAGAAGTATCGGGAGATGATGAATGGGTTGGAGAGGATTGTGGAAGAATGATTATGCTCTGTTGGTTGAGTACGAAGGTATCGAAACCAACAAATAACAAGAGTAACTCTGCTTACATGGTGGTCTCGATACGCCCTCGGCTATCGCCTCGGGCTACTCGACCACCAGAATATCGAAGGAAATAATGAAAATCGACCTCAACTGTGACATGGGCGAGAACATCGGCAACGACGCGGACATCATGCCGTACATCACGTCCGCGAACATCGCCTGCGGATTCCATGCGGGCGACGCGGTCACCATGCGCGAGACTGTCCGCCTGGCGCGGCGATATGGCGTGGCTGTGGGGGCGCACCCGGGTTGGCGGGATCGGGAAGGGTTTGGACGAAACGAAATAACCCTGCCGCCGGAAGATGTGGAAATGCTGGTTTGGGAACAAGTCAACGCGCTGGCGGAGATCGCAAAGGCTGAGGGAGTGGAACTGCGCCATGTCAAGCCGCATGGCGCGCTCTATAACCAGGCGGCGAAGGATAGAGTCCTTGCAGATGCCATCGCGCGGGCGGTGAAAAGAGTCAGTGGGGGATTGGTTTTGGTGGGGCTGGCAGGCTCCGGGTTGGTCGAAGCGGGGGTTGGAAGTCGGGTTGAAGGTCGCGAACGAGGGATTCCCCGACCGCAACTACAATCCCGATGGGACGCTGGTCTCACGCCGCGAGCCTCATGCGATCATCGGGTCGCCTGTGGATGTGGCTCGTCACGCAATTGAACTTGTAGAACGCGGAATTGACTTCAGCGGCAGGCGCGTGCACGTGGATACCTTGTGCCTGCACGGCGACCATCCGCGCGCGGCAGAGAATGCGCGGCAGGTGCGGGAGTCCCTGGAGAAGGCTGGAATTGAAATTGGAGCTTTATGATCAATCTTCCGCGATAACGATCACCTTGTCGGCGGGGGTAAAGGTGACTTCGGGCGATTTCTTCGGGTTGGTGTGGACGCCATACGCCTTGTCGGCATCCTTTGATTCGGACGCGAGACGGTAACCGATGGCGGTCTCGCCGCGGCGGCGCGCCGCTTCGACGACCGTGTAGAAGTTGACGGGTGTTCCCGTCGCCACGTAATCGCTGATGGGTTTGAGGTAGATCTCCGAACCTTCAGGGTCGAAGATGTTCTCGAACACGTCCAGGAGTTCGGCGTTCTCGGAGAGTTGCGCCAGCATCAGGCTGATGAGGTGCTCGCTGACGATAAAATCGTCCACCTGGGTGACTTCGGCGAGTTCGCGGTTGCGGAGGTCGAGCATTTCGCTGACGATGGAGAAGGGCGTCGCGTCGCGTCCCGCCATGTCGCGCAGGTGCAGGAGCGTGACGAGGGTCTTTGCGTCGGCTTCCTGCGGTTCAAGCGTGCTGTATGCCAGCACGATGACATGGTTGTAGTCCTCGATGTGGAGCGCGTTGAGCAGGGTACGGTCGGTGGTCTCACCGTCCTTGACGACCAGTCTCTGGTTCTTCAACTGGATGCCCTGCGCCTTGAGCTGCTTGTCGATACCGTAAATATCCGCCACGATGGTCAGCAGTGAGCCTTTGGGGACGTAGCGGTCCAATTCGCGTACGATGATCGTGCCGCTGCGGTTCCAGCCGAGGATCAGGCATTTCTCGGTATGGGGCTTCTGCGGTTTGCGGCTCGAGCGTATGACCTGCTCGTTGACGGGGATCAGGTTGGGGCTTGTGCCGAGCGAAGTCGAAGTGTCCGAGAGGTGAATCGTGTCGTCGTCCGCGGAGAGGGCAATGATCTGGTCGCCGCCTGCGATCTGCAGGTCCATGCGTGGGCTGAAGATGATCTCCCCGTCCGCCCTGCGGAGACCCAGCACGCAGGAGTCCTCGTACATGAGCAATGCCTCCCCGAAGGTTTTTCCCGCAAGCGCAGTTTCGTTCTTGAAATAGATCTCGTCGCCGCCGAAATTCATCAACTCGGTGTACACCACCGACAGCCCGGACTGGCGCGAGGTTTGCGCCAAGACGCGCGCGATGATCTCCTCGGTGAACACGGTCTGCACGTTGTCACGCTCGCCGACGATCCTGAGGATGCTGAGATTCTCCGCCT
The DNA here is from genome assembly GCA_963718215.1 of uncultured Chloroflexia bacterium. Taxonomy (GTDB): domain Bacteria; phylum Chloroflexota; class Anaerolineae; order Anaerolineales; family Villigracilaceae; genus Defluviilinea. The sequence goes on from CAVQYK010000018.1 coordinate 321,526, forward strand.
TGCGGATCTGTGTGACGATGTGATAGGGCATTTCGCGGCGTTTCGGATTGTTCGTGATCGCCAGCACGGTCTTGATGACATCGGTATCGGGGTCGTTGCCTTTGGGCGGCAGGGCGATGATGGATTTCGCCGTATGCGGACTTGCGATCTCGAGGTCGTTCGGGTCGAGGGGACTCCCGCTGCGGCAGATGATGCGCGTCCCTCCCCTGACCTTGACCCGCTCGCGGATCTCATCCTCCATCTCCACCTTGTCCTTATCCGCCAAAACGACGATGCGGGCATTGGGCTGGTTCTCGTTTGCGATCATCAACTCGTTCAGGATCGTGAAAACCTGGGGCGACCAGCCCAGCACAAGCGTGTGGTTCGAACTCGAGCACACGTGAACGTCCCTTGCGCAGGCGTTCCATCTGCCCCTCGATGGCATTGTTCAACACACCGATCAGGGCGCTGACGATGAAAATGCCGCCGAGCGTCACGAACAACATCACGATCCGGAACCCGGTGCCTGTGTCACCGCCCATGGTGCCCGAGTTCGAGCGTGCGCATCAGGCTTTCCCATGCGGCCTCCCCGAAGGAGATATTTTCATCGCCGTCCTGGGTAAGCCCGGCCAGGGTGATGACCGCGCCCGCAACAAAGACGATCGCCAGCGACAGCACGAACAGCATGCCGATCATGGCGGGCGTGCCGCGCGACATCAAATTATCGAAATGATAGCGAAGGTGCTGGCGCAGGGTCGGTTTCATGGTGTCTCCCGGAAACGTTTCCCCCATTATAGGTTTTTTCCTCCACCCTGCCAATTGTGATTGACTTGCAGGAATTTCTGCCTATACTTGTTTGTAGGGCGGGTTTGCGAAGTATCCTGAAAGGATGCAACCCGTCACCTCACATATTTCATGAGATGTCAGGCTGAAAGCCTGACCTACGAAGACTTGTCAAAGGAGGCTCACATGACGAACAAACTCACCTGGTACGGACATGCCACCCTCGGACTCGAAACCGGCGGATACAAACTCATCATCGATCCCTTCTTCACGGGGAATCCCGCGGCTCCCATCGCCCCGGAAGCTGTCGAGGCGGACTTCATCCTTGTCAGCCACGGACACGGCGACCACGTCGGCGACACGGTCGCCATCGCACAGCGCACCGGCGCAACCGTCATCAGCAACTTCGAGATCGCCGATTGGTTTGCGGAAAAACAGGGACTTCCCAAGACCCACGGTCAGCACCTCGGCGGCGGGCATACACATCCTTTCGGCTATCTCAAACTGACGCTCGCCCTGCACGGCTCGGCGCTCCCCGACGGCTCGAACGGCGGCAACCCGGCGGGCTTCCTGCTCACCACCAACGATGGGAAGAAGATCTACCTCGCGCAGGATACCGGTCTGTTCGGGGACATGAAGTTGATCGGCGAGGAAGGCTTGGATTTGGCTGTCATCCCCATCGGTGACAACTACACCATGGGTCCCGACGACGCCTTGCGCGCGGTCAAAATGCTGGAGCCGAAGGTTGTCATCCCCATCCACTACAACACCTGGGACCTGCTGGCGCAGGACGCGAATGCCTGGGCAGAACGCGTCCAAAAGGAGACGAAGACGAAGGCGGTCGTTTTGAAGCCGGGGGAGAGTTACTCACTGTAGACCGTGGACGGTAGACCGAAGACCGAGGGCAAACGTCTTCGGTCTTTTTGATGCCAACGCCTGTTAACGCGGGAAGGCTGGGAACCCTGCCTACGGAGACACTGAGACACGGAGTTTTGCAATAACTGCTCTCAGTGTCTCTGTGACTCTGTGGCAAAGAGATGGGTTATTTGTACACCTGCGGGTTGACACAGTACGGCAGGCGCTCGCCTTTCAGCCCGGCGATCAGGTTGTTTGCTGCCATCCAAGCCATGTTCCCGCGCGCGGTATGACTGGCGCTGGCGATGTGCGGGGCGATGACCAGATTGTCCAGCGTCAGCAGGGGATGATCCATCGGTAGGGGTTCGGGTTCGGTCACATCGAGAGCCGCCGCAAAGATGCGTTTGTCGCGCAGGGCTTCGTAGAGCGCGTCCATGTCCACGACGGGACCGCGCGAGGTGTTGACGAGAACCGCCGTCCGTTTCATGCGGTTCAGGGCTTCGGCGTCGATCAGGTGGCGCGTATCAGGCGTCAGCGGGGTATGAAGCGAGACAAAGTCCGATTCTTCGAGCAGGGTTTCGAAATCCACGGGCGCCGCCTTGATGGCAGGGTCGGGCTTTGCGTTCGGGTCGTAGTAGAGCACGCGCATGTCGAAGCCCGACGCGCGGCGCGCCATCGCCTTGCCGATGCGCCCAAAACCGACCAGCCCGAGCGTTGCGCCCTGGATATCCGTCCCCAGCAGGAGCATCGGACCCCACGTCTTCCACCTGCCGGCGCGGACGAAGCGCTCGCCCTCGGGGATGCGGCGCGCGGCGCTCATCAGCAGGGCAAAGGCGAAATCGGCGGTGGCGTCGGTCAGCGCGCCGGGCGTGTTGCCGACCGGGATGCCGCGCGCGCTGGCGGCGTCCACATCAATGTTGTCGAAGCCGACCGCGTAATTGCTGATGACCTTCAACCCCGCTCCCGCCGCGTCCATTACTTCGCCGTCGATCTTGTCGGTCAACAGGCTGAGCAGACCGTCCATGCCCTGGGCGCGCTGCAGAATTTCCTCGCGCGGCGGCGGCAGTTCGCCTTCCCACAGGTCCACGTCGCAAAAATCACGCACCAGATCGAGCCCCTTGTCGGGGATGATCCTCGTCACGAATACTCTTGGCTTTGTCATGGTCGCTCCACAGGTCGTTTCTGTTATGATAACCGATATGGACGCATCTCGTTTTAAGACCCGCAGCCTGCGCGACTCGCGCATCCTGCGCATCCTGTCCGCGGGACTTCGGGCGGTTGACCCGGCGGAGGCGGTGCGGCGGAACCTCCCGGACGTGAGCGGCAAAGTCTACGGCTTGGGGATCGGAAAAGCCTCCATCCCGATGCTGACAGCCCTTGCGGAGGCGATTCCGCTCTCCGGCGCGCTCGCCATCAGCAAACACGCCTCTTCCTCTGATCGAATCCCGTTTCCTGTCATCCTGGGCGGACACCCGGTCCCAAACTTGGATTCGCTCCGCGCGGGCGAAGCCGCCCTGAAATTTGTCTCTGCTCTAAACGAAGACGACACACTGGTTTGCCTGATCTCAGGCGGCGGCTCGGCGTTGATGATCGCGCCGTACGTCCCGCTGGAGGACCTGCAAACGCTGACGTCGCTCCTGCTCTCGTGCGGCGCGCGCATCGACGAGATCAACACCCTGCGCCGCCAGTTGGACCGCGTCAAGGGCGGGGGGCTGGCGCGCGCGACGAAGGCAAAGGTGGTCAGCTTGATCTTGTCGGACGTGATCGGCAATCCGCTCGAGGCGATCGCGTCGGGTCCGACCTTTCCGAATCCGACGACGGGCGAGGATGCGTTGGCGATTTTGAGGAAGTATGGGATTGAGGAACAGATTCCAAGTTCCATTCAAAATTATTTGCTCAGAGCGCCGTCCCCGGCGCTCGCCGCCGAGGACGGCGGCTGGAGCACAAGAGTAAAAAACATCATCGTCGGCGATAATCATGTTGCGGCGTTGGCGGCGATGGAACAGGCGCGGCGCGAAGGGTTCGAGGCGGAAATTTTGACAAATGAATTACAGGGCGAGGCGCGCGAAGTGGGGAAAATGCTCGCGAAACGGTTGAAAGACGAACTCCCGAAGCGAAACCGTCCGTTTTGTTTGATCGCGGGCGGGGAGACGACCGTCACTTTACGCGGAAATGGCAAAGGCGGGAGGAATCAGGAATTGGCGCTGGCGGCGGTGGAGGAATTACAAGGGCTGGAAAACGTGATGCTGATCTCGCTGGCGACAGATGGGGAGGACGGTCCCACCGATGCGGCGGGGGCGGTGGTGACGGGGGGGACGTTTCAGCGCGGGGAAAGGCTGGGGTTGGACGCGGCAGGCTATTTGTCCAGGAATGACGCGTATCACTACTTCCAGACACTGGGCGACCTGATCCTGACCGGTCCAAGCGGGACGAACGTCAACGACCTGGTATTTCTGCTCGCTACCTGAGCGCGTCCTGGATCACCTGCCGCACCGAAGCCATATCCAGATCCTTTTTGTCCAAAAAAGCGATTGCCCCGGCGGAGAGCGCGCGCCGGCGGAATTCACGGTCGGGGTAGGCGCTGATGAGGACCATGCGCGTGAACGGGGAAAGGCTTTTCAGTCGGCTGGCGCACAGGATTCCGTCCTCGTCTTCGAGCACCACGTCAATGAGACCGAGGTTGGGCTGGGTTTTTTCACCGATGCGGAGCGCTTCGGCGGTGGTCGCGGCTTCGAAAAGGATGGCAGTGGGGGCGATCTTGCCGATCAGGCGGCAGAGTTGCTGGCGGTAGCGGGGATTGTCATCCACGACGAGGATGGACAAACTCGCCGGTGCGCGGGGCGGGCGGCATTTCGACCATTTCCTGTCCGCTGACGGCAAGCACTTCAGGGTGGTGCAGGGCGTAGTTCATGGCTTTGAGGCGGCTGTCGACGCCGAGGATGCGGTAGAGAGCGGTCAGGTGGTTCTCGACGGTCTTGACACTGATATCGAGCGAGGCGGCGATGTGACGGTTATCTGCGCCTTGCATGAGCATCTCGAGCAGTTCGCGCTGGCGGCGCGTCAACCAGGGGACATTAGCGGTGTGAGCGGCAGGCAATTGACGGTTGGCGAGGCGTGTGACAAGCGCGCCGGTGAGCCAGCGCTCCCCGCTCAACACGCGCTGGACGGCAAGTTGCAGGTCGGCAAGCGGCTGATCCTTCAGGTGATAGCCGTCCACACCCGCCTTGAGCAGGCCGACGACATATGCTTCATCGTCATAAGCGCTGACGATCAGGATCTTCAACTTGGGATATTTTGCCTTGATCTCCCGAACGGCGGGGATGGGTTCGAAGTACGGCATGTTGGCATCCATCAACAGCAGGTCCACGTGCAGGGTGGACAGCATTTGCATCAGTTCACGTCCGTTCCCTGCCTCGCCCACGATCCTGATGCCCGGCAAACTTTGCAGTGTGTTGCTCAACCCGGCGCGTACGACGGTATGGTCGTCGGCGAGGAGCACGTGTGTGTCGTTCATGACGAGTATTATGCCGTAAGTGCCTCGAACTGACCAGTCATCCCTGGTTTCGGGGAAGGCGGATAACTCCGAGGGAGGTAAAGTGAAAACCGGGTTAAAATCACCCCATGACCGAGCCGTTCATATATGTTGAGAATGTATCGAAGAACTTCGACCGTCTGCCGGTCTTGAAGGACGTTTCCTTTTCAGTCTCACGCGGGGAGGTGCTGGGCTTGGTGGGGCGGCAGGGTGCAGGGAAATCCACCCTGTTCCATCTGCTGAACGGGGTCATGTTGCCCTCCTCGGGCACGATCCATGTGGACGGTGTCCCACGCCGCTTGAAGAACCGGGGACAGGCACAGAAACTGGGGATCGAGACGATCTATCAGATCTCGAGTCCTGTCCACCAGGCGGAGGGGTTTCATAGTTTTTTGCTGGACCACAGGCGCGAGGCTGAAGCTGCGAGGCACACATCGGGTCTGGTGGAGATGTTCAATGTGGTGGAAAACATCATGCTGGGAAACGAGATCACGAAGTCGCCCGGTCTCGGCTTGATCGACTGGGACAAAATGACACGGACCGCCTGGGGGTTACTGAAGGAATTCAACCTGTCGCCGGACCTGACCCGTGAGGACGTTAGGAATCTCTCCGATGAACAACGGCAATTGCTGACGGTTGTCCGTGCCTTTCATAAGCCGTGCAGGCTCCTGCTCATGGACGACGTCCTCCCCGCTTTGAGCTTCGAGCGCCAGCGTATCCTGCTGAAAAAGATCAAGACGCTCGCGGCGCAGGGCACGGCAATCATCATCAGCAGTGACGACCTTAACCATCTATTTTCCATCACGGACCGCATCCTGGTGCTCTACGAGGGCAGGCTGGTGGCGGACCGCCGCACGGACGAGTTGGTGCCGAAGGAAATCGTCGAGTTGATCGTGGGATCGTCGCGGCAGGAACAGGTCACGCCGCTGATCTGGGCGCTGGAAAGCTACCAGGCCGCCCAGCAACAAGCCGAGGAACTGCGCCGCACGCAGGTCGCCCTACAGGAAAGCCTTGAGGCACGCACGTCCCTGAACCGCCAGCTGTATGAGTACCTTGGGAACCAGGTGGAGGCACTCGGTCAGTTGACCGCCGCCCTGCAAGCCACACAGCGTCGCCTGATCACCGAGCGCGAGGATGAACGCAAGGCGCTGGCACGCGAACTCCACGACCAGGTCATCCAGGACTTGTTGAGTTTCAACTACTGGCTGGAGGAGATCGAAAGTGCCGGCGGTCTCGATACCGTGCAGAAGGATGTGGCGTCCATCCGGGACGGCATCCGGGCTGTGGTGGGCGAACTGAGGCAGATCTGCAGTGACCTGCGCCCGCCCACCATCGACCACCACGGACTGTCGGCTGCGATCGATTCGCTGGCAAACGATTGGTCGGAGCGAAGTAATATCCAGGTCCAGTTGGAGATCGACCCGGCGTTGGGGCGTCTTCCTGAAACGATCGAACTGTCAGTGTTCCGCATCGTGCAGGAAGGGTTAAGCAACATCCGCAAGCATGCGGGGGCGGGGTACGTGCGGCTGTCCCTGCAAAGGACCCCGTCCGCGAGCCTGCTGGTTCGCCTGGAGGACGATGGTCAGGGACTCTCCGTCCCGGCGGACCTGGCGTCACTCTCCGCCAGCAAGCATTTCGGACTGGTAGGGATTAGCGAACGGGTGGCGCTTCTGGGCGGGACGATGAGCATGGATTCGTCCAAAGGGAACGGCATGATCCTGCAGGTGGAGATTCCCAGCCCGCACCCGGTTATCACCACCTAGTGATACCAAGATGACGGTTTTGGGGGGTTTCCCCTAGTCAAAATGGGGATAATGGTTAGTCCTTGCTGAGAATCACAGTATTCATGGGGTGTCGTTGTATTAGAATAATATTGATGGCTTGTTCCATCATAGAAAAACGCGTGTATTGTTTTGTACAACCGGAAAGGCTGGTAATGAACCGCTAGAAAGGATGTATGAGTACCTACCTGGTCTGCCAATATACCGAACAAGTCAGAGACCGTTGAATGCGAAGTCTTCATTCCTGTGAATGGATGGCTTCGCTTTTTTATTTTCTTGAAAGGAGGTGGTTTCCGACCAATACATCAATTTCAGCGAACTTGATTAACAAAAAAACTACAAAAGGAGAAGAAAATGTCTAAAAAAATGCTGTATGGATTAGCTTCCATGCTTGTGATCGCAATGATGATCCTTTCGGCGTGCGGACCTGCCGCAACCGAAGATGCCTCAGCCATGGAACTGGCGGTGGGCATCGTCCTGCCGACCAAGGATGAACCGCGCTGGATCCAGGATGAAGCCCGCTTCAAGGAAGCTTTCACTGCTGCCGGTTACGAAGTCGAAATCCTCTTCAGTCAGGGTGATTCCGCCAAGGAAAAAGCCAACGTTGAAACGCTGATCACCAAGGGTGTCAAAGTCCTCATCATTTGCCCGCAGGACGGCACCGCCGCCGCCGCTGCCGCTGACGCTGCCCGTGCCGCTGGCGTCAAGGTCATTTCCTATGACCGCCTGATCCGCGACACCGACGCTGTTGACTACTACGTGACCTTCGACAGCCTAGCCGTCGGTGCAGCCCAGGCTCAGTACCTCGTGGACAAAGCCTCCGGCTCCGGCAACCCGCTGTACTTGTATGCAGGCGCCGCCTCCGACAACAACGCCTTCCTTTTCTTTGAAGGCGCCTGGAATGTCCTCCAACCCAAGATCGCTGATGGCACCTTCGTCATCAAGAACTCCAGCGAAGCCATTGCCCTCCAGGACAAAGCCACCCTCACCCGCGACGAAATGGCAAAGATCCTCGGACAGGTCACAACCAATTGGCAATTCGACGTCGCCAAGAACCTCGCTGAAGCCAATCTGACCGCCGCCAAGCCTGAGGACAAGGGTGACGTCTTCATCCTCGCCCCCAATGACGGAACTGCCCGCGCCATCGCCGATGCCTTCGCTGCTGACAAGGATGTCTCCAGCTATGTTGTCACCGGTCAGGATGCTGAAAAGGCTTCTGTGCAGTACATCATCGACGGCAAGCAGTCCATGACTGTGTTGAAGGATGTCCGCACGCTGGTTAGCGATGCCATTGCCGCGGCTGTGGCTTACCTCGAGGGCAAGACCCCCGAAAAGACCACCACCTACGACAACGGTAAGGCTGAAATCCCCGCCAAGCCCTCTGTAGTCGTCACCGTGGACCAGGCCAACGTCAAGGAAGCCGTCGTCGACTCCGGTTACTGGCCCGCCAGTGACTTTACCGGCCTTGATGAAGCTGCCATGCCGGAAGTCACAGGTACAGTTGGTGTAGTGCTCCCGACCAAGGATGAACCGCGCTGGATCCAGGATGAAGCCCGCTTCAAGGAAGCTTTCACTGCTGCCGGTTACGAAGTCGAAATCCTCTTCAGTCAGGGTGATTCCGCCAAGGAAAAAGCCAATGTTGAAACGCTGATCACCAAGGGTGTCAAAGTCCTCATCATTTGCCCGCAGGACGGCACCGCCGCCGCCTCTGCGGCAGAAGCCGCCCGCGAAGCAGGCGTCAAGGTCATCTCCTATGACCGCCTGATCCGCGACACCGACGCTGTTGACTACTACGTGACCTTTGACAGCCTAGCCGTCGGTGCAGCCCAGGCTCAGTACCTCGTGGACAAAGCCTCCGGCTCCGGCAACCCGCTGTACTTGTATGCAGGCGCCGCCTCCGACAACAACGCCTTCCTTTTCTTTGAAGGCGCCTGGAATGTCCTCCAACCCAAGATCGCTGACGGCACCTTCGTCATCAAGAACTCCAGCGAAGCCATTGCCCTCCAGGACAAAGCCACCCTCACCCGCGATGAAATGGCAAAGATCCTCGGACAGGTCACAACTGACTGGAAGTTTGATGTGGCCAAGAACCTCGCCGAAGCCAATCTGACCGCCGCCAAGCCTGAGGACAAGGGTGACGTCTTCATCCTCGCCCCCAATGACGGAACTGCCCGCGCCATCGCCGATGCCTTCGCTGCTGACAAGGATGTCTCCAGCTATGTTGTCACCGGTCAGGATGCTGAAAAGGCTTCCGTGCAGTACATCATCGACGGCAAGCAGTCCATGACCGTGTTGAAGGATGTCCGCACGCTGGTTAGCGATGCCATTGCCGCGGCTGTTGCCTACCTTGAAGGCGGCGCTCCTGAAGAGACCACCACTTACAATAACGGCAAGGTTGATGTCCCCGCCAAGCCCTCTGTAGTCGTCACAGTGGACCAGGCCAACGTCAAGGAAGCCGTCGTCGACTCCGGTTACTGGCCCGCCAGCGACTTCACCGGCCTCAAGTAGTCCGCAGTAAGAAGCAGGAATTGTGATTGATAATCATTATTCCTGTATAATTGAAACAAAACGATGTCCCGCCGCCAGATCTGGCGGCGGGACAAATCAACAGCAATCCAAAAACATAGAAAAGTGGAGACGCCATGAAAACTCCCATCCTGGAAATGAAGAACATCACGAAGGAATTTCCCGGCGTAAAAGCATTAAGCAATGTAACCTTTCAAGTCGCCGAGGGCGAAATTCACTGCCTGGTTGGTGAAAACGGGGCAGGCAAGTCCACTTTGATGAAAGTGCTAAGCGGGGTATATCCTCACGGTTCCTATAAAGGCGATATCTTATTCGGTGGAAAAGTGCAACAGTTCCATGGAATTAGCGACAGCGAAAAGGCGGGCATCGCCATCATTTACCAGGAACTGGCACTTGTCCCTGAAATGACCGTTTACGAAAATATATTTCTTGGCAATGAGATAAAGAAGGGAGCCAGGATCGATTGGAATGAAACAATCAAAAGAGCCAAGGAAATGTTGAAAAAGGTCAGGCTCGATGTCAATCCCGAGGAAAAAATCAAGGACTTGGGCGTAGGGAAACAGCAACTGGTCGAAATCGCAAAAGCCCTAAGCAAGGATGTAAAACTGCTGATTTTGGACGAACCCACAGCCGCGCTCAACGAAAACGATTGCGATAACCTGCTCAACTTGTTGGATGAGCTCAAGGAACACGGCGTTACCTCGCATTATGATTTCCCACAAGTTAAAGGAAGTGATTCGAATCGCAGACTCGGTCACGGTCTTGCGTGACGGTCAGACAATTTGCACCTTGGATGCTCATAAAGGCGAAGTGTCTGAATTTGCGTTGATCAAGCACATGGTCGGGCGTGAAATCAACAACATCTATCCGGAAAGACAACGCAATCCATCCAAAGCTTCGGCTGTTGCTGTAGAAAAAGCCAAAGCCGCTGGTGTAAAGGTCATTTCGTATGACCGGCTGATTACCAACACCAAGGCACTGGATTATTATGTGACCTTTGACAGCCTCGCCGTCGGTGCGCAACAGGCGCAATACCTGGTTGACAACGCAAGGGGCAAGGGCAACCCGCTGTATCTGTACACTGGCGCCGCAACTGACAGCAACGCCTTCTTGTTTTTCCAGGGTGCCTGGGTGGTTTTGCAGCCCAAGATTGTTGATGGCACTTTTGTCGTCAAGAATTCAAGCCAGGCCAATGATCTCCAGCAGAATGTCACCCTGACGCACGCCCAGCAAAGCGCGATCTTTGGTCAGGTCACCACCAACTGGGACCCCCATATTGCCAAGAACCTGGCACAATTCAATTTGAACGCCGCTACCGCAGCTGACAAGGGCAACCTTTTCATCCTCGCCCCCAATGACAACACGGCGCGCGCCATTGGCGAGGCTTTTGCTGCCGATAAGGATGTCAAGAGCTACTTGATTACAGGCCAAGACGCCGAGGAAGCTTCGGTCCAGAACATCATGGATGGCAAACAGTCCATGACCGTCTTCAAAGATGTCCGCACATTGGTACAGACCGCGGTCGACGCTACGGTAGCCCTGCTTAAGGGCCAGGCTCCCGTCGTCAACGGTACTTATAATAACGGTGCGATGGATGTCCCGGCCCTGCAGTTTCCGGTTGTCTCAGTTGACAAAGCGAATGTCAAAGCCGCTGTGATCGACTCTGGCTATTACAAGGTCAGTGACTTCTCCGCAGCTTCATACACGCCTGAACCCTCAGCCAAATTAGCCGTTGGGATCGTTCTCCCCACCAAAGATGAACCGCGTTGGATCCAGGATCAAGCTCGTTTCCAGAATGCATTCAAAGCGGCTGGATATGATGTTGAAATTCTATTCAGCCAAGGGGATGCCGCGAGGGAGAAAGCGAACGTCGAATCATTGTTGGCAAAAGGCATCAAAGTTCTCATCATCTGCCCGCAAGGTGGCGGAGAAGTTGTGCTTGAAGTTAAAAATTGGAATGCCTACGATCCATCCATTGGAAGGGATATCCTAAAGGAAGTTTCGTTTAACGTGCGGAAAGGCGAAATTGTAGGCTTTGCCGGACTGATGGGTTCGGGCAGGACGGAGCTTGCTCACAGCATCTTCGGCAACCCCGATCATTATCAGATTACCGGCGAAATGCATGTAAAAGGAACCCGGGTTATTTTTAGCCATCCCCAGGATGCGATTAGAGCCGGCGTTGCCTATGTAACAGAAGACCGCAAGGGCAACGGTCTCATCCTCATTCAGGATGTAAAACAAAACATCTCCCTCGCGAACTTGCGGGAGATTGCCCAGAGAGGTGTTCTCAACAAAAACGATGAAGTTAGGGTCGGAAATGAATACAAAGGCTCGTTGAACATCAAGACACCAACCATCGAGCAGAAAGTTTCGAACCTAAGCGGTGGGAACCAGCAGAAGGTATCCCTGGGCAAATGGCTTTTTGTCAAACCCGAGGTGCTGATCCTGGACGAACCAACACGCGGCATCGACGTGGGTGCCAAATATGAAATTTATACAATCATGAATCGTCTGGTGGAGCAGGGAATGAGCATCATCATGATCTCGTCCGAACTGCCTGAAATCCTGGGGATGAGCGACAGGGTATACATTGTCTCCGAGCGGCAGGATCACCGGCGAAATGCCCATCGAGGAAGCCACGCAGGAAAAAATCATGCAGAAAGCAACAAATTGAGGAGGCGCAGAATGAAATTTTTCAAGAATTTACAAAATTTGTTGGGAAAAAACATCCGTGAATACGGCATGTACATTGCCCTGTTCGTCATCATGGCGATATTCACCATCACCACAGACGGCATCTTTATCTCGTCGAGAAACATCAGCAATCTGATCAACCAGACGGGCTATATTGCGGTGCTGGCGGTTGGTATGACTCTGGTCATTGTCATCCGCCATATTGACCTCTCGGTGGGGTTTCTTTCCGGCTTTCTAGGAGCGCTTGCGGCAATCGCCATGGCCGATCCAAAGGTCATCAGCAGTGGCTTGAACCTCCCCGTCGGAGTGGTAATCCCGATGATCTTAGTGCTTGGCATCCTTGCTGGGATGTTGACCGCCTTCCTCGTGGCAAATCTCGGAATTCCAGCATTTGTCGCCACACTCGCGGGCTGGCTTGCCTACCGCGGTGCGCTTCAACTTGTCACCGCTGGCACAGGGACCATCATTATCAACAATGAAATCTTCAACGCGCTAAGCAATGACTATGTTCCCGACATCCCCAACCTCAACTTTTTACCGGGTGTCCACAAGTTGACCTTGATTCTCGGCGCCGTGGCAATCGTCCTGCTCATCATTGGCCAGATTCGGGATCGCAAGACCAAGCTGACATACAATTTCGAAGTCCTGCCCATGGACATGTTTATCTTGAAACTGACATTCATGTCGATTTTACTCGTGGGCATCACATGGATCATGGCAGGCTACAACGGTCTTTCGTGGACTGTGATCATCGTGCTGGCTGTCGTTGGGATTTATGATTTTATTTGTTCACATACCGTGCTGGGCAGGCACATTTACGCCCTCGGCGGCAACCCTGAAGCGGCGCAATTGAGCGGCATCAGCATCAAGAGAATCACTTACATCGTCTTTGGCTCGATGGGGCTGCTCTCGGCGTTGTCCGGCATCCTCTACGCGTCGCGCTTCAAATCTGCGACCACCACGGCGGGTACCCTGTTCGAATTGGACGCCATTGCGGCGGCATTCATAGGCGGCGTGTCACCTGCTGGCGGCATCGGCAAGGTGGTCGGTTCGTTGATCGGCGCATTGGTGATGGGTTCACTCTCCAGCGGCATGAACCTGATGGGTATTGACATCTCCATCCAATATATTGTCAAAGCCGCTGTGTTGGCCATGGCAGTGATCTTCGATGTTGCCACCCGCACCAGCGGAAAATAGAACTCGGACTTGTGGATTTGTTCAGCCCGGAGACCCGCCCCTCCGGGCTGATTTTATTTCTCCCCCTACCGGAAAACGGAATTGTTGTCGCAGACTGGCTGGCTCAACGGACAGGCCAATTTCGATTTTAGGGAGCGGGTATATACAGCGCGGTTTCGTCAAGAACGATGACGGCGAGCGCGTCGGGGTGGTCCTGTTCCCTGCATCCGATCACGATCACATCACCGGGATGTGGGAAGTTTGCTGGGATGTCTGCGGGGAGGATCACGGCCTGTTGTCCGCGTGGCCCGATCAGGTTAACGGTCAGACGCGGTGTAGCGGCAGGCCATTTGTCCAGGAATGACGCGTATCACTACTTCCAGACACTGGGCGACCTGATCCTGACCGGTCCAAGCGGGACGAACGTCAACGACCTGGTCTTTCTCATTGTTTGGTAATGTTACATTGACAGGGAATGTTCAGAAGGAATATAATGATTTTTGTCAGACAAAACAACATTGCACTTCCCTTTATTGGTTGCAAGGGAACAATATGAAAAAAACTGACCGGAAACCGAATAGCGAATCCCTGCACTAGCGGAGTCTTCTCACCTTTCGAACGGGTGAGCAAGTACTCCGTTTTTATTTTTCCATGAAAAGGAGGTGATGTTTTCGTAAAAATTGCCCTGCAAGAGTTGGCCGTTCGATATTCATAAAAGGAGAAGAAAACATGTCTAAAAGCAAGTTGTACGGTTTATTCACCGTACTGATGGTCGCCATGCTGACGCTTTCTGCGTGCGGTGGCGGCGCCCAAAAAGTGGAAGTGTTCTCGTGGTGGACCGGCGGCGGTGAAGCGGCTGGTCTTGAAGCCATGATCGGGGTTTTCCAGGCGCAAAACCCCAATGTTGAGTTCATTAACGCGGCAGTGGCAGGCGGCGCTGGCACAAATGCCCGTGCTGTATTAGCCACACGCTTGCAGGCTGGCGATCCGCCTGATTCGTGGCAGGGGCATGCCGGTCAGGAATTGATCGGCACGTATGTGGCTGGCAACCAGATCCAGCCGCTGAACGACCTGTATGAGTCAGAAGGCTGGCTGGCGGTCATGCCTGAGACGTTGATCCCGCTCATCTCCGATGGCGGCAACATCTATTCGGTGCCGGTTAACATCCACCGCGCCAACGTGCTTTGGTTAACCCGGCTGTGCTTTCCGCCAACGGTGTTTCGGTTCCGACCACCATGGATGAATGGTTTGCCGCCATGGATACCCTGCAGGCTGCCGGTGTGACACCTCTCGCGCTCGGCGAGCAGTGGACCAAGATGCACCTGATGGAAACCGTCCTGCTTGGAACCCTCGGACCCGATGGCTACAACGGTCTGTGGACCGGCACGACGGACTGGGGAAGCGCTGAAGTCACCGCCGCGCTGGAGAATTTCCAGAAAATCCTGACCTACACCAACAGCGACTCCGCTTCACTCTCGTGGCAGGATGCTGCGCAACTGGTCGTGAATGGCGATGCCGCCTTTAATGTGATGGGCGACTGGGCTGAGGGCTACTTCCGCGAATTGGGCAAGGCTCCGATGGCCGATTACGGCTGGGCACCGGTTCCTGGCAGTGTCGGCGTCTTCCAGTTCCTCTCCGACTCGTTCGTGCTTGCCGTTGGCGCGCCGGATGAGGAGGGAGCCATGGCCTGGTTGAAGATCGCAGGCTCAAAGGAAGGCCAGGAAGCGTTCAACCCGGTCAAGGGTTCGATCTGCGCCCGCACCGACTGCGACAAGTCACTCTTTGGCGAGTATCTGCAATCCGCCATGGATGACTGGGCGAGCAATATCGTGGTCGGTTCGTTGACCCATGGTGTGGTTGCCAACGACTCCTGGAAGTCAGAGATCGACACCGCGCTGGGCTTGTTCGTTCAGAACGGCGACCTGGCTGTCTTCCAATCCGCATTGGTTGCGGCCTGTGCCGCGTCCGGTCCGTGCCAGTAAAATGTAGGTAAAATAGTGAGGCTCCGGCGGGTTTCGCCGGAGCCTCAAATATTTTTAGAGAGGCGGATCGCCATGTCCAGAGACAAAGACCGATATCTTTCCATCCTGCTGATTTCCCCGTCGATCCTGGCGGTATTGATCTTCGTCTACGGTTTCATTGCATGGTCGGTGCGCGTCTCGCTTAGCGAATGGAAAGGTCTCAGACCTGATTACACGTGGGCAGGGTTGAAGAATTACATCAACCTGTTCTCCGATCCGCGCTTTCAGGTGGATATTCGAAACACCCTGATCTTTACCGGTGTCTTTGTGATCGGCAGTATTTTGCTCGGTTTCTTCCTGGCGGTAATGCTCGACCAGGGGTTGAAGGGGGAGGGGTTTTTCCGCAGTCTTTTCCTGTTCCCGATGGCGATCTCCTATATCGTGACCGGCGTGGTCTGGCGCTGGCTGATGAACCCTGCTGAGGGGGATCGCTTGAGCGGTTTTAATATGCTATTTTCCCAGCTCAATCTGGATTTCCTGATCAACAAATGGCACACGACCGAGAACTGGGGCATTGCGGCGATCGCCCTCGCCGCCATCTGGCAGATGTCCGGTTACACGATGGCGATCTATCTGGCGGGCTTGCGTTCCATCCCGGATGAACTGCGCGAAGCGGCGCGCATCGACGGGGCGAGCGAGTTCCAGATCTATCGTCATATCATTCTTCCACTGCTTTCACCGGTCACGCTCAGCGCGTTGATCATTCTGGGACACATGTCGCTCAAGGTGTTCGACCTGATCATCGCGGTGGCGGGGAAACAACTCCCGCTGGATGTGCCCGCCATCTACATGTGGCAGACCACCTTCGACGGTCTCTTTTATGGACGCGGCGCGGCAATCGGGATCCTGTTGCTGATCAGCATTGCGGTCCTGATCATTCCCTACATCCGATTCACGCTCAAGGCGGAGGCACAGCAATGAACAAGCTCCGCATTGGCAAGAATTGGTTATACATCCCGCTGGTCGCGATGGCGGTCTTCTACCTCATCCCCATGTACGTCATGCTGGTGACAGGCTTCAAGAGCTTTGCAGAGGTCGACCTCCAGACCATGTGGAACCTGCCGAACGGCATCCACTTCGACAATTACGTCGAAGCCTTTTCGCAGCTTGCCCCTTCGCTCTGGAACAGTTTCATCATGGTCATCCCGGCTGCTGTCATCTCGTCCATGCTGGGGTCGTTGAATGGATACATCCTCGCCAAGTGGAAGTTCCGCGGCGCGGATTTCATCTTCCCTTTCATCCTGTTCGGGATGTTCATCCCCTATCAATCCATCCTGATCCCCCTCGTGATCTTCATCAACCGCACCCTGGTACCAATCGGCCTGGGGGGCATCCCGGCGTTGATCATTGCGCATATTATTTACGGCATCCCCATCACAACCCTGACCTTCCGCAACTACTACGCCAGTCTCCCGCAGGAACTGCTCGAAGCCGCCAAAATTGACGGTGCGGACATGCTGGGCATCTACCGCTACATCCTCCTGCCGATCTCCATCCCAAGTTTTGTCGTGGTGTTGATCTGGCAGTTCACCTCCGCATGGAACGATTTCCTGTTCGCGGTAGTGCTCACGGGCAACCGATCATGGCCCATCACGGTCGCGTTGAACAATATGGCAGGCAGTCAGATCATTTCGTGGAACGTGCAAATGGCTGGTTCGCTCCTCGCCGCCCTACCCACCCTGCTGGTTTACATCTTCCTCGGGCGTTATTTCCTGCGCGGTTTGCTGGCGGGGTCGCTCAAGGGGTAGCGGGTGAGTTTATGATCAATTCGGGCTGCTGGATATTCATCCAACAGCCCGTTTATTTTGTCGGTATTCGACAGTAAAAACTCATTCAACTGTCAAGTGTCGGTTGTCTTTCCAACCACAGCAAAAGTATCAAACCGTAGATCAGAGTAGCCACAAAAAACGTAAGCGCAATGAATGGAGATAGATAGAGGGTTAGGAAAGCCAATCCACCGACGATTATTGCGCTAACATGAGTTGTAAGCACTGCAAGTTTTGGGGAAAAGCCCAGCGCAATAAGACGGTGATAAGTATGATCGCGCCTGCCGCTTCCAATCATCTGTTTTCTTTTTAATCTCGACAAAACGACAAGGGTCGTGTCAAAGATTGGAATACCCAACAACATGATGGGGACGATCCAGGAAGATTCCGGACTGCGATTAAGAGGATTGTACAGAATGCCGAAGGAAGCAAGGAGAAAACCGATTGTTTGCGCCCCCGAGTCGCCGAGAAAAAACTTCGATAGGGTGCCGTTCCAGAAATATAACCCAATGCTTGTCCCCAGCAATGCCATTGCCCAAATTGCGATCACCTGCTGGCCTGCAAGACTGGCCGCCCCTCCAAAAAAGGCGGATGCAATGATCCCGAGCCCGGCCACAATCCCATCCTTGCTATCTATCATGTTTAAAGCATTTGTGATTCCTATCAACCAGAACAATGTGATGAGAATATTCAATATTTGGGCAATCAATGGAGATATATATCCTGCGATCGAGAAAGTTGTCATAAATTGGACCTGGACACCGGACGAGATCAAAATGGCGGATGCGATCGACTGTCCAATAAACTTCGGTCTGGCAGATAATCCCCTGCGGTCATCCCAAATCCCAAAGGCAAAAATAACGACTGCCCCTGCAAATACTGCCAGCATATCGTTATCCAGCCATCGCCGGTAGAAGAGGGACATCAAGGAAAAAGTGGTAAACACCAAAATCCCGCCTGCAAGGGGGGTGGGGCGGGCATGGGTTTTATGAGGCGCAGAGCCGGGGACATCCAATATATTCAGTTGTTTCGCCAAAATATACGCCGGGTAGCCCAAACCAATGCTGACCAGAACAGCGAAGACAAGCGGTGACAATTGATATCCCATATGTCCATCATTTTATCATGGCGAAAAAATTCAACGGACAGCCGTTATTTTTGCTTTATTTGCCGATATACAGGAGATGTAAAGAAACGCAGTGCGCTTCGCGTATGCAGGAAAAGGTAGTATAAATTTCTGCGGCTGGATCGCTGCGCATCATGCCGGACCTGAACCTGCGCGTCCACAAGAAGTTTCATTCCCCGCAGACGGGCGCGCGTGCAAAAATCCACATCCTCGAAGTAGAGGTGGTATCTTTCATCCATTCCTCCCAATTGACGATACATATCCAACTCCATCAGCCAGAACATGGCGGCGATCCAATCGGGGTGGATCAAGCCGTTCGGACCCGGATCAGGCAAGAGGGAAGGATGACCCGGGAGCCGACGACGTATGACCTCCAAAGGGGTGGGCAGGGCCCGGAATGAGTTCCTGGATGACCCCGTTTCCATCCACTATTTTTGGGGCGACCAGATCCGCTTGATGGGCATTGAGGCTGGTTGTCAATTGTTCAAATACCGGCTGGATAAATATCAGGTCGGGATTGAGAATTGCGAAATATCTTCCCCTGGCAATTTCAAAAGAGCGGTTGTGGTTCTGTGCAAAGCCCACCGGCTGTTTGTTGCGCAATATTTGCAGGGATGCCCAGGGCGAAGGGTTAAAATCGGGCAGGTCATCCTTCAGATTATCTGTGAGGATCAACTGAAATCGTGCGGTATCCGGCTCATGTTTTTCCAGGCTGGCAAGCAGATGACGGATTTTCCCTGCGTCACCATGGCTCACGATGGAGATGGTGATGAGAGGTTCAGAATTCATATCTTTCTGTTCCTGTTCATGAACTCTCGATACGGCTCGAACAGCCCGGTGGACATGACCTCCAGCAGTTGCAAAGGCCTTATTGTCATGTTCCGTTGGATCTCTTTTCGTTTGGCCAGCATATCGGGAAGTCCACGCAAGGCATCAACAATCGCGCGCAGGATCACTTTGCCTTGTCCGCGGAATGTCAGGTAAAGAATAAAAAACAAAACCGTAAAGATATGAACCGGCAGGAAGAACCAAATGAGCGGTGATGGCATGTTCTTGAAAAAGGTCCAGATCATGTTGCGATAACCGTAGTATACGGAAAAATCGCTTCTTTTACCGGTGCTTGCGGATCCCACATGATGGACAACTGCTTCGGGCACGTACAGGCATTTCTTCCCTGCCAGGCGGAGCCGGAAACCCAGGTCCACATCTTCAAAATAGGAGAAGTAATCTTCGTCAAAACCGCCCGCTTGTAGGAAGTCATTCCGAAGATAAAGGGCGGCAGTGGGACATGCGCTGAAAACCTCTTCGGACCGATTCCCGTTCCCCTCAACTGGTTTGTTGTAGCAACGCCGCCAGGCAAGTCCGCTGATATGATAGGCATCGCCTGCCCCATCCACCAGACTAAGTTGATTCGCTTGGATTTGGCGGGACGAAAAAAAATCATAGCCGTTTTCTTTCTCTGCTGTCATCACCAATTTTTCAAGCCAATCGGAGCGGGGAAAAGCATCTGCGTTAAGCAGGGCCAGCCATTTTCCATGCGCAAGGCGGGCTCCGATGTTGTTGGCAACGGCGTAACCTTTGTTACCAGTTAGTTTTTCTATCCGAAAAGTTCGACTTTCGTTCCTTTGTAAATCAACCGCCCCGTCCATCGATCCATTATCCACGATAATGATCTCGAAATCCTGAACAGTTTGTTTATCAATACAGCTCAAACATCGAGGAAGGTCCTTACCACTGTTCCAGGTAACAATAATTACAGATATCTCTGGCATCTAAAGATCCGGAATGGGCTTGTTTCACTTTTTGTTTCAAGCAGGTGGGCACAAAACACACCTGCTTGTTTTTCAATACACATTGCCGTCATTTTTTCCCCCTTTGATTGATTTTCCAGTTTAATTCAAAATATCTGACATAACGTTCCATCTGTTCGAAAACAAGCCGGATGGTAAGCATCAGACCATAATCCTGAATCGACTTAGGCGCCCTCTGAATGCGCGAAAGTGATGTTTTTATTAACCGCGCAACAACGTTTTCCATGCCCGCCCGGCCATTAATTGCAGCTGTACTTGAGTCTGAAAACTGTTTTGATACGGGTGTATTGGGGGAAGTTGTCAAAGTCTGATTTATGTCATTCATTAATGATAATGCAAAAGTATTCAAAGCATATTCCTTCTCAACAAAAGCACGCGCTTCCACTTGAATACTTTCCCTCAATAGAGGATCATCTATGAGTTTCTTAATCGCCCTATACCAGGCATCTTCCTCGTTTGAGACCAGCAACCCGGTCCTGTTATTCGCTACACAGCTAGTGTAGACTTCAGCATTTGAATATACTCCTGCAACCCAGCAAGCGCCATATTCACGAAACTTGTTGTTGGTCTTTGAATTATGAAAAAGGTCGTTCTTCATAGGGGCAAGACCGATGTCGTAGCCTGAGTTGTAGATTGTGCGCATATACTTGGGGTAATTTGACATGAACCGATGAAATTTCACAGAGCGTAACCCTCTCAGTTCAACGGGCATGTACCCCCAAAAATGAGCCTCAACGTCATCGCCATATTCTCGAAGGATTCTAATCAGATCCCCCATAAATATCTGTGTAAGCTTGTCAAAGGCGGTACGGCTTGTTGAAAATACAATTTTTATTTTTTGTGGATTGCGTAGGGGAGGCGTGGATGGTATGTAGCCCATATTAACAGGTGCTTTTACTGAATTTACTTTGGATGTATATTCTCTAACACGATTTTCCAGCGGTGAAGAATATACTCTCACCAGATTTGCATGCCTAATATATTTTTCGAGCATCGTTATGCGGTTTATATCCCGATAATATATGCCTTCCGGTGTATCGAGGGGAAGTTCGAAAAAGTTATCATCCAACTCATAAATATAAGGCTTGCCAATAGTCAATAATCGTTCCAAAACAGAATCAATGGGCTCAACATTCCTGCAGAAAATCACCAGATCTGCCCATTCGAGATCTGACAACTGGATATCGAATTTTTCCAGCCGCACACGAAGATTAATCTTTTCCAAATCAAGCAGATGCATTAGAGGGTCAACCACCAAAATGGTTGTTGACGGTATTATTGCAGGTAGGATCGCCAGAACTTTGACGTTTTCGCCCATTTCGATTTTTTGTCCGCTCACATCTTATTGATCTGAATAGAAGAGATTGCAGGCAAGTACATTTCCTCGGGTCAATATTCCAACTCGGCGTAATATCCGCTTCAATCTAGCTTCCGTGTTATTTCTTTCATAGATGGAGATTGATGTTTCAAGTCCGGGTTTGCTTAGTGAAAATCGAACTGAGAACTCTTTGTCCTTGGAGTCACGGATCTCATCGAATTCAACACTCACAATCTGATTATCGATTACCTCACCCAACTCCAAGATTTTATTCCGTAAAATTTTGTTAGCTGACTTGTCCCATATTTCAATGTGTATCTGCCCCTCTCCTTTTTTTTGATGGGTTCCTATCATGAACTCAAGTCCCGTCCAATTGGGAAACTGTGGGTGCAATGTGTATTCCAGTGTGCGTATCAACTCCGCTGTACCTCGTGCCATTAATGAATTCCATGTTGCTCCAGGCAGCGCTTCGTTCTTTATAAATTTAAAAACTAGATGGGCCAATCGCTCCTGCGGACTATTGGCAGGTAGAAGCCATGGACGATTTCGCCGTATAAAAGCCTCAAATCTAGAACTACTTCGTGTTGTGTCTGGCACCCAATCTTCTGACCCCTGTCCATCCTTTTTTATTGTGTCGATATAGAGCCTGTATCGGTTGTCAATTACTGAGAGACCTGGGACAGAACATTCCTGACTGATCAACTTTAGAACTTCTAGATTATGTTTGCCGGAGTAATTCTTAGTTACATAGTGATGTAAATTGTCCTGTACTTTTTTTGCCAAGGTAGTATCCGATATGACCCGGCAAAGATTTTCGTACCACTCATCTGTGTTGTTGCACAATAGACCCAAACCCAACTTTTCCACATCATCGTAGGGTGATTGGTTCGCAAGTATCGGAAGTGCATTGAGCGTCCATGCATTCAATAAGACATTGTGCGTTTTATATGGGTTGTTTTCTGTGATACTCCCGGCATGTACAAGAATATCGATACCGGCACTTTGCATTCGTCCCAATGCCAGACGATAGGAAATATCAAAAGGAAATTGAAATATATCAAGGTTGGGGTGTTGGTCCAAAGGGATTTCAAGGTTTCCGCCAATCACCAACTCTACAGGATGGTCTTTTGCAAGTCTTACAATTGCCGGTAGCACAACCTCGGTGAACATTACGTGGCGATGTGGCCCTCCCATAAACCCAAGGCGAGTGCTTCCCTTCGACTTTTCTGGAATTTGCGAGTTGTCCAGCCATGTTTTTGGTGGGATGCTTGGAGGGAAAATATGAACTCTTGGATGAATATTGTTTTCTATAAAGAAATCTGCCAGTGCCTGACTTGTAACCAGTACACCGCGAAAGGATGCAATTTCCTTTCTTATGCGTTCGATACTATACATTTCCAATCCAGGGATTTCTTTTCTCAGGAGCATAAAATTATCGTCGAGATAAAAATAAAGAGGAACATTTATTTTTTGGGCCATCTTTACCCAGTGATACATCTCGGGGCTAAACAAGTGTCTGGTGATAACAACTGCACTTGCATTGATCAACTCCCGACTGTCGAAGTAAAGGGGCGTTACGAAGCGGATATTCTTTTGGACACTTGGTATGTTTTCAAATGTCAACGTCACTGAGGCGTCCTGTGCACGGGCGAGTACAAGAAGGTGCAGTCCGCTAACTTCTGATGATGTTGGAAATGTCACAGGTGATTGCGGCAGGTGCCAAAACTTGTTATCATAAAATCTGGATAAATCTAACAAGGCCAATTTACTTTGATCCGACAAGTCATCTGGAATGTGCTGAACGTCATATTCTTCATAGTTGCCAGGGGTAAGTGCCGAATCGCGGTCTCGCTCAGTCCACTCATAAGCCATCCATGGATTTAAGGGATAGGTCAAGCCAAGAGAGTTTCCTGTCACCAGTCCAAATTCAGTCCCAATGTGAATATCGGAATAATGTAATTCATACACTTTGGCGGCCCGCTTCCAGTAATCCCAATCCGTTATTCTTGCCACAGCCAAATGCGGGTCGAGGAATCCTATTTCGTTGGGCACATTCCGATGCATGATTGCACCCAAATTCGGTAAAAAATTGGTCATCTTCAGATATGCTTGCGAGATATTATCCCTACCCAAATAAGCATGCGAGAAACCTCCCTGTGAGTCCTTGTATTGGTAATCAATATAACCAAATGCAAGTTTCGGTTTGTGTGCCGAGACGTATCTCGCAACATTTTCCAGAGCTTTTTTTTGGTATTCGGTATCATCAAAGCAGAACATCAAATACTCGCCGCGCGATCTCTGATAGGCTTCATAGCATCCGATCGCTGGAAGACCGACATTACGTGGATGGCGCAGGCAATGTACGCGCGGATTCAATTCCATGAAACGTTGAATCTCGTCAAAAGAACCGTCCACTGAGCCATCATCGATCATGATGAGTTCAAATCTTTCATAAGTCTGATCTAGCACGGATTGAATTGCCCGTGTCAGGTGGCCACTCGCGAATCTGCGATAAGTTGGCATCATGATCGAAAATCTGGGCGCCTCCTCCAGTTTTTGCGGGTTGGGCATCCATTCTGTGAACTTGGTGATTTCCTTGATCTTCATGACTGTGCTTTCCTGTTTTCTCTTTCACCTGATGGGTCGTTCGCCCGAATGGACATCGTAATCAGACTGTTCTCTCTTGCTGTTTCACAAAAGCCTGTTGACTGATAAATGGCAATAGCCGCCTCGTTGTTTTCCTTCACTTCGAGGGTGATTTCGGTCAAATTCAAGACACCAAAACAATAATCCAGAAGGATGCGGGTGGCTTCCTTGGCAATCCCTCTCCCCTTGGCGTGTGGTTCTCCAATCAAAAGGCGTCCAAATTCGGCAGTTTTGGTCCCCCAATTAATATCATATAAGGATATTTGTCCCACTGGAGCGTTATTCAGATCCTTGGCAAGGATTAAGAAGACAAAGTCATTATCCAATTCCTGATACCGCTCAAACCAAGAATAATGACCATCTGCTGGAATGATCGCTGTATTCAGAAACCATTTTCGGATTTCGTCTTTGTTACGCCAGGATAGAGTAAGAGGCAGATCGTCACGCTCCAGTAAACGCAAAATGATGCGTTCCCCCTCGATGACGGGAAGTCTGCGCTTGGTCACTATTCCTCACTGACGATTTTTTTAAGGGTGTTGCAGATATACTCGACCTGGTTATAGGTCAGACGTAGGTGTAGTGGCAGGGAAATGATTTGGTCACTGGCTTCCATGGAACGCGGGCAGGTCTCCTGGGCATAGGCATACATGCGGTACAGCGTATTATCCCTGTAATGTACACCGGGGAAGATATTTGCCTGATTAAGCGCCAACATGACTTCATCACGCTTGTCCACCGCGATCTGATAAAGGTGGCGTGACGGAATACAATCCGAGTGCATGGGAATGCGCCGGACCTGGGGAGCATCTTTCAAAAGCATGTCATACCAGGCGCATACCTGACGACGGAAGGCATTATCCTGCTCCAGGTATTTCAGGGACACGAGCGCCATGGCAGCCATGATTGCATTACCATTAGATTTAAAACCAGTGAACTCCACGTCATAATGCCACTTATAAGCACCCTGACTGGCGGTTCTGGCGTAGGTATCCTTGTTAATACCCAACCAGCTCCATTTTCTAACCTCTTCATCGATGTTCTTCTCACGAAAACATATCATGCCCGAATCACCGGTTGGAAGATTTTTCACAGCCTGAAAACTAAAAATTGTGACATCCGCTTCATTTCCAATATGCCTGCCGGTGTCTGCCCAGCGTGTACCCGCCATGTGAGACGCATCAAGAATCAGTTTCAATTCATATTCTTCGCAGATATTGGCAATTTCGCGCAGACGTCCAGTATTGCCTCCCACACCCACATACATGACTGCACGGGTTTTTTTCGTAATCCGCTCACGTACCGAGACCGGATCGAGACATAGACTCTCATCCACGTCAGCAAAGACTGGTGTTAATTTTTCATAGAGGATGGCATGGTTGGTGGAAACAAATGTCATCGGTGTGGTGATGATCTCATCACCTTCCTGCCAGCGGTTTTTCTCCTTCAACAGGATGACGGCCAGGTGCAATGCCGCCGTTGCCGAGTTCAGAAAGTGTGCGTGAGGCAGGCTTGTGTAGGATTTCCACGCTTCTTCAAACTCTACCGTCTTAAAACCCAGGCCGGTCCAACCCTTTTCTAGACAGATACGGATCTCTTCGAGTGTCTCGTCAATCCGAAAGGTGGGTACAAAAAGTTGAATGGGATCCATGATTAACTCCTCGTTTTATTTTGTTGCGGATGAATGTATGTGCGAATGTAATAATCGATCATGGCTTGAGGCTCGCCATCATTCACTACAATTCCCTTATCAATCACAATCGCCCGATTACAGAGTTTTTTGATCTGGTCGAGGTTATGGGTAACGATTATCACTATATTGGATTGCTCCAACAATTGCAGAATCCGTTGTGAACTTTTTTCGACGAAATGGGCATCACCTGTGGCGAATACTTCGTCGATCAATAATATGTCTGCCTGGGTCATTGTTGCAATGGAAAATGCCAGACGACCATACATGCCGCTGGAATAATATTTCACAGGCATGTCGAGAAATTCATGTAACTCCGAAAATTCCGCAATAGCCTGTTCCTTTGCCTTCATTTCCGATGGCGAGAAGCCCAACAAAGCCCCATTGAGATAGATGTTTTCCCTGCCGGTCTGTTCAGCATCGAAACCTGCCCCCAGTTCCATCAAGGGCGTGATCCGACCCTGGACCGTCACCCGTCCTTGGTGAGGGGCGTAGATTCCCGCAATCGTTTTTAGCAATGTGGATTTCCCGGCGCCGTTCATTCCCAGGATCCCCAGGCGATCACCTGGTCTTATTTTTAACGTGACCTGGTTGAGGCCAAAAAATTCAGTAAAGTCATCCCGATGCTTTGTGCCGCTTATGCGATTGACCAAAAATTCCTTAAAGGAAGGGATCGGGTTATGATAAATGCGGAACTTGATTGACACATCTTCAAGATCAATGAATGCGCTCATAAGCGGTATATAACGTTCCTTTCCATTGACTTAAAAACCAGCAATCCAATCCACACACTCACAACCATTAATGCGATACAGATCAGCCACAAGGTTGCATCCGGAATTTTTGCCTCATAAATGATCGTGTGGAACAGTTCGATGAAATAATAGAAAGGATTAAGCCGGAGCACAAAGGACAACCGGTCTCCAAAAAATTCTTTTTTGTAAACAATAGGGACAAGGTAAAACAAGCCCAAAAATACGATTTGAAGGATGTGGAACAAGTCACGAAAATAGACGGTGACAATGGATACCACCAGGATAATGCCCAGTACAAACAACATCATGATCAACAGGGCAAATGGGAGGAACAACAACCCCCAGCTTACCTTGGCACCCAGAAACAGCGCCAGAATGGAGAGGCTGATGAGGCTGAAAAGAAAATTTGCCGTCTCCACGCCGACCGTGGCGATTGGGAAGACAAGTTTTGGAACGTATACTTTTTTTTAAGTAACCCTCTGCATAAATCAAGGACACAGATCCATTGACGATGCTGTTTGACATTAGGTTCCACGGCAGCAATCCGCTAAAAATGTAAACGCCAAAATCAGCGAAGGGAAGCTTATAGATCGTCGAAAACACGACGGACAGGATTGTCATGGTAAACAATGGATTAACCAATGTCCACAAAAAGCCCATGGTTGAACGGCGATAACGAGCGCGCAGGTTGGTGTTGACCAGATTGAAAAGTACAAAGCGATACGCGAAAATATCACGAACACTATGAATTAGAAAACTCCCTAATCCACGATTCTCTACAGAATCGAATATGGTGAGCGGTACTACGTTTTTGTTCATGAGGGATCTTTCAATGTTTTTTCAAGTAATTTTTGCCAGGAAGCCAACTTGACATTAAAGGTTTTGCCGAATTTAGATGAATCAAGGGCGCTAAATGCTGGGCGGACGGCAGAAGACGGAAAGTCCAGGGATGAAGCGGGCTCCAATTCAACCTTCAGTTGCAACATTTGTTGAGTCTCTCTGGCCCACTCAGATCGACTGGCAGAACCGAGGCCAGCGAAATGATATAGCCCTCCCCGTTCCAGTAGAAAACCGGGATGATTATTATAGCCCGTTGCGATGATTTGTGCAGTGGTTTCGGCCAGGTAATGGGCTGAGGTTGGACTGCTAATCAGATCTGTCCTGACCCTGATTTGTGCTCCTGGTTGCGCTCGTTTCAGGAAATTACTGAGAAAACAGGGTTTGCGAAGGCTGAATACAGAGGATGTTCGGATGATCAAGAAGTTCGCACCGCTATTTTGGATTGCCAGTTCCCCATCCAATTTGGTCCTGCCATATACATTCAAAGGCGCAACCGGATCATCTTCGGTGTACGCCGAGGTTTTCTGTCCGTCAAAAACATAATCGGTTGAATAAGTAATGTAAAATGCCCCGGTCTGTCTGGCGGCCTCTGCTAAATTGGCATTGCCATCCACATTTACAGATATGGCCTGCTTTATATTTGTTTCGGCTGCGTCCACGTCATTATAGCCAGTGGCGTTAATTACGATATCGGGTTTAATCTTCCTGCAGACGCTCACGACCATCTGTCGCTGAGTAATATCCAATTCCAGGCTGCCCAGGGCAGTGGTCTCAGCTAAAGGTTGGAGCAAGTGATGGAGCGCCCATCCGATTTGTCCGTTTTTTCCAAGCAGCAGAATCCGTGTCATAGTTTCAACATACTGCCGATTGTGAGCGGCAGTGAATATGTTTTATCCTTTCATTGTGGCTTGATGCACAGGTTCTTGTCAGGCACAAACCCCGTTTATTTTATCCCATTTTGCAGGCTGATTTATTTGCTTCCTGGTGTGGGAAATACGGGTATTATGCTTCTCTTTTTTGCGCATATCGTCAGTTGGAACCGTTAAGCTGGCAACCCATCCTTGGAAAGTTCGAATTAACGGCTGTCGGAGATTTGCCACGGTCTGACCGGGGCCATGAGTTTCTGGATAATCTGTTTAGATGTGGAACGGAATCCAGTATTTTTTGGGCTGAATAAGCACGGTTGGAGCATCTATTCGTTTGCCTAGCGTTGGAATTTCGACTTTACTGCCCGAATGGCGGTGATGAATTTCCAGCCCTTGCTATTGAAAATTTCCCGAATAAAGGCCTCCTTCTCTGCCAGCAAGGCATCCTTCTCTGCCAGCAAGGCATCTTTTTGGGTAATGTTCGCGCGAAGCTGCTCCACCAGTTCGATGGAAAACACATCATGTCTGCCGATGTATTCAAGATAATCTTTGGTCGTAAAACTGTAAATATCTTCGAGTTGTCTCTTGCTTGCTGGATCGATCATTAGTTCAAACAATAACTCCAGACCAAACAAATTTAATATGCTGTTTCTTTGCTGTCCTTGCAGGGCCATCATTGCCAGGACAAATAAAGGAATGGGCTTGTTTTGCTTTACATAATGGTCTGCATCCGGAAAAATTTTCTGCAGTTCATCAGAAGAATTTATTTGTGTATAATTTCGGAGAATTAGAAGCAATTGGAAATATTGTTTCAGCCGTGTGTCAGGACGACTTGCACTTACATTGGCTTCATTTTCTCGGACGCGGAAACCAATTAATTTTTCTGGAAGAACGTGGATTTCATATTGCATGCATAAACGTACCCACATATCATAATCTGCGGCGGGAAAGCCATCCCGATACAGCCCGCAATCGGAATAACATTTTTTGCGGATTAGTGCGCTTGGATGAGCAAGTGCGTTGCCATTGTAAAAGAAATGATTCAGCCACTCGTGCCGAGAACGATTAGGTTGTGCGAATAATGTTTGATACGGATGGGTATTATCCGGTAACAAATGGCTGTCTTCATCCACAACATACATGTCTGAAAAGACAGCTCCGATATTCGGATTGGCATCTAAAAATGCAACTTGTTTTACTAGTTTTTCTGGTTGCCAGATGTCGTCGGAGTGATGAATAGCGATGTATTCTGCTTGTGCAATTTCCGTTATAGCTTTATTGATGCCATATCGAGCCTGCTTTTGGCTGTCATTGCGAAATGCCTTGATCCGTTCATCATCATAACTCTGGATTATTTCCCAGGAACCGTCCGATGAAGCATCATCCCAAATAATCAACTCAAAATCAAAAAAAGTCTGGTTGATTACACTATCAATGGCTTCACGCAGGTATTTGGCGTGGTTGTAGGATGTCAGTATGACTGAGACTTTGGGATTTTTGGACATGCAAAGTTATCTTTCATTATAGAATAGAGATAAACGCTCACAGGAGATTCGCCAATCGCTCTTGAATTTCGGGAGCATGGGCAACGACAAAACGAATGATCTGGCAGATCTTTTCAATCTCTGTTTCAGCGAGTGCCGTCCCGGTGGGCAGTTGCAGCACTTTTTGGGTCAATTTTTCGGTCTCGGGAAGCACCAGGCCTGCATTGGGGAAGTAGGAACGGTATGGTTCCATCTGATGGCAGCCGGGATAGAAATAACGGCGAACCCGAATATTTTCAGCATGGAGGATCTTTACAAGCAGATCGCGGCTTAGAGCGGCCGTTCTTTCATCAATTTCGACCACAATATACTGGTAATTGTTCTTCTCCTGCGGGTCGTAACGAACAAGCTGCACACCAGGAATTCCGTCAAGTCCGGTAGCATAAGCGCGGTAATTATGATAATTTACCCCAATAAATTCATCCAGGCTTTCTAGTGAGGTCAGTCCCATGGCGGCGGAGATTTCGCTCATCTTGCCGTTTGTGCCAAGATCGATCACCGTATCCAGCCCGGCAAAGCCAAAATTTCGCATGGTGCGTATTCGTTGGGAAAGTTCGTCATGGTTGGTTGTGACGGCTCCGCCTTCGAAGGTATTAAAGAATTTCGTGGCATGGAAACTGAAAACTTCGGCGTCGCCGAAGCTGCCGATCATCCTGCCTTGATGAGTGCAGGCAAAGGCATGAGCGGCATCGAAGAGCAGTTTAAGGTGGTGTTTTTGTGCAATGGCATCCAAGGCTTCGATGTTGCAAGCTCTCCCCCAGACATGGACTCCCAAAATGCCGGTCGTGTGTGGGGTGATCAGGTTCTCGATCTTGGATGGGTCGATGTTATGTGTGTGCGGGTCAACATCGCAAAACACCGGGGTGATCTCCTGCCATTGCAGGGCATGGGCGGATGCCACGAAAGTAAAGGAAGGGACAATGACCTCGCCACGAAGTCCCAGCGCGCGCGCGGCGATCTCCAATGCAATGGTGGCATTGGTCATGACAACGCAATGTTTCACACCCAGCAGGTCCGCCAGCTTTTGTTCCAGTTCGAGCAAAAAAGGTCCATTGTTGCTCAGCCAACGCCGATCGAGCATGTCATTGATGCGTGCCAAAAGCCGTTCACGGCTGCCGATATTGGGGCGCCCAACATGCAGGGTTTCATCAAAAGCTGGCTTGCCACCCAATACGGCCAATTCATTAATCTGGATTTTATGCACCAATAATCCTTTTTATGTGTTGGTGATCTTGACAAAAGAGATTCAGATAGCGTAATTATAAATCTTCAAAATCGAAGCCGAAATGCTTTCAAACTCTTTTATTTCATCAAGTGTCAGTTCGCTTCTATATTTTCCTACCTCGGAGGTTGTCGGCTTTTCGATCGTTTTTGCCTTCCATTGCAGGAACTCGACCGGCTCTTGATGTTGAAGTTGGTTCCTGACGAAATACAATTCCATATCTGTATCATAGGGCTCATCCAGGAAGGAACACACTTTCTTGAGCTCATTACACGGTTGCGACACAAGATCCTCATATCGGACCTCGCAAACATTTTTCCATCCGGCCTTGTCAAAGGATTTCCTGATCTTCTGAATGTTCGCAGACCATTCATTGGCTATATCCCTGACGGTTGATGGCAGTTGAGGCGCATACCTGGACTCCATGTCCGCCCTTTGCAGATTTCTGTACGAACAGGCGACATCCCTCCCGTCACGAATGATATGGATGAAAATTGCAGACGGGTACATTGCCTGTATCGTATCAATGTGGTGAAGATAAAAATTATTCTTATCCCCCCACCTCAAAAAATTCCTGCCAATGGCATGACCGTAGAACTCATAGACTTTTCCAACCGTGTCGGAATAGGAAACAGGTTTTTCCGCAATGATGAAATCCAACAGTTTCGCGTAATTCAAATCCCAGGTTTCGATTTTCCTCGTGGTGGAAAGGTCCTTTATGAATTCTTCAATGACCAATTCCGACAGAGTCTGCAGACTTGTATTTGTCGTAGAGCCATACGGCAAACCCGCACTCGGGAGGGATGACAATGTTCCTGTGATTGGTCAACATCAAACGTAATAGTGTTGTCCCTGATCGAGGATTGCCGATGATAAAGACAGGAGGGCGCATTATAAACCAGTTTTGCCAACGGTTCTGATCCATTGTTACAGATCCCATGGCTCGCATTGCAGACTTTGGAGCTTGGATGCACATGTTGAAGGTAAAGCCAGTGATGGTTTCCGTTTTTGCATAGCTTAATGTATGCTCTTTCGCCCCACATATAAAACGCTTTTCAATGAAATTCCACATTCAATAAAAACGTCCCTGCCGAAATGTTCAACTCCATATTGGTTTACAATAAATCTGGCCTCATGGATTCGCTCGATGAAACCCATTTTAGAATACAGACGAACGTGATCGTATTGACCAAATCTTTGCCATCGTGTTTCAACATCCGTGATGGTTGGATCTTCATCAATCCGATCGATCTTTGGGATTATTGGTGCCATCAAAATACCAAATCCACCCGGTTTAAGAATTCTAAACAGTTCCGACAAAGCTTTTCTGTCGTCATCGACGTGCTCTAATACGTGAGAGCATATAAATATGTCATATGATTCTGATGGCACTGCACCCATGTCTGTTATGTCAATGACAAGATCCACATCATCCATGTACTTGTCTGCGCTGATGTATTTGATACTGGCGAATTTGAGCAGGAACGTTTTAAACGGATGAGAGGGGGCAATATCCAATAGTGTCAGTCGATTTGTAAAAGGTTTTTGCTCCAATACCTTCGTGATGTAAAGCGCAAATAATCGTTCCCGATCAGACGCCCCGCAGGATGGGCAAATATACTGATCTGAATTCATGGTCTCCAGATCATCAAAGGAATATGGATAACCATATTTACTTCTATTCTCCTGATAATAAGGGTTAATGGGTAAAAAAATATTAGTTCTCATGAAACATACAGGGCATCTGTATTTTGGATGCATACCCCTCCCTTCCATCTTCCCGTACATCAAGTAGTGGACCAATGGATTGATCTGAGCAATTCTTACATCAGGGTATTTATCCAAATAATATGTGCTGGAAAAAGTAGGTCCCGGATCACGTCCTTCTTTTCCCCCATACCGTACGAAGTGGAATATCGGATTTACTTTGGCCTGAGCAACATCGGGATTGTTGGACAAATACCAGGCCTCATCGAAGAAGCCTGAAGCGCGAATCAGGCAGAAACTTAAAAATTCCAACCAAATCCTGGAGACCTTTTGAGATAAAGAGATTAGTTTGCAGTAACATTTATGTTTCCAAAGAATTAGCATGCAATGGCATTGTGCCATGTCCGCAGGACTACGTCAAGATAGGATGTCTAGGTCATTCCTGATAGGTTGTGAAGAAGCATTGTTAGCAACAGAGACTGCCATGAAAGGCAGTCTCTGTCGTGTGGGTGGAAGAGACGATCTGGCTTGCGTAAGGGAGCACCACGCTTGGTCTCCTGTATAAAATTGGATTTTTGCTAACACTACAGAGGAGTGCCGTGCCGACATACCGATTCTCTTGCGGTTTACATTTATGCAAGGATTCGGTCTGTGACGTCTGACTTCAAAGTGCCTACTAGGCACATGGGCTGATACCTAGTAGGCACAAGGCTCATGCCTAGTAGGGACTTGGGTTGTGCCTAGTAGGAACTTTTGTGGGAATACCGAATTAGAAACGCCCCCAAATACTTGGGGGCGTTTCATAACATTTTCTGCAAGAACTGCCCTACGGCACGCCAAACCTCAGCTGCGAATTGAGCGGAGCCCAGGTGTTGTTGTAGGTCGGGAAGTAGTAGACGTCCGACAAGTATTCCGACGGAATGCCCATCGTCTCGGAGAAACTGAACAGGGTACCCGGGACAGGATCCGTGGACTGGAGCCTGATCGCCGCCACGATCTTTTTGGCAGGATCCAGGCTCTCGATGACCACCGGTCCGCCGCTGACGTTGAAGTACAAACGCCTCTCCGCCAGTCCCGGCACATCCTGCTCCCAGACGTTCACCCCGCCGATGGTGACACGGATGCGGGTCTGGGCGGCATCCAGGTTGCCGAAGCGGACCTGTGAGTTGAGCGGAGCCCAGGTGTTGTTGTAGGTCGGGAAGACATACTTGTGCGACAACAGCCCGCCGGGCACGCCCATCGTCTCGACGAAGCTGTACAGGGTGTTATTGGTGAAGGACTGCAGGCGGATGGCAGCCACGATCTTTTTGGTCGGGTCCAGGCTCTCGACCTTGACCGGTCCGCCGCTGACATTGAAGTTCAGGCGCCGTCTCCGCCAGCCCCGGCACATCCTGCTCCCAGACGTTCACCCCGCCGATGGTGACACGGATGCGGGTCTGGGCGGCATCCAGGTTGCCGAAGCGGACCTGCGAGTTGAGGGGAGCCCAGGTGTTGTTGTAGGTCGGGAAGTAGTACTCGTGCGACAGGACCTGGTCCGGGATGCCCATCGTCTCGGAGAAGCTGTACAGGGTATTCGATTGCGACAAAGGACTGCAGGCGGATGGCCGCCACGATCTTTTTGGCAGGATCCAGGCTCTCGATGACGACCGGACCGCCGCTGACGTTGAAGGTCAGGCGTCGTTCCTGTAGACCTGGGACATCCTGCTCCCAGACGTTCACCCCGCCGATGGTGACCCTGATCCTGGTCTGTGCGGCATCCAGGTTGCCGAAGCGGACCTGGGAGTTGAGCGGAGCCCAGGTGTTGTTGTAGGTGGGGAAGTAGTACTTGTGCGAGAGCAGACCCTGCGGGACACCCATGGTCTCGACGAAGCTGTACAAAGTGTTTCCCACAAAGGACTGCAGGCGGATGGCGGAGACGATGTTCTTGTCATTGGTGCTCTCGACCTTGACCGGTCCGCCGCTGGCATTGAAGTACAAGCGCGCCTCGCCGCCAACCGGGACACCGTAGTTCCCCAATGAGTTCCCGCCGATGTTCACGTTGACGTTCGCACAGCCGGAAGCAGGGTTGAAGGTGGCGGTGTAGTTCTGTCCTGTCTGGTTGGCGGTGACATTTCCGTAAGGCCGGCTTGTGGGATTGAAGGTGTAACAGGGATGTGATGGGGTGACAGTGCCGCTCCAGTTATAGGAGACCGAGAAGGAGTAACTACCGTCAGTTTGGGATAAGACGGTTTTTGCTATGCCGTCCGTGTAGCCCAGGGTCACGTTTGAGGCGCCTGCATTGCCGGAGATGGTGTAGGTGGGTTCCAGATATCGAATTTTGTAGATTTTCCCGGTCGCATAATCGGCCAGATACATCTCTCCGCTTTCATCCTCGCCGAAAGTTGTAATGTTGAAGGCGGTGTCGGCAAGTTGGAGGGGGGGGCTCCAGCCTGAAGGCAGGTTGCTGGTGGCCCAAACCCTGCCGGTGCAATAGTCTCCGTACAGGTACTGTCCCGCCAGTGAAGGGAACTCCGAGCCGCGATACACATACCCGCCAGTGACGGAACAATCCGAGACGTATGGTCATACTCCACCACCGGGAGGACCTTCCCGCTCTGGTCACAGCCTGAGGACGGGTCGTAGCATAAACTGCCCTCCATGACATCCCATCCGTAATTCTCCCCGCCCGTGCTGTTTGCAGGTTGAAAGTCGATCTCTTCGCGCACGCCCTGACCCACGTCGCCAATGTACAGGTCATGGGTGAGGCGGTCGAAGGACATCCGCCAGGGGTTTCGCAACCCGTACGCCCAGATCAGTTTCGTGTTCGGGTTGGGATTGCTGAAGAAGGGGTTGGAAGCAGGCACGGCGTAGGGCGAAGCGGAATTTACATCCAGATTCGCAGGATCTTCCCGAGCAGGGATGTCAGGTTCTGCGCATTGTTGTTGGGGTCGCCTCCCCCGCCGCCGTCGCCGGTGGACCAGTACAGGTAGCCGTCATTCCCGAAGGCAAGGGTGCCGCCGTTATGGTTGGAATAGGTCGGGTGGTCGATGGTCAGGATCGTGGTGCCGCTGGCAGAGTTGGCAAGGTCGGGATTCCCCGTCGAGACAGAATACTGCCTCAAGGTCAGGATGGAGCCGTTCGAGTCCCCGGGACGAGGAGCTGTGTAAACCACGTAGAACTTTCCGTTGCTCTCATAGGATGGATGGAAGGCCAGTCCCAGCAAGCCCTGCTCGCCGGAGGTGGATTTGACGAGGGACTGGATATCGAGGAAGGGAGTCGCGAGCAAAGACCCGTTCTTGACGACCCGGATCCTGCCGCTGCGTTCGACGATGAACAGCCGCCCCGACCCATCCCCGGCATGCGTGATGAAAACAGGGTTGCTCAGTCCGCCCACGATTTCCTGAAAGGAGACCCTTGCCGGCTCCAGCAAGGGAGGGACCGCCACCACGCCGTCAAGGGCATTGCTGTCAATGCCGAGAGTCAACGCTCCCCAGGTTTCGTCATGGTCGCCTTCGTATTGACGGATACGCTGATGGTTCGCCCAGGCCGTGTTTGGCAGGCAGGTTCCCAGGTTCCAAACCGTGGCAGCGGGGTCATAGAAGCCTTCCCCAAGGTTGTGATACCACCTGGCAGGCCAGATCACATCCGGCACGTTCGTGATGGTGCGGAAATCGCTCAAACCGGTGTTGCAAAGCGTGGAGCCATACACGCCCGCCAGGTTCCCGCGGGCGCGGATCTGCGACACCCAGCCGTCCATGAAGGAGTTGACCGCCTCACGGCAGGCGGTATTCGTGCCGTAGTATTCGATGTCGTAGTAAACGACCGAGCCGGTCTTGTTCGGATAGGTCAGGCCGAGCTGTGCCAGCCTTTCCACGGCAAGGTTTGCCTCGTTAACTCCCTGGGTGTAGGCAGTTGCCGGGTCATCGCTCATTTTTGAAATGTAGCTCGTGCAGGGCGCCTGCGGTCCCACCCACGTGGGGATGAACTTCCAGCCCTGTCCATGCAACTGTTTGAGGTAGGAGGCTGTCAGGGGCGTGTTGGCGCAGGCACGGCTGGAGCCGCCAATATACAGGTTCACCGCTTTATAAGGGCTGGAATTCCACCAGGTCTGTAATTGCGAAAGGGTGGGGATCTCGCATTTGTCGAATCCCTGCCCGATGAATATTTCGGTGCTCCCGAAATTCGGGTAGGTGAAGATATCGGTCTCTGCAGATGGTTCGCTCTCAGGCGCGATTTGTGTATCAAGCCCCGGCTCGACGAACGGGAGTTGGATCTCGAGCCAGTTCAATCCGCCGTCTGTGGTTTGCAGCAAACGGGTGGAAGACGTGCAGGTGACGGAGGCAGGCTCATCGTCCAGTGAAGAAGCGGCGACGCAATCCGATTGGACCGATTTCGCCCACCCAACATCCAGTGAGACCATATCCAACGCAACGATGGAGGCGGAAAGTCCATCGTTATTCTCGAGCATTTCGAGCCCGCCGTTTTTCATCCGAACGATGGACGTTGTGCCCGGAATGACCGCAACAAAATTTTGCGGATCGAGGATGGAAAGCCCAATGCCCCCCGGCTCCCCGTCCAGGGTTGTTCGCCCCGTGAGCGACCATTCATCCGTCGCATCTTCGTAAGCGTACACGTTCAGATTACTCTCAGAGCCGAGGTTCGTTGTCACCAAGACGCCCTGTCCGTTTGAGAAATAAGGCTTGTAGACAGTCGTAATTGCATCCGTCGAAGGTCCCGGCCGGGCGTCATGCCAGGTAATGCCGCCGTCCCGTGTCTGGAAAACCTGGTCCCCGGTGGGTCCCCCGACTGCCCAGCCGATCTGCGGCTCACTGAAAGCCACCTCGTCTGCAACCGGCAGGGTGGATCGTGTCCAGGTGGTTCCGCCGTCGGATGTCGTGAAGAGGGTGCCCAGGCTGAAGTTGGAGCCGGTGGCTTGTTTGACGGCGATCCAGCCGGTCGACGCATCGAACCACCCCATGCCTGCTCTTTCGGCATAGGCGGATGCCTCACCCGCATCGAACAGATCGAGAGTCCGAATATCCCAATCCCCGCCATGATTGGATGTTCGAGCAAGGGTGAACTCCGAACTGCCATCGCTGTTGCTTGTTGTCCACAATATCCAGCCGTTGTCGAAATCATCGAATTCAACGTCCTGCACCTTTGCAACAACCGGAATGGATGGACCGATTTCCTCCCAGGTCGCCCCCGAGTCAGACGTCCAAAACAGGTCCTGGCCGAGCAAAACCCAGCCGGAGGAACCCGTCACCAGGTCGAATTGGTCAATTCGAGGCTGATAAAGGTTATCGGCCTGGACAAATGGTGTGAAATTCACCCCGCTCACCAATACGACCAACAAAAGTGAGAGAAAAAGTCTTTTCCAGATGTGCATTTCTACTCCAAAATATGTTGAGTTTTCTGAAGGGGACTTATCTACTCCGAATATTCTACCTGCTTGCTGGGCGATTACGTTTTTTATTATCATCCCCTAATAGTCCTTGTGATTTTCTCTCCTGATCAGAGATATGGAATACAACAATTATTACCAAAACTGCCTGGAAATACAGATTCTTCATGTTCCCTGGTTTACATCCTTTGCAAGTAAGAGCGGCTCTCGTTTTCAACGACAGCCTCACAGGTTCAATATGTATATACATATTGAACCTGTAACCTTTCAATATTGAAAAAGTCTTGTATTTGCCTTACAATATTGAAAGGTCTTGTTTTTGAAGCAAAGAGTCGAAACCCAATAGAGAGGTGTTCCGTGAGAAAAATATTTTCCCTAACTTTTGTTCTTGTTTTGCTAACTTCACTTTTGTTGCCCAACCATGTATTGGCGGCCTCCCAGGCAGGGAAATCCAATGCGGATATGACTTCAAGCGCGTCGGCGACGGTCAGGTACAGTGACTGGCTGGCGGGGAGCAGCAGCACTCTCGACGTGTTCCTGAGCGATGTTTTGGGCAATGCCGACCTGTTGGATGGCATGTACGTCGGGTGGTGCATCCAGCCCAGGATTACCGGCCTGTTACACGGGGAACCGGCCATCATCTATTCAAGCCTGAACATCGCAGGCCTCCCAGCGGAACTTGTCGGGTTGCCGTGGGACAAGATCAACCATGTGTTGAATCACAAGATCCGCGGGGTGGGGAAGACCGATCTGGAATATTTCAAGGATGTCCAAACCGCAATCTGGCTTTTGTTGGGAGATACCAATCCTGAGTTTGGCATCAGCCCGGAAGCGCAACAAATGGCCGATGCCGCCAATGCCAGTGCTGGTTTTGTACCTGGTAACGGGGAGATTGCTGCGTTTGTTGTGTATTCCGACGGCATGGCGGGGCCGGAAAACAGCGTGCAGGAAGTGATCATTGAAGTCATAGTGAAATTACCGCCGACCGAGACACCGACTCCTACTGCGACAGAAACCGTAACCCCAACAGCGACGACCCCCGCTCCGACCGAGACGGTTACAACGACACCTACTGCGACAGAAACCGTAACCTCAACAGCGACAACCCCCGCTCCGACCGAGACGGTTACTGCGACACCTACTGTGACAGAAACCGTAACCCCAACAGCGACAACCCCCGCTCCGACCGAGACGGTTACGACGACGCCTCCTGTATGTGTTCCCACGGTAATCGCCGCCGATTTCACTCGTGTGGCAGTGGGGCAGTCGGTGGAGGGGCTGGGAGTGGTGGCGCCGGGGCTGAACATCGATGCAAAGGGGACGGCGGTCAATCTGCGGGCGGCTATCGAACCGGCAGGCTTTGGTTCGCCTAACACGAACCCTGTTCCTAATGGTGGATTGGCTTCGGCAGGTGGGTTTACTGATATGGCGACGAGGCTGGCGCAAGAGGCACATCTCTATACCTTCACATTTGCGCCGGGCACGACGGTGAGCAACTTCTCGCTGCATATGCTGGATTATGGGGATTGGAACACGAGCAACAGTGCAGCTCATTATGTCAGCATGACAGCCTACAATGCAGGTGGTGTTGTGGTAGCGAAGCAGGAATTGAGTTTCACGAGCCCGACGGATACCATACCGCGGTCATCGAACATCTTTGGTGACCTGTATTTTAGTGGGGATGCTGCCTCTGCCCAACCGGGTCAGCCTGGGAACTGGACGTGGAATGTATCAGGGTCGGGCATTGTCAGGGTGGTATTGGAGTTTGGAGTTGGTTTTGACCCCAATATTGGGTTTGATACCCTCAGATTCGTGACGGAGTGTCTGCAGGCTTGTGTCCCATTGAGGGTGACAACCGATTTCACTCGTGTGGCAGTGGGGCAGTCGGTGGAGGGGCTGGGGGTGGTGGCGCCGGGGCTGAACATCGATGCAAAGGGGACGGCGGTCAATCTGCGGGCGGCTATCGAACCGGCAGGCTTTGGTTCGCCTAACACGAACCCTGTTCCTAATGGTGGATTGGCTTCGGCAGGTGGGTTTACTGATATGGCGACGAGGCTGGCGCAAGAGGCACATCTCTATACCTTCACATTTGCGCCGGGCACGACGGTGAGCAACTTCTCGCTGCATATGCTGGATTATGGGGATTGGAACACGAGCAACAGTGCAGCGCATTATGTCAGCATGACAGCCTACAATGCAGGTGGTGTTGTGGTAGCGAAGCAGGAATTGAGTTTCACAAGCCCGACGGATACCATACCGCGGTCATCGAACATCTTTGGTGACCTGTATTTTAGTGGGGATGCTGCCTCTGCCCAACCGGTCAGCCTGGGAACTGGACGTGGAATGTATCAGGGTCGGGCATTGTCAGGGTGGTATTGGAGTTTGGAGTTGGTTTTGACCCCAACATCGCCTTCGATACCCTGACCTTTATTACGGAATGTAATTAAGACACTAGAGACAAGCAAAACATGCCCCGCTCTGAACTTGGAGCGGGGCATGTTTTTAACAATATAACTTGGTATTACGGTACGCCGAACCGCAGCTGCGAATTGAGTGGCGCCCAGGTGTTATTGTAGGTCGGGAAGTAGTAGACATCCGACAAGTATTCCGACGGAATGCCCATCGTCTCAGAGAAACTGAACAGGGTACCCGGGACAGGATCCGTGGACTGGAGCCTGATCGCCGCCACGATCTTCTTCGACGGATCCAGGCTTTCGATGACGACCGGTCCGCCGCTGACATTGAAGTACAAGCGCCTCTCCGCCAGCCCCGGCACATCCTGCTCCCAGACGTTCACCCCGCCGATGGTGACACGGATGCGGGTCTGTGCGGCATCCAGGTTGCCGAAGCGGACCTGGGAGTTGAGCGGAGCCCAGGTGTTGTTGTAGGTCGGGAAGACATACTTGTGCGAGAGCAGCCCGCCCGGGCACGCCCATCGTCTCGACAAAGCTGTACAGGGTGTTATTGGTGAAGGACTGCAAGCGGATGGCAGCCACGATCTTTTTGGTCGGGTCCAGGCTCTCGACCTTGACCGGTCCGCCGCTGACATTGAAGTTCAGGCGCCTCTCCGCCAGTCCCGGCACATCCTCCTCCCAGACGTTCACCCCGCCGATGGTGACACGGATGCGGGTCTGTGCGGCATCCAGGTTGCCGAAGCGGACCTGCGAGTTGAGGGGAGCCCAGGTGTTGTTGTAGGTCGGGAAGTAGTACTCATGCGACAGGACCTGGTCCGGGATGCCCATCGTCTCGGAGAAGCTGTACAGGGTGTTCGAGGGATGTCAAAGGACTGCAGGCGGATGGCAGCCACGATCTTTTTGGCAGGATCCAGGCTCTCGATGACGACCGGCCCGCCGCTGACGTTGAAGGTCAGGCGTCGTTCCTGTAGACCTGGCACATCCTGCTCCCAGACGTTCACCCCGCCGATGGTGACCCTGATCCTCGTCTGTGCGGCATCCAGGTTGCCGAAGCGGACCTGGGAGTTGAGGGGAGCCCAGGTGTTGTTGTAGGTGGGGAAGTAGTACTTGTGCGAGAGCAGACCCTGCGGGACACCCATGGTCTCGACGAAGCTGTACAAAGTGTTTCCCACAAAGGACTGCAGGCGGATGGCGGAGACGATGTCGATGGCATTGGTGCTTTCGACCTTGACCGGTCCGCCGCTGGCATCGAAGTACAAGCGCGCCTCGCTGCCAACCGGGACAGCGTAGTTCCCCAATGAGTTCCCGCCAATGTTCACATTGACGTTCGCACAGCCGGAAGCAGGGTTGAAGGTGGCGGTGTAGTCCTGCCCTGTTTGGTTCGCAGTCAGGGCGGGATAGGTGCGGTTCGAGGGGGTGAAGGTGTAGCAGGGATATTCTGGCGTGACCGTGCCTGTCCAGTATTTTGATACCGTGATAGTGTAAGCGCCATCTGGCCCGGCAGTGACTGTCTTTGATGTCCCATCCACATAACTCAATATCGTTCCCCCAGTTCCGGCATTGCCGGTGATGGAGAAGAGTTTATTGATGGTGTAGGTCTCGCCGCTGGTGTAATTCCCGTTGCCTGCGCCTGCACCTCCCAATGGGATGTTATTCACATCCTTGATGCTGTCATTGTCCACCAGGTTTAAGCGGATCGTGCCGCTGCCGGAGCCTGTATTTACAGTGACTATATAAGCAGCGCCCGAACCACTCACGCCTGTGATGGAAGTGCCTGACACACCCGAGACACTCAAGCCAAAATCTGTTTGATCCACGCCTGTGACCGCTTTTGAGAAAGTGACATTGAAACGTACACTATCGGCAGAAGTGGGATTGGCATCCGCGCGGGTTATTCCGTTGACAACCGGACCTGGATATGCCCAGGTCGCACATGGATCGAAAACATTCATGACTATCATTTCAGCAAAAGGCCAGGGTTGTGAGAACGGTCCCTTATAAGGCCCCCCATTTGCCCTGCCAATCCCTAAAAATCCCTCACGGCCAGCCTGGCCGCCATTATCGTTATATGGGTACCACAGGATCGCATGGCGATGCCCCCATGTTGAACTGGCATCATCATACATCCACATGTAAATGGATCGTTCAATGGGAAGCGAAATACTGGAACCGCTGGTTACGAATACGGCCAGATTCTCAGCAATGGATAGGAAATCGTGGCAGGCGCCAATTGTCGGATTATCGTTGAGGCGGTCCCAGGGGGAACGTCCATCTGCCGAATGTCCCCAGGTATTGTTGTCCAGCAGGTAGTCAGCGTAGTATTGTGCCACGCCGTTTACATTGGTTTCCAGCCCGTCAAGAGGTACAAGACCGCGGTCAATACGCTCGCGATTTATCAACCACAGTGCCCTTTCACCATCGCTCATTCCATTCCACTGGGTCTGGTTGGGCAATGTCATCATCGGCATGGAACTGCCCAGTTGACCGTTCTCCACCGTACGGGCATTGTTGAACGCCGTCTGGATGTCCCCCACGCCACTCGTTCCCGCCGACCAGCCAATATCAGATGTGGGATCCGGCGGGTAGGAGAGGGCAGGTATGAATTCATTCTTTTCAGGGTGTTCAGATGACGGGATATTCCCTGCAGACAAGATCATAATTTTGTCGATTTGGATCCCACTCGCTACTGAAAATTGTAAACCTCGCAACTGTAAAGCGATCAACAATAGCAAGATAATGAACCGGGCGATATGGAGTGGCCTTACTCTCATTTTCATTGCAATACTCCTGAAGAAACAGCGGTCTTCATTCCAACTATCAAGATATGATCACGGCATGCAGTCTTCACTTTTGATTTTACATCCTTCCTGTTCCTAGATGACAACAGTGTAACCCTGATCTCTTATCAATTTGGTTAACATCCCTGATCCGTATTCCATTTATGCCTGGTCGAAGATAATAGGTTGATTCGCAGATTACATTGAGTTTTCACAAAACTGACAGGGAACTCAGAAGTATTGAAAAGAGCAGGGGAGCTCCTTCCGAACCAACCCCAACAACAAAGCGTCCCCGAGGAAACGGAGACGCTTTGTCTTATTTTAGTTTGCAGGGTTCCTACGGCACACCGAAGCGCAGTTGCGAATTGAGGGGAGCCCAGGTGTTGTTGTAGGTGGGGAAGTAATACGTATCTGACAGATACTCTGCCGGGATGCCCATCGTCTCGGAGAAGCTGAACAGATTGTTCGATGCAAAAGACTGCAATCGGATCGCCACCACGATCTTTTTCGACGGATCCAGGCTCTCGATGACGACCGGACCGCCGCTGACTGGGAATTCCAAGCGCCTCTCCGCCAGCCCGGGCACATCCTGCTC
Organism: uncultured Chloroflexia bacterium; assembly: GCA_963718215.1. GTDB lineage: Bacteria > Chloroflexota > Anaerolineae > Anaerolineales > Villigracilaceae > Defluviilinea. Next base: position 365,330 of record CAVQYK010000018.1, read on the forward strand.
CCAGACGTTCACCCCGCCGATGGTGACACGGATCCTGGTCTGTGCGGCATCCAGGTTGCCGAAACGGACCTGGGAGTTCAGGGGAGCCCAGGTGTTGTTGTAGGTTGGGAAGTAGTACTTGTGCGAGAGCAACCCGCCCGGCACACCCATCGTCTCGACGAAGCTGTACAGGGTGTTATTGGTGAACGACTGCAAGCGGATGGCAGCCACGATCTTTTTGGTCGGGTCCAGGCTCTCGACCTTGACCGGCCCGCCGTTGACATTGAAGTCCAAACGTCTCTCTTCCAGACCTGGGACATCGTCCTCCCAGACGTTCACCCCGCCGATGGTGACACGGATGCGGGTCTGTGCGGCATCCAGGTTGCCGAAGCGGATCTGTGAGTTGAGGGGAGCCCAGGTGTTGTTGTAGGTGGGGAAGTAGTACTCATGGGAAAGGACCTGGTCGGGGATGCCCATCGTCTCGGAGAAGCTGTATAGGATGTTCGAAGCATAAGATTGCAACCGTATTCCAGCCACGATCTTTTTGGCAGGATCCAGGCTCTCGATGATGACCGGACCGCCGCTGACTGGGAATTCCAATCGTCTCTCCGCCAATCCCGGGACATCCTGCTCCCAGACGTTCACCCCGCCGATGGTGACACGGATGCGGGTCTGTGCGGCATCCAGGTTACCGAAGCGGACCTGGGAGTTGAGGGGAGCCCAGGTGTTGTTGTAGGTGGGGAAGTAGTACTTGTGGGAGAGCAGACCCTGCGGGACTCCCATGGTCTCGATGAAGCTATACAGGGTGTTGTTCGTGAAGGACTGTAAGCGGATGGCAGAGACGATGTCCTTATCATTTATGCTCTCCACCTTGACCGGCCCGCCGCTGAGGTTGTAATACTCTCGTTTTTCCTCCCCCTTCTGCAGCCCATAACTTCCCGTTGAGCTCCCACCGATGGTGACATTCACGTTTGCACACCCCGAAGCAGGGTTGAAGGTGGCAGTGAAGTTCTGTCCCGTTTGGTTGGCGGTGACGTTGGTGTAGGTGCGATTGACGGGACTGAAGGTGTAGCAAGGGTGGCTCGGTGTGACGGTACCGCTCCAGCCGCCCGGTACGGAAATCACATAATTGCCATCCTGGTCGGATACGACCTCCCCCTCGGGATAACTTAATTTCACGCCTGCCCCGCCAGAGTTGCCGGTGATGTTAACCATGGGAATGTCGGCTTCACCGCGCGCGATCACTTCCACTTCGGCGAGCCCGGCAGTCGAGCCGCTGACAGAGGTGAATTCGATCCGCACGACCCTGGTGCGAATGCTGTTGAACGTCACATCGGTGCCGGTTTCCGACAGGGCGCCGGAGGTCTTGCTTGCAACCTGGGTCTTCCCGGCAGCATCGCTGTACAGGCGTACTGTTGTGTTGTTGACATTGACGTTCGAATCGGAAGCCGGCATGTCGTACAGGCGCACGGTGCGGACCGTGACCGGCACCGGGAATGTCAACTGAATCCATTGTGTATTCGGATTTTGCCCGTCACGGCTCAGCCAGAACCTGTGATGGTTGTTGTAGGCGACCCGGAGTTTGACCTTTCGGTCCACCGCCCCATTGCCGTTGGGCAGGCTGGAATGCAGCGATGAGTAGGCCACTGTGGCACCTGGAGCCAGGTTGGTCCACTGCGGGTCCGGCGGGACGGGGATCATGGTGTGACCGGCGTGGCATCCCACGCAGTTTTGCACCTCACCCGTGCGCCCGAAGTTCATGCCGGCGACGTGCGCCGCACCACCCATTTCATCCGGCGATGCGCCGCGCCCGGTCAATGGGATGGTGTAACCCTTTTCGGGGCTGGTGCGGAGTTGCTCGAAGAGCGGTATGTTTGCCGGCGAGCTGGTCATGACCGAGCCGTCGGGGTTGATAGGCACTTCCTTCAGGAGGATGGGCCAGTCGAGGAATTCAAAGGATCCTCGCTGTTGATCCCGCTGAAAGTCCGTAAAGAGGCGGATGGTGTTCGCCGATCCGACCGGCGGTGCGCTGAGGATGTCCACATCCACCGGCGCGTTGAAGTAGACGTTCCGCGCGTTGAAGGTGAACGTGCCGTCTTTGTCGTAGGGTCCCTGGGCTGTGGGGGGCAGGGCGCTGGCAACCTGGGTGACCTGATCTGGAATAACCGGCGGCACGGAGCGCGAACGGACGAGACGTGCGCGCAGTTCGGTGGTGCCCGGGTTGTCGTAGACCAGGGTGCGGCCGCTGCCGTCTGCATTTATGGTGTATATCCCGTAATCCTGGTTCACGCCCTGTGCCCAGGAGATGACCAGGCCTCCATCCGGCAGGACGGCCGGGTCTGCGGCATAGTTGCCGGCGAAGACGCCAAAGGAGTTCGGGTTGGTGCGCGCAAATTGCTGGACGCTTTCATCGCGGTTGGTAATGCCGATGACATGCGTGTAACCCTTTGCGCCGCGTTGATACCGGCGGATGCCGCCAAAGCCTGCGGCTTCCGTTCCGTTCGTCATGGGGAAGAAATTGGCGTAAAAAGTGCCGTCCGGGGCAAACGCGCCGCCGTAAGCGTGATTAATACCTTCACCGACGAAAAATGAATTGGATCGTCCTGCGAACTGCGCCAGACCGGTGCCGTCCGGGTTGATCGTGGCGAGGTGCCAGGCATTGCGTTCCAAATTTGTCAAACCGCCCGCCTCCACGCATTCCGCTCCCTGGAACTTGAGCGCGCAGACACCATCCTTCATGATGTATCCGCCGCCGGAGTAGGCCATGGTGGCCACGTTATTGGTTCCCAGGCGGAAGTTGCGCCACCAGCGCGAGTAGACGATCTTGCCCGTCAGAGGGTCTATTACCGGGCGTTCCGCGCCATTGCGCTCGGCAGTGATACGGTGCAGGTTCGAGCCGTTCTCATTGACCACGCTCAGGTTGCTGGTCAGCGCCGCGCCGTATTGCCCAAAGGAGGGCCAGCGTGTGGATGAGAACACGATCCGACCATCCGGCAGCCAGGCAGGATCGGTGTCGTCATATTTGGTGAAATTGGACCCAACGCTTCCAAACTGGGACAGGGAGATGTTCCGGTCCGAAAAAGTGACCTGCTTCAGCCCGGTCCCATCCACATTAATGACGTAGATGCGCCATGCGCCCGGACTACCGACCGCCCCGGTAGAATAGGACCCGGCTGGCAGGCCGGCAAAGACGATCTTTGTGGCGTCATAGGAGACATCAGGGGCGTTGACATCGATCAGGTTGAGGGATGCCGCGGTTGGTTTCGAGCCGTCAACCAGAACGCGCAGGGTACCGTTTGCCTCACGGATGATCAATTTTCCAGGCGCCGCCACTTGAAAACGGCTGTAGGGCTGTACACCGGGCATGGAGCCGGCTTGTGAATAGTAAACGCTCCCGTTGCCGGGGATCTGCCGCGACACAAACACGACAGCGTCGGTCAGGGATGCCGCCTGTGCGGTGGAAATCCCTCCGAAGTTCGTGAACATCAGTGACAAACTGACGACGACAAACAAAATGGAACGAGCCAGGACACTTAACTTTTTCTGTAACATACGACCTCCAAATAAATTTGTAACTATTGGCGATATTGTTCCCAGCAGAAGGTTACATTGCATTGTGGTTTCTTTGAAGTGAGGGGACGGGAAATGTTACAAACAATTTTGTAAGCCGAGGGAGGACATTGGTACCCCCTTACCGCAGTACTGATTGAATAAGGCCAGAAATGAACATTTTGTATCGATTTTTCCCCAAAATACGCTCGTTGGAACAACAAGGCGTCCCTGAGACAACTCAGGGACGCCTTGTTTCATGGAACAGGTTTTTCCTACGGCACGCCAAACCTCAGTTGCGAATTCAGCGGAGCCCAGGTGTTGTTGTAGGTCGGGAAGTAATATATTTCAGACAGCTTTTCGTTAGGGATGCCTATCGTCTCGGAGAAACTGAATAGGGTACCCGAGACAGGATTCAGGGACTGCAACCTGATCGCCGCCACGATCTTCTTGGCAGGATCCAGGCTTTCGATGACCACCGGCCCGCCGCTGACGGGGAAGTACAAACGCCGCTCCGCCAGCCCCGGCACATCCTGCTCCCAGACGTTCACCCCGCCGATGGTGACACGGATGCGGGTCTGTGCGGCATCCAGGTTGCCGAAGCGGACCTGCGAGTTGAGCGGAGCCCAGGTGTTGTTGTAGGTCGGGAAGACATACTTGTGCGAGAGCAGCCCGCCGGGCACACCCATCGTCTCGACAAAGCTGTACAGGGTGTTATTGGTGAAGGACTGCAGGCGGATGGCAGCCACGATCTTCTTGGTCGGGTCCAGGCTCTCGACCTTGACCGGTCCGCCGCTGACGTTGAAGTTCAGGCGCCGTTCCGCCAGCCCGGGCACATCCTGCTCCCAGACGTTCACCCCGCCGATGGTGACACGGATGCGGGTCTGTGCGGCATTCAGGTTGCCGAAGCGGACCTGCGAGTTGAGGGGAGCCCAGGTGTTGTTGTAGGTGGGGAAGTAGTACTCGTGTGACAAGACCTGATCCGGGATGCCCATCGTCTCGGAGAAACTGTACAGGGTGTTCAAAGGGATATCAAAAGACTGCAGGCGGATGGCCGCCACGATCTTTTTGCTCGGATCCAGGCTCTCGATCACGACCGGCCCGCCGCTGACATTGAAGGTCAGGCGCCTCTCCGCCAGCCCCGGGCACATCCTGCTCCCAGACATTCACCCCGCCGATGGTGACACGGATGCGGGTCTGTGCGGCATCCAGGTTGCCGAAGCGGACCTGGGAGTTGAGGGGAGCCCAGGTGTTGTTGTAGGTGGGGAAGTAGTACTTGTGCGAGAGCAGACCCTGTGGCACACCCATGGTCTCGACGAAGCTGTACAGGGTGTTGTTGGTGAACGACTGCAAACGAATGGCGGTAACAATATCGACATCCTGTACAGCTGCCACTTTCACCGGTCCACCGCTGACGTTGTAATACTCGCGCAATTCTTCCCCGCGCGCCAAATAATACCGTCCCTCCAGGATGCCCCCGACGACAACGTCAATATTTGTAATATTGACGTTGAACTTGATATTTGCCGCTTTGGGGGACTTTCTGGTTAGTTCATCGCCCGGTACGCCATTGTATTGTGCTGCCTGAAAGTAATAGGTGGTATTTGCAAGTGCCACAAAAGTAAGACGGGACGTCACACTGCCCGCAAAAGTAGGATCGTCATCGTTGCAATCTACCAACTCCAGCACACGAGGATTCTCCTGTACGAGTTTCCATACAGCAACATAGGTGTCGAGGTCCTGGTTACTATTGATGATCTCTCGAGAGCCAAGCGTATCGACCTGGATCGACTCGTTTACCAGGGGTCTATATTGGTACCAAAGTGTTTTATGACCGGCAAAAAAAGTATCGCCATCCAAACAGGGACCTACTGGATTGGGGTCGAGCGGATCGTCCTCGAAGGCCGCCAGCGCCTCGGTTGTGTTTAGCGTGTCTGAATAAGTTAACCCAAGAATCTGAGTGGCCAGGTCGTAATCGTCATTTTTGGGCACGAACCTGGCGGTGACAGACTTGTTCCCATTTACTACTACAACAACCGGGTTCGTCGAACCCGTAGCATCCCCCGACCAGTTCTTTAAGTTGTATTTCGAATTCGGCACCGCTGTTAATGTCACAGCGGTGCCCTCGGTATATTTACCGCCGCAATTGGGAAGCGGATTGACATTCACGGTGCCGCCTACAGCAGGATTGGATACAATGATGAAGTCATAGCAGTTTTCAGCATGGACTGGTGTTATGCCTGCGGGTCCGAAAGTGAACATTGTCATTGCCAGGAGCAGCAGAATACGCCAGCCTGCCTTTACCGGTTGGGGTTGTTTTGGGTATTTCATGTCTTCCTCCGATCTACCTAAGTGACCAGACATTCCAGGGGATGTTCGGGTCATGAACCTGATTTAGGAATTATATCTGTGCCTGTCAGAATGAACAGGCTATGATTAATCTAGACACCTTTCAAAGTGGTTAATTACTCTTCAGGTTTCCAGCGCTTTTGGAAGGTGTCTGCACGGGCTTTATGGAACTTGCGTGGCTGTTTTCTTCGCTTCAATACATCCCCTTGCTGTGTAACTATCCTGTCATGGCCTCCTGTAGTGAAATCTTTCCAACCCGGCATTTTTACATTAGTATTACAGCGCAAGGTTGAGAGTAAAAACAGGGTAACTTGAGATTAAAGAAGGCATGGTATCTTTCTCCAATCACTAGCCGGTGAAAAGGAGAGGAAGAACACCATGCCCAAAGAAATTGTAACCGAAACCAGTCGAGGTAAGCCATCGGGTCGAGCCAAAAAGGTGAGAGGTAAAGCCGAGTTTCAAATTGAAACCTGTCCAGCACCCGAATGCAACCTGTCGACGAAAGATGTCAAACTGTTTTTGGATGAATTGAAAAGATATATGAAGCTGTTCAAACCTGCCTTTCAGCGCGTGGAGCAAATAAAGAAAAGCCTGACCTATCTGCATGGCTTGCTGGGTAATGTCACCCGCAAGAACGTTGAACAGATGGCGTTGGGGCAGAAAGAGAAAGTACGCAGTCTGCAATACTATGTCGGGCAAAGCCAGTGGCAGACGGAACCCGTGCTGGCGATCCATCAGGGATTGATCGGTGAGTCGCTGGGGGAAGAGGACGGAGTTGTGTTGATCGATGAGTCGAGCACAGTCAAACAGGGGACAAAATCCGTGGGCGTGGCGGCTCAATATTGCGGTTCGGTGGGAAAGATTGCGAATGGGCAAGTGGGAGTGTATTTGGGGTATGCCAGTCGCAAAGGGTATAGCTTGATCGAGGGGCAGTTGTTCATGCCGGAAAAGTGGTTTGAAGAAGAACACGCCGAGCAACGGCCAGCTGTGCGGCGTACCGGAAGGTCTGGTTTTCAAAACGAAGCCGGAAATCGGGCTGGAATTGTTGAAAAACGCCCTCCGACGCGCTAATTTGCCCTTTTTCTGGGTAGCGGCCGATGCCTTGTATGGAGATAGCCCTGCGTTTCGAGATGGCGTAGCTGCTACGGGAAAGTATTATTTCACCACCATCAAGGAGAACAGCCTGATCTGGTGTACCCCGCCGAAGGTTCATCTTCCACCGTGGAGCGGTAATGGGCGTCATCCAACCCGTTTGCGTCTGAGTGATACCAGGAAGCATCCCATTCCAGTCCAGCAACTGGTGAAGAAGGGTCCCAAAACAAGATTGGGTTCAAGCAGTTATCAAAGAAGGCAGCAAAGGTCCCATCGTTTGTGATTTTGCATTTCTGCGCGTGACCGAATCGCGCAGCAGTTTGCCTGCCGGTCAACTGTGGTTGATCATTCGCCGCAATTTGGATGACCCCACCGAGATCAAATACTATTTCAGCAATGCACCAATCGATATGCCGCTGCAGGAGTTCGTGCGGATCAGCGGAATGAGATGGCCAATCGAAATCCATCTTTGAAGAGAGTAAAGGCGAAGTCGGGATGGATCAGTACGAGATGCGCAGTTGGTTGGGATGGCATCATCATATGCTCCTGGTCTCTCTGGCTCATCATTTCCTCGTTCGTTTGAGAATTCAATTTCAAGACCAGGCTCCTGCGCTTACGATTTATCAAGTTCGCATTTTGCTGTGTAGTGTTTTGCCTTCATTTGTTTCTGATATTAAATCCGCGCTAGACCGTGTGCGCTATTACCAACAACGCAACTTCGTCGCGTATCGTTCACACCGCAAGAGGTTATTGAACGTCGTTTCAAATTTGGAACAATCCAGCGCTGAGAACAGCGGCCGGCCGGTGTGGGAAATTCCCTACTGGAAACAGGCTCAATGGATTGAACCAGTTGTTCGGTCCGATAGCATGCGTTGCGTACGACAAGTCTCTGTTCAGCAGACGGGAAACATCAGAAAAGCCCATTTAGGGCATCATCCTAATCGAATACTTCCGCTTCACTCAGCGGTTTTCCTGCCGCATCCTTACTGGAAAGAATAGGGGATGAAGTGCCAGATGGCCATTCGATATTGATCAGCGGATCATTCCAGATGATGGAGCGTTCAAATTCAGGGGCATAGTAATCTGTGGCCTTGTAGATCACCTCCGCCTCAGGGCTTGTAACGTAGAAACCATGCGCAAATCCCGGCGGGACCCAGATCATTCTTTTGTTCTCAGCCGACAGATAATCGCCCGCCCATTGCCCAAACGTGGGGGAACCCCGCCTGATATCCACAGCCACGTCGAAGATCTCCCCAACGACCACACGCACGAGTTTGCCCTGAGGTTGCTGGATTTGATAGTGCAGTCCACGCAATATGCCATGACCGGATTTTGAATGATTATCCTGCACAAAGTCCGCGTGAATGCCGTATTCAGAAAACTTTTTTTTCTGGTAACTCTCCAGAAAAAAACCACGTTCATCCTTGAAGACCTTTGGCTCGATCAAGATCACGTCTGGTATGGCTGTCCTTATGAACAAAGTCATGTCTGTTTCACCTGGTAGTATTTTCCGACTTTCCCGTGATCATCAATCGAATGAGCATTTCGAAATGATGGATACGGGTTTTGAAAAGTGTACCATAATAAACCGCTGGAAGATTTGTTCTCCAATTGACATTTCCCTCCTCCTCGTCTACACTCCCGTCATGCTTGCGAGAGTGTTTTCCTGTGCCGTCGTCGGGCTTGAAGGCGTCATCATCGAAGTCGAAGTGGACTACTCCAACGGCCTGCCAGCGGTCATCATCGTCGGTCTGCCCGATGCAGCCGTGCAGGAGAGCCGCGAACGCGTGCAAACTGCCATCAAGAACGCCGGTCTGCATTTCCCCCGTCACCGCATCGTTGTCAACCTTTCGCCCGCCTCCATCCGCAAGGAAGGCCCTGCCTACGACCTGCCCATTGCGCTCGGTGTGATCATCCTTTCGGGGCGTCTGCCGCCTGAAACCGTCGAGAACACGCTCGTGATCGGCGAACTTTCGCTCGACGGCGTCGTCCGCCACACGCGCGGCATCCTGCCGATGGCTGCCTCCGCCCGCACCAATGGATTCAAGCGGATGTTCGTCCCCGAATCCGACGCGCCCGAAGCGGCTTTGATCCCCGGTCTGGAAGTGTATCCCGTCCGAACGCTTGCGGATCTCTACGACCATTTATCTGGTCGCCGTCTCATTGAGCCTTATCAACCCTCGAGCGACGATGTCCCTCGAGCCGCTCTTCGCTCCCACGGACTTCGCCGAGATCAGGGGACAGGAGCACGTCAAACGCGCGCTCGAGGTCGCGGCCGCCGGCGGGCATAACGTGCTGATGGTGGGAAGTCCTGGAGCTGGCAAGACCCTGCTTGCGCGTGCCCTGCCCGGCATCCTGCCTGAAATGTCCATCGAAGAGTCGCTGGATGTGACGCGCATCTTCTCCGTCGCAGACCAACTCCCGGCAGGGATACCGCTCATCAAGAATCGACCTTTCCGTTCACCGCATCACACCATCAGCCATGCGGGTCTGGTGGGTGGGGGCAATATCCCCAAGCCAGGGGAAATATCGCTTGCTCACAGGGGAGTTTTGTTTTTGGATGAGTTCCCTGAATTCGGCACGCGCGTCCTCGAAGTGATGCGCCAGCCGATGGAAGACAAGGTCGTCACCATCAGCCGCGCAAAAGGATCCTTGACCTTCCCTGCGAACTTCCAACTCATCGCGGCGATGAATCCCTGCCCATGCGGCTACTATGGCGACTCGCTCAAGCCCTGCACCTGTGCGCCGGTGGTCGTGACCAAATACCAGAAGCGCATCTCCGGTCCCATGCTTGACAGGATCGACATCCACATCGAAGTCCCGCGCGTGGATTATGAAAAGTTGAGCGGTGACCGAATGGGGGAGTCAAGCGAATCCATCCGTGCAAGGGTACAGACTGCAAGAAATATCCAACTTGCGAGGTTCTCGAAGGTTGAATCATCGAAGAACATCGTGGCAAACGCCGACATGCGTGTCGGGGAGATACGGCAGTTTTGTGCGTTGCAGGCTGAAGGTCAGAGTTTGATGCGGGCGGCGATGAGTCAACTCAATTTGTCGGCACGCGCCTATCACCGCATCCTGAAACTGGCGCGCACCATCGCAGACCTGGCAGGGAGCGAAGACATCCAGTCCGCGCATCTGGCAGAGGCGTTGCAATATCGCCCGAAGTTGATGTTGGGATGATAAGAAATAACCCTGGGCTTTGATGCGATCATCGGTAAAGACACTATCGCCAGAGAAACAATGCTGTCTCTGCAAGCTGAGTGGTTTGTATTGCCGTCTGTGAAAATTCAGGAAGAAAGCGCAGATTTTTGGATCGATGCCAGATTCCCTGTTACCGGTTTATGCAGGCTTGCGTTTTTGGCATCCAGAACGCCATCAGGAAGGATGCGATGAGCGCCATGGCTCCCCCAAAGAAGAAGGGAGCGGATGGTCCGAAACCATTCCATGCCCCGGCGCCTTCCCAGAGGATACCGGCGATCAGCGAGGATGGAAAAGCCAGTAACCCGATCACCGCGTGATAGGTTCCGTACGCCGTACCGCGTAAATTCTCCGGGACAAGGTCGGCCACCAGTGCATTGGCGCTGCCATATGCCATCCCATAATACAACCCATAGACCACGTAAAACAGCCACACCTGCCACACGGTCTGCGCCAGGGCAAAACCGAGGTAGATCGCCGCATAGACCAGCCAGCCGCCGATGATCAACCGCCTGCGACCGATCTTGTCGGACAGGGAACCGGCAGGGGTGGAGATGAGCGAGTAGACCAGGTTGAACAAGACAAGCATGAGCAGGATGCCGATCACCGATACGCCCAGGTTTTGGGCGCGCAGCACCAGGAAGGCGTCTGACGAGTTACCGAGAGTGAAGATGCTCACGATGACCAGAAAGACGCTGAACGGTCTGCCCATGCCCCGCAGGGAAAATTTTGGCGTCTCCTTTTGATTTAGAACCGGTACATCCTTTGCCCCGACGATCAGGGACAATACTGCCAGGAATGCCGGCAACAGGCTGATGAGTACCACCGTTTGAAAGGTGGGTTTTGAAAGATCCAGTGTGTTTTTTTGTGTCAGCCATACCACGGTCACGGCAATCAGGATCCCAACCAGCGCCCCGGCGGTGTCCATTGTGCGGTGAAAGCCAAAGGCCAGGCCGCGGGTTTCCCTGGTAACAGAATCAGCTACCAGTGCGTCCCGAGGCGCAGTGCGGATCCCTTTTCCCACCCGGTCGGCCCAACGAACCCCTGCGATCAATCCCCAACTGTTGGCAATATAAAAGAAGGGTTTCGTTAATGCCGACAGCCCGTAGCCGAGCACTGCCAGCCACTTGCGTCCGCCCATTTTGTCCGAAAGCCAGCCGGAGAATAGTTTCAGAATGCTGGCGGTGGCTTCGGCAATGCCTTCGATCAACCCAATGATGTTGGTCCTGACCCCCAAAACGTTCGAAAGAAAGAGTGGCAGGATATTGAGCACCATTTCGCTGGAAATGTCCATGAAGAAACTGGTCAGACCTACCGCCCAAACGTTACGCGGTAATTGCCTGATGGTCGCATGTTTTGTTGGAGTATCCGTGGTGTCTGCCATAGGGAACCAACTCCTGCCTCTCGGGTCTATTGCATTCCTTCCACAATTTCATTTTGAGGGTGAATTGATGCCTGATTTTCCCACACATCCCCATTTCTGGTCGGCACCAACACACCTATCAAGGTTCCATGAATGAATTATGACAATGTAACTATACAACATCATGGCAATTCCGCCAATCCGTCTGCGGCAGTCGGTTCCACCTTGGATCCTGTACACAATGAAGGTGTCTTGCCTGAGATTTTGGTAAAGGCGCAGATAAGTTGTTTTGGCGCGTATGCCTACTGCGGCATGGATAAGGGCGGCATGTTCAGTATGCAAGAGGAATCAAGCAGTTTCTGCTCATCTCGTTGGACAACGCCTTGAAGCACTGTGATCGTGCGGTTCCCTGCGTAAAGCGCCCTTTTGTTATATACTCGCCGCATGGACAGAGATCCCTGGCTGGAGAAATGGCTTCCACTGATCCAGAAAAAATCGGCGGGCGGGTACGTCCTCGAGTTGGGATGCGGAAGAGGCTGGGATACCGCCGACCTGCTTTCGGCGGGCTGCCGGGTCATCGCAACGGATATTTCGACGGGAAACCTGGGGGAATGTACGAAATCGGTCCCTGACGCCAGCCTTGTGCGGATGGACAATGGAAAACCGTTCCCCTTTGCCGACCACAGCCTGCCGGTGATCATCGCCAGCCTCAGCCTGCATTATTTTTCGTGGGATGTGACCCTGCGGATCGCCTCCGAACTCAGACGCTGCCTCAAAGCGGACGGCATCCTGCTCGCCCGTTTCAACTCCACCCATGACCATCATTACGGTGCATCCTCCGAACTGGAGATCGAGCCAAACTTCTATCAAGTGAGAACCAGCACCAAACGCTTCTTCGACGAACCTGCCGTGCGGACATTCCTCCAGGGCTGGGACATTCGATTCCTCGAGAGAAAACATCATCCACCGCTACGAGAAGCCAAAGTCCGTGTGGGAGGTGATGGCGGTTTGTACATCTATGTGATATGGTTATTTCGTTTATACTCTAATGCATAAATCGCAATTTTGGGATTCAAAAATGTCACTCGACACTGTAATTTCTGATTTGAATGATCTTGGTCTAAAGTCAAGACATCCGTGTTTTCAAGTACTTCAGTTATAACTGGCATGAATGGTCGGATGAACACATCTTAGGATTTTAAGCAAAGCAGCCAAATACAAGCTGAGCAATTAATGTGGCTTGGACATAATTATTTCAATCAACTTAGTAAGCAGTATCGTGATGCAAGGTTGTCATTTGCTGATCAAGCCATTCGATTTCTTGAACGAGCGTCAGAAAATATCGAGTATCTCATCCCAGGATTATATGAAGAAATCAGAAATTAGATGAGTTAATCACTCTGTTACGGAAATTTGTCACCATATGATGCAATGAGTTTTATCGATCGAAGTAACTGTAAATTGGCGATTTCTCAATACCTAAAACCTTATTGTATCCCGATTATGCTGATGCTCCAACCCAGAAGAAAGCTGATATAAGTGAATATGCAAAAGCTAAAATCTCTACTGGAAAAGTGGCTCAAACAGATATTCAGCGTATAGACTTTCAGTAATATGAAATTGAAAATTCTGATACTTCCTCTTGACATCCTCCTCCCTCCGTCATACAATCCCGCCCAACATAATCTAAAAACACTGACGAGGACGAGTACGTTTCAAAGCGATTTTCAGAGAGCCGAGCAGAAGTTGGTGAAAGCAAGGCAAAAGCGCAGAAACCGAATGGACCTCCGAGTTGTGAAGTGAAAGTCTCCTAGTCGTTCGTCTCATAGTCGGCTAGTCAAGATGAGTAACAGAGCCGGGAACTGTACCCGTTATCATCGCAGAGTTTCTTAGCGACTAGTAGACCATCAGACTAGCGACTAGCAGACTACAAGAGTGACGCTGGCTCGTATCCCTGTTGCATCACACAGGGATTTTTGTTTAGTACTAGCGTTAACTTGGGTGGCACCACGAGACTCCCCTCTCGTCCCAATGGACAGGAGGGGATTTTAATTTAATCAACATGGTAGGGGCGACCCGTCAGGGTCGTCGAAGAGCTCCATCATTAATCATGGCGGGTCGCCCCTACGGTAACAAGGAGAATTTATGTTGTTAGAAGCTACCAACCCAAACCATTGTCCGCGAGATCTCTGCGGACCTCGAGACGCCTATCAGCGTGTACATGAAACTGCGTGGCGCCATGGCGCCATCGTTCCTGCTTGAGTCCGTCGAAGGCGGGGAGCGCATCGCACGTTACTCGTTCATCGGCGTCCAGCCGCGGGCGCAATACATTTTACGTGACGGTGAAATCGAGATCAAAGACTCCGATGGAACCCGCACGGTTCAATACGACAACGACCCAACGTATTTTCTTCAGCAGGAAATGAGTTGCTTTAACTTCAAGGCGCAGGCGGGCGTGCCGCGTTTCATCGGCGGGTTGGTGGGCTATCTCGGGTACGAGTCCGTTCGGTTTTTTGAACCAGTTCTAAGGTCGACAGATGAAGCGCGGGCGCGATACCCGATGGAATCTATCTCCTCGCCGATACCGTCATCGCGTTCGACCATGCGCGCCGCAGTCTGTCCCTGATTGCGAACGTCCTCGATGGTGATGTCGAATCTGCAAATCGCAAACTCGACGAGATCGAGTCGCGCATCCATCAGCCGCTTCCGCCCGCGCAGCCGCATGAAGTGAAATCATCCAGGACGCGTTCGAACATGACGCAGGGACGTTTTGAAGACATGGTGCGCGATGCCAGGGAGCACATCGCGGCGGGCGATATTTTTCAGGTGGTGCTTTCCCAGCGCTTCACGCGCGAAACGAACGTCGAGCCGTTCGATGTCTATCGCGCCGTGCGCCGCCTCAACCCCTCGCCGTACATGTTCTTTTTTGATTTCGGACTCGTGGACGATGAACCGCTCTTCATTGTTGGATCGTCGCCTGAGATGTTTGTCCGTTTGGAGGGACGAACCGCTTCACTCCGACCGATCGCCGGGACACGCCCACGAGGAGCCGATTCCAACGCTGACGCCGCGCTCGCTGAAGAACTGCTCGCCGACCCCAAGGAACGCGCCGAGCACGTGATGCTTGTTGACCTGGGTCGCAACGACTTGGGTCGCGTGTGTGAATATGGCACGGTGACGGTTTCTGATTTCTTCACGGTTGAAAAATATTCACACGTCATGCACATCGTCTCGCACGTCGAAGGCAAACTGCGACCCGACCTGACCGCCTTCGATCTGGTGCGAGCCGCCTTCCCTGCTGGGACCGTCAGCGGCGCGCCGAAAGTCCGTGCCCTCGAGATCATCTCCGAACTCGAACCCGATGCGCGCGGCGCCTACGCGGGCATGGTCGGCTACTTCGGCTTCGACGGCAACATGGACACCTGTCTCGCCATCCGCACGATGGTTGGGCGCGGCAACACATTCACCGTGCAGGCAGGCGCAGGCATCGTCGCCGATTCGAATCCGACCACGGAATTTCAAGAGACCGTGAATAAAGCCTCTGCGATGTTGAAAGCGATAGAGATTGCGGAACGAAACCAATAGTTAACATGTCGTTGCGAGGAGCGAGCGATAGCGAGTCCCGACGAAGCAATCTCCTCATAACAAGAACATGATTGTTATTGGGAGATTGCTTCGCTTCGCTCGCAACGACATATGAAATGTAACGAAAGGAAATCAACCATGACAACCAAACCCCGCCTCCTCACCGGTGACCGTCCGACAGGACGCCTCCACCTCGGTCACTACGTCGGCTCGCTGGAAAACCGTGTGCGCCTGCAGCACCAATACAAATCCTTCTTCATCATCGCAGACCTGCACACGCTCACGACCAAGCCTGAGCCGCAATACATCAAGGAGATTCCAACTTACATCAAGGAAACCGTGTTGGACTATCTCGCCGTTGGCATTGACCCGGACGTCAGCACGATCTTTGTCCAATCGGCGATTCCTGAAACCTATCAGTTGAACCTGCTCTTTGAGATGCTCGTCACCGTGCCGCGCCTCGAACGCATGCCCACGCTCAAAGACATGGCACGCGACGCCAACATTGACTCGATGCCGTTTGGTCTGCTTGGCTATCCCGTCCTCCAAGCCGTGGATATTCTGCTCCCACGCGCGCAGGTCGTCCCCGTGGGACGTGACAACCAATCCGCATGTTGAACTCGCCCGTGAAATGGCGCGTCGCTTCAACAATCTCTACGGCGAAGTCTTCCCGGAACCTGATGCCATCATCGGAGACGTCCCCTTGCTCATCGGCACAGACGGACAAAGCAAAATGAGCAAATCCGTTGGCAACGCGATCTATCTCTCCGACGATGCCGAGACCGTCAAACAAAAAGTGATGAACATGTACACCGACCCGAAGCGTCTGCGTGCCACCGACCCTGGGACAGTCGAAGGCAATCCGGTCTTCATCTACCACGACGCGTTCAATCCCTCCAAAGCCGAAGTGGACGATCTCAAAGAACGCTATCGTGCTGGCAAAGTCGGCGATGTGGAAGTCAAGCAGAAACTCGTGGTCGCCATCAACAATTTCCTCGAACCGATCCGTGAAAAGCGCGCCTACTTCCTTGCGCATCCCATGATCCCCAACGACGTTCTTGCCAATGGCATTCACCGCATGCAAGCCGAAGCCAAAGCGACCATGGAACTCGTCCGCGAGAAGACAGGCTTATCTTATTCGCTCGATTTGTTTGTAGATAACGTTGATATTTTTGGAAACGAAGGTTAACAAAAGACCTAACCACGAAGTCACTGAGTCACGGAGAAAATCAATCGCGAAAAACGCAAAGAACACGAAGATTTTTCTTAGCGGCCTTCGCGTGCTTGGCGGTTCAAAAAAGCTCAGTGTCTCCGTGTCTCAGTGGTTCAGAAAGGTTCATAACAATGCTTGTTCTAATCGATAACTACGACTCTTTTACCTACAACCTCGTCCAATATTTCGGCGAACTCGGCGCGGACATCAAAGTCTTTCGCAATGACCAGGTCACGATGAACCAACTCATCGCCCTCAACCCATCTCACTTGGTGATCTCCCCTGGACCCGGCGAACCCCTCAAAGACGACGGCATCTCTGCCGAAGCCATCAAACACTTCGATGGCAAGATTCCCGTGCTCGGTGTCTGTCTCGGACATCAATGTCTTGGTGCCGTCTTTGGCGGCAAAGTGGACCGTGCCCAGCGTCTCATGCACGGCAAGACCTCCAAAGTGACTCACAACGGGCAGGGCATCTTCAAAGGCATCCCCTCACCATTTGAAGCCATGCGTTATCACTCGCTGGTGGTCTATGACCCCATCCCCGCCGAACTCGAAGTGACTGCCGTCACACCTGAAGAAGAGATCATGGGACTCAAACATCGTGAACATCAAACGTATGGTGTTCAGTTCCATCCCGAATCCATTCTTACCGAACACGGCAAGCAGATCCTCAAAAACTTTCTTGACTTAAATCCTGCTCCCGCGAAAGGAGAACCAGCCATGCTAAAACCCTTTATCGCCAAAACCATCAACCGCACCGACCTCACCGCCGACGAAGCTGAACAGGCGATGAACATCATCATGACAGGTCAAGCCACGCCCGCGCAGATCGGCGCGTATCTTGTTGCCCTGCGCATGAAAGGCGAGACCATCCCTGAGATCACTGGCTCTGTCCGCGCCATGCGCACCAATGCGGTCAAAGTCAAACTCAATACGAACGAATCGGTCTACGATATCGTCGGCACGGGCGGCGATGGCGCGCACACGTTCAACATCTCCACTGCCGCGGCGTTTGTCCTCGCGGGCACGGGACGCAAAGTCGCCAAGCATGGCAACCGTGCCGCCTCTTCGCAATGCGGCTCCGCAGATGTTCTCTCCGCCCTCGGTGTCAATCTCGACCTCACCGCCGAGCAGGTCGCGGGTGCCATCGAACAGGTCGGCATCGGCTTTATGTTCGCTCCCAAGTTCCATCCCGCCATGAAGCATGCCATCGGTCCGCGCAAGGAGATCGGTCAACGCACCATCTTCAACATTCTCGGTCCGCTCACCAACCCCGCGGGCGCGAACATCCAGCTCACGGGCGTCTACGATGCCAGGCTCACCGAACCGCTCGCGCATGTCCTCAACGAACTTGGCTCCAAAGCCGCCCTCGTCATTCACGGTGCCAACGGTCTCGACGAACTCAACACCACGGGTGCCAATCGCGTCAGTCATCTCAAGAATGGCGCGGTCGAAACCTATGACCTCAATCCCGCCGACCTCGGTCTCGCCCAATCCACCGTCGCCGACCTCCGTGGCGGCACGCCCGACGAATCCGCCGTGATGATGCGCGACCTCCTCTCCAACAAACTCAACGGTGCACGCCGCGACGCGGTTCTCCTCAACGCCGCCGCTGCCCTCGCCGCTGAGTCGGGTGATTTCAAGTCCGCGCTCGATGAAGCAAGGACGTCCCTCGATAGTGGTAATGCCCTCGCAAAACTCAACGCGTTGATCGAATTCACAAAGAGTTTCCAAACCATCTCGTAAGGGCACAGCATTGCTATGCTCAATGACCATGACAAATATTCTCGCAAAAATCATCGAACAGAAAAAGCTGGAGATAGCGGCGCTCGACGCCCAAGCCTTACGCCGCGCCGCGGAGTCTGCCCCTGCGCCCGAGATTTTCTCGCCGCCATCAAGCGCCGCCGCTTCGGGAACTCACCCGAGCCTGATCGCTGAACTCAAACGTGCGTCTCCATCGAAAGGCATCCTCGCCCCGCACCTTGACCTTTTCCAAGTGGCAGATATCTACACCCAAAACGGCGCATCCGCCATCAGCGTGCTCACCGATGAAAAGTTTTTCATGGGCAAACTCGAAACCCTTCACCAATTACGAATTATGCAACCTGAACAACTGACACTCACACCAATTACCGCTCTTGCGAAAAGATTTCATCATCGACGAATCCCAAATCTACGAAGCCCGAGCCAACGGCGCCGACGCCATCCTCCTCATCGCCGCTGCATTGCCCGATGACAAACACTTCGCCGACCTCCACGCCTGCGCTTTGAGTTTGGGGCTGACCGCATTAGTCGAAGTCCACGACGAAGCTGAAACCGAACGTGCCCTGAAGATTCCAAACATCCAACTCATCGGCATCAACAACCGCAACCTCGCCACCTTCGAAGTCTCCCTCGAAACGACAGAGCGCCTCCGCCCGATGATTTCACCTGAAATTGCCGTCGTCGCTGAAAGTGGAATTTTCACAGCACAGCGATGTTGAACGATTGGCGAAAGCCAACGTGGATGCGATCCTTGTTGGTGAAGCATTGGTCACTTCGGATGATATTCCCGCGCAAAGTGAGAGAACTATCTGGAATGCCCGAAACCGATAGGGTGCAATGCTTGTAATACGGCGTGACAATTATCCCGAAGGATCGAGATATGTCATCCGAGTTGAAAATCTTTCGTAAGTTCGTAAGCACCCCTACGGGGTTGAAACGAATATGACAAAAATCAAAATCTGCGGAATCAAAACTGTGACCGATGCCCTTGCCGCCATGGACGCGGGCGCTGATATGATCGGGTTTAACTTCTACCCGAAAAGCCCGCGCTTTGTGGAGGTTGGCATGTGCCGCAACATCATGTCGGCGGTAAGGCAAAACGGACGAGCAAAGTGCGTGGGTGTGTTCGTCAATGCATCTGTTGGCGAGATCCTTGCGACGATGGATACGCTGGGATTGAACCTGGCGCAGTTGCATGGAGATGAAACGCCAGAGATGTTGACTGCACTTGATGGAAAGGGATTCAAGGCCTTTCGTGGAATACCTGAAAGTGTAGATGGTTTTGCGAGAAGCGAGTCTCCTGTGTTTTTAGTTGACGCTTCGGTGAAAGGACTATATGGCGGAAGCGGAGTCATTGCCGATTGGAATGGCGCGGCGGAGTTGGCGAAGAAATATCCGTTGTTGCTGGCGGGCGGGTTGACCCCAGAGAATGTCGCGGAGGCGGTCCGCAGGGTCAGGCCGTGGGGTGTGGATGTGGCTTCGGGTGTGGAATCAGCTCCGGGTGAGAAAGATCCGAGCAGGATGAAGGCTTTCGTGCAGGCAGTGCGCGATGGTGAGAGTCAGGTTCGAGTGTAGATAAAAGTTTGGATCATCCAAAAGAAAGAGGAGATTGCTTCCCAAAGGTCGCAATGACATATTATGACATTATTACCCCATAAATTTGGTCCGTATGGCGGACAGTTCGTGCCAGAGACGTTGATGCCCGCGTTGATCGAGTTGGAAGATGCGTTCGTATCGGCGAAGGCGGACGCCGCGTTTCAAGCGGAGTTCAACAAATTGATGGCGTCATTCGTGGGGCGGCCGACACCGTTGACGTATGCAAAACGATTGTCGGAAAAATTGGGCGGCGCGCAGATCTATTTGAAGCGCGAAGACCTGGCGCATACAGGCGCGCATAAAATCAACAACGCGTTGGGGCAGGCGCTGCTCGTGAAGCGGATGGGGAAGCGGCGCATCGTGGCGGAGACGGGCGCGGGGCAGCATGGAGTCGCGTCGGCAACTGTGGCGGCGTTATTGGGACTCGAATGTGTGGTGTACATGGGCGTGGTGGATATTGCGCGGCAGGAGCCAAATGTTTTCCGCATGAAACTGCTCGGCGCGGAGGTGCGACCGGTGACATCGGGCACGCAGACGTTGAAGGACGCCATCAACGAAGCGATCCGCGACTGGGTGACGAATGTGCGCGACACGCATTACCTGCTCGGCTCGGCGCTGGGACCGCATCCGTACCCGACGATCGTGCGTGAGTTCCAGTCGGTGATCGGGACGGAAGCGCGTGAACAGATCATGTTGGAAGTAGGGCGCTTGCCTGACACGGTCATTGCGTGTGTGGGCGGCGGGTCGAATGCGATTGGAGTCTTTAGCGGGTTTGTGAATGATGAGCATGTTGAATTGATCGGCGTCGAAGCAGGGGGAAGCGGAATTGAAACAGGCAAGCATGCGGCGCGCTTCGGCGACCCCTCGAGAGGACGTGTTGGTGTGATACATGGAACACGCACGTATGTCTTGCAAGATGAAGATGGTCAGATCGCGGAGACACATTCTGTATCAGCAGGGTTGGATTACGCCGCCGTTGGTCCCGAACATGCCATGTTGCGCGATACTGAACGTGCCTTCTACACCTCCGTAACCGATGAAGAAGCGCTGAACGCCTTCCAAACCTTGTGCCACACTGAGGGGATCATCCCTGCGTTGGAGTCGTCCCATGCGGTGGCGGAGGTGATTAAGAGAGCGCCTAGGATGAGGAAGGATCAGGTTATTTTGGTGAATCTTTCTGGTCGTGGCGATAAAGACCTAAATACTGTAATTAAAGAACTAGGCAAGAAAAAATGAACCGCTAGAGGACAACGCGAGAGAACGCAAAGAATTTCTTAAAGGTTTTCTTAGCGACCTTAGCGTGCTTCGCGGTTCGAAAAGGAACAGACAATGAGCAGAATTACTGACGCCTTCAAAAACAAACCGATCTTCATGCCCTACTTCCCACTGGGCTACCCAGACCTGGACACGTCCATTGACGTGATCGAAACGCTCGCCAGGAACGGCGCGGACTTGATCGAAGTGGGACTGTCGTTCTCCGATCCACTGGCGGATGGACCTGTGATTCAACACGCCACACAAATTGCGTTGGAAAAAGGCATCACGGTCAAGAAGTCGCTCGAAGCCGTGAAGGAGTTGCGCAACCGCGGCGTGGACATCCCATTGATCCTGATGGGATATTTCAATCCCATGCTGGCGTACGGACTGGAGAAATTCATCCACGATGCCCGCGAGGCAGGTGCGGACGGATTCATCATCCCCGATTTGCCAATGGAAGAAGCGGAGGAATTTCAAACCATGTTAAACGCTGGTCGAGACGCAAGCAGTCGAGACCTGCCGCTGATCCAAATGCTCGCGCCGACATCGCCTGACGAGCGAATGGAATCCATTGCGCGGAACGCGAAGGGATTTATTTATCTGGTTTCGGTGACTGGTGTGACAGGTGCGCGTACAGCGGTTTCAGACGGACTTGGCAATTTGATAAATCGCGTGCGAGCACATACGTCCGTGCCTGTGTGCGTAGGATTTGGAATCAGCACGCCTGAACAGGCAAAGCAAGTCGGTCAACTTGCGGATGGAGTCATTGTCGGGTCGGCGTGTGTGAAGACGATTGGGGGGAGTGAAAGTCCCATTGAGGCGGCGAGAGAGTTTGCGAGAGAGTTTAAAAAAGCTCTTGGTTAAACAATAAAGGACATGCAAGGCATGTCCTTTATTGTTTAGAGTTATCTTTGATGTCACTACTATCCCATCGGATTCATCAACTGAAAATAGTTCCCATCGGGGTCAGCCAGGGTTGCAATGAACCCGCCGCCCATATCATACGGCTCTTTGACGACCGTACCACCAAGGGATTTGATCCGCTCAAACTCTTCCTTGACCTGCGGCGTCTCGAAATTAATCATCACACGCCCAGGATCTTTTGTTTTTCCACCCATCTCGGAGTGGTTGAGGATTCCCAGGAACCCTCCTCCTAACTGCCAGCCCCAAAAGCCGTTTTCCTGGTCTACCATGTCGGCGGGTTTCCCGAACACCTTTTCATAAAAGGTCGCCAACACAAGAGGCTGTTTTGTTCCGATCATAACTGAATTGAGATTTAACATTTTACACATCCTTTCTAAAGTAGATTCGACTTTTGTATTGTAGAACACATATTCTGTTTTGGCAAGGCAGAAACTGGGCGCGCTGGCGGATGGAGTCATCGTTGGGACGGCTTGTGTGAGAACGATTGGGGGGAGTGAAACTCCCGTTGAGACGGCGAGGGAGTTTGCGAGAAGTTTTAGTGATGCCTTGCGGTGATTCGGCGGACTAAAGTCCTGCCTCAGTTCGTGAAGTCCGCTCAAGCGGACTTGTTGCGCCAGTCCGAAGGACTTCCATGCACTGAGCAAGCGGCTTCAGCCCTGCGTTGTTGAAACCGCGAAACAGTTCGCGGCGGAGTTCCGAAGCGCGTTATTGGAGTTGAGAAAATAAAATCAGGCGGTCAGTTCTCTATATATGCTATTCCAACCACTCAATTCCATACTTTTGAGAGATTTCCCTGTGCTTTGCGTCATTCATGCTGTCATCCTGCAAAGCCGATTTAAGTTCATCAAAGAATTGCTCCATGCCGCCTGGGATTGCCAGCGCCAAAATCTTGAGGGGCGTTTTCAGCGGATTGTAGAGCGCATGCGGAATCCATTTGGGTAAATGCGCGATTCCGCCCGCACTGGCTTCCAGTTTGTCATTGCCCAGCCTGATCTGGATCGTTCCCTGTAAGACGTATACGATCTCATCCTCATACGAATGTACATGCAGGCGATTCCCACTTTCGGGATCGAACTCAGATTCAAAAAGGTAATAATCGCTCCCCGTTTGTTGACTTGTCAATTTATGGGTAACGCCGACCAGTTTCAAAAACCTGCCTGAGCCTGGCGGTATTAAGATCGGTTTTGGGATGACAGGTTCCATACTTCCTCTTTGATAAATATTCCTTGTCTGCCCAACGCTTTGTTGGGCAGACAAGGGCGCTGATAGTTGCCAGTCAGCCGTGGATGAACTCTTTCATTTGTGGGCTTGTTCCACGTAGTCGCGCAAGCGGGCGAGTCCTCGGTCAATGATCGGTGCCGTCATGAAAATATCCATGATCCTTACGACCCCTACCTGCAATAAAAATCGCATCATCTTGCTTGACATTTCAGCGGGAACAAATCCGCGGCTAATGGTCACGCGTGTGCCTTCAGTCGCCTTTTCAAGCCGATAGGTAAAGATCATGCCCGCTGTCCCCATGGATGAATGCTGGGTAACGGATTTGAACTGGAACAGGTGTGGACGCTCCAAAGCTATGATGGCGCATTCGTCGTGCATGACATCCTTGTCCATAACGCCGACCGAACGCCAGCGGCTGCCAACTTTCACAGGACCTTCGTATAAAAGCTCCATTTCGGTCATCTCTCCCCACTTCTTGTGGGAGGCTACGTCGAGCAGGTTGTCGTAGACTTGCTCCGGCGTTGCATGAATAACGATACTTCGTTTGAAACTGTAAGACATGTTGATCTCCTTTGTTGATGTTCCAACTATACACCTGCCTGAACGTCAAAACTTGACATTTTTCTCCAAAAATTCTCGAAGAGGTCTTAAGTCGGCTATACTTTGCCTGCCATCGGAGTAAATTTATAGTGAGTCCCACAGCCATTACCCCCGATCAATTTTCCACTTTCGGCGATCTGGTTAAACACCTTCGCCGACAGGCGCATCTGACGCAGATGGAACTTGCCATTGCGGTGGGGTATAGCGATGCGCAGATCAGCCGCATTGAAAAGAATCAACGGACGCCAGACGCGGCAACAATAACGGCTTTGTTCGTCCCTGCTTTAGGCATCGAGCAGGAAGCGAAATGGGTGACGCGTTTGCTGGAACTCGCAAAAGGCGTGCCTCAAAGCGATTCGAATGATCTCCAGGAAAATGGCACACTGCATAATCTCCCTCATCAATTGACCAGTTTTATCGGGCGTGAAAAGGAAATCGCTGAAGTCACTGACCTGTTAAAAACACATCACCTTGTCACGCTCACGGGTCCAGGCGGCACAGGCAAAACCCGCCTATCTCTCCAGGTCGTATCCGATCTGCTCGCTTTCCATCCTGATGGCGTTTGGCTGGTTGAGTTTGCGTCCATCAGCGAGCCCGCCTTGGTTCCATTTGAGGTTGCGAACTGGGTTGGGCTGAAAGAATCAGGCAAATCAGCGTCTTCTGTCACTGAAGTGCTGGTCGAATATTTTCGCTCCCGCACAGCGCTGCTGATTTTTGATAATTGCGAACATCTCATCGAACCCATCGCGCTTCTGGCGGATCTGCTCACACAGGCATGTCGGGAACTGGTCATTCTCGCCACCAGCCGCGAAGCGCTCGCGGTCAAGGGCGAGATCACCTATCCTGTGCCTCCGCTCAACATTCCAGATTCCAAATCAGACCTCTCCACTTTAATGGATTCCGAATCTGGACGCCTTTTCGTGGAACGCGCTTCGGCTGCCTCTACGAGTTTTTCTTTGACCCAGGCAAACGCTTCGACCATCGCCCAGATCTGCCTCCGTTTAGACGGCATTCCCCTCGCCCTCGAGTTGGCGGCGGCGCGTGTCAAAATGATGACGGTGGATGAAATTGCGAAACGTCTCGATGACCGCTTCCGCCTGCTGAAAGGCGGCGCACGGACAACAATCCCGCGCCAACAAACCTTACGCTCCATGATCGACTGGAGTTACAACCTGCTCTCGGAGCAGGAGAAAATTCTATTCCGCAGGCTGGCGGTCTTCGTCGGCGGCTGGACGCTTGAAGCAGCAGAATCAGTTTGCGGCGGCGAAGGAAGCGGAGGTCTCGAATCCAACCAAATCCTTGACCTGCTGTCGCAACTGGTCAACAAATCGTTGGTGCTCGTCGAAACCAGACGAGCCGAAAGCCGCTATCACTTTTTGGAAACGATCCGTCAGTATGCCCTTGAGCAATTGTCTGAAGCCGAAGAAGCCTCTGCGATGCGGGCGAAACATCTGGCGTATTTTGTGAAGCTGGCGGAAGAAGCCGAGCCTGAGTTGTATCGTTCGGATCAAATCGTCTGGATGAACAAATTAGACGACGAACTGGATAACCTGCGCCTGGCGTTGGAATGGGCGATTGCTGCCGATGCGAAACTCTGGCATGCGTTTATTGGTTTCTCTGGCTTTGTACTGGGATGCCCGCATCAATCCGCAGGAGAGTGATGCCTGGCTGACTCGATTATTGGAGCAGTATCACGCTGCGGATTCCCTGCGCGCTCGGGCGCTGGCATATCATGGTTTGATCCTGACGAATCAAGGCAAATTTAACGAGGCGCGTACGAGCGCCAATCAAGGTCTGGAATTGTCACGCAGTATCTCAGATCAGTCTGCTGAAGCGTATAGCCTTTATAGTTTGGGGATGAGTTTTTGGAAGCAGGGAGCTATGGAACAAGAGGTTCCAATCATGAAACAGAGTCTGGCATTGTATGAGGCAGTGGGAGATAAACTGGGACAGGCAACCATTTTGATGCGGCTGGTAGGAGCCTCTGCTCATCATGACTATGAAGCTTCGAAAGCCTATATGGTTGAGAGTATACGTCTTCAGCGCGAGTTGGGGAATCTTTCAGGGAATTGCCTTTTCCTTATACTATTAGTTCAATCTTTTTGACCTTGCATGGAGATCTTTCCTCGCCTTATCCCATGGCGGAAGAGGCTCTTTCAATTTTTCAACGACTTGGAAATCCCGTAGGGGAGGCAAATGCTTTGAGTATCTATGGGTATCTTGCACTTTATCAAAATGATTATCAGGAAGCCATCACATACTTCAAGAAGGCGATCGAATTAAGCGAAAAGATCGGCGATTTCATGTCCTCTCTTTATAATCGCAAAGAATTGGCGCTGGCGCTCGTTCACCAAGGCGACATAGAGGAAGCCAAAGAACTGCTTCATGATTGCGTCCTACAGATCCAAAAGACAAATAATTTGGATCTATTGGCGAAAACCATGGAAACTGTGGCAAGTCTGTTTGTGACAACAAGAAGAACCCGTTCGTGCTACGCTGCTGATTGCCTGGGCAGGCGACTATGCGCCAAAAGATTCGTTCCATTATCTGGCCCATGCAGGGGAAACATATTGACCAGGATCTGGCAAAAATCCGCACCATGATCGATGAAACGAAATTTGCCGAGCTCTCCGCTCAAGGGCGTGTTATGACAATGGAGGATGCCATCGCGCTTGCGTTGGAAGGGATGTCTAAATCGTCACTTGCAAACAATGAGATCTCTGCCGGAAAGACATAATTGCATAATCCAAACCCCGCTTCACACATATAGCCAAGCACAATACTATTCTGATTTCAAATCATAAAACTGTCTTCTCCGCAATCTCAATGGTTTGACCAGGCTCGAAATTGCGTGTGAACCTTCTGTAGGCTTGTTCTCGGTCTGCGCCACCTTCATCGGTCAATAACAATTGCTCTCCGTACGAAGCCAAATCCTCGATCACGCGTTCATAGCGATAATATGCCATCATCGGGAAATCAATTTGCGTTTTGCCGTAACCCTCATAGAAAATTGATTCGTCGTGTTTACTTTTCCAGATATCATCGATCCCGCCACCGATGAACATCAGGTCGCGTTCTTTTGGCGCAAGGAGGGGAGCATCCCAGTCCACGAAATAGAATTGGTCATTATCGGTGATTAAGATGTTACCCCCGTGAATATCTGTATGACACAAAACCAATTTGTGCGATTGGGCTTTAAGCTCTGAAGCAAGTTCTTCTGTCCGCTTTATAAGATGACTGATTTCATGACGTTTGAATTTTATGAATTTCGCCAACTTTGCTACATTCAAGTCGCTGAAAGTGCTATTCTCCACTTGCCTTTGAAACTCCTTTACCCGTTCGCGCCACTTCGGTGAGAAAGTCTCTTGTGGAATTTGTCGCTTGAGTTCTGGTGGGACTTGGACAGTATGAATCCCTTTGAACGCTGTGCCGAAAGTCCGCTTGTGGGAATCGGACAGCTCCATCTCAAATCCGTTTTTGCCATCGATGAACGGATATAGGATCATCTTGTTCTCACCGAAGTCCGCCCAGCCTTGATTGGACTTGGTCTCGAACGGGGCAATGATCTCTTTGATTCCCTGTGACTTGAGAAAGAGCGGAACGGTCACGACGATTTCATCGAAACCTTTCATCAGTTTCAGGAAGTACGCAGTTCCATCCTCCGTGACGACGCGATAGACGACAGTGCCCATGTCCGCGCCGAGGGGGAGGAAGGTCAATGAAGTGATGTGGATATTGTATTCATCCTGCAAACGGGAAATGATGAGGTTGTCAGGGATGTCAGGTTTTGTGAGCATGGGGTGATTCTAAATCCTATTTTGATAGCGTTTTCTCGGATTGGTCTTGACAAATGCACCAATTATGGTACATTTGTGCAATGAGCGAGGCTGATGACAAACCAATCCTTGATGTGGTTTTCTACAAAACCGAAGCAGGGAACGAGCCAGTGCGCGAGTGGCTTAAAAGCCTGCCACGCGATGATCGCAGAGCGATTGGTGAAGATATAAAAACCGCTCAATATGGCTGGCCCCTGGGCATGCCACTCATCCGCAAATTGGAGCGCGGACTTTGGGAAGTACGTTCCAACGTCAGCACTGGGATCGCAAGAGTGTTTTTCACAGTTACAGACGGCTTGATGATCCTCCTGCATGGATTTGTAAAGAAATCTCAGAAGACGCCGCAAAATGAATTGGATACTGCCCGCCGTCGTTTGAATAATTTGGAGAAGGATTAGATCATGAACAAGAAACACATTGGAAGTAAATTCGATGATTTCCTCAAGGAGGAAAATCTCTTTGAGCAGGTACAGGCTGCCGCGGTCAAGCGCGTGATCGCTTATCAGATCGTTGAAGAAATGAAAAACAACAAACTGACCAAGACCGAAATGGCAAGCCGCATGAGGACCAGCCGTGCCGCGCTGGAACGTTTGCTTGACCCCGATAACGCTTCGATAACGCTGATTACCCTGGAACGCGCTGCTTCCGCTTTAGGGAAGAAATTGAAAGTGGAATTGGCTTGAGAAGTAATTCGTTGGTTGAGTAGGGCGAGTGCTTTTCTCGCCCTACTCAACCAACGACGAATGATTGAAAGCCTTAATCGCCAACCCAGCGACCACACTACTGAACGAACTGGATTGTTTTACCTTCTCTGCACCAAAGATTCTCGCCAGCATGCCCGTGAACAGCGGAATATTCGACGAGCCGCCTGTCTTCACGACAGCGTCAATTTCTTCGATATCCAGCCCTGACTTGGCAAGCGTATCGAGCAGGACCTTTTCCACATCCACCACATAATGCTGAATATCGGATTCAAATTGACTGCGCGTGTACAGTTCCCAGAGCGCGATGTCTTTATCTTCCAGACTTATGACCGTCGCACCGTCACTGGATAGCGAGATCTTCCCCGCTTCGACGCGGTTGTAAAAGGTGAACGCCAGGTCGTTGTAGATCAATCCCTCCAGCGCCTTCAAGCGGACTGGCGCGACTTTTGCCTGAATCGCCTTATCTAATAATGTTCTTATTGATGGGCGTGCCCAATTCGGGGAGCGCCATCCAATCGGGGATGGCGTGGATCATGTCCATGATCTCGGGGTGATGCTTGACCTTGCTCATACCCAAAGTGGGACAACATGCGCTTCTCGATGATCGTGCGGTCGAAGTCCGAGCCTGCGATATCCACGCCGCCGCTGGCGTACACCTTGCGTGACTTCACGTCCCCGAGTCGCATCACGGCGATATCGAGCGTGCCGCCGCCGAAGTCGAAGATGACGACGTTCTGCGGCTTCGTCATGGACTGCTCGTAAAACAACGCCGCGGCAATGGGCTCGAATTCAAAATCCACTTGCTTGAAGCCTGCCTCATGCGCGGCTTGCCGAAGAGTCTCCTGTGCTTTGTGATCCTGTTCGGGATGCTCGGAAAATTTGACGGGACGTCCAAGCGTCACCGCATCGATCGATTCGCCCAACACCTCTTCTGCGCGTTGCTTCAACAGACTCAAATATGTTTTCGCCAGATCGCCCACGCTGTAAAACCGTTCAAAGATCTGCGTGCCTTGATAATTATCCTTGCGCAGCGCGGTCTTGAGATATTGCAGCAACCGCCCGGGCTTCAACTCATCCACATACACAAAAATGTCGCGCATGTAAAACATGTCCGCGCCGCGATACTCGATCTCGCCCGCCCATTGCTTCACATACCGCCGCTGTCGGTTCACGTTATCGCGGTAATAATTCTCCACCGCCTCCTGCCCGAGATACGTGCGGTAATCCTTCGTGATATACAACACGGTCTTGATGACCTCAGGCAAAACATTTTTCGGGTCCACAGGCAGCAATCGGACTCGCTGTCCATCATAGACCGCGACGCCTGAATTGGATGTGCCGAAGTCAATGCCGACTTTGAGACTCATTCTTCAACTCGCTTCCCCAAAGGGGACGCTGTTACGCTGTCAGCTGTGATTCTGCCAATGGACAGGATCAGCCCGTCGGCTGCGATCGAACCGGCGCCGGTCATTGAATCCGCCTCGAGGATCCTGAGTCTCCCCGTTGCATCCAGCACGACAACTTGATCCCCATCCTGAACGGATGCCGCGCCCATAAAACGGACTCCCTGCTCCAGCCGCGATGGAGGAATTAGCGCCTGTCCCTTCGCCGTGGAGGATTTGGACGTGTCGATGCTTTTGCTTTCGCGCTGAATGACCTTGCCTGTTTGCGTGACGCAACAGAGAGTTGCAACTCAGGCTGGAGCGATGAACGACGCGATGACATAATCGGTGGCGGAGAGACGGATGCGCTCCTCGATGGCATACGAGAGGTCGTCCACGTCGAGGGCGATGACCTTGCCTTCGTAGGTGACGAACATCGCGACGTCCTGTTTGTGGCAGAGCATGAGGTCGAACGGCTGGTCGGATTTTTGCAGCGCGCCCTTGCCGATGTAATGATTGCCGAGAATGGACTGCGCCATGGAAGTCATGTTCTTCTTCGCGCAGCCACGGCGGCTGATCTGCAAAAAGAAATCGGAGAGGGGCAGGTGCGAGAACGGCGCGATGCAAGCCAGCAATTCGCCGGCGCGCGGCTCGTCGGGCAATGAAGCTTGTCCCCACTCCCATTTGCCGCCAAGTTCAACTGTGGGAATGTTGCCGACTGGATACGTTTCGATCCGCCCCGAGGTGAACAGCAGACAAATTTCCTCGTTGGATGGAACAGCCAATATGCGCGGGGGCTCATCGTCCCCGACAACATCCCCTGCAATTTGACCGATCTCTTTCGTATCTTCGCTTAACTCGATGCGGAAGACCCGTCCGCGTGCGTTGTAGATCAACAAACTAAGCGTGGACGCTTCCACGGATGGCGTGGCGGGAAATTCCATGAGCGTGCCTTCGTCCACGCCGAAACGCCGTTTGAGCAGTTCGAGTTGATATTCAAGATGGGCGATGCGCTTCTGGTATTCCTCAACACGTGTGCCGTTCTCAAGGGCGATATTCTCCGCCAGCAGTTCCTCGTTGCGCTCGGTCAGTTCGCGCAAACGGTTGGCAACCAGTTTCACGATCGCCACCGCGGACGCGGGTCGCTCTTCGGCTTCTTTCATCCATTCGTCGATTTTTTTGTTGAAAGCCATGAATTTTCCTTTTGGTTATTCAAGACTGTAAACGGGAGAAACTATTATATCAAGTCTAAGTCTGCTGAAAATCTCCCCCTTGACTCATCCTCCCGAGGGGCATAGAATAGCGCCCAATATGCTTAAGTCTGCCCGCTGGTTTGCCTACTATTATTTTTACGGTTTCCGAGACTCGGTTGCCGTTGGTGGCGCTTAAGTAGACAGAACCAATTCTGTTCACGCAAAGAGCGAGACCACACGGTCTCGCTCTTTTATTATCTCGCAGGGACGACCCAACAGGGTCGGGCAAGAACCTTGATGGGCTTGTCGGGTCGCCCCTACAACAACGAGGAGAATAACCTTATGCCAACCCGTGGAATCCGCGGCGCGACCACCGTCCCAGCCGACGAACCAGACCTCATCCTCGATGCCACGCGCGAATTGCTGGAGGAGATCCTTTGCCGAGAACGACAGCATGCGCCCGAAGACATCGCCAGCGCGTTCTTCACCGTGACCGACGACCTCGTCTCCACCTTCCCGGCGCAGGCGGCGCGGCAGATGGGCTGGAGCCTCGTCCCGATGCTGTGCGCGCGCGAGATCCCCGTGCCAAACAGCCTCCCGCGTGTCATCCGTGTGCTGGTACACTGGAACACGGAGATCCCGCAAAATGAAATTACGCACGTCTATTTACGCGATGCGGTTAAACTCAGACCCGACCTGGTTGCCGCGCAATAATCGCGAAGAAGAAGAAAAGGAAGAAGAGACTATGTTGATCATCATGAAGCCCAATTCCACACCCCAGCAGATCGAAAATGTGGTCAAAAAGATCAAGGATGCCGGACTCGCCGCGCATCTCTCGCAGGGGATTGAAACCGCCCTGGTCGGTGCCATCGGTGAGACTCACGATATGTCCACCGACATCTTCGAAGTCCTGGATGGGGTCGATATGGTAAAGCGTATCACCCAGCCGTTCAAACTCGCCTCGCGGCAGTTCCACCCTGAAAACTCTGCCTTTCCCATTGACGGCTTCCAGGTCGGCGGAAACGACATCGTCCTCATCGCGGGTCCGTGTTCAGTGGAGAGTCGCTCCCAGATCCTTGAAACAGCCCACGCTGTGAGAGAGGCGGGCGCGAATGCCCTGCGCGGCGGGGTCTTCAAACCGCGCACGTCGCCGTATTCCTTCCAGGGACTCGGCGAGGAAGGACTCGAATACCTTGCCGAGGCACGCGAGCAGACGGGCATGCCCATTGTGGTCGAGATCATGTCGCAGACCCAGCTCGATGTCATGGTGAAATACGTGGATGTGCTCCAGGTCGGCGCGCGCAACATGCAGAACTTCAACCTCCTGCGAGCCATCGGCGAAACGCGCAAAAGCGTCCTGCTCAAACGCGGACTTTCAGCCACCATCGAAGAACTGCTCATGTCCGCCGAATACATTCTTGCGGGCGGCAACAAACAGGTCATTTTGTGCGAGCGCGGCATTCGCACCTTCGAGACCGCCACGCGCAACACCACCGACATCAACGCCATCCCCGTTCTCAAAAATCTCACACATCTGCCTGTCATTCTCGACCCATCGCATTCAACGGGTCACGCCGATTATGTTTCGGCCATCGCGCGCGCTGCCATCGCCGCAGGCGCTGATGGTCTCATTGTCGAGGTGCATCCCGATCCGACCCATGCGGTCTCTGACGGCAAGCAATCGCTCAAACCTGAAAAATTTGCCGAGATGGTCAGGCAGGTCAAGGCCATTGCAGAGGTGATGGGACGCCGCGTCGCTCCCATCAAGAAGCCAGTCACAGTTGGATGGTAAGCATGGAGGACGGTTTTTCGCTTGAACATTCAACTGTTGGGATCATTGGATTGGGACTCATGGGTGGCTCGCTCGCCATGAGTCTCAAAGGGAAGTGTGCGCGCCTGATCGGATACGACTCGCATCCTCCCACGCTCGAACTTGCTCTCTCCAAAAATATCATGGACCACGCTGATGCAATTGAGTTTGCTGGTCGAGTCGGGCGAAGCCCGTATCGAGACCAGACCTTTCAGAAGATTGATGTCCTCATCCTTGCCACACCCCTCCCCGCCATCATCAACACCCTTCAGCAACTGCCGTCTCTCATATCACATCCATGCATCATCATGGACATTGGCTCCACCAAACGTGACATCCTGCAAGCCATGTCCCTCCTCCCCGAACACTTCGATCCCATCGGCGGACATCCCATCTGCGGCAGGGAAAAACTTGGTTTGGAGAATGCAGATGAAAGTCTATATCAAGGTGCGCCATTTATCATCACATCCTTGGAGCGAACATCAAAAAGGGCGAAATCCGCCGCCAGGCAGATCGTCTCTGCCATCGGTGCGGATTTGGTCGAGATGACCGCCGAAGAACATGACCGCATCCTTGCATCCACAAGTCACCTGCCTTTTCTGATTTCTTCTGCACTTGCACACTCCACCCCGCAGGAATTTGCCTCCCTTATCGGGCCAGGCTTCCGCTCCACCGAGTCGACTCGCAGGCACGCCCTCTCACATGATGATGGGCATCCTCAAATCGAATCGGGATAACGTTCTAAATGCAATTCGATCCTTTCATAATTCGCTTGCTCAAGTTGAGTTTGCCCTGCAAGATGAGAACTATTCACAGCTCGAACTCATCCTCGATCAATCCTGCGCTTCCTACGGCTCGCTCACTGATAACTGACCACCGATCACTTCTTTCCTCATTCATGCCGACCTATTCACCCTCCCTCAAAGTCGTCCCAATCAATCATCCCCTCAACGCCACTGTCCGCGTCCCCGGCTCCAAGTCGCTGACCAACCGAGCCCAGCTTGTCGCTTCTCTTGCCAATGGAACGACAAAAATTACCAATGCCCTCTTCTCTGACAACTCGCGTTACTTTGCCAATGCACTTAAAACCCTCGGCTTTGACATCCAACTCGATGAATCCAGCCGCGAAATGACCGTCACCGGCTTGGGCGGAAGGATTCCCGCAACCAAAGCCGAACTCTTCATCGGCAATGCAGGCACCGCCGCCCGCTTCCTCACCGCATTCCTCACGCTCGGTCACGGCGAATATCTCCTCGATGGCGATGCAAGAATGCGCGAACGTCCCATTGGCGATCTGGTTGAAGCGCTAACTCAGTTGGGTGCAAAACTGGAGACGATAAACAATTGTCCGCCTGTGAAAATGTCAGCTTCAGGTCTCCCTGGCGGCAAAACAAAAATTGCGAGTAATATTTCAAGTCAGTTCTTGTCGGCGTTATTGATGATTGCACCTTATGCAAAGTCTCCCGTCGAAATTGAACTCACCACCGACCTCAACTCCAAACCCTACGTGGACATGACCCTCGCCGTCATGAAAGACTTTGGCGTGGAAGTCCAGCGCAATGGTTACCAATCATTCACCATCCCACTTTCCACTTATCGCGGAGCATCCCTGCGGGACCACTTGCCGCTTGCCACTTACCCAATCGAATCCGACGCCTCTGCCGCCTCCTACTTTTTCGCTGCCCCTGCCATCTGCGGCGGGACGGTCAAAGTGGAGAACATCTCGCGCAACTCCGTTCAAGGCGACATTGCCTTCCTTGACATACTTCAACAAATGGGCTGTGTTGTGACAGAAGCCGATAACTCGATCACGGTCCATCGTCGATCGTCCCTCGTCGGAATTGACGTGGACATGCGCGACATCCCCGACACCGCCCAAACTCTCGCCGCCATCGCCCCCTTTGCTGATTCGCCGACCAGGATCCGCGGCATCGCCTCTGCCCGCCTCAAAGAGACGGACCGCGTCCATGCAACCTGCACCGAACTGACGCGGCTCGGCGTCAGCGTGGAAGAACATGAAGATGGCATGACCATCCATCCCGTCGAAAAGATGCGTCCCGCCGTCATCCAAACCTACAACGACCACCGCATGGCAATGGCATTCTCTCTCATCGGCTTGCGCTTTGACGGTGTCACAATGGAGAACCCGTTGTGCGTTTCTAAGACATTTCCGAATTATTTCGAAGTTCTTGAGTCTTTGCGATGATTCACCTCGGTCTCATCGGATTTCCCCTTGGGCATAGTTTATCGCCCGCAGTCCATAATGCCGCGTTGCGAGCTTGTGGCTTGTCGGGTGACTATTCCCTATTTCCTGTTCAACCTGATGATCAACAAGGGCTGCAAGACTTACTCGCCCGCGTCCGCGATGGCGACCTCCATGGACTTAATGTCACCATCCCGCACAAGCAAAACGTCATCGAATTCATGGACGAACTCACCCCCACCGCCCAAGCCATCGGCGCGGTCAACATAATTTACATGAAAAATGACGCGTTGATCGGCGACAATACCGACGCCCCGGGCTTTTTGTCTGATCTCAATCGCTTCCTGTCGGAAACTCAATCGAAACTCGTAAATCGTAAATCTGCAATCGTATTGGGTGCCGGTGGCTCCGCTCGTGCAGTTGTCTATGCCCTCCTCAACGATGGCTGGAATGTCACCCTCGCCGCCCGCCGACTTGAACAAGCCCAACAACTTGCCGCTGCATTTACAAATTACCAACTACCGATTACCAACCTTCCAACCTTCGACCTTCGACCTTCGACCTTTGACCTGATCGTCAACACCACCCCCCTCGGCATGTCTCCCAATACCGACCGATCACCTTTACCCGAAAATGTAATGCTTCCTCCCGACGGCATCGTTTATGATTTGGTTTACAACCCACGCCAGACCAAACTCGTCTGCGACGCCCGTTTACAGGGATTGCGTGCTGCGACAGGTCTGGGAATGCTTATCGAACAAGCCGCCCTCTCCTTTGAGCTTTGGACAGGGCACAACCCGCCAAGAGATGTCCTTTACAACTCGGTGGTCGAGTAGGGCAAAGCCCGTATCGAGACCACATACTTACTGGAGAAATCATGCTTAAATTCTTAACCGCAGGCGAATCTCACGGACCCTCACTCACCGCCATCCTCGACGGCATCCCTGCGGGACTTCCCCTCACCGCCTCCCTCATTGACCTTGAACTTGCCCGCCGCCAAAAAGGTTACGGCTCAGGCGGACGCATGAAGATCGAAAAAGACACTGTCCAAATCCTCGGCGGAGTCATGGCGGGCGAAACCACAGGCGCGCCCATCGCCCTGCTCGTCCAAAATGCCGACCACGCCAAATGGAAGGGCAAAGCCATCGAACCGATGACCGCACCTCGCCCGGGTCACGCCGACCTCACCGGTGCGGTCAAATATGGGTACAAAGACCTGCGTCCTGCCCTCGAACGCGCCTCTGCACGAGAAACCACCATGCGCGTCGCTGCAGGAGCAGTCTGCAAACATTTCCTCGATCAATTCGGCATCCTTATCGGCGGATATGTCGCCTCCATCGGCGAAGTGCAAGCCGACTTTGGCGACATGCCCTACGAAGAACGCTTCCAGCGTGCAGAAGAGTCCGATGTCCGTTGCCCAGACCCAACGTCCGCGCAGAAGATGCGGGCTGAGATCGAAAAAGCCATCCACGGCAAGAACACCCTCGGCGGTGTATTGGAGATTGTCGCACTCAACCTCCCTGTCGGGTTGGGAAGTTTTGTCCAATGGGACAAACGCCTCGAAGCGAAACTTGCGATGGCGGTGATGAGTGTCCAAGCCATCAAAGGTGTCGAAGTCGGCGACGCGTTCGAGAATGCCAAACGACTTGGAACTCTCGCTCATGACCCCATCAACCTGCAACCTTCGACCTCTGACCTTCGACGTGCGACAAATAGAGCAGGTGGTACTGAAGGTGGAATCTCCAATGGACAGCCGATAGTCATCCGTGCCGCGATGAAACCGATCGCCACCACGCTTCTCCCCCAGCCGACAGTTGACCTGGCGTTAAAAGCCGACTCTCCCACCCAATATGAGCGCTCCGATTTTTGTCCTGTCCCGCGGGCGGTCCCCATCCTCGAAGCGATGGTCGCCTTCGTCCTCGCCGACGCCCTCCTCGAAAAACTCGGCGGTGACTCGATGGCCGAAATGAAACCGCGCTTTGCAACTTTGCGCAAAGCAACGCTCGACGATTTGCAAATGGATAATACTCCGCATGTGTTTTGGGAATGAGAATGGGTCACATCTTCCTCTACGGTCCCTCAGGGACAGGCAAATCCACCATCGGGCAAATGCTCGCAGAGAAACTGCGCCTCCCGTTCATTGACCTCGACCGCGTCATCGAAACGAAGGCTGGCATGTCCATTCCACAGATCATGGAACAAAATGGCGAGACGGCCTTTCGTGATTTGGAAACTTCCGCGCTGGGAAAATCCGTAGGTCACGCTTCCAGCGTGACGAAACGTGGCGGGTTTCAAACCCGCCCTACAGAATCGGTTGTCGCCCTCGGCGGCGGCGCACTCCTCCGTGACGAAAACCGCGCCTTCGCCGAAGCCAGCGGAAAAATTGTCCTTCTCACGGCTGAGGCAGAAACTCTACTCGAAAGGCTCAGCATTGACCCAGAAAAACGTCCTTTGCTAGCGGGAGATTTGCGGGAAAAACTAACATCCCTCCTCAAAAGCCGCAAAGAGCATTACGCCTCTTTTCCCCTGCCACTACGCGTGGACGGGAAATCAGCAGAGCAAACTGCGCATCAGATCCAGGTTGCGTTGGGCAGGCATCATCTCTCCGCGATGGGCGAGTATGACGTGATCGTAGGTCACGTTTCCAACGTGACGAGCCTTTCATTACAAAACCCCATCATCGTCACCGATTCGAATGTGGCAAAGTTCCATCTCGCGGCAGTGGCATCCGCTTTGCGGGCGGCAGGTCATCCATCCAACACTGTGGTCCTTCCCGCAGGCGAGGAGAACAAGAACCTTGGGTTGTTATCCTATTTGTGGAAGGACTTCCTCGAAAACGGACTGGACCGCAGGAGCACGGTCATTGCCCTGGGCGGCGGCGTGGTCAGCGACATGGCTGGTTTTGCCGCGTCCACGTATATGCGCGGGATCCGGTGGATCGCCATCCCGACGACCCTGCTCGCGATGGTGGACGCGTCGCTGGGAGGGAAGACCGGCATCGACCTGCCCGAAGGGAAAAACCTGGTCGGTTCTTTCCACCCGCCGAAACTTGTCCTCGCCGACCCAAGCCTTTTACTCACCCTGCCCGAACGCGAATTGATCTCCGGCATGGCGGAGGTGGTCAAGCATGGGATCATCTCCGACCCTGGCTTGTTCGAGATGTGCAGGCAAGGCATGGACTGGGTCAGGCAGAATCTTGAAACGATTGTCAAACATGCGATGGCTGTGAAGATAAAAGTCATCGAGGAAGACCCGTACGAAAAGGGAATTCGCGCGGCACTGAATTTGGGTCACACGGTGGGACATGCCGTTGAGTTGGTGAGCGGGTTCGAATTACGACACGGGGAAGCGATTGCGATCGGCATGGTCGCTGAAGCCAGATACGCCGAAAGGATCGGAGTTGCGAATAAAGGCCTGGCGGATACGATCGGCAGGGTGTTATCCAACCTGGGTTTGCCCGTCGAGATCCCAGCCGATATGCCGCGCAGTCAGATCGTCAACGCCATGCGGGTGGACAAAAAGAAGAATGCGAAGACAATTCGTTTTGCATTGCCTGCCGAGATCGGCAGGGTGGAGTTGGTGGAAGTGACGGATTTGGCATCCGTTATTGCGAGGAGTGACAGCGATGAAGCGATCTCCCAATGAATGTGAAGATTGCTTCACCTCGGTCTCGATAGGGCGAAGAACACGCCTACTCGACCATCGGCTCGCAATGACATGAAACGAGGAATCATGAAGATATTAATTTTGCACGGACCGAATTTGAACCTGCTTGGTACACGCGAGCCTGAAGTGTACGGCTCGATGACATTGGATAACATCAACAGTAAATTGGTCGAACTCGGCGGTGGATTGGGCGTCGAGGTCGAATGCCTGCAATCGAACCACGAGGGCGCCTTGATCGACGCCTTGCACGATGCACGGACCTGGGCACATGGCGTGGTGTTCAACCCTGGCGGGTACACACACACTTCCGTTGCCCTGCGCGACGCGATCTCTGCGATACAGATCCCGGTTGTGGAGGTGCATCTTTCGAATGTGTATGCGCGGGAGGAGTTCCGTCAGGTTTCGATGGTGTCGGGGGTGTGCAAGGGGAGGATCACCGGTTTTGGGTGGAGGTCATATACACTGGGGTTGCGAGCGTTGGTGGATCTGCTGAAAGAGAGTCAGGGGTAGAGAAGGCTGTTTGGACGGGAACAGATTTCGGGTCCAGGTGGAAGCGTAGGGCAGTCGTTGGGTAAGCATTTTGACAGATTGTCGCATCCATTTGATTAATTTCCGCTTCCTGTCACAGGTTATTCTCATTAGAATTTAATCGTAGAGGTTCCCATTTTCCTGTAAGATTGACTTTATATTCAATCGATGCCAATAAACGAAACGTCTGTTTCCAAGACTGATCTTTTGCGGAGACGCCTGCTTGACTGGCGTGGACGCATTCGGGGGATGGTTCCTTTCGCGTCCGGCGTGCTGGCGACCTTGCTGGCTCTGGTCCTTTTTGGTTTTCTTTTCCCGTCCAATCAATTAACTGAAGTTGAAGTGAACGATGCGATCGCCAATGCGATGGCGTCTGCCACGCCGCGTCCGCCGGATGCTGTTCTGGTGTATCAGGTCGTCCAGCCTTCGATCGTGTATATCGAGGCGAAGTTTGTGGGGGAGGACGGAAGAAGTAGCAGCGGGCTTGGGACAGGCGTGATCATTAATGATAGCGCGGACATCGTGACAAGCCTGCATGTCGTGCAGGATGCGTTGGAGATATCAGGTCACTTTTGCCGACGGCACGCACTCGGAGGCGTTCATTCTCGCCCAGACGCCCGAGCAGGATCTGGCGGTCTTGCGTGCGGTCAATTCCCCGGAGTTGTTCGTTCCGGCGACATTGGGGAACTCGGGCGCCATGCGCGTGGGGGATGATGTATTCGTGGTCGGCAATCCCTATGGTTTGTATAGTTCGCTGAGCGCGGGCGTGATCTCCGGCTTTGGGCGTACTTTTCAGCCCACGGGGACCGACCTGGTGCTCGAAGGATTGATCCAGTTCGACGCGGCGGCGAACCCGGGCAATTCGGGCGGTCCGCTATTGGACCGAAACGGGCGCGTGATCGGGATCGTGACCGGGCTCGTGAACCCGGGCGTGGGCAATTTCTTCGTTGGGGTCGGTTTTGCAGTTCCGATCAACAGCGCCGCAGCAGGTGGACGAGGCAGTCCGCCGTATTGATTCTCGTATCTGGTACGGGCGACACTTCATGACCAATAAAGATGTTGTGTTCTCGGTAGGCGGGTCGCCCCTACATCTGGTTTTTGAAAAGGAGATGACGAATGGTGCAAAGCAAAAGTTCTGAGAATCGGACGCCGATGGAACAGGTCTTGTATGAGGTGAAAAAGATCATCGTCGGGCAGGACCACATGCTCGAGCGGATGATCGTCGCCCTGCTGGCGCGCGGACATGTTTTGGTGGAAGGCGTGCCGGGCCTGGCGAAGACCATGGCGATCAAGACGCTGGCGGAATCCATCGGCGGGGAATTCAAGCGCATCCAATTCACGCCGGACCTTGTTCCCGCCGACCTGGTCGGGACTCGCATCTATAACCAGAAAGCCGGTAAATTCGAGACCTCACTGGGTCCCGTTTTCACGAACCTTTTGCTGGCGGACGAGATCAACCGCGCGCCCGCCAAGGTGCAAAGCGCCCTGCTGGAAGTGATGCAGGAGCGGCAGGTGACCATCGGACGCGAGACGTTCAAGGTGCCCAACCCGTTCCTGGTGCTGGCGACGCAGAACCCGATCGAGACAGAAGGCACGTATGCCCTGCCCGAAGCGCAGGTGGACCGCTTCATGCTGAAGGTATTGATCGGTTACCCGTCGCCCACGGAAGAGTTCGTCATTGTGGAGCGCATGACGGGCGCGTTACAGTCTGTGCAGAAGATCCTGACCATCGAGCAGTTGCTCGACCTGCAAAAGAAGGCGGACAAGGTCTATGTGGACCCGGCGTTGATGGAGTACGCCGTCCGCATGGTGACCGCCACGCGCAGTCCGAAGGAGGTTGGGTTGCCGGAACTGGAGCGCTACATCATGTTTGGCGCCAGTCCGCGCGCTTCGATCAATCTGATCCTGACCGGGCGGGCGCTTGCCTTCGTCCGCGGGCGGAACTATGCCCTTCCGCAGGATGTGCTGGATATGGCGCTGGATGTGATGCGTCACCGCATCGTGCTGACCTATGAAGCGCTTTCCGATAATGTGACCGGTGACGACATCCTGAACCGCATTCTGGACCGCATCCCGATCCCCGTGGTGCCTTTGCATGAACATATCAACATCCGCGACAACGCCTGAGAAGATCCTGCTGCGGCTGGATTGGAACGTCATCCGCCGCCTGGACGGGTTGTTGCAGGGCGATTATCGGTCGCTGTTCTACGGCTTCGGCGTGGATTTTGCCGACCTGCGCGAGTACCAGCCCGAGGACGACATCCGCTACATCGACTGGAACGTCACGGCGCGGATGAACACGCCGTACGTGCGCCAGTACCTGGAAGACCGCGAGATCACGGCGTGGTTCCTGCTGGATATGAGCCCGTCGGTGGATTTTGGCGCAGTGGGGACGCCGCTCGAGAAGCGGACGATGCTGGTTGATTTTGTTTCCGTGCTGGCGCGCTTGATGACGCGTCACGGGAACCGCGTC
The DNA here is from genome assembly GCA_963718215.1 of uncultured Chloroflexia bacterium. Classification (GTDB taxonomy): domain Bacteria; phylum Chloroflexota; class Anaerolineae; order Anaerolineales; family Villigracilaceae; genus Defluviilinea. Next base: position 406,820 of record CAVQYK010000018.1, read on the forward strand.
GGGGCGATGATGTTCGGGAGCCGGATCCAGCACACGGTCCCGGCACGAGGCGGGAAGGTGCAGGTCCTGCGTCTCATCAACGATATGCTCAAACAGCCGCGCCTGGAACACGTCCCGCGTACGAACCTCAAACCGTTCCTCGAAGGCGCGTTGTATACGATCAAGCGGCGTTCGCTGATCTTTGTCATTTCCGATTTCATGAGCGAGCCCGGTTGGGAGCGTCCGCTGAACATGCTGGGACAGAAACATGAAGTGATCGCGATCCGCCTGGTGGACCCGCGCGAGGTGGAACTGCCGGACGTGGGCATGGTCGTGATGGAGGACGCCGAGACGGGCGAGCAACTGTTCGTGGACACGCACGATGCGAAGTTTCGCAGGCGTTTTTTTGATGCGGTGCAAAAACGCGAGGAGGAACTGGCGCTGTCGTTCAAACGCGCCGGCGTGGACATGCTGTCGCTTTCGACGGATGACGACCTGATCAAGGCCATCCTGCGTTTTGCAAAGCGCCGCCATCAGAAGAAGGCTTAGATTATTGAATGGCTCCCGCTGCCGTCCGCGGCGGCGGGTTGCCGCTGAGAGCTTATAGATATTATGTCGTTCATTTGGTCATCCCTGCTCGGATTGTTACTGCTGGCGCCATTATTGGTGCTGGTCTATGTGCTTATGCAGCGACGGCGCCGGAACATTGTGGCAAGCTCCGGGTTTGGACTTGTCAATTCTGCATCGGGTGTGACAGGCTTGCGCCGCCACATTCCCGCGCTGATCTTTTTCCTGGGGCTGACGATCCTGCTTTTTTCGCTGGCGCGTCCGCAGGCGACCGTCAGCCTGCCGAAGTACGAAGGGACCGTGATCCTGGTCTTCGATGTCTCCGGCAGTATGGGGGCGGATGACATCGCGCCGACGCGCATGGAGGCCGCCAAGGCGATCGCGGCTGATTTTGTGGAGGGACAGCCCGCGGATGTGCGCATCGGCGTGGTTGCCTTCAGTGACGGCGGATTGAGCGTGCAAACGCCGGGCACCAACCGCGAGGGGACGCTGGCGACCATCGAAAGGCTTGTGCCGCGCCGCGGTACCTCCCTGGGCAACGGGGTGCTGGTGGCGCTGAACACCATCGCCGTGGACGCCGGGGACCCGCCGATCATCAACACGAACAATCTCTCGACCGCTGACGATGCGCTGACCGCCCCGCAGGGATGGTATCCCTCCGCGGTCGTTGTACTGTTCAGCGACGGCGAGAACAACGACCCGCCCGACCCGCTGACGGTCACCGACCTGGCGGTTGACCTGGGCGTGCGCATCTATACGATCGGCGTTGGCAGTACGGAAGGCACGACCATCAAGGTCGAGGGGATGAACGTCCACACGCAATTGAACGAACCTTTGCTGGCATATGTCGCGGAGACATCCGGCGGGCGGTATTATTTTGCCGGTGACGCAACCGGGCTGCGAAGGATCTATAACGACCTCGAACCGACCCTCTCCATCAAGCCCGAAGAACTGGAATTGACCTCCCTGCTGGCGGGGCTGAGCATCCTTGTCCTTTTGGTCGGGGGCGCGTTGTCGATGTCCTGGTTTGGACGTGTATTATGACAATTTTTGATGGCAGGGGCGACCCGTCACGGTTGAACGGATTATGTGATTACGCTGGGAGGGTCGCCCCTACGGGCTGTTTTGGTAAGAAGGAGAGATTGCCGTGAGTTTCCTCTGGCCTGGTTTACTGGTTCTGTTGTCCGTTGTGCCCCTGGCCACGATTGTGTATATCGTCCTCCTGCGAAGGCGCGGACGGTTCGCCGTCCGCTACTCGAGCCTGTCGCTGGTGCGCGAGGCCGCTTCGCATCAGACCTGGTGGAGGCGGCACCTCCCCTTCGTGCTCTTCCTGCTTGCCCTGGCCTCCCTCGCCCTGGCGCTGGCGCGTCCTGTTGCGACTGTCATTGTCCCGTCGAACAAAGCCACCGTCATCCTTGCCATGGACGTCTCGCGCAGCATGTGCGCCACCGACATCCCTCCCAACCGTCTCGAGGCCGCCAAGGATGCGGCGCAGGCCTTCCTCCAGAACCACAAATCGGGACGGCAGATCGGCATCGTGGCCTTTGCCGGGTTTGCGGAACTGATCCAGCCTCCCACGACGGATATCAGGTCGCTCAACGACGCCGTCGAAAACCTGACCACCGCCCGCAGGACGGCGATCGGGAGCGCCATCCTGCGCTCCATCGATGCGATATCCGAAGTGGATGAACGGGTCGCGCCGAGCGATAATGTTGCCGCTTCCTCCGGGACCGCGGAACTGCCGCCGTCCGACGGGCAGTTATCCCCCCATATCATCGTCCTCCTGACCGACGGCGCAAGCAACGCCGGACCCTATCCGCTCAGCGCCGCAACGCAGGCCGCCGCACGCGGAATCCGCGTATACACCATCGGGTATGGCACCCTCAACAACACCTCGTCCATGGATTGCGGCGACGGATTTGCCGAGGAACGGTTTAACTTTGGCGGGGGCGGGTTCCAATTCGAACCGCAGACCGGTTCCCGCGATTTCCGCCTGCAGATCGACGAGACCACCCTCAAGCAGATCGCGGATATAACGGGCGGCACCTACTATTTCGCCTCCAGCGCCAACGAACTGGAGGATGTTTTCCAAAGCCTGCCATCCTTTGTGATCGCCACGCGCGAGACCATCGAGGTCAGCGTCTTCTTCACGGCCTTTGCGGCGGTCATGGTCCTGCTCGCCATGTACCTGTCCTTCCGCTGGCATCCGCTGGGGTAACGTAAAAGAGATATACTCCCGGTCATGCACAACAAAACAATAACCGTCATCGGCGCAGGGCTGGCAGGGCTGTCCGCCGCGCATGACCTGCATCGCGCGGGCTGCAAGGTTACCGTGCTGGAGGCGCGCGACCGCGTCGGCGGGCGGGTGGTCAGCCTGCGCAGTTTCTCGAATGGGTTGGTGGCAGAGGGCGGCGGGGAATATATCGAAGAGGACCATACGCGCATGGTCGCGTATGCAAAGCAGTTCGGCCTGCAAATGTCCCATTCGGGGAATTGGCAGTCGCAAAGCGGCGATTGGGCATCCTTCGACGGCAAGGCTGGTCCCGTTACCGATAACAACCTGTGGGGCACGGACCTTGTGCGCGAGATCGAGTCGTGCTGGCGCGCGCTGGCTGGGCTGGGTCAACATGTCCCGGACCCGAACCAGCCTCAGGCGTCGAGAGATGCGGCGCTCCTTGATGCGCAGTCCGCTGCGGATTGGATCAGGTCTCTCGATGTGCATCCGCTCGCGAAGAAATATTTCACCACGCACATCCGCTCGGAATATACGACCGAGCCGGAACGGTTTTCCCTGCTCGACCTGGCCCGCAACGCAGCGATGTATTACACCGAAGAGGATCGCCCGATGAGCATGCGTGTGGTCGGCGGGAACGATCAGATACCTCGCGCGCTTGCGGGCGCATTGCCCGACGTGCGCCTGAACACGCCTGTGGCGTCCATCCGCCTCAGCCCCGACGGGGTGTCTGTCACCTGCAAACAAGCCGATTCTTATCTGACAATCGACTCTGATTTCGCCGTCCTGGCGGTCCCGTTGACCACCGCGCGCCTGATCGATTTCGACGGGACACTGCCGTCGGCGTACCAGCGCATGGTGGACGAGGTCTCGTACGGCGCGGTGACCAAGGTGCTGATCGAGTACCGCCGGCGTTTCTGGAAGGACAAAGGCTGGAACGGACGACTCGCCACCGATGCGCCGATCGTCTATGTGTGGCACGCCACAAGCCATTTCGAGCACGAGCGCGGCATTCTCACGGCTTACACCGGCGGGGAGAACGCTGTGAGGCTTTCCGCTCTATCGGATGAAGAAAGGATGCGCCTGGCTGTGAGCGAGATCGAAAAGGTATTTCCCGGTTCATCTGACCTGGTCGAAACCACACGGACAATTGCCTGGCTCAATGAACCGTACACGCGCGGCTCCTACATGGCGCTGGCGCCTGGCGAAGTGACCGCTCACTGGAAGTCCCTGCTCGAGCCTGCGGGGCGCCTGTTCTTTGCGGGGGAGCATGCCACGCCCATCCAGGGGTTCATGGAAGGCGCCGTCGAGAGCGGCCAGCGCGCCGCAGGGACGATCCTCTCAAGTTAACCCTGATTCCGCCCTTAATATCCCCCAAAAACGCCCATAAGAAGCCTTTTTGGCTTAAAAAATGCTCATAAAAAACGTTGCGTAACCGTTCGATTGACGTAGGTCGGGCGTCAAGCAGGGTTGGGCGGGCGGTGATACAGTTAATGCGTAAGGCGACTTCTCTTCTCCTCCATGAAAGAAATTGAAAGAGCCGGGCCCAGGAGCCCCGGCTCTTTCAATTTAACAGGCTCTTGATTCTCCCCACCACCGCGGATCGCGCACGCCGCAAAGCGGCAGTCCCCGAAGCGAAGCCGTAGGAGGCAACACCTTCTCACGCCTGGCAGTTTCGAACCATGATAAAATGACGTCAATTAGAAGTCAAAAAACGTCAAATTGACGTCAGGAGAAAATTCCATGATCGAAGTGCTTCTTGGTTCAAAAAATGCAGAACGAGTATTGCTTTACATCTTTACACGAGATGAAGGGTATGCACGTGAGATCGCCAGCTTTTATAAAACAGATTTGAAGCCAATTCAAATGCAATTAGACAAGTTCGAGAAAAGCGGCATCCTTGTGAGCCAATCGGTCGGGCGGACACGATCCGTATATGTTCAACCCGCGTTACCCGTTCTTGAATGAGCTGAAAGCCTTGTTAGAAAAGGCGTTATCGTTTTACCCTGCCAACGAGCAGGAAGAACTGACTCATGAATCGTCGCAGACCACGCTCAAAAGGCAAGGATTTATGAAGCACATCAAAAACATGAGCCAGGTGGAACTGGCAGCATACGTTCAAGACTCGTTGCAAGCAGAGGGGATTGACGTTGTTCTTTCGGGTGGAAGCGCCGTTTCGTTTTATAGCAGGAATAAGTATGTTTCAAAAGACCTGGACCTGATCAACACAGGTTTTGCCAGACGGAGCAAGATCAAAGCCGTGATGGAAAAGCTGGGCTTCACAGAAAAGGGACGTTACTTCGTTCACCCCGAAACGACTTTCTTCATCGAATTCCCCGATGGGCCGCTCTCTGTTGGTGAAGAGCCAGTAAAGGAAGTCAGTGAGTTTGAACTCTCCACAGGGACCTTACGTGTGCTCTCCCCCACAGACTGCGTCAAAGACAGGTTGTGCGCGTTCTATTTCTGGAATGACTTGCAGGGTTTGGAGCAGGCAATCTTGGTGACAAAAAGCCAGCAAGTGGATTTGAAAGAGATCAAGCGCTGGTCAAAGGTAGAGGGAAAAGAAAAAAAATTTATGGCATTTACAGACAAGCTTTAATCTTCCCCACCACCGCGGATTGCGAAGCATTCCTCACGACCTCATCATCCTTGAATTTGACAGTCCTCTGCCCCAACTCGGATAAAGCCTTCCCCCATCCATTCGGAACTCCTGGTATAGCGCTTGACGTTTAGCGCGCCACACCATATAATAACCCTGTGATCAAAACCTTCAAGGATGCTGAAACAGAAAAGATTTATCAGCGCGAGCGTTCGCGGAAGCTTCCATCCGATATTCAGCAGGCAGCTCTGCGAAAGTTGCGTATGATCAACAACGCCATTAACCTCAACGACCTGCGAGTTCCACCTGCGAATCGACTTGAAAAACTTGGCGGTGATCGTGCAGGACAACATAGCATCCGAATTAATGACCAATGGAGAATCTGTTTCGAATGGCGTGGCAGTGACGCGCTCAACGTTGAAATAACAGATTACCATTAGAAGGAGCAAGAATGACTGAAAAACTTTCCCCCATCCATCCTGGCGAAGTATTGCTGGAGGAATTCATCAAGCCGATGAATCTCAGCCAGAACCGTCTCGCCATTGACATTGGTGTGGACGCGCGCCGTATCAATGAGATCGTGCTTGGCAAGCGCGCCGTTACCGCGGATACCGCGCTGCGCCTCTCCCGTTTCTTTGGGAATTCCCCTCAATTCTGGCTGGGACTGCAAACTCAATATGACCTTGACGTAGCCGAAGATTTACTAGGCAAACGGCTGGACCGTGAGGTCCGCCCGCTGGCAATGGCTGGATAAAACAGAGAGCGACTCGCAACGGGTCGCTCTTTTCATTTCTTGAGTAGCTCGTTAATCTTCCCCACCACCGCGGACAGATTCCTCACAACCTCATCATTCCCAAAGCGGACCATCCTCTACCCCAACGCGGACAAAATCTTCTCCCGCCTGTTCATCTTCCTCTTTCTGCAAATCGTGGACATCGCCATCCACTTCAACAACCAGCCCCGCTTGATGACAATAAAAGTCGACAATGAATCCCTGAATGACCTGCTGTCTCCTAAAGCGGACTCCCAGCTTCTTGGCGCGGACTTCCTGCCACAGAAGTTTTTCAGCAGGAGTCATTTCGCGGCGGAGTTCTTTTGCGCGTTAAGTTTTTTTTTGGTGACTTTTTGACCTGTGACGATGTTCTTGACTGGCATGGCGGGATTTTAATGCAAAACCTTCCGCCCAAGCCCTACCACTCGCTTCACTCGGGTACGATGTCTCCTAAAGGAGAGTGGGAGTCAAAACCTTCCCCGCCTAAGATACCTGCCAACCCGCCAGGAGTCGTCCCGACCAGCAGGCACCCCTTCCCTTCAGGGAAGGGGACGGGGAGAGGCTGACCCCACCCAACCCACTGCCCGTTGCCCGAAGGACAGAGGGACACCAGCACCCAACATCTTCTCCGCCTGAAATTGATTATAAGATGCTATACTTAGCAAAATAATTGTCGATACAAACAAAATTACAAACAATGGCTCAAATTAAACTTTCCCAATCACTTATAGACGCTGTTGAAAATCAATCGCGCAGAAGCGGCTATTCCAACCTTTTACCGTTACCCAGCTCAATTTTCAAATGAGTTTGTCAAATCTGCAATTGAAGAATTTTCCAAACCAGGAGATGTTATTCTTGACCCATTTATGGGTGGAGGTACAACACTTGTTGAGGCGATGGCTCTTGGACGTCATGCTATAGGTACAGATATTAATCCAATAGCACAATTAGTTTCTACTACAAAGACTACTTTGATTTCCAAAAATGATCAAGATACGTTGATCCAGTGGATAGAAAACTACCACAATAAGATTAATCATAAAAAGGAACGACTAGCAATAAGCATAAAATCTGGCAAGAAAACGGCTACCAGAAAAACTTGCCTTGGCATATTCGGAGAATAATTGAACTTATTATTGACGAATTGAATAAATTGCCTAGCCAAAAACTTCAAAGGTTAGCCCGTTGTGCTCTGCTTAGAACTGGTCAATGGGCATTAGATTCGACATCTAAATTTCCATCTGTTGAGAGTTTTCGAAAAAAATACCTTGAATTCCTTCAACAACAAATTATGGGTCTTGAGATCTAAACATGCAGTGGACTAACAGAAATAAAGCCAAAAATACTATGTTAAACTTGCCTGCAGAGGAATTAAACTCTAACCATTGGAACAAGAAAATCAACGAAAAACCGTCCTTAGTGATTACGTCACCACCATACCCAAGTGTCCACGTGTTCTATCATCGCTGGCAAATAATGGGGCGAAAAGAAACATCAGCACCATACTGGATTGCATCAACCCTTGATGGTAAAGGGGAGTGCTTTTTTATACTATGGGTGGTAGATCAGATTCTCGGTCAGGTATAATTATTTTGAAACTCTGAAAAAGTCGTTTCTTCAAATATCCAATTTACTAAAGAACCTCAAGCATTTGTAGTGCAACTTATCGCCTTTTCAGATATAGACTCCCAGCTTCCTAAGTATTTAGAAACAATGAAAATTGCTGGATTTGATAAATGCAAAATTCAGTATAACAATAAAATCATGCAAGACGGCATGTGGCGCAACGTACCTTCGCGCAAATGGCATGCAACATATAAAGGCGATATTCCATCTTCTAAGGAATTACTTTTAATCCATCGAAAATCTAAGTAGAAAAGCGAGGGTTACATGGCTACTCACGAAACACTTCTCAATGAACTATTACGTGCTACAAGACCAAGCCAAATTAGACAAGATTCTTCTAATTTGGGAGATCATACAGGAATCATCGTTAATCAGGAATTTGGCTCTGAAAAATACAAATGGGTTTTCTACGGAAATTCAGAATTGAACTTATCAACTGTACATTTGGGTTCAAAACCAGGTCGTAGCCTAGTGGAACAAATCACAAACGCAATCGACGCTGTTTTAGAAGCACGAATGTCCCAAACAACTTCAGTGCCGAAGTCTCCTATGGAGGCTGCTAAAACATGGTTTCGACGCCCGCCTACAACTGCAGATAATGGCTTGTTTGCATGGAAAGATTACAGAACAAACGACTACGACAGTTTAGTTCAAGTAGTTGTTACGCCAGGTGATCAAGAAATAGAGCCAACTATTGATATTATTGATAAAGGGATTGGAATAACACCAGACGCATTTAAAGATACAATTCTTAGTTTACATCGCGGGAATAAAATGACAAAGCCATATTTAGTTGGCGCTTTTGGTCAAGGTGGATCAGCAACAATAAGGTATAGCAAATATACCTCATTTTTTCAAGGCACATAAATTCACCGAACATTGTTGGATTTTCAGTTATCAAAAAAATGCGATTGCCCGATCCGTACAAGAATGATGCTTATGTATATTTGGCGGTCTCTGACGATAATGGCAAGCTTACAGTTCCTTCTATTACTCTGGATGGGAGCCTTGATCCTTATCAAGATTTTCCAGGGCATGGTGTAACCTTATGGGATTATGGCACTCTTGTGCGTCACTATGGTTATGAATTAAGATCTTTAGATAAGCGGTTTCAAGCATCTCCTGGCAATCTCTATCATTTATTACAATGTTTAATGTTTGATCCTTTGTTACCTTTAATTTATACGATTTGCGCCAGAAAAAAGATAGTAAGTATCAAAGGGAGATTATTCGCGGATGAGATCGATTAATGAGATATGTAGGCAAGCTCACGACTGATGACGATGAGTTGCCTGATGAAGTTGACGCAACTCAACTTGAAAATATATCCAAGACAACTGATAGCGAAACACAGAAAGTCGATCTGAAAAGCCGTATTGCCCAATACGGCCCTCGGGAACTTGTAAGTCTACGAAATGATGTAAACCCTAATGTTGGGATTGAGTATTGGGTCGTCCTAAGTGAACGAAAGTGAAACGATAAAATCAAATCTCGCCCTACATTCCGAGTTGTTCGTGGAACGCGGACATCCAATAATAGGCTCGCTTTACGGTCAAAATCATGGCGACCAAACTGATAGATTGTTTCGCACACTAGAACTTCCAACTGTGGGAAAAAATATTGTCGTGCATATTGACGCAACAAATGCTGATAAAGACACAAGATTGGAATTGTTTTCATCAGATAGAGAGGGCTTTTCTGAAGGAAATGCCTTTCATGAACTCATGAAAATACTTACTGATATGATTAAAAGCGATAGTCGTTTATATGAAATAGAAAACAGATTAATTGCTTCTGTAATTCAGCGTCAAACATCAAATACAGATAGCGAAGTCAAAAAAGAAATTATAGGACTATTACGAGATGCAGGGCTGAAGGTGAAAGATACAGGTGAAACTGTTGTTCCGGCGATGGTGATGAGGTTTATCATCATGGCGGAGGGCATCAACCTGGTCCTCGCCGCACCCAGATTTACCCACATTGCCCTACCCACAAGTAACAAAATTTGAAATAGTCTTTCCGAAAGATGTAATTCTGATACCCCAAAATAATTTCGGCACTGTATTACTAGAAACGGATGCAGATGTAAGATTTGATCGAGAACAAAGAATTGCCATTCGATCTGAACCGTTAAAGTTCATTGAAAGAACTAAGAGTGATCTTAGAGGCGGGAGAATGAAGTGGCGTTTACAACCGATTGAGGGAGCACAGCCAGGTGATATAGGTGAGATTATTGCAACTATTACAATCCCACCAGGTAATCAACAAATTGAAGCTCGTATTTTATATGAAATTACACCGCCCGTTGAAAATAGAGGCAAAAAATCACAAGGTCAAGTACCACCCTTTGATATTCGTTCTGTTGACCCTTACACCGAAAGAAGAACTATTCGAAACAATTTGGCAAGATATTCGGATAAATGATGAAATATCCAATTTAGCATATAGAACCATAAAGCAAAGCGGAACAATACTCGTATATTACTCTACAGCTTTTTTCGAACCATTCCTTCATCAAAGACAACAACTTCTAAATAGACCAGAACTTTCTCAACTTTTTGAAAAAAACTATAAGATCTGGATAGGCTATCATGCAATATTACAAGAAATGCAAAAACCTCTCGATCCAGAATTTTAATCCACCACCAGATTCAAGCGAAAAAGGACGTATTGAAGAATACTTAGATCAATATAAAGAACAACTAGAAGAGCAAGAAAGAGCACTGGTAGCAGAAATGCAGGTAAAGCAAGCATATAAAAGTGCGCAAAGAGACAGCGAACTCCTAAGAGCCAAAAGCGACTGAGTGATCTGCCAATAAATTACTACAAAGTCCTTCAAGGCGTACTTTCTCAGACGCGTGATGTTATTTGTAGAACCTATGGCATAAGCAAAGAGGACGCTTTCATAAAATCAGATCTTTCATAAAGAAAAATTCTGAGCAATGGAAGTTACAATCCAGATATAAAATACGAAGACCCATTCTGTCGCATTGCTTATCTATATATGAATGTGGCTATACATGCCAATCTGATGGAGGTCGGGCTAAATTCCTTCAATGAACTCAACAAGATCATTCGAGAATTGATAACGGGAGGAGATGAGGTCAGGTTTTGTGCTCTTGGCGGTGGACCAGGATCAGAACTTCTCGGGTTAGGTTAAATTTATACAAAATAAAAATTATAGACGTACGGCATATTTAGATTTTACACTTGTTGATAGAGTTCGCGAGTGGGATAAATCCTGGCATTCACTTAAAACGGGCATCAGTGATCAACTAAAAATCGAATATGGCTCTGATAGATCGAAATGGGCTGCAATTATGAGTAGATCATTCCTTCCTTTAGATGTTACTAAGCCTGAGGATTTCCAAGATTTTGCTACAAGATTTTAAACAGTGTAAATGTTTTTGTCTGTTGTTATTTAGCTTCTGAAATCAAGGAAGCCATAGATAAATTTGAGCTAACATTAGATCTACTAACTTCTAGAGCTCCTTCAAGGCGCTTACATTCTTTTTATTGACCGAAACGAAAAAAAGGTAAGAGATACCATTCAACATCTTGTTGATGTAAATCCACATCTAACAATGATTAGCAGTTTTCAAGAACGTGGAAGATTAGAAAAAGATGTAACAACTAGGTGCTAGATATTATCCAAGTACATTAACATTCTCAAAATCGTAAAAGCCAGCGAAAATAAAAGCAATGGAAGCGCTACGTTTGCCGACAGAGGAAGAAGTTCGAGCCGCGATCCGTGAAGGAGAAGAAGCGGTCATTACCCTTGTGGCAAGCCTGGTAAAAGTAATAGAAGTATTGGCAGCCCGACAGCAAGCCTTGGAAGATCAAATTGCGAAGAACAGCCGCAACAGCGGCAAGCCGGCCTCGAGCGATGGGTTCGATCGGCCAGCGCCGAAGAGCCTGCGAAAACGCAGTCGCAAGAAAAGTGGCGGTCAAGCAGGGCATGTTGGGTATACCCTGAAAGCCGTTGGAAAACCTGGAGCATCGAAAAGTTCATCGAGTGGAGCAATGCAATCATTGCCATGTTTCACTGAAGAAAGTAAAAGCAAGCCGATATGAAAAGCGGCAGGTCTTCGATGTGCTGCGCGTGCGGGTGGAAGTGACCGAGCATCAAGCCGAGGTCAAAGGCTGCCCGCATTGCGAGACGGAGAACCGGGGCGAGTTTCCAGAGGGTGTCAGCCAGCCTGTGCAATATGGAGATGAGATCAAAAACCCCAGATGGTGTATTTCAACCAATACCAAATGTTGCCGCTGGAACGGACAGCCGAGGTGTTTGAGACCCTGTACGGACAGACGATCTCAGAAGGCACGATCGTGGATGCTGGTCAGGAAGTAAGCAGGCAGGTCTCTGGCACAAATGACGCCATTCGACGGCATCTAACCGAGAACGAAGCAGTGGTGCACTTCGATGAAACAGGAGCCAGTAAAAGCCAGTTGCAGTGGCTCCATTCAGCCAGTACCGAAAGATTGACCTGCTATGCCATTCATCCAAAGCGCGGTTCGCTGGCGATGGATGCGATCGGGATCTTGCCAAACCTGCAAGGGCGTGCCATGCATGATGATTGGATGTCGTATTTCAAGTATTCCGTCCAGCATGGATTGTGCAATGCCCATCATTTGCGGCGCCTGAAGTTTCTGGAGGAGCGTTATCCACAAAAGTGGGTGACGCAGATGGCGGACTTGCTGGTGGCCATCAAAGAAGCCGTGGACAAAGCCAAAGCGGCCTGCCGAACCCGTTTGAGCTGCAAGAAGTTGGTTGAATTCGAAAGGAAGTATGACCGACTCGTGAAACAAGATGTACGGATCCATGGACCGCCCAAACGCCCTGAAGGTCAACCGATCAAACGCGGACGGATCAAACAGAGTCCAGCCAAGAACTTGGTAGATGAATTCAAGCTCCACAAGGAATTTGTGCTGGCATTTATGTACGATTTTTAAGGTTCCGTTCGACAACAATCAGGCTGAAAGAGATATTCGAATGATGAAGGTCAAGCAAAAGATTTCCGGATGTTTCCGTTCGCTTCGTGGGGCTGAGATCTTCTGCCAGATCCGCGGCTATCTCTCTACAGCTCGCAAGAATGGACAACGGGTCTTGGATGTTTTACGTCTGGCTTTTGCTGGCACTCCTTATCTGCCTGCTTTTGTATCATTTCAAGGCTGAGTAGTTACAAAAAGATTTACAAAACTTAGGGGAATGGTATATAAACATTCCATCCTTGCCGCGCCAAACGTGGCTAACATATTTTGCATTGGCAAAAAAGATAAACGCCTAGTCCGCTTCGAGCGGACTTTAGTAAAAATAGCACGGGTGATTCACGTGTGCCCGTTAGGGTATCCCTGTGCGGGCTAACAGCCAAAGACAACGCCCCTCGAAACAGCAACCCGCCTCCGGTTAAGAAAGGTGCTGAGTTGTCGAAGGGCGGGTTTTCATCATCCAAAAAAATCCATCTGCGTTCTTCAGCGTTTTTCAGCGTCCCTTAAAACCTTCGTGTACTTAGTGCCACTTCGCGGTTAATCTCTTCGTGCCTTCGTGGTAAAAAAAGAATCATAGAGTAAAATCACCCCACTATGTCAAACGAATCCCTCGTAATCTACTCCATGAACAAAGTGGGGCGACTCATCCCCATCAGCAACAAAATGATCCTGCGCGACATCTCGCTCGGCTTCTACTACGGCGCCAAGATCGGCGTGCTCGGTCTCAACGGCGCGGGCAAATCCACCCTGCTGCGCATCATCGCAGGCATCGACAAAGACTACATCGGCGAGATCTCGCAAGCCAAAGGCTACACCTACGGTCTGCTCGAGCAGGAACCGGTACTCGATGAAACCAAAACAGTCATCGAAGTCGTGAAAGAGGCGGTGCAGCCCATCGTCGAAATGCTCGCGCGCTACGATGAGGTCAACGCCAAATTCGCCGAACCCGACGCCGACTTCGACGCCCTCGTCGCCGAGCAAGCCAAACTGCAGGAACAACTCGACAAGCACGACGCCTGGAATCTCGACAGTCATCTCGAAGTGGCGATGGAAGCCCTGCGCTGTCCGCACTGGCGATACGCCCATCAAGATCTGCTCGGGCGGAGAAAAGCGCCGCGTCGCGCTCACCCAACTCCTGCTCACTGAACCCGATGTTCTCCTGCTCGACGAACCCACCAACCACCTCGACGCCGAATCCGTGGCGTGGCTCGAACATCACCTGCGCGACTACAAAGGCACCGTCATCGCCGTCACCCACGACCGCTACTTCCTCGACAACGTCGCAGGCTGGATCCTCGAACTCGACCGCGGCTACGGCATCCCCTACAAAGGCAACTACTCCGCCTGGCTCGAACAAAAACAGGAGCGCATGCGCCTCGAAGAAAAATCCGAAAGCCAGCGCCAAAAGACTCTCGCCCGCGAACTCGAATGGATCCGCATGGCGCGCCAAGGCGCGTCAATCAAAGGGACAAGCCCGCGTCACCGCCTACGAAAAATTATTGGGGCAGGAAGCCGAAGCCCGCCGCGAAGAACTGGATATCTACATCCCGCCTGGTCCGCGCCTCGGTGACGTCGTCTTCGAATTTGACAAGGTGACCAAGTCTTACGCCAGCCCCGACGGAGGCGGGGACGACCGCCTCATTCTCGACGGGTTTTCTGCTTCTGTTCCCCCAGGCTCTATCATCGGGATAGTGGGTCCGAACGGCGCAGGCAAGACCACCCTGCTCAAGATGATCATCGGCAAAGAGAAACCCGACAGCGGCACCATCAAAATTGGCGACACCGTCAAATTCTCCTACGTCGACCAGACCCGCACCCTCGACCCTGAGAAAACCGTCTACGAAGAAATCTCAGGCGGCGCAGACTTTCTGGAACTCGGCAAACGCAAGGTCAACTCACGCGGCTATTGTTCCTCCTTCAACTTCGCAGGCTCCGACCAGCAAAAGAAAGTCGGCATCCTCTCTGGCGGTGAACGCAACCGCGTCCATCTCGCCAAGACCCTCACCGAAGGCGCCAACGTCCTGCTCCTCGACGAACCCACCAACGACCTCGACGTCAACACCCTCCGCGCTCTCGAAGAAGCCCTCACCGAATTCGCAGGCGTTGCCCTCGTCGTCAGCCACGACCGCTGGTTCCTCGATAGAATCTGCACCCATCTCGTTGTCTTCGAAGGTGACTCCATCGCCAAAATGTACATCGGCAACTGGTCCGATTACGAAACGATGATGACCGAAAAATTCGGAAAAGACTTAACTCCGCATCGAGTCAAATACCGAACCTTGAAGAGATAAACCTAGGTGACCGTCATCTGTGCAAAGCGGGTGACCGTCACCTTCTTGGCAATAACCAACGCCGTCGGATCTGCTACTTATACTTTATCCATCCGTAGAACAACTTGTTGACCAGCATATAAACTTATCGTTAAAAAAGGAAAAAATGAAAGCAATTATCTATACCCAATACGGTTCGCCCGATGTTCTTCAATTTAGAGAAGCGCCCCAACCCACACCAAAGGACAACGAAGTCCTGATCAAGGTCAATGCAGTTTCCATCAATGCAGCGGACTCGCACCTGATGCGCGCCGACCCGTTCCCCGTCCGCTTTGCTGTTGGACTGTTCAAGCCAAAAATTCATATTCTAGGTGCGGACATTGCGGGAAAAGTTGAAGCAGCAGGAAAGAATGTCACGCAATTCAGAGTCGGCGATGAGGTTTTTGGCGATCTATCAGGTGTTGGGTTTGGCGGACTTGCCGAATACGTCTGTGCGCCCGAATCGGCGCTGGCATTCAAACCTGTGAATCTGAATTTTGAAGAATCTGCGGCAATGCCGATGGCATCCATTACAGCGCTTCAAGGACTGCGCGATATTGGGAATATCCAGGCTGGACAAAAAATATTGATCTACGGCGCATCGGGCGGGGTGGGGACGTTCGCTGTGCAGATCGCCAAGTCATTCGGCGCGGAAGTGACCGCCATATGCAGTACCTCAAAGGTGGATCAAGCGCGTTCGCTTGGCGCCGACCATGTAATTGATTACACGCGCGAAGACTTCGCCCAGATAATCCAGCGTTTCGATCTGATCCTCGCCGCCAATGGCAACCGCCCGCTCGCAGATTTTGAACGGGCATTAACTCTCACTGGCACATACGTCCTGTCGGGCGGCGCCACGTCACAATTATTTGAAGCCATGCTGAAAGGACCATTCCGCTCAAGAGCGGGCGGCAAATCCATCAAAACTTTTGTCGCCAAGCCCAATCAAGCAGATTTAAATACAATGAAAGGGCTGGTCGAGTCTGGAAGGGTTAAGCCTGTTATTGATAAACGTTATTTGTTAAGTGAAACACCTGCCGCGATGCGCTACCTGGAAGAAGGCCACGCCCGCGGAAAAATTGTGATCACGGTGTAAGACCCTCATTCTCCTTCATACCTATCCATTGTGACTTCGCCGCCGCGATGTCCATCGGCAACGGGTCCGATTATGAAACGCTGTTGACGGAGAAATTCGGGAAGGATCTGACCCCGCATTGCATGAAATACAGAATACTGAAAAGATAATATTCCCGTAGGGGCGAGGTCATCTCGCCCCTTTTTGTTTACATCAAACCTTGAGCGACGCTGCGCAGCGTGTCGACCTGCAAAATTTAACCCAGGTGACAGTCACCTTCAAGGTGACTGTCACTTTAATGCACCCTGTCATTGCGAGACGGCGTTCTCCCGTCGAAGTAATCTCCCTATCGAATTGGGGATTGCTTCGGGCTATTGTCCTTGCAATGACATCATCATGTTTTATTTTCTCCACGCCATCGTTGCCTGACTCAACATCTCAACTTCCTCCGCCGTCAACGAAAACGACAACGCGCCCGCGTTATCCATTGCCTGTTTTCCGTTCTTTGCGCCTGGAATCGGTAACACAACGGGATTTTCGATCAACCATCGCAGCGCCACTTAACTCGGAGTCTTTGAATGGCGTTCCCCAATCTCACGCAATAGTTTAATCACGGGCTGCATTTCCTCCATTGCCTTGCGGCTGTATTGCGGGAGAACCCGCCTGAAGAATCCACCCGCGCGATTCCGTGCGGAATATTTTCCCGTCAACCTGCCCCCAGCCAGCGGCGTTTGCGCGATCAGTGTGATGCCCAGCTCGCGGCAGGCATCCAAAACGCCATCCACTTCAGGCTTGCGATTCAGCAGCGAATACTCCACCTGATTCGACGCCAGCGGGATTCCCCGTTTGGCAAGCGCGGCGTGCGCCTCCCGCAACTGCTCTGCCGAATAGTTGCTCACCCCCACCGCCTTGACCTTCCCCGCCTCGACCGCATCCGCGAGTTGATTCATCAGTTTGGGAATCGAAAGACGCCGCATGGGAAAATGATGCTGATACAACTCGATGGAATCCCTTCCCAGGCGCTTCAGGCTCGCCTCCAGTTGTTTCGGCAGATCCTCCTCCTTCATCGAAAACCCGCCTGGGAATTTCGTGGCGATGATCACATCTTTCCCGCGCGCCAACTCACCGAGGCGGAGTTCCGCCGCGCCGTTGCTATACATCGCCGCAGTGTCGAACAAATTCACACCCGCCTCGATGCTCAACTCAAATGCACGCTTCTCCTCTTCAAATCCGTGTGCGCCGCCGTAGGCTGTTTTTGCAGGGTGCAGACGCGCCAAACCTTTTGCATCGCCCCACGTCATTGCGCCTACACCCATGCGCGGCACACGCAGGGTGCTTTTTCCTAAAAATGTTTGATGTATCATGGTTCCCTGCCTTTTATACAGAACGTCCCGAAGGTTTCGAAAATCAAACCTGTTATCCGCCCAAACCTTCGGGACGGTGTGTAAATCACTTCATGACCTTTACATTGAACATTCCCGTTCCCAACGCGCCCCACAGTCTCAACCAGATGGGCAGGTACATCTCAGCGCCGCGCGCGGTGGTAATGTCGCCCAAATCCAAAATGTGGATCCAGCCAAACTCCTTTAAAATCCCGATCGCCGTATCCTTCGCACCCGCGTCATTCCCGCTGACAAAGACATGATGTTCCCCGTCCGCCACACCGCGCGGGTTGATCATGATCGCCGCCGTCACCGTGTTCAACGATTTCACCACTTTCAAATTCGGATATGTCCGTTGGATCTGCTCGCCAAGCAAATCCGTATTGCTCACCGATAACGAAGGCGGCATGCCTTTCGAAAAATCAAGCGGGTTGGAAATATCCACCAAAACCTTGCCGTTGAGGTTCGACTCGCCTGCCAACTTCAACGCTTCAAGCGACCCCGCGCCGTTTGTGGCATTGAACAGGATTTCGCCGAACGCGGCGGATTCCGCAAACGTGCCGACCTTCACCGCCTCATGCCTGGACTTCAACTTGTCCCCGCTCTTCGACGGTTCCCTCGTCCCGATCATCACCTCGTGACCCAACTCCGCCAGCCGGTTCGCAATCGCCAGCCCGACCATGCCAGTTCCAAAAACGCCGTATTTCATTTTTCTCTCCTTGTGATTTTTATGGAAATATGCTACGATACAGACCTGTATCGGATATGTCCCATCATACGATACAAACCTGTATCGTGTCAAGAGGAAAAGGCCATGAAAAAAGAGACTGCTCCAAAAGATAAGGTCTTTCAAACCGCCGCGCGGATGTTCTACCAGAATGGCTACCGCGCCATCGGCGTGGACACCCTCGCCGCCGAATCGGGCATCGGCAAGATGACTCTCTACCGTCACTACCCCACAAAAGATGACCTGATCGTTGCCTATCTCAAAGATAGCGATGATTTGTTTTGGAATAACTTTGAAGAAATTACAAAGGACGCGCCCACCGCGCGTGAAAAATTGCTTGCATTCTTTGAGTCCTTGCAGGAATACATAATGACCCCTGCCTGCTATGGCTGTCCTTTCCTCAACGTTGCGACGGAATATCCCGAAACGAAATATCCAGGGCATCAAGTGGCAATCGATCACAAACAATCCGTCCGCGTGAAATTCCGTCAACTGGCGAAGGAAGCGGGCGCAAAAAATCCCGCCGCCCTGGCCGACCAACTCTTCCTGCTCATGGACGGCGCTTACATGGCATCGCGCATGTTTGGAACAAAGAGCGCGAAGAATCCCGCCGCCCATCTCGCCGAAGCCGCACGGGTTTTGATTGGCGCTTCCATGGAATAGAAAAATGTGCTTTGGCAACTGGTCCGATTACGAAACGATGATGACCGAAAAGTTCGGCAAAGACCTCACCCCGCATCGGGTGAAATATAGAACACTGAAAAGATAGAAATGCATAAACCAAAGAGCCAATCACCTCATAGGTAACTGGCTCTTTTTATTTCATGGTTATCGAATGCTTTCTGCTAGCTTTACAAGATCATCCCGCGTCTGGTCAATGCCGCCGACCAGCTCAAAGATCATCGTATCGTTTTTCCAGCGCAATGTCTTTAGGAAGGGTGTCGGCTCCCAAACGGGACCGTTATCGGTCAGATTCCAAACGCCTTCCACATACTCGCCTGTCAGGTCACCGATTTGCACGGTTTGAATATCGGCACTGGCGCCTGCAAGGTTGCTTCCCAGCATATTGTCACAGGGTTGGCTAATATCGCCGCAGGGTTGATAATATTCGAGCGGCTGTTGCCAGAGCGAGAATTCAAGCGAGTCCGCGCTCTGACCAAATGCCTGCGCCACGATGTGATACTTCTCATCGTAAGAAGCGCCGACAAAAACTCTGTCAAATGGAATCTCCACAGGGCTGAGAACGTCATAGCCTGCAAGCGTCTCTGCTTCCTGAACCGAATATTTGAAAGGCGACTCGGTCGATGTTTGAACAGGTGGCGTCATTTGCCACGCTTGAAGCGGATAACGGTCCTGATCCGCGCGAACGAAGAACTGGAGAATGTTTTGGGCAAAGGCGCGTCCCTGCGGGGTGAGGAAAGTCAGTGCCAGCAAGATGGCAACTGTCAGGGTTGTGAATGCAAGGCGCGGTACTCTGCGAGATTTGATTGTGTTCATTTTTACTCCTTGTTGATATTGTTTTTCAACAAGGCTGGCTTTCACGGTCTGCCAAAGATCGATCTGCGATGAAGGGATTTTATCTTCCACCGCATCTTGTATGATGGATTGGATTTCTTTATTATCCATGTTAGCTCCTAATTAACTCATTCAGGCGTCTGCGAGCATCTCGTAGCCACCATTTGATGGTACTGAGCGGGCGGTCCATTTTTGCGGACATGTCCGCTTCGCTCATCTCAAGGTAGTAACGCATTGAGACCACGGCACGCTGTTCGGCAGGCAGGCTTTGGATGGCTTGCAGAATATTCTCACGTGTTTGCTTCTCCTCCAGCGATTGCTCAGGCTGGGGTGCAGGATCAAGCAACAGTGCGGCAAGATGCGCTGCGGTTTCATCCAAATCTTCCAGCGACACATTCCGCTTCTGTCTTGTCGCAAGTTTGAGCGCATCATTCATTACAATTCGAAAAAACCATGGCGCGAAGAGATGTTCCTCATCAAATTGATGGATGCGTTCCGCGACTTTAACAAACGCCGTCTGCACCACGTCCTCTGCCAGAGCACGCTCATTCGTGATCAAATAAGCGGCATGCACTGCCTTCGCCTGATAACGAATTACAAGAGCTTCCAGACCGTTCAAGTTGCCTTGTTTGAGTAAAGATATTGCAATTTGATCTTCCATGCACGGGCCTTTCAGGAGAATTCTCTATAATATAATATCCTTTGGATCAAAAAAAGATAGTAAATCACTCCTCGAAAAATATGATTGATGATTCCTAAAATGCATTTGCACCCACCTTATCATCTTCAAGGCAGCTCACAAGCCAAAATATACATTGGCAATTGATGCGATTACGAGACGATGATGACAGCGAAATTCGGGAAAGATCTCACTCCGCATAGAGTCAAATACAGAACGATGAAACGGTAATGTTTTGTAAGGGCGAGGTCATCTCGCCCCTTTTGTTTACATCAAACCTTGAGCGACCCTGCGCAGCGTGTCGACCTGCAAAATTTAACCTAGGTGACAGTCACCTTCGTAAAGCGGGAGACTGTCACTTTTTTATCCTACGTGTTATATTCACTGCTTTACTGGTAAAGGAGCACTACATGGAAAAAATCGAAACCATCATCATCGGCGGCGGGCAGGCGGGACTCGCCACCAGTTATCACCTCAAGCAACTTGGGCGCGACCACATCATCTTCGAAGCGGCGGATAAACCTGCCCACGCCTGGCGGGATGACCGCTGGGACTCCTTCACCTTCGTCACTCCCAATTGGACCATCCAACTCCCTGGCGCGCACTATGACGGAAACGACCCTGATGGATTCCTGACAAAGGCGGAAATTGTCGCTTACTTTGAGGGATATGTCGAAAAGTACAATTTGCCTGTCCAATTCAAAACATCAGTTTTGGAAGTTGCCCCCTTGGAAAATGGAAACGGCTATCAGGTCAAGACCAACGGCGGGACGTATCAAGCCAAAAATGTCGTCATGGCAACAGGTTCCTTCCAGAAGCCGAAGATCCCTGCGTACAGCGCGGATATTCCACAAGGCGTGTTGCAACTCCATTCCGGTCATTACCGCAACCCAAACCAATTACCGGAGGGCGCGGTGCTCGTCGTCGGTTCGGCGCAATCGGGGATGCAGATCGCGGAGGAACTGTATCAAAGCGGGCGCAAGGTTTATCTCTCCACGGGCTTTGCGCCGCGTGTGCCGCGTCGTTATCGCGGCAGGGACATCGTTGCCTGGCTCGCGGATACAGGCTTCTTCGATCAAACCGTGGACAAACTCCCATCGCCCAAAGCAAGATTCGCCGCCAACCCGCAGGCAACCGGCAGGGACGGCGGACATAACCTCAACCTGCATCAATACGCGCGCGACGGCGTGACTCTCCTTGGTCACATCGCGGGCGCGGGGGATGGCAGGGTCACATTCAAACCTGACCTCAAGGAAACCCTTGCCAGAACGGATAAAGCCGAAAAAGACATCTGCGCGATGATCGATAAGTACATCGCAGCCAAGGGAATCGACGCGCCGCTGGAAACATTGCCCGAGTTACAGGACGGTTATTCGGCGGAGGAGATTTCTGAACTCGATCTGAATTCTGCAAACATCAATTCCATCATCTGGGCTATGGGATATACCTTCGATTATAGCCTCGTCAAACTTCCCATCACTGACGAAGATGGCTTCCCCATCCAGCAAGGCGGTGTGACTCAATACCCCGGCTTGTACTTCGTCGGCATGAACTGGCTGAGCACACGCAAGTCCGCGATACTGCTGGGCGTGAATGAAGATGTGGAACATATCGTCGCAGACATGATGAGAGGATGATCTGTTTTGGGGCACATGACAATTCTGTAAATTCCCATCTCGATAGGGTCGGGTATGATAGGGCCAAAATATACGGAGGCAACCATGCCACTTTCAGATTTTTTCAAAAAATCCCCCAAAAAGGAACCCCCTCAGGCCAATCCTTTCGGCTCGCCGGAGATGCAGAAAAAACGCGCCGACGCGGCGATGGAGTTTATGCAGGCATTTCAGGAGAAACTCCCGCTGGTGGACGGAAAACCGCATGCCGGCACCGTCCTTTCAGTGGCGGCGCGCCTGGCGGGAACCAGCCTGTTCCGGTCGATCAATAAAAAGGATTTTGAGCCCGGCGTGGTCGTCCTTTCAGAGGAGGTCAACCAGGCGTATCCCCAACTGTTGAACCAGTTCGCGTTCTATTGCAAGCAGAATGGCATTGACGTTATGTCGCGGCCTCTGGTGGCGGAATTCCCCGAACAGAACAGGCCGCTTATGAAGGTCGAGGAGGTCCAGGCGGAATACCAGGACCAGTACAACGCCATCATGAAAAAACACGGATTGGACAATCTCGACGGCGCGCGGGCGGGCATGATCGTCTGCTCAATGGTGTTCAATTATCACTGCCTGAAGGTCAAGGACATCGACCCCTACGTTGCCACCGGCATTGTCGCAATGGGCGTCGTCGAAGGCGCGAAGACTGCGCCTCCGCCGCCGGGAACGAAACGGGCAAACAAGGAGAGACGCTTCGTGCTGGGAGAGAAGGATGCCGCCATCCGGGACGCGCTTGACAACGGCGGCGGGTTCATAGACATCAACCCTGCGGTCCTGAAAACGCTGAAGGAAGGTAATATCGATCCCTTCCTCATTTATGAACAGGCAGTGCTCAAACAGATGGAAGAAAAGGTCGACCGCTTCGACTTCGTCCAAATGGACGTGGAGGCGGTGCTCAGGGAGTGGAACGGGAAACCGTCTGAAATGGCGCCCATCCCCGCGCGGCTGGTGTTGTGGATGAAGAAGAACGCCGCCTCGCACGGTTACGAACAAAAGGGCAACAGTTGGATCCTGAAGCAATAAGGGACAAACACGGCTCTTTCCGACCCTCGGCTTGATTCAGCGTTAAAAACAGACCGCCCGCTTCGATTTTTCTCACATGTCGAAAGCGGGCGGTTGTTCTTTATATTTTGGTTCGGCTAACTGACGTGCGCCAGGCGCGGGTCGAGCGCATCGCGCAGACCATCGCCGATGAGGTTGAAGCAGAGCACGGTCAGCATGATCATAAATCCGGGATAGAACACAAGATGCGGCGCAGTGAAGACCTGGTTGCGTTCCGAGCCGAGCATGGCTCCCCATTCGGGTGTGGGCGGCTGGGCGCCAAGTCCGAGGAAGGAAAGCGCGGCAGCGGAGAGAATCGCCGAAGCTATGCCAAGCGTCCCTTGCACGATCAATGGTGTGAGCGCGTTGGGCAAAATACGGCGGAAGAGGATGTGGAAGGAATTGCCGCCAAGCGCACGCGTGGCAGAGACATATTCCATCTCACGGACTGTCAACACCGAGGCACGCATTACGCGGGCGAAGATGGGAATGTCCACAATACCAATTGCCAGCAGGGCATTGATCAGGCCCGGTCCAAGCACTGTGACGATGGCAATCGCAAGCAGAAGCGATGGGAATGCCAGCAGCACGTCCATGATGCGCATGATGCCGGTATCCCACCAACCGCCAAAATACCCGGCAACCGCGCCAAGGGCTGTTCCAATGATGATGGCAAAGCCCACGGTGGAGATGCCGACCACCAAACTCAGGCGCGCTCCAAACAGCAGGCGGCTGAACTGGTCGCGGATGTTCCCGTCGATGCCTGCAATGTGCTGAGGCTGATCCTTTGGACATCCAAACAGGTGGATACAGGGAGCAGTGCGGGGTTTGATCCTTTGGGGTGGGTCAACGTCCAGCATTGAGTTGATGGGGTCGTATGGGGCAATGATGGGAGCTGTAATCGCGATCAGTACGAGAATGCCGAGGATAATCAACCCTGCAACGGCTGAACGGCGGCGGAATAATCGCCGCCAGGTGATCCGCCACATGCTGACAGATTTCAGGGATAAACCTTCTGCATCGAGTTTCGCAACGGTTTTTGATTCAACAGTCATGTTCGGATGTCCTTAATCGAGGCGTATACGGGGGTCGAGATAGGCATAGGAAATATCCACGATCAGATTGATCAATACGAAAATAATGGCGATCACCAGGGTAAAGGCCTGCACAATGCCGTAGTCGCGGGCGGTAATCGCTTCGTACAGGGTACGTCCCACACCGGAGAGATCCGAAGATTGTCTCGGTCAATACTGCACCACCGAGCAAACTTCCAAACGATAACCCGATGACGGTGATTATGGGCAGGAGCGAATTACGGAAGGCATGTTTCATGATGACGGAAATCCCTGGTAGTCCCTTGGCACGCGCTGTGCGGACATAATCCTGTCCCAACACCTCCAGCATGGCGGAACGCGACATGCGAGCGATGATCGCCATGGGGATGGTCGCCAGCGCAAGGGTGGGGAGGATTAAATGATCAATTGCATCTTTTAGCAGTTCCCAGTTCCCGGTGATCAGGGCGTTGAAAATATTCAATCTCCCGGTGAAGCTGAGAAAACTTGCCCAAAGACCGGCTTCCGGGACTGTCCATCCCCATACCTCATAAAATGGTGTGTCAGGAATTCCAGGGCTGAGGCGTCCTGAAGGGGGAAGCCAGAAAGGGGTGTCCTTCAATAAAAGAGAGAATACATATGCCAGCATCAATCCAAGCCAGAAAACCGGCATGGAAACACCGATGTTTGCCCAGATCATGGTTCCCACATCCAGCCATGAATTGTGTCTGACAGCTGAAATAACTCCAAGAGGGATGCCGACGATGATGCTGACGATCAAAGCAGAGATGCTAAGTTCGAAAGTGGTGGGAAGGCGTTCGATCAACAGGCGGGTGACGGGCATTCCCAAACGGAACGATTCGCCGAAGTCGCCGCGGGCCATTTCACCGATATAGATTCCAAACTGTGTAAAAATGGGTTTATCCAATCCCTTATCCTGAATAAAACGCGCGCATACCACCTCAGTGGCTTTTTCGCCAAGGATGGCGCGACAAGGGTCGCCTGGGATGAGGCGCGCAAGAGAAAAAGTAACAAGCAAAATACCTAATAATACCGGAATGGATGCGAGCAAACGGCGTAGGATGTATTGGAGCATCATGGGCAAAGTTTCCCTGCGAATACGGGATGGCGGTACCCCGCCATCCCGTATTTTCTTTCAAACGTGGTCAATTATGGACTAGGAGCCGGGTTTCTTCATCAGACCCCAGAGATAGTCGTAGTAGCTCCAAATGTTGCTGTTGCCGACATGGGTGGGTGAAGCAATGTTCAAGCCCATGTTGAAGGTGGCAACCACATCCTTCGCATCGAAGTCGCTGCCATCATGGAACTTGACACCCGTCCTGAGCTTGCAGGTCCAGACGGTGAGGTCTTCGTTCGGCTCGCAGGATTCGGCGAGAATGGGTTCGGTGGCGGTGCCATTGACTTCGTAGCCGTAGAGGGCTTCCATCACCTGGTCGCAGCCGCGCAGCGATTCACCATCGGACTCATCGGCGCAGAAGAGGCTGATGGGTTCGGCGTTCTGCATCCAGACGAAGGTATCTCGGTCGCCAGGGGCGGAGAAGGCGAATTGTTCGTTGGTGAGCGGGCTGGCCTGCGGGTTGGTCACGTCAGCGCGGTAGGCTGTGCCGGAACCACCATGGGCAACGGGGATCATCGGGACGAATTCCTTGATCGCGTTGTTGGCTTCCACGTAGATGGTTTCTGCTTCTTCGGGGACACCGATCTGGGCGCCCTGGACCAACAGGTCGGTGTAAGTCGGGGACTGGTTGCCGAACTGGGTATTTGCTGCGCCGAAGTGGTAATCGAGGAAGTTGGTGACGTGCGGGATAATCAGCGCCCCAGCCGAGCAGGTACAGACCATCGAGACGTCCAGCGGAGGCCGCTGTCGATGAAAGCGCCCGATTCAAGCACAACGATCTCGGCGTCGATGTTGAGATTTGTCTTCAACTGAGCCTGGATGTCCTGGGCAACATTGGAGACCTGAGGCAGGTAGCCGCGGACAACGTCGCGATAGAATAGTTTGGTCTGGAAGCCATCCGGGAAGCCAGCTTCGGCGAGTTTCGCCTTGGCGGCATCGACATCGAACTCATACCACGAGTCGCCAACGCAGCCGTTCGGGATGGCACAGGGGGTGAAGTGGCTGGCAACTTCGGAACCTTCGGGATAGAAGGTGTCCACGATGCGCTGGCGGTCAATGCCCATGGCGATTGCCTGGCGCACCGCTTGGTTATCGAACGGGGCAAAGGTATTGGTCATGCCGATATAGAAGGTGTTCAAAGCCGGGCGGTACACAACCTTGAGGCTGGGATCGGCTTCCACGACGGCGAAGTCCTCAGGACCGAGGTTATCGATACCGTCAATGGTGCCGGATTGCAGTTCAAGCAGGCGGGCAGCGGATTCTGTGGACCAGCGAATCACGACTGTCTCTGCTGCAGGGGCCTCACCGTAATAATCGGGGTTGGCAACCAGGGTCAGGCTTTCGCCGCGTTTCCATTCGCTCACCATGTAGGGACCGGTGCCAATAGGCTTCTCAAGACCTTCGCTGGTGCGGGTGGTATCGCCAGCAGTGGATTCGAGCCATTCAGATGGGTAGATGGCAAAGGGACTGAAGGCGATCTTGGAAAGGAAGGCAGGATCCGGGTTGCACATGGTGAAGACCACGGTCGAGTGATCGGCTGCCACTACAGACTGGATTAAACCAATGTAGTCGCCATTACACTCTTCCGCGGGGACGGAAAGGGATGTTCCGTCAAAAGTTGCGATCGGAATGTCAGGGATGGGGGTGGGTTCGACGGGCGCTTCAGTCGCCGCGGGAGCCTCCGTTGCCGCAGGCGCCGCAGGTTCTTCAGCAGGTTCCTCAGCAGGTGCTTCAGTTGCGGCACCGCCGCCGCATGCCGCCAACATCATGCTGGCAAGCACGAGCAGGGAAAGTAAGGTTAACAGGTTTCTTTTCACGTTTCTCCTCCAAGAGATATTGTTTTTGTACGACAATTTAATGGAAAAAAGGGTTGAAGTATAGGTGACAGCGCGCCTCCTTCTCTAGTGGTGAGCAGATTATACAGCAAAAGGAAGTTTAGTAAACAGGCAATGGCATGCCCGGGCCATTGAACACCACCTGGGAGGGGTCTTTATGCCAGATCCCTGCTACTTTCGAGTGGCATTTTGGACATTTCCCATCCGCCGTGATGTGATACTCGTGGATGATGTACCCCCGCCTCTGAATCAGCCGGAAGTTGCATTCTCCGTTAGGACAAAAGGTATCTTCATACTCCCCGACCCGCCCTGTCAAATTCCCCGCGTAGACGTACCTCAACCCCGCCTCGCGTCCGATCTCTGCCGCGCGCAGGAGCGTCTTCGCATCCGTATTGTCCGGGTCGGTCATCTTGTAATCCTTGTGAAACGCGGTCACATGCCAGGGGATGTCGCGCGAAACACCCGCGATAAAACGCGCCGCATCCCACAACTCTTCATTCGAGTCGTTGAAACCCGGTATTGTCAATGTCACGATCTCCACCCACAACCCCATCTCATGGACGCGTTTGATCCCATCCAGCGTGTTTTGCAGGACCCCGCCCAGTTTTCGGTAGTTCCTGTCGCTCATGCACTTCAGGTCGATCTTATAAGCAGATAAATATGGTGCGAGATATTCCATTACTTCGGGAGTGTTATTTCCATTGGAAACGTACGCACACATCAACCCCGCCTGCTTCGCCTCCTTGAAGATTGCCGCCGCCCATTCGCTTGTGATCAGCGGCTCGTTATAGGAGGAAACCACCACCGAGGCGTTTGTCCGGCGTGCGTACTCGACCATTCCCTTCGGCGATATTTTGCGGATGTAGTTCACCGAAACATCCGAATCCGGGTCGCGCATCGCCTGCGAGGTCAACCAGTTCTGGCAGTTGGAAACAAGGAAGAAACCGGCAAGATAATTATGTTCGTCCTCGACTTCCATGTTGAACACATCGCCGCTGAAGGATTCGTGTTTAATTCCACGCAACGGAATGAGATAAAAATCTTCAGTCTCGATAATTTTGCGCTTGACTTCATTCGTTTCATACCACACTACCGTATACTGATGTGGCGCACGACGGACAGAGCGCCCCTGAATTGTCGCATTCTCCGGCATTTCGGCGTCATACACGGATGGAAAATATCCACATTTCAAACCCAGCCAGGCAATGCCATAAGCAAGATCTCGTGAAACGGTGGTTGAGCTAACCTTCCCAGTTGAGAATCGGTGTCCATCACCTGTCACGTACGCATCAAGGAATGCCTCAACTACTTTACGCGGTGCATCAAAGAGCATTCCAGGCACACGTTTTTTATTTGATCGTTCTCCTGCAAGTGCCCTGAACAACAACGCCAGCGAAGCCTTTGAAACCGAGACTGCCAGGGTAGTGTCACGATGAACCAGCCTTCCTTCCGCCCCAAAGCAAATCTTGAGCAAGTGAATCACGCGGTCTGCCAGTTCGGTTTCCTTTCTTGAAAAACTAAAATTGATATCAAAACTGTTAGGACGACCTTTGTCTGTAACAATCGAACCTTCTGCACAGAAATATCCGAGCAACTCGGCAACATGCTCGTCAAACTTTATCTGTAATGGAAGTCCGGGCTGTCTTTCGTTGGGAAATCGTAGAAAACCATTTTCAATATAAGGCCGCGATGTTTTTGTTTCAGTCACCCGACCATTCCGTATTTTGCTTCGCAAATGTCGGATGTAAGAACCGCTTTTTCCAAACATTTCCCCGATTTCACGAGACGATTTGCCCTCGTCGGAAAGCTCCATAATGGTCTGCATCTCATCCATCGAGAGTTTCCACGGGGTCTGATATGTGACCTGATGCAAGCCAAGAAGGTTTTCGACATCAATGACTTGCGGAGAGGAAAACTTATAAGCTCTCGGGACAGCCAGATAGTGCTCCCTGGTTAGATCTTTTGCATATGTGAGTACAGGCGAAATGGAAGCATCAAAGGTGGCATAAACACGATGGTCAGGAGTACAACGAAGCGCGGGCAAATAATACGGTGTGACTTTCATCAGATCGCCACGATACGCATGACGAAAAACTCCCTTTACTTCTCGTAAGCCGCCTGAAGATGTGATCGCCTTCAAGCCCAAAGGGAATGCAATTTCTCCGTCGGGTTGATTGTTCCGTATTTCCCCTAGTTCAAACGCATCCTGTAAAGTTATGGGACCTCGATTTGTAACAACCATCGTATCCCCTGTAAAACAATACCCGCAATGGTAGTCGCATCCCAGCATCCCAAACGTCAACGCGTTCGCGCCGGGCAAAACGTGGAAGAACGGTTTCTTTTCGACCGGGTCGCTTTGCAGCGCCGCCACGTATCCATGCGGCACGCGCAACTCTCCCCCCTGGTTGAACCGCACCTGGCAGATCCCACGCCTGCCATCGCGGATCTTGCAACGATGCCCGCAGGCATGGCAGACAACGGTATTATCCGCCAGTTTCTCGTATAACTCCCCAGGCGCTGTCAATGTATCCAATAAATCGCCAATTGTTGTAGTCATACGAACCTTCTTTCCACTTTATAATACCCCAAATGCTCACTGTTTGCATCCAGGCTGGCGGACAGTCCTCCCGCATGGGCGAGGACAAGGCGCTCAAACCCTTCCTTGGGCGGCCCCTCATCCAACGCGTGATCGACAGGCTCTCTCCCATAGCGGACGAGGTCATCGTGACGACGAACCGCCCGGCCGACTATGGATTTCTGGGTCTTCGCCTCGTTTCGGACCTGATACCTGATCGCGGCGCCCTCGGCGGACTCCACACTGCGGTCGCTTCCGCCGGTCACCCCATCGTGGCGGTCGTCGCCTGCGACATGCCGTTCGCCAGTCCAAGGCTGATCGAAGGCATGAGCAGGCTGCTCGTCGGGAAGGAAGCGGATGTGGTCATCGCAAAACCAGACGGGGGCTACGAGCCGCTCCACGCCGTCTATCGCCGCGAGACCTGTCTTCCTGCCATCGAAGCCGCCATCGAAGCCGACTTGTGGAAGGTCATCGCCTGGTTCCCGCAGGTCAGGGTGGTGGAGTTGTCCGCCGAAGAGGTCAAATCGTTCGACCCGCAGGGGCTGGCATTTTGGAATGTGAACACGCCCGAGGAGTTTGCCAGGGCGGAAGAGATCGCAAAAAATCAATCCACATAGAGGTAAAAAATGACACTTGACCTGAACCTTGTCCGCCAGCAATTCCCGTCCCTCGACCGCCCGGCGATCTTTCTGGATAACCCCGCCGGGACGCAGATCGCCAAGCCCAGCCTTGAACGCATCAACCGCTACCTGCTCGAGAACAACGCGAACCACGAGGGACAGTTCGAGACCAGCCGCCGCTCGGACGAGGTCCTGCACGAGGCGCACGCGGCAATGGCGGATTTCCTGAACGCCTCGCGCCCGGAGGAGATCATCTTCGGCAACAACATGACCACGCTGACCCTGCACATGTCGCGGTCACTGGCGCGGACCTTGCAACCCGGCGACAACCTGCTGGTGACTCGCCTCGACCACGATGCCAACATCTCGCCGTGGATGCTGGTCGCGGAGGACAGGGGCTGCAACCTGCTCTGGGTGGACATTGACGTGGAGCAGGGCACGCTCGACCTGGATGATTTCGCGCGGGCGCTGGAGAAGAAAGCCGAAGATCGCGGCGTTCGGGTACGCCTCGAACCTGCTGGGGACGGTGAACCCGGTCAAAAAACTGACGAAGATGGCGCACGAGGCCGGCGCGCTGGTTTACATCGACGCGGTGCAGTACGCGCCGCACGGTCCCATTGACGTGCAGGATATCGGCTGTGATTTTCTCGTGTGCAGTAGTTATAAGTTTTTCGGTCCGCATGCGGCGGCGTTGTATGGGAAATATGACCTGCTGAACGAGTTGAAGGCGTACAAGGTCCGCCCGGCTTCGGATGAACTGCCGTACAAGTTCGAGACCGGCACCCAGAACCACGAAGGGATCGCAGGTGTGCTGGGCGCGCTGGAATATCTCCAGTGGCTGGGAAAGGAATTCGGGGCGGAACAGGAACCGGCGTGGAAGGAAGCGGGCTTTACGGGTCGCAGGCTGGAACTCAAGAAGGGCATGTCCGCGATGCGGGCGTATGAGACGGAGTTGTCCAAAACATTGATCGGGATCATCGAGTCGGTGCCGGGCACGCGCATCCACGGCATTACGGACCTGGATCGTCTGGACGAGCGCGTGCCGACAGTCTCATTCACGGTGCCGGGCAAGGAACCGGAGCGCATCGCCGACGAGATCGGCAAACATGGCATCTACGTCTGGAACGGGCACAACTATGCGCTCGCCATCGTGGAACGGATGGGACTGCTGGAAGCGGGCGGCATGGTCCGCGTGGGGCCGGTGCATTACAACACGCTGGATGAACTTGAGAAATTTGGGGAAGTGCTGAAGAAGGCTGCAAAATAAAAACTCGGCGGTCGGGATTACGCCCGACCGCCGAGTTTAGTTTCGTTAAATGATAACTGCCAGAGTGAGGGGGGCACCCTAGCAGTCATCTACTACATATTACTACAACGCCAAATTTTTTTCAAGAGGGTTTCATTATAGTTTCGTTAGAATCGGTATGGTACTTTATGCCCGCATACATATATGCCCTGAGTAGGAATCGAACCTACATCTAAGCCTTAGGAGTGCCTTGTTCTGTCCATTGAACTATCAGGGCGCGGGGAAATTATATCATTGAGTGAAGAGCTGGCAGAGTCCCTGCCGCCGGGGACAGCGGCAGGAGCAGATTTACGCGCCATCATCCTTGGGCGGCGCGGTGGGACCGTAGTCCAGTATCTGCCTCATCTGCGTCCCCCCTTCCGGCGGACCCACGATACCGTTGTCTTCCATCATATCCACGAGCCGGGCGGCACGGGTGTAGCCGATCCGCAACCGTCTTTGCAGCATGGATACCGAGGCGCGCCCCTCCTTACGGACGAGGTCAACTGCCTCGGCGAATAACGGGTCAACACTCGTATCTTCTGCCTGCATATCCTCGAACATGGCGGTCTGCTTGAGCGGCACATCCGATCTGGGAATGTCCGATGGCATGGAAGGCGCCCCGTACGGACTCACCCCGCCCAACTGCGCGCGCCAGAAATCCACAAGGTTTGTGATCTCGCGGTCAGAGACGAACACGCCCTGCAAACGGACCGGGGCGGGTGCGTCCGGCGCCTGGAACAGCATGTCGCCGCGGCCGAGCAGGCGTTCAGCGCCGGGCTGGTCGAGGATGACGCGGCTGTCGGTGTTGGACGCGACCGCAAAGGCAATGCGCGCCGGGAAGTTCGCCTTGATGAGCCCCGTCACCACATCCACGGACGGGCGCTGGGTGGCGAGGATCATGTGGATGCCGGTGGCACGTGAGAGTTGAGCAAGACGCGTTATGGTCTGTTCCGTTTCGGTCGGGGAGATCATCATCAGGTCTGCAAGTTCGTCGATCACGATCACCAAAAGCGGAAGTTTCTTGCCGGCCTGCAATTTCATTTTGGCATTGTAATCATTGATATTGCGCGAACCGACCTGCGCGAACAGGTGGTAGCGGCGGTCCATTTCGCGCGTCATCCATTGCAGGGCGCCGATGACGCGTTCCACTTCCACGACCACGGGCGAGAGCAGGTGCGGGATGCCGTTGTAACCGGTCAGCTCCACGCGCTTCGGGTCCACGAGGATCAGTTTCAATTCGTCCGGGGTGTTGTGCAGGAGCATGCAGGTCAGGATCGAGTTCACACAGACCGATTTACCCGAGCCGGTCGTGCCGGCGATCAACAGGTGCGGCATGTTCTCCAGCGTGGTGCTGACCGGGTGTCCGGTCACATCCCTGCCGAGCGCGAACTTCATCGGGTTCGTGTTGCGCTTGAAGGCATCGCTCTCCACGATGTCGC
This sequence comes from uncultured Chloroflexia bacterium, assembly GCA_963718215.1. Classification (GTDB taxonomy): domain Bacteria; phylum Chloroflexota; class Anaerolineae; order Anaerolineales; family Villigracilaceae; genus Defluviilinea. The sequence goes on from CAVQYK010000018.1 coordinate 439,921, forward strand.
GCAGGGCCACCAGCGCCATTTCGTCGTTCGGCACTTCGATGCCGACGTAACTGTGACCGGGCACCGGCGCCTGGATGCGGATGCGCGGCGCGGCAAGCGCGAGAGCCAGGTCGTCCACGAGGGAGGCGATCTTGTTGACGCGCACTTTCGTGCGCCCGCTTCTCGTCTCGACGAAAAGCGGCTCCACACCGAATTGCGTGATCGCCGGTCCGCGGTTGATCTCCACCACCTGCACCGGCGCGCCGAACGAGGCAAGCGTCTCCTGAATTAATTTGGCGCGCTGCTGGATGAATTCCTCGTTGATCTCCGGCGCGGAGCCCGGCTCGAGGATGTTCTTCACATCCGGCAGCTGCCAGTTGATGACCGCCTCCGCCGGTCTGACGGTTGTCACCGGCACGCCGGTCGCGGGGGAGGCGCTGACGACAGGTTCAGGCCGGTGCAAAGGGGTAAATCCGTTCGAAGCGACCCCGGCATCTTCGGGAGACAGCCTGCCGGTCCGCGAAAGCCGCTGGTCGATTCTCTGGCGCAAGTGCGCCCACTGCGGACCGACCCACCTGAACATGTTCTGGATCTCGATATCGAAGGTCATCGTCACTGCGATGAAGAGCCACGCGATCAACAACACAATCGAGCCGCCCATGCCGAATAAATTGACCATGGATTTTTGGAAGAAACTGCCGACAAAGCCCCCTCCGTCGCTGTTCAGGGCGGCTTCATCCGCCCGGGAGGGCGCGGCAATGAAGAAGTGCATCGTCACCAACAGCCATAGGAACAGGATGACGATGCCGGTGGCGCGTTCCAGCGTGAGCGGCGGCAGTTTTTCGATGCGGCGCAGGATGAGCCAGATGCCCATGACGATCAAAGCACCGGGCAGGATGTAAATGCCCCAGCCAAGCGCCTGGCTCAGTCGGAGCATCAGGTAGGCGGTCATTTCGCTGCGCTGGGCGGAGAACAGGATGAGGGTCGTCAGGACGCCTGCCACCGCCATGACCGTGCCGACCACATCCAGTTTGCGTTCGGCGGAGAGGGAATCCCACCAGGAAAGCTGGGCAGGCTCGGGCGGGCGCGAAGCGTGAGGCGAAGCCTTTCCCCGTCTGGAAGATGGGCTGCCCTTATCCCCGCCGGATGACTTCCCCTTTGATCTCGACCTGGATTTGGACTTTTGAGACGATGAAAAGAATGGAACCTTGAGCGGCATAGTGCGTAGCGGAGTATAGCACAAATGGTCTGGTTTTCATTTAGGGTAAAATTATATAATCATGTAACTCAAAGGATTCGCCACAGAGTACACAGAGTTCTTAGAGATTTTCTCAAAGTCTCCGTGATCTCTGTGGCAGATTTTATCCACTCAAGGATTCAACTTGTTCGAAATTCTCTTTCTCGGCACTTCCGCCTCGGCACCCTCGGCAAAGCGCGGGCTTTCGGCGCAGATCGTCAAACACGACGAATACCGCTTCCTGGTGGATTGCGGCGAGGGCACGCAGCGCCAGATCCTGCAATCGGGGACGGGGTTCAAGAACCTGACCAAGATCCTGCTGACGCACGGGCATCTCGACCACATCCTCGGGCTGGGCGGTCTGCTCAGCACCTTCCTGAGATGGGAGGCCATCGAAGAACTCGATATTTTCGGCGGGCGCTCCACGCTCGACCGTGTCCACGCGCTGGTCTACGACGTGGTCTTGCGCGGCAACCAGCCTCCCATGCCGTTGCGGATGAATGAGATCAAGCCCGGCACGTTCTTCGAAGCCGACGATTTCACCATCACAGCCTTCCCCGTCACCCACCGCGGACCGGATTGCCTCGGCTACATCTTCGAGGGCAGGGCGCGCCGCCCGTTTTTGCCTGAAAAAGCGGATGAACTCGGCGTCCCGTTCGGACCGGAACGCCGCATCCTGGTCGAAGGCGGGAGCATTACCCTGCCCGACGGCAAACGCGTCACCCCGGACGATGTGCTGGGTCCGCTCACGAAGGGCTCCAAACTCGTCCTTGTGGGGGATACCGGTCGGACGGACAACCTGCTCGAAGTCGCGCGAGATGCGGACGCGTTGGTGATCGAATCGACGTATCTGGAGGAAGAGGCGGAGATGGCGAGTCAGTTCTCGCACATGACCGCGCGCGGGGCGGCGGAACTGGCGGTCAAGGCGAACGTCAAGCAATTGATCCTGACCCACATCTCACGCCGCTACCGCGAAAAGGACGTCATCAAGGAAGCGCAGGCGGTTTTCCCCAACTCGGTCGTGGCGAGGGATTTTGATATGTTTCAGGTGAAGAGGGAGTAGGCTTCACTCGTCTTTTTGTGTAAGCACAATTAAAGCTAAAAAAACGCCTTATAAATAACACCATACCTCCTTGAAATGTAGGAGGAAAATTCGTAATTCCGTCATTCAGGAGTAAATTGTGAAAAAACTAGCCGAGTGGCACATAATTTTCTCTCTCGCAGTCATTGCCTTGTTAAGCTGTTCAAAACATTCAGATATAAATACCAACGAACTTGATGAACAATTCTCAAATGCAGTTCCACTGTCCGATATGAATAAAAGTTTGCAAATTGTCGTAAACGATCAGAGGGCAATTTTTAAGCCAGGTTCAGAAATCGAATTGACAATTTACAATAAATCACCTTACTCTTTATTCTTTGATAATAAGAACTCATATCATGTTGTTAGGCAATTCAGATGACCTTCACTGGACGGAAGTGAAAAATGCTATTACTTATACGGCAACAATGATTTTATCTCCGGAAGGCACAGTTCTTCTCGACACGCAATACACATCGGTAAAGCCAATTCTTGATCAATCTGGTTTTGATACAAATGGAAAAGATATTCTTCTACGCATTGTAATAATCGGCGAGATTATGAATGGAGAAGTCCGAACAAAGGAAAAAGTAGGCGCATATGTAGATGTGGTCTTGAAGCCGTGATACTGTCATATCAATTGGGTCAGCCAAATTTATTTCATAAGTGCTCCCGCCGCAGTCCTCGGCGGCGGGGACGCCGTCTTGAACAGGGTAAAAAAACTGCTTTTGCAAGAGGTCAATTCAAAATTTCACAGGGCCATGATCTATGAATATTAAGAAGCGCACATGGATTACCTTTATATTTGTAATGATTGTAGCTTCGGAGGTGGTACAAGCTATAGCCAAACATTTCTTTGCACTATTAGTCGGATCAGGGTTATGGCCCCCAGATTTTAACCCTATTGTATGTTTTCCTCTTTAATGTCGATAATAACTTGCGGTGCCTTGATCATTTTCTCGATAACAAGAATTAACAGTCTCAGAACACCCCGCGGGTTTGTGCTCTTGGTGGTTTTGCTAACTGTGGCGCTTTTTATAAATTATGGGATATTTGTTGCGCTAAAAGAAATATTCTAATATCAGCGACTTCGCCTTATATCAACCGCTTTTTGCAGCCGGATACATTAATTCCTGGTCCCGAAAATCCGCAGAATTGGAATCGGTACACTTATGTAAAAAACAATCCTATTCTATATAATGACCCATCAGGGCATGACTTAATAATAAGCCAATTTCTTGCCGGCTTTACTGCTGAAGTCGTAAGTAGCGTATTATGGTTCTCTCCTAAAGTCCAGCAAGACCTAGCACCTAATGAGCACAGAGTCAACTGCCATGCTCACTGGAAGAGTTGTGGGGGACATAGTTAGCACGGTAGCAGGTGTTGCTGCAATGGGGACCGGTGACGGGGCTATTACTGGGGGCACGCTTTGTGTAGGATTAACTGGTGGAGGTTGTTTACCAGCGGGAGCCCCTACCGCAATAGCAGGTGGTGCCCTGATCCTTGAAGGCGCGGGAATGTCAACCCGCGGGGCTGTTGGGTTGGGATCAAACCTGGTTTTGTTGGCAAAAAAACACAAAATCTATAAAAGTGACACTGAAGAAGGTACATATATTGGTCGAACTAAACAAACCCTTGAAGATCGTCAGGCCCAACATCAAGCAAATGGAAAAAACCGCATACTCAAAGAGATAGATGAAGCTGATACGTTGGAAGAAGCCAGGTTCAAAGAGCAAAAAGCTATAAATGAACATGGTGGAATTGAGAACTTGACCAACAAACGAAACGAATTGAAATCTTGCAAAATTTCTCGAACTACTGAAAAGATTTGGATCAGATAAATAATAAAAGGCATTTCAGATGAATCAATATGGCAGGTTTTGGGATTGGCTTGTTAGCAATTCGTTGAAAATTGAATCGCTCATCAATAATAAGCAATTGGATATAGTTGCTGAATTAATCTCGAATGAACTCGATTCAATTAACTCTGCGTTTTCTTGGGAAATAGGGATGAAAAATGGTGAGGTTGAACTGGTGATCTCGGCTGAAGGAAATGAACTTCTGGGAAAAATTTTAGAAGAGATGTTCTTGGACTGCCCAAGTATCCCTAACTGGAAAATCTATCGCCACAAACAACCTAAGAGTTTTTCGGCCCTCTCAACACTAATTGCTTCACAGGGATATCAAATCAAGCTTGCTGATATTCATGTTCAAGTTGCTTTAAATTCTTCAAGCTCTAAAGTCGATGTTGTATTGACCTCTCAAGAATTCAGTAGAATACCATCGGACAAATTGTACAACCTCGTTTTTTTTGTCCTGGATGGAGTTTTGGGTGAAAAAATGGTCGAAGAATGGATAGGCGAAGTAAATGTAGACGTGGTTAAACGCAAACATTCAATTATCTCGCTTTCGGATCTACAGAAGTTTATGGATGAGCTCACGGAATAATCTTGATTAGTTCGTGCTAGGAATATTGTTTGCTAATTCTAGCCTATTGCATGCCTCTGCCGAGATCTTATTTTCGCCTTGATAGGATTGCAATAATCAACGGCAGGGCGGAGCGCGTGTTTTCCACCTTGAAAATTGGAGATTTCGCCTTATATCAACCGACCCATATATAAAAAAACATCCCGCCGGTTTCCCAGCGGGATGTTCGATTCATACGGTAGCGGGTCGAAAACCCGCCCTACGACGGGGCTAGATCCCTTCGCTGGTCATGATGAACAGCGGGGTCATCTCGAAGGTTTCGAACTTCGGGCGCAGGCGGTCGGTATTGTAGAAACGTTCCACGTTGACGAACTTCTTCCTGCTGGTGACGATGTCCACCGGGATGTTGTCGTAGCGTCCGTTCTTGAGCACCACGAGGCGTCCGTGCACGTTCTTGAGGAGCAGGTCCAGCGCCAGGTTGCCGTACGCCATCGGGACAATGGAGTCGATCGCGTCCGGGTCGCCGCAGCGGACGAGGTATCCCAGTTTCTGGTTGACCGTGTCCACGGAGCGTCCGTTGTTGTACTTGGCGGTGAAGTCCTTGAGGCGTTCCGAGACCAGGTCGCCGATGCCGCCCAGTTTGGCGTGACCGAAGGCGTCCGTGGTCTTGTCCTGAAAGACCATCTCGCCGCCTTCGAACATGGCGCCTTCCGAGACCAGCACCACCGAATAATGGCTCGGGTTGTACTTGCGGTCGAGCATCAAGCAGTTCGGCCAGCCGTTCGATATTGAACTTGTACTCGGGGATCACGCAGCGGTGCGACGCGCCCGCCATCGTCGGGAGCATGGCGGTAAACCCTGCATACCGTCCAAAGACCTCCAGGATCATCAAGCGTTCGTGCGAGCCTGCCACGGTCCGCAGGCTGTTCGCCAGCTCGATGGTGCGGGTGACGCAGGTGCTGAAGCCGATGCAGTAATCCGTGCCCGGCACGTCGTTGTCCATGGTCTTCGGGATGGCAACCACCTTTACCCCCTCCTGGTACATGCGGACGCCATAGCTCAATGTGTCGTCACCGCCGATGGGGATGAGGTAATCCAGCCCGATGAAATCGATGTTCTTGAGCACTTCCTCGGTCACATCGTTGACGTTCTCCTTGTATTTGTCGCGCAGATGCTCCGGGACGCGGTCCAACTTGACCTTGCTCGGGTTCGTGCGCGAGGTGTGCAGGAATGTGCCTCCCGTCCGCCCTGCCCGGTTGACGATCTCCTCGGTCAACGGCTGGAAGTTGTTGCTGTTGTCGGCATCCTTCTCGCGGATGGTGTCCACCAGTCCTGCCCAGCCGCGGCGGATGCCGATCACTTTGTACCCCTCCCGCATTGCCCGAATGGTGACCGCGCGGATCGCCGGGTTAAGTCCCGGCACGTCACCGCCGCCCGTCAGAATTCCGATCGTGCCTGTCTTCTTTGTAGCCATAATATGCCTCCTGCATTTAGAATCTCGATGGATTCATGATTGCTCAAGGGGATATTTTACAACTTTCCAGCTTGAAAGGGAAATTAAAAGACTTCCGAAGTCTCAAAGACTTCGGAAGTCTGGCTTTATATCATCGTCGGCTCTTCATACACGCCGAAGGCTTCCTTCATCACCTGGATGATCTCGCCCAGCGTCGCGTACGCGTGGACGGCTTCCATGATGTACGGCATTGTGTTCTCCGTCCCCTCCATCGCGATGCGGAGACGATCCAGCGTTTGACCGACTCGTCCATTGTCGCGCGTCTTGCGGACCTCTTCGAGCCGCTTCACCTGTCTTTCATAACCGGCTGGATCCATCTCGAGGAGCGGGATACTCAGCGGTTTCTTTTCCGCATACGCGTTCACGCCGACGATTTTCCTCACACCCGTATCGATCTCACGCTGATAGCGGTACGCCGCATCGGAGATCTCACCCTGGAAGAATCCCTTCTCGATGGCGGGGATGACCCCTCCCAATCCCTCGACGCGCCGGAAATAGTCGTAAGCCTGCTTCTCGATGCGGTCGGTCATTGCCTCGACGAAGAAACTGCCTCCCAGCGGATCGACCGTGTTCGTCACCCCGGACTCTTCGGCGATGATCTGCTGCGTGCGCAGGGCGATGGTCACGGCATGTTCGGAGGGGAGCGCCAGCGCCTCATCGAGTGAATTGGTATGCAAGCATTGCGTCCCACCGAGACACGCCGCGAGCGCCTGGATCGCCACGCGCACTACATTATTCTCCGGTTGCTGCGCGGTGAGACTGACACTCCCGCCGTCTGCGTGTGGAAGCGGCACAACCACGAGCGCGGATTCTTCGCTCCAAATGTTTCCTTCATCTCACGCGCCCAAATGCGGCGTGCGGCGCGGTATTTGGCGATCTCTTCAAAGAAATCGTTGTGCGCGTTGAAGAAGAACGACAGTCGCGGCGCGAACTCGTCCACGTCCATGCCGCGGGCGATGCCCCAGCGGACGTATTCCAGCCCGTCGCCGAGGGTGAACGCCAGTTCCTGCGCGGCGGTCGAACCCGCCTCACGGATGTGGTACCCGCTGATCGAGATCGTGTTCCATTGCGGGATCTTCTGCGAACCGAATTCCATCGTGTCCACCACCAGCCGCATCGAAGGTTCCGGCGGGAAGATATATTCCTTCTGTGCGATGAATTCCTTGAGGATGTCGTTCTGGATCGTGCCGCGCAGTTGATCGGGGCGAACGCCCTGCTTCTCCGCGGCGGCGATGTACATCGCCCAAATGATCGCGGCAGGCGAGTTGATGGTCATGCTCGTGGACACTTTGTCGAGCGGGATGCCATCGAGCAGGATTTCCATGTCCTTCAGGGAGGAGATCGCCACGCCGCACTTGCCGAACTCGCCGAGTGCTTCAGGCTGGTCGGTATCATAGCCCATCAGGGTCGCCAGGTCGAAGGCAACGCTCAAGCCGGTTTGGCCCTGTTCCAGTAAGTATTTGAAGCGCTGGTTCGTCTCTTCTGCGGTGCCGAAACCGGCGAACATGCGCATCGTCCAGAGTTTGGAACGGTGAAGCGTCGGGTGGACTCCTCTTGTGAAGGGGTACTCACCCGGAAGTCCAAGAGAGGAGGCGTAGTCGTCATCCGCCACATCGAGCGGCGTGTAGAGTCGGTCGATCGGTTCGGAGGAGGTCGTGATGAATTCGTCTGGCGCGTTCAGGCAATGAGGCGAGCGCTTTGCCCAGGCTGGTCTCTTCCCACTGCTCCAGCGACTTCCTTAATTCATCCAGTTGTTTTTTATCGTACATAAAGCTCTCCTTTGGCGGGATAATCGGATTATACTTTACTGGTATACTCGCCTAAACAAAGGTACCCCAT
>CAVQYK010000019.1:0-114839 GCA_963718215.1 uncultured Chloroflexia bacterium
GTTCTGCCATGGTCTTTCCCAACTCGGGCAGGAGAAAGATGGGGTCGTAGCCAAATCCGCCCGTGCCGCGTTCTTCGGGGATGATCTCGCCTTCGCAGATGCCTTCAATATTTGGCATTCTGGGAGCTTGCTCCCGTAAGTTCAAACGGCTCGCCGTTTGATTCCATAACACTTCTGGAATTGCAATCGCGATCAAAGCGCGGAAGCGGGCGGTCCACGGGCGGGGGAGGCTTGCAGTTTGCCGAGAAGGTATTTGCGTCTTTCTCCGTCCGAGAGTTTCTTCCAGCTCCCCCAAATACTGTGGATTTGGGGGAGAGAAGGGGATGAGCCGTATCGGGCGGAGTATAAACCTGGCGCGCCGTCGAGGGCGTCCACTTCGAGACCCGAGTCATCGGCGAGTGAGATCAGTCCGCTGGCTTGGGCAAAGGCGAGTGGCTTTCTTGGCCGCGTTTTCGGCGTAGGTGGCACCGTCTTCGACGACGTCGAGGTCAAGTCCGATCTGGGATGGGGTGACGAGTTGAATGCCCATGTCATCGAGCAGTTCGTGGAATTCGGCAAGTTTGCCTTTGTTGTTGGTGGCGATGAGAAGGGTGCGACCCTTCACGCTTGTTCATGTGTCTTTCCGATAAGTGGGAAGTGAGTCGTCCCTACCCTTTTGATTGATTTGTATCGATTGCCCAGCCCGCATGTTCACGGATCATCGGTTTTCGTCGTTGAGGGCGTTTTGCAGGACGGGCAGGGCGTGCAGGTCCGCGGTGTTGCCGAGTACCACGGCGATGTTGCGCAGGTAGCCGCGTCGCTTGGCGCGCTGGACGGGAGTCCGCTTGAAGCGTTGGTTGAAGGCTTGAGGTGTGAGCGCCAGTTCCTCGGTCAGGGAAGGAAGCGGGGCATTCGGTTCGAAGGCAGGGTCGCCCTGGGGTGCGAAGCGGTTCCACGGGCAAACCATCTGGCAGATGTCGCACCCGAATGCCCAATCCCCGATCTTCTCGCGCAGGTCAACAGGGATGTCATCCTTGAGTTCGATGGTGAGATAGGAGATGCATTTCGTCGCGTCGAGAGTTCGGTTGGGAAGAATGCACCCGGTGGGGCAGGCCTCGATGCAACGCCTGCAGGCGCCGCAGTGGTCGGTGGCAAAAGGCGGATCGGGTTCGAGTTCGAGATCGAGAAGGATCTCGGAGAGGAAAAAATACGAACCTTGTTTCGGATTGATAAGACAGGTGTTCCTGCCGATCCAACCGATGCCTGCCCGCTGGGCGAGGTCACGTTCGAGGACAGGACCGGTATCCGTATAGTAGCGGTTCTTTATCGGACCTCCAGCCTGCTCCTCCATAAACTGAACAAGTTCCTTCATCCGGGCAGGGAGCACTTCGTGGTAGTCTGCTCCGCGGGCGTAGGAGGCGATATGCGGTTCGACCTCACCTTTAGCCCTTGTTTTGGAAGGAGGGAAATACGGAGTGGCAAGAACCAAAATGGATTTGCATTCAGGGAGAATTTCAAGCGGGTTTGCGCGGCGTGCACGGGAACGGTCAGCGGCGAGGTAGTCCATCGTGCCGTGATGCCCCTGCGCCAGCCAGTTTTCGAACGTAGAGTAGTGCAGGGGTCGTGCAGGAATCGTCACGCCAGTCAGGACAAATCCCAACTGGCGTGCCTTGTCTTTGATGGTTTGTTTAAGATCGCGCGTCACAGACCTATTGCACAATGACCTTGACGAAGACGATCTCGGGGAAAGTGACGCCCTGCGGGTTGCGCATGGTCCACGCGCTCAGGTATTCGCCAGCCAGGCTGGGTGCCTTGAACTGTACCGTCACTTCCACTTCCTGCCCGGGTTGGACGACCTCTGTCAATGCGACGAATTGACCGGCCATCTGGTTCGAGTAACCTGCATACGCAAGGACATAACCCGCTCCCCAGGGGCATGCACCGGTGTTCTTTACGCGCCATGTCTTGACGAAATCCTGCCCGGGCGACATGATCGTCCCGTCCGGGATGGTCACATCGGCAACGTAGGTGAGGTCGTCGCAAAGTTCCACCTGGGTCCCTTCCGCGTTTGTGACCACAGCGACCACCGGTACTGTTGCGGTCGCGGTTGGCGTATCTTCGGGTTCCGGTACGGCGGTATCGGTGGGAGTGGGCTGCGGCGGCGTGGGGGTGAAAGCTGCAGCAGTCAGTGTGAACCTGGCTTCAACCGTGCTGGCTGCCGATGTGCGAACCGCGGCAATGTCAGGGGTCGACTCTGCGGGGGTGGGGGAGCCTCCGCAGGCAGTGAGGAACAGTCCGGATATAAGCAGGAGCGTAAGAAATTTTGGTTTCATGGAACATCCTTCCCGTTCGATGTTTATTTGCATTTCTCTTTAACTTCGATATAGACGGATACGATCGTTCCAAAATAGTAGCCGCTATCACTGCGCATGCGCCAGTGTCCCTCGTATTTACCGACGGTGCATGGCGCTGTCAGGTTGATGGGGATGTTGATGGCTTCACCGCCAGCCACAAAGTCGTTGCTATTCTTGAATTCGAAGTTGTAAGGGTCAAGGTTTGGGTCACTGCCGCCGATGTACACGAGGGTAAAGCCTTCATCCCAGGTGCAGGAGCCGGAGTTGCGAAGTTTCCATATCTTCTGGAAGTCCTCCCCGCCCTTGAGAACCGTTCCATCTGGAATGGTAACGTCACCTTCAAAGGCGCTGTTATTGCACGAGTCTCCGAGCACCTGTGTCGCGACAGGGGCGGCGGGGGAGGCAAGCTGGGTAAAGCCCGGCAACGGTGTAACAGCTGTCCCTGGTGTGGTGTTGAAGGAAACCGTCGGAAGGGCGCCGCCGGTATCAAGTGTTGGCAGGGCAAACGTGGGCAGGTTTTGGGGCGTGTTCGTCGGAGCCGGGGTGTTGGTCGGCGCGGCCAGTGCGGTCTGGGTAAATTGCGCGGAGAATTGTGCGACGGTCGTCCCCACGATCGCAGTGTTGATGGCATTGACATCCAGAGTGGGGGACGGTGCCGCCCCCACGTTACAGGCGGAAAGTATCAGTGCGGCGGTCAGCAGTGTCAGCAGGGTTAGCCGCGGGAATTTACGAAAGAACATATGGTTACCTCCATTTAGTAATGGTCAATAAGTGTTTTTGATCGGGAACGATGGATCGGGCGCATTCCCAGGTTCATTATACTGCAACGCAACCGGAGGGACATGCCCGCTTCAGGGGGCCATGGCAGGGGCTCAAGGGTATGATGGCGTAACAGGGGTTGCCGATGGGGTGACCGGGGTGGCGGTAAAGGTCGAGGTCGGCGTGGCGGTTACGGTCGGGGAAAGAGTCGGGGTGGGCGTCACAGTGGGAGGCTGGGCGCTTTGTCGGGTAATACTAGGGTTGACCCAGAGCCCATAGTCCTCGTGCGAGGAGCCATTGGCCAGGATCGTCAGGATGAACTTGACCTTTTGACCGCTCAGGAAACTGAGGTCTATGTCGACGGGGTAGTACTCTCCCTCGTAAATTTCGTTCCATTGACCCAACGGTTTTACCGGGTCGCTCCCGATCTGGTATTCGAGTTTGAATATCATGTTGCAGTCGTTGGCTTTGTTGAGGCATCCGAGCGACGCCTTGAAATGGTCTCCCGACTGGATGTTGATGGCGGAATATTTGCCCGTGATCAGGCCGTTGTTTATCATTTGCGGGTGTGTCAGCAGTCCAATGCCGCGCACCTTCCCGTCCTCCATCTGCGGGGCGTTCAGCAGGACGGCAAAACCGTCCTTGGCACCCAGTGTGCCGGGGCAGGGCAGTTCCCTTTCGCCGTTGCGCCATGTGGCATCACAAAGTTTCGTCGCGAGATCATAACCCGTGACCGTGTATCCGCTGACGTTCACGTCCACATAGATGGTCGATTCCCCGGTCGAACCAAAGCCAAACTGGATGTCGGACTCGTTGCGTAGTTTCCAATAGCCGCGATAGCGCCCATCCCCATTGGGTGTGATGAGTTGGATGGAAACATCCACGCTCTTTCCCGGACCGACATTTGCCGGCAAAGCGACGGCATTCTTCGCCCCGAACCTTTCACCGCTCACGAAGACGAGGTCATAGGCGGTCGTCCATGTGCAGGTGCCGACGTTCTTGATGCGCCAGGTCTTGGTGAATGTCTGTCCGCGCCCGATGTTCGAACCGTCGGGGTAGGTGACATCTGTGACGAATGCCGCCGCGTCGCATTTTGTGACGGTTTGCAGTGGAGGTACCAGGGTGTATGTGGCAAAGGCTGTCGGGCTGTTGGTCGGCAGTGACAGGGTGGCGGTGGGGGAGGCCTCCGCAGGCTGGGTCGCGGCCGCCTGCGTGGACATGGCGTTCAAGGTCTCGGCGGCGGCAGTGTACAGGGAATCAAGCGTCGCCGCAGGCTGGGGCGTTGCCGGGGTGAACAGACTGCAGGCGAGCGTGACGCCGAGCGCCAGGGTTGCTATCAGGATATTTCTAAAACGACTTACATACATTTGGGCCTCCATTTGACCATTTGCTAGGACGTCTCAGGAGGCGAATGAGTTCCAATGATTTTGCCCCTATTAATCCATATCCTCGCGCAATTCCCCGCTGTCAACGGTATGCAGGCGTTCGGGTTGATCCTGGAGCACGTCAATGAGACCAAGCGGCAGGTCGCTCATGAGCGGCGCCAAAGGGATGGACGGAGGCACGGCGATCTTCCCCGGCTTGGGGGGCGGCTGGAGGCGCGGTCTGTTCTCATCTTCAGAGCGTCTGCGGACGATGCGGGCTTCGTTGGAGAGCGAGCCCACGTAGACGCCCATCACGGAATATACATCCCGTTTGGGTGTCACCCAGCCGATCCATTCGCCATTGCGGTTGAAGAGATACGGGAAAACAAGAAGCGCCTCAGGTTCGCCGTTCGAAGCATAGATGGGGATGATCCGAGGTTGGTTTTGGGACATGGTCATGCCTCCCGGTGGTTCCTACTCCACGTCATTATATGTCCAGTGGCGGTTCACAAAAAAGTTCCAGAGCATGACGACGCCGATGGCAAAAATCAGGGTGGCGTTTTTGGCCAGTGCGTCGGCGGCTTCAAAGGAAATGTGCGCCAGGTTTTCGAACAGTTTAGCAAGCGGCGGCTCGAGATATTTCAGGATCGGTATCCGTATGGCGATGCCGATGGCGTTGACGAGGAAGAACATCCCCAACTGGTGGTGGAGAGGTTTCGAGCGCGAATCGGGATAGGTCCAATAGCGGTTGCCGATGAAATTGTTGGCCACCGCGCAGACAAACGAGATGCTCCCCCCAAGGACCAGCGGCAGGTGGAAGACCTGGGTCATCAGGTTCATCACGCCAATGTCGATCAGGGAGCCGATCGCGCCGACGACCGCAAATTTCACGAAACGGATGTGCTCGGTCTTTTGTGTCAAGATCATGCAAGTCCCAGTTTTTGTTTGAAGTAGGGAACCGTTCGTTGCAAGCCTTCCTCGAGATCGACCCTGGGTTCCCACTTCAGGATCGATCGCGCGCGGGTGATATCAGGCCGGCGTTGTTGCGGGTCGCGGACACTGCGTGCGTCCTTGACGATACGTGATGCCCGCCTGGTTGTCCACGATGCGGTTGATCGTTTCTGCGAACTGCAAGATGGTCATTTCGTTCGGGTTTCCAACGTTGACCGGCAGGTGTTCATCCGAGTACAGAAGTTTGACGATGCCGTCCACCAGGTCGTCCACGTAGCAGAACGAACGCGTCTGGCTGCCGTCGCCGTAGACGGTGAGGGGCTGACCAAGCAGGGCTTGTTTGAGCAGGTTCGGGAGGGCGCGACCGTCCTCCAGGTCCATGCGCGGACCGTAGGTGTTGAAGATGCGGATGATGCGTGTATCCACGTTATGGAAGCGGTGGTATGCCATCGTCAGGGATTCAGCGAAGCGCTTGGCTTCATCATAGACCGCCCGCGGCCCCGCTGGGTCCACGTTGCCGGTGTAGTCCTCGCTCTGCGGGTGGACCATCGGATCGCCGTAGATCTCGCTGGTAGACGCCAAAAGGAACCTGGCATTATGCGACTTTGCCACACCGAGACAGTTATGCGTGCCAAGCGCGCCGGCCTTCATCGTCTGGATCGGGAGGTTGAAATATCCCGAGGGCGAAAGCGGGTTTGGGCTGGCGGGGGATGCGAAATGCAGGACGGCATCCACCTTGCTTTTGACGAAGATATAGTTGGAGACATCGTGCTTTTGAAAGGAAAACTTTTCGTTCCCCATCAGGTGGGCAATGTTCTCCGGGTTGCCGGTGATGAAATTATCCAGGCCAATGACCTCGTGTCCTTCACCGAGAAGGCGGTCGCATAAGTGTGAGCCGAGAAACCCGGCTGCTCCTGTGATCAAAATACGCATGATTTTTTCCTTATGTTAGATTTATGTCATTGCGAGGAGCTCACAGAGCGACAAAGCAATCCCCTCGCGCACTGTGAGATTGCTTCGGGATTTCGATGCTATCGCATCTCAACCCTCGCAATGACATTATTTTTACTTCCAATCAATTCGTGTGACAAGCCCATCGCCGGTCACTTGATATGCCTGATTATTGCCGCTATCCACCAGCCAGAGATTGCCCTGGTAGACGAGAGCGATGAAATCTCCCGCCTGCCCATCGATCGGACCCGGCGCCCAGACAGGGGTCTGCGGCTGGAGACCGGGCGCGTCGTTCGCAGGGAAAACTGTCCGCCGGTTCGACCCGTCCCTGTCCATCACGACAACCCTGTAGCGGCTGGTCTCGCTCTGCTCGGGGAAAATGGCCTGCAGGTAAGCGACCTGATATTGTCTCTCGCTCGAGCTGGATTGCACCGACGAGGATGATGGATAGGCAAACATGCCTGTCCGCGTGACGATCTCCACGTTGGCATTGTTCTCGAACGATACGGCGTTGAGATCGAAGAACGGTGAATCCTCTTCATTGACCAGGCTGGGCGGAGGCGCGTGGGAGGTGTAAAACAGCGTGTTCCCATCTGCGCCCCATGCAAGGGAGGGCAGCCATGCCCAATCGCTGCGGGTGTTGTAGGGGGTAATGTCGATCAGCGGTTTGATGTATTTTCCATCAATATCCACAAGCCCGATGCCGTCCGGGCGCGCATATGCTAGACGTCCGTCCGGCGAAAAGGAGTACACGCTTCCCCACCAGCCATAGACGCCGCCGCTGCCGGCATCCAGGATCCTGGCTTTTGCGCCGGTGGTGATACTATAACGGTGCAGGTCGTTGTTTGCCTGCCAGCCGGGCGCGGTACTGCGCGGCTCGACGGTGGAATAGGCGATCGAGTTCGTGCCGGGGATCCATTCCGCATAGTGGACCACGTTGGCGATCCCTGTGGCGAATGGCTTGCCGCCGTTCGTGCGGACTGCCCAAATGGTGTTGATCTCCTGATCGGCGGGCTTGGTGGATTTGCGGGTGAAGACGAGGTAATTCCCGTTGGGGGAGAGGAAGAAAATACGTCCGTCCAGGTCGCCAGTGGTGACGATGGGCGTTCGATTCGATGTTACTGCATCGATCAACCAGGCGTTGCCGCCAGCCAGGTAGGCGATCTTGCCGGGTATCGGCAATGGCGCAAAGGACGCCTGCGCCCCGACCATGACGATCTCCGGTGCGCCTTCCTGCAAGGTGACGGATTTGACGGTTGAGCGGCTGATTTCATCCCCGTCCTCAAGTACGATGCGATACGTAATTTCCTGCAAACCGTTCACTCCCGCCTGTACAAGCCTTGTCTCGCCGTCGGGCAGGGACTCGTTGCGAACGACCTGCTTTTCGAACGGGATGATCTGCTCCTCGGTCTCGAATTTTTCCTCCACGCGGGTAAGGGTGACAGAATCACCTGTGTTCAAAACGGTGTACAGCGGGGGGGCCGATCTATCGAGATTCCCGATCGTGATGCCGGCGGATTGCAGTGCCTGCGAGACTGTGCTGCCCGCCGGCAGGGTCAAAGCCTGCGATTCGCCGTCTGCCAGGATGCGGATGGTGATGTCTTCGCCGGTCACCTGGGGTGAGCGGCAGGCTGTCAGTGTGAGAACTGCCAGCAGCAGGAGGGACAGAAGTCGGTTAAGGGAGAAGCGGCGCATTTCGTCTGGTGTATAATCCGTGCGCTATCGAATGCGTCCAGAGATGGTCATGATGCCATCGGCAATGGAAATCGTTTGAATGCGCAAGCCGGTGGCGACCGGGCCAACCGCGCCGGTGTAAGCCTCCTGGATCATGGCAGAGATGGCGGTGTTGATCCCCTCGGGTGCGGGCAACGGACCGAAGTCGGCGGAGACGATCTCGATCTTCGGTTTGCCGGTCTCATCCACGCCCACCGCGACGATGATGCCGATGTTGGCGGCGAACATGCCCTGCTGGGTCTTGCCGAAGACCTGCATCTGCCCGTCGCGCAGGTAGACCTGCGGTTCGGTGATGAGCGGTTTTTTGTCCTGTTGCAGGTTCTGGTCGGTTTGCAGGCGCTGTGCCAGCACGGAAGTGATCTGCGGTTCGGTGATGTTGATGGTCACCTCGCCGGTCGTTAGGCCCGCCTCGAACGCGCGGCGGATCTCCTCCTTCAAACTATCCGCCGCCTCGCTCGAAACGGGGATGGGGGCGCGGTCCGAGTAATCGGGGCCGCCGACGTTGACAGTACACGCCAGGGAAGCAAGTATCAGAACCGCAAGAAAAAATGGCAAGGACAATGACTTTTTCATTTTTGATCCAATCTCAACTGTTTTAAGCGGAGCAATTATAGCATGAGCGACTTTGAACAAACTCCCGATCAAAATACCGAAACCGATCTGCCGCTGGCAGTCAAACTGGAGGCGATCCTGTTCGTGGCGGCGGAACCTGTGACGACCGCCCAACTGGCGGAGGCGCTGGATGTGGCTGCCTCGGTCATCGAGCGCGGACTCAACGAACTGGACGCTTCGCTCCTGACCCGCGGCCTGCGCCTGCAACGACACGCCGGGCGTGTCCAATTGACCACCGCGCCGCAACTCGCCGAACTGATCGAACGTTTCCTCGGCCTCGAATCGACAAGTCATCTCACCCGCGCCGCGCTGGAGACCCTGGCGATCATCGCCTATCAGCAGCCGGTCACCCGCCCGCAGATCGACTCCATCCGCGGCGTGAACAGTGACAGCATGATGAAGAGCCTGCTGAACAAGGGGCTGATCCTCGAGTCCGGCCGCGCCGACGGGCCGGGGCGCCCAATCCTGTACTCGACCACGCCGGAGTTCCTGCAACACTTCGGCTTGAACTCGATCCTTGAAATGCCGCCTCTTGCCAAACCGGAAGAGGAAACGCCTGAAGCGGAGGAACTGCTGAAAGGGTGATCGCTCCACAGGCGGGATTTTTGAATTCCACGTCAATTTTCATCTTTCTCGTGGTCTTTCTCGGGTGTTTTACACAAAGCCTGACCGGTTTCGGCGTGGCATTGGTCATGATGGCGGTACTACCCTCCCTTGTCGGGTTGAAGGTTGCAACGCCGCTGGTGGCATTGACGGCGATCGTCCTCGAAACGCTCATGCTCATCCGTTACCGCGCAGCGCTCCAGTTCAGGTCCATTCTGGGACTGCTGGTCTCCTCCCTGATCGCCATCCCGCTGGGTATTTTTTATTTTCGCCGCCTGGACGAGGGGATTGCACTATTCGTTCTTGGCTTCGTCCTCACAGCCTATGCCCTTTACGCGTTGATCGGGTTCCGCCTGCCCGCCTTGAGTCACCCGGCCTGGGCATGGGGATTTGGCTTCACCGGCGGACTGCTCGGCGGCGCGTACAACACCTCCGGTCCGCCGGTGGTCGTGTACGGAAACTGCCGCCGCTGGTCGCCGCAGGAGTTCAAGAGCAACCTGTCCGGGTATTTCCTCGTCAACAGCGTCATGGTCGTTTCCACGCATTGGCTGGGCGGAAATTTCACCCCGGACGTCACCTCTCATTTTTTACCGGCATTGCCTGCGCTTTTTCTGGGTTTTTTACTGGGTCAAGGCTTGGACAGGTGGCTCAATCCCGACATCTTCCGCAGGATCGTGCTGGTCCTGCTGGTCGTTTTGGGGGTGAGGCTGATGATGTAAAACGGGACAGGCGCGCGCCTGTCCCGTTTTTTGTCAGGTTGCGTGTAGTTTATAGTTTTGGCAACAGGTATTCGTATGCGGTGAGCGCGGCTTTGGCTCCCTCGCCGACCGCGATCAGGACCTGTTCGGCGTAGTTATTTGTCACGTCACCTGCCGCGAAGAGACCGGGGATGCTGGTACGGCACGCATTGTCCACGACCACGCGTCCCTGTTCGTCGAGTTTCGCGAGGTCTTTTACCATGCCGGTGTTGGGGGTGAGCGCCTTCTCCACGAACATGCCATCCGCTTCGAACTCCCTCAACTGACCGGATTTGTCCTCAGGATCAGTTTGCGGGCGTATTCATCGCCTTTGACCTCGACGATCTCGCAGTCCTTCATGATCTTCACGTTGCCAGCCTGCTGGAGTTTGTGCCCAAGCGGTGTGTCGAAATTCTTGTCGTTGACGCAGATCATGGTCACTTCTTTGGCGACCGTGGCAAGTTCGCCAGCGGAACGAAGCGCCAGGTCTTCCTCGCCGATCACCAGGACAGACTTGTCGATGAACAGCGGCGCGTAAGAGAGCGCGGAATAGCACAAGCCTTTCATCGTGTATTCCTTCTCGCCCGGCACATCCATGCGCACCTGCCGCGTCCCTGTGGCCAGGATGACCGCCTTCGCTTCCAGCGCCGCCCCGCTTTTGGTTGTCACGACGAAGTGCTCATCCTTCTTCTCGACCTTGTCCACCGATTCGATGTGGCGGGCAAACTCCAGGTACTCCAGTTCGTTGCGGAACTTGTTGACGATCTCGAGCCCCTTGATGACCTGGTAGTCCTCGATCCAGGGCAGGGCGAGGCGGTAATTCGTCTTGCCACCCAGATCCTTCGAGATGAGCAAAACATTCAATCGCTTGCGGATCGCATACACAGCGGCCGTCAAACCTGCGGGTCCGCCGCCAATGATAATCAGGTCGTACATGATGATTCTCCTTTCGCCTAATACGCGGCTTTGATGGTTTCTGAATCGATCTCGGGGTGGTTGCCATCGTCCGCCGGCGGTTCCGCAATGAAGCCCTCCTCCATCATGCGCTTGGTCATGTCACGCGAGCGCTTGATGATGGTCGCGGCTCGCTTGAATTCATCCTCGTAGGTGGTTTCGATGCGGGCCAGTCCCTGTTCAATGGCTTTCATCGCGACCGCTGCGGCTTCCTTCGGGAAGACTTCCCAGTCGTCCATGTTGGGCAGGATGAAGTCAGGCGCGAGGCGGTCGCCGACGTGGTTCGCCATGGCCTGCGCGGCGGCGAAGCACATCTCGTCGGTGATCGTCTTTGCGCGGACGTCCAGCGTGCCGCGGAAGATGCCGGGGAAGCCGAGCGAGTTGTTGACCTGGTTCGGGAAGTCGGAACGCCCGGTCGCGACCACGGCCGCGCCTGCCTCCTTCGCCACCCAGGGCCAGATCTCAGGGACGGGGTTTGCGCAGGCGAAGACGATCGAGTCTTTTGCCATCGTCTTGATCCATTCCGGGAGCAGCACATCAGGCCCGGGCTTGGAAAGAGCGATGACCACATCCACATCCCGCATGGCTTCGGGAATGTCGCCCTCGCGTCCCTGCGCATTGGTGATGTTGCACAGCTTCCATTTGTCCTTGTATTCCGCTTTGCGCATCTCGATGTCTCTGCGGTGTTTGCCGAGGATGCCCTTGGTATCCACCACGTAGCACTTGGCGGGGTCGGCGCCCCAGCCGAAGATCAGGCGCGAACATGCAACGTTCGACGCCCCGGCGCCGATGAAGGCAATGCTCACATCCTCCATTTTCTTGCCGACGACCTTGAGGGCGTTGATGAGTCCCGCCAGTGTGACGGTGGCCGTGCCCTGCTGGTCATCATGCCAGATGGGGATCTCCGCCTTCTCGCGCAGGGTGTCAAGGATGTAGAAACACTTGGGGTTGGATATATCTTCCAGGTTGACACCGCCCCAGCCGGGCTGGAGCATCAACACGGTGTTGATGATGGCATCCGGGTCCTTGGTGTCGAGCATGATCGGGACGCCGTCCACCCCGCCCAGGTATTTGTAGAGCAGGGCTTTGCCCTCCATCACCGGCAAACCGGCTTTGGGTCCAATGTCGCCGAGACCCAGCACGCGCGTCCCGTCGCTGACCACGGCTACGGTGTTCCACTTGTTGGTGTATTCGTAGACCAGTTCAGGGTCAGCCTGGATGGCCTTGCATGGCGCCGCAACGCCCGGCGTGTACCAGATGGCAAAATCGTCGAAACTGTGGACTGTGCACTTGAGTGTGGTTTCGATCTTCCCCCGATAGAACGGATGCAATCTCATTGCATCGGCAGAAGGCTTTTTTGCCTTGGCAAGCAGCTCTTCCGTATTCATACCTTCCTCCTTGTTGTGAGCCTTTCCGAAAAAAGCGCCTGGTGAAATCCACGGCGACGTAGACGCCACCAGGAACAAGGTTTACCGGAGAGGCACTTTTATTGTCCGTCTCTTCGTTTCGACTCTTCACGAAGGACGGTGATCACCGCATGCAGGTCGAGTCCGCGCTTGCAGGCGCCGCGCGAGGCCTCCAGGACTGAATCAGACCAGACGGTCCGGCACTGAAGCGCCTCCTCGTCGTTCAGCAGGATCAGCTGAACCAGGCTCGACAATGGAATATCCATTTCTTCACGGGCAGGGATGTCGCAGTCATTGCAGGCATGGCAGACGTACACATCCTGCCCGGTGGCTTTCTTGACGATATTGCGCAGGGACATGCCTAGAATTCGTCCGTTTTTGCGCGCAGGGCCATGGTCATAAAGACGACATCTCGCGTCTCGCCGTCAGGAAACAGAAAATAATCGTCGAGTGTGGCCTGGGTCTTGAACCCCAGCGTTTCAAAGGCCCTGACCACCTTCGTCTGGTCTGCGATCACCTCCGCTTCAAGGATGCTCAATCCCTGTTTGCGCGCCAGATCGATGAGCGCCTTGATCATCTTCATGCCCAGCCCGCGTTTGCGGAAGTCCTTTGCCAGGAAGAGACGCACCTCGGCAATGTGGCGATGCGGCCCCTCGCCGTAATGGAGCGAGGCGCTGCCCACCGCGCGGTCCTTGACGAGCGCAAGGACGGGCAGGACCTTGCTGTAATCGAGCTGTTCCGCCCAATTGCGGACAATTGACGGGTCTTTGACGTAGTGGCGGAAATAACGCATATCATCATCATTGACCGAGGTGTAGAACTCAAGCAGGCATTTCTCATCATCAGCAACCATGGGGCGCAGAAGGACGTAGGTTCCGTCCTTGAGCGTGACCATCTCGCGGAAATGTTTGATCTGTTCAGGAAGCATGTTCCCTCCGGTGTACTTTGCTTTTATGCGGGGACTGGCTCCGCTTCACTCTCAGGGACGGCTGATCCCGGTTTCAAAAGATTTGCCTCGCCGACGATGCGCGGCACCACGTCCTCCCAGCCGACGGGCATGATGTGCAGGCCGTGGACGCCCTGTCCGTGGAGTTTCTTGATCCTCTCGATGATCTCAAGCGCGATCTTCACGCCTTCCTCCTGCGCGCCCTGCGGACCGCCCTTTTCATTGGCGGCATCCATGCGCTTGATGATCTCATCGGGAACATACACACCCGGCACCTGGGTCATGTAGTGGGTCATCTTGGCGCTCTTGAGCGGTGTGATACCGACCATGATGTAGACCTTGTCGAGGATGCCGCGTTTGGAGATCTCGTTGAGCCAGATCTCCATGCGATCCACGTCATAGACAAGGTTGGTCTGGAAGAACTGCGCCCCCGCGTTGACCTTCTTCTCCTCGCGCAATGCCTGGAACTTCGGGTCGGATGCGAATGGGGAGGCTGCCGCGCCGAGGAAGAACTTCGGCGGGAACTTGAGTTCACGCCCATCGAGATAATGACCTTCATCGCGCATGCGGCGCAGGATCCAGATCATCTGGATGGCATCCATGTCGTTGATGTCCATGCGGCCGCGCGGTTGCGGGGCAAGGACGGGGCTGTCGCCGGTCACGCACAGCACATTGCGGACACCCATCGCGGTTGCTCCGAGGATCTCGCCCTGCAGGCTGGCGCGTGTGCGGTCGCGTGCCGCGATCTGCATGACAGGTTCAGCTCCGTTCTCGATGGCGAACTTTGAACACGCCCAGGATGTCATGCGCGGGGTGGCGGAGGCGTTGTCGGTGAAGTTGATGGCGGTCACGTACGGCTTGACGAGGTTGATGTTCTCCACCAGCTTCTTCGTGGACATGCTGAGCGGCGGCGCGATTTCGCATGCGACAACAAATTCTCCAGCCTTGAACCGTTTCTCGAGATCGGAAACAGGTTCGGTGTAGGCGGGAGCGTGGTATTTGTCATCGCCCTGCCACCAGTCCGGCTGGCGGACGGTGCGGAAGATCATTTCCCAGGTTTTGTAGCGGTTCTCACCGCGGTCGAGAACGAGGCTCTTTAGCACATTACCTGTGCCATGTTTCTTTACGCAGGTGGCCACATCCTTCCAGGTTTCCGTGCCAACCTTTTCCCAGTCGAGAGGAGGCAAAACTTCGAGCAGTTTTTCCTCGCGTCCCATTTTGTGGGCGCGTTCGTAGATCTTGTACCAGATGCACGGACGGGTCTTGTCCACGTAGCAGTGTTCGGGGGTCGAACCGCCGCACGGACCGTTGCGCAGACCCTTTGGGCATTCCATCGGGCAGATGAACGCCGTCTCCTGCAGGAGGCAGTTGCCGCACATGCGGCACCCGAAGAGCGGCCCCTTGATCATGTACTCGAAATCCTCCATCAGCTTGTGGCTGAGGGGTTCCTCCTTGAACGGGGAGTAGGCTGGTTGCCAGCGTCGACCTGGGGTAAATATGGGCATGGTTCCTCCAGAAGGGTGCCAGGTGTCAAGTTTCACGTGTCAGGCGCCACGAGTTGGGCGACCTGGAACTTGATACCTGAAACCTGAAACTTTAATTCTGTAAATACGAATCTGCGTAGATGACCTTGTTCAGCAGGATTTGCGTTGTTTTCCAGATGGCAGACTGGTCGGGATCAGACATGTCGAAGTCTTCCATCTGGAGCTCTTCGCCGGCCGCAGTACGTCCTGCAATCTTATTGTAGACCGCCGCCAGCGGATTACTAGTGTCTTTTGTCTCTATCCAGCGGATGACATCATTCTGCTCCTGGTCGAACGGGTTGGCGATCATCATCTGCAGTCCAACGCCCATCAGCATGGCAAGGTAGACGCGGTTGATGAGCGGGCGGTTCTCGTTCGGGACCGCGTTCGATACGTTTGAAAGCCCGACCGAGATATTGGGGGCGGGATCCCAGGCAAATTGCAGGGTCCGAACCGTTTCGATGAGGTGCGGGCAGTACTGCTGGCACCCGCTCACGGTCAGCACGAGCGGATCGATGATGAGATTCTCCATCGGGTAGTCGATCTCCATCATGCGCGGGATCAGGGTCTCGATGGCGATGTTGACGCGTGCATCCGCTTCGATGGGGATGCCCTCAGGCCGTAGGGTCAACGCGATGACTTTGGCGTTGTACTTCTTCGCCAGCAAGGGGATCTTCTCCAGCCTCTCAGGCTCGGCAGACGTCGAATTGAGGATCGGCTGGGCCTTCGTGATCTTCTGCAATGCCGCTTCCATCCCGTCCACGTTGGTGGTGTCAATTGAGAGCGGAACGTCCACGACCGACTCGACTGTTTCCACCATCCAGGGGAAGACCTCCGCCCAATCCTTCTTGCGCGGACCGAGGTTGATGTCCACCGCCTTTGCCCCCGCCTCCACCTGTTTAACTGCCAGGTCCATGAAGAACTCGCGGTCCCTGTTTTTCAGGGCTTCCTTCACTTTTTCAGAGATGATGTGAATATTCTCTCCAATGATGTACATGGTGCCTCCTTGTTTATTTACAGGTTTGCACGTTTGCAGGTTGACGTGTTAACTTTCCAACTTGTCAGCTTGCGAACGGGATAATGCCTCAACCACACTTGGGAACTTATGCAGATCCGTGTGCGGCAGGAATAGAGCGGACGTGAATGCATCATAAAAACTGTTGTCCGCTGAAAGCTCAATATAAGTCATGCGCTTGGCGATACCGCTGATCTGTTCGCGCTTGCGCCAATCAAGCAGTGCGTGATACGCGCCCTTCACTGACGTGTTACCGAGAAAATCGAACTGCTCCCAGGGCATGTCAGGCAACAGACCGATCTGCACCGCCTTTTCCACATTGATGTATTTTCCGAATGAACCGCCCACCAGAACCTTCGAAACGCTTTCCAGCGGGATGCCCACCGTCTCAGCCAGCACCGTGAACCCTGCGTAGATGGCGGCTTTGGCACGCAATAAGTTATCGACATCCACTCGTGAAATGACGATGTCTTCGCCTGACTCAGTTTCCGCGCCCCAGGCCACCACATACTCCCCGCCATGCGTTCCCTCGCGGACCCTGGAACTGTTCGCCATCAAATTAACGTTCCCGCCCTTGTCCAGGATCCCCGTTAAGAACGCCTCCGAGAGCAGGGAGATCAATCCACTTCCGCAGATGCCCTTTGGCTTCCCCCCGCCGATGACGCGGTAGGTCGGCTCGAGTGTGTCATTATTGATCCACACTTCCTCGATCGCGCCTTGCGTCGCCCTCATGCCGTTGACGACTCCCGCACCTTCAAAGGCTGGACCCGCCGAACAGGCACAAGTGACCAGCCAATCGCGGTTGCCGAGCACGGTTTCGCCGTTCGTGCCGACATCCAGGAAGAGGATCACATCCTCGGCAACGTCCACGCCCGAGGAAAGAACACCTGCCGTGATGTCAGCGCCTACATAACTTGCCACGCCGGGCAGACAGTCCACGCTGGCTTCAGGGCATGCCTTCAAGCCGACCTCGCGCGCCGTCATCACAGGCGGATGATTGACCGCCGTAATGAACGGTGACAGGCGGATACTTCCCGCGGGGATGCCAAGCAGTAAATGCATCATCGTGCTGTTGCCCGCGATGGTCGCTTTGACCACATCCTCAGGCTTTGCTTTCACCCGCTTGCAGGCAGTCTCGAGCAGGTTATTGATCGTATCCAGAACACGCTGGCGCAGGTCGTCGCTGCCGCCGTTCTTGCTGGCGTAGATGATGCGCGAGATGACGTCCTCGCCGCGCGCGATCTGTCCGTTGTATTCCGCCACCTGTGCCCGTACCTGGCCCGTCACGAGATCGACCAGCCACAGGGATACTGTCGTTGTACCGATGTCGATGGCTGCGCTCCAGAGCGGGGAATATTCATCAACGAGGCCGGGTTGCAGATCGATGAGTTGAATGTGATGGTTCGACTCGCCGCTTTGCAGTATGTTCGCAAGATCAACCACGGCTGTGACGTTCCACTCGCCCTCGCGGAGTATGTCCCCGATCTTTTGGAGCAGGGGCAGGGAACAGGTCACGTTTTCGAAGCGGTGTTGCAGGCGGAAAGCCGTCTGCAAACGCGACCAGTCGTCGGTCTGGTCATCCATGCTGGGAGGGGTCAATTCCAAATGGATGCGGCGGACGGTCTGGACTTGCAGGTAATCGTACTCATCAGGAACGGTGACTTCGGCAACGACGCGGTCGGTGGTGAGCCTTCGTTCGATCTTCTCCTGCGGCGGAACAAAAATGGAGACGTCGCCTTCGACAACGGTCTGGCAGGCGAGCGCGTAACCCTGCTCGACGTCGGCAGGGGAGAGGCGTAAGGTGCTTCTGCGCCTGACGGTTCCGCCGGTCACCTGAACGGCGCAACGACCGCAACGTCCCTGCCCGCCGCACGGCTGACCGATGTCAATGCCTGCAATGTGTGCGGCATCGGAGAGGAGTGTGTTGGTGGGGACGGAAACCGTTACGGGTTTATCGTCGAGGGTGAAGGTGACCGAATGTTCCATTTGTTGATTGTAGGGGCACAGCAGCACCGTTGAGGACTTTGTCGAAAGACCGTACCGCTGTGCCCTTACGCATTAGTTCAAAACCTGTTTCATGAACGCGGGCAGGTCAACCGCCTCGCGCGGACCGACGCGGATCTCCCAATCGGGGAGTTCCTCTTCCAATTCTCCGGAAAGGACCGCCACGTGACCGGGCAGGACAACGCGTTTCCTGCTGACCTTGCTCGCCACGTCGAAGCCCTTGATGGCCTTGGCGATGCGTTCTGCGTCGAATTTGCCTGCCGCCCATGCGGTAAGGACTGACATGCCTTCCGCGTCCGTGACGACCAGCCATGCGGGCAGGCCTGAGCCTTCCACTTCGTTGGCGACGGCGAAGTACGTGATGCTGAAGTTGGTGGTGATGAGCACCGGGCTGTCGGGCTTCGGTGAGTTGATCTCGTAGATGCCCGGCTGGACCTGGATCGGCTTCTGCGGGTCGGTGTAGATGTTCTCGCGCAGGACAAGCAACGGATAGATCATCTCGGGCGCAAAGGTGTCGATGACTACAAAGCCTGCATATTTGGCAATCGCTTGTGATGCGTACACAGCTTCTTTTTCAACACCATTTTGTGCGGCAAAGAAGATGGTGGGATAACCCAATGGCTTGAAGTTTGATTTCAATGCAAGCCTGCGCGCCTGTGTGGAACGGGCCAGCCATTCGCCGAGATTCTTCCCGCCGAGGTCGAGCACCATGTCCTCCACGCCTTTCGCCTGGATCTTCGGGGTCAGGTCGGCGAGGGCATCGAGTGAGTCGCCTTTGACGACGAGCGCGGCTTTGTGTTTCTTTGCCACATCCGCCAGCGCTTCGTAGTTGGATGAATCGGCGGCGTAGATCAAAGCCGATTCGCCAGCGAGCAGGCTCAGGCTTGAGTCGAGAACCGCCGCGTCGTTTCCGATCAGAATCAGCGGACGCTTGGTCGCGCCTCGAACTGCTTTGACAGCCGCCGCTAGATCTCCATCCGCTTCGATGGCGTAGCCGTTGATGGTGAAGTCCATGCCCACGTAGTTGACCTTGTAGGCGTCGGCGGTCGCGACCTTCTTTGCAATGTCTGGATCGCTGGCTTTGACGCGCAGGAAAAGGCCGGGTTTGTTGTAGAAGGTCTTTTCGTGACGGAACATCACGACTTCGTTGCCGGCCTTGACTTCGGTGCCGTCGGCTTTGAGCGTGATGAGGCGGATGGGCGGCGCGGCGGATTCAGCGAGTTGCTTTTTCGATTCTTCACTGACGTACGGGCACGAACCGAGTTCGACCTGTTTCGCCGCGAGTTTCATCGCGAACGCCAGACAGGTGGGGAAGCCGCATTCCTTGCAGTTGGTCTGCGGGAGCATTTTGTAGATTTGAATTCCTGAGAGTGCCATGTTTTCTCCTTGTAAGTGTCAAATTCCAGGCGTCAGGTTTCAAGTTTCGCATGTCAGGTGACGTGACACTTGAAACGTGACACGTGACACTTTATGCCACAACCAACTCGCCAATTGCCTCACGAATGCGCCTGACAGACTCAGGATGACGCAAGACAACGATATCCGCGCCCGATTCGACGAGCGACATTGCGGTAATGGTCTCCCAATTGATGGCACGGTTCTTCCAGTCGCCCCAGGCTTCGGGCACGCCTTCGCCGACCTTCAGACTCCTTCGTCTTCCAGGCCTCGAAACCGGGCGTGACGATCATTGGGAACTGCGTCATTGCGTCGCCTTGCAGAGCGGCGAGCCGCAGGCGTTCCATCACGGAATAGCCATACTCGATGCCGTAGCCAAGCGCGCCGGTGGTCGGGTCCATCAGGATGCGGTCTTTGGGCATGCCCATGTCGCTGATGAGGATGTTCAACTGCTTCGACAGGTTCACATCCATCGGCGCGCGCGACTGCACGAGATGTCCGTTCGCCATGGCGGTCGCAACGATCGTGCGGTAGTTCTTGTCCTCGCAGATGCCGAGCACAAGTTTTTCACCCTTCGTCGCTTCAGAGACTGCGACCATCAGTTCGTTGTCCTTCTCCGCCTGCCCCGGACCCCAGACGATGAGGGGCAGTCCCGTCGCGCCCAGAACGGATTTGACCGCCTTGACCGCGTCATCGGCTGTATCTTCAACGGTCAAAGCCAGGACGATGATGTCTGCCCCCGCCTCTTCAGCCTTTTTCGCCCATTGAGCGGGATCCGCCATCGCCTCGCCCCAGACCTCCGCCAGCAGCGGCGACCAGTCTTCAGGCTTGCGCGATTTGATCTCGATGGCAATGACAGGTTTGTTCGGCGTCGGCGCCTCGAATTGCAGATACGGCATCGTCGTCCCGCCGCCGACCGTGACGGCTTTCGCGCGTGTGCCGCCGTCCGCGCTCGTCGCGCCGATGGTGATCGCCCTGATGCTTCCGGGCCACTTATCTTTTGGGATTTCAATTGGCATGTGTTCCTCCAGTGTCAGGTTTCAAGTTCCAAGTTTCAGGTTTCGAACCGCAAAGCACGCCAAGAGCGCGAAGATAAATCAAAAGATATTCTTAGCGACCTTCGCGGTCTTGGCGGTTAAATTAATCCAGCTCTTTTTCTTGCTTCATCTCTTCTTTCAATAAATTGCTCGATCGGCGATTTACGCTCCGCCGCAATACCCAAATCCTTCAATTCAGATTCGTCCCTTGCCGCCATATGACGCAAAATGTGTTGATATGAAATATAAGCCGCTGGATAAATAATTCCTGCCGAATTGTGCAACATGTACGCGACGCGGATGCCCCTGTCTTTCATCATCTGCGCCGCGACCGCCAGGGAAATATCGGGCGGCAGTTCGGGGACGCCCTCGTTCATGATGTCCTCGGCGGTCAAGGATTCGTACCCTTCCCGTGCATACGCCCAGACCAATTCATCGGCTCCGACCACGCCAATGCCGTGACCTTCCGCATCCAGCACGCACATCGCCTCGACATTCTTCTCCAGCAGGAAGCGCGCAATGTCCACGATGGGGAGTCCCATTTGCAGGTTGGCACACCGACGGTCATCAGGTCACGGACGAGTTTTGATTCATTCATGTTGTAAAATAACAATGGGACATCCCCAGTGGAATGTCCCATTGTTCGTTGTGTAACTTACTCTGCCCTCGCCTGCCTGGTTGCTCAGGTAGTTCTCCAAGCCCATCTGCTCGATCTGGATGCGTTGTTTCTTCGCCCAGTCGTGATGTCCCTCTTCCATCTTGAGGATGGTCGTCAACAGATCGCCCGTGGACTCGTCGCCGACTTCGCTGGCGAGCGCAATGCCCGCGTTGTAGGCTTTGATCGCGCCCAGTTCGGCTTCCTGGTCATTGCTGACCATTTCCTGCACGTTCTTGCCGATCTTCATCTGATTGAGTTTGGAAACGACAGGCATGCCCTCGAGGAAGAGGATGCGCCCGATGAGCCATTCGGCATGGTGCATCTCGTCAATGGCCTTCTTTTCGATCTCCTTGTGGAGTTTTCCATAGCCCCAGTTATCGCACATTTCAGAGTGAACCATGTACTGGCTGATGGCGGTCAGTTCGTCCGCCAGAAGGTCGTTCAGGACCTTGATCAATTTGTCATCGCCTTTCATGTATTCTCCTTTTTCGTTCTCAATTTGAAAGGTCGGCATGTTGGAACGTTCGAACCTGCAACCTTCCAACATACCAACAGGATTTAGAACATCGGCTCCATCGCCATTGTCGGATGGTTGTGTGCCTCCAGCCAGGCAAGCAACTCTTCAACCGTTGTCGCATTGCTCGCATCGGCGATCTTGTCCATGAAATCGGGGTCGCCTTCGCGTTCGCAGACGGCTTTGAACTCGTCCGCCATGGTCTGCTTCAACACGGACGACATCCACACCACGCGTTTGAACCCGCCGTCAGCGGAGATGAACTTGGGGCTGATGAGGTAGAACTTGCCGACGCCCATCACGCCCGGGGTCTGCATCCCGCCGCCCGCGATGCCCGCCAGCGTCGAGAAGGTCATGCCTGCGGGGGTCATGGAAGTGTCTTCGCGCGAGACCACCATCACGCCGTTGGCTTCGGGGATGAGCATCACGATGCACTCGAAACAGCCGCAGGCGGTCATTGGGTTTTCCATGATGGAGTACATCGAGACTTCGTTGACCACGCCGTGCGAACCGACCTTGGCGTAATCGTTCGTGCCTTCCCAGTAACCCTTGCGGTCGTCGATCTGTTTGCCAAGTTTGATGGGCTGGTTCGGTCCAGTGGGATTGATGCTGAACGAGGCTTTGCAGTCCAGCCAGTTGTACGCGCCGCACAGACCGAGCCGTTCAGGCGAAACCACGCAGACGTGGTTCGGCGCAAAGGACTGGCACAAGGTGCAGGAGTAGAACTCCTCCACTTTGTTGTCGGTCAGGTCGGCGAGGCGCTTGTTGCGGAAGTCGTACGCGGCGCGCGCCTTCTCCAGCCATTCGGCATGGAGCGCGGGTTCGGTGATGATCGTGACCTGGACCTTGTCCACGATGGCGCCAAAGTCTTCGTGGAAGCGGGCGTGCAGGATCTTGCCGAACAATTCGAGACTAAAGCCCTTATCTGCCGCGGCATTCGAGATGCGGATCCACGCGATATCGCGTTGACCGACGTGCTGAATTCCGCTCGCGCCGTTGACGAAGTAGTGGACTTGTCTCTCCAGTACGGGCTCGAAGTCCTGTTGCATTTGCCGCCCCGCGACCTTCATGATAATGCCCAAATCCATGGAGCCTTGTGATGGGATGGCTGAGAAATCAGGACCGATGACTTCGATCTTGCCGTCGGTGACTTCATCCAGCTTTGCCATGTGCAGATATTCAAAGGCGCGGGAGCGTTTGCCGCCGAACTCGACGCGCAGATCCGCCTTGCGGACAACTTCGCCTTCAAAGGCGGAGCCGTACGGGACGGGAACATCCACGTTCGAGACCTTGACCTTGACGCCGCGCACCTCGATACACTTTTGGACGAGTCGTTCGGCGCGTTCGAGGTCGTCCTTGCCTTCGATCTTGTTGAACGGCATGGAGACGACGTGCTCGTAGGTTGTCACGCCGGTCGGCAGGATCTCGGGAATGACCGTATCCGCGATGACGGGGAAGCCAAAGTTGATCGCGCCCGCCGCGGCGGCATATTTCAAATCGTCCACTTCGCCGAGGGCGAGCACAAAGGCAAAGACGCGTTCCTTGTTATAGAGCAGGATCTCACGTGACATACCAGGCTTCATTCCGCCAAAAGTCAGGGCGGAGCGGGCGGCAAATCCCAGCGCATAGATGGCTGAGATGGTGTCCGTGCCGAAGGGGACGGTGTAGGTGTCGTAGCCGAGTTCCACGCCCTCTTCCTGCAACTGGTGGATGATGCTCCGTCCGTTGACGTTGCCGGAGAGGAAGGTCAGGATGTTGCGGCGTTGAAGTTCGCGCACGATCTTGACCGCCACCTCATTGGATTTTGCACAACCGACAATCGCGGCAAAGCCCGGCATACGACCGTCGACCAATTGGATGCCCCACGAGCGGAGCTGGATGTCGTCAATCGGCCCGTTGAGATGGCCATGCCCGTTCTCGCCGCCGTAGTTCGTGCCTCCAGCGAGGGCAAAGCCTTCGGGCATGGGTTCAGGCTGAAGTCCATAGATGAAGCGCACGGCTTCGATGGTCTCCGCCGCGAGGAGTGTGGCAATTCCCGAGTCAAGCGTCTCGCCGAGGTAGGGAGTCCATTTTGAGAACGCAGGGATCGGGTGGAGCATGTCCCGCGCATATTGCAGGATGGGTCCCAGGTCGCCGAGTTTTTCGACGGATTTGCCCGTCAGACCGAGGATGGTGGGGAGGTAGTACGCCGTGTTGGGGAACGAAACAGGGGTGTCGGCACCTTTATCCTTGATGCGCCCTGTTGAGCATCGATCTCGGCTTCGGTAACCAGCGCATTCGCGCCGCGCATCGCACGTGTGGCAATGTATTTTGACATGTCAGCCTCCTAGTCCGCCGCCAGCCCGTAAATGGCTTCGCGCTTCTTCTCCAATGGCAAAGCCTCCAACTCGTTCATCTTCGCATCGCCGCTTCGACCGAATTTATCCTTCTCCCATTCGGGCAGGCCGAGCGCGGCGCGTTTCTTGTCGATGTGTTCGAGAGTTTTCTTGATCATCTCCTGCGGGTCAGGGATGAACTCAAGTTTGCCGCCGTATTGCTTCTCCCAGCCTTCGCTGATGAATTTCAGGACGAGGTCGCTGTCGCTGACCCGGTCTGGCATGCCGCTGACAGGCGATGAGCCGCCGAAAATGACGTACGCGCCCGACGCCACACAATACGTGGCGATCGCCAGCGCCTTTTCGCTCATCCATTCGGGTGCGAGACCGACCGCGGGGATCTGGTCGATGTCATCGCCCAAGCCGCCCTCTTCGACCATCTGTGTGAGCACGGTCAGGATGCGGGTATTGTCGACGCACGAGCCCATGTGGAGGACAGGCGGGATGCCGACCGTTTCGCAGACTTCCCTCAAGCCGCTTCCGACCTCGGTCAGACCTGCTTCGCCCAAAAGGAGCCCCAGCTTACCCGCAGCGATCGCGCCGCACCCCGTCTGCACGACGAGCACATCCTGCTTGAGCAATGCCTTTACGACCAGATTATGGAGATAATCCTGCGAGGAACGCGGGTTGTTGCATCCCACGATCGCCGCCACGCCGCGGATACGACCGGAAATGATCGCGTCGTTCAACGGGCGGAAGGAGGCGCGGTACGAGCCGCCGAGCATGTAGTTGATGTACTCATGTGAGAAGCCAGGGATGACGCTTTCCTTGATCTGCGGAATGCGCACCTTGGCGGACTCGCGGTTCTTGAAGTTGTCTATGGCGGTCTTCAGGATCTGCTTGGCAATTGTCGTGGCTTTGTGCTCATCGAACTCGATGTGGGTCGCACCTGTGATCTTGACCTTTGGTGAGGTGGTAATGATCATGGTGTGGAAGTTTTGCGCCAAACCGACCAGCGCCTGCATGATGCACTGCACGTCCACGACCATCGCTTCGACCGCGCCGGTCAAAATGGAAAGCTCCTGATGCAGGAAGTTCCCTGCCGCAGGGATACCCTGTCGCATCAATGTCTCATTGGCGGTACAACAAATGCCCGAAAGGTTCACGCCATGCGCGCCTGCCGCCTTGGCATACGCGATGATCTCGGGGTCCTGTGAAACCGCCACAAGCATCTCGCTCAAGCTGGGCTCGTGTCCGTGCACGACCACATTGACCATGTCGTCCTTGATCACGCCGAGGTTGGCTTCGCCCAGGATCGGGGCGGGAGTGCCGAACAAAATATCCGAGATATCGGTGGCGATCATCGAACCGCCCCAGCCGTCTGCCAGAGCAGTACGAATGGCGTGGTTCAGGATGTGAGCCGGGTCCTGGTCGTCGCCGATGTGGGTGCGGTGCAAAGCCTCAACGACTTCACGGTCCACGCCGCGCGGCCAGACCTTCTGATCGCGCCAGATCTGCTGTCGCTTTTTCGGCGCGCGTATCGCAGGGACGATCTCCCCGCGTTGCTGACCGAACTGTGCGATGTACAGGTCAGCCAGGTCATTGGCGACCTCTTCAGGAGAACGACCGTCCACTTTGATGTCGTATTTCGAAGCGACGATCCGCAATTTGGCGACATCGCGGATGGTGTACCCTTCCGCTTCTCCCTGGGCGGTTGCCTTCAACAGGAACGCCATGTCGCGCCCGTGGTCGGAGTGCGCCGCGCTGCCCGCCGCGATGGCGCGCGTCAGGTTGCGCGCCTGGATGGTATCCAGTGTCGCGCCGCACACGCCCACATCGCCGCTCTTCGTC
Source organism: uncultured Chloroflexia bacterium (assembly GCA_963718215.1). Taxonomy (GTDB): domain Bacteria; phylum Chloroflexota; class Anaerolineae; order Anaerolineales; family Villigracilaceae; genus Defluviilinea. Next base: position 25,663 of record CAVQYK010000019.1, read on the forward strand.
AAACGACACGGTCCCATGCCGCATTGCTTGCAGCACATCCCTGCGCCGCCAATGTTGCACGGAGACATCGCATCCGCACGTGTAAACGCCGTGCCGATGCCCAGTTCCTCCGCGCGGATCAGCATCTGCTGTGCGGCGGGGTCGGTCGAATAATCCTTGATCTCGCGTTTTTTAGCCATTATTATGCCTCCTCGTCCATCTTCACCGCACCGATGCCGGGGCAATGCCAGAGCGGACGTCCCTGGTAGCTTACGTTTTGCGCAAAACTGACCGTGTGTTTGATCGTTTCGTACGTGGCGGTATGACGGAAGAACGGTTTTTGCCCGTCACCTTGTTGGGCGGCGTTCTCCAGCTCGATGGGTATTGTCCACTCGCCGAGGTACCCAACCTCATCCAGCTTGACGGCGATCTCCAGGTCGTTGACCTTGGACTCGTCATACGTCACTTCGATGGTCTGAAATGCACTGCTGGCATACACATCCGTGACCCCCTCGATCCCCAGTAAAATTCGCCTCACCTCCGTGACGTGGTGGTCGCCGTAGAGCGCAGGCGCTTCAAAGGTCTTGGTCTTCATGAACACCTCCATGTAATGGTTTGGATGATGATGACAAACGAAGACAGCGTCAAAAACATGGACGCTTCCTAAAGTTTATTCTAGCATCTTGGACGGGAATGAAATTGTGCCTATTGTCATTAGAAAATCTGATAAATGTACCTAACACAGGTTGATTTCGTTAATTCATCACGGAATGACTATAATGTGCATAAGAGCAGGCGATGACTGACTTTCAAAAAGACCGGAAAACCTCCCGCACCCCGACCTCCGCCGAGCAGTTGGCAGGCCGCGTGGACGAGTTAAGGTCAGCGCTTCGGGTCCAGGACCCAGGCCTGGTCGCCGTCCGAAGCGGCTCATCCTGGCTGACGCTCGGTCCCGGACGAGGCGAGTTACATCTCCTTCTGTGGGAAAAGTCTGCATCCTGTGCTGGCCCGAATTGACCGGTTGCAACGAAAAGGACGACCGTCTCCCCGATTTTCAACTGACGATGCTGCTGTATTACCTGCTCACCGCCGACGGCGCGCCGTTGACGGGGAAGTGGGTCTCGTTCGCCGACCTGCCCGACGGGCGGATGTATAACGCTGCCTTTCAAGGTTACAGCGGTGACGAGATCGTGAAGCAATTCGGGCTTGACCTGGAGGGTTTCAAATCCGCGTGTTCGAAGGCGGGAGGGGAGCCTGTGGATGTGGGGAGCGCTTCGTTTGTATTTCAGGCACTGCCCAAAGTTCCGTTGATGTTGACCTACTGGCTCGGCGACGAGGATTTTCCATCCTCGTGCAAGGTCCTGTTCGATGAATTTGTCAGCCATTACCTGCCGATCGATGCGTGTGCGATTCTGGGAAGCACGTTGACAGGCAGGGTGATACGGGCGAAGACGTAAAGACCGTAGACTGTGGACAGTAGACGGTACATCGCGGCCCATGCTCTACGGTCAACGGTCCATAAAATAGATGATTTCTGTCACTATTCTCCCCTTTGAACGGGTTGTACAATCATTACGGAGTCTTGCGAAGGCTCAAAGCCTCCGCAAGGATAAGGATGTGAACCATGAAACTTGCGATCACCGGTAAAGGCGGGGTGGGAAAAACCACATTGACGGCATTACTTGCCCAATCCTACGCGGACATGGGACGCCAGGTGCTGGCGGTGGATGCGGACCCGTCTCCGTGCCTGGCGGGGGCGTTGGGATTTCCCGAGGAATTGCGCGAAGAACTGAAACCCATCGCCGAAATGGACGCGCTCATCGAAGAACGGACAGGCGCCAAACCCGGCACGGTCGGCGGATTCTTCACCCTCAACCCGCGCGTGGACGACATCCCTGAACGGTTCAGCGTCCTGCATCGCGGCGTGCGTCTGCTCGAAATGGGAAGCGTGGAACTGGGCGGCTCGGGTTGTATTTGTCCCGAAGCGGCGATGCTCAAAACGCTTTTCACCCATCTGCTCTTCCGCAAAGATGACATCCTCCTGCTCGATATGTACGCTGGTGTGGAGCACCTCGGCCGCGCCACCGTGGACTTTGTGGATGCCATGCTGGTGGTCGTCGAGCCGACGCGCCGCAGTCTTGGCACGGCGAAGCAGATCAGGAAACTGGCGAATGACATCGGTTTGCAGCGCTTGTATCTGGTGGGGAACAAAGTGCGAAATGAAGACGAAGCCAAATTCCTTGAAGTTGAGTCGAAAGACATCCCCCTGATCGGGTTTTTGCCCGCCGACTTGAAGGTCCAGGAGGCGGACCGGCTGGGAATCCCCGTGTATGACCACGTGCCGAGCCTGAAACTGGCTACGGAACAGATCAAAGAGAAGATCAATCAGATGACAGATGATGAGGTGTTTGAATAGGCGAAACCGGCATGAATGCGAACTATCAGGAAATTGTTGAGAAAGTCATCAATGATCCGCGTTACAAGAAGTATATTGAATTCGGCGAACCGCGCTCAGGTCACCCGGAAGGCAAGATCAGTCGCCACATCGTTTTGCTTGAAGAGAATCTGGAACGCTTCAAAACCAGATTAAGCGAAGAAAATTACTGGAAACTAAAGTTCATCATTCACATTCATGACACTTTGAAAGCCGTTGCCGTGTCCGATTCCCCGGCATTTTCACCTGGACATCACGCTGTGCTGGCTCGTCAATTTGCTGAGGAATTCACATCTGATTTGGATGTCCTGAACATCATTTTTTACCATGATGAGAACTTCTATCTTTGGAAGCAGTTCCAAAGCAGCGGCGCATATGATAAAGCACGTCTGGAAAGACTGTTGTATGAAATTTCGGATATTGATCTGTTTTTAATTTTTCTGATAATTGACGGTTGGGTGCCGGGCAAGGATTTCAGCAAACTTGGATGGTTTATAGATGAAGTGAAAAGCGCAGGACTACAACAGTAGATCGTTCCTGGATTTTGGAGGAAGACAAATGACAACCACCATCGCACTCGCAGGCAAAGGCGGGGTCGGCAAGACTACCGTCTCAGGCATGATCATCAAATACCTTGCCCAAAACCAGACGGGAAGCATCCTCGCCATTGACGCGGACCCGTCCTCCAACCTGAACATGGTGCTCGGCCTCGACCTCGAATGGACGGTCGGCGACATCCGCGAGGACATGCTGGAGCAGGTCAAGTCGTCGCTGGCGCAGGGCGGAGCGGCGATGGGGACCATGCCGGGCGGCGTCAACAAGCGCGATTATCTGGATTACCAGATCCGTTCGTCGCTGGCGGAGGGTTCGCGCTTCGACCTGATCGCCATGGGACGCGGCGAGGGCGCGGGTTGTTACTGCGCGGTCAACCATAACCTGCGCGAAGTCATTGACGGGATGAGCAAGCATTATGCCTACGTGGTGATCGACAACGAAGCGGGCATGGAACACCTCTCCCGCCGCACCACGCGCGACGTGCAGCACCTGCTCATCGTCAGCGACCCCACCCAGCGCGGATTGGTCGCGGCACAGCGTATAGCCGACATGCGCAAGGAACTCGATATCAACGTGGAGAATGCCTATCTCATCGTCAACCGCCTGCGCGGAGAAATGCCCGCCGAACTCAAAGCCTTCACCGACAAACTGGATGTGCCCCTGCTCGGCACCATCCCTGCGGACGAGGAACTGGCGGAATTTGAATTCTCCGGCAAGCCGCTGGTGGAGTTGGGGGATGAGTTGCCGGTGTATCAGGCGGTGGAGAGGATGATGGGGCAGGTGTTGAAGGTACAATTAACTGGTGATTACCCACAAGTAAACTCCGGGAAAGGGAAGGGGTGCAAGCAAACAAACGATAAGGTCATGCAGGTGACAATGACCGCAGAGATGCCTTGCAAGAGCCAATAGGGGCCATCGCGGTCAGTCGGGATACCTAATTTGCCGCCCAGTTGCCGAAGCCACAGGACGGCTTTGGACGGCCATTGTTCAGAAATGACACAGACAATTTGAGCCGCCATCAAAACGATTGCGAACAGACGACGCATGCGATCGACGGTTTGGACGCGCATATTTTCAACATCTAAACCTTGTTCCTGATCGAAGCGATAGCCATGTTCAATTCGAGTTCGCAAACGCCAATCGTTATAAACCTGTTGCATGGAGGCGACATTAGTCAACGGGATGTTGGTAATCAAGACCATTTGTCGGTTCAAGGTTTCATCATCTGCCACCAGGATCCACAATGGTTCTTGTGTGCCTGGGGTACGCACCATGAACCAGCCAAAATGCACCGTGTCGAATCTGGTTTGTCCGGCGTGCTTGAACAGCACCTGGAAGGTAACTTGGTAAGGAACACTTTCCACCAGATCTTGCAGTTTTTCTGTTTCCCAGCGATCCAGACGGTCATTGTAGACTTCCACAATGCGTTCCAGATGGCTGACCCGAAAGGCAAATTCCTGCTCCAATTTCACGACTTGGGCGAACATTTTCTGGTCGTCCAGCCCCAAATCGCCCACAAAACGTATCTTTCGCCCTTCATATAACCGACAAGTCGTATCAAACGCCTGTTCCACCTCTTTGTTCTGGCTGAGAAAGTCAGCCGTTTGATACGAAAACCAGTTGGCGTAACTGGTGACTGGCACTTTGGTATTGACGACGGTTGCCGTGATGGCTGGATAGCCATGCGCCAAACGTGCATGCCCCGCCAAATCTGGCGGAGTTGCTTTGTGAACTACACTCACGCCTTCCAGCGCCTGAGTGTAGGGTTTCTCAAAATTCACTGGATCCACCGCCACCACCAAATAGTCAGGGTTTTCACGCTCCACTACTTGCTGCCCAGCTTCATATAGACCTTGATAGATTACTTTGGTTTCCAAGCGCTTATTTCCCAATAACCGATACATGCTCTTTGCAACAGCCCATGTTTCTCCTTCTGTCTTCCCGTTCTGACGTGCTATTCCAGTAATCACCGGCGTCTGTCCTCCGAGAATTCCCAGCAGCATGTTTTCCAACACTTTCTTCATCCGTTTATCTGGCAACATTCCCATCAGAGACTGTGTGTGGCTTTGGATCGTTATCTGGATCTCCATAATCGGCAACTTGGCAAGAATACTTCCGAGTGCTATATTCATAGTGGCTCTGCTCCTTCTTGTGGTTGAGTGGTCGCAAATCTACTTTACCACGACCGAGCAGAGCTTTTACTGATTCGCGATTTGTGGGTAATCACCAGTCAATTAACGCTTGACCTGCTCGATTAAGGGTTAATTGGGAACTTGAGGATTAATTGTAGCTAGTCAACTAGACAGATGCGCGGCACAATGTGCCTTTCATCTGCTTCACTCTATCTGCCGCATCAATCCTTAATTCGTTGGGCTGCTAATTTAGGGATTGTAATAACATCATGAAACTGTTTCATAAAATTTTCTCTGTTGCGGTAGTGAGTTTTTTCCTTTTTTATTATTAGGGGAAAAACCTGTTTTGGCATACCAAAACAGAGATAGCGTTTCTATTCCTCTAAAAACTTGGTTGTATCAAGTGATGAAATCAAAGAAGCATGGGGTTCTACTTCTGACATTCCCATTCTTCAACATGATGTTAGCTATGAAATACCAACATGTGTTTTGTTGATTGCGTCAAAATGATTTGTGAGGCGATCTAACAAGGTCATTAGCACAAAGACAACTCTCATTATGATTGTTCCAGAAACCCAGACGAAATCTCAGAAATCGCGATTATCATAAATGGACTGAAAACATGCGTAAAAAATATGAGCGTGGTAAGGTTAAAGCAGGCGCCACTCACTGCCTGCTCTGCCGTTAGGTCTCGGGAATAACATCACAACAAAAACACGGGCTGGACAATCGTCCAGCCCGTGTTTCGTTATAGACTCAAGAATTTTACGGCCCGCTGACCGTTTCAAACCCTGCGGCTTTCCATTGATTGACGCCGCCTGTTACTGGTGACCCACAATACGATGCGGCACATACGGCTCTTCCAGATAAGTGACCTCTTCCTGCGTCAGTTTCACAGATAAAGCGCCGACCGCCTCTTCCAAATGCGAGATCTTTGTCGCCCCGACGATGGGCGCAGTTACCGGTTCCTTTTGTAACAGCCAGGCCAGCGCGATGTGCGTGCGGGGAATTCCATGCTTCTGCGCAAGTTCCGCGACCCGCTCCACGATTTGCCGGTCCATTTCGGCGGAGGCATCATATTTCATCTTCTGGATTTGGTCCGTTTCGGAGCGCAGGGTGCTTTCCGCCGACCAGTCGCGCGTCAGTCTGCCCGAGGCGAGCGGACTGTACGGAATCACCCCGATCTTCTCCGCGCGACAGAGCGGGAGCATCTCCCGTTCCTCTTCGCGGTAGATCAGGTTCAGGTGATCCTGCATCGAGACGAAGCGTGCCCATCCGTGCCTGTCAGCGACGTGCTGGGCCTTCTGGAATTGCCAGGCCCACATGGCAGAGGCGCCGATGTAGCGTGCCTTGCCTGCCCGCACGACATCGTTCAGCGCTTCCATCGTCTCTTCGATGGGGGTTTCATAATCCCAGCGATGGATTTGGTACAGGTCCACATAATCTGTTCCCAAGCGTCTCAGGCTGTTGTCAATCTCGCTCAGGATCGCCTTGCGCGACAGCCCGCTGCCGTTTGGACCCTCACGCATTTTGCCGTGGATCTTTGTGGCAATGATGACCTCGTCCCGTTTGGCGTAATCCTTCAACGCGCGACCGAGGATCTCTTCACTTGCGCCAATGGAATAGACATTGGCCGTATCGAAGAAGTTGATTCCCATTTCGAGGGCTTTCTTGATGATCGGGCGGCTATTTTCCTCATTGAGCACCCACTTGTGAACCCAACGTTCCGCATCACCGAACCCCATGCAACCGAGGCAGATGCGCGAGACCTTCATCCCTGTTGAACCTAAGCGGGTGTATTCCATGGTTCTCTCCTTTTTGTCCACCATTGCCAGCAAGCCTTACGATTGAATATACTGTCAATAATACACCTCCAACGACAATAGCGCTTAAAAAAGATGGGTTGGACATTTGCCCAACCCATCTTCGATGAAGCTTTTGAAACGATTACGGTCCGCTGACCGTCTCAAACCCTGCGGCTTTCCATTGATTGACGCCGCCCGCCATGCTGGTGACCTGCTCGAACCCAGCCGCGAGCAGGATGTCGCGTCCCTGCTGACTGCGGTTGCCGGAGCGGCACACGACCACCACTTCCTGGTCCTGCGGGACCTCGTCCACGCGGGAGGCCAGTTCGCCAAGCGGGAATCAACGTCGCGCCGGGGATGTGGCTCTCGACCCACTCGTCCGGTTCGCGCACGTCCAGGATGAACGCCCCGTCTTCGCGCAGGGATGCCGCCTCCGAGACCGAGACTTCGCGCGGCAATGCCTCAGCGCTGGCGGAATTTCCGGGTCTGAAGAGGAAAACCCCGGCGAGGACGACCGCAAGGAGTCCCAAGCCAGCCCACAACAGGGTCGGGTTGAAGGTCTGTTTTTTGGTCTGCTGTGATGGTTTTGGGTGCGACGTTTTTTGATGTGATACTTTTTGATGCGATTTTTTCTTCTGGCTCATTTGAATTGCTCCATTAATTGTTTTGTAAGGATGCGGCGACGCGTTCCAGTTTGGCGCGCGCCTCCTGCGCCACCGACTTCAAGGTCGGGATGTTTCACCACGCCCAGCATGGAGATCGGGTCTACGATGGACACGTTCACCAATTCCTCGCCCTCCTGCGACACGGTCACATTGCACGGCAGTAACAGCCCGACCTGCGGCGCGGCGGTCAGGGCGCGATGGGCAAGCGTCGGGTTGCATGCGCCGAGGATCTTGTACGGGCGGAAATCCACGTCGAGCTTCTTCTTCAAGGTTTCCTTCACGTCGATCTCGGTCAACACGCCGAAGCCCTCCACCTTTAGCGCGTCGGTAACGCGCTGGATGGCGGTCGCGAAATCCGTTTTCAGGTGCACGGTAAAGCCGATCTGGGTTGTCTCTGTCATTTACTGGTTCCTTTTTGTTTTGATTTGCCGGTCACGCCGGTGAAATGGACTATCAGGTAAAGCCGCCGCCCGAGGCGACGTGCCCGCACATGGGACAGGCCAACTGCAGGAGCCCGTCGTAATCCAATTTGCCTTCGCCGCACTCCGGGCACTTCTGCCCGGGACGGGGAGCGCGGCAAAACTTTGACTTTTGGGCTGTTCGCGGCCTGGACGCCTTTTTCTTCGCCCGCGGGGTTGATTTTGCCATAACCACTCAGAAATTAGATGCAGAAACCGCCGAAAAGTGACAGGATTCTACCTTTTGTACCACTCCCGAAAGGCATCGGGACAGGTGAGACACGGAGTCGCTGAGAAGAGAACTAAAAAACTCCGTGTCTTTGTGTCTCCGTGGCTAGGGATTCGGACTTTTCCAACAGGTCTACTATAATCCCCTCCATGCGAAACCTCAAACGACACTTCCAACTCGACCCTTCGGTCACATTTCTCAACCACGGCTCCTTCGGCGCGACGCCCAAGCCTGTTTTCAAGGAATATCAGCGCTGGCAGCGCGAACTGGAACGCCAGCCCGTCGAATTTCTCGGCAGGCGGTTTACAGGTCTCATGGCGGAGGCGCGCGCCGCGCTCGGCAGCTACCTCGGCACCCATGCGGACAACCTCGTCTACACCCAGAACGTGACCATTTCGGTCAACATCGTGGCGCGCTCGCTCGAACTCGGTCCCGGCGACGAAGTCCTCTCCACCGACCACGAATACGGCGCCATGGACCGCACCTGGCGCTTCCTCGCCAAAGAGCGCGGCTTTCGCTACATCAACCAGCACATCGAACTGCCGCTCACGACCGAGGAGAAGTTCATCGAAGATTTCTGGCGGGGCGTCACGCCGCGCACGCGCGTCATTTTCCTCAGCCACATCACCTCGCCGACCGCCATCATCTTCCCGGTCAAGGAGATCATCCACCGCGCGCGCGAAGCGGGCATCCTCACGGTCATAGACGGGGCGCATGTGCCCGGTCAACTGCCGCTGCATCTCGATTCGCTCGGCGCGGATTTTTACGGCGGCAACCTGCACAAGTGGCTGTGCGCGCCGAAGGGCGCGGGCTTTCTCTACGCCCGCCCCGAGGTCCAGCATCTGCTCAAGCCGCTGGTCGTTTCGTGGGGCTACGAGTTCGAGACGCCGAGCGGCTCGACCTTCGTGGACCATCACGAATGGTGGGGCACGCGCGACATCGCCGCGTTTCTCTCCGTCCCCAAAGCCATCGAATTTCAAGCGGAAAATCACTGGGACGAGGTGCGCGAGTCCTGCCATCGGCTTGTTGCCTACGCCCAAAATCGGATCTGTGAATTAACCGGCCTTGCACCGCTTCATCCCCAAACTGAAAATTGGTTCCGCCAAATGGCCGCCGCGCCCCTCCCAGCGGATACCGACCTCACCCTGCTCAAGAAGCGATTATATGACGAATACAGAGTGGAAATTCCCGATTAATTCGACTTGGAACTGGGAACAAACTGATTCGCATCTCCGTCCAGGGATATAACACAAGGCGCGACATTGATAAGTTGATCCATGCGCTGTCCAAGCTACTTTAGGAGTAAATCCATGAAAGCGAAACTGTATTTGATATGCCTGCTGCTTTTCTCATTACTGTTATCAGCCTGTACGTCTGCCACCCCTGAACCCGCAGCAACGATTGCCGTCGCTCCTGCTTCTGAAACGGCGTCCCCTGTCATCCGCCGCGACCTCGACGGAACCCGGTTATCATCCCCTCTCCACGCGGACAGGTATCCCGGATGTGGATGCTGTCCTTGCCGCAGTGGAAAGTGGCGATCCACAGCAGTTGCGTGACCTGATCCGCTTTACAACCGTCGCTTGCACGAAAGCGGAAGGGTTGGGCGGACCGCCCAAATGTCAGGCTGGGGAAGCGGAGGGAACACCCGTGGAAGTCCTCCCGTTTTTGGGATCTGAGGGGAGTTTCCTGCGGGCGTCGGACGTGTCGAACTTCCCCGGCGTGGATGTGACCGGCTTGTATGCGGTGTACAAGGTGTCGGATGCGGCGTATTCCGAGGAGGCATACCCGGTGGGTGAGTACGCGGTCATGTTCACTGGAGGCGCGAACCAGCCGGGAATTGTCATTCAAATACGGGACGGGATCGTCCGAATTGATTATTTATACTCGTCGGCTTACCTGGACGAGACCATTCAGCGTGATGCCGCGGAATTGATCCTCGTATCGAAATAATGACGGTTAATACAACGAGGATGCGGCTTTTGGGGCCGCGTCCCTGCCGCTAAAGTTCTTTCGTAAGGTAGTAGCGCTGATGACCGGGCGGGAAGTCCTTGAGTTCGCCAAAGACCCGATAACCGTGTTGTCTGTAGAAGTCGGGCGCCTGGAAACTGAAAGTGTCCAGATAGGCGTTCTTTGCGCCGAGTTTTCGCGCTTCCTCTTCGGCGAGCATCAGGAGTTTTCGACCATACCCGTAACCGCGCAGTTCCTCTTTGACGATCAGCAGGTTGATGTAGAACCACCCCCAGTGGGTCTCGCCGATCAAGCCGCCGACCGTGTTCCCCTCCGCGTCGCGCAGGACGAAGCACACCTGCCCGCCTTGAGCATCCCCTGCCTGTTGGATGTTGTAATTGTGAATACCCCCTCCGACGGCTTCCCAGGCTGCGTCGTCGGGTTTTTCCAGTTGGACGATTTGATAGTCTTCGGTCATGATGTTCTCCAATTTTCGTATAGATATGGGTGTTTGATGCCTACTCCAGGAGCCGTTTACGGACTGCGTCCAGGTCGTCCTGGGTTGCCCCGCCCATGCGGAGATAACTGTCAATGTTCAGGCCTGTGAGTGCACCAAGGATGGCATCCCGAACCGAGGAATGCTCGCCTGCCAGAAGTGCATCCCGCTCAGGATCGGGGCTTAGCTCATAGTCCGCAATGATCTCATCCAGCGGGACACCGACGAGCGCCAGCAGCAACACGGCAATGATGCCTGTGCGATCCGTCCCGCGCACACAATGGATGAGTACGCCGCCGGGCTGCGCCTGTGCGATGGCGGAAATGACCGCAGCGTGCCGCTCCGGCCAGCGCCGGAGCGCATCATGATAATAAAGCGGCGTGCACCACAGTTCGGAGGAAGCCCACTTGTTCCTGAATTCCATGTCCGTGACGTCTTCTATCGCCGCCTGGACCGTTACGAGGTCAGAGTGGGGCGGCGTGATGTTCAACTCGTCCTCCTGCATGCCGTGCGTGCGCAGGGTGATGATCGTGCGGATGCCGTAGGCATGGAGCGCCGACCAGCCCGCCGCCGTGAGTTTCGCAGGGGTATCCGAACGGACAATTGCCCCCGGGCGGGTCAGGCGTCCATCGGAGGTGCGTAAGCCGCCAAGGTCGCGGACATTGTTACACCCCTCCCAGGGGAGGATACGGTCTTTCATCAGCAAGCTCTCCTCGTTTAGATTATCCTTCCAGCCCGTCGAAAAACGACCAGCCGTCCAACTCCGGCGGCTGGACCCCCAGTTGCGTCAGGATCGCCATGACCTGCGAGCGGTGCTCGGTGGCGTGGTTGATCGCCTGGGTGAGAAGGATCGTCTTGGGCACATCGCGCGGCGTGCCCTCCCAGTCAACCTGTACCACGTCATCGGCTCCCACCTTCGGCGCCCACTCGATCAGACCGTCGCCCGTCCTGCGTGCCGATTCGATCATTTCCGCCAGGGTCAATGGCGGTGCATCTTGCGGGCGGCGGTACGGCTGACCGGTGCTGATGCGCGAAAAGTACGACCGTTCGGCTGTGACAAGGTGCTGCAGCGTGTCGCGGATGGAACCGTAGGTACCGATGACGGTAGCGCCCAGTTGTTCATCGGTCAACCCGGCGCACATTCCAGCAGGCGCAGGTTCGCCCAGCGGTTATGGCGGAACAGGGTGGTGAGTGTGTCAGAGGGGTTCATCATGGGTATTTGCTCCTTGCGCCGGGAACGGCGGCCTGATCGTTTTGGTTCATCGTAGGCTGTATAATACTATATCTCTCGACCTGTCACTTTCCACTCACCACTTGGAACTTGACACTATCCACTGACACCTGGAACTCAAAATGAACATCACCCTTGCACTCGGCGGCGGAGGCTCCAAAGGCAACTCGCACATTGGCGTCATCCGTCGTCTCCAACAGGAAGGCTTCAACATTCAAGGCATCGCTGGCACCAGTTTCGGCGGCATCGTCGCTGTCTTCCACGCCCTCGGCTACTCGCCCGACCAGATCGAAGACCTGTTCGCCTCCATTGAACAGAAGAATCTCTACGGTCACGGCGAAGGCGAGGGACCGTCCCTGCTGGGGCTGGCGGGAGCCAGCGAAATGCTGAAGGAAGATCATCGGCGACCGCACCTTTGCCGACCTCAAGACTCCCTGCATCCTGACCGCCGCCGACCTGCGTTGCGGATGCGAAGCCCTGCTCTCCGAAGGCTCGCTCGTGGACGCCCTGCTCGCCACGGTTGCCATCCCCGGCATCTTCCCCCCCAAACGCATCGGCGAACTCGAACTCGTGGACGGCGGCACACTCGACCCGGTGCCTGTCGCGCCCGCCCGATCCCTTGCGCCTCACCTGCCCGTCGTCGCCGTGGTGCTCACCCTGCCCATCGGCACCCCCGCCCAGACGTGGAACATCCCCATGCCCGACTACGTCCCGCACGCCCTCATCGAACGCATCAGCAGGCTCAGCTACTCGAAGGCGCTGGATGTCTTCCTGCGCTCCATAGACATGATCGACCGCGCCGTCACCGAATACCGCCTCGAAGTGGACAAACCCGACATCATCATCCGCCCGCCCGTCACCCACATAGACATCCTCGAGCGTGTGGACGTGCGCGAGGTGGCAAAACTGGGCGAACAGGCTGTCGAAGCCGTGCTGCCAGAGTTGAAGAGCCTCTTTGCCTGGCACAACCGCCTGCGCCGCGCCATCGGAGTATGAAAAACCATCCTCGGCAGTTCTAAACTTTGCAAACCTCTGCACCTCTGTACCTTTGGCACCTCTGACCCTCTGCACCTTTGACCCTCTGGAACCTCTACAAACCATGCGAGATCTACGCAAATACGCAAAACAAACTGGGGTGCGCCTCGCCGTTGGCGCCTTCCTGCTTCTATTCGTGGTCGGCGTCGGGCTGATCTACATCATCTACGGTCCCGCAGCGGCGGGCATGGGTCTCACCTGCCTGCTTGCCGCCATGGTGCCGGTTGTACTCATCCTTGCCGTCCTGCTTCTCCTGGATTGGATCGTGAAACGTGCCCGACCTGAATAACACCTCCCTCATCCAATTCAACGACTGGACCCTGCGGGTCCGCCCGGCAACGGTCAAACCCGCCCGCCTCCTGCTCCTGCTCCACGGCTACACCGGCGACGAGAACTCCATGTGGGTCTTTGCAAAGGACCTGCCGCATCATTACTGGATGGTCGCCCCGCGTGCGCCGTATCCCTCCGAATTGACAGGCTACTCGTGGCGTCCGCTTCAGCCCGGGACGTTCGGCCGTCCCAGCCTCGAGGAGCTGATCCCCCAGGCTGAGGCCTTGATCCGCCTCGTGGACGCGTACCAGGCGTCGGCGGGGATCGAAGCGCCGTCATTCGACGTGATGGGCTTCAGTCAGGGCGGGGCGATGTCCAACGTGCTGGCGTTCCTGCATCCGCAGCGCGTCCGCAAGATGGGCATCCTGGCGGGCTTCGTCCCCAGCGGCTTGGATGTGTACGCCCATGACCACCCGTTGGAGGGGAAGTCGGTCTTCGTCACGCACGGCACGCGCGACGAAATGGTGCCGATCGACCGTGCCCGCGCCTCGGTCGCCGTGCTGGAACAGGCGGGCGCCAGGATCGTCTATTGCGAGGACGACGTGGGGCACAAGGTCAGCCTGAACTGCCTGCGCGCCCTGCGCTCCTATCTGGAAGATTGACCATGCTGATCCGCTCATGCCGCCGTCCGTCGCGGAGCACACCGTACTTGCGGAGCACACCGTACTCGCAGGGTATCCCTGTGGGACGGCGGCGGTGTTAAAGATTAGGGTTTTCTTAATTCGGTTGACGCACGTGTGAATCGAGATTATCCTCCAACAACTTTTATGGGATCAGCCAGCAGCGCTGTGCGCCATGGCGACACTTGCTGGTGTCTTTGCTGGCATAAATGCGGGAGCTAGCTCCCGCATTCCATACATTTCAAGGAAATAAATGGGACGAGATCTATCACGACGCGATTTTCTAAGACTCTCCGGTGTGGGGCTTGCCGGTTTGAGCGCTTTGGCTTTCAACCGCTTCAAGACCTTCGACTTTGAAACCTTATCCGCACCGAAGCGCCTGCCGCAATTCCCGAACAGCCCCATCATCGGTCGCACCGTGGACCCCGCCATCGACCTGCGCAACGCCCCGACGAACGACCCCGGCTTGAACACGTCCATTGCCAAACTCCCCGCCGATACCCTGCTCGAGTGGAACCGCGAAGTGGTCGGCAACGTGGTCGGCGGCTTGAACAACCAGCGCTACGTCGAGACCCCGCAGGGATATGTCTACTCCTCCGTCCTTCAGCCCACGCGCAACCTGCCCAACACGCCCATCGCAGAAATGCCTGCCGGGTACCCCGGCTTCTGGGCGGAAGTGACCGTCCCGTACGTGGAGCTGGCGCACGAAGGCAACGTCGCTTCGCCGTGGCTGCAGGACCACATCCTGTACAACTTCCCGCCGCGCCTGTACTACGGTCAGGTGGTGTGGATCGACCAGATTCGCAACGTCAACGGCTTCGTGGAATACCGCTGGAACGAAGACGCCCCGCACGGCTACGGCTACGGGGCATACGGCGAAATGTTCTGGGCGGACGGCGCGGCGTTCAAGGTCCTGACCGACCAGGATGCCGGTCCCATCAGCCCGGACCTTGACCCGAACGACAAGCGCATCGAGGTGGACCTCGACTACCAGAACTCTCTCCTGTTACGAAGGGGCGACGGAAGTCTTCTTCTGCCGCATTTCGAGCGGATTGAAAGCCATCTTCGACCCGCTCACAGGCGAGACGAACAACAAACTCGCCACCCCGGTCGGTAACCTGCTCACACACTGGAAGATCGTCTCGCTCAACATGACCGCCGGCACCTTCCAGTCCGGGTACTCCACCCCTGCCGTGCCCTGGTCCACCATGGTCAGCGGCGACGGCATCGCCATCCACGGTGCGTTCTGGCACAACGCCTTTGGCGAGAAGCGCTCGCACGGCTGTATCAACGTCTCGCCGGAGAACGCCAAATGGATCTTCCGTTGGACGACGCCTTACGTGTCCCTCCAGCAGACCGAAATGCGCATGTCGCTCCCGAACCACGGCACGATCGTGGTCACCAAAGAGATCACGTTCTAAATTCACCGCTAATAGCTAACCGCTAAAAGCTAATCGCTATCAGCTAACAGGAGATCGATGGATATCGCAAACGTCACTGTAGGACTTTCATTCTTGGCGGGACTGGCCTCCTTCCTCTCGCCGTGCGTGTTTTCGCTCGTCCCTGCCTATATCGGCTACCTGGGCGGGCGCGCCGCTGGCGGCGAAACGACCGAAAACAACCGCTTCATCACTTTCACGCACGGTCTGGCGTTCGTGCTCGGGTTCAGCGTGGTCTTCATCGCGCTGGGCGTTGCCACCGCCTCCCTGGGACGCCTGCTGTTCGACCTGCGCGACGTCCTTGCCAAGGTCGGCGGCATCGTCGTCATCATCTTCGGCTTGCACATGATCGGCGTCTTCCGCATCAAATTCCTCGAATACGACACCCGCGTCCAGCAGGCCCCCGACCGCAAACTGGGATACCTCTCCTCGGCGCTGATGGGCGTCTTCTTCTCGGCGGGATGGGCTCCCTGCGTGGGACCTGTCCTCGGCGCCATCCTGACCCTCTCCCTGAACGGCGGCTCCGTCTCGACTGGCGTCACGCTTCTCTCCGCCTATTCGGCTGGACTCGCCATCCCATTCCTGATCGCCGCCCTCGGCGTGGGCTGGGTCACCCTAACCCTGCGCAAATACGGCAAGGTCATGCACTACGTGGAGATCGCCATGGGCGTTATCCTGGTCATCATCGGTTTCATGCTCTTCTCCGGCATCTTCGGACGCATCGCAGCGGCGGGGCAGTTCTTCTGGATCGACTTCGGTCTTTAATTGATAAAGGATGAGGTGACAGTCGCAGAAAAGCGGCTGTCACCTTTTATAATCAAACTCAATGCTTAACGTCACCCTGTACACAAAAAAAGACTGTCACCTGTGCGATCAAGCCAAAGCCGACCTCGAGTCGCTGCGGGAGAAATATCCGCACCGCCTCGCCGAAGTGGATATCGAATCCGACCCGGCGCTCAAAAAGGCGTACGGCGAAAAGATCCCCGTGATCGAGGTCGGTCCGTACCGCCTCTCTGCGCCCTTTGACCGCCAAAAACTGGCGATGACCCTCGGCGCCGCCAGCGACCGCCGCGGTCAACTCGACCAACTCGGACGTGCGGACCACCAGAACCGCGTCGCCCGCGGCGGACAGATCACCTTCGGCGACCGTGCCATGTACTGGATCTCCCGTCACTACCTCGCCCTGCTCAACCTGGTCATGCTGCTCTATTTCGGTCTGCCGGTCCTTGCGCCGGTCCTGATGAACGCCGGGGCGACCGGTCCAGCCAATGTGATCTACACCATCTACAAGCCGCTTTGTCACCAGTTCGGTTTCAGGTCATTCTTCCTTTTTGGCGAGCAGTCTTATTATCCGCTGGCAGAGGCGCAGATTGACGATGTCATCACCTTCGAAGCCGCCACCGGCCTGCAGGATTTGAGCAATCCCGCCGGGCTTGCCCGCTTCGAAGCGCGTCAATTCACCGGCAACGAGGAGATGGGCTACAAGATGGCGCTCTGCGAACGCGACATGGCGATCTATGGAGCCATCTTCCTCTTTGGCGTCATCTATGCTGTGACCGGGCGCCGCCTCAAGCCGCTGCACTGGACGCTCTGGATCCTGATCGGCATGGGACCCGTCGGTCTGGACGGTTTTTCGCAGCTTTTCAGCCAGATGGAATGGTCGTGGCTGGAGGCAATCCTCCCCTATCGCGAAAGCACTCCTTTCCTGCGCGTGTTGACCGGCGGACTCTTCGGCTTTGCCACCGCCTGGTTCGCCTATCCGTCCATCGAAGAGTCCATGGCAGAGACGCGGCAATTCTTCGTCAAAAAATTTGCCTCGCTTGAAAAGAACTGATATTTGCTCAACCGCCGTCCCCAGCGGTGAGTGCAAAACCTGAATCAGAAACGATTTCCCATGCCTTTTACTGAACAAAACGGACTCCGTTTTTATCAGTTCGACTCCCTCGACGTGCGCCACGCCGTCTTCACACGCCACGGCGGACTCAGCCCCGAGCCGTGGAAGTCCCTCAACCTGGGCGGGACGGTCGGCGACGAGATCGAGCGCGTGCGCGGGAACCGCTTCCTCTCCTTCGAAGCGCTGGGATGTAAACCCGCCTCCATCTTCGACGTCTGGCAGGTCCACAGCGCGGACGCGGTCTGCGCCGACGCCCCCCGCAACTTCGACGAACCCTACCAGAAAGCCGACATCATCCTGACCGACAAACCCGAGGTCACCCTCTTCATGCGCTTTGCGGACTGTGTCCCCATCCTGGTGCATGATCCGCTCAAGCATGTTGTCGGCATTGCGCACGCGGGCTGGCTGGGAACCGTCCGCGACGTGGCAAAGGCAACGGTGGAGACCATGGTCGAGCGCTATGACTCGCGCCCTGCGGACGTCATTGCCTGCATCGGTCCCTCCATCGGACCGGACCACTACGAAGTGGGGGGGATGTCATCTCCCAGGTCGAGCAGACCTTCGGCGCCGACGCCAGCCTGATGCTCCCCCAGCACGGTTCCCGCGCCCACTTTGACCTGTGGAAGGCGAACCAGTACCTGCTCGAACGGGCTGGCGTCCGCCAGATCGAACTGGCGGGCATCTGCACCGCCTGCCACACGGACGATTGGTTCTCCCACCGCGCCGAAAAGGGGAAAACCGGTCGTTTTGGCGCGCTGATCTCGTTGTCGCCTCGCTGAACCGCGCTGGTCGAGTAGCGAAGCGTATCGAGACCAACGCGGGCGGTATAATACCCTCATGACATCCGACCTCGTCGCCTCCATCCGCGAGAACTATCTCTCCACCCTCGACCAGATCGCCACAGCCGCGCGCCGCAGCGGACGCGCCCCCGAGGATATCCGTCTCGTGGTCGTGACCAAGTCCCAGCCGCTGGAGGTCGTCCAGGCCGCCATCGAGGCCGGTGTCCGCATCCTCGGCGAGAACTACCCCGAGGAGGGTGTCACGAAAATTCAATCCCTGCCGCGTCAAACTGGGGTAGAATGGCACATGATCGGTCACGTGCAGAGCCGAAAAGCCCGCCTCGTGGCTGAACATTTCGCACTTTTACACTCCCTCGATAGCCTCAAACTTGCCGGACGCCTCGACCGTTTCGCGGCGGAACAGAACCGCGCCCTCCCCGTCCTGCTCGAGTTCAACGTCGGCGGCGAGGAGAGCAAAGCGGGCTGGGATGCCTCGGACGACTCCCGCTGGGATGCCCTCCTGCCCGACGTGGGAGCCATTCTGGACCTGCCCAACCTGCGTGTCCACGGGCTGATGACCATGCCCCCGCTGGAGACCGACCCGAACGACGCGCGCCGCTTCTTCCAACGCCTGAGGCTGTTACGTGACCATCTGGCCTCCGCCTTTCCCCAGGCGGACTGGCGCGAACTCTCGATGGGCACCAGCGCAGATTACCCCGTCGCGGTGGAGGAGGGCGCAACCCTCGTCAGGGTGGGGACGGCTATCGTGGGTGTACGCAGGACCAAGTCGGAGAAGGAAGCGTTGTGATACTTCTTGCACAAGTCATCGGAATATTAGCCAATATCTATGTTTGGATCGTGATCGCGTCCATCCTGTTGTCCTACTTCGTGGACCCGTATCATCCGTTGCGTCAGGGCGTTGACAATCTTGTCAGACCCCTGCTCGACCCCATCCGCAAGATCGTGCCGCCTGTCGGGATGCTGGATTTCAGCCCGTTCGTCCTGATCATTTTGATCCAGGTGGTGTCGAACCTGCTGGTCCGTTTCCTGGTATCAATCTCCTGAGGTGACCCATGACTGACCGACAATTCAAACTTCACGGCGGGCAGAGAGGCTCCGCACTTGCGGTGCGCGTAACCCCGCGCGCCAGCCGCAATGAGATCGTCGAGGTGTTGGACGACGGGACGATCAAGGTGCGCCTTGCCGCGCCGCCCACCGACAACGAAGCGAACGAAGCCTTGATCAACTTCCTCTCGGAAATTCTCGGCGTGCCAAAATCCAAACTGGATATTGTCGCCGGGGGGATAGGGCGCGACAAACTGGTCTCCGTCGTGGACATGGACGTGGAGACCGCCCACCAGCGCATCCTGGCGCATCTGGGATAGGTTGAAAATGCCCACTCGTTTCCCTGACTCATCCGAGCCAGGGAATTTTTTTGCCTCTTGCGCGGCATTAAGGTGTATGTAATAATCCCGCCAATTTACCCAAAGGAGAGAACGCCATGACACATATTGTCGACCAGGTTTCATTCGGGGCGATCGTTCAGGTGCGCGACCGTTTGCTCGAGCAACAGGCGCGGGGGCGCAAGGTTCTCAGGCTTGAGTCGGGGGACCCGTCTTTTGACATCCCGGTCCATGTGCGGGAGGCAATGGAGAAGGCCCTGCGGGATGGGCAGACGCATTACACCGCCTCGACGGGCATTCCTGTTCTGCGGAAAGCCATTTTTCAAAAGGTCACTTCTGAGAACAAATTGACCGTCCCGAACGACGACCATGTCGTTGTCACCAACGGCGCCATGCACGGACTGTACATCCTCTTCCGCGCCCTGCTGGAGGCCGGGGACGAGGTCATCCTGCCCGACCCAATGTGGACCGAGATCGCGGAGAATATCCGCCTCGGCGGCGGCAAGCCGGTGCCGGTCGTCCTGCGGGAGGAGCGCGGCTATCAATATGCCCCGGCCGAGATCGAGGCGGCCATCACCCCGCGCACGAAGGCGATCTTTGTCAATACTCCCCACAATCCCATCGGTGCGGTGGCTTCGCGCGAAACCCTCGAAGCCATTGCCGGGATCGCCGAGCGGCACAACCTGTTCCTCATCAGCGACGAAGCCTACGAACACGTCCTGTATGACGGTGCGGAACACGTCAGCCTCGGGTCACTGCCCGCCGCGCGGGAGCGCACGATCAGCGTCTATTCCATGTCCAAGACCTACGCCATGAGCGGACTGCGCCTCGGCTACCTCGTCGTCAATGACCCCCTGCTTCTCGACCGTATCAAAAAACTGGTGCGCTGTACCATCAACGGCGTCAACTCGGTGACGCAATACGGCGCAGCGGCGGCGTTGACCGGTCCGCAGGACGCGACCAAATCCATGGCGCAGGAATATCAAAAGCGGCGCGACATCCTGTTCGACGCGCTCGAGGAGGCGCCCTACCTGAGAGCCTTCAAGCCGGGCGGCGCGTTCTACCTGTGGGCAAAGATCCTGCCCGAGTGGCCCGGTCATGACGGAAAGCGGGATGACTGGTCGATGACGAATTACCTGATCGATGCGGCTGGGATCGGCTCCTCGCCCGGTTCCGCTTTTGGACCTGCGGGCGACGGTTGCATCCGATTTGCCTTTTCCTGCTCGACAGCCCAGGTGGAGGAGGCGGCGAGTCTCCTGCCGGATATCCTGGCAAAGGCTGGGAAATAGTCGCTGTCAAAGCAACATCCCGAAGGCAAGCCTTCGGGATGTATTTTTTAGTTGACGGGACTGTAAATCGTGCGGTAGGTGCTGTAGATCTCGTAAATGTAGCGGATGTAATCGCGCGTTTCCTGGAAGCGGACAACCTCCAGGAAGAGGTCGGGATCGTTGCCCGCCAGTTCCTGCCAGGCGAGCGCATTACCGGGACCGCCATTGTAAGCCGCCAAACTCCCGTAAATGCTGCCCCCGAGCAGTTTGCGGTTCTTGTCCAGGTAATACGTCCCGAAGCGGATGCTCACATTGGGACGATACAGGTCGTCTTCCGTGTAGAACGGGGGCCAGTTGAGTTCGCCCGCGATCTGCGCGCCGGTCGAGGGGATGACCTGCATCAATCCGCGTGCGCCGGCGGAGGAGCGGACAAATCCCTCGAACAGGCTCTCCTGCCGGATGACGCTGAACATAAACAACGGGTCCATGCCGTATCGCTCTTCCTCGGGGATGATCAGGTCGCGGTAGTACAGTCCATAGCGGAGGTGGTTGAAATATGCCGGGGCGGTCAACGAAGCGGATTGGCTGTCCAGACCAGCCAGCGTCAACACCTCGCGTGCGGCGAAGATCGCTGTGCGGTACAAGCCGATATCCAGCAAATGGTTGGCGAGCCGGAAACTGTCGGCGGGGTTCGATTTGACGGCTTCCCGCAACGACTCAAATTCAAGCCGCGCTTCGTTGTACATCCCCAACTCCCATAACTCGGTGCCGCGGATGAAGCGTGCATCCTGCGCCAGCGTTCCGGGACCTGAAAAATCAGTGTCTACGGGGAGGCCAAAGGTCAGGCGCATCCAGACCCCTGCATCTTCGCGTTCCTGTTGGAGATCAATATCCAGATTGATCGAAGGCGGCGACTCGAAAGGCTGTCTCTTCAGGAGAATATCCTGCGCGCGCAGACTGTAATATCCGTTTGGGTCAGCCAGTAGCGACTGTTGCCAGGATTTCTCCGCCGAAGCAGCTTCCCCCAATTTTTCCTGCGCTTTTCCGATCCAAAGATAGGCACGGGCGAGGTTATTTGCCCTGGTCGAGAGGATCAGGCCTCTCTGGAAGAGAGTGAGCGCGGCGGTGTAGTCCCCAAGACGGTATTGGGCGATTCCCGCCAGAAAGAGCGCGTCGGGGACCTGGTCACTGGTGGGATACTCATTTGCCACGCGTTCCCAGATTCCGGCGGCCTCCGCCAGTTTGCCGTTCCTCTCGGTGACGCGGGCGGCGTTCATCAGGAAATTGGGAGCCGAGGAGGAGGTGGGAACGGCGGCGACAAAATCAATGAACGTTTTTGCACCCGCCTCATACTCCCCTTGAACTGCCCATTCCAAAAAGCCTTTCTGCTCCCACGCGTCCGTCCAGCGCGGATGTGCCGGATATGCCTTGATGAAATTATCGAGCGCAAGGATCGCATCCTGGGTGCGTACCAATTCGCGCAGGGTCAAGGCGCGGTAGTAGGATGCGGTGCCGTCGTGAGTGGGATTCGCCTGTATGTAGCGGTCCAGCGCGACGAGTCCCACGTCGTATTGCCCGGCGAAGTAATCCACGATCCCGCGGTCGAGATCGCTGACCGGGATGCCCGCGTCCACGAGTTCGACCAGCGCCAGGTAGGAATAATACGAAAGCGGATAGTTCTGGACTGCGTTCAGGTAGCGGGCGTTGGCTTGTTCCGCCTGCCCCAGTTGGATATGGGTGTTGCCGGCAAAGTAATCCATCTGTGCGCGGATGTAGTCATTGGTGGTGGTGTTGAAGATCTGGTCGTAGAGGGTCAATGCCCCGGCGTAGTCGCCGAAGTCGTAGCGGGATTGACCGATTTTGATCTGCAGTGTCAGGTCATCGTCCAGGCGCGAAGCGGTGAGCGCGGCGGAATAGGCGTTTATGGCGTTGGTGTAGTCTCCAACTTCGGAAAGCGCGTCGCCGCGATAGTCCTGTACGTATCCATCCAAGACCCCGGGTACGCGGGTCAGATAGGTGTTGTAGGCATCCGCGGACGGCTGGTATTGTGAAAGTTTGAAATATGCCTGTCCCATCAGAAAATAGGCGCGCGCGGCATAGGTCGATTCAGGGTATTCGTTGACGAGCCTTGACAGTGTATCTATCGCAGGTTGATAACGGCTGTTCGCCAATTCCGTTCGCCCCATTCCCCAGAGCGCAGCGGCTTGTACTGCCTGGTCTGTTGATTCATTGAACGCGGCAAGATACTGTTCGCGCGCCCCTTCGAAATCACCGTTGAACAACGCACGGTCCCCGGACTCAACGCGTACCACAGGCACGGGCGTGGGAAACGAGATAGGGGCGGGAGGCAGGGTGGAGGTGGGGGTGGGTCCGGTCGTGGGTATTGGCGTGACGGTTGGCGCAGGCGCAGCTACAGGGACTGCCTGGCACGCTGTAAGTGTGAGAATGATCCAAAACCAGATGATTTTTGTTGTTTTCTTCATGGAAACCTTATACTGGATGAAAATGGGGGTGTCAATGGACGTTGTTAATGTGAAATTAAGGGCCATTTCCCCTTCCTTCATGCCAGAATGACCTTATTCCATAACTGATTCTTCGGGTTTTTTGTTCCAAAGTATGCAGTTTTCGTTTTCGTAAGCCTAACACAGTTGCAAATAAATACCCCTTTGGGGGCCTTGCATTTTTTAATGGGTTGAATACAATATGAACAATTCCAGGGACTGTCCCGGGAAAAGAAAACCCTATTATTCAGAAAGGATTACTATTATGTTATTCGCTCCAAAAGAAAAAGGTCAAGGTTTGGTTGAGTACGCGATCATTCTCGCCCTCGTCGCCATCGTCGTGATCGCCGTCATGCGCCTGCTCGGACCCAAGGTCGGCAATACCTTCAGCTCGATCAACAGCCAGCTCCCGTAATACAGTGTGAGCAAAACGAAAGCCCCGTCGTGAGACGGGGCTTTTCTTGTTAATGGATTTGGTTACCCCTCATATTTGAACGAGACCTTTACCTTTGCCCGGTAGGCCGTGACTTTGCCGTCGTCCAGGACCATATCCAGTTCGACCACTTCCGCGACGCGCAAGTCGCGCAGGGATTGTGCGGCGCGCTCCACGGCAACTGCGGCGGCTTTCTCCCACAACTCAGTGCTGGTGCCAACCAATTCGATGACCTTGTATACGCTGTCTGCCATTTTTCTCTCCTTTTTGTGCTTTGGTGTCTGTAAACACTATACAATATTTTGAGCGGCAATACAACTATTTTCTCTTCATCCTCACATCCGCGGCAACCGCCCCCTTGCCCAACACGCGCAGTGGATTGATCTCGATCTCCTCGATGAATTCATTTTCAAGCGCCAGCCAGGATAAATTGACGAGGACATCGACGACCGCCTCCTCGTCAGCGGGGGGGATGTTACGAAAGCCCTTGAGTTTTCTACCTGCCCACGTCTTGCGGATCATTTTCTCCGCCTCAGCCTGACTCAGCGGGGCCAGGGCAAAAGCCACATCCTTGAGCCCTTCCACCTCCACGCCGCCCGAGCCGAACATCATCAACGGCCCGAATTGCGGATCGCGCACCATGCCCACGATGACTTCCTGCCCTTCGGGAATTTGCCGTTGTATGTGGACGCCGTCAATGCGCGCTTCCGGTTTCGATCGTTTGACGCGCTCCATGATTTGCGCGTAGGCAAGCTGGAGAGAAAGTGTGTCTTGTATGTTGAGAACGACCCCTCCAATATCGGATTTATGCAGAACGTCCGGCGAGGCGATCTTCATCACTACGGGATAACCAAGTTCTTCCGCGAACTTTACTGCTTCACTTTCGTCGCGCGCAAGTTTGACCGGGGCGGTGGGGATTTCGTAGGCATGGAGGAGTTCGTCAAGATTTGCCGCAGAGTGCCCGGAGATCTTTTGGGGTTTCTTCTCTGATTTCCCGGCCTTCTCCGTGGCTAAATACTCTGCCCGTTTGAATAGAGCACTTAAGCCGGACTGCTGCGCGTTCAGGGAAGGGATACGTCGGAACCTTTGCCAATCTGAACTTTTGGTGTGCTTCTTCGATGAGTGTTGACCCCAATAAGTGCGATCACAACCGGTTTATCAAATTGACGGATGATTTCGATCAATTTTTCCGCAACGATCTCCGCTTTGAACATCGGCGGCGGCGGCAGGATGACCAGCGCGGCGTCCACGTTGGGATCGGCGAGCAGGAGATGCAGGCAGGCGGCGTAGGTCCCCGGGGAGGCGGAGGCGAGCATGTCCACCGGGTTGTGGAGGGAGGCTGAGGGCGGGAGGATGGCGGATAACTCTTTCAGCGTGGATCCGGTCAATTGGGCAAGGGTCAAGCCGTTCCCTTCGAGCGAATCGGCGGCGATGACGCCGGGTCCGCCGGCGTTGGTGAGGACCGCGATCCTGCCCGCCCGGTGGTTTCGGATCTCCCGCCCCGACCAGCGGGATTCGAATATGCGCGCCCAGTCGAACAACTGCTCGGCGGTGTCGGCGCGCAGGACGCCGGACTTGTCGAAGGCGGCGTCGAAGGCGGTGTCGGAGGCGGCCAGGGCTCCCGTATGCGACGCAGCAGCCTTTTGTCCAGACTCGAAGCGCCCGACTTTGAGGGCGACCACTGGTTTGCGTTGGGTCACATCGCGGGCGACATCCACGAAGCGGCATCCATCCGAAACGGTCTCGAGGTACACGACGATGACCTTCGTGTGCGGGTCGTCCGCCAGCATGGACAGCATGTCGGTCTCGTTGACGTCTGCCTGGTTGCCGAGGCTGACGACCTGCGAGAAGCCGATGCCTTCGTCCCGCGCCCAGTCCATGATGGAGGCGCAGAACGCGCCCGAGTGGGAGATGAAGCCGATGTTTCCCGCGGCGGGGATGGGCGGCTGGATGAAGGTGGTGTCGAGCGGGAGGTGGGTGTCGATGACCCCGATGCAGTTGGGACCCAGCAGGCGCACGCCGTGCGCGCGGGCGACCTTGAGGCATTGTTGTTCGAGGGCGGCGCCCTCCTCGCCTGATTCGCGGAACCCCGAGGAGACGATGACCGCGGCTTTAATCCCGCGCCGACCGCAGTCTTCGATGGCTTTGGGCGTGGCATGCGGCGGGATGATGAGGATGGCAAGGTCAACCGGATCGGGGACGCTGGCAAGGTCCGTGTAGAGCGGACGCCCGAAGAGTTCACCCTGTTTCTGGCTGAGGAAGTGGATCGCGCCTTGATAGCCGCTCTGGACGAGGTTGCGCGCCACGCCGTAGCCGAGTTTTTCAGGAGAGGTGGATGCGCCGACAACCACGACGCCTTTTGGTTGGAAGAAGGGGAGGAGGGAGAGGTCCATACGGGGATTAAACCACAAATTATTTCTGGACGTCTCCCTAAAAAAATGATAGCATCCCGCCCGAGGTGCACATGGCAAACAATCATGTACGAACGGATATTGCTGTCATCGGCTTGGGGCGTTTCGGCTCCTCGGTGGCGTTGACGCTGGTGCGGACAGGGCTTCAGCGTGGTGGGCGTGGATAGCGATTCGAAGATCGTGCAGGGGCTGGCGGACGAGTTGACACAGGCACTGGTCTTCGATGCCACAGACGAAAACGCCTTGCGCGCGGTGGATATCGCTTCGTTCGATACGGTCATTGTGGCGATCGGCTCGGATTTCGAAGCAAACTTGATGGCGACTGCCGCGTTGAAGGCTGTGGGCGTGAAGCGCATCATCTGCAAGGCGCTGACGGAACGTCAGCAGACCATCCTTCTGCGCGTCGGCGCGGACAAGGTCGTCCTGCCCGAATCGGAGGCGGGACAGCGGCTGGCGCTGGAACTGGCGAATCCGAACTTGCTCGACCGCATTCCGTTGGGGCGCGAACATGCTGTCGTGGAACTCTCCGTACCCGCTGCCGCAGCGGGCGCTACACTGCAACAAGCCGAATTGCGCAGTCGTTATGGCGTGACCGTGGTGGCGGTAAAGCGCGGCGAGGCGGTGACGGTAGCGCCGCCTGCTGATTTTGTCCTGGCAAAAGGCGACCTATTGGTGGTCATCGGTACGAACGAGAACGTCTTTGCGATGAACGATTGGAATTAGCCTGTGATACGGTGGCGCAAAATCCCGCCCGCCGCGCGGCTGGCAATCGGTCTGCTTGGATTGGTGGCTCTGGGCACCGGGTTAATGCATTTGCCAGGGGTCTCGAGTGGCAGGCCGTTATCGTGGCCGGAAGCGTTGTTCACGGCAGTATCCGCGCTGAGCGTGACGGGGTTGTCCGTTATTCTGCCGGGGCGTGATCTGACTCTCTTCGGTCAATTCATCTTAATGCTGCTCATTCAGGCGGGCGGCGTCGGCTTCATGGTGATGGCGGTCGTGTTGTTTCGACTTGTCGGTCGGCGTATCACCTATCTCGACCGCATTGCCCTGCGCGACTCGCTAGGCTTGATCGACATGCGCGCCATCCTGCGCTTCACACGCCGCCTGTTGTGGATGGTGGGCGTGATCGAGTTGGTGGGCGCGTGGTTCCTGTGGCTGAATTGGCGCGGCATGTTGGGCGACGGGCGCGCGGCGTTCTATGCCTTGTTCCATGCGGTCTCGGCATTCTGCAATGCGGGCTTCGATCTCTTCGCGGGTGTGGACGGTTTTAGCGGCATCCCCAACGATGGCGCGACCTTGACCATACTCGGCGCATTGATCTTTTTAGGCAGTCTTGGCATGCCGGTGCTGATCGACCTGTGGGATTACCCCGAGGCGCGCAAACTCTCATTCAACACACGGTTGACATTGATCGTTGTGACAGGCCTGGTCATACTCGGTACGATCGGCTTGTTCCTCTCCGAGTCCACGGCGGTTGGCACGTTACGGGACGAACCGTTCCTCCCGCGCCTGGGCTTGTCGCTTTTTCAATCGGTCGCCACCCGCACTGCGGGTTATGCCGGCATCAACAACTTCGAGACGCTCTCGCCTGCGGGACAACTCATCAAGATCGGGCTGATGTTCGTGGGCAGTGCGCCCGCTTCGATGGGCGGCGGCATCACCACAGGGACGTTCATCGTATTGGCGTTGACCTTCTGGAGCTACATCCGCCGCCGCCACTCGGTCACGCTTCTCTCGCGGACCATTCCGCCGGATACCGTCCGAAGAGCCCTGGCTGTGCTGACGATTTCCCTCTTCGTCGTTTTCAATGCCACATGGCTGATCCTGCTCACTCATCCGCACGCCACCCTCGACCAGGTATTGTTCGAAGTCATATCCGCCTTTGCCACCTGCGGCTTCACACTGGCGTTCACCGGGCAGTTGAACGTTTTCGGGCAACTCGTCATCATCTTTGTCATGTTCTGGGGGCGTCTCGGCGCGCTGACGGTCATACTTGGCACTGGCAGGCATGCCAAAGCAGGAATTGGTCGAATACCCGGAGGGTCAGGTCCTGATCGGGTAGCGGGATCCAACAAATCGGTTCGTTGGACTCGCAAGAAATTTGGTATATTTGGTCAAATTTTCCCAAGGCAGGTACCCATGAACTTTATTTTCCTCTCCCCTCACTTCCCGCCCAATTATTATCAATTTGCGGTGTGGTTGAAGAACCTAGGCGTCAATGTGCTCGGCATTGCGGACGAGCACCACGACAACCTGCGCCCGGAACTCAAGTCCGCGCTGACCGAGTATTTCCGCGTGAACGACATGCACAACTACGATGAACTCGTCCGCGCGCTGGGATATTTCACGCACCGCTACGGCAAACTGGACCGCCTCGACTCCCACAACGAGTACTGGCTGGAAACCGAAGCCCGCCTGCGCACGGACTTCAATATTCCGGGCATACGAACAGATCAGATCGAGAGGATCAAGCGCAAGTCGAAGATGAAAGAGGCGTTCCTCGAGGCGGGGATCAAGGTCCCGCGCGGGGGAGTGGTCAGGGATATGGACGAGGCGATGGCGGTCATCCAGCAGACGGGGTATCCGCTCGTGGCGAAGCCCGATATCGGCGTCGGCGCGGCGGCGACGTACAAGATCCACGATGTATACGAGTTGAAATCGTTCTTCGAGACCAAGCCGCCCGTGGATTACATGCTCGAAGAGTTCGTGGACGGGCAGATCGTCACCTACGACGGGCTGACCGACCGTGACGGCGTCCCGGTCTTCACCAATGCCATGGTCTACAGCGCGGGGATCATGGAAACGGTTCTGGACGACGACCTGATCTTTTACTACACCCTGCGCGACATCCCCGCCGACCTGGACGCCGCCGGGCGCCGCGTGCTGGAAGCGTTCGACGTGCGCGAGCGATTCTTCCACTTTGAATTTTTCCGCCCAAAAGGCGGCGGCGGTCTGACCGCCCTGGAAGTGAACATGCGTCCCCCGGGCGGACTCACCACTGACATGTTCAACTACGCCTGCGACATTGACATCTACCACGCCTGGGCGTGCATCGTGACCGGCAGGGAGTTCCCGTACCCGGGCTACACCCATAAATATCACTGTTGCTACGCCAGCCGAAAGTCCAACCGTTCGTATGCGCACAGCGAACAGGAGATCCTTGCGAAGTTCGGCGAGAAGTTCCGGCACCGCGAGGCGATCAGCGGGGTGTTCAGCCGCGCGCTGGGCGACCAGGGCTTCATCTTCCGCACGACCGAGCTGGAGGAAGTTGCCCAGATCGCGCGGTTCATTCAGGAGTAGCGAATTCTGTAGCCACGGATGACACAGATTTACACAGAATGTCTAAAAATTAGTGACAATCCGTGGAAATCCGTGGCAGGGTCTAGAGGTTTTAATGCAGATCGAATATCACAAGTGGTACAGCCCGAACCTCGGGCAGGACATGGAACTGAAGGTCTACGGCTATTACGGCAAGCCGGCGCTGGTCTTCCCGGCGCAGGCGAGCCGCTTTTTCGAGTTCGAAGATGTCGGGATGCTTGGAGCAGTTGCCGGGTTTGTCGAGGCGGGACAGGTCAAGTTCTTCGCCGTGGACAGCGTGGATGCCCAGTCCTGGGCGAACGATTGGGCGCATCCCGCCGACCGCGCGCGGCGTCACGAGCAATATGACCGCTACATCGTGGAGGAGGTCGCACCGTTCATGCGCCAGCACAGCGGAGGAGACGCAGGAGAAATTCCTGACCACGGGTTTCAGCATGGGCGGATACCACGCCGGGAACTTCTTCTTCCGCCACCCGGACATTTTCGACACGGTCATCGCCATCAGCGGGTTGTTCCGCCTGAACCATTTCATCGGCGATTACATGGACGAGAACGTCTATTTCAACTCGCCGCTGTCCTACCTGCCGAACCTGACCGATCCCGCCACCCTCGACCTGTACCGCCAGAGCAAGATCATTGTCTGCGCGGGGCAGGGAGCGTGGGAGGACGAAATGCTCCACGATGCCCAGGCATTGAAAGGCATCCTCGAAGCGAAGAACATCCCGCACTGGGTGGACATCTGGGGCGGCGACGTCAACCACGACTGGCCCTGGTGGCGCAGGATGCTCCCGTATTTTCTGGATAAACTGGAACTTCCGCAATATTCGGGCTGAGTTCGGCTTTTAACCCCGGGTGACTTTTGTCACAGTAAATCCTCGACAGCGGGATACAATAGTCCCATGCGTATCCTTGCGATCATCTCAGGTGAATACGGCATTCGGCACGTGGACAACATCCGCGCGCACTGCCCCGAAGGCTGGACCATCGAATCGTGGAGAGCGCCCGCCGCGTTCCCGCTCATCATGGATTACCCTGAGGATTTCCTGCCCGCCAGTTTCGAGCCTTGCGACCTGATCCTGTCTTTTGCGGAGAACAAATCGGTGGCAGAGTTGATCCCTGAGATCGCCAAAATGACGGGCGCGCGCGGCGTGGTCGCGGCGGTGGATAACGAGGCGTGGCTCCCGCGCGGGCTGGCGAGGCAGCTTCAGGGGTGGCTTGAACGGATGGATGTCGCCTGCGCGACGCCCAAACCGCTCTGTTCGCTGACCGAACGCGATTACAAGGTCACCCGCCGCGAGCGTGAGACCTATCAAAGCGACGTCATCAGCGAATTTGCCCGCTACTTCGGACAACCCGATATCCGCCTCACCCTTGACGAGGAGTCGCGTACCATCACCTCAGCCATTGTCCAACGGGACGCCGTGTGCGGCTGCGCCCGTCACGTCGCCGAAAAATTGATCGGCCTCTCCGCCGACGAAGCCGAGGAAAGAGCGGGACTCTTCCACCATCACTTTCCGTGTCTGGCGAGCATGGTCAAACTCAACGACTACAACCACGACACGCTCATGCACGAATCGGGACGTCTATTGCAGGAAAATCTCGCTGAACAGCTCAAGCCCTACAAGCAAACGCGCTATATCGCCCCCTCAGGCAGGGTGGAAGACAATTAGTGGTGGTTTCGATACGCTCGCAACTTGCGCTTCGCTACTCAACCACCGATCCAATCGTAAATCTCAAAATCGTCAATCGTAAATCTGACTTGCCCTGAGCGCAATCGAAGGGTCGTCTACCACCTGTCCCAATGCACCACTTCCTCCAGCGGCCTGCGTCCGCCCTTTTTCGGCGCGGCGGATAACCGCTCTTCTTCTGCGGGATAGCCAAAGGATAAGGCAATTCGCAAATGCCACTGCGGGGGGAATCCCAGGATTTCACGCGCTTTTTCGTGCTCATAGATCGAAGCAGGGACCGAACCGACTCCCAACTCCCATGCGGCAAGTTGCATGAACGCCGCGGCTTGACCGGCGTCGAACATGGTCTGGAATTTGGCGGTCGGTTCGGGGGTGAGGATGGCAACTCCCAATGCGGCCCCGGCGAGATGTCCCGCCCATTGCCCGCACTCGGACAGCGCCTTGAGAATGGATTTATCCTGAATGGCAATGAATTGCCATCCCTGCTCGTTCTTCGACGACTGCGAGCGCCTTCCCGCGTTCAGGATGGCGTGGACAACCTCCTCGGGGAGAGGTTTGTCCTGAAATTTGCGCACGGCACGTTTCAGACGAATGGCATCGGATACGTTCATGGGACCTCCTCACAATTCGGTGGTCGAGTAGTGGCGCCTCGCGCCACGTATCGAGACCACCACTTTGAATCCAACTTTTCATGTTAGGTTATTGATGGTTTCGATACACCCCGCGAAAACCAGCGGGGCTACTCAACCATCATGTCTCTTTGACATTATAAACCTGCCTGTCGCTTGGCACTATCAGAAGGGGATGATAGTCAATAGGCAGGCGGGGACAAAATTGGGATAATTTGGATGAAACTAACCGTCCCGCAGGTTCTTTAGATGTTCTGCTCAGAATTTGCGGGACGATACGCCAAAACCAAGGAGACCCGCCCATGACCCTGCCTCTCGAATCGACCTTACTTGCTGAATTCACCTACGAACTCCGCCCTGTCGAGCGCGGATATGCCAACCGCACGCTCTACATCAACCTGGAAGATAACACCATCCGTGAGAAGCCTGTCACGCAACAGATGAAGGACCTGTTCACCGGCGGGCGCGGATTTGCGCTCAAACTGTTGTGGGACGCCGTCACGCCTGAGACGAAATGGAACGACCCGCAGAATGAACTGGTGATCGCCAACGGTCCCATTTGCGGGATCACGGCGTACCCGGGCAGCGGCAAATCCACGGTGGTGACGTTGAGTCCGCTGACGGAGAATGTCATTGACAGCAATGTGGGCGGCTATTTCGCGCCGTTCCTCAAGTTCTCCGGGTTTCGACGCGCTCGAGATTCAGGGCAAAGCGGCTGGGGATGTGGTCATCTTCATCGACGGCGATTCAGGCCGGGTCACGGTCGAACCGTATTCGTTCGAAGCGGAAGATTCGCATCTCATCGGAAACATCCTGACCGCGAAATATGGCGGCGACGAAAAAGGCAAGCGCGGCATTGCGGTGCTGTCCGCTGGTCAAGCCGCGGAGCACACGCGCATCGCCCTTATCAACTCCACGTGGTACGACGTCCGCCGCAAAGAGGCGCGCTTCAAGCAGGCAGGACGCGGCGGCGCGGGACGCGTCTTCCGCGACAAGAAGATCGCCGCGATCGTCTGCCGCTTCACCGACATGGGCGGCGACAAGAACGGCGTGGCGGACATGGCGCTCATCCGCAAGGCGGGTCAGCGCATCAACAAGGAGATCACCGACCTCGACAATTCGCAGAACCAGATGCGCAAGATCGGCACCGCCAACATCGTGGATGTGATGGACCACTTCGACCTCCTGCCGACGCACAACTTCCGCTTTGGCTCGCATCCCGAAACGCACAAGATCGATTCGAAGATCTGGAAGGAAAAATTCACGCAGGGATTGCCCGACGGATGCTGGCTGGGATGCACGATGTCCTGCTCGCACGGCGTGGACCAATTCCCGCTTCAAACCGGACCGTATGCCGGCACCTGCGTCCTGGTGGATGGACCTGAATACGAGAACGCCGCGGGACTTGGCTCGAACATCGGCAACTTCGACGCGCAGAAAGTGCTCGAACTCAACTTCTACTGCGACACCTACGGCATCGACACGATCTCGGTCTGCGAACTGTATCGCCTTTGCGATGGAATGTTACGAAGAAGGTCTCATCACCAAGGAACACACCGGCGGACTGGAACTGAACTTCGGCAACGGCGCGGCGGCGCTCGAGTTGATCCACCAAATGGCGCGCGGCGAGGGATTCGGCGTCATCGTCGGTCAGGGCGTGCGCTACATGAAGGAATACTTCGCGCGCGAATTCGGCGGCGGACCCGGTCTTCATGCACGACATCGGCATGGAGATCAAGGGCATGGAGATCTCCGAGTACATGACCAAGGAATCGCTTGCCCAGCAGGGCGGCTACGGACTGGCGACGAAGGGTCCGCAGCACGATGAAGCCTGGCTGATCTTCATGGACCAGGTCCACAACCTGCTGCCGACCTTCGAGGATCAAAGCCGAAGCCCTGCACTACTTCCCGATGTGGCGCACGTGGTTCAGCCTGCATGGACTGTGCAAACTGCCGTGGAACGACATCTCGCCTGCCAACAACAAGCAGACCAGGGAACCCGCCAAGGTCGAAGAGCATGTCGAGAACTACACCTGGATCCATCAAGGCGTGACCGGCAAGCCGACCAAGGTCGAAGATTTGCTGGCGCAATCGGAGCGCGTCTACAACTTCCAGAAGGTCTTTGCCCTGCGCATGGGACGTGTCGGACGCCAGCATGATTATCCGCCCTATCGCGCCATGGGACCTGTCACCAAGCTCGAATACGAGTCACGCCAGGATCGCTATGACGAACAACTCAAACGGCTCGTGGAGATCGACCCCGCGGGCATGTCCACGGAAGAGAAGATGAAAGCCTTGCGCGATTACCGCGAAGCGCAATATGAAATGCTGATGGACGCGGTCTACGAACGCCGCGGCTGGGACAGCGAACAGCATCCCGACCGCCGAAAAACTCCGCGAACTGGGCATGGATTTGCCCGAAGTGCTCGAAGTGGTCGAGCAGGCGAAGAAGAAGATTTAGGTTGGAATTCGAATGAAGAACAGGCAGGTGATGAACCTGCCTGTTTTCTTTTGTGAGCAAAACAGTGGGTTTATTGGTGGGTTAATCTTTCAATTTCGGGCTGAACCAGATCACCAAAACCACCAGTACATCCGCCGCGACGAGCGCTCCCGCCTTGATGGGAAACGGTGTCGGTTCCAGAGAGTCAATATACGCCACTTCTTCAGGAATAAATTCGCCCGGCGCGGCGGCAACACGCGCTTCGAGCGCAGTCCATAACTTTTCGGCGCGCTCCTGATGGGCGGACAGTGAAAAGACGCTGAACGCCGCGATCGCAATGAAGATCCCCGAGATGAGCAGGCGGACGCGCAATTTGGAAACGACCTGCGGGTTGGCGAGCGAAAATCCCAGCACGCCGAGGGCGACCACGAGCTGCAGGTTCCAAAAGTCAATGAAACGTTGGGAATGTTCGAGCAAAACACTGATGAGTCCGTCGAATTGTTCCATGTGTTTCTCCTTCGGTTAGAGATGCTCGAGTTAATGCTATTCTATCCGTAATTTGCCGTGCAGGCGTAATTCCGACCATCACAGCCGCACGGGACATTGGGCATTTTCTTTCTTCTTCCCACTACTCACTTTCCACTTCCCACGTATAATTCCCCCAATGGATGAACAACTCAAATTCAAACCCTTTGGCATCGCCGCATTGCTCCTCATCCTCATCGGCTGGGGCGGATTGTACTACGTCATCACGCAAACGCTTCCCTACGTCTGGCCGCGCTGGGGATTTTTCGTCCTGACCCTTTTGGCGCTCACGGGCACCGTCCTGCCGGTCGTCTACTTCTTCCACAAGCGCTTCCCCGACGAAAAGCCCGCCGAAGCGAACGTCATTGTCCGACAGGCGATGTGGTTCGGCGTCTACGGCGCGACCCTCGCCTGGCTCCAACTTGGGCGCCTCGTCACCGTCTACGTCATCCTCGCCCTGGCGGGCGGTCTCATCGCCATCGAATACTTCATCCGCCTGCGCGAAAAATCGCACTGGAAACCTCCCGTCCACCAAGATGAATAGCCTCCGCGACCTTCCCTCGGTTGAACAACTTACTTCAAAATGCGACTCATCTCATCGAGGCGTTTGGTCGTCCGCTGACTCTCGACGCGCTTCGATCGACCCTCGACGAAACCCGCGCACGCTTCAAGACTGACCCCGAAACTGCCCTGCCCTCCACCGACCTGATCCTCGCCCAAGCCGAATCCCACCTCTCCGCGTGGACGGAGCCGACTCTCCAGCCGGTCATCAACGCCACGGGAGTCATCCTCCACACCAATCTTGGGCGCGCTCCCGTTATCGAACGCCACCATCCAGGCGATGAACGATGCCGCCTCGAACTACTCCAACCTCGAATATGACCTGTCCAAAGGTCAGCGCGGTTCGCGGCTCATCCATGCCGAATCTGTCTTGCAGAAACTACTGGGTGTCGAAGCCGCGCTGGTGGTCAACAATTGTGCCTCGGCGGTCTTGCTGACCTTGTCCGCACTGGCGAACAGGAAGCGCGTGGTTATCCCCCGCTCGCAACTGGTCGAGATCGGCGGCGGCTTCCGCGTCCCGGATGTGATGAAGCAATCCGGTGCGAAACTGGTCGAGGTGGGGACGACCAACAAGGTGAAATTGTCCGACTACGAAGACGAACTGGCGGACGCGGCACTGGTGATGCGCGCGCATCGCAGTAACTTCAAGATCGTGGGCTTTACCGAAGAACCTGACCTCAAATCCATCGTGGACGTTGCTCACAAAGCGAATGTCATCGTTGTGGATGATCTCGGCTCCGGTGCGTTGATCGATACCGCCAAATACGGTCTCGCCCACGAACCGACCGTGCAAGAGTCCCTTGCGGCGGGCGCGGACCTGGTTTTGTTCTCAGGCGATAAACTGCTCGGCGGTCCGCAGGCGGGACTCATCGTCGGCAGGAAGGATTTGATCGATAAGATCAAGAAACATCCGCTGGCACGGGCTGTGAGAGCGGACAAAACTTGTCTGGCAGGCATCACTGCCACGCTGACGCACTATCTCAAGGATGAGGCGGAGCGCGAAATCCCGATCGTGAGGATGATGTCCATGACGCCCGGGCAGGTCAAGGTCAGGGCTGAGGCGTGGCGGGATGCGTTGGGGCAGGGCGAGGTGATTAAGTCCGAATCCACGGTGGGCGGGGGGAGTCTGCCGGAAGAGTCCATGCCCACGTTTGTGTTGGCGTTGAGTGTCAAGTCGCCCGATAAATTCCTGAAAAAACTGCGAGAGGCGAATCCGCCGGTCATTGCAAGGACAGAGAACGACAGAGTTTTGCTCGACCCGCGCACCGTCCTGCCTGGGCAGGAGGATACTTTGCTGGCTGTGTTGCGAAAGTCGCTCCATTCTTAGAAGTTGAGGCAACTGTGGCTTACACATTGACCGTTCCGATCCCAAACCCTAGAAACCGCCCAAGGTGGTCTTCCCTGATACCTGCCTGCACTGCGGGAAGCCCGGGACCGGCACGCGGCGGATCTCTTTTACCTTGAATGAGAAGTCGAGCAAGACGTTCGACCTTGCGCCGCCGCTGTGCAATGACTGCATCACACTGGAGAACCGCCTTGAGTGGTTTTCCCTGCTTCCTTTCACCATCGTCGCGTTGGTGTTGGGGGGCGTGATGTTCCTGGTCTTGTGGTTCTTTGTCCTGCCCAATCTCTCCCTGTGGCAATTTTTCGGCATGGATTGGCGCCAGACTGGCGAGGCGGTCTATGTGCTTGCCGGGGCGGGAGCTTTGCTGGGCGGGATCGGCGGGGCGACGCTCGTTGAGATCATTCTGAGAGTCCTGACGATCCCTTACTTCGGAAGACTTCTTACCGACCGTCCGCTGACCCTGGTGTCAGTGCTCCGTGATTTTCACGATGTGCCCGGACTGCGCGCCCAGGTGACAAGCGATAAAAAGACCCTTACCCTGACCTTCGAACACGAAGAACGGGCCAGGGAATTTGCGATGTTGAACAACCTGCAAGAGATTTGACCGAAGTTCAGACAGGAGTTCGGACAACAGGCTTTTAGCCACGGATTTCACAATTCACGGAGAATCAAGGAAAATCAGTGCAAATCTGTTAATTGTGGCCAAAAAAGAAATGTCCGAACTTTTGTCCGAAGGTCAGATTTGATCATCCACGATTGGAGAACCCATGAAATCTGATATCGATGCCATCATGCAAGCCAGTAATCTCGATGCGTTGATCGTTTTTGGCAACGCCGAACATAACCCGCCGATGTACTATCTTACAGGTGGCGGGCATGTGAGCCATGCCGTGTTGATCAAAAAACGCGGGGAGGAGGCTGTCCTGTTCCATGGTGACATGGAACGCGACGAAGCCGCGAAGAGCGGTTTGAGACTGATCCCCTACAGCAAATACGATTATGACGAACTGCTCAAACAGGCGAACAAGGATGCCGACCTGGCGGGCGCCATGCGTATGGAGTTGATGTTCAAGGACGCAGGCATTGCTTCAGGGCGGGTGGGAGTGTACGGGACCTACGATGTCGGTGCGACATTTGGACTGTTGACCCACACCCAAAAACTGATGCCCGAGATCGAATTTGTCGGTGAGCGGCGCGATGGTTCCATATTTATGAAAGCCATGGAGGCGAAGGATCAAGGTGAGGTGGAACGCATCCGCAAAATGGGAAGG
Organism: uncultured Chloroflexia bacterium; assembly: GCA_963718215.1. Lineage (GTDB taxonomy): Bacteria > Chloroflexota > Anaerolineae > Anaerolineales > Villigracilaceae > Defluviilinea. The sequence continues at coordinate 63,484 of CAVQYK010000019.1, forward strand.
ATCACGACCGAGGTGGTGGGTCTGGTCAGGGACTATCTCACCTCGTGCGATGTGCGCGAAGATGAAGTTTTGATGAAGGAAGATGGTACGCCGCTGACCGTGGGCGATGTCCACTCGAGGATTAGGCTGTGGGTCTCGGAGCGCGGCGCGGAACTTCCGTCTGGTTTCATCTTTGCCATCGGGCGCGACGCGGGTGTGCCGCACTCGTCAGGCAATCCCAGTGACCTGATGCAACTTGGCAAGACCATCGTCTTTGACATCTATCCTGCCGAGGCGGGGGGCGGATATTATTACGACTTCACGCGAACCTGGAGTTTGGGCTATGCCACACCTGAAGCGCAGGAACTGTACGATCAGGTAAAAGAGATCTTTGATAAATTGACGGATAACTTTGACCTGAACGCCTCATTCAAGGATTATCAGCGCATGACCTGCGAGTACTTCGAATCGAAAGGGCACAAAACGCCTCTCAATACCAAGGCTCCGCAGGAAGGATATGTCCACAGTCTGGGTCATGGCGTGGGACTCAACATCCACGAACGGCCGTTTAGCGGGCTTCAGGTGAGCGACGACCAGAGGCTTGCGGCTGGGGTCGTGGTCACGTCCGAGCCGGGGCTGTATTACCCCGAAAAAGGCATGGGTTTCCGCATCGAGGATACGTTGTGGGTGCGTCCCGATGGGAAGATCGAGACGCTTGCCGAGTACCCGTATGACTTTGTCCTGCCGATGAAGAAGTGGAAGAAAGAGTAACTTGTCATTGCGAGGAAGCCCGACAGGACTGACGAAGCTAATCTCGCCTGTAATAGACTTCATCTACTCAATCCATTACCGTTCGTGAATTCAACTCGCAGGATAAGGAAACGTTTCCGTTCAATCTGGAAATCGTTAAATCCTTCGCGAGATCCAATTTACCTCACCGGTCACCTTCTTGTGGGTGAGAACGGCTCGGGCAAATCCACTATTCTGGAAGCGATCGCCTGCGCGGTTGAATTGATCACAGTAGGCGCGGAGAGCGTAAAGACTGACAAGACTCTTGCGCCGATCCGCAAACTGGCGCAGTATTTTCGTCTCGCATGGACGAAGCGCACGCGTAAAGGCTTTTTCCTGCGTGCCGAGGATTTCTTCGGGTATGCCAAGTCCATGCGGCAGACGCGCGAAGAGTTGGAACAGGACCTGAACGACGTTGACCGCGACTATAAGGGGCGCTCGAAATATGCCGCAGATTTGGCGAGGTCTGCGTATCAAGGTCAATTGGCGGCGATGCAGAACCGCTACGGCAAGGACCTCGATAATTACTCACATGGCGAATCCTTCCTGACCTTGTTCCAGGCCCGCTTTGTCCCAGATGGTTTGTACCTCCTCGATGAACCCGAAGCTGCGCTTTCCCCGAATGCGGCAATTGACCTTTATCTCCGTTTTGAAGCAGATGGTCGAAGAAAATGCCCAGTTCATCATTGCCACACATTCGCCCATCATTCTGGCTTTTCCTGAGGCGCAGATTTTGCAATTTCGCAAACGGGCATGATTCAGGAAGTAAAATATGATCAGCTTGAACACGTCAAGTTGACGAAGGATTTCCTGAACAACCCTGAAAGTTTTTCTATGCGAGCTATCTATGAAATGACAATACTTCCCTCCTGCCCGCATCCTTGCCATCGAAACCTCCTGTGATGAAACTGCCTGTGCCGTCATCGAAAACGGACGCGCGCTTTTGGCATCCACGGTTGCCTCGCAAATGGAAATGCACGCGCGCTTCGGCGGTGTCTACCCCGAGGTCGCCTCCCGCCAGCATGTGCTGAGCATCATCCCCGTCGTCGAGCAGACGCTGGTCCAGTCGAACATCACGCTCAAAGATATCGACGCGATCGCGGTCACACGCGGCCCCGGTCTGGCTGGCTCGCTGGTCGTTGGGATGAACATGGCAAAGGGACTCGCCCTCGGCACGGGATTGCCCATCGTCGGCGTGAATCACCTCGAGGGACACATCTACTCCTCATGGATCTACAACGCAGGCGAAAGTGCTCCCGCCTGAACCGCAATTCCCCTTGATGGCGTTGCTCGTCTCAGGCGGACACACTGAACTGAATCTCATGACCGATCATCTGACGTATGAACGTCTCGGCTCCACCCTGGACGATGCGGCTGGCGAGGCCTTCGATAAAGTGGCGCGTCTCCTTGGCCTTCCCTACCCCGGCGGACCCTCGATACAAAAAGCGGCGGAAGGCGGCAACCCCAAACGCTTCAAATTCCCGCGTGCCCGCCTGGATAATCCGTACGATTTTTCGTTCAGCGGGGTGAAGACCGCGGTCTTGTACGAGGTCAATGATTTGAAGAAGAAAAGCAGGATACTTCCCGTGGAAGACCTTGCTGCTTCCTTCCAGGCGGCCGTTGTCGAGACGCTGTTCGAGAAGACCATGCAAGCCGCACGCGAATTCAGGGCAAAGGAAATTCTGGTGGCGGGCGGCGTCTCTGCCAACCGCGCCCTGCGAAATGCCTTTCACTCACAAAATGAATTCAAGGTCAATATCCCCGCTTTTTCGCTTTGTACAGACAACGCCGCCATGATCGCCGCGGCGGGATATTACCGATACGCGCTGGGTCATCTCTCCGATCTGAAGATGGATGTCCAGCCGACGTGGCCGTTGTCGTAATTAAACCGTAGGGGCACAGCGGAACGGTTTGCAGGTTATGACTGCAGGACGCCTTGCTGTGCCCCTGCTTTAGTTTTAAGAACCCAAACCGCCTTTGGCTTGCCCGAGCCATTGGCGGTTTGTTAGGAGAATGCACTTGTTATTATATCCATGCGCTTTAATATAACCTGAACAAAACCTGAAAGGAAAATAAGAGTTTTCCAGGTGGATTTGAGGCGGTTTCGGGAAGAGTGGGCCGGTTGGGTGAGGCAGGCTGAGGGCCTGAAAGGGAGGCGAATCGTAAATCCCAGATCAAAGCATGATCTCCAGCAGGCGGTCGCGACCTGTGAGGTCCTGATGCAAATGGATCTCGGCGCGGGAGAACATGTCGCAGGCAAGGTTGAGCGCCCGGACGCCGAGGGTGGCTTCGATCTCGAGCAGGATCAGGCTGTTGGGAGCCATCCATTCGGGTGCGACCTTCATAAGTCTTCGGAAGAGGTCGAGACCGTCTGCACCGCCGTCGAGGGCGAGGGTGGGTTCGCGGCCGTAGACCGGCAGGCTGTGCAGGGTTTCAGTGGGGATGTAGGGGAGGTTGGCGCAGAGCAGGTCGAAGTGTTCTTCTGTGGGCAGGGATTTTGGATGGGGCGGGAGGATGTCACATTCGACGAAGCGGATGCGGTCGTCCACGCGGAATTTGCGGGCGTTGTTTTGGGCAACCTGCAAGGCGGCGGGCGAAATGTCGGTGGCGAGGATGCGGGCGTCCGGGATGTTCGCTGCGATTGTAATGGCAATGATGCCCGAACCCGTTCCCACATCGGCAACCGTTCTGCGGACTTTTGATCGCTGCATCCATGCGATCCCTTTTTCGACGAGCAATTCCGTTTCGGGGCGGGGGATCAATACGTCCGGCGTAATGTCGAATTCCAAGCCGAAGAATTCCCAATGTCCCAGAACATACGGGAAGGGGTCATCATGTTCCAGACGGGCGAGCGCCTCTTCAAGTTGTTTTTGTTGTTCGGCTGTCAGGGTGAATTCGGGGTGCGCCATAACCCATGTACGCGGCTTTTCAACGATGTGCGCTATGAGAACGGACGCGTCCAGGGCGGGGGTGTCGCTGATCGAGGCGAGACGGGTCGTTATGTCGGAAAGAAGCGGGGGCATTTCATCCGTTCTTGATCGCCAGCAGTGACAGGTACTCGAACGCGATGTTCGAGGCAAGGATGGCGGTGATGTCGCCGTGGTCGTAGGGCGGTGAGACTTCCACGAGGTCGAAGCCGATCAGGTTCAAGCCGTGAAGTCCACGCACGAGTTGGAGCAATTGATAACTTGACAGTCCGCCGACCTCGGGAGTGCCGGTGCCGGGTGCGTAAGCGGGGTCAACCGAGTCGATGTCAACCGTCACATAGACGGGACCTTTCATGCGTTCATGCACTTCCTTGAGAACTTCCCTGGTCCCCCTTTCCATCACTTCGTGGATGGTGACGATGCGGGCGCCAAGCTCTTTCGCATCTTCATAATCGTTCTCGCCGCTGACGGGACCGCGAATGCCGATCTGCATATATTCGCCTTTGCGGATCAACCCCTCCTGCAGGGCATAGCGGAAGGGCGTGCCGTGGCTGTATGGCACCGCCTCGAACTCCGCCTCCCACGTGTCAATGTGCGCGTCAATGTGGACAAGGGAGACCGGTCCGTGTTTTTTTGCGTGTGCGCGCAGGAGCGGAAGTGCAATGGAGTGGTCGCCGCCGAGCGTGATGAGTGTCGTCCCTGTTTCGATGACCTCGCCGGCGGTCTTTGTGATGGCGGTCATCGTGTGCTCGATGGAGGTGGGAATCACAGACACATCTCCATAATCCACGACCTTGAGCTTTTTCAGCGGGGTGACATTGAGCGTGGAGTTGTGCCCCCAGATCATCAACGAAGCCTCGCGTATCTTGCGCGGACCGAAACGTGTTCCCGCGCGATAGGATGTGCCGCTGTCGAAGGGCACGCCCATGATGGCAACGTCAATGTCCTTCAACTCGCGGGTCACGGGCAGGCGCATGAAGGACGGAATACCCATGAAGGGTTGCAGATCTGCGCCGAAGGCGGGATTGTCGTTCATGTTTCCTCTACAAAAAGAGCGCAACAAGTGCGCCCTGTGATGACCTATTATTCTTCCACTCCGCTTGTGGCGAGCCGTTCCGCCTCATCACGTGTGGACAATTCCTCGATGAACCCGTCTATGTCCCCGTCCATTACGGCGGGCAGGTTGTAATTGGACAATCCCACGCGGTGATCGGTGACGCGGTTTTGTGGATAGTTATAGGTGCGGATCTTTTCGGACCGCTCACCTGTCCCAACCTGCGAGCGGCGGTCAGATTCTATCGAGGCACGGCGCTTTTCCACTTCAATTTCGTACAGGCGGGCGCGCAAAATGCTCAGTGCGCGCAATTTGTTTTGCAGTTGTGACCGTTCGTCCTGACAGGTGACAACCATGCCGGTCGGCTTGTGTGTCAGGCGCACGGCCGTTGAGTTCTTTTGTACGTTCTGTCCGCCTGCGCCGGAGGATCGGTAGACCTCGATCTCAATGTCACTTTCGGGGATCTCAACTTCAACATCGTCAACTTCTGCCAGTACGGCAACCGTCGCGGTGGATGTGTGGATACGCCCCTGTGATTCGGTGGCAGGCACGCGTTGCACACGGTGCACCCCCGATTCATATTTGAGTTTCGAGTAGGCGCCCTTTCCGCGGATCTCGAAGATCACTTCCTTGTAACCGCCCACGCCGATCGCGTTCTCGGAAAGGATCTCGCTCTTCCATCTTTTTTCATCCGCATAGCGCGAATACATGCGGAAAAGGTCCCCCGCAAATATCGCGGCTTCGTCCCCGCCGGTACCCGCGCGGATTTCCACGATGACGTTCTTGTCATCGCGCGGGTCCTTGGGAACGAGCATGCCTTTGATCTCTTTTTCAAGGATCTCGACCTTTGGCGTGAGATCCTCAATATCCGCCTCCGCCAGAGCGATCAATGTCCGCATCCTTCTCGGACACGAGAATTGCCCGGGCTTCCTCGATACTTTTCATCGCCTGACGGTATTCGCGCGCCTTCTGGACGATCTCCTCCAGGTCCACGCGTTCCTTGTTGATCTCAGCCGCGCGCTGATAATTGTTGCCCACCTCGAGCAGTTCATTGCCGAGTTGGTCGTAACGGTCTTCAATGCCTTTTAGTTTATCGAGCATATCTTTCCTCTTGTTAGGGCAGGGTTCATCCTGAACGCAGACGAAGGACTCCGCCCCTGCAGTGTATATCCAGAATAAAACGCGGCAAACTGCGCCGCGCGGCCGGGATTATACCACCCCCTTGTGGGGTATCACCCCAGCGGAATACCACCCAACCTTGGGTGTTTCTCCTTGCAGGTTGTTGCCCTACCTAGTAAAAAGTCGCTGTCGCCGCCAAAACCATGGACAATACGATCATGATCGACAGTATGAGAAAGATGATCCGCATCATCCTTGTAGACCTGACTGTTGGATCGGTTTCCTTTGATTTAGGTTGGTACTTGTTCTTGAATTTTTTACTTGCCATTTTTTCTCACTGATTCGAATGTTTATGAAAGGCGGTTGCCATTGCCTTTTCAAGTTCCTCGAGGGTCACGGGCTTCATGATATACGAGTCTGCGCCCAGTTCCATCGCCCTATCCACCATCGTATCTGCCGCTTCGGAGGAAAGCATCACGATCGGCAGGTCTTTTGTGTCAGGGCGGCGGCGCAAAAACTCGACCATATCGAGACCCGTCACCTCCGGCATGTTGATGTCCAGTATGAGCAGATCTGGTCTTCTGTTGGATGCGAACATCTGCGCCGCGGAACGGACATTATGAAAAGCCGTTACTTCGCAGTCGAGCAGTTTTAGCATCAGCCCGATGGCGTGGTTCATTTCCTCGTCGTCGTCAACGGTCCAGACAGTTCTCATTCCAGATGCGCCTTGATGGCGTGCGCCGCGTTTTCCGGCACCACCACCTTGAGTTCTTCGATGGAAGCGCCCCTAATCTTATCCACAGACCCAAAATGTTTCAAGAGCGCCTTGCGGCGTGACGGACCAATGCCGGGGATGGAATCCAATATGGAGGCCATGCCGAGCTTTTCCCTTTTTTTGCGGTGCGCCGTGATCCCGTAACGGTGCGCCTCATCGCGGATGCGCTGGACAAGATACAGTCCCTGTGAATGACGCGGCAACAACAGGGATTCTGACCTGTGCGGGAAGAAGATCTCCTCCTGTTGTTTCGCGAGACCCACCACCGGCACCTTGTCCATCAACTCGAATTTCTCAAGGACTTGCACTGCGCGCCCCAACTGTCCCTTGCCGCCGTCGATGATGATGAGGTCCGGCAGGAAGGAAAACGACGCGTCCGGTTTGGACCCGGGACCTGATTCCGTTTCCTGGCTTGCCCTCCACCTTCGAAATCTCCGCGTGAGCATCTCCTCCATGGACGCGAAATCATCCGGCGCACCGACCACGCTCTCGATGTTGAATCTTCGATACAACTTTTTATCGGGCACACCCTGCGTGAACACGACCATCGCACCGACAATGGCCGTCCCTTGCGTGTTGGAGATGTCGTAACACTCGATGCGGTTTGGCGGCTCCGCCAGGTTCAATGCTTCCTGTAGTTCAGCCAGTGCGGTCTCCTGCTTGTGCGTATCCGCCTGCCATTGGGCGCGCAGGGCCTGCAGGGTCTCGGTGGCGTTCTCAGCCGCCATTTGGACAAGTTCATGAGGCTGTCCCTCTTTCGGCACGAAAAATTCCACCTTTTCGCCGCCGCGCCTCGAGCGAAGCCATTGACCGATGATGCTTGCCTCCTCGAGTTTCTGCGGGAGCATGACCTGTTCGGGGATTGTGGCGGCTTCGGTGTAGAACTGCGTGATGAACTGTTCCATGACTTCCGTGTCTGCCGCGTCCTCCGTGCCTTCGAGGATGAAGTAGTCGCGTCCGATCAATTTGCCGCCGCGGATGAAGAAGACCTGCACGCAGGCTTCCCCATCGCTGCGAGCCATGGCCAGTACATCCGAATCGATGTAATCCGTCGCGAAGACGATCCGTTGCCTTTCGATGATATTTTGTATTGCTTTGAGTTGATCGCGCAATGCGGCAGCTTTTTCGAAGCGCATCTCCTCGGATGCCTTGAGCATCTCCTTTTCGATGCGCTGGACGATGCCCTCGCTGTGTCCGCCGAGGAAATCCATCAGGTCGGAGATCATTTGGCGGTATCCGGCCTGGGATGACGGCTCCGATACAGGGCGCCGTACACAGCTTGATGTCATAGTAAAGACACGCCCGCTTGTCCATCCCTGTGATCTCGCGGTCACAGGTCAAATAGGGGAAGACCTTCCGCAGGACATCCAACGTCTGATAGACCGCCCAAGCCGAAGTGTACGGACCGAAATAGCGGGCGCCGTCCTCGGTCATTTGCCGCGTGACGGTCACTTTTGGGAAGGGTTCGTTCCAATGGATCTTGATGTAGGGGTAGCGTTTGTCATCCTTGAGGCGGACGTTGTACTTGGGGCGGTGCTTCTTGATCAGGTTCATCTCGAGGATGAGCGCCTCGAGCTCCGAGCCGACAAGGATCCACTCGATGTCCGCGATCTCGCGCACGAGCCGGCGCGTCTTGTTATCGTGGCTGGAATCCGCATGGAAGTACGACCGGACGCGGTTCTTCAGGTTGATCGCCTTGCCCACATAGATGATCTTCTCCTCGGCGTTCTTCATCAGATAACAGCCGGGTTTGGTCGGCAGGGTGGCAAGGATGCCCAGGATCTTCTCGGAGATTTCCATAGAAAACAATTTTACCGCTTGTCTCGTCTTTTCCCAAAATTTTACAGATTATGAATGTCTGGCTGATTTTCCATCTGAATGTGCAGGCGGCACTATGTACTGCATGTATAACGTTTGCATTGCATGTGCATTTTGGCAGTTGTAAAGCCCCCTGTTTTGTGCAATAATGGGCGAAACCATTTTTTCGGAGGAACTCATGAACGAGACGAACAATGCCCCCATGTCCTCAGAACCTGCCGGGTTTGCAGGCTGGTTCTCCATCTGGCTGAACGCGGTTACGAAACCGAGCGAGCAAAACTACTCTGTCCTGGCGGGATCCCCGGACGCGCAGACGAATAACCGCGCATTCACCTGGGTGTTCCTCGCCGGGACCGTTTCCGCCATCATCAGCGGTATCTTGCAGGCGCTGTTGCAGCTGGCGGGATTTGCGCCGCAAATGCCGGGTCTTTCTGACGTGCTCGGTGATGCTTCGCGCAGCGCGGTGGGATCGCTGGGAATTGCCCTGTGCACCTCACCGGTTGCCGGCGCGTTCGCTGTCTTGTTCTTTGCCATCTTTGTCGGCATTATTCAATGGGTGGCGAAGATGTTCAAAGGTACGGGAAGTTTCTCGCAACTCGCCTACGTTACCGCTGCCATATCGGTTCCGTTCTCACTGGTCTCCTCGTTGCTTACCCCATTCGCCACATTGGGCGTTGTTGGGTATTGTTTCAGCGGGGTGAGTTTGCTGCTGGGGCTTTACGCCATGTACCTGCAATTGCTGGCAGTGAAATCGGTGAATAGATTTGGCTGGGGCGAGGCGGCTGGCTCTTATTTCCTGCCCGGTTTTGGCGTTCGGCTGTTTTTGCGCATGCGTCGCGTTTGGGTTATTCAGTTTGCTTGCGCCGGCCATCAGTGAGACATTCAACCAGATTAACCCGAATCTGGTACCGTAAACGTTCAGACCTTCAAAAAACTCCAGCCTTGCCGCTGGAGTTTTTTTATTTCCCTGAAGGCGGAAGCCTGTTTTCCCCCGGCAGGAGCGGCATGTCCGCCATGTTGTAAGCAAACTCATACGCCGAGTCCGCGCCGCACTCACCGGGGAGCGGCTCGACCAAACCATCCTGGTCGGCATCCGTGCCTCGTATCAGCGTGCCGCCAAGCGCCTCGAGTTCTGCAATGAGCGGCTCCATTTCAGTGCCGAAAGGGGTATCCCTTAGTTGCAGAGCCAGTTCAAGGATGCGCTTCAAGCGCCCGTCCATGTTCTGGATGCAGATTTGCATGTTCTCCCCGTTGGTGCGGATGTTGGGCGTTGAGTTCCGCCGCCTCCACCGCCAGTTTTACCTGGAGCAGTGTCTCTTGCAGGTACCCGGGACGATCGCCGTTTGGAAAACTCCCGAAACCATCAGCAGTATTGTCGATTTTCCCGTCGCCGTCATGATCGCCATACAGTTCACTGGATGAACCGGATATCTGATTGATGATCTCCTCGGTTCTTTTTCTGACCGTGGGCTCGTTCCCGTTTTCAAAAGCCTGCCTCAACCCGACAACTTCCTCTCCCTGCACAGCATACCCGTTGATGGAGATGTTGACATAGGAACCGCTGTAATACCAGAGACCCTGGATCAAAGCCAGTTCCTGTGGGGTGTTTTCGTGTGAAACGAGCAGGTTTCTGATGGGAAGCAAGGCGTTCGGAGGAAAGACGGAAGAGTAAACAACATTCTCGGATGGTGTGCTTGTTTCAGTACCGTTCAGTTCCTTCGAGACGATGATCTTGTCGAAGTTTGCCAGAAAATTTCCCTGGTCAGGGTCAAGCAGTGTGACCTGTCCCACGCCCGCCGCGTTGAATGTGACAAGTCCCAGTTTGCGGGTGGTGGCGCCATCGTCGCTGACCAGCCAGGCTTCATAGTGATGGCTGTCCCCCGGCAGTTTTGCGGTGTTGAGGGTCACCTGGATCTCGTCCAGCACGCTGGAAAAATCACCAAACCGCAATCTCCCCACGGAATCTGAGTCACGGGAGTGGTTTGCGGTATCGGTTGCCGTCCTGGGCTGAAGAATTGAAAGATACAATAGCCAAGCAGGGACACCGCAAGGTCCGCACGCGATCCCGAACCAACGGAAACGGGAAGATGGTTGTGCCGGTGGGATGCTTTTCGGTGTCTTGAGCTCTTCAACGTGTTTCCGCGCCAGTTTCGCAATATGGATCGTTGCCGGTGTGGCAGTCTGACCGTTGAAAATGGACAGGAACTCACTCGCCATTTCGCCTGCTGATGTGAAGCGCAGGTCCGGGTCTTTGGCGAGGGCGCGGTCCAGCAGGGCTTGCAGGTCGGAGGAAACATCCTTGATCGGCGGCGGCGCCTCATTGATGTGTTTCATCAACATGCCGAAAGTGGAGTCCACCTGAAAGGGGATCTGACCTGCAAGCATCTCATACAACACGATGCCCAGCGAGTAGATGTCGGTGCGTTTGTCCACGTTTTCGCCGCGCGCCTGCTCGGGACTCATATAGGTTGGGGTGCCGGAGACGGAACCCGTTGTCGTGTGCAGGGTGGAATCGATGAGGCGGACCAGGCCGAAGTCCGTAAGGATCGGCTCCACATCCAACGGCAATGGCTGTTCCGGGGTGATGTCCTGTGTGGGGGAACGGAGCAGGATGTTCGCCGGTTTGATGTCACGATGTACGATGCCCCGGCTGTGGGCGTAATCCAGCGCGCTGGCAACGGAATGCAGGATCTGGGCGATGACGGCGATCGGAATGCGCTGGTTCTTGTTGTGATATTCTTTCATGTAGGTGGCCAGCGACGGACCGGGGATGTAATCCATGATCAGGCACGGGGTTTCTTCCTCGATCGTGAAATCCAGCATGCGGACGATGTAAGGGTGACGCAATTCACCGATCACCTCCGCTTCACGTTTGAAGCGTGTGAGTTGGTGTTCATCACGTTCGAGCAGACCGCGCATCACTTTGACCGCCACAAGACCGTGGGTTTCATGGATGCCCGAATAGATCTCTGCCATGCCCCCGCGGGCGATCAGGTCATTGATTTGGACTTTTCCCAGCGTTTTTCCTGTCCAATCAGCCATGGACAAAAATTATAATCCTAAAGAGGACGCGCCGGGTATAATCCACAGGCTTGAACGAAAGGCGAGGTCCCATTGAGTATTCCCCTGGAAGTCGAAATTGGAAGGTTGTTGAGCGAACGCAAATTGCGGCTGGCGCTGGCAGAGTCCTGCACCGGCGGGCTGGCGGGGCATCGCATCACGAATGTCGCGGGTTCCTCGGATTATTTCATGGGCGGGGCGGTGTCCTACTCCTACGAGGCGAAGGTTGCCATGCTGGGCGTTTCCTGGGACACGCTGAACACGTTCGGCGCGGTGAGCCGTGAGACTGTCCTCGAGATGGCGCACGGCGTGAAAAAACTGCTGGATGTGGACATCGCCGTTTCGATCTCAGGGATAGCTGGTCCGGGCGGCGGGACCTTGGACAAACCTGTGGGCACCACCTGGATCGGGCTGGTTGCCCCGGATGGCGAGTGGGTGCGCAAGTTCCACTTCCAGGGCGACCGCGAACAGAACAAAACCGCCTCGGCTGAGGCGGCTTTGCAGATGCTTTTGGATTATTTATCGGGGAAAATCAACGGGTAGGGGCGCGACCCTGTCTGTTTAAGCCTGCGCGAACGTATCAATCAGCAGTTTGAAATTCCCGCCGACAGGGTACAGGATGGGGCAGGTGCACCCGCGCTTCTTGTACTCCTCCACTTTGGCTATCGCCTCGGCAGGCGTCCCTGAGGCGGTGATGCGGTGGACGAGGTCATCCGGCACGAGATGCTTCGCCTTGTTGATCTGCTCCTTGGTGGCGGGCCATCCCAAGGTGGACTGGATCTCGTGGATCACATCGTCCGACACGTTCGACGCCTTCGCAATGTGAGGCTGTTGGGCAAGGTATTGACAGAGCAATTCCTTGGTGTATTCGATGGCTTTGTCGTGGTCCTCATCCACCGAGCAGACGATCAACTGCGGGCGGTCGAAATCCTCCATCTTGCGGCCTGACTTTTTCAATCCGTTTTCGAGCAATTCCATGGCGTTGTCGTTGTATTCCGGGGCGACACAATAGTTCAATACAACCCCGTCTGCGATCTCGCCCGTCAATTCCATCATCTTGTCGCCCGTCGCGCCGATCATGATCGGCACATTGCGCGGCTCGCGGCGACCATGCACCACATCCAGTTCGATGCCGTCCACATGGTGGAATTCCCCGTGGAAGGTGACGCGCTCCATGTTCAATAATTTCCGTAGAACTTCCACTGTCTCGCGCATGGCGAGCAGGGGCTTTCTTCTGTCGATCCCCACGTTCTTTGCCAGCGGGTCCCACCACGCGCCAATGCCGCAAATGATACGGTTCGGCGCCAGGTCATCCAGCGTCAGCAGGGTGGCGGCTAACAGACCGATGTTGCGGGTCCAGTTGTTGATCACGCCCGAGCCGACCTTGAGTCTTGTTCGTCACCGCCGCGTACGCCGCCATCGGGACAATGGCATCGCGCACCAGCCGTGACTCCGCCTGCCAGACTGCCTCGAAGCCTTTCTCCTCGGCGTATCTTACATATTCCAATCCGTCTCTCAGGTCGTGCGAATCCTGCAAATACAAAGCAACCCGCTCGGTCATGGCATTCTCCTTTATTTAGAAAAATATGTTTTTTTCGAGCTCCCTGATGATCTCAAGGTCTTCCGGCAGGTCGAGGTCCAGTCCAAGGGACGGCAGGTCCACGATCTCGAGCCGTGCGCCTGCTCGTCTGGCTAGTTCGCAGTGCCTTTGGAAGGAGTTCTCGCCGAAATCGTACTCGATCAACCCCGAAGGAGAAATAAGCAACGCGTTCGTTCCCTTTCCATGCCTGTCCGGGGCGATCACTACGACCGGCGGGTCGGCCGCCTTTTCGATCAATGTTAGCACATCCTCGCGCGAAATCAAAGGCAGGTCGGCAGGCAGGATCAGAACGCCGCGCGTGGCATGCACCTTCGCCACGACCGTTGCGCGGGTCAGCGCCGTGTTCAACTCGGGTTGGCCGTCCTCGCGCACCGTGCGCGCCCCGTGCTGGCGTGCAATGGTCAGGGCATGCGGGTCGCGGCTGATGACCAGCACCTGTTCCAGTTCCTTGATGTCTGTGAGCGTGTTCAGGGTGTGTTGCAACAGTGATTGGTTCAATTCCGCCCGTTCGTCTTCGGATAGTGTCCCAGCCAGGCGCGACTTCCCGCGGCGCAATGGCTTTACCGGTACGATCGCCCAAATGGTCATATAACCTCTCTGATAAAGTCCAGGACTTCCATTGCCAGTTGCATTCTATCATCATGACTTTTCATGAGCGTATTGGTTACGCATACTCGCATGTTCAACCCCCTTACACTTTCCTTAAGTTCCGCATCCAGGGTGTCAATGACAAATCCTTTCAGCAAACCTTGATAATGGTTTGCAACCGCCAGCGCAGACGGCTCGATGCCAAGTTCGCGGTACATCTTTGCCGCCGGTCCCTTCACCGTCTGACCTCCAATGATCGGGGAAATTGCGTAGACAGGTTTCTCGTTCTTCTTGACAACTTTAAGTATGGGATCGACACTCACCCAGGGATTCGACGGGCAGATGACCACCGCGTCCGCAGACTGGAGCGCCTCACGCGCCCCCGGGGCTGGTTCAGCGACATCGACCCCCTCAAATCTGAAGCCTTTGACTCTCGGCTCGCACCGACGGTGTACAAAATACTCCTGAAATGCCAGTTCGCCCTCGTCGGTCTCCACCATTGTCCGCACCGGCTGATCGGACATCGGCAGGACGGTGTGTTCAACGCCCCATGCCTTGCAAAAGTCTTGTGTGATCCGGCTGAGAGAATCGCCTGCTTTCAAGCGGCGGGTCCGTTCGAGATGCGTTCCCAAATCCTGGTCGCCGAGGTTGAACCAGCCCGGACCGCCGAGTTTTTTGGCGTTTTCAATGACATTCCATGTTTCGGCGGCACGTCCCCAGCCTGTCTCTGCATTTGCCAACCCTGCCAGCGTATAACAGACCGTATCCAGGTCGGGACAGATGTATAGACCATAATGCTCAAAGTCATCGCCGGTGTTGACGATGACCGTCAGATCTTCGGGAGGCAGGATCTGGGCGAGTCCGTGGGCGAGCTTTGCGCCGCCAACCCCGCCCGCCAGTGCAACGATTTTCTTGTGGACAGTGGACGGTGGATGGTGGACGGTAGGATTAGAATTCGCCTGTGTCATAAGGAGATTGTTCTTCGCTAATTGATTTGTCTGACAGTGACCTGCGGAATGCGTGAAGCCGTTTAGCAAGCTCCTGAGCCTGCAAGTCTAATTTCTCCATAAATAATGGGTCATTTACGTAATTCCGACGAGATATGAGCCTTTGACATGCAACAGTTTCAATCAATGAACGTATCGCCATGCCAAGAAACCGTCTTTGTTCAGGATTACTCTGGCCTGTCGACCCCTCGGCAATATTAGCGAAATAGAAGTCGCTGCCCGTATGGTCTGCGATTTCAGATTGAAACGTTCGCTCTCTGGTAACTTTTCTGCCAATTCATAAATCGAATCGGTATAGTCGAGGGACATTTTCCAAACGTTCAGTTGCTCAAATTTGAAAGGCATTGGCACTCCATCTTCGAGAATACAGTCCTCGGTCTACGGTCCACCGTCATATTTTATTACCAGGCTCTGCAAATCTTTCATCTGTTTTATTTTTGGGAGTTCGTCCGGATACCCAAAAAGAACATCGCCTGCGGTTCCCAGTTTTTTGGTAATTCCATAACATTATGGATCGTTTCCTGCACAAACAACGGACTACACACCCAAACCCCGCCGAGACCTTCCGCGTGTGCGGCGAGAAGCAGTTGAAGCCCCGCACTTGCCACAGATTGCATCGCCATCCTGAATTCCGCCCGCCTTCGTTTTTTGTCGGGGTAGGCGTCCATTTCGCTCATGTCGAGGTTGAGGATGATGACACAGGCGCGGCGAGGATCCGCTCGCGGGAGCGGGATGTTCGTTTTTTGATTTCTTCGTGGGGGAGTCCGTCGTATTCGAGGTCGTGCTGGCAAACTCAACGGACATTGCGTCCGCGAGTTGTTGCTTGACGGCTGGAGTTGTCACTACGCAGAATCGCCAGGGCTGACGGTTGTGCGCGGAGGGGGCGAATGTCGCGGTGGTGAGAATGTCCTGGATGACCGAATCAGGCACCGGGTCCGGTTTGAAGCGGCGGATCGAGCGGCGAGTCCGCAGAAAGTTGTGAAGGTCAGTTGTGCTGGTCAAAGTGGGTCGGCTTGATCTTGAAGATGATCCGCTTTTGTCCTTTGCGATGGTTGAAGGGTTTGTTATCGTATTTGAGCGAAAGCTGGTTGATGTGCTCATCCGCACCTTCTCTGGTGTACTCCGCAACTTCCCCGCGGACTTGAAGATAACGATAGGGCGTTGACGGGTCTTGAATGACCATCGCCACCCTGGGGCGGGCTTTCATGTTTTTGTCTTTCACACGTCCTTCGTTGGTGTTGATGAGGATGTATTCGCCGTCGGTGTTGAACCAGATGGGGGTAACCTGCGGCGAACCGTCGGGCATGGTGGTCGCAAGGAAGAGATAGGCTCGGGTTTCGTCTTTGAGGAGGTCGAGGAATTTTTCGGGGAATTTCATTGGTTAACCAGTGGATTGGGAATGAAAAGTGTGAGCATCTCGCTGTTGAAATTTTGGATTACGCGGACATCTTCCAGCGTACAGCCGAGCAGAAGTTTGATCTCTGCGTCGCGCTTTATCTTATCAAATGTGCATAAGATTCCTGTTAGTGTTTTTGATTCGAGCGAGCCCATCCAGACATCTATACCATCGCCATCGCCTGCGGTGGTGTTCTCGAAATAGCCATAGTCAAGCGGATAGATAAGTGCGGGGTAGCGCGGATGCAGCGCACCTTTGGGTCTGTCAATGATGATCTTGTTTGTGACGATCAAATTCCCCAGTTCGTGCCAGAATGAAGTGTCAAGTTCCATGTTTCAGGTTCCAAGTTAGCGGAAAAGGTCCTGGTCCTTCGGGCGGATAAGTTCTTTCAGGGAGCCATCGCGAAGCAGATACGGGAACCCGCGCACGTGGACAACGGGTGTCCCTTCGGCGGCTTGTCCCATGACCAGCGACGCGGCGGCGGCAAGTTCGTCGGCAACGCCGACCTGCGTGATGCGCAATGTGAAGCCGAACAGGTCCGGTTCGCCGCGCAGGTCCTGGACGGCGGGAAGCCCCGCAACCCCGATCGCCACTCCGACCGTTCCATTGCGCCAGGCGCGCCCATGCGAGTCGATGATCAGGATGCCGACTTGTTTCCCGGTTCTGGATCGGATCTCATCCCGCATCCTTCCCGCCGAGAGGTCTGGATCCTGCGGAAGGAGCAGTATCCACTCCTCGACCGAATCTCCCTCACCGGCAACGTTCGAGTGGTCGATCCCCGCGTTGGCGCAGATGAAATCCAAGTTTGTGCTCGACGATGATCGTCCCCGTCCGTGTGCGGACGACCTCATTGCTTTCCCGCAGGATGAGTTCGACGACGCGGGCGTCCTTCTGGATCTGCTCCGCTAGGTTAATGGCGCGTACTGATGGCGTGACGGTCGCCAGGTTCACCGTCCGCCCTTCGGCTTTGCTGACGATCTTCTGCGCAATGACGAGAATGTCACCATCCTGTAGTTGGATGTTCGTCTCATTCAGGGATTTGACAATAATATCCGCCAGGTTGTCGCCTTGGCGGATAAGTGGGATGTCCCGTAGGGGGGTGAGTGTGAGTTGCGCCACTTTATTCTTTTTTATGGGCACCCGTGATCTTGATCCCCGCATGGGTGGAGCCGTATTGTTTGTTGATGTTGATCAGCACGCTCGTCAGGCCTTCCACGACCACGGAATTCTCAATGGGACCCGCGTCCCAGCCCGTAAAACCGGCGGCTTCGACGAGGGTGATTGCCTCGAGGCGGGCCTCCTTACTCGAACCGGTGACCAGCACGTCGCATTCCACGTCTTCATCCGTCATCAGGTGCTCGTAGGCGATGTTCTGGAACGCGGCAACGACCTGGACATCGTCGCCAAGAATGGCTTTTGCCTCCTGCGCGGCGGAACCGGCGGCGGGCATCTGTACCTTGTTCACCTTGGGCGGCACGAGCGGAACAGTGACATCGATCAGCAGTTTGCCTTTCAGCGCGTCCTTCACGCCTTCGAGCGTGTCACGGTGGGCGGCGTATGGGACGGATAACACGACAATGTCCGCTTGTGAGGCGGCTTCGAGGTTCGAAGCGCCGACCACGGAGGAGGAACCCTCCAGCAGTTCGATGATCTCGGATGCGGCGGTCACGGCTTTTTCGGGGATGCGGGAGCCGATCACAACTTTGTAGCCCGCCTTTGCCCAGCGGTAGGCAAGTCCCTTGCCTTCTTTGCCTGTGCCGCCGAGAACGGCAATTGTCAATAATAAGGGTGCTTTTTCTTCCATGAATTTCTCCTCGTTTTAGACCCTAAAAGTTTCAAAAACCTTTAGGGTCTCTGACTTCATACAACCTTGGCAACTTCACCTTGATACCGCTCCCAGACCTTCGGGGCGATCTCGCGGGCTTTGGCGCCGATTTCCTTTTCGTCCAGCGTCAGCAGTTCGCGGTCTTTCATCAGGACTTTGCCAGCGACGATGGTCGTGGTGACCATGCTTTGCTGAACGCCAAAGACGATGTGCCACGGCAGGTTGCCTGCGGTCAATGGGGTATTGGGGTGATAGTCTACAAAAATAATATCCGCAAACGCGCCCGGGACGAGTTGCCCTATCGTTGCAGACGGGAAGAAGACGTTTGCCAGCGCGGCGTTGTTGTAAATTGCCATCTGCTGGACGTCGTATCCGCCCATGCGGCGCGGGTCACGGTGATGGACCTTGTGCAGGAGGTAGGCGGCTTTCCACTCCTCCCACATGGCGTTGGAGAAACCGTCGTTCCCCAAACAGACCCTGATGCCTGCCCGCATCATCGATTCAACGGGCGCCACGCCGACGCCGTTATTCATGTTCGAGCGCGGCTGGTGGGAGAGCCAGGTTCCGGTTTCGACGAGCAATTGGATCTCGCGCGCGTCGAAGTGGACGCCGTGGGCGGTGATGGTTTTGGGTCCAAGAATGCCGTGTTTGTGAAGGCGGTCGATGACGCGCAGGCCGGTTTTGTTCAGGCTGTCGTACTCGTCTGATTCGTGTTCGGCGGTGTGGACGTGGAAGCCGACGTCGTCAGGCACGGATTGGCGGCACAAAGCCAGGGATGAGTCGGAAAGCGTCAGGCTGGCGTGCAGGCCGAAGGTCCCGGCGAGAAGCGGGCTTTTCATCCTGTTGAGGAAACGGACGTTTTCCTCGATCCCCGCCTTCATCTTTGCCTCGCCGTCGCGGTCGGTCACTTCGTAGCACAGGACGGCGCGCAGACCGGCTCGTTCCACCTCCTCGGCGATGATGTCGAGCGAGCCGTGGATGGCGTTGGGGGAGGCGTGATGGTCGAAGAGGGTCGTGGTGCCGTGTTTGATCGCGTCCACGAGGCAGGGCAGGACGGAGTAGCGGATGCTCTCCGCGTCAAGCGACCGATCAAGCGGCCACCACAACTTGCGCAGGATCTCAGGGAAGTCTTTGGGCGCGGGTCCGGGGATCGCCATGCCGCGGGCGTAGGCGCCGTAGAAGTGGGTGTGGGCGCAGATGTTGCCGGGCATGACGTATTGCCCGCGCGCGTCAAGTTTTTCCTCGTCCGGGTATTTGGCGGTGAGGTTTTGGGTAGTGTCGATCTCGAGGATGCGGTCGTTTTCGATGAGGAGGGCGCCGTCTTCGAGAACGCGGTTCTCCGCTTCCCAGGTGATGAGCATTGCGTTTGTGATGAGCATATCAGCCTAAACCGAATTGATTGGGATGAGGGACGGCCATTCCGTCCGCGGCGATCTCCTGGATGGCCAGGTAGGAGGCTTCGCTCACTTCAGGGTCTTCGCCGTAGACGCCATTGTAGAGCGCGCCGATGATGCCTTCGTTCGGATTGCTTTTGAGATAAGGGATGGCGGCGAGGCGTTCTTCGGTGTTCCCGTATCTTAGGGCTTTGAGCAAAACATCGGTGGCAGGACCGCCGCGCGGGATGCCAACGCCTTGTTTGCCGGCAAATTCGATCAGCCACGGCGTTTCAGACGGCGGGGTGAGTTTTCGCGGCACGCGCGGGTCGCGCATGGAGATCTCCTCCACGTACTGGTTCGCCAGGTTGCGGACCGCCCATTGGTCGTCGTCCACCTGCAGGCGTTTGAGCATTTCGAGCGCCCAAGGTTGTTCGACGCGGGCAAGTCCGTGGACAACTGCGCGGCGGACCATGATGTCGGCCAGCGTGGAGCCTTCGCGCAGGATGTCGTAGCCCTCGGCAGGGTCGTTTGCCAGCGCCTGTGCGGCGGCCTGGCGCAATTCGTCGTCTCCCTGGAGCAGGGCGCGTGCAACTGCTTCGATGGATTTATCCATGCCGATGGCGACCAATGCAAGACACGCCGCCCGCCGGACCGCGCCGACAGGCGCCTGGAGGACCTCCTCCAGCATGGGCACGGCTTTGCGGTCGCGCAGGGCGCCGCATCCCAATGCGGCAAGCGGAATGACCTCAAAGGAACGCGAACTCAATAACTGGCGGAACAAGGTCACTGCGCCCGGGTCCCCGCTTGCGACAAATGCCGCCATCGCCTGCGCGCGCAGGGTGACGGGTTGTCCCTCCGCCTGGAGGATGGACAGCAGGCTGGCGAATACTTTCGCGCGCCATTTTACTTCCTTGGGGGCATCGCGCAGCCAGCGTGCCACAACGAAGGTCGGGTAGTGGAGCGGCAGGTCGGATTGTTTGAGGAGGATGTCTGCCACCGCGGAGGCGTCTCCGCGGGCGGCTAAATAGTGGAGAGTGACCGCCTTGCCGTTCCATTCGGGCTGGGCAAGCAGGGTCGTGTCCGCGTTGTTGGATCGCCCACCGCCTGACCGGCAAGGTAGCCGTTGAAGAGCGGATGCAGGAAGCGCATCTTCTCGTTCGGATGCGAGACGAGCAGTCCGCTTTCGACCATTTTGCTGAGCAAGCCATAGGTTGGAACGGCGGCTCCAGCCCTGGATTTTTTGATCTTTATTTTCTGCGACTCGGTCAGCGGGACCGGTTCACCGTCTTCGGTGGTTGTGACGGTCTCAGCGCCTTGCAGGGGCTGGTCTTCGACAATGTCATACTGTTTGACCCAGGCGCGCGCCTTGCGCGGGTCGAAGATCGGCTGGGTGGTCATCACCACCTGCATGGCGAGCAGTTCCAGCGCGGCGACCGGCGTCCCTGCCGGGGCGACGCGGCGCACGTGGGTGGCGATGAAGTCCAGGACGCGCGAGCCCAAACTGTCACCGGCGTAGGCGCTCCAGGCTTTGAGAGTCAGTTCGAAGGGAGTCAGACCCGTGTTGTCCATGTCCAGCCACTCGTTGAGCAGGAGCGGGTCCACGGCTCCAACCGTTTGCGGGATGGAACGCGTCCACGCTTCGCCCCATCCCTGGATGAAATTGGAAACGATGCGCCTCGTCCCAAGCCATCAGCGCCAGCGGATGGAAACCAAGCCCGATCAGGCCATTCAGTTGATTTGCCGTGCCCGTGGTGACGATCCTGGCGCGCGGGTAGGCTTCGCCGAGCGCCTTGAACCATGCCACAACGTCATTTTGGGTGCCCGGGTCGACCTCGTCGAAGCCGTCGACCAGCAGGAGGGCCGTCCCGCTGGTGAAGGATTGTTTGACAAATTCAGGAAGCCTGCGCAGGTCGAATACGGGAGCGCGTTCCGCCGCGGCATTGATGACAACGGTCAGCGGGTCTTTGGTCGCGTCGAACGGGATCTGCAAGTCTGCAACGTGATAGAAGAAGGGCACCGCATCCCTGCCCGCCTCCAACTGGACCTTGGAATTGGCCGCCAGCGAAGCGAGATGCGCCAGTGCGACGGTTTTTCCCGTCCCTGCCGCGCCGACAATGACCACGTTTGCCTCGCCTGTGACCGCTTCGGTCAGACTCAGGGTCGGCGCGCGGTAGATCGCCGCCAGTTCAGGCCAATCGGGCATGTAGGGCAGGGTCAGGGAGACAATGTCATCATGAAAGCTCACCCTGCCGGGTTCCACCTGGGCGGGCGGAGCGATCAGTTTGGGTTCCTGCAGGATCTCATCGAGGGCGAATAATTGTGCGGCAAGATGCATCCCCTGTGCGCGGCGTAAAGTGAGCCTGCGGTGATTGTCCTCCAGCCCGCTGGTGCGGCGCACCTGCGCCTCTGCGCGTCTTTCACTGGCATTCTCGCGGATCTGTTTGAACAATGGACGTGCACGCCCCACGAGTATCGTTATGACGACACCGAGGACAAAACCAATGACAAATGCGAGTGTGGTGGGTTCCAGTTCCATCTCTTTGTTGTCTGCTCGACCCTATCCTGAGTAAATGATCCTTCCACAGGTGGGACAGTAATACAGTTGTGTGGCGGTGCGTGCGCCCTGTTGCTGCGAGGCTGTGAGAGTCGTGCCGCAGGCGGAGCAGGCGTCCTCGCTTACGGTTGTGACCGCCATCCCCCGCTTCTGGCGGCGCAGTCCTTCATAGATCTTGATAAAGGCCTCGTTCATGTCACCGATGACGGCCTGGCGCTCCGATTCGAGCCGTTCCAGATGCTTGTTCAGCGCGTCGCTTTCAGTTGCCAGATCGCGGTTCTGATCCTTCAAATTCGACTGGACTGCTGCTAATTTTTCTTTTGCCAGTTCCAGGCTTTTTTCGGCTTCTTCGGCATGAAGCATGGCTTCCAGTTCGCGTTCTTCCAGTGTTCCGAGATGTTTTTTCAGGGAAGCCACATCCATTTGCAGGTCCTGCAGTTCCTTGGGGTTTTTCACTTTCCCGCCATACAGACTCGCTTCGGTCTGTTCGATCTTGATGCTCTGCTTCTCGACATCCGCTTCGCTTTGTTTCAGGGCAGTGCTGGCCTGCTTGTGAAGGTTTTCGGCGGCGGACAAGGCTTCTTTCGCCGCGCGCAGTTCCAGGTCGTTTTCGAGCGTTTCACGGATGGTCTTCAGGCGGGCCTGAATCGCATCCATCTGGCTGTCCACTTGTTGAAGTCGGTAAAGTCCCAGTGCCGCGCTCATGGTTCGATTATACCCGTCACGGTCACAAATTGCGCTCTTTATTGCGTGGGCAGATTATAGAAGTTATAAACGGCTTGCGATAATTGTGCGAACATGGTCGAGACCGGCTCCCAGATGGTTTGCACGGGGTGATAGGCATAGACCGCCAGCACGTAGTTGCCGCCGGGAGTGTACACGATCGCCGCATCGCTGATGTTCTTGATGACCCCGGAGGACGGTTCGCTGATCCAGCCGTGTTTGTGGGCGACGCGCGTCCCTTCGGGAACGCCCGCTTCGATCAGGACCCCGATCTTGTCTGCCGCCAAAAAGTCGATCATACGCTCACAGATCTCCCTGGTGATCGTCTGCGGGTAGGCCGCGATCAGCGCCCCGCCCCCGGATTCGGCGCACTGATAAATGTCCGCCAGCAGCATGCCGGTATCGGATGCGGTGGTCTGGTTGAAAACATCGGGGTCGGTCAGGACGTCAACGCGCTGGTTGGCGGGAGTATCGATCCTCTGCAACAGCGGACAGGGCGCCTCGGCGCTGCAGAAAAACCCCGCGATAAAGGTATTTTCAAGGCCGAGTTTTTTCATGTCATCGGTCACAATCAGCGGACCGCGGAATGAGTCAAGTGAGTTCATCAGGCGGTCGGCGGGCGGATTCTCGGATTTGCGGATCATGTCGAGGATCAGGTTTGAGGAGGTCTCGTCCAGCGCGGCAGGACCGTTCTTGATGAAATACGACACCATGATGGGGATCTTGACCGTACTGGAGGAGGTAAATGCCACGTCCGGGTTGACCGAAATAAGTTCGCCCTTGTCCATCGCGAAATGGATCTCCTGTCCATTTTGCAGGTCGAGCAGGTACAAGCCGATCACGCCGTCGAATTCTGCGACGAGGATGTTCTGCTGGAGCAGGATCTCCAGGTTTTGGATGGTAGGACGGGCCGGGGCGCTCTGCTGATAGGAGAGTGCCACGGTGCGGTTACTGGGCGAGCGCAGGGTGTCTTCGATCAACCGTACCGCGCGCGGGACATCAAGTACGCGTCCAGGCTCGCCGGCTGTGAAGGCTGTGCTCCCGGGGACCGGTTGGGCAGGCGTGGGCGGCTCATCGTAGCGGGCGGAGATCTCGCTCTGAAGGTACGCGACCAGCCTCTCTTCCGTGACCGAGGCGCTGAGGGGGATCTCGACCGGGTCAGGTTCACGGTTCCAGAGGTAGTCCCAGAATCCCCCCCAGAAGGAACCGCCCGTGCGGGCAAGGTCTGCGGCGGCGATCATGCTGTCCATGTCCAGTTCGAAGCCGACCACCGAAGGGTCGATCTGGATGATCGCATCCCCGTATTGGACCTCGATCGGGGAGGAATACACCTGCAGGACGCGCTCGGAGGCGATCTGCGGATTCACACCTCCTACCTTCACGCCGCCAATGGTCATGCCGTTTGGGTAGTTGTTTCTCGTGCGGCTGTACCCGATCAACGCCACGATCGTGATGACGATGGCGATGGACAGGAATGCGATGGAAATACCGCGTAAAACAGGTACGGAACTGCGACTTCTCAAGTTTTCACCTCAGACCTCACATATTTGAAATGTGAGTTTAGTAACGGAAAAAGTATAACACTCATAATTTACGTTTGTGCTAGAATATTTTTGCTAAAGAATATGGAATCGGGAGCGTCGCGTGGCGACACTTGCTCCCGCGCCAGCAAGCTGGCTGATTCCAAAAATCTAACTGTTACAGGACGGGACGATGCTACGCTCATTTCTAATCTACCTTTCCAAAGCCGCCTGGGCGCAAAAACTGGTCACAAGCTGGGGATTTGCCTGGCGCGCGGCATCCAGGTTCGTTGCAGGGGAAAAGCCCGAAGACGCGATTCGGGCGGTCCGCGAGTTGAACGCCAAGGGCATCAACGCCACGCTCGACCATTTGGGGGAGCATACCTCCACTGCTGAGGAGGCGGACAAGGCTACGGATGACATCGTAGCCATTTTGAATGAAATAGATAAGGCGGGGGTTAAATCGAATGTCTCGATCAAGTTGACCCAGATCGGCATGGGGCTGGACGAGGAGATCTGCCGCCAGAACCTGGTGCGCATCCTCGATCAGGCGAAGAAACACGGCAACTTTGTCCGCATAGACATCGAAGACACCCCTTACACCGACGTCACGATCTCGATCTACAAAGCCGTGCTGGAGCGCGGCTTTACCACACGGACGGTCGGCATGGCGGTTCAGTCCTACCTCTACCGCGCCGAAGCGGACACCCGATCCCTGCTCGAGTTGGGGACCCGCTTCCGCCTCGTCAAGGGCGCTTACAAGGAACCAGCCGACAAGGCCTATCCCAAAAAATCGGATGTCGACGCGAACTACGACCTGCTGACCAAGATCATGGTCGATGCTGCGCTCAAGATGGAAGCCAACACCCTCAGCGAAGATGGACGGATCCCGCCCATCCCTGCCATTGCCTCCCATGACGAAAAGCGCATCGTCTTCGGCAAAGGATATGCTGAAAAGGTCGGTCTGCCCAAGCAAGCCATCGAGTTCCAGATGCTCTACGGCATCCGCCGCGAACTGCAGGAACAACTCGTCAAGGAAGGCTACCCCGTCCGCGTATATGTTCCGTTCGGCACGCACTGGTATCCCTATTTCATGCGGCGCCTTGCGGAGCGTCCCGCCAACATCTGGTTCTTCGTCTCGAATTTCTTCCGCAAATAATCTCTAGTTTGGGCGGGTCTCACTTGTACCTGCAGCTCTTTGCAGGTGGACCCGCCCATACGTTTATACCGCACTCGGTCACACACCTGCCCTGGCGGGCGGTGCCAGGGAATTACGCTTTTTTAGAAAGGAGAAGGCGCAATTTGTGACCGTGGGTATTATATAATGGGGACATGTCTCCTCTTGCCCTTGTCACCGGCGCTGCACATAGACTGGGGAAAGCCTTCGCCCTGACCCTTGCGCGTCAGGGATATGACATCGTCCTCCATTACCATTCCTCGTCTGAAGAAGCGCTTCAGACCAAGCTGGAAATTGAATCGCTCTCGAGACGCGTTATCCTCGCCCAAGCCGACCTGACCGATCCCTCCGAAATCCATTCCCTGATCTCGAATATCGGACACCTTGATGTCCTCGTCAACTCCGCCGCCTTCATGCCAGGCGGCAACGTGGACGCGCTCACCCTCGAAAACTGGGACACCGCCCTCGACCTGAACCTGCGCGCGCCGTTCCTCCTCGCCCAAGCCTGCGCCTCCAAAATGACCGATGGCGGGCTCATCGTCAACATCACGGACGTGGGCGCGCAGAAGGCATGGAGCCGTTACCCGTCGTACACGGTCAGCAAAGCCGCGCTGGAATCGCTGACCAAAATCCTCGCGCGCGCCCTCGCCCCGAAGATACGCGTCAACGCCATCGCGCCGGGCTTTGTCCTGCAATCGGACATTGTCCCTGCTGAGGAGTGGGAGCGGCTGATCGGACGGATTCCGCTCAAACGTCCAGCAAGAACCGAGGAGATCACCTCCGCCCTCGAATTTTTGACTCAAGAATGAATACGTCACCGGGCAAACCATCGTCGTCGATGGGGGTTATTCATTGGTGTAGGGGCGGGGTCCTCCCGCCCGTATTTTAGAGGAGAGAACCATGTCCGAACTCAACGACCTTGCCGATAAACTCAATCCGAAGGTGAAAAATTCTTTGCCCTCTTCGCAGGCTTGACCGACGACCAATGGGAGGCGGAGGTCTACACCGAAGGCGAAACATGGACGATCCGCAACGTGCTCTCGCACTTCGTCACCTCCGAGCGCGGACTGGTGAGACTCTTCGAGCGCATCCGCCTGACGGGCGAGGGCGCCTCGGACGATTTCTCGATCGACCGGTACAACGCCTCCCAGCAGGAGAAGACGAAAGAACTATCCCCGCAGGAACTGCTCGAACAATACAAAGCCATCCGCGCCGATTCGATCGCGTGGACCCTGTCGCTGGACGAAGCCGACCTCGAAAAACAGGGACGCCATCCCTTCCTCGGCATGACCACCCTGCGCGAGATGATCAAGATGCTGTACCTGCACAACCAGATCCATTACCGCGATATGAAGAAAGTCTTGAAATAGATCAGCCACTGAGACTCAAAGTCGCGGAGAATTAAAAAAAACTCTGCGTCTCCGTGTCTCTGTGGCAAAAGAGTATTTATGCAACTTCCTCCCTTCAAACTCGAACGCTACTTCGCCAAATACGAATTCGCCACCGAATACCTGCTCTGCTCCTCGGACTGCGAAGCCATGTCCATCGCGGACTTGCTTGCACTCGGAAGCAGGCGCGGCGGAGAAATTTCAAAACGTCTGGCTCGGATACACCAAATCGCAGGGAAGTCCCGCCCTGCGCAGAGAGATCGCCAAAATCTACGAAACCATCCAGCCTGAGCAGATACTGGTCCACACCGGCGCGGAGGAGGCCATCTTCCTCTTCATGCTTGCGGTGCTTGAAACCAGGCGACCACGTCATCGTCCACGCGCCGCATTACCAGTCCCTGAGCGAGGTGGCAAAAAGCCTCGGCTGTGACGTCAGTCCCTGGCTGGCGCGGGAGGAAAACGACTGGGCGCTGGATCTGGACGAACTCAAGCGCCTCGTCCGCCCGAACACCAAGGTCATCGTCGTCAACACGCCTCACAACCCGACCGGGTATCTCATGTCTCGCGCGGACTTCGACTCGGTGAACCGATTCGCCCAGGAAAACGACCTGCTCCTGTTCTTCGACGAGGTCTATCGCGAGTCTGAGTACGATCCTGGGTATGCGTCTCCCCGCTGCCTGTGACATGGGCGAGCACGCCGTTTCGTTGGGCGTCACCTCCAAAACCTACGGACTCGCCGGTCTCCGCATCGGATGGATCGCCACGAAGAACAGAAAAATCTACGAAAAAATGGCGTCGCTGAAGGACTACACCACGATCTGCAACTCCGCCCCGAGCGAATTCCTCGCGGAAGTTGCCATGCGCAACAGGGAGGTACTCGCCGAACGCAATCTTGGTATCATTAAGAGCAACCTCGCAGTCATGGACGACTTCTTCCCCGTCATGTCGATCCTGTTCTCATGGGTCCGCCCGCAGGCAGGCTCGATGGGATTTCCCAAACTCCTGCGCGGGGACATCGAAGAATTTTGTGATAAGGTTGTCCGTGAAGCGGGCGTCCTGCTCCTGCCCGGAACGATGTACGACGACACGGGCAACCACTTCCGTGTTGGGCTGGGACGCAAGAACCTCCCGCAGGCGGTTGAGAGGTTGGAAGACGTATCTTGATAAGAACACTGATGTGAAAAATGAAAACAGGTTATTCTGATGTTAAAATTTCTAGGAACTTTAAGGCGAGTATTATTTCGATTGTGGTTGATTGTTTGAGAATATTGCTTGGCGATATAAGTTTCACGGATTTTTAATCATCTTACAGGTGTTCAACTATTTATTTTGAGAATGATATGGGAATTATGATGACGTTGGATACCTGTTCGGTGTTGGTTTGCCAAAATCATCTTTGTCTATGAATCGATTCACTTGAAGCAAATTCTATATTGCATTATGAATGTTTCATTGCATTTCATATGTTTCGTTTTGTTGTGCCAATATTTCATCTTCATTTTCATTTGCGCTAGCACCTATGTAATTGTTTGCAAATTCCTATTTTGATAGCTGGCCTTGGTGCTTATGTATTTTCCATTCGATGATGGTTTATCTTGGGCAATTTAACTTCATTTATCTCATAAGGTTATACTCGATTAATCGTCAAACCAAAATCGTAAATCGTAAATCTGAAATCGTAAATTGCTAAAACTCATCCGCCCCCTCCACCTCCTCCTCGCCGCGCTGACCTACTCCCTCGGCGCCAGCATTGCCGACTACCTCGGCGAGACCTTCCGCGCCGGTCCCTTCTGGCTTGGGCTGTTGGGCGTCCTCCTCGCCCAATTGACCATGTCCCTCCTGCCCGAGATCTTCCGCCTCGACGTCGAGCCGCTCGCAGAAGGCGAAACCCGCTCGCAACGGCAAATCCTGCGCAACAACCTGCTCTACATCTCGCTGGCATCCCTGACCTCGCTCGCTCTTATCTTCTACGCATTATTTGCCACCGATCAACTTCCTCCCTCCTCTTTCCTCATTCTTGGACTGTCTCTTGCGATCATCCTCGTCTATTCCATCCCTCCCTTTCGGCTGTCAAACCGCGGCTTTGGCGAACTCCTCCTTGCCATCCATCTTGCCTACGTCATTCCCTCCATCGCGTTCATCCTGCAATCGGGCGACACTCACCGTTTCCTCGCCCTCACCATCCCGCTGACCTTCCTCGCCTTTGCCTATTTCCTTGTGACAAACTTCCAATCCTTCGCGCAGGACCAAAAATACCGGCGCGTCACCTTCCTCACCCGCCTCGGCTGGGAACGCGTCGTCCCGCTCCATCACATCTTCGTCGTCTTTGCCTACATCTTCTTCCTCGCCATGCTCCCCTTCGGACTCCCCCTGTCCGTGCTCTGGCCTGCCTTCCTCACGTTTCCCTTCGCCGTCTACCAGATCATCCAACTCCGCAACATCGCCCTCGGACTGCCTCCCAACTGGACCATCCTCCACGCCACCGCCCTCGCGGTCTTCGGACTCACCGCCTACTTCCTCGCCCTCACCTTCTGGATTCGCTAACCTGAAACTTGGAACTTGACACCTGACACCTCCCCATGCCCGAATTTCTGACTCTCCTCCCTCCAGACGAAGCGCGGGACTTAATGCTCTCGCATCTTCCCAAGCCGAAACCTGATTCTGAACCAATAGACGTTATCCACTCTTTGAATCGGATCCTCGCCGAAGACATCCTCGCGCCTCAGCCTCTCCCCGACTTCCAGCGCACCACCGTGGACGGCTACGCCGTCCGCGCGGGTGACACCCACGGCGCCTCCAACTCCCTGCCCGCCTACCTGACCCTCATCGGCGAAGTCCCCATGGGAGACGCGCCTGCCTTCGAAATTGGACCGGGTCAATGCGCCCTGATCCACACCGGCGGCATGCTGCCCCCCGGCGCGGACGCGGTCGTGATGTTGGAATACACACAAATGGTTGTAGGGGCGGGGTCATCCCCGCCCAATCTGATGCAATGAAACGGGCGAGATAACCTCGCCCCTGCGGACGAAATCGAAATCTCCCGCGCGGTTGCCGACGGCGAGAACGTCATCCGCATCGGCGAGGACGTGGCGCAGGGACAACTTGTCCTCCCCAAAGGGACCCGCGTCCGCCCGGCGGAGATCGGCGGCTTGATGGCGCTGGGGATCACGTCCGTGCGCGCAGCCAGATTGGTGAAGGTGGGGTTGATCTCGACCGGCGACGAGGTGATCGACCCGAGTCAAACCCCGCGTCCCGGGACAAGTCCGCGACATCAACTCGTACACACTCGGAGCGTTGGTCGAGAAAAGCGGAGGGGTGGCGGTCCGTTATGGGATCGTCAGCGACCAGTTTCAGGCGTTGAAGGAAGCGGCGGCGAAGGCGCTGTCCGAATGTGACGTGGTCATCATCACGGCCGGTTCATCCGCCTCCACCCGCGACATGACCGCCGACGTCATCCGCTCGCTGGGCGAGCCGGGCGTTCTCGTGCACGGCATCAACACCCGCCCCGGCAAACCGACCATCCTCGGCGTGTGCAACGGCAAAGCCGTGATCGGACTGCCCGGCAACCCCGTCAGCGCGCTGGTGAATGGATATTTATTCGTCGTGCCGGTCATCGAAAAATTGTTGGGCGCGCTCCCCAGACCCAAGGCGACGGTTCAGGCAATACTTACCGTCAACCTTCCCTCACAGGCTGGAAGAGAAGACTGGATACCAGTTCGACTAATCGAAAATCGAAAATCTGAAATCGTAAATTATTCTGCCGAGCCGATTTTCGGCAAAAGCAACCTGATCTTTACGCTGGCAAGCGCGGATGGACTTCTGCGCATCCACCCCGATGCCACAGGCTTGAGCGCTGGCGAGATCGTGGAAGTGGTGTTGATCTAATCTGTTTCGTCCTCTTCCTCATCGAACTCCTCGTCGAAATCGTCATCAAACTCTTCCTCGTCATAGTCGTCTTCTTCCAGGTCTTCAGGGGTGATGATATCCAGGTCCACACGTTCCTCGTTGAAGGCTGATTCGATGACGTCCCAAACGTCCTGCTCCGCCTCCATCTCTCTCAGGAAATGGATCAGATACGCGTTTACAGTGGGATCGAAGGTTTTGGCATTTCCCAGAATTTTTTCGAAGCCTCTGACGACCTTGTTTTCCATGGCATCGTCATCTTCTGCCATCATGGACAAACTCTGTGCGGCAAGCCCGCGTTGTTTCACGGACGCCGATGGATTTTCCATGATCATCCAAAGCAAAGGTTCGACTTCCATGCCCATATCCGCCCAGATATGCGGGAGATGATCGGAAAGCCAGTCATTTTCGAGGTCGGCAAGTTTTGCCAGGGCAGGGGCAGACTCCCATGCCTGCAACTCGCCCAGCGCATGGATGGCATGCCAGGGCGCCCAGCTGGATTTTTCGGAGGGCCAACCATTGAGCAGACCGGGGTCGAGCGCCATGCGCGTCAGGGCGGGGATGTGTTTCCGCCAGAGCGTGTAGTCTGTTTCGTTCGCGAATTCATGCGATCTGTTCAAATCCTCCCCCCATTCGAGCAGTTCATTGACCGGCGCGGGATAGGAGGCGGGTTGCGGCGAGTGGAAATCATCGGTTCGGATCGGGATGGCGGGAGGCGTGATATCCTCCCAATCGCGCCAGCCAAAGAGCAGGAGGTTATCGATTTCGGATGGTTTAGTGAGGTCGCTTGGCTCTTTTATGGCCTTGACATGAACCGCTTGTAACTCGTCGATCTCCTTTGCGGTGTAAAACTTCAAACCCGCGCCGAAACGCGCATACCGTTGGCGATATTCGCGGTAACTTTTCGCATCTTCGGCGATGGGTATTGGAAGATCGATCACCTCTCCAAGGATCCTTGTCGCCCGTTCGAGTTCTTCTGGGCTATATTTTCTTGCCAGTCTGTGAATTTTTGCGTCGTCAGGCTTGACGCCTGTCATCATGAGTGAGAAAAGTTCCATCAGGAGATCCTGTCGCAATTGAACGATTCTCTCCCGTTCATCGGGTGATGGGTAACCCGTGCGGTGCTTGAGCCATTCGATCTGGGGAATGTCAGTTTGTTTCTCTGCGCGTCGTCTTCGTTTACTCATGTTGGTTCCTTTTGAAAGGTTTGGAATGGAATATCGGCGTCCATTTCATTTGCTCTTGAAAGTCAGGTTTGCCACGGCAGTTTGTTCAGATCCAGGTTGCCGCCGCTGAGAATAACCCCAACTCGTAATCCCGTCAAATCGATCTTCCTTTCCCACAGCACACCAACCGCCACCGCCGCGGACGGTTCGATCACGATCTTGGCGCGTTCCCAGACGAATTTCATTGCATCAATGATTCCTCGTTCACTCACTGTGACGATCTGCTCGACATTTTGCTGGATGATGGGGAAGGTCAATGTGCCGAGCGATGTCAACAAGCCGTCGGCAATTGTTTTCGGCTTCACCGATGGGATGATCTTTCCCTCCTTTATTGAGCGATACGCATCATCCGCCATTTCGGGTTCGGCGGCGATGACGCGGATGCCCGGCTTGAGTCCTTTCGCCGCGATGGACGTGCCGCTCAAGAGTCCGCCGCCGCCGACGGGAGCGATGACCACATCCAGATCTGGGATGGAATCAAGCAATTCGAGCGTCGCTGTGCCTTGTCCTGCGATGACGCGTTCGTCGTTATACGGATGGACGACGGTCGCGCCCGTCTCGAGCCTGATCCTCTCCATCGTGCTTTCCCTCGCCTCGAGCGTCGGCTCGCAAAACGTGATCCTGCCGCCGTAGCCTGCGACCGCGTCCTTTTTGACCTGCGGCGCGTTGTTCGGCATGACGATATACGCAGGGATGCCTCTCATCCGCGCCGCCAGCGCCAGCGCCTGCGCGTGATTCCCTGACGAATGTGTGACAACTCCGCGCGCGGCTTTCTCGTCGCTCAGCGAATAGACCGCATTGCACGCGCCTCGGAACTTGAACGCCCCCACCTTTTGCATATTCTCGCACTTGAGATACACCTGTGCGCCAACACGTTGATTCAGGCTTTCGTTGGTCAGGACAGGTGTCCGATGCGCAAACGGACGAATCCGTTCTGCGGCTTGCTGGATGTCGGTGAGTGTGACTGGCATGGTGGCTCCTCAATATCCTCTCTCAAAATCGACCTGATACTTCAGCGGCTTGCCTTCGATGTACAGGCGATAATTCTCAATGAATAGGCTTGTAATATCTTCCGGATAGCTCATCGCGGACGTGTGGAAGGTCAGGTACAGGTTGGGCGTTGTCCAGAACGGATGCTCCTCGGGGAGCGGTTCCTGCTCGGTGACGTCCAGGACTGCTCCCGCGATTTTTTCCTGCTCCAACGCCTCCACCAAAGCGGACTCGTCCACCGCGTTCCCGCGCCCGACGTTGATGAGAACGGCGTGCGATGGCAGGGCGTCGAGCAGGTTTGCATCCACGATCCTGTCGGTATCTTTTGTTCGCGGGAGGACCACGACGAGGTAATCCAAGCCTTGGGCGAACCTTTGGATCGCAGGAGCGTCGCCGTGGCGCCTGGCGGCACTTGCTCTGCACCGACGGCAAGCCGTCGGATTCCATATTCGCAGGGTGGAAATACCTGTCCACTTGTGTACTTGCCTCGCTTCCCCGCGTATACCCCCAGACAATCATCCCGAAGTGTTTGGCGGTCCCTGCCAGGTGCGCTCCGATGGAGCCGACGCCCAGCAGACCGAGTGTTTTGCCGCGCAGGAAGCCGCCGATTCGAGACGGTCCCATTTTTTCGCCTGCTGTGACTGGAAACGCTCGAAAATCTTCTTCTCGTGCGCCAGCAGGTACCCGAACACGATACTCGGACATCAACTCGCCGAAGACGCCGCGGGCGTTGGTCAGGACGTAGTCGCGGCGTTGGGATGAGTCAACCAAAGGCTCCACCCCGGCAAATAAGGATTGAATCCACTTAGGCGGGGGAGAAGCGGAAGCGCATCCCGAATCCTGCGCGGCTCGCCGAGGACGATGTCACATTCGGCAGGGTCGCTGACGATCTCCAGGTCCGGCAGGTCTGCCTGCTGGATGAGTCGGTGTATTCGTCTGCGTCGTTGGAAAGGATGAGGAGTTTTGGCATGGTCGCCATTATAGTGGAGAAATGAAAAGAGCCGTACACGAGGCACGGCTCTTTCTCTGGAATTACACGGATTTTCAGCGGCGCATGACCAAGCCGACGACGAAGAGCAGGACGACCGCGCCTCCGATGGCAACCAGCAGGCTGTTAAGGCTGAAGGTGGTCGCCATTGGCACTCCGAAGAGGCTCATGATCCAGTTACCAATGAACGCGCCGACGATGCCGACCACGATGTTGGCGATGGCGCCCATTCTCTTGTTCTTCCCCATGATGATGCTCGCGATCCATCCTGCGAGCGCACCGAAGATGATCCATAGGATGAAGTTCATTTCTGCCTCCGTGTGAATTTGGATTTTGCCTGAAAGGATTTCCAGACAATTTGTATTGACAATAAAAGTATAGCACCGATTTTGGCTGGTTTGTTCGATAATAAATCGGAAATATGTGGGAAATTCATGCTTTTCTGGAATTTTTACGTGTCTTTTCAGAGGTAAAATTGAAAAACAGGAGGCTTTCATGGACCCAGCCAGCGCAATGCTCTTGTTCGTTCTCTTTCAAGCCGCAGAAAAAGCGATCGGTTATGCAGGCGGGAAAATTGCCATTCGATGACCAAGCCCATTTGGGAGGCATTGGAGGAAAAAGCCAAATGGATCAGCGGCAAAGGCGACACGACCAAACGCTGGCAGGCTTTTTCGCAGGCGTTTGCCGAAGCCAGAGCGAAACTGGAGACGGAAGGTCGTCATCCTGAGATCGCCAAACGGGTTGTGGGAGTTCTGGACCAATTCGATGTGACCGACCCCTCCGACAAGGATTGGCTGAACGGCCTGAGCACCCAACTGGAAAAAGCCTCGCTGGTTTCGGAAAAACCCGACCAGTTCCTGCTGGTGGAACTGTTTTCCCGCGCTCTCTCGGGGCAAACCCCGCAGGTTTCCCGCGCGGACTTGAGCGAAACGATCTCTGATTTCATCTCATTGTTTCAGGATGCCCTGTTTGCCCAGCCTGCCTATCAGGAACCGATGTTCAAGCGCGCCCAGTGGGAGAAATTGCGCCAGCCGCGCTATGACACGCGCGAACGCTATATTGCCCAAGTCATAGATTACAACGAAAATCTGGATTTTGTGGGCATCCCTGAGCTAAAAGACCGCCAGGCATTGCAAATTGAGGATGTTTTTATTTCTTTACAGACGCAGATTGATGAGATGGAGCATGCAAGACGGTTGGGTGAAATTTAGGAGTTAATGAGGCGAAATACACAAGCAGAAGGCAAGAGAAATATCAGTGCTCGTTGAGGCGAAATTCTATCAAAAATAAACCCGCCGATTATCAGTCAACCAGGCCTTGACCGAAAGCAAGAAAATCGTCATCCTCGGCGACCCGGGTTCGGGTAAAACCACCCTGCTCAAGTACATCGTCCTTGCCTATGCCGAAAACAAAGTGGACAAACTCGGTCTGAATGAGACCCGCCTGCCGATCTTCATCCGTCTGTATGACTATGTCGCCAAGCGGGAAGCCTGTGGCAGGGATGGTTTCTCTTTTACGGATTACCTGAACAAACATTGTACGGACAACTTGCAATTGCACCTGCCGCCCGATTTCTTCGAGGGAGCGCTGGAACGCGGCGAGTGCTGTGTTTGTTTGGATGGGCTGGACGAATTGGGCGCGGCGGGACTGCGCCGGGAGATCACCCAGGCGGTTTCGGCTATGGCAAATCGTTACCCCCGTAACCGTTTCCTCGTCACATCGCGGATCGTCGGTTACGACGAAGCGCCCCTGGACCGCAGGGACTTCGACCATCATACCATCCAGCCGCTGGGCGATGAGGATATCAAGCTGTTTGTCGAGAAATGGTACAAGGCGCGCGAACATGACGCAGTCGCCCGCCGCGAACGGGCGGAGCATCTCATCAAGACCATTATGGGCGAGGAGCGCATCAAATCGCTGGCATCCAATCCCCTCATGTTGACCATCATCGCCCTCGTCCACCGCATCGAAGCGGAGTTACCGCACGAACGGGTAAAACTTTACGACAAGTGTGTGACCACCCTCGTGGAAACCTGGGACAAGGTGCGCGGCATCAAGACGACCCTGCGCCGCAGGCTCCTCGAAAAACTAGCCTATTGGATGCACAGCCAGCCCGGCGAAAAAGGGCGGGCACGTGAGGTGCGCGAGGGAAATCTGCGCCTGCAATTGACCCAATTTCTGGTAGCCGATCCCAAACTGCAATTGGATGAGGAGCAGATCCAGCAAGAGGTGGACAACTTCATCTCGTTGGTCAAAACCCGCAGTGGGTTGCTCGTGGAACGCGGCGAAGATGTCTACACCTTTTCGCACCTGACTTTTCAAGAATATCTCGCGGCGTGCGACATCGAGAAACGTTTTGCGCACAGTACGGAAGCCATCTGGAATGAAATTCAACCCAAATTGCATGATGCGCACTGGCGCGAGGTGATTTTGCTCCTGTTGGGTTCTTTGAACCGCTTCGAAGCGCATAATTCCATTTTGGTCAGGAATATTTATGAGAGTTCAGATATATATGAACCCGTGTTTCGCCGCCACTTACTGCTCTGTGCCCGGGCGCTTGCCGACCGGGTGGAGGTGGATTTCGGGTTGCGTAATCAAATCGTGGATGCTCTGCTTGGCGTGCCAAACTCTCCAGATTCTTGGAAACGCTTGGAAGTTTTTGAATTACTAGCAGTTTGTCGGAGAAGAAACTGGTAGACTTGAAGAATGAGCCGAAAATTCAGGACACCCGATTACGAAGCCACGCTGAGAACACCATTTGCTGGGAGAGGCCTTACCGGTGGATCATCTGGCCCGCTTTGTAGTGGAGATTATCTCACAACTCGACTTGAGCAAGCTTTATGCTGGCTATGCAGACAGAGGTGGCGAAGCGATTGCGCCAGAAGTGTTGTTAGGACTGCTCTTTTACGGATATGCCACAGGTACGTTTAGTTCACGCAAACTGGAAAAGGCGACCTACGAAAACTTGGGGTTTCGCTATGTCGGTGGTGGACTGCATCCGGATCACGATACGATTGCGAATTTTCGGAAAACCTTTCTGGTCGAGTTGGAAGATTTGTTTGTGCAGATATTGATGTTGGCAAAGTTAGCAGGCAAGTTGGCGTTGGGGAATCTCAGTTTGGATGGGAGCAAGATTCATGCGGATGCCTCGAAGAGCAATGCAGTCAGTTATCGGCGGTTGAATCAATTAGAAGCAGAATTACGAGCGGAAGTTGGCGAGTTGCTGCAATTGGGTGAGCAAGCCGATCAAGGGGAAATCTAATTGCCCGAAGATTTGGTCGTGCAAGATGAGATTAGCTTGCGCAAGGAGCGTTTGGAAAATCTGGCAAAGGCGAAAGCCGTGTTGGAAGCCAGAGCCCAAGAACGCTATGAAGCGGAGAAAGCGGAATATGACCGAAAAGTGCGAGAACGAGAAGCCAAAGCGCGCAAAGCGATCGCAAGCGCTCGCGTGGGCGAGCGCCCAAACCGCCCGAAGCAGGTCCGCGCGAGAAAGACCAGTACAACTTCACAGATCCTGAGTCACGCATCATGAAAAACAGCACCAACGACGGCTTTGACCAGCACTACAATGTTCAGGCCGCTGTAGATCAAGACAGCTTGCTAATTGTCGCCACTTCTTTATCCAACCATCCCAATGATAAATGCGAAGCCGAGCCAACCTTGGAGGCACTCTCGCCTGGTTTGGGTACAACCGTAGCGGCTGCGTTGGATAATGGCTTTTTCAGCGAACACAATATCTTGGCATTTGAACAACACGGCATCGAACCCTATATTGCCACAGGACGCGAAGCCCATCACATAGACTTGAATACTCTGCTTGGCAAGACATTATCTGTACCGCCCGACGATGCGACACCGTGGAAAAAATGGCATACAAACTTTCAGACTAAAATTGGACAAGCCATTTACCGTTTACGAAAATGCACCGTGGAACCCGTGATTGGCATCATCAAAGAAATCCTGGGATTTCGCCAGTTTTCCTTGCGCGGCTTGAGAAAAGTGAGCGGTGAATGGTGTTTGGTTTGTCTGGCATTCAATCTCAAGCGATTGCATATCCTGATGACCACCTAAAGTGGGAGGCTATCGACAAAAACCACTGAAAAAACATCAATGGGCATGCGCATCCCCGTTTCTCTTGGCTCCCCATACCCATTTACGTGCAGAAGAAATTATCTCTCCGACAAACTGCTAGGCTCCCTTCAAAACGATCCACGGGCAGGTGCGGGGTTGCTGGCGCTGGCCGGGGATAAGAAAGTGGAGGCTAGGGTACGTAGCGCTGCAGTGCGGGCGTTGGGGCAGTTGGGGCGTGCGGACGAAGCGGTATTGAAGGGGTTGCTGGCTCTGGCTGGGGATGAGAAGGTGGCTGCTGACGTGCGTCGTGATGCGGCGGGGGCGTTGGGGCAGTTGGGGCGTGTGGACGAAGCGGGCAGGCTGTTGCTGGCGCTGGCGAGGGATGAGAAAGTGGCTGCTGGAGTGCGTAGCGCTGCAGTGCGGGCGTTGGGGCAGTTGGGGCGTGCGGATGAAGTGGTCTTGAAGGGGTTGCTGGCGCTGGCCGGGGATGAGAAAGTGGATGCTGGAGTGCGTAGCGCTGCGGCGGGGGCATTGGGGCAGTTGGGGCGAGCGGATGAAGTGGTCTTGAAGGGGTTGCTGGCGCTGGCGGGGGATGAGAAAGTGGATGCTGGAGTGCGTAGCGCTGCGGCGGGGGCATTGGGGCAGTTGGGGCGAGCGGACGAAGCGGTTTTGAAGGGGTTGCTGGCGCTGGCGGGGGATGAGAAAGTGGCTACTTACGTGCGCAGCGATGCGGCGCAGGCATTGGGGCAGTTAGGGCGTGTGGACGAAGCGGGCAGGCTGTTGCTGGCGCTGGCGAGGGATGAGAAAGTGGAGGCTCACGTGCGTCTCGATGCAGCGGGGGCGTTGGGGCAGTTGGGGCGAGCGGACGAAGCGGTATTGAATGGGTTGCTGGCGCTGGCGGGAGATGAGAAGGTGGATGCTTACATGCGCAGAGATGCGGCGCAGGCGTTGGGGCAGTTAGGGCGTGTGGACGAAACGGGCAGGCTGTTGCTGGCGCTGGCCGGGGATGAGAAAGTGGATGCTGGAGTGCGTAGCGATGCGGCGCAGGCATTGGGGCAGTTGGGGCGAGCGGACGAAGCGGTTTTGAAGGGGTTGCTGGCGCTGGCGGGGGATGAGAAAGTGGCTGCTTTCGTGCGTCACGCTGCGGCGGGGGCATTGGGGCAGTTGGGGTGTGCGGACGAAGCGGGCAGGCTGTTGTTGGCACTGGCAGGGGATGAGAAAGTGGAGGCTTTCATGCGTCGTGCTGCGGCGCAGGCGTTGGGGCAGTTGGGGCGTGCGGACGAAGCGGTATTGAAGGGGTTGCTGGCTCTGGCTGGGGATAGAAGGTGGCTGCTGACGTGCGTAGCGCTGCGGCGGAGGCGTTGGGGCAGTTGGGGCGTGCGGATGAAGTGGTCTTGAAGGGGTTGCTGGCGCTGGCGAGGGATGAGAAAGTGGCTGCTGGAGTGCGTAGCGCTGCGGCGGAGGCGTTGGGGCAGTTGGGGCGAGCGGATGAAGTGGTCTTGAAGGGGTTGCTGGCGCTGGCCGGGGATGAGAAAGTGGATGCTGGAGTGCGTCGCGCTGCAGTGCGGGCGTTGGGGCAGTTGGGGCGAGCGGACGAAGCGGTTTTGAAGGGGTTGCTGGCGCTGGCGGGGGATGAGAAAGTGGATGCTGGAGTGCGTAGCGCTGCGGCGGGGGCATTGGGGCAGTTGGGGCGAGCGGACGAAGCGGTTTTGAAGGGGTTGCTGGCGCTGGCGGGGGATGAGAAAGTGGCTACTTACGTGCGCAGCGATGCGGCGCAGGCATTGGGGCAGTTAGGGCGTGTGGACGAGGCGGGCAGGTTCTTGCTGGCGCTGGTTGAGGCTGAGAAAACAGATGAAGCAGTACAGATGAGGGCTTTTCTGTATCTGATTTAACTTTTAGGCTGAGTTATTCTTTCCTGATCGTCGCCTCTCGTTCTGGACCGACCCCGATCCATTTCACAGGGACGCCCCCCGCGATCTCGATCATCTTTACATACGTTTTGGCGTTTGCCGGTAATTGCTCGAATGACCTTGCCTTGCTGATGTCCTCCTTCCAGCCGGGGACGGTTTGATAGATACACTCCACTTGATCCAAACCGTACGCATCCACATCCGCGTAACGGATGGCTTTTCCATCCAGTTTGTAATTGACGCAGACCTGAATTTCCTCCAGTCCACTCAAGATGTCCAACTTGGTCAGGCATATTTCGGTCACGCCGCTCAATTCAACCGCGGTGCGGACCAGTTCCAGGTCCAGCCAACCGACGCGGCGGATGCGTCCTGTCGTTGCCGCGACTTCGCCGAATTTCTGGTAGGCCTCGCTTGCTGTGTCGTGGATCTCTGTCGGCATCGGTCCCGCACCGACGCGCGTAGTGTAGGCCTTGGTCACGCCGATCACATTCGTGATGTAACGCGGCGGGATGCCGAGTCCAGCCGATGCGGCGGAGGAAATCGTCGTCGAAGCGGTCACGAAGGGATACGTCCCCCAGTCGTGTCGAGGAACGTTCCCATCGCCTGTTCGAGCAGGAAGTTCTTGTTCGCCTTCAAGCCAGCCTGCACGATGTGGAACAACTCCTTGATGTACGGTTTCAGTTTCTCGTAATACCCGCGATAGGTCTCGCGCACTTCCTCGTACTTCAACGCTTCTCCGCCCAGCGCGACGATGATCTTGTTCTTCAATGCCACCTGCACCGACAACCGCTTCTCGAACGCGTCGCTCGCGAAATCCGACCAGCGGATGCCGTTGTAACTGACCTTGTCCGCAAAAACAGGGCCGATGCCGCGCCGCGTTGTCCCGGTCGCGCCGGCGCCCTTGGCTTCCTCGTACAACCCGTCCAGGATCTTGTGATACGGCATGATGACATGCGAACACGGCGAGACCCACAGCCGCCCGTCCACGCCTACGCCTGCCTTGTTCAGCATCTCGATCTCTTCGATCAGCACCGACGGGTCCACGACCACGCCTCCGCCGATCAGTCCCGTTGTGTTCTGCGCAAAGATCCCTGACGGCACCAGGTGGATCTTGAACGTCCCGAACTCGTTGATGACCGTATGCCCAGCGTTGTTCCCGCCATTGAAGCGCGCCACGTAATCCGCGCGCTCCGCCAGAAAATCCACCGCCTTGCCCTTGCCCTCGTCGCCCCATTGCGAACCGATCACTGCTGTGACTGTCATAAGTTCTCCTCGTCCTGAGCGGAGCGAAGCGCAGACGAAGGGCGAAAACGCAACTTGCGCTTCGTCTCCGTTATTACTCCGCTCAGCGCGTGACAGAATCTGTGATTTGAACCGCGACTCCCAAATACGACTCTGGCGAGAAACTCATCAATCTCCCGCGCGTTTCCTCGTCGACATCCAGCGCTTCGACCCACCGCCGGTAACTCGACTCCATCCATCTGCCTACCCCTCGTCTGCGACTTGAGCGACTCGTACGCGTCGCTGCGTCCCGCCGCGCGCAGGATGGTCTGCGCCCCCTCGCTGACGACCTCCCAATGCACGTTAAACTCTGATCTGATTTTCTCCTCGTCCGCATCCACGCGGCTCATCCCGCGCGTGACATTGTTCCACGCCAGCAGGGTGTGACCGAGCGCGACGCCGAAGGTGCGCCGCACGGTCGAGTCGGACAGGTCACGTTGTAGGCGTGAGACAGATAGTTTGTGGATGTAGTGGGTGAGGAGCCGCAGGTGAATTCCCGATTGCCCTCCCGCGTTCTCGAAATGGATCGGATTTACCTTCTGCGGCATCGTGGACGAACCGACTTCGCCTTCCACCACCTTCTGTTTCACGCCTACAACGTGACCTGTCCACTCGACCGTGCGGCGCACCTTCGGCGTCGCGCTCGGTCACACCCTGCTGGCGTGGAACAATGTCACACGCGGGATGAGCCGCGTGGATCAGGACGAGGAGAAAATCAGATCAGAGTTAAAATCATGGGAGGTCGTCAGCGAGGGGGCGCAGACAATGCTGCGCGCGGCGGGACGCAGACGACACGTACAGAGTCGCTCAAGTCGCAGACGAGGGGTAGGCGGATGGATAGAATTAAGTTACCGGCGGTGGGTCGAAGCGCTGGATGTGGACGAGGAAACGCGCGGGAATTAATAGTCTCTCGCCAGAGTTCGTATTTGGAGTCGCGGTTCAAATCACAAATTCTGTCGGCACGCTGAGCGGAGTAATAACGGAGACGAAGCGCAAGTGAGGTTTCGCCCTTCGTCTGCGCTTCGCTCCGCTCAGGACGAGGAGAACTTATGACAGTCACAGCAGTGATCGGTTCGCAATGGGGCGACGAGGGCAAGGGCAAGGCGGTGGATTTTCTGGCGGAGCGCGCGGATTACGTGGCGCGCTTCAATGGCGGGAACAACGCTGGGCATACGGTCATCAACGAGTTCGGGACGTTCAAGATCCACCTGGTGCCGTCAGGGATCTTTGCGCAGAACACAACGGGACTGATCGGCGGAGGCGTGGTCGTGGACCCGTCGGTGCTGATCGAAGAGATCGAGATGCTGAACAAGGCAGGCGTAGGCGTGGACGGGCGGCTGTGGGTCTCGCCGCGTTCGCATGTCATCATGCCGTATCACAAGATCCTGGACGGGTTGTACGAGGAAGCCAAGGGCGCAAGCGCGACCGGGACAACACGGCGCGGCATCGGCCCTGTTTTTGCGGACAAGGTCAAATACAACGGCATCCGCTGGTCGGATTTCGCGAGCGACACGTTCGAGAAGCGGTTGTCGGTGCAGGTGGCATTGAAGAACAAGATCATCGTCGCGCTGGGCGGAGAAGCGTTGAAGTACGAGGAAGTGCGCGAGACCTATCGCGGGTATTACGAGAAACTGAAACCGTACATCAAGGAGTTGTTCCACATCGTGCAGGCTGGCTTGAAGGCGAACAAGAACTTCCTGCTCGAACAGGCGATGGGAACGTTCCTCGACACAGACTGGGGGACGTATCCCTTCGTGACCGCTTCGACGACAATTCCCTCCGCCGCATCGGCTGGACTCGGCATCCCGCCGCGTTACATCACGAATGTGATCGGCGTGACCAAGGCCTACACTACGCGCGTCGGTGCGGGACCGATGCCGACAGAGATCCACGACACAGCAAGCGAAGCGTACCAGAATTCGGAGAAGTCGCCGCAACAACAGGACGCATCCGCCGCGTTGGCTGGCTGGACCTGGAACTGGTCCGTACCGCGGTTGAATTGAGCGGCGTGACCGAAATTTGCTTGACCAAGTTGGACATCTTGAGCGGACTGGAGGAAATTCAGGTTTGCGTCAATTACAAACTGGATGGAAAAGCCGTCCGTTACTCGGATGTGGATGCGTACGGTTTGGATCGAGTGGAGTGTGTCTATCAAACTGTCCCTGGCTGGAAGGAGGACATCAGCAAGGCAAGGTCATTCGAGCAATTACCGGCAAACGCCAAAACGTACGTAAAGATGATCGAGATCGCGGGGGGCGTCCCTGTGAAATGGATCGGGGTCGGTCCCGAGCGTGAGGCGACGATCAGGAAAGATAACTCAGCCCAAAAGTTAAATCAGATCCAGAAAAGCCCTCATCTGTACTGCATCATCTGCTTTCTCATCCTCAACCAGCGCCAGCAAGAACCTACCCGCCTCGTCCACACGCCCTAACTGCCCCAATGCCTGCGCCGCATCGCTGCGCACGTAAGTAGCCACTTTCTCATCCCCCGCCAGCGCCAGCAACCCCTTCAAAACCGCTTCGTCCGCTCGCCCCGACTGCCCCAATGCCCACGCCGCAGCGCTACGCACTCCAGCATCCACTTTCTCATCCCCCGCCAGCGCCAGCAACCCCTTCAAAACCGCTTCGTCCGCTCGCCCCAACTGCCCCAACGCCCGCACTGCGAACGCAACGCACTCCAGCATCCACTTTCTCATCCCCGGCCAGCGCCAGCAACCCCTTCAAGACCACTTCATCCGCTCGCCCCAACTGCCCCAACGCCTCCGCCGCAGCGCTACGCACTCCAGCAGCCACTTGCTCATCCTCGCCAGCGCCAGCAACCCCTTCAAGACC
Source organism: uncultured Chloroflexia bacterium (assembly GCA_963718215.1). Classification (GTDB taxonomy): domain Bacteria; phylum Chloroflexota; class Anaerolineae; order Anaerolineales; family Villigracilaceae; genus Defluviilinea. The sequence goes on from CAVQYK010000019.1 coordinate 107,359, forward strand.
ACTTCATCCGCACGCCCCAACTGCCCCAACGCCTCCGCCGCAGCGCTACGCACGTCAGCAGCCACCTTCTCATCCCCAGCCAGAGCCAGCAACCCCTTCAATACCGCTTCATCCGCACGCCCCAACTGCCCCAACGCCTGCGCCGCAGCACGACGCATAAAAGCCTCCACTTCTCATCCCCTGCCAGTGCCAACAACAGCCTGCCCGCTTCGTCCGCACACCCCAACTGCCCCAATGCCCACGCCGCAGCGTGACGCACGAAAGCAGCCACTTTCTCATCCCCCGCCAGCGCCAGCAACCCCTTCAAAACCGCTTCGTCCGCTCGCCCCAACTGCCCCAATGCCTGCGCCGCATCGCTACGCACTCCAGCATCCACTTTCTCATCCCCGGCCAGCGCCAGCAACAGCCTGCCCGTTTCGTCCACACGCCCTAACTGCCCCAACGCCTGCGCCGCATCTCTGCGCATGTAAGCATCCACCTTCTCATCTCCCGCCAGCGCCAGCAACCCATTCAATACCGCTTCGTTCCGCTCGCCCCAACTCCCCAACGCCTCCGCTGCATCGAGACGCACGTGGCCCTCCACTTCTCATCCTCGCCAGCGCCAGCAACAGCCTGCCCGCTTCGTCCACACGCCCTAACTGCCCCAATGCCTGCGCCGCATCGCTGCGCACGTAAGTAGCCACTTTCTCATCCCCCGCCAGCGCCAGCAACCCCTCAAAACCGCTTCGTCCGCTCGCCCCAACTGCCCCAATGCCCACGCCGCAGCGCTACGCACTCCAGCATCCACTTTCTCATCCCCCGCCAGCGCCAGCAACCCCTTCAAGACCACTCATCCGCTCCCCCCAACTGCCCCAATGCCCCCGCCGCAGCGCTACGCACTCCAGCATCCACTTTCTCATCCCCGGCCAGCGCCAGCAACCCCTTCAAGACCACTCATCCGCACGCCCCAACTGCCCCAACGCCCGCACTGCAGCGCTACGCACTCCAGCAGCCACTTTCTCATCCTTCGCCAGCGCCAGCAACAGCCTGCCCGCTTCGTCCACACGCCCCAACTGCCCCAACGCCCCCGCCGCATCACGACGCACGTCAGCAGCCACCTCTCATCCCCCGCCAGAGCCAGCAACCCCTTCAATACCGCTTCGTCCGCACGCCCCAACTGCCCCAACGCCCGCACTGCAGCGCTACGTACCCTAGCCCTCCACTTTCTTATCCCCGGCCAGCGCCAGCAACCCCGCACCTGCCCGTGGATCGTTTTGAAGGGAGCCTAGCAGTTTGTCGGAGAGATAATTTCTTCTGCTCGTAAATGGGTATGGGGAGCCAAGAGAAACGGGGATGCGCATGCCCATTGATGTTTTTTCAGTGGTTTTTGTCGATAGCCTCCCACTTTAGGTGGTCATCAGGATATGCAATCGCTTGAGATTGAATGCCAGACAAACCAAACACCATTCACCGCTCACTTTTCTCAAGCCGCGCAAGGAAAACTGGCGGAATCCCAGGATTTCTTTGATGATGCCAATCACGGGTTCCACGGTGCATTTTCGTAAACGGTAAATGGCTTGTCCAATTTCAGTCGAAAGTTTGTATGCCATTTTTTCCAACGGTGTCGCATCGTCGGGCGGTACGGATAATGTATTGCCAAGCAGAGTATTCAAGTCTATGCGATGGGCTTCGCGTCCTGTGGCAATATAGGGTTCGATGCCGCGTTGTTCAAAAGCCAAGATATTGTGTTCGCTGAAAAAGCCATTATCCAACGCAGCCGCAGCGGGTTGACCCAAACGAGGCGAGAGTGCTCCAAGGTTGGCTCGGCTTCGCATTTATCATTGGGATGGTTGGATAAAGAAGTGGCGACAATTAGCAAGCTGTCTTGATCTACAGCGGCCTGGACATTGTAGTGCTGGTCAAAGCCGTCGTTGGTGCTGTTTTTCATGATGCGTAACTCAGGATCTGTGAAGTTGTACTGGTCTTTCTCGCTCGGACCTGCTTCGGGCGGTTTGGGCGCTCGCCCACGCGAGCGCTTGCGATGTTTGCGCGCTTTGGCTTCTCGTTCTCGCACTTTTCGGTCATATTCCGCTTTCTCCGCTTCATAGCGTTCTTGGGCTCTGGCTTCCAACACGGCTTTCGCTTGTGCCAGATTTTCCAAACGCTCCTGGCGCAAGCTGATCTCATCTGGCACGACCAAATCTTCGGGCAATTGGATTTCCCCTTGATCGGCTCGCTCACCCAATTGCAGCAACTCGCCAACTTCCGCTCGTAATTCTGCTTCTAATTAAATCAACCGCCCATAACTGACTGCATGGCTCTTCGAGGCATCCGCATAAATCTTGCTCCCATCCAAACTGAGATTCCCCAACGCCAACTTGCCTGCTAACTTTGCCAACATCAATATCTGCACAAACAAATCTTCCAACTCGACCAGAAAGGTTGTCCGAAAGTTCGCAATCGTATCGTGATACGGATGCAGTCCACCACCGACATAGCGAAACCCCAAGTTTTCGTAGGTCGCCTTTTCCAGTTTGCGTGAACTAAACGTACCTGTGGCATATCCGTAAAAGAGCAGTCCTAACAACACTTCTGGCGCAATCGCTTCGCCACCTCTATTATAGCCAGCATAAAGCTTGCTCAAGTCGAGTTGTGAGATAATCTCCACTACAAAGCGGGCCAGATGATCCACCGGTAGGCCTGTCCCAGCAGAATCGGTGTTTTCAGCGTGGCTTCGTAATCGGGTGTCCTGAATTTTCGGCTCATTCTTCAAGTCTACCAGTTTCTTCTCCGACAAACTGCTAGTAATTCAAAAACTTCCAAGCGTTTCCAAGAATCTGGAGAGTTTGGCACGCCAAGCAGAGCATCCACGATTTGATTACGCAACCCGAAATCCCCCTCCCCCGGTCGGCAACGCACAGGCACAGAGCAGCAAGTGGCGGCGAAACACGAGTTCATATATATCTGAACTCTCATAAATATTCCTGACCAAAATGGAATTATGCGCTTCGAAGCAGTTCAAAGAACCCAACAGGAGCAAATCACCTCGCGCCCATGCGCATCTGAATTTGGGTTGAATTTCATTCCAGATGGCTTCCGTACTGTGCGCAAAACGTTTCTCGATGTCGCACGCCGCGAGATATTCTTGAAAAGTCAGGTGCGAAAAGGTGTAGACATCTTCGCCGCGTTCCACGAGCAACCCACTGCGGGTTTTCAACAACGAGATGAAGTTCTCCACCTCTTGCTGGATCTGCTCCTCGTCCGATTGCAGTTTGGGATCGGCTACCAGAAATTGGGTCAATTGCAGGCGCAAATTCCCATCGCGGCCTCAGGTGCCCACCCTTTTTCACGGGCTGGCTGTGCATCCAATAGGCTAGTTTTTCGGGAGCCTGCGGCGCGGGTCGTCTTGATGCCGCGCACCTTGTCCCAGGTTTCCACGAGGGTGGTCACACACTTGTCGTAAAGTTTTACCCGTTCGTGCGGTAACTCCGCTTCGATGCGGTGGACGAGGGCGATGATGGTCAACATGTGGGGATTGGATGCCAGCGATTTGATGCGCTATTCGCCCATAATGGTCTTGATGAGATGCTCCGCCCGTTCGCGGCGGGCGACTGCGTGATGTTCGCGCGCCTTGTACCATTTCTCGACAAACAGCTTGATATCCTCATCGCCCAGCGGCTGGATGGTATGATGGTCGAAGTCCCTGCGGTCCAGGGGCGCTTCGTCGTAACCGACAATCCGCGATGTGACGAGGAAACGGTTACGGGGGTAACAATTCGCCATAGCCGAAACCGCCTGGGTGATCTCCCGGCGCAGTCCCGCCAGCGCCCAATTCAGTTCCAGCCCATCCAAACAAACACAGCACTCGCCGCGTTTGCAGCGCTGCCTTCGAAGAAATCGGGCGGCAGGTCCGATGCCAGGTTGTCCGTACAATGTTTGCTCAGGTGATCCGTAAAAGAGAAACCATCCCTGCCACAGGCTTCCCGCTTGGCAACATAATCGTACAAACGGATGAAGATCGGCAGGCAGAGTTTCATTCAGACCAAGTTTGTCCATTTTGCCTTCAGCAAAGGCAAGGACGATGTTGCTTGAGCAGGGTCGTTTTCCCGGAGACCCGGGTAGCCGAGGATGACGATTTTATTACTTTCACCCCAACGCCTGGTTTACTGACAAACGACGGGTTACTTTTCGACAAGTTGTTCCGCCTAAACGAGCACGGATATTTCTCTTATCTATTTCTTCCTGTGCAATCGCCTCCGTTAAGTCATAAATCTTCACCCAACCGTCTTGAATGCTCCATCTCATCAACCTGCGTCTGCAAAGAAATAAAAACATCATCAATCCGCAATGCCTGGCGGTCTTTTAGCTCAGGAATGCCCACAAAATCAGAGATTTTCGTTGTAATCAATGACCTGGGCGAGGTAACGTTGCGCGTGTCGTAGCGCGGCTTGCGCAATTTCTCCCACTGGGCGCGCTTGAACATCGGTTCCTGATAGGCAGGCTGGGCAAACAGGGCATCCTGAAATAACGAGATGAAATCGGAGATCGTTTCGCTCAAGTCCGCACGGGAAACAGCGGGTTTTGCTCCGAGAAAGAGCGCGGGAAAACAGTTCCACCAGCAGGAACTGGTCGGGTTTTTCCGAAACCATCGAGGCTTTTTCCAATTGCGTGCTCAGGTCGTTCAGCCAATCCTTGTCGGAGGGGTCGGTCACGTCAAATTGGTCCAAAACTTCCACAACCCGTTTGGCGATCTCAGGATGACGACCTTCCGTCTCCAGTTTCGGCTGTTTGGCTTCGGCAAACGCCTGCGGAAAAAGCCTGCCAGCGTTTGGTCGTGTCGCCTTTGCCGCTGATCCATTTGGCTTTTTCTCCTCCAATCCCTCCCAAATGGGCTTGGTCATAGAATCGGCAATTTTCCCGCCTGCATAACCGATCGCTTTTTCCGCGGCTTGAAAGAGAACGAACAAGAGCATCGCGCTGGCTGGGTCCATGAAAGACCTCCTGTGTTTCAATTTTACCTCTGAAAAGACATGTAAAAATTCCAGAAAAGCATGAATTTCCCACATATTTCCGATTTATTATCGAACAAACCAGCCAAAATCGGTGCTATACTTTTATTGTCAATACAAATTGTCTGGAAATCCTTTCAGGCGGAATATCCAATTCCCTACGGAGGTAGAAATGAACTTCATCCTAGTGGATCATCTCGGTGCTCTCGCTGGATGGATCGCAAGTATCGTCATGGGGAAGAACAGGAAAATGGGCGCCATCGCCAACATCGTGGTCGGCATCATCGGCGCGTTCCTTGGGGGTTAGATCATGAGCTTCTCGGCGCACCAGGCGGCACGGCTTCAACCTCCCCAGCCTGTTGGTTGCCATCGGAGGCAGGCGGGTGGGCGTCCTGCTCTTCATCGTCGGCTTGGTGATGGTGCGCTGGAAATCCGTGTAATTCCAAAGAGGAAGAAGGCCGTGCCTCGTGTACGGCTCTTTTCCATTTCTCCACTATAATGGCGACTTTGCCAAAACTCCTCCATCCCTTCCAACGACGCAGACAAATACGCCAAACTCATCCAGCAGGCAGACCTGCCAAATCTGGAGATTGTCAGCGACACTGCTGGAATGTGACATCGTCCTCGGCGAGCCGCGCGGGGTTGCGGGATGCGCTTCCGCTTCTCCCCCGCCTGAAGTGGGCTCAATCCATCTATGCCGGAGTGGAGCCTTTCGTAACTCCTCCCAACGCCGCGACTACGTCCTGACCAACGCCCGGAGGCGGATTCTCGGCGAGTTGATGTCCGAGTATGTGTTCGGGTACATGCTGCGCGCACAAGAAGAAAATTTTCGAGCGTTTCCGCGGCCCAGCAGGCGAAAAATTGGGACCGGTTCGAATCGGGCTTTTTGCGCTGCACGGGGGCGGCTCGGTCTGTTGGGCGTCGGCTCCATCGGTGCGCACCTGGCAGGGACCACCAAACACTTCGGGATGATCGTTTGGGGATGTACGCGGGAAAGCAGGACATATCCACGAGTCGGACAGGTATTTCCACCCTGCGAATATCGAAATCCGACGGCTTGCCGTAGGTAGAGGAGCAAGTGTCGCCACGGCGCCACAGGCGACGCTCCTGCGATCCAAAGGTTCGCCCAAGGCTTGGATTACCTCGTCGTGGTTCTCCCGCGAACAGAGGATACTGACAAGATCGTGGATGAAAACCTGCTCGACGCCCTGCCATACACACACGGTGCTAATCAACGTCGGGCGCGGGAATGCGGTGGACAAGTCCGCTTTGGTGGAGGCGTTGGAACAGGAAAAGATCGCGGGCGCAGTCCTGGACGTCACCGAGCAGGAACCGCTCCCCAAGGAGCATCCGTTCTGGACAACGCCCAACCTGTACCTGACCTTCCACACGTCCGCAATAAGCTGTCCGGAAGATATTACAAGCCTATTCATTGAGAATTATCGCCTCCAGCTACATCGAAGGCAAGCCGTTGAAATATCAGGTCAATTTTAAGAGAGAGGATATTGAGGAGCCACCATGCCAGTCACACTCACCGACATCCAGCAAGCCGCAGAACGGATTCATTCCCGTTTGCGCATCGGACACCTGTCTTGACCAACGAAAGCCTAAATCAACGTGTTGGCGCACAGGTGTATCTCAAATGTGAGAATATGCAAAAGGTGGGGGCGTTCAAGTTCCGAGGCGCGTGCAACGCGGTCTATTCGCTGAGCGAGGAGAAAGCCGCGCGCGGAGTTGTCACACATTCATCAGGGAGAATCACACGCAGGCGCTGGCGCTGGCGAGTGGATGAGAGGTATCCCTGCGTATATCGTCATGCCAAACAACAGCACAGCAGGTCAAAAAGGGCACGGTGGCGAGTTTCGGCGGGAGCATCATGTTTTGCGAGCCGACGCTCGAGGCGAGGGAAGACCACGATGGAGGGGGTCGGGCTGCGAGAGACAGGTGAGACCGTCGTCCATCCGTATAACGACGAACACGTCATCGGCCCAGGACAAGGCACAGCGACACTCGAGTTGCTTGATTTCATCCCAGACCTGGATGTGGTCATTGCCACCGTCGGCGGCGGCGAACTCTGCGAGCGGCACGTCCATCGCGGCGAAAGGAACCAGACCGGGCATCCGCGTCATCGCCGCCGAACCCGAAATGGCGGATGATGCGTATCGCTCAATAAAGGAGGGAAAGATCATCCCATCGGTGAAGCCGAAAACCATCGCAGACGGACTGCTGACATCGCTCGGCACGCTGACCTTCCCCATCATCCAGCAAAATGTCGAGCAGATCGTCACAGTGAGCGAACGAGGAATTATTGATGCGATAAAAATCGTATCAAAAACCTGCCAAGATCGTCATCGAACCGTCCGCGGCGGTGGCGGTTGGTGTGCTGTGGGAAAGGAAGATCGATTTGACGGGATTACGAGTTTGGGGTTATTCTCAGCGGCGGCAACCTGGATCTGAACAAACTACCATGGCAAACTACTCACGTTCAAGAGC
>CAVQYK010000020.1:0-227966 GCA_963718215.1 uncultured Chloroflexia bacterium
CGACTGCGGCGTTTCCCTGTGTTGTGACGATTATCACAAGGAGTCTACTTTTTGACAAGGTTTTCGGACTTAACAGAGTTGTTAAAGGGTATTATAGTCTTATTACATCTACAATGAGATTGCACTTGGATTGGGAAGGTTTTCTTTGGCAAGGCTTTTTCCTGACAGTTATGTTGGTCAATGCCGCTGTCTTCAGGGACGTGATAAGATGCGGGAGATGGTGGAAATTGACGGGACCATTGTTATCTTTCTGTCCGGCTTGACTTAGAACGCACGTTCTTCGTGCACTCTATACGATATGTCTACGCCGCGAAAGAAGAACTCTTCACGGATGGACCGACAGCAGACAACCCAATACTCTTTATGTATACGGTCATATTTTACGCCTTACGAGACACGAAAACCCAGCCGCCCAGGAAAACGATTTACCTGAAAACACTCCTGCTGGCGGTCGCCGTTCAACGGACGCCTATATAATTGGACGTCTTGAAAACTGGGGCAAACTTTCATCGCGTCAGAGGAAGTTGTGTATCTTGTCTGCCAGCGCATGCGAAACGACGAAATTGCCGCCGAAATGGGGGTTACTGTGGGAACGGTCAACTCGTATCTAAATCACATTTACAACAAGCTAAATCTTCGCAGCAAGATGGATTTATTTCATATGTTCTATGGTTTCGATTTCAGGAATAATCCCCCCTATTAGCACGGTTTTATAACACCTAATTGGGACCCATATCTGCTGCTATAAAAATATCACTATAACAAAATTACTATTGAGGAATAGTATTTTTGAATTTGAGACGGGGTAATCTTGGGGGTATGACCGATCTGCTGGATTTGCGTCCCCAAAAATGGAACCTGCTCGTCCTCCAGAGACAGTCTCGAAACCGCCTGCTCGTTGCCCTGGCGCACATCGCCCTGAACAGCCCTTTGATCGTGCTGGATTGCGGCAGGCAATTCAACTCTTCCATTGTCGCCCGCGCCGCACGGGGAAGGGCGGAGATCATCGACAGGATCAAAGTCCAGCGGGCATTCATTTGCCATGAGACGGTAAAGCTATTGGAAAGGACACCCGCCGGGAATACCCCTGTCATCGTCCTTGATTTTCTCTCCACTTTCTACGATGAGAACGTCAAAATGGGGGCGCGGAAATACCTTTTGGAAAGGTCGTTGGGGCACTTCCAGAGATTAAGTCAGGGAGCGGGGCTGGCCGTGACGATCCATGCCCCGTCTTCACACGATGATTTTTACCTGTACGAGCGTCTGCGGGCTTCTGCCTCAAGCGTTTCAGAGTACGAAATATCCGCGCCGCCCGTGGAGCAGATGGGGTTGTTCTGATGGGAAACGTCACCCCCACCGTCACCGACATTTTGCACAGGGAGGAAGCCAACCTTGCCAGGTTCCGCCGTGCCTTGCGCAGGGAAGACCAGATCGTCTTCGATGACCTGTTCGTTTCCGCATACAGGCATCGCGCCGCTGCGGGGTATGCGGGGCATCTCCTGCCATTCGAGACCTTCCTGCTCGCCATGCAGATCGAAGACCACAAGGAAGTGATGGGCCTGCGCCGGGAAGTGGAAAGCCTGCGGGAGCAAATACAAACCCTGTTGGCGGGTTCGAAATGAACGAATATACAGGCTGGATACTCGATATTTATTCCCATCCAGAGCGCGGGATTGTCCTTTGGCTGGTCTGTGATGACGGTCAGCGGCGTTGCCTGTTTCAGGATTTCCCCGTTACCTTTTATGCTGCCGGGCCTTCCCACCGCCTGCGCGACCTGTGGAAATTCCTTGAGAAACAACCGCTGTATATCAAGGATCGCCGAACCGAACGGCGGGACCTGTTCACGGGTGGGACAGTGGTATTATCTGCCACCCTGGACACCCCATCCGCACTCCCGCCATTATTACAAACACTCACGGGGCTTTTCCCCGACCTGACCTTTTACGATGCCGACCTGCATGTGGCGCTTCGCCATGCGGCAGTCTACGGCACGTTCCCGCTGGCGCGTTGTCATGTCACTGCCGATGATAAGAATATCATTCATAAGATTGACGTGCTTGATTCCCGCTGGGACATTGACCCTGAACCTCCGCCGTTACGGGTTCTCACCTTGAACCGGATGTAGACCCATTCCATACCAGCCAAAGAAGATATCCTCCGCTCTCAAAAGAACAATCTGAGCCTCGAACTGGACAAACGAAATTCCCTGTTGGGGTTCCTGCGCTACCTTCTCAAAACGGACGACCCCGATCTCATTATCACCTCGCACGGCGATACCTGGCTCCTGCCTCTACTCTTGAAACTCCCGCAGGGAGGCGGGGAACCGTTACCCTTCAACCGTGACCTGCACGGGCAGATCAACTATAAAAAAGAACGCAGTTACTTTGCCTACAACCAGGTCATCTATCGCGGGGGACAGGTGCATCTGGCGGGGCGCTTGCATCTGGATATCCACAACACCGTGATGTATGGCGATTATGGTTTGGATGGCGTGCTGGAAATGGCACGGGTGACATCATTGTCCATTCAAACCGCCGCCCGGGTGTTACCGGGCACGGGTATCTCTTCCATGCAGATCGTCAAAGCATTGGAAAACGGAATTCTTGTGCCGCTTACAAAAGAACAAGTGGAAGACCCCAAGAACGACCTCGGAACTCTTTGAGGACGAAGGGGCGGGACGGTGTATGACCCGATCATCGGACTGCATGAAGATGTGGCGGAAGTCGACTTTTTCTCGATGTATCCCAGCCTCATGGTGCAGTTCAATATTTCGCCTGAAACAGTGGGGAAGTTCAAGCGGACTTCTGATCTGGTGCAGGACTTGAAAGGATGGGGAAGCCCGATGAGTTGGGACTGATCCCTCAAACACTTGCCCCCTTGCTTGAAAAAAGGTTCCATCTCAAGTCCCAGTTGCTCACCCTATCCAAATACGATTGCCGTTACAAGAACTACAAGGCACAGGCCGCCGCGCACAAGTGGCTGTTGGTGACCTGCTTTGGCTATCTCGGATACAAGAATGCCCGTTTCGGGAAGATCGAAGCGCACGAAGCCGTGACCGCCTACGGGCGGGAAGCAGCCCTGCGCGCCAAGGAAGCCGCCGAAGACATGGGGTTCAGGGTCTTGCATTTATACGTGGATGGCAGTGGGTGTACAAGGCAGGTTGCAGGCAGGTGGCGGATTTTCAGCCTTTGCTCGAAGAGATCAAGTCGCGCACAGGTTTAACCATTGCCTTGGATGGGGTGTACAAGTGGATTGCCTTTTTGCCCTCCCGCCAGAATAAGAAGAATTGCCGTTCCCAACCGTTATTTTGGCGTCTTTCAGAATGGAGAGATCAAAATGCGCGGCATCGAAACCCGCCGGCACGACACCCCGGAGTTCATTCGGGAAACACAGATGCAGATTTTCGAGATACTGGCAAAGGCTCCTAATGCCAGCCGATTGGTGGAGTATTTGCCTGAGATACGAAAACTCGTGCGTGGCAGACAAACCAACTTGCGCTCGGTAGTATCCCGCTGGAAAAGTTGATCGTGCACCAGACCGTCAGCCGTACATTGGAGGAATTTCGCTCGCCTTCGCCTGTGGTGCTCGCCATGCGGCAACTGCAAGGGGCGGGTAAAACCCTGCGACCGGGGCAATCGGTGCGCCTGCTCTACACCGAGGGAACCCGCGCGCCCGTGCCTGGGACCTGCCAACTCCTCCCGACCCTCGCACTGTGAATATCCCCCGCTATCGCCGCTTGCTTAATCGCGCCGTGGATACGGTAATGGAACCCATTACGGGCATGGATGTCTCATGGTTGACGCAGGTAAGTCAGTTTCCTCTCGAAACCTTTCGCAATGATGTTGCCCTTTTAGAGGACGGATATTGACCTATAGTGGACCCATGAAAACCTTTCGCATCGTGCTTGGCATCCTGGCAGTGATCCCCCTCGCTTTGCTCATGGATAAGCTTTTCTTTCGCCCTGAACTATATTGCGACAATTGTCTTGGGACATATGCTTATATGGTTTTGGGCGTTCCCATCCTGATCTTCAACATATGGGCATGGATTCACCCTGAAATTCTTGAAGCCTCATTTTTGGGAAAGAAAAGCCCAGCGAGTAGGCTGGGCTTTTTACTCTATCAATCCATCTCTAGGACTTGAACTTGGAACCTAGCGGGTTTAGGTTCAAGTCCTATTGGGGCACATTTTTTTGACTGATTTTGTTCAGGACATGAGTTTTAACTATATTATTTGTAGGCACTTCTTTAAAGAATTTATCATGTGTATAGTCTTTACCCCGAGTACGCATTTCTTTCTTGACAACTTCATCAGTAAACTTATTGCTTTTTTTGTAAACTCAGCTCCTTTCTTGTCATAAATCTCTTGTTTTGCTTTTTGTTTTTCGCTAGCAGACAAACCTTCCAATTCCAGGTTGTCTATCTCTTTTTCAAAAAGAAGACTTGATACCATTAAGAATATGAAATGTCGCTCTGGAAATAAATGCATCTTTTTCAGCCACAGGCTTTTTACTGCGTTTTTTGTTTTGGATTTCCTCTTTTTGATTTAGCAATGGAAGATATAACTTGTACAGACGAAGTAATTCTGCTGCACTAATAATGTTCTCATCAAAAATAAAATGGTCTAGTTCGCCGAATACTTTCACCTTATTGTTTTTTGCTTCTGATGGCATATCAAGGTGGTAAGCCATAAACAACTGCCCCAGCAATTCGTTGCTTAACACCATGTCTGTTGGCTTATCCGAATGTTTGTTTGGTTTGCGTTCGTAATAATATCCTAGTAGAACTCTATTTCTAGCGTCCTTTGAATACTATCGTTGGAATGAAGATCTCTGCTTCCAATAGGAATTTGATTATTAGATAATTCGCTTATTTTTTGGCTAATAGAGTCTTCTGCTTCGTCAATCTTTGCCTGACATACTCTGATTTAACAGCTCTCCCGATTAAGTCTTCTCCATTTAAGCTCTAAACCTCAAATAGTGAATGTGATGTTTGACATCCATTTATAATCTGAAAGTTTGTTAGTATTGCCAGCGGTGAAACCGAATTGGGTGTGTAATCAACTTTCTCGCAAAGTATAGTAATGCCATTGTTAAAATTAAAAAAACTGGTAATTATTCAACTCTACAGCAGACTTTAATTATGGCTATATTCACCCTGTGTTTCGGCTTGTAATTTCTGACGTTTTCATTAAAGCATTTTGGTTAATCACTTTTTTGTTCTTGGGATCCGCTATCAATGTAATTTAATAAAGTACTGGACATAAATATTATGCAGCCTTGAGCAGAGCCTTGAGACCAATACGCAGGTCCAGGTTCTGCAAGAAACAATAGAGAATGGCCAACTGATAAACAAAGACAGCACTCAGAACAAACCGCCGGGTGGCAACCCGACCTTTCGTTGGAACAGAACCATGCACATCAAAAATCGCCTTGAAATGCTCATTGAAATTTTCGATCGCAATTGAGCGGGTTTTGTGTAAAATTTTGCGTACTTCTACCCCAGCATCATGGTGGGGATAAGGATTATTCTTCCCGGTGTACGAGGTGACCAGCACGGTTCCTTGTTGGCCGCAAGGTTGAACAAGGCTTCATCATAGTAGTGCTGGTCTCCCAACAAGAAGTGTGTTCCGGGTGGCAGGTTTTCGATCAAGGCTGGCGCTTGCTCATTATCTGCCACGTTGGCAGAGGTGACATCGGCTGCCAATGGAAGCCATACATGGCAAGCGGCGCTTACAATGAGTGCAATTTCCAGCCATAGACCCAGCCATGCCAGCCCGATTTGGTCCAATGGGCTTCCGTGTCAATGGAAGTGTGCGGCACCTGGTTGGCTTCACGATCCTTCTTATGCCAGACGCCACCGCGCGCAATGAAAACGGTGCTATCGATGGCAGCAGCGCAGGCGGCTTGGGTCCACAAGGCCAAGCGCTCCAGCAAAAAACATCCCAAACAGGCAATCTGAGCGGGAAGTGCGTCGGGAATAGCCGCCAGCCGACGCTCCCAAGTGCGCCGACAGGCAAACCGCCCGCCTGGCAAAGTCAATTGTTGGCGCAACACTTGCATCGCAGTGCTTGGCTGTGCCAGTATCGCCAATAAGCCGGAAGGAGTATGTACTTGTCGAACAATCATAATCACCAGAGCCTTCAAAAACAATTTGTCCGGATAGGTCTTCGACCGACCGCGTTTTCGCTGCATGGGTTCGGGTGGCATCGGAATGAGTCTACCAACCCAACCAGCAGGACGAGCAGACTATCTTGTGATACCATTTGACTGCCTCCGTAGATTTCGGTGTGGTAACCTCTATCTTACGGAAGCAGCCGCGCTTGTTCAAGTCCGAACTGGCGCGGTTTGATTTATGTCCAGGCCTCAATTAAGTCTGTGGCTGACACTGCCCCAATTACTGTTCGTAAATCTACATCTGATTTTTCAAAGTGTTGTGAATTTATGAACCTAATTTGCCCGTTCACCTTCTCTGCTTTGTTATCGAGTATTCTCTTTACCAATTCTTCCTGGTCAAGATATATGGGTTTTTCTATAATCCCGAATTTTTTCAAAGTGTTTTCCAGCTTGAGTTTCGCATGCCTTATGGGAGGAAGTTTATTTGAGATTACATCAATTTTTAAATTCTATCCTGCCGCTTGATGATAAGTTTATTATTTCTTGATATTTTTCCCAAACGGCATCATTTATAGTTTTTTTATCTAGATCTCCACCGATCAAAAAGCCTAATGTTAATCTTACTGATCTAACTCAGTTCAGGGTAGTGCTTTTTTGATAGGTCCTGATTATCGGTATATTTGAAAGTCAATATATGAACAACCCTGTTTGAAATGTATATTGCATCTACATCCCCATCCATAGATCCATCAGTGATTACCTCTTCAAGCTCATCATCATTCAATCGAAAAAGAGTTCTGAGACAAAATCGAACGAATGCCAATCCTTTACTATCAACAAATTACTCGGTGAAGATCTTTTGTACTCTTTGATTGATAATTCCGAAACTTACTAGATTACTCATATCAACACCTCCTTGAGTTTACAGTTATGAAGTGATAGTGCGGTTTTGATAATAGCCATTGTGTAAATCAATAAATCTTTAGTTTCCCTCCCATTATACGCAATTTTAGTTCCAAGTTTACCTTCAGACCACCCGCCCAAAGGTCTATTTGGGAGCACATGTTTCACCCAATGCCTGCCTATACCTCCAAAAAAGTCAAAATGCTCGTGTCCATATATGGGGGGTGTTTTTCAGTCGCTGGCAGGTGCTTAGATGTGCTTGGATGTGCTTATGATCTGCTTATGATTTGCTTATGATCTATTTGTGAGGTTTTAGGGAAAATTTGCCTTCCCATACCCCCATATATGGGGGGTGGGGGACTCACTGCGCCGTATTCCCCCCATCCACCAGCAGGAGATGCCCCGTCACGAACGACGAATCGCTCGAAGCCAGGAACAGCACCGCGCTGGCGATCTCTTCGGGTTTGCCGAAGCGTCCCATCGGGATGTACTCGCTCGAGTCCTTGATCGCCTGCTCCAGACTGACCGGGTCCGAGTACTCGAAGTAGCCCTTCTCCAGCCAGCGGTCCACGAACGTATCGCCGGGGCAGACCGCGTTGACGCGGATGTTGTCGCGCGCGAAATCGAGCGCCATCGCCTTGGTCATCAGCCCCACCGCGCCCTTGCTCACCACGTACGGGAAGGCGTCCCTGCCCGCCACCACCGACCAGTCCGAGCCGTTGTTGACGATCACGCCCCCGCCCTGCGCCTTCATGACCGGGATGACCAGTTTGCTCATGCGCCAGACCCCCGTCACGTTGACCGCCAGCGTCTCATGCCAGACCTCCTCGGGCGTCGTTTCGGCTGTCCCGCCGGTCACGATGCCGGCGTTGTTGAACAGGATGTCGACGCGACCGTATTCGGCGAGAGTCCGCTCGAGGACGCGGGAACAATCGTCGGCTTGGGAATGATCCGCCTGGACGAATACGCATCGGACTCCCTTCTGCCTGATCTCCGCTTCGACGGCTTTCCCCAATTCCGCGCGTCGTCCCGTGATGACCAGGTCCGCGCCTTCGTCTGCAAAAAGGAACGCCGTCGCCTTGCCGATCCCCGATGTCGCCCCCGTGATGATCGCAACCTTGCCTGTCAGTTTTCCCATCTCTTCCTCCTTCTGGAATGCAGAAGCTCTGCTTCTGCGAAATGCTCTGCTTCCGTGAATGAGCTCTGCTTCTGCGAAATGCTCTGCTTCTGCGATGCTCTGCTTCTGCGTATGTTCTCCGCAATTCTACCCCTCCCGCGCAGGTGGAAGAACGCCAAAAGATATGAGAAAATTGCGCCGAAAGAGGTGATATGACCATTTTCGGGCTCAACATGGAGGGCGTGGACGTCGACTCGCGCCAGGCAAAGGTGCGGCGGGCATTGGTGGGCGCCTTCTACGGACTTACTGGGCGGCGCGGCGTTCGTCGCTGGTGGCTGCGTTCATCGACATCTGGCTGAACCCCGACCTGCCGCTGGGCGTGAACTGGGATGCATTTCTTTTGCGCCTGCCCTCGATCGGGCTGGGACTGGCGCTGGTCGGCGCAGTGACGTGCTGGTGGAACGAAGCCTGGCAGGGACTCCTCAGCGGCGCGGCGTTGGCGTCGGCGCTGACACTGGTCACTGCATTGTTCTCTTCGCAGGTGGGAACGGGGATGAAGTTCGTCGTGCTGGTCTTTATCCTGGTGCCCGTTGCCGTGATGACCCTGCCGGTGGCGTATCTCCTGCGCAGGCTGGTGGAACGTCACGGGCGCGCCCTGCATGAGAAGTGGGCGGCGGCGCGCATCCTGGGGCTGGTCCTGTTCGCAGCCCTGCTTGGGGGCGGGCTGGGATATTTTTTGAAGACGCCAGGCCGCGGCATCGAGTTCGAGCCGTTTCATCCACGGCTTTTTGCGGGACCTTTCCGCGGAGCAGAACCCGCTGGTGGATGTGGCGGGTGTCCCTGAACGGAGCGGCGTGCCGTATGCCTTGTATGCCACACCTTCCCAGGTCTCCAATGAAGGCTGGGAGGTCCACGTGGACTACAAGGACGGGTACCGTCTTCAATGCGAAGTGATCCTGTATCCGGGGAGCGATCCCTTCCTTGGCGGATGCCGAAGCGGGGATGACGACTGAAGTCCCCGCCGCGAATAAATCGAATACACCTTGACGGGGCATGTCATACGCTATACCATAGCCCGCATGACATCCAACCATTCCATCAAAGCCAGTATTCTTCGACCTCGACGGCACGCTCCGTCACAGCGTCCCGGAGGGGGGCCAGGTCTTCGACGAGTACCTCGTTTCGCTGGGGCATTCCCTCACCGAGGAAGCCCGTCACCGCGCCATGCGCTGGGAGTACCTGTATTGGGCGAACTCCGCCGACCTGCGCGACGACCTGCTGGCGCACTCAGCCGACACCGACAACTTCTGGATCGAATACAGCCGGCGCCGCCTCGTTGCCATCGGGCTGTCGCCCGTCTCGGCCAGGGAATTTGCGCCCCAGGTCTCGGCGCACATGGGCGAAATGTACAAGCCCGAGAGCATCGTCCCCGAGGATGTGCGGCGGCTTTTGCCTGCGTTGAAGGGGGCGGGGTACATCCTTGCGGTCATTTCGAACCGCGAGAAACCGTTCCACGACGTGCTGGCGAGCCATAACCTGAACGAATATTTCCACTTTTCGCTCGCCGCGGGCGAGGTTGACATTTACAAACCCGACCCCGGCGTCTTCAAACATGCGCTGGACCGTGCGAATTTGTCCGCGCAGGAGACGGTCTACGTGGGTGACAACTATTTCGCGGACGTGGTCGGCTCGCGTCGCGCGGGACTTCAACCTGTGCTCTACGACCCGAACGGGATCTTCCCCGAAGCCGACTGCAGCACGATCAAATCGTTCGATGAATTGGATGCTGTGATCAAAACCTTGTAGGTTTTGATTGACTTGTCATTTCGAAGGAGCGCAGCGACTGACATTGTGCCCGTAGGGTAGAAATCTTTCTTCATTACAGGGCCAAAGATTTCTCCGCCGCTTCGCGGGTCGAAATGACAATGACATGATCTACTGCTCTCGGCGGCGTCCTGTATATCCCTGTGGGTACGCCGCCGAGGACGGCGGCTCGAGCAACTGAAAGGATGTGAACCATGGCATGGGAACGCAAGATCATGCGGACCGTCCGTGTCCGCAACGAACACAAGTTAGGCACACTGGCGCGCCTGATGACTGCCATCTCCGGTCTGGGGGCAAGCATCGGCACCATGGAGCTGGTCAATGAGACCGCCCAATCGGTGGTGCGCGATATCACCGTCTACGCCGAAGATGCCGAACACATGGACAAGGTCATCGAGGCGATGCGCGCCAACGAAGGCACGCGCGTGCTCGCCGTCCGCGACGAGGTGCTCGAACTGCACCAAAAAGGGAAGATCGCCATCCGTTCGCGTTTCCCCATCGATTCCATCGCCACACTGCGCCGCGTCTACACGCCCGGCGTGGCGGAGGTCTGCCTGAAGATCGCGGACGACCCGGCGCTGGCGCGGCTGTATACGAGCATCAGTCACATGGTCGCCATCGTCACAGACGGTACGGCGGTGCTGGGACTGGGCGACATCGGTCCGCTGGCGAGCATGCCGGTCATGGAAGGCAAAGCCATGTTGATGGAAACGCTCGTGGGGTTGTCGGGCATGCCGATCCTTTTGAATACGAAGGATACCGATGAGATCGTGCAGGCCGTTGCCGCCATCTCACCGACCTTCGCGGCGATCCAGCTGGAGGATATCTCCGCGCCGCGTTGTTTCGATGTGGAGGAAAGACTGCAAGCCCTGCTCGACATCCCGGTCATGCACGATGACCAGCACGGCACGGCGGTGGTCAGCACTGCGGCGTTGATGACCGCCGTGAAACGCGTCAATGTGGACATCCACAAGGTGAAGATCGGTCAGATCGGTCTGGGCGCGGCGGGGAACGCCATCGGGAAGATGCTGATGGGGCTGACGGGGAATCCAGTGTACGGGGCGGACCTGAACGATGAGGCGGTCGAACGGTTCATTAATGCGGGCGGAAGCCAGGCCACCCTGAAGGAGATCATGGCGGAGTGTGATGTTGTCATCGCGACGACCGGTTCGCCGAACCTGATCAAGCCGGAGATGGTCCGCAAGGGACAGGTCATTTTTGCCCTGTCCAATCCCAATCCCGAGATCGACCCCGATGTGGCGCTGGTGTACGGCGCTGCGTTCGCGGCGGACGGCAAGTCTGTGAACAATGTGCTGGGATTCCCCGGCATTTTCCGCGGCGCGGTGGATGCGAACGCGCCGCGCATCACGCACGAGATGCTGATCGCGGCGATGGAAGTGCTGGTGCGCATGACCCCCGCCGGTGAGTTACTGCCCAACCCGCTCGACAAAAGTGTGCATCGCGAGGTCGCCCGCGCCGTGGCGGAGACCGCCATCAAGCAGGGCATCGCGCGCGCCGAGTATGTCCCGTATGTGGAGGGTTAAATATGTAGGGGCGACCCATCGGGTCGCCCCTACGCGAAATCCGTGTCCTTAAACACTCAGGATTTGCTGATCAATTCCTTCAACGTCGTTCCCAGGCGCGTCACCCCTTCGCGGATGGTGTCCGGAGCAGAGTACGAGAAGTTGATGCGCATGGTGTTCTTCCCGCTGCCATCGGGGTGGAATGCCTGACCCGGCACAAAAGCGACCTTCTTCTCGATGGCGCGCTTGAGCACATCCGCCGCGTCCATGTCTTCGGGCAGGATGCCCCACAGGAACATGCCGCCCTGCGGTTTTGTCCACGATACCCCGGCGGGGAACATCTCCTCCATCATTTCGAGCATCACATCGCGGCGTTCCTTGTAGGTGGCGCGGATCACCTTGACGTGCTCATCCAGGAATCCGCCTTTCCCCACTTCATAGGCCACATACTGGTTGAACGATGACGTGTGCAGGTCGGCGGCTTGTTTCGTCATCACCAGTTTGCGCGTCACTTCGGGCGGCGCAATGACCCATGCCAGGCGCAGGCCCGGGGCGAGCAGTTTCGAGAACGTGCTCAGGTAGATGACGTTGCCGCTGTAATGTCCGCCGTTCGGACCGCGGAACTGGCTGTCCAAAGCGACGACCGAGGGGATGTGATCGCCTTCGTAGCGCAACTGCCCGTACGGATCGTCCTCCACGATCGGCACGCCGTACTTGTCGGCGAGTTCCACCAGTTTTTTGCGCCGTTCGAGGGTCAGGGTCGAGCCGCTCGGGTTTTGGAAGTTCGGGAGGATGTAGATGAACTTCGGTCCGATCCGAAGCGCCGCCTCCAGTTCGTCCACGACCATGCCGTTCTCGTCCGAGCGGACCGGGATGTACTGCGCCCCGTAGGCGTTCCACGCCTGCAATGCGCCCAGATAGGTTGGGGATTCGACCACGATGTAATCGCCGCGGTTGAGGAACAACCGTCCGATGAAATCCAGCGCCTGTTGCGAGCCGGAGGTGATCATGATATTGTCGGCTGTCACCTCCACACTGTAACGGGCATTGTGGCGCGCGATCATCTCGCGCAGGGGCAGGTAGCCTTCGGTGGTGCCGTACTGCAACGCCTGCGGACCCAAATTATCGAGCACATAATTACAGGCATCGCGGAATTCCTTTATCGGGAAGACCTCGGGCGCCGGTAAACCGCCCGCAAATGAGATAATATCGGGTTGTTCAGTCAATTTCAGCAGTTCACGGATGACCGAACTTCCCATTTTTTTGATGCGGTGGGCGTAGCGATACTCCCAGGGTGTTTGCATGTTTGCTCCTTTGAAAAGAGATAAAATCCCCGTCCAGGGGATAAAAAAAGCCCGGCAGGTACATTTTTATACCTGTCAGGCTTGCTGACTCCTTGACGCAAGGATATACAGAAGGACGAGAGCCAGATTCCGTATCATGGCTGATTTATATTACACCATTTTCATCCCTGTTGCAATTGATAATCGTCACAACTACACAAGGATTCAAGTAACTGTAAGGTTTTGAGTAAAATATGGGCATGCAAAACGACAACCCGCGTCTTTCCCCGCCCCTGGCTGGAGAGGCATACTGTTACCTCACCACCACTGGACGCGTCACCGGCAGACCTCACAAGATCGAGATCTGGTTCGGACTCGTCGGTAACACGTGTTACCTGCTCTCCGGCGGCATGGACAGATCCGACTGGGTGAAGAACCTGCTCAAGAATCCGTCGGTCACCGTGAGGATCGGAGGGCAGACCTTCCGCGCCACTGCCCGTATCGTCAAAGACGCGGAGGAAGAGTCTCTGTCGCGGAACCTCCTCGCCGACAAATACAAGGAGCGCGAAACCGACGGCTCCCTCAGCGAATGGGCGCGCACGGCTTTACCTGTGGCGCTCGACATCTCTGTTGGCAATTGACCTAATGCGCCTATACTTCGTCCGCCACGGGGAAAGTGAAGCCAATACCCAGCACGTGATCTCCAACCGCGCCAGCCCCTTTGGGTTGACGGAGCGCGGGCGGGAGCAGGCACTAATCCTGGCTGAAAAACTCCTTGAAATTCCCTTCACAGCGATATATTCCAGTCCCGTTCTGCGCGCCAGAGAGACTGCGGACATCCTTTCCGGGTCGCTCGGTCGGGCGTATCAGGTCACCGAAGCCCTGCGCGAGTACGATTGCGGGGTCCTCGAAGACAGATCCGACGAGGAGAGTTGGAAGCAACACCGCAAATATTACGAGGATTGGACCCTGCGCCATGATTTCCTCAGCAGACCCGAAGGCGGTGAAAGTTTTGTGGACATCCAGAACCGCTTTCTGCCGTTCATCGAAGCGTTGAAAAATGAGGACGAAGGTCATATTCTCTTGATCGGACACGGCGGTATCTTCCATTTGATGCTTCCGTTGATTTTGACGGATATTGACAACGATTTTGTCAGATCACATGGCATCGGTCACACTGAATGTATTGTCGCTGAATTAGCTTCTGATGGATTTATCTGCCGTCAGTGGGGTGCCGTCCGGTTTTAGCCTGCTTTCACCATTTCCTCCTCATCATTTATAATCCCCGTCCTCAAACCATACCTGGAGGCTCCATTGCGAAAACCCATCCTGATCCTCATCGTCATCCTGGCCGGCATTATCCTCTCTGCCTGCGCATCCAGCACTGACGCGCCTGTGCAGGCAGTCCAAAACTACCTCAACGCCCTCGTCAACAAGGAAGCGGACAAACTTCCCACGCTCGTCTGCGGCGAATGGGAGGAGGATGCCCTCATCGAACTCGACTCCTTCCAGGCGGTCACTGCCCGCCTCGAAAATGTCGCCTGCTCCCAGACAGGCACTGACGGCGATACCGCCCTCGTCCTTTGCACGGGGAACATCGTCGCCACCTACAACGACGAAGACCAGAAACTCGATCTCTCCACCCGCACCTACCAGGTCATCGAACAGGGCGGCGACTGGCTCATATGCGGCACGCGCTAAAAAGGATCCTCACGCCCGAAAACATCTGGGCGTTTGTATTATTTCTCATCGTGATCGCGTTAATCATCCTCACCACGGATGACAGCCCCAACTGGATCTATCAAGGTTTCTAAATGGGACTGACCCAGATCGCCGCCTCCATCCTGACCTCGATTCTGGTCGGCGCACTGACGCGCGGCGCGTGGCGGACATATTCCCTGCTCGCGCTCAGCGTGCTGGCTGTTTATTGGTTTCAGCCCGTCGTCCCGTTACGTTCGTTCGATTTCTGGCTCCCGTCACTTTCACTGGCGTTCGTGATTCTGACATGGTTCATCACTTCCCAGCCCGGCGCATGGAGGACGCGACAAAACGTCACAGGTTTGCTCATCATCGTTGGTATCGTCACACTCGTTGACTTATCGCGCTACATTTCCTCCCGAACCCATCCTCACAGGAACGACCCCGCCGCAATTCATTCAATATCTTGTCTTTTTGCGGCCTCGTCATCCTCCTCATTCTGACCTTCACATCCCTCTCCCGCCGCTTCGCGTGGACGTTGTCACTCCTCACGATTCATCCTGATCTCCATTCTCGTCATTCTCAAATCCCCGTCGCTTTCCCTGCAAGCCAGCATTTTCTTCCGCACACTGACAGACCGTCCCATCGAAACCGCCTCCGCCCTCGACCTGCGCTGGCTGGGTTTCTCCTACATCGCCTTCCGTCTCATCCACGTGCTGACGCGACAAGCAGACCGGGCGCCTGCCCGAACTGTCCCTGCCCGAGTTTGCCACCTACGTTGTATTCTTCCCTGCGCTTGCCGCCGGTCCCATTGACCGCGCCGAACGCTTCGCCAAAGATCTGCGGCAAAAAGAATTTCGCCCTCACGCAGGATGAGATTGCTGACTGGCGGGTCAGAGAATCGTCACTAGGGCTGTTCAAGAAATTTGTCATCGCCGACGCGCTGGCATTGATCGCCTTGAACGATGCGCTTGCCGTTCAAGTCCAGTCCCCAGGCTGGATGTGGATCCACCTCTACGCCTACGCCTTCCAGATCTACTTCGACTTCAGCGGCTACACGGACATTGCCATCGGTATCGCGCGGCTCGTCGGTGTCAAACTCCCCGAAAACTTCCTCGCCCCCTATACCAAACCCAACCTGACCCAGTTCTGGAGCAGTTGGCACATTACGCTCACGCAATGGATCCGCTCGTACTTCTTCAACCCCTTCAACCGCTGGATACGCGGATACAGATCCCTCCCCGCGTGGACGATGATCCTCATCGGTCAACTTGCCACGATGCTGCTCATCGGTCTCTGGCACGGTATCACGTGGAATTTCATCTTGTGGGGCGCGTGGCACGGACTGGGTCTCTTCCTCCAGAACCGCTGGAGCGACTTCGCCAAAGACGCGGATTGTGGTTGACCAATCCACGCCTGCAAACCGACATTGCAAGTCGGCGGCGTCCTGCTCACCTTTCACTTCGTCGCGCTGGGATGGGTGTTTTTCGCGCTAGGCGAACCTCAACTCTCCGCGCAGGTTCTCTCGAAATTATTTGGAATTGGATAATGGAACAGAACCGACCTCCCATCAACCTTTTCAGGGTTCTCCTCAAGGCAGGCTTCCTGTTCGCCTTGTTCAACTTTGCATTCGTTTTCGTGGATGTCGAATTGCTTGGAAAACTTTCGCTTTACAACAACGTGTTCCCGGGACGGGAACGCCTCCCTTTCGGCGAGACGCGCGCATCCTACAACCTCAGCCTGTACAACCTGGACGCCATGTTCGCATCCCACATCCTCGCAGGGACCGAAAAGACCGCCGAGGAATACCGCGTGATTCTTATTGGCGATTCATCTGTCTGGGGTACACTGCTCACGCCTGAAGAGACTTTGGCAGGTCAACTCAATGCAGGTTCCATCACAGCCTGCGGAAAGACCGTCCGTGTCTATAACCTCGGATACCCGACCATCTCTTTGACCAAGGAACTCATGATCCTCGATCAGGCGCTTGAATATCAACCCGACCTGATCGTCTGGCTGACAACGCTCGAATCGTTCCCGTGTGAAAAGCAGTTCGAGTCGCCGCTGGTCGCCAATAATGCCGGGCGTGTGCGCGAATTGATCGCGGAATACAACCTGTCGGCGATACGCGAATGATCCAGCGTTGGTCCAGCCGTCGAAATGGGACCAGACCTTCGTGGGTCAGAGGCGGGCGGTCGCCGACCTGTTCAGGCTCCAGATGTACGGTGCGTTGTGGGCGTCCACCGGCATCGACCAGGTCTATCCCGAAGAGTACGAGCGCGCGCAGGTGGACCTCGAAGCCAGCGACGATTTCCACGGGCTGAAATCCCTGCAGGACACGCTGGCGCTCGACGTTCTCGAAGCCGGTATGTCCACGGGCATTCCCACCCTGCTGGTCAACGAACCGATCCTGGTCAGCGACGGTCAGAACAGCGACATCCGCTATAATTTTTACTACCCGCGCTGGGCGTACGACGAATATCGCACCCTGCTCGCCGGGCAGGCCGCCGAGAACGGCTGGGACTATCTCGACCTGTGGGACCTTGTGCCGATGGACGAGTTTACGAACAGTGCCGTGCACCTCACGCCCTTTGGTGAATCTCTGCTCGCCGCCCGCATCGCAGAGGCGATCCAGGCAAACTGCAAATAGGACTATGAAACAAAAAACACTTTTTCTTTTATTGACGATGACTTTACTTGCGGCTTGTTCCAGTGGAGGGGCTTCGACACCTATTGTGCCCCTTCCGCCGACCGACGCGCCGCTTCAAACCGACCCGACGCCTGCTCCTGCCGAACAAGCCATTGACTCCCCGACAGCGGTTCCCGCCACATCCACCTCTTCGCCAACTCCCAAACCGCCCCTCGCCAAAGACGCCTGGATGCAGATGCCTGCCGTGCCAACCGGCGTCAGCGACGCGATGCGCGAGGTCTACCAGCGCGGACTGGAACTGGGCAACGACCCGACACACTTCTCCGTGATCGGCGATTGCCAGAACGTCTCGTCGTATTTCCTGGCAGTATTCGAACAGCCGGACGAATTCAGCCTCGGCGAGGAATACACCTACCTGCAACCGACCATTGACTACTATCAGGGTTCGTTCTCCCGTGTGAGTGTGGCGGTCAAAGGCGGATTCAACGCGGCGGCGGTCATCTCGCCTTTGCGCTCCGACAAAACGATCTGCGGCGCGAACGAATCCCCGCTCGACTGTGAACTGCGCCTGTGGCGTCCCTCGGTGGTTTTTGTCAGCATGGAGACGTGGTGGTCGCACAAGCCTGCCGAAGAATACGAGAAGTACATGCGCAAAGTGCTCGATCGCATCATCGAGTACGGCGCGGTGCCGATCATCGCCACCAAAGCCGATAACCTTGAAGGCGACAATTCCATCAATGCCACGGTCGCCAAACTGGCGTACGAATACGAGATCCCCTTGTGGAATTTCTGGGCGGCGGTGCAGCCCCTGCCCGATCACGGTCTCAGCCCGATGGCTTCCACCTGACCTTTGGCCGCAACTTCTTCGATGACCCCAAACGTATGCTGAACGCCTGGCCCTGGCGAACCTGACGGCGCTGCGATCCCAAACGCATGCTGAACGCCTGGCCCTGGCGCAACCTGACCGCCCTGCAAACGCTGGATGCCGTGCGCAAAGGCCTGGAGGACAAGTAGGTCACGCCTGAGGTGTGACACACAGTTCAAGTTGTCTGCCAACGGCATCCAGCAACTCGCTCAAAACGAACAGCCCCTACTCTTGAAAGCAGGGGCTGTTTTTGATTCACTTACGCATCCTTTTCTTTGCCGCGTTCGAGTTTGCCTTTGAGATCGTCCCGTTTGCCGAGCATGGGAATGCCTGCGCGGTATGCCGCGGAGGAGATGGCGTGTGAGACGGCAGGCGATGCTGCCAGCACGAAAAAGATGAGCAGGAGGGCCTTCCAAGTGGCAAGCGGGGTCAGAATGTCGGCGGCGAGCAGGAGGAAGACCAGCCCGAAGACGCTGACCTTGCCCGTCGCATGCAGGCGCGTATACACGTCGGGCAGGCGCAGGAAGCCAATGACGCCGATGAGCGAAAGTGCGGTGCCGAGCACAAGCAGGATGAGAGCCAGGATGTGCAAAACGGTTTCCATCGTTAGAACACCTTGTGATCGGAGATATATTTTGAGAGCACGATGGTTGAGAGGTAGCTCAATGCCGCAGCGGCGATGGCGACATCCACGAAAAAGACGTTGGCGCGGATGATCGAGATGATGACGAGAATGGCGATGGTCAACGTGCTGGCGAGGTCGTACCCCGCAAGGCGGCTGATGGCATTCTCACCGCGCATCACGCGATAGACTGCGATCAGGAACATGAGGAGGTGTGCAACCAGCACGACCCAGACGGCGATATCGAGGATGGCATCCATAAGGTTATTCAAACATCCTGCTCAATAAATTCTTGCGCAGTTTTTGCGCCTCGGCGACCATTTTTTCCAGAGTCGGTCACGTTGAGGCAGTGGGTGTACATCACGCCCTGGTCGTCGATGGCAACGACCATTTCGCCGGGCGAGAGCGTGATGGCGTGGGCGGAAAGCGCCGTGCCGAGTTCGGAGCGGGATCCGCTGGGGATGGCGATGATGCCTGAGTTCAGGGGCAGTTTCGGGTCCAATACGATGCGGGCGGTCGCGATCCCGCCTTTGACCACGTCCGAGGCGACCACAAAGAGGTAGCGAACCGTCGCCCATAGAAATCCAGGCAGGCGGTTGAGGGAGAGGGGCGGGAGTCCCGCTTTTGGCAGGAGCGCGCTGACACCCAACGCCACGAGTGCGCCCATGACGAGATTGGTGGGCGCGAGGTTTCCTGTCAGCGCGAGGTAGACGAGAAATAACGGGATGGAGAGTTGCAGGTTGCGCATCGGGTTCCTTATTTCAGCACGAAGGCGATATAAGCGGACGGGTCGCCGATCCAGGCGGCGACGGTCTGCGCGAACGAGACAAGCGGATCTGCCCAGAGGCCGAGAACAAGGCTGAGTGCGACCAGCAGTGCGGGCGCGAGCAGGTTGTCACCCGCCTTGGGCTTGGCTTCGGGATTCGGCTCGAACCAGATCTTCACGAACGAGCGGATGACGTACGTGACCGTGACGATGCTTGCCACACCGATGATGAGCAGCGGAACGTAGTTGGCAGAGTCGACGCCGCTCCAGAAGATGAGCAGTTTGCTGACAAAGCCGTTGAGCGGGGGAATACCCGCCAGCGCCATGCCGCCCAGCAGGAACAACACCCCCGCGAACGGATGATACTTGCCGACACCCACGATGACGCTGAACGACGCCGACTTCACGGAAGCGCGGCTCGCCATCGCGCCCGCCAGCATGAGCATGGCGGCTTTGATGAGCGCATGGTTGAAGGTGAAGACCAGCGCGGCGGCCAGCGAGAGCGGAGTGCCCCAGCCGATGCCGACCAGCACGAACCCGATCTGCGCGAGGGTGGAATAGGCCAGCATGCGCTTGGCGTTGTGCGTGCCCGCCGCCCCGAAACCGCCATACAACACACCCGCCACCCCGATGACCACGAGCAGGGTCTTGAGCAGTTGCACTTCGGGGAAGAGCAGCGTGGTCAGGCGGAAGAAGGCATACACACCGACCTTTACCACCAGCGACGACAACATCGCGCTGACGGCTGTGGGCGCGGCGGCGTGGAAATCGGGCTGCCAGAAGTGGAACGGGAAGGCCGCGCTCTTGATGAGGAACGTGGCGGTCAGGAACGCCAGCCCGAGCATGGCGAGCGGCGCGGACGGATTCGCCGCAATGCGTACGGAGAGGTCCGCGAGATTGAGCGTGCCGTACGCCACATACAGGGACCCAACGCCGATCAGGAAAAAGACCGAGGCGAGCGTGGAGATGTAGAAATATTTATAGGCCGCTTCCACGCCGTACTGGTCGTCGGCGTTGGCGGTGAGTGCCGCGCCCGAGATGACGATGATCTCGGCGAAGACGAACAGGTTGAACAGGTCGCCGGTCAGGAAGGCGCCGCTCAAGCCGGTGGTGAGGGCGAAGAAGAGCGGGTAAAAGGTCGGGTAGCGGGTGGCTTTTTCGGTGGAGCCGAAGGCGTACAAGAATCCCGCCGCGAGCACGAGGTGAGCCATCAACAGCATGAACACGTTCAACGGATCAGCGGTAAGGGTGATGCCGTATGGCGCCTGCCACATGCCCATCTGAAAGACGAGCGGCTGGCGCGTGCTGAGCACGATATACAACAACGCAACCGTGAAGCCGAGCGTGACGAACATCCACGCCACGGCGAACGCGGATTGGACGCGCTGGTTTCTGCGGAGCAAAAGCGCCAGCGGCACACCCGCGAACGGCAGGACCAACGGAAGCAGGATGAGCCAGGTTTGTGCCGTCATGTCAGTTTTTCAGCCCCTGTACTTCGTCGGTATCGCTGGTCTTGTAGCGCGTCGAGATGACGTAGAGCAGGCTCAGCACAAAGGCGAACCCGCCCATGCTGATGACGATGGCGGTCAGCACGAGGGCCTGTGGCAGCGGGTCGCTGATCTGCGAGACGGCGGTGCTGTAGGCCGGCGACTCACCGTTATATGCGCCTGTGCTGAAGAGGAATAGATTGACCGCGTTCGAGATCAACACCAGCCCGATCGCGGCACGGATGACGTTGCGCCGCAGCATCTGGTAGATGCCTGCTGCGAACAACACGCCGATGGCAAGGGAAGTCAGCAGGTTCATGAGTGCTCCTTCAACGCCGCAAGGTCCGCTTCGGCGGCGGGGTCCTCCTCGCGCGGATGACCGAGATTGTCGAGGATCAAGGTCGCCGCGCCGAGTACGGTGAGACAGATCGCCAGTTCGAAGAGGAACGAGTTGGTTATGCCGAAGCCCGGCGGCAGGGGCAGGTTGAGCAGGGCGCCATAATCCACGGGGGCGAAAAAGCCCGGGCCGAAAAAGGCGCTGAAGAGGGCGTTGAGCAGCGCCACGGAAAGCCCCGCCGCGATCAGGTTCACCGACTTCAACCACGGCAGTTTTTTGCGCGTGGCTTCGAAGCCGAAGATGATGGTCCACATTGCCACGGCGAGGCTGATGATGACGCCCGCCGTGAAGCCGTCGCCGGGCTGGTCGTGACCGTACATCATGTGCGTTACGCCGAGCATGAACGCCAGCGGCAGGATCGCATATGCCAGTGTATGCATCAATGAGGAGGTCGGCAGGTTGTAGATGCCGAGCGGCGTGCGCGCGGGCAGGGGCGCATGCGGTCTCTCGCGCGGCGGGTCGCCCGCCTTGCGCGTGGAATAATGCAGCAGTGTGTAAATGCCGAGCGCCGCCATCGAAAAGACCAGGATCTCGATCCACGTGTCCGCGCCGCGGAAATCCACCACCACCGCGCCGACGATATCCTTCGCACCGGTCAGCGGTTTGGCATTCTCGGCGTAGTAGGGCGTCACCAGACTCACGCGCGGACGCGTCTCGAGCGCGGTGTAGGTCGCGCCTGCGATCACCAACCCGAGCACGCCTGCGATGAACGCATCGCGCAGCATTCCGCCGCGGCTGTGCAGCAACTCATTCGCGCGGTCGCGCAATTTGCGCGGAATGAGTGTCAGGCTTAGGATCAGGATGATCGTCGAAAGGATATCCACCACCACCTGCACCAGCGCCACATCGGGCGAGGGGTCGAGCGCCATCCACAGCGCCACGCCCAGTCCTGAAACGCCGATGGCGATCACCGCATACAGGTCGCGCTTCACGAACACGCTCACCAGCGCCGCGGCGGTCAGCATCAGCAGTGCGAACAGGCGCAGGCCGCTCATGCCTGCAAAATTCCAGTCAAAGGAGGGGATGGGGAGGACGTTCACGCCCGCGAACAGGATGGCGAGGACCGCCGTGCTCAACACCATCACGCGGAGGTAGAACCGCATCTGACCACGCTGGAGGCTGGTCGCCGTCCGAGAGAGCCAATCCAACCCGGAAATTGTCCCGTCGAAGAGCGCGTTGGCGGTGAAATTTGGCAGGAAGTTCGTCATCCACGGGCGGATGCGTCCGCGCTGCCAGAAGAGGAGCGAACCGAGCGTCACCGCCACGATCGAGAGCACCAGCGGCACGTTGATGCCGGTCCACAGGGCAAGCGAGACCTTGACCTTGTCGCCGTAGGCGGCTTTGGCGGCGTCGGCGAGGAAATTGACGAGGAATTGCGGCTCGACCGGCGTCAGACCGATCAATAGCGAGAGGAGCGCCGGGAGAGCGGGCGCCAGCCAGAAGGCAAAGTTGGGGTCATGCCCGTGCGGCGGGTGCTTTTCGTCGGCGGGTTTGCCGAGGAACACGCCCCAGACGGCAAGTCCTGCCTGGGCAAGGATCAACGCGCCGGCGAGGACCGTTGCCAGCGGGAAGAGGCTGTCCACAATGGCGGGCAGGCTCGGGTGAGTCGCGGAAGCGAGGAGCGTCTCCTTGGCGAGGAATCCGAAGAGGGGCGGAAGTCCCGCCATCGAGAGCGCGGCGATCCCCATGATCCCAAACATGACCGGCATCTGTTTGCGCAATCCGCCCAGTTTGCGGATGTCGCGCGTGCCGGTTTCGTGGTCGATGATGCCCGCCGACATGAACAGCGCGGATTTGTAGAGGGCGTGGGCGAGGATGCTGATGACCAGCGCCTTGAAGGCGATCTCGGTGTCCTGCCCGATCAGCGCGACCAAAACGCCGAGCTGCGAGATGGTGGAGTAAGCGAGGAGCGGTTTGAGGTCGTTCTGCTTGAAGCCGAGGTAGGCGCCGACCAGCATGGTCGTCAACCCGACGATGGAGAGCGTCCAGAACCACAGGTCGGTGTTCCCGAGGGCGGGGTTCAGCCTTGCGAGGAGGTAAATGCCCGCCTTGACCATGGTCGCCGAATGCAGGAAGGCGCTGGCGGGCGTCGGCGCGGTCATGGCTTCGGGAAGCCAGATGTGGGCGGGGAATTGGGCGCTTTTGGTGAACGCGCCGAAGGCGAT
Organism: uncultured Chloroflexia bacterium; assembly: GCA_963718215.1. Taxonomy (GTDB): domain Bacteria; phylum Chloroflexota; class Anaerolineae; order Anaerolineales; family Villigracilaceae; genus Defluviilinea. Next base: position 23,416 of record CAVQYK010000020.1, read on the forward strand.
GAGCGTGAAGAAGACCGGGTACAGCGGGCTGTTCCGCAGGAGGTCGCCGCTGGCGAGGACGGTTTTGAAATCCGCGCCGCCGGTGATCGACATGACGAAGAGGAAGCCCGCCAGCATGGCGATCCCGCCGCCGCCCGTGATGAACAGCGACTTGAAGGCGCCCTTGCGCGCGGCTTCATCCTTGAACTTGTAGGCGATCAGCAGGAAGGAGGAGATGCTGGTCCCCTCCCAGAAGAGGAAGAGGGTAATCAGGTCGCCGGCGAGGACGAGTCCCAGCATGGCGAGCATGAAGAGCAGGGTGTAGGCGTGGAAGCGCCAGGCGGAGGCGTCGCCGCCGAAGTATTGCCCGGCGTAGATCACGACCAGCGTGCCGATGCCGGTGATGAGCAGGGCGAAGAGCGCGGAGAGACCGTCGAGGTAGAGGGAGAAGTCCAGTCCCAGCGCGGGGATCCAGGGGATGGAGAAAGTAAGGGCTTTGCCTGATGGGATGGCGCTAAAGGCAAAGAGAATGAGGAGGAAAGAGGAAAGAGGAAAGAGGAACAGAAGCCAGCTCAGGCGTGAGGCGGTCCATCCGCTGCGGCTGAGGGCAAGGGCGGTCAGCGTGCCGGCGCCAAGGAGGAGAAGGGGGATGGCGAGCAAGAAGTCCTGCATGAGGAAGGTGTCCTGAAGAAGAGTGATTGTTTAACCACGAAGGTCACGAAGGGGCACAAAGGGAAACCTTTGTGGTTAATTTGCATAACCTGCCGCCGCTTTCCGCCTTTCAAGGATCAGGGAAACGGCAAGCGTGACCACGGTCAATGGAATGATACCGTAAAGCAGGACGTTGTTGAAGAGGGGCAGGGCGTCGTGCTGGGCGGCGTCGAGGATGAGGTAAGCGGTGTAGGCGACGTAGTAGAAGAGGAAGAGCCAGCCCTCCCAGCGTTCGATGCGGTTACCGGTGAAGAAGATCGGCAGGGCGAGGACTGCAACGGCGACCATCACGGGGATGTCAAACGCCTCCGCGGCTTGTGAAACGGGGATCCCGCCCGGGGCGACCAGCCCCGTAAGACCGAGCACCGCCAGGATGTTGAAAATGTTGCTCCCGACCACGTTGCCCACGGCGATGTCACGCTCGCCCTTGATGGCGGCGGTGATGGAAGTGGCAACTTCCGGCATGGACGTGCCTGCCGCGACAATGGTCAAACCGATAATGAGTTCGCTGAGACCCAGCCAGCGGGCGATGGAGATGGCACTGTCCACCAGCCAGTTCGAGCCGAGGATGAGAAACGCCAGTCCGATGCCGACCAGTCCAAGGTTGATGACCCACGGCTTCCAGCCGTTTTCCGGTTTGGCGGGGAATTCCTGGGCGTATTCCTCCTCCACGGCTTTGCTCTCCCTGCGGCTCTGGCGGATGAGAAAGAAGGTGTAGGCGATGATACCGGCAAAGAGGAGGATGCCCTCCAGCCTGCCGATGACGCCGTCCAGCGCCATCAGGTAGAAGGTGAACGAGAGTCCGATCATGATCGGCACGTCGAGGCGGATCAATTGCTGTTGCACGATGAGGGGGGTGATGACTGCCGAAATCCCCAGAATCAACAGAATATTGAAGATATTGCTTCCAACCACGTTGCCAACGGCAATATCCGCCTGCCCCGCAAGTGAGGATTGAATCGAAACTGCGAGTTCAGGCGAGCTGGTGCCGAAAGCGACCACTGTCAAACCGATTACGAGTGGCGAGATGCCGACCTTTGCCGCCAGCCGCGAAGCGCCGCGCACCAGCCATTCCGCCCCGAGGATCAGTACAGCAAGTCCTGCCACAAACACCACCCCGGTCATTAAAGTCATCGTTACGTTTTCCTTTTATGTCAAGATATTGCACATTTTAGCAAATGTTCATACGGAGAGTAATTTTTATGAAGAAACTCTTATAAATTTCCGATAAATGAACAAATTTGGGTCACAAAGTTCTCATCCTTTGTGGCCCAATCATGACTAAACACAGGCATCTGTCCTAGCCGGCAGTTGCCGTTTTGCGGCGATTTAGGAACAGCGATACGACCAACGTGACCACGGTCAACGGGATGATGGCGTAGAGCAGGACGTTGTTGAACAACGGCAAGGCATCGTGCTGAACAGAGTCGAGGACGAGATAGGCTGTGTACGCGACGTAGTAGAACAGAAAGAGCCAGCCCTCCCAACGCGCGATCAATCTGCCTGTGAAGAAGATCGGCAGGGTGATGAGCGCCACAGCGATCATGACAGGGATATCGAACGCTTCCGCCGCCGCCGAAACGGGCAGCCCATTCTGAGCCACGATCCCGCTCAAGCCGAGTACCGCCAGGATGTTGAAGATGTTGCTGCCGACCACGTTGCCCACGGCGATATCGCGCTCGCCCTTGATCGCTGCCGTGATGGACGTCGCCACCTCGGGCATGGATGTGCCCGCCGCGACGATGGTCAGGCCGATGATGAGCTCGCTCAGCCCCAGCCAGCGGGCGATGGAGATGGCGCTGTCCACGAGCCAGTTCGAGCCTTGTACAAGAAGCACAAGCCCAAGCACCACCAGTCCGATGTTGACCACCCAGGGCTTCCAGCCTGTCTGTTGCTTGACAGCGAACTCCTGTGCGTATTCGGCCTCCACGGCTTTGCTCTCCCTGCGGCTTTGTACGATGAGGAAGATGGTGTAGGCGACAATGCCTGCAAAGAGCAGGATGCCTTCCAATCGGCCGATAACCCCATCCATAGACATGAAATAGGTAAGCAGCGAAACGCCGATCATGATCGGCACGTCGAGGCGGATCAACTGCTGCTGGACGATGAGCGGCGTGATGATCGCCGAAATCCCCAGGATGAAAAGGACGTTGAAGATGTTGCTCCCGACCACGTTGCCGACGGCGATATCCGCTTGCCCCGCAAGTGAGGATTGCACCGAAACCGCCATCTCGGGTGAACTGGTGCCGAAGGCGACCACGGTCAAGCCGATGACAAGCGGGGAGATGCCGACCTTTGCCGCCAGCCGCGAAGCGCCGCGCACCAGCCATTCCGCCCCGAGGATCAGCACAGCAAGTCCTGCAATGAATGTTATTCCTGTCATTAAGCTCATTTTGAGTATTGTCCCTTTCGAAAAATGTAGTATGAGCGATATTTTAGCAAGGAATCATGAAATGAAAGTGTGTAGTTTGTCGAATTTACGAAATTCATATATTTGGGTGAGGAAAGGGGAAATTCCTCCCTTGACAAAATAGAACAATTGTTCTATATTTGCGCCAGTGTAACTTTCCCTTATGATTGTGGTTCCCCATGGGAATACCACAGGAGGCTCAAATGAACCGTTCTGCAACATTCAACTCGTCACCCATCCTTCGCAAGGTCGCGCTCAAGCGGGGTCTGTTATTCGGCGGGATCATCTTCAGTGCCCTGGTGGCATTCGAGATCTTCAACTACTCCAGCACCTCCTTTGCCCTGCAGGACATCCTGGGAGACCTGGCCTTCGGACCGTTCCAATGGGCGACCATCCTTGCCTTTGCCTTCTGCGCCATCGACTTCGCAGGGATCGCCCGCATCTTCACCCCCGAAAAAGGGGCTGACGAACCGGCCGAGGTCTGGTACCTGTTTGGAGCCTGGTTCATCGCCGCGGCATTCAATGCATCCCTGACCTGGTGGGGTGTCTCGGTGGCGGTCCTGAGGCATACCGCCCAGGGCGGTGTCCTGTTGGGGCAGGATACCATGATCAAGGTCGTGCCGATCGCGGTGGCTGTGATGGTGCTTGCCGTCCGCGTCCTGCTCATCAACACCTTCTCTGTGGCGGGTGAGCGCATCTTCTCGATGGCTGATGATTATCAGTCATACCAGAACAAGCCTTCCTACCGCCCCAACAACGATTCTTATCGGACCCCCAACCAGTCCTTCCCGCGCCCCGCGCCCAAACCGGTCGCAACTGTCAACCGCCCGGTATACAACGAACCGACGTATCATCCCATCGGCATGAACGCCGAGGGACAGAACAATGGGAACAACAGATTTATGAGCTGATCTTCGAGAATCCACTGACCTCCTTCCATCCAACACACAGAGACGCCGCAAACGCGGCGTCTCTGTGTGTTTTTGGTTGCACAACATGACAAAGCGATGAGTCACTGCTGGCTGCCGCCACTGGGGCGGAACGCGGAGAAGTACAACAGCGGGCGATATCCCAGCCTGCGGTACAGCTGCATTGCTTCAGCCGACGGGGTCAATACCATGCGTTTCAGACCCAGTTCGATCGCGCATGCGTGCGCCCGCTGGACGAGCGCTGTGCCGTATTTGCGTTTGCGGTAATTTTTGAGGACGTAGAGTTGATTGATATAACCGACCCTGCCGTAGACCGAGACCAGTTGAAGCCATCCCACCGCCTGCCCTTCGTGCTCCACGTAAAAGGAATGGATGTATTTGTCCCGCAGGGTCTGCACATAGATGCGTTCGCCCTCTGTGGTGAGGCTATGGTTGGCGGTCTCAGCCTGCTGGATGGTGGTGGCTTTGTACACATTGGGCGGAATGGCATCCGCCCTGGCGGGCAGGTCGAGTCCCAGAATGGGACCCGTGCGTACAAATTCGTGCGCAAACTTCGTATACTGTCTCTTCAGGGATGGGTTCGACGGCGCGGGATGGAAAACATCGACGATGTATTGCTTGTCATCGGGGATGGGATATGCCAGCACCGCGTCCATGACGGAGCGGGCGTCCGCGCTCAGGGCAAGGAATTCATATTGAAAGGATGCGATCGGGGCGCCCTCGTAGATGGAGATGCCGATCGGTCCGTGTACCTTGTATTTCGTCTTGTGGGTGACCTGGTAAACGTGGTTGTACGAGGCGATCATGGCCTCCACAGCCCACCAGTTTTCGATGTCGGGTCTTGGGTTTTTCATCGATGGCAAGACGGGCTCCTCGTGGCCTGGATGCTACTCCAGCGTGCTCTCACCGTTGGCGAGCACATAGAAACTTCTCCCTCCGTCATAAATGAAATCGGTGACGATGTAGCCCGCGGCGAACGCGGCCTCGAAAACTTCGCGCGAGAACAGGCGCCAGTCGCGCGCGGCGGCAAAGTCGGCATCTTTGAGGGCGCTGAAATCGGAGGGGATCTCGGCAAGCAGAAGACGTCCCTCCAGCGGTGGGAAATGTTCGGGCGGGCGGGCCAAGCCTGAGGTTAAGGCGGGAGGCGTGTAGAGGGGCTGAAGGTCGGCTTTCGTGAAATTTTCCAGTTTCAGGGGTCCACGCGCGCGTTTGCCCAGCCTCCGTTCGACGCGGCGGGTGTTGACCCACCAATCCACCTGGAAGCGGTCAGAGGGCAGACCGGTGTTCAGCCCGTCGCGCATGTCGCCGTATTCGGAGCGGCGGTAGGTGTTGCAGACCGCGCCGAGCTTGGCTATGTTGAGATATGCGTTTCGACTCAGCAGCGGGTCGTACGTCCATGTGATGTGGTCGATGCCCTGTTTGCGGACCATCTGCCACTGCGCCCGCTTCAGCGCGAAGCCGACGCCTGAATCACGCTGCCCGGGCCGGATGCCCATCATGTGCGAGCAGTGCTTGGGGCGCGGACCGTCGGGGGTGAAATCGAGGCCGGGGAAGCCGAAGACAAAGCCGATGAGTTCCTCGTCGATGAACGCGCCGATGACCAGCCCGCCGTTGTGGACAGCCGTGATGAAGACGTGCGCCGGGACAACGTCGGTCTCGCTGCCGGGCCAGACGGCGCGTTGCAGGTCTTCGACGAGGGTCATGTCTTCGGGGGAGTCGAGCAGTTTGATGACGGGAGCAGGCATGGGTCAGGTTTGACGCGGAGAGCGGAGCGCTTCCTGGATCCTTTGCAGGAGTGGCTTGCGTTCGAGGTAGTTGAGGCGATAGGCGAAGCGGGCGGGCATTAATCCAAAAGTACGCGGGAGGTTATCCACGGGGCAGGTGCGGTTGACGGCGGTATAGTCGATCCAGTAGGTGGAGACGCCGAGCCGGCGGGCGAACGAGTCGAGCAGGACGACAAGGGCGCGCATGTAAGGGGGCGGGAACGGGACGAGCAGGCGGCGGGTATGAGTAACATCCATGATGGTTTCAAAGACCTGGCGCAGGGTGAAGTATTCGCCGCCGCCGACCTCGTAGGTCTGGTTGACCGTGGACGGGTTTTGCAATGTCCAGATCAGGCAGGTGACCAGGTCTTCGACCCAGAGCGGCTGGAGCAAAGTACGCCCGTCCCCGGGAATGGGCAGGATGCCGGGGGCGAACCTGAGGATCTCCGCCAGCGAGGTGGTGAAGCCGTCTTCGGGTCCGAAAACAATGGAGGAACGGATGATGGTGTGCCGCACCCCGCTTTTGCGGATGTGTTCCTCGGCGATGCCCTTGGCTTTGTGGACCGGGAAGGCGGAGGCGCGGTCTGCGCCGAGGTGGCTGAGGTAGATAAGCCGTTCGACTTCCGCACCCGCTGCAACCTGCGCAAGGGTGCGCGTGCCTTCAATGTCCGTGGTGAAGAGGCTTCCGTCGCGCCCATGTGACGCGGCGCTGGCAAGGTGGTAGATCTGGTCCACGCCACGCAGGGCGGCTCGCAGGCCGCGCTCGTCGTTGAGCGCCACGACCGCCACTTCCACAGGGACGCCTTTCGGCAGGCGCGGCGACCTCGGCGAGGGGCGGAGCAACACCCGCACCCGCTGGCCTGTTTCGGTGAGTTGGCGCACGAGCACACGTCCGATAAAGCCGGTGGCGCCGGTGACGAGAATCATGGGGAGGATTATAGCATTTGACCGTCTTTTCGCCCCCTCGCTTATGAAAAAGCGCAATTTGGTGACCGCACTGGGTATGGCAGAGGTGGTATCATCGCCCCATGACCACTGTCACTGCCCAAGCGCATCCAAATATCGCCTTCATCAAATACTCAGGAGAGAAACTTGGTCGAACTAACGGCAAGGTTTGTTCTGGATTTGATGTATAGAAACAATGTGAGTGGTGATTAGGTGGTTCTTGAATGATGCGATTCAGCAATAAGTGAAACCGCCATACTTGTTGCATCCGCAGCACATTGCAGGCAACGTTCCATGAGGTGGTTTTCCATGAAATACAGTTGTCCTGCCTCGGTGGCCAAGTCACAACCAATCAATTGGCGGCAGTTGATGGAACCATATTGCCCTTCGAAACGGCTGATCAATTTTTGAGTGAGGGTATAGCTGAACTCGATTGATTCATCAGGTGAATTTCTGCCGGCTACGAGATTGATACCCATGATTGCCCCGCTAACGGCTCCGCACATGCCGCCTGTACGGGAGATGCCACTGCAAAATCCTGTTGCAATTCTGGGAATCAAATCTGATTGGATGCCCTGGCTTTCCGCTATCGCCAGCAACACACTCTCTGCACAGAAAAAACCTGACCTGAACAGTTCCAGGCTGCGTTGTGGGGCTTGTTCGCTCATGTTCCAACCTCCTCCAGGCTCCTCCTTCAGGAAGATGTCTCAATCTCGTCACAACGAACTACAAATTCTTATCGAAATCTCTACAAGGTTTTTCCGAATTTCAGCTCTATTATGCCACTTTCTATTATCCCATGCCGCAGCACTCAGGTCATCTCCACCATATAATATCTGGCCTAATTTTACATTTCTAAACCTGGCCACGGCAAAAAATGCCGCGGCTTCCATCTCCACCGAGACGCAGCCCTCCGATTTTCTCAGTTCTATTTTTTTCTCTGTCTCTCTATAAAACGAATCAGTCGTCCAGGTTTTTGCTTTTATATAATCGATCTTGTATTTATTGAATTCTTCTTCGATCTTTCCAACTACTTCAGGGTTGCATTCAACTTCCCTGGCTGGAGCGAGATAATGATAAGAAACTCCTTCGTCTCGTATCGCTGAAATTGGAATAATCAGATGCCCAACGGCGATATCTTTTCTTAATACCCCCGCGCCACCACAGACGATAAATTTATTGAATCCATAGGCAATCAACTCTTCCAGGAAAGCGGCAGATCCAGCCGCGCCTACATATCCCAGGGATAGATGAACCATTTTCCCCATGTACTCCATTTCATAGATGGGAACATCCACAGTTTCACAATTCAAATATTTGACTACTTTTATCCGCCCATCCTTTTCCATATCCTCAAGAACTTCACGAAAAAAAGTGATCACACAATATTCATATCCTTCCGTTTTTTTATGGGAAAAGGATGGCTCGATTTTTGCCAGTGGAGTATCATCAAATTCCAGAATTGGATATTTTGCTTTTTTCATGAGATGCTCCTCCAATTATCGTTAGCAACACTGTCACGAAGCGTGATTGCGCCCTGTTGAGATCGCAATCGCCTGAATTAATTATAGCGTGACTTGTCAACATTTCTCCGATTTTTTTCTTCCCATATCGAGGTATTCCTCATGCTGTTTTTGTCAGGATGTTCTGCACCTGTTCAGCCACCATTTTAGCGATCCCGCGGCACCTGGTCAATCCATCATTGTCGATGTATTTTCTGACGCCAGCTATGCAGGAAAAATCGCATTGGGTGATGGCCTGGCATTGGGTGCTCCCAAATTCGTTGCGGAACCATTTCGAAAGGCGATGCGCGGTATTGAGGGCGCGATTGAATTTGTTCACATCATCCGTAAAGGCATTTCCACCACTGATCATGAGTGCCAGCATGCGTGTTACCCGCAGGTAGCTATTTTCGATTTCGCCGATCTTTAATCCAATGGTCATCACGCCAGCGGTATAGGCGCTGCAGGTTAATCCCTTGAACAATGTCCCGCCCATAAAGGCAGATGTAGCATCGAGCAGCTCCTGGTTGACCGGAATGGTATCGCCAAGGTGTTGAAATACGGCATGGGCACAGTGAAAATTGCATTGCTTCATATGACTATACAAACAGGAATAAGCTTCCCTTTGTTCAGCAGGAATCGTTGGGCGGTGATCGCTTGCGAGGGTCTCAGCAAGAAGTTCCGTGGAATGGCGGACAGCATGGATACACCGAACAGGAAGACGAGGGTTCTGAATGGCCTTGCAGAACGAGGCGGCATTTTCATCGGAAAAACGCTGATAATATCCATGGCCAAGGTCGAAGATCCGCGGCAGTCCGTCATGCATCTCCCTCAGTCCGTGGCGCAAGCCCAGGATGACCAATGGAGAAGTGATACCACCGCATTCGAAACCGGTGTTACCTATGCCCCCGGGCATGCCGGCCATCAACCTGATGAGGTCTTCCCGTTGAGCATGGTTGATATCCAGTATGGTTTGCATCACAGCGGGGGCGCAATGTCCCATGCGCAAAAGATTATCCAGGCCGCGTGCCCGATAGGCTTGTTTTCTTTTCGTACTTAAATCGTATTGCATAGGATTCTCCTTGGGGTTTGCAATTACAGTCAGGACTTTCATTGGGCTCTCCTTTGGGTTGCCAGGGGTGCCAGCCGCAGGCCGCGGCCCACCACTGCGCCCAGGATGGCCCCGGCGATCAAATGCATTATGAACGACCCACCGTACCACTGGAGCGTTGTAACTGCTGACATCTTTAGCAGGATGGGAGTGGTTGCCAGCATTGGCTGGCTCAGGATCTCGACGTACAGGATGCCTAAGAGAAAGCTCTTTTTCCGGGTAAGCACCCTTAGGGCTTTGATCCGAGCCACCAGCAGCCCAAAGATCGCCCCGATCACCGGCCCGACCGTATAGTGGGTTGCCACGCCTAGAAGAATGGCACCGGCCATCCCCACGTTCTGCATTGAAAAGAAGCGCGCCACAGTGTTACCAACGATGGAGAAGCAGGTCAAGACGGGCGAGCCGAATACGGCCAATACTGCCATTAAGGTCAGGTCCATCGCCAGCGTACCGGCAACTCCGCCGATCGTTCCCCAACCCAAGCCTTTCAAATAGCTGGTGGAGGGGACCTGGGCGGTGTTATGTGCAGTGCCTTCAAGTGTTTTTTCCATGTCTGCATCTCCTTTATTCTTAATCTGAGGCGGGTAATGGTAATGGCGACAACGAACCTTTGTCTGCTTCTACACGAACCAGTTGGTCAGTCACCGAGTCCGGCAGATCATCTTCCACCCGACGCAGATGCGGAGAGAAACAACTAATTGCTGTAATCAGGACAAGCAGCAAGCCCATGATGACGAACAACAGGCCGATACCGCGCCCCGCTCCAGTGCCGAGGATCTGCCCGATGCTTCCAGCCAGGGGTCCATTGACAGCCATCAGCGGTTCGAACACACGATCAGCCAGCGGACCGGCAACCACGTACGTCAGCAGTGGGGTCGCCAGGGTGATCGTCCGCCGGATGGCGAATACCCGTCCCTGGACATCCGGAGCAACTTTCTTTTGCCAGATCACCTGGTTGGAACTGGAAAGAATGGGCACGCACAGGGTGGCAAGGAAACCACTGAAGATGATGAGACCCGTGGAAGCCCGCAGCCCGATCACCGCCGAGAACAGCCCCAGCAGGATCATGAAAATGAGCACTATTCTGACACGGCGCTTGGGTCCTCCCCAGATGCTCATAAGTAGCCCTCCCACCAGGAAACCGCTGGCGCACAACGACATCGCCATGCCCAGTTGAGTGGTCGAGGCGAAAGACAGGATGAGCGGCGTGAAGAGTACAACGGTCATTTCGGTTGTGAAGTTGGAAAGGGAAAACAACAGCATCAGGGCTGCCAGGCCGGGCCGCGCCATGATGTACTTCCAGCCATACATTGTCTCCTGCAGCACCGTACCCCTGCCGGCTTGCCCCTCAGCCGTCGCTTCCGCCCGGGGAATGTGAACGATCAGCAAGATCGAAACGGCGAATAGAAACGACGTGAAATCGATGCAGATGACACCTGCCAGGCCAATGCTTCCCATCAGTCCGCCCGCCACCGCGGGGGCAATAAGAAATTGCCCAATTTGCACGATTTCCATCATGCCGCTGGCGCGGCCAATGTTTTTCCTGGGGATCATCTGGGTCATGGCTGCCATCATGGACGGCATCCGCAGGCTGCCAAAAGCCCCGCTGATGAACACAGCCAGGTAGATGTGCCAGACCTGCAGCCCGCCCAGCAAGTACATGATGGCGATCGACAGGGTGCTGATGCCAGCCCCGAGGTCACTGATGAGCATCGCCTTGCGACGGTCCCACCGGTCGATCAGGGTACCTGCCAGCGGTCCCAGCAGGACTCCCGGCAGCACGAAGAACAAAGAAATGAGTGCGTATTGAGTGATCTCCCCAGTCTTTTGGAAAACCCAAACTCCCAGGGCGAAACTGGTCAAGCCTGAACCAATGAACGAGATCACCTGCCCGAACCATACCGCTCCGAAAGCCCGCGTACCGCCAAGAATGGGACGCCTGTTCTTTGAAATTAAGCCTGATATTGTTGTTTCCATATCTGTCTCTCCTTCATTTGAGATTATGTTGTTCCGTGAAAAACAGCTTTAGTTTATGTTGATACATTTGATAACGGTTCAGGTAGGGATGGTTTCGGCTCCATGTCATTGTGCGAGAACCATCCCTCCATGTGTGCGCCGATTTTTTACTTCTTCATCGCACGTATCAGGGTGATCAATCCCAGTGCGAGCAACAGGATCGGAAAGATCGGCAGTTCAAAGGGGAGTTGCAGCAGCGGGCCCGCCAACTCCAGCCCGCCCAACAGGAGGGCGAGGATGCCGAGTGTGATCGTAAAGCCGCTTGCAGGCTGCCCTTCGATTGACCGGGCCAAATTGAGTCCAAGCAGGATGATGCCGATGCCGATCGCGCCCGTGCCGTCCGGCAGAGTTTTGAACATCGCTGTGAATCCCCACAGGATAAAGAGAGCACCCCAGGCGATGGTTTCAAGATCGGGGTTGAATTTGCGTGTGTTTTCCATTTTTTCTCCTTTTTGAGTTATCTGGTATCGAATACTGTTTTCAGGCTTGAGTCTTTGCCATGGTGCGAAAGGCGCATGCCCTTGCTTGGTGTGCTTTCCAGCCAGGCCACCAGGTTGTGTGCCAGGCATGGAGCCGGGCGAAGATCGAGCGCGGTCGTTTCATCGCCAACCGGCGGATGGGGCAATCGGCGCAATTGTGGATCTTCTCGATAATGTACGCGCTCCTTGCAATGTTTCCGAGATCCGGATTGAACTTGATTGTGTTTTCCATTTTCGTTTCTCCTTTTTGTTTGTTTTTTGAGATTATTTCTTTTGTCCGACCTCGCTCACTGAGAGCAAGGCCAGGTTCAGCCCATACAATTTGTTTAGGAGACCCATTAGGGCAGCCTGGTCTCCGATGTGCCCGGAAAGGATCATTTCACCGTTATCCAACAGCTTGACCTCCATTCCTTCCAACCAGTCCGACCAGCTCTCATCCAGTTGACCCTTGACCCGGATCTTGTAGTAATCTGTCTGAGCGCCCGTGGCCGGAATGGATTGATCTAGTTTGTTTCCATCAGTCTTGTTTGTCATATTTCCTCTGACCCTAATTTAGCAGTTTCCCGAGGCGGGGGCATCGACTGAAGGTTGTATCTGGGGTTGTATTTATTCGGATGGAAAAAAGTACATCCCCCCGACTCTTTTCAAGTCAGAGAATAAAAAAACTGGCAGCGAGGCATTTTCGCTACCAGTTTTTTGCATGTTACCCAATGCGGCGGCTCACTCAAATATTTTGAGCTCTTTCCCGATGGCCAACGCCTGTGTCCTGCTTTTTACACCCAGTTTGGCATAAATATTGCTGATATGACGCTTCACGGTGGGCATGGAGATGACCAGTTGGTCGGCGATATCCTGGTTTGATTGACCGGCTTCGATCAGCTTAAGGACTTCCACCTCACGCGTGGTCAGGGGCTCGATCAGGAGCTGCATGGACGGCTGTGTCATACCAGAGGTCTTTTCAATCCCGGACAGCAGCACAGCAGCATAACCGCTGCCAATCCGCCGTGACCGCAGCTGGCAAAGCAGTCTCGTTATCGCTTCGCTCTCATCGAGGAATACGCGCACGTACCCCTCCGGCTGGGCAAGGGTGACGGCTTTTTCCAGAACTGCCAGGGCGCTCTCTGTCTCTTTCTTTCCCTGGAATGCGAGCGCCTGCAGGATCAGAATCTCAATGACCAGGCCTGTCCGCCCGGCGGATTCTGCCTGTTTCAGCAGGCGTCTGGAAAGCGCCAGAGCTGCCTCATATTCGTCCCGGACCAGCAGGGTTCGCAGAAGGATGACATATTCGGGTCCCCGCTGGTAGGGGATTTCATCCTTGATCGATAACGAGTTCTTTTGAACGAATTGAGACAATTTTTCCAGGTTCCTCTGAGTCAGCCAATAGCGCGCCATCTCGGACATCAACTGGATGTTCCGCCTGAGGGAAAGAGAGTGCTTGCCAGCCAGCTGCTCCGCCTCCCGCATTGCCTCCCCTGCCTCCTCCGGGTTACCTCGGGCTTGTTCCAGCCGCGCCAGCATTGCGCAACCGATGACATGGAAATCGGCATCCCCCCACTGCCGGCAAAGGTCAATGCTCTGGTGAAGGTATTGGTCCGCCTCGTTCAATTGATTGTGTTCATAAGCCAGTTTGCCCAGCACAGCATAGAGCTTCCCAGCTAATGGCGATCTTTGACCATCCGGGCGGACTGCCATTTGCAGGGATTGGGTGAGCGTGTCCGCTGACTTAAGGAGCTGACCCTGTTCCATCAAGAGCTCCGCCATGTTGGAGTTGGCGATGATGACCATGTGAAGGTTCGCGGCATCCCGACCGATGCGGATGGCTTCGATGTAGGCTTTCGTGGCCTCTTCCAAATCTCCGTTGATCCAGCTGGCATCCCCGAGGATCGAGGTTGCAACACAGCGTACGCTTTGCGAGATGGAGCTGCAGTTGGGGAGCAGGTCCAATGCATACCTGGCATATTTTGCGGCCGACCGCGTATCACCTAGAGAGTTTGCACAATCGAGCCCGGGCAGCCGCAATGGTCCCCTGCATCGTCCTGACCTCGTCTGATGGTTCGAGTGGGGCGAGCAGTTTTTCAGGGGTCTGAAGCAATGGCTCGACGCGCTCCAGGTCCCCGGTCAGGGCGAGCGCCCAGGCTTTTTGAATCGCCAGCCAGGGGCGGGTTTCCGATTGGAAATCGATGGCATCGGTCCAGTTCAGCAGGGTCGCCACCTCGCCGCTCATGAGTATGAAACAACCATTTTCCTCGATCAGATGCGCAGCCCGATCCTGGTCACCTGCCGTGATCGCCTGCTGGATGGATTCAGTAATAAATCCATTCTGCTCGTACCAATGGGAAGCGCGGCGATGCAGCTCAGGCAATATCTGGGGGTATTGAAATCCCAGGCGTTTTCGGAGCACATCCGCGAAGAGATGGTGATATCGGTACCAATGTCTCTCATCGTCCAGCGGGATGACGAAAAGATTCATTTCTTCCAGGGTTTCCAGCATCGCCTGCCCGTCCACAGACCCCGCTGGTTCCGCCTCGACAACAGCCTCACACAGTGACCCGCATAACCGGTCCAGAGTCGAGGTCTGCAGGAGAAAAGTGCTCAACTCCTTCGGCTGAAGCTTGAGTACCTCCTCAGCCAGATAGTCCATGACATAGTGATGACTGCCCGTGAATGCCTGAACGAAAGCGTGGATATCTTTGCTGCCTTGCATTGAAAGGGCTGCCAGTTGTAAGCCGGCGATCCATCCTTCGGTCCGGGTCTCCATGGCGGAGAGATCGTTGGCAGACAGGGTCAATCCGATTGCATCGTTCAGGAACGCCGCGATCTCGTTCAGTGTAAAGCGCAGCTGGTCTGCCCGGATATCCAGGAGCTGACCACGGACCCGCAGGCGGGCAAGCGGGAGCGGAGGATCGGTCCGGGTAAGTATTGCCAAATGCATTTGGGGCGGCATATGCTCCAGAAGGTATGAGATCGTTTTTAGGACAGCTTCAGAGTGGAGCACGTGGAAATCATCTAGAACCAGGATGAATGGATCGGAAAACGAATCCAGTTCATTGGTCAGGATGTTGATCACGCTTTCAAACTGCGCCGGCTGGATCCCCTGCAGCATACCGAACAGGTCGGTCTCAATGGCTGGTGCGATGGGCACCAGAGCAGCCAGCAGGTACTGCAAGAACCGGATCGGGTCATTGTCGCCACCATCCAGGGAGAGCCAGGCTGAAGGGATCTGCTTTTCTTTCAGCCAGCTACTGACCAGGGTGGTTTTTCCATAACCGGCCGGGGCGGAAACCAGAATGAGTGCCCGGTCTAAACCATCATTGATCAGCTCAGAGAGACGAGGACGGGCGATCTGGTCGGAACGAATGGGAGGAACGTAAAATTTGGTTCTAAGCAGGTGCTTGCCCTGCTCTGGAAATATTTGAACATTTTCCTTTTCCCCCGATTCCGGACTGGGAGCAACTTTTGACACGTGTTCTCCTTGTCTATAATCCATTAACAACACACTTCGGCTCAACAGCGAGTGAATCCAATAATTGTTTTAAAGAGCTTGCTCGTGGTGATTAAGTTCAATCACATTGTACAGGAATGTCATCCGACATACAAGCGAAAAGGGATATAAGTGAAAATATTTGTGTCGGATTCAAATCGCCTTGGGGATCACATAAAAATCTGCCATGAGCTGGCGGATTTTTGGATTTCTATTCGTAAATAAGCGGCTAAAACGCGGCGTCAAACCTGTCGAGCCGCCGTTTTTTTCAGCAGCTGAGTATTTCATTCTTTCTGCCGGATCAGAGATCGTAAATACATGCCGACAAATTCTGTTGCATCGGCATCGACAATTATGAAAGGGATTGTAGTACTGGTGGTATCATCGCCATATGACCACTGCAACAGCTGACGCGAAGCCCAATATTGCCTTCATCAAATATTGCTTGGCAAAACTCGGTCGAACTAACCGCAAGATTTGTTTTGGAGCAGGGGATATCACTGGCAGAAGAGCTTTTTTCAGGGAAAAAACGAGATAAATCAGATCGCATAAGACCCAGAGCGCGGGTAGGCTTGTCCGTGTGAACGCGTACATGAATGGACCCGCTTGTTTCCCCGACTCTGTCTCTACAAAACTTTTCATAATCCACGCGTAGCACTTCAAAGTGAATGTCTATAATACGAGCAATTACATTAAACTACTTTTGTTTTATATTCTATTTTCAGACGCTGCGTATCTCTTCATAGTGGGGCGCCCAGACGGATCAATGAATTGCATCATTGAGTTAAAGCACGAGTTATCGCCACATGCATGGCAAGTCAAGAAGCTAAATGGGAACGACCCAGGTCATAAAGGAAGGATATCCCAAGCCGCCAATCCAAACACCAAGCCGGTGACCGCATCCATCCCGGACGTATGCCCTGTCTGCATCGCGGAGTTCACGCAGTCTCGAACATGCTGTGGGTCTGATCCAGCGCAAATTGCATTAGCCAGATTGACGAGTTTGCTCGAAACCTGACCGCAGCCGGCATGATAAAGATAGGTTCGGCTAATATCATTTGTCCCCTTCGAGAGACGGATTACAACTTCACCCAAAGTTGTGATGAAATTCAAGCGCTCAGATCTTCTTTTAGAGGCGCACCAAAGTCCTGCGAGGTAACCAACCAGAAGATCATCACCGCTGGGAGTCAAGCCAGCGCCGAGGCCGATCAGTGCGTGGATCGGGGAAACATCACTCAGATCATATTTCCGCGTGGCTTCAAAAAGGCCTTGTATAGCTACACCAGCCTTGCGAGGCACGCCCGCCTTTATTGACTTATCCGAACGAAACAGATCCTGCGCGATGATTTCAGCATTCAATTCAATCTGCTGATCGTTCAGCGTTTGCCAGGCGAATCTCCAGGCAGTTGCCACAGACGGATTTGTCAGATCCACTTGCAGGGCTGACAGATCGCAACTAAAGCGTCCGGCTCCACGCAAATCAATTGTCAGCGCGGATGAAGCGAAGCGCAGAATATCATCCCGGTAGGTCACTTGTTCGCCTGCGCGGAATATTTCAAAAGAAAAATCATCGGGGGTGTCCACGCGAATCCCCTGCGGAAGATCTGCCTCGCTGGATGCGACCAATGTCAGCAATTCACTACCTCGCGCGAGGCAGAGATTGATGGCTGAATGAAAAACGCTATGGACGGTGGCATCAAAGTCCGTGCGCGGAATTGCATAACCAATGGATATTGCATTAAGGTGCATGTGCAGACTCTATACAAAAAGGTGACAGTCACTTTTGTGAAGAAGTGACTGTCACCTACTGATGGTCTCCACTTTTATTTGATCGGCTCGAACTTCAGCCCGTAGACATCCTCACCGTACTGCACGCGGACTGGCTCCCAACTGGGACGCACGGTCATGCCTACCTTGAGCTGGTCCACGGAATCGGCTTTGATCTGTCCCATGGCTTTGACTTTGTTTTCAAATTCAGCCACGCCGATGACGAGGAAGCGCTGGTCAAAGCCCCATGGCAGGTTGAAGATCGTTGTGTAAGTCAGGAGTTTGGCATTGCCCTGAGGTTTGACCTTTTCAAACTCACGGCCTTTGCACTCGAGACAGCGGTCATGGAACGGGTAGTGTAACTTCCCGCACTTCCTGCATTTATAGGCTGTAATGGCAATCTCTTTTTTCATGGCTGCACTCTCCTGAGGATAAAGCACAAGACGTTATTTCCGAAGCCGCCGAAGTTGACCGTCAGACCGACTTCAGCATTTTTCACCTGTCGATTCTCAGGCAACTCATGGCGCAACTGCCAGACAATATCCACGATCTGAGCCACGCCAGTGCCGCCCACTGGATGACCGCGCGCTTTTAATCCGCCCGAAACATTGATCGGGATCTGACCGCCAAGCCTGGTCTTGCCGGCAACGGCAGCCTTCCCGCCTTCGCCCTTTTTGAAGAAGCCAACATGTTCGCTCTCGGCGATTTCCAAAATGGTGAATGCATCGTGCAATTCAGCCACGTTGACATCTGACGGCTTGAGTTTTGCCATGGCGAAGGCTTTTTGCGCCGCAAGGGTGACCGCTTTCAGATCGGTGGGATCTTCGCGCTCTGCCAGTGTGTGCGTGTCCGTAGCCTGCCCAAACCCAGCGATGACAACGTACGGTTTGCCGATTTTCTTTGCCATTTCCACCGTACACAAGACCAGTGCCGCCGCTCCGTCGCTGACCGGGCAGAGGTCATACAGATGTAATGGGTCAGCGGATACGGGATTGTTAACAACGGCATGCGGGCTGTCGAAGATGCCGTTACGGTCGAGCGCCATCTCGACGTGCGCGTAAGGATTCAGTGTGCCCATCTCCTGGTTTTTCAAGGAGATGGCCAGCAGATGTTCGCGCGTCACGCCATACTTTTCCATATACAGACGGGTGAACATGCCAGCCATACCAGGCAGGGTGATCCCGTAGGGATACTCCGCTTGCGGATGGGTCATGGTGGCAACAAAATCGGTGGCGCGCCAGCCAGTGACCTCGCGCATTTTCTCACCGCCAACAACCAAGACTGAATCGTAATATCCGGAGGCAATCGCCAGTAAACCGTTCTTGACCGCCGAAGCTCCAGAGGCCGGCCCGTTCTCTATGGTCTCAGCGGCAGCAGGCAACAAGCTGAGGCGGTCCACCAGCGAACTGGCAATCGCCGTTTGGCGCTGGAGCATTCCGCCGCCCATGTTGGCAACGTACACCGCGTCAACAGATTTATCTCCCAAGCCAGCGTCATCCAATGCTTTCAAGGATGCATACGCCAGCATGTCCATCAGGGTATCTTCATCGCGCCGTCCAAAGGGGATCATGCCGGCGCCAATAATCGCAACGTCTCTCATGATGTCATCTACCTTTCAGCCCAGCGATCCGCGCGCGGATGGTGTCATCGTCGGCAAATTTGATTTCTGCCATAGCCTCATCCATCAATTCCTGCGGAACGGGGCGATCACCAACTACCAGACGCGGCTTGGCTTTGAGATAAATTTTCCGTGTCAGGCGGTACGAGTCGCCGCCACCCAGTTCGTGCGGGATCTTCGTCGCTTCGAGCGGATATTCGACCATCCAGCGGCGAAAACCGATCGGGCTTTCCGCGACGATCAGGACTTCGTCCTGTCCCATGTAATCCATGTGGTATTCCATCTTGGCGGCAAACAGGTGCGAGCCGATACGCAGGCCGCGGTCGATCGCGAGCGTATGATAGCTCATCCCGACTTTCTCATTTTCCAATCGTCCGTTAACGATGCCCACCAAATAACCGTCCACCTGTCCCAACAGGCAGTATTCGCTCTTGACGCGGTAGCGATACCAAGCCAGCAGTTCCCCGTACAGGCGGGCGCTGACGATATCATAATAATCCCGCTCGATGAACAAACAGGGATGGACGGATTTGAGGATCGCCGGCACATCCTCGCGGACAGCCTGACGAATGACCATGACTTTGCCGTTGGCTAGGACAATGGTCTTGGGCGGGTAGGGCGGCATTGGATATTGCGTGGGCCGCAGGACGGCCTCGAGTTCAAGATCTACTGGCATAAAAAACCTCCGTTTACAGGTTTAAAAGTGCAGCTTGAAAGATCGAAATATAATCTTCCAGACTGCCAATTTCTAACTTAAATTCATCTGGCTCAATTTATTTATGCTTTCTACATGCGCCGGGTCAAAGGCATCGCCAAATTTTGTTTTCTGCATGGTGGCTTTCTTTGCCATCAGCGACTCGTATTCGGCGTCATCTACAATCGCAACACAGCGCGAGATGCACGATTCGCCATCTACAAAACGCCAGGGGAACATGCCGATTGTCGTGCGGCGGTTGAGCAAAAGGTCGATCTCGCCGCCGATGCACTCAGCATGGACAATGCCAAAGGGGAACATTTCAAGGTGCATAAGCTGGTACTTGCTATCGTCGAAGAAATCCGCCAGCGGCATACCGTACTTCTTCTTGAAGACCTTGTCAGCCTGGCGGGCCTGGCGCGGCATCCAATCACGGATGATGGTATTCATTGGGTGGTCGGCGCTTCCGCAGTCCACGCCGATCCAGCGTAATTTCTTCGCCTTCGCCCACTCGGCAAATTCACGGTCAGGACCAGGGTGCATGACCATGTAACGGACTTCGTTGGCGGTGGGCATATCCCAGCCAAAATGGTGGTAGCCGGTATGGATGATGAGAATGTCGCCTTCACGGACTTCGACGCGCTCTTCGACCATCTTGCTGGTGTACACATCATAATCGCCACAGACATCGCTCAGGTCAACGACGGCGGCTTCGTGCACGAGATAATCCATATCCAGCGAGGCAATATCCTTGCCCGGGAGTATGGAAATGGATCTCGCCATCCAGATGCGTACCGAGATGGTTGGAGTGAGTTAGTACCTGCCCGTTGGCTCCATTGGGCGCGAGGCGTTTGAAATACTTCAACTGCAATGGCTCATACGTGGGCCATGGGGGGGTGGCAACACCGAGAGGGATTGTTAGGTCAATGAATTTCATTGTTTTGCTCCTGTTTGGGTTTGAGAAACTCGATTGTGGCTCTCTATATTTTTTGCAGAGCTTCAAAGGCATCTTTAAAACACTTCTCCGGCGCGCGCAGGATTCCCGCCCCAACCATACCCACACCGGGATCTTTATGAGCAATGCCGGTATTGATCTGCGGCAGGATACCGGTCTCCATCACCTTACGCACATCAATGCCGAGTGGGGTGCCGCGAAAATTCAGGGCTGGAATGTTAAAGTTTTCATGCTCACTAAAAGTGATCTCGTACATTTCAAGCGTATTCTGCGTTGCCATTTGTGGCGTGCCGCCGACGAATTGGGTGATGGCAGGCGCAGCGGCCATTGCCATTCCGCCATATCCCGCAGTTTCAGTGATGGTACTATCGCCAATATCGGGATTGGCATCTTTTTCGGTAAACTGTGGGAAGTACAACCCTTGCACCTTTCCAGCGGGCGCCGTGAACCAACGTTCTGGCATGGACGCCAAGCGAATACCGAAATCGGTGCCATTGCGCGCCATCACTGTGACGATGGTGCTGCCCTCAACTCCCTCAGCCGCCTCAAGCATGGCTTTCCCGGCAGGCATACTTAAGTTCAAGAAGAAGTGATCGTTGCGGTCAATGAACTCGATTATCTTGGCTAAAACTTCGTTATCTTTATTGGTACGTGCCAGAGCGGGGCCAATCGCACGTAAGAACAACGATGTAGCGGCGCGGTTGCGGTTGTGGCATTCATCGCCCATGTGCAAGGCCTGGGCGATCATGCTCTTAATATCAATTCCATTGGGAAGGGATTGCAGGGCGCGATCCAAAGCCGGGTAAAGGTCAGTCGCCATCCATTTCAACCGGGCGTACACTTCGGGTCCCATTCCGCCGTAACGCAAAACTTTTCCCAAGCCTTCGTTCTGCGTGCAATAGGCACGGTTGCTGAAGGTTTTATTTTCGAGGATGAATACCGGCATACTGGGCGAAACCACACCCGCCATCGGACCAACTGCGTGATGATGATGACAGGGCGAAAATTCAATCGCGCCAGATTCAACCAAATTAATCGCTTCCTTTTCATCCTGCGCCAGGCCCTCGTAGATCAACGCGCCCATTACAGCTCCGCGCGTCGGTCCGCACAGGCGATTCCACTCGATGGGAGGCCCCGCATGAAGAATCATGTGATCATGCATACCGGGGAGGACATCCCGTGCAATTCCCATCCCGACCAAAACGGCCTGACCACGCTTGATACGACTCACCACTTCCTGATTCGCCGTATCCATGTTGACCTGTGACTTGGTTGCCCGCAAGCGCGGTATCCCTTCTTTGGGAGGTCGCCAATCAAGGTCAACCACTTTCACACCCTGATCGCTGACAGATTTCGCCATGCTGGTAAGCCCAACGTTTACAACAGTTAGCTCTTTTCCGAAAATATCGTTGATCTTCGTCATAGTTATCCTCCCCTCTGTGCTGAAACGATCAACCCGCTCAATCGAGCCGCGGCTGAATTGCTATTGCAAACGGTCACACCCGCACGTTCCAAAGTGGATGTGGTTCGACTCAAACTCTGCGGATCATCCTCGGTCCCGGTCACTGAAGCGACAAATAGCAATTCTCGCTCTCAGCCTGCGTGCCTCTTCGACAGCATTGCCCAACTCTGAGGCAGGGTCAGGATGCGCGCCATATCCCAGCACCACATCCAGCATGATTACAGCCCACTTGCGGATCGCGAGCCTCTTGAAGCAGGCGGCGAATACGCAAGTCATTGTCAATCATGGGATGTGGACGACCAACGGTGAACTCCTCTTCTCCAAGGTCCACCGCGCTGTGCTGATAACTTTTCGTGGAATCAGGCAAAGCAGATCCATTTGGTAATGGCGCGTTGGAATAAACAGGGCTGTCGAGAATATCCTTCCAAATTACCTGAGCCTCGTAACACAACGTACCGCCAGAGAATAATCCGCGCAGGTAACGTTGATCGGGATTTAGTTTTTTTCTAAGTTCATTGGCTTGTTCTTTTAGGCTGGCATTTTCAGTATCTAGGATATTTATTATATGCACGTTTTCATGCTTAACAACTTGGACGGTCAGCAAGGCACATTCATACAAAGTGCGGGCAGGGATCACACTGGGAATCTTAGCTACCGAATCCATGTTTCCGCCCAGGAAACAGATCACTGTCGGCTTGCTGCTTGCGGATACTTGATCGAGGATGAGCTGCACTACTTCGTCAGCGGGCGGTTTGCTGATCAGGGTCAGCACAGCGGTCTCCGGGTCTTGTTGAAGCGCTTTGATCATCTCCAGCATCATGATTCCGCCGACTTCTTTTTTCAAGTCGCGCCCCCCAGTTCCAATCCCCTGCGTGATGCCTACACCGCGACGGGCAAGCAAGGTGGTTACTTCCTGCAAACCAGTGCCAGCCGCTGAAACGATCCCTACCGGCCCCGCAGGAAGCACGTTTGCAAAACCGAGCGCGACATTGTTGAGGATGGTTGTGCCTGCGCCGGGACCCATCAAAAGCAGTCCATGATCACGGGCATATTTCTTGAGCGCGATTTCATCTTCAAGCGAGACATTATCGCTAAAGAGAAGCACATGCAAACCGTGGGACAGGGCGTCCCAAGCTTCATCCGTGGCGTATCTGCCAGCCACCGAAATGACTGCCATATTCACAGACGGATGCGAGGCAAGCGCGCCGCGAATGGTCTTGGATTGAAACACACCCGCTTCACTTGATGTGGTTTTCTTCTTTAGCAAGCCATCAACTTTTTGCATAGCCGCATCTGCCAGAGATTCTGTCTCAGAACTAACTGCAATAACCAGGTCATTCGGAGTGGCTGCCTTAACCTCATCGGTCAGCAACCCGGCGTCGGCCAGGATGGATTTGTTCGCCTCGGTCGCCATCACCACCGCCGCATCTCGTATCCCATCCAACTTGGAGAGGTCGCGGGCTGTTAGCATCAAGCTGACCGAGTCGTGATATTCGCTTGGTTTGATAAGTGTTTTAACTATCATTGCCATCATTTCACGATACCAGCATCCAGCATGGCAAGGTACACTTTTTCTGCTGTGAAAGGTGGTCCATCAAAACGGACACCAACTGCATCGTAGATGGCATTCGCAATCGCCGGAATGGTGGGCACCATCGAATGTTCGCCAATTCCGCGCGCTCCCCACGGTCCATCATCCTGCGCAACTTCGACAATGTAGGCTTCCAGGTTTCTGGGAGTATCTGCCGAAGTGGCAATGCGGTAATCTACAAAACTGGGATTTTTCACTACGCCATCTTTCAATTGAAGGCTCTCAAATAGCGCCGAACTCATGCCCTGAACAAAGCCGCCTTCCATTTGCGCCTTCACCAACTCCGGGTTAATGGCTTTGCCAACATCAAAAGTGGATACACCTCTGAGAATCTCAATACGGCCGGTATCCATATCCACTTCCAATTCAACAGCCTGCGCGCCGGTGGTGTAATGCACAACGGCGCGTTCGCCCTGCCCGGTTTCAGCATCCAAACCGGTGACATAGGTGGGCATGAAATTACCGCGCCCCACGACAGGTCCTCCCATCCAGCCCTGTCCGCCCGGCTTTGGCAAGCCATAAACCACAAGGTTCTTCAAGGGCATTTCTTTTTCACTTTTATATGAAATCACCACACCATTTACAATGTCCAGGTCTTCAACAGGTTCCTCCCAGGCTTCTGCTACTGTATCCAGAATCTGACGTTTCGCATCTTTGGCGGCGTTGACAACGGCATTCCCCATGCTCCAGGTGAGGCGGCTGGCGACGGTCTGCCACTCGTATGGGCTATAGCGCGTATCAACCGGGGTTGCAATGCGGACTGATTCGTAAGGGACGCCGAGAGCCGCCGCGGCCATTTGCGCGGCTACGGTAAACACACCCTGTCCGATTTCCTGTCCGCCAACACCCACATTGACCGTACCATCTTCGGCTAATTCAACCCAGGCGCTCGATCCGGCATTGGGCGGCATAGCCGGGGCTTTCCACATCAGTGCCAGCCCTTTGCCGCGTCGTTTGTTGGGAGCGCTTGCGGGAGCCTTCTTTCCCCATCCAATAGCTTCGGCTGTTTTCTCGATACAAAGTGGCAAGCCGGTCGCGTGCATTTTACTGCCGGTCACCAGGGTACTGCCTGTTTTCAAGCAATTGAGTTTTCGAAACTCGACTGCATCCATTCCGATTTGAAGGGCGAGTTCATCAATACACTGTTCCAGTCCGGCGTGCATCTCGGGCATTCCAAAACCGCGCATCGCACCGCCGACAGGATGATTTGTGTAGATGCAATAACTGTCGGTCTTGACATTGGGTACTTCATATGGACCGCTACTGCTGTAGCCGGAGGCGCGTGTGATATTAACGCCGTATTCTGTGTAAGCCCCGCCGTCCCAATAATATGTGTTTTCCATTGCCAGCAGCCGGCCGTTTTCGTCACAACCCATTTTGATATAAGAGACAAGTCCCTGGCGGACAAAAGCTGAGAAGAATTCCTCTTCGCGCGTTAGGAGCAGTTTTACAGGACGCCCCTTTACTTTAGTGGCAATTGCAACCGCCAAGGATTCCATGCTCACGCCAGCTTTGCAGCCGAAACCGCCGCCGACATAGGGCGCGATGACTCGCATTTTGCTTTGGGATATTCCGAGTGCCTGGGCAATGAGATTGCGTTGCGCGAACGGTGACTGTGAACTGCCCCAAAGGGTGATCTCTCCCGACTCGTCCACTTTGGCAACGGCGGCGTGTGGTTCAATCGGCACGTGTTGAATGTGGGGGATTCGATATTTCCGCTCGATGATCGCTGTGCATTTCTCCCAGGCGCTGTCTACATCGCCTTTACGGATTTTGAAATGATTGGAGATGTTCGTTCCGGGCTGGGGGAAAATAAAGTTGGCAACCGTATACTGCCCGAGGTCGGGATGAAGAAGCGGTGCTTCGGGAGTTGCGCCAAATTCGGGATCGAGTACCGGCTCCAAAACTTCATATTCGACCTCGATCAGGTCGAGGGCTTTTTCGGCAATTTCTTCGCTGACAGCTGCCACGCCGACGACAGGGTCTCCCACGTATCGAACGCGGTCACGGCAGAAGATATGGCGGTCTTTCAGATACAGTCCAATATAGCCGGAGAAGTCCTCGCCGCTGACAATTGCTTTCACTCCAGGCAAGGTGAGTGCTTTCTCGCTATTTATTTTCTTAATCAGAGCGTGAGGGTGCGGACTTCGCTTTATGCGCGCATACAGGAGTGAATTTCCAAACTGGATATCATCCGCATATATGGCGGCGCCGGTAACTTTTTCGCGGGCATCTATACGGGATGAGTTCTCACCGATGGGGCTGGGGACGGTTTGCGTGTCGGTCTGTGCCATAAGTGTTCTCCTTAAAAAACATGCTGAGGCGCTGGTCAGTCAGCCGCCGATTGCATTTTGGCGGCTTCCTTCACGCCCTCGATGATACGCACATAACCAGTGCAACGGCACAAGTTTCCGACCAATGCCTCGCGTATTTCGTCCCCACTTGGATTTGGGTTGCGATTAAGCAATGCGTGAGCGGAGATCAGTATTCCGGGTGTACAAAAACCACATTGCACTCCACCCTCATGAATAATTGCTTCCTGAATTGGGGCAAGTTGTTTTTCACCTGCCAGCCCCTCCACTGTGACAATTTTAGCTCCGTTACATTCGACAGCCAATACCATACAACTATTAACCGGCTCCCCGTTCAACAAGACCGTACAGGCGCCGCACTCACCCGCCGCACAGCCATTTTTTGTCCCGGTCAATGCCAGGTTTTCCCGCAACATACGCATGAGCGTCATGTTTGAAGGGACGATAACCTGTTCTAGTTCATCATTAATGGTAACGTTTATCTTATGGAATGCCATATGTCCTCCGATAAAGTAATTACTATTCAACGTCATTGCGACTTTCGGGAAGCAATCCCCTCCTTGCATTCGGGGACTGCTCATTTGCACTGGCGTGCGGCGCTAGTGTCGCGAAAAGCGCCCACAGTGACATATCTGTTAGTTCAGATTTTTCCATACATCGATTAGTGCTTTTGCAGATATGTTCCTTACCATCTGTTTACGATACCTGGCGCTGCCACGCACATCGTCAATCGGCGAGCAAGCATCGGCAGATAAACCTGCGGCTTCCCGTAAAGATTCGGGAGTGATGGAATGGTTTGCCAGATATGTTTCTGCCTCCACCGGCACAAGGGGCACAGGAGCAACAGAAGCAAGGGCGAGACGGAAGCGATAGCCTGATCGACAATTGGAGTCCGGATGGCCCAAAGCCGTCACACCAACGATGGACAGGTCGCTCAATTGATTCCGCCCGAGCTTGATATACATTCCCGAGCATTTCTTTGGCGGGAGGGGAAAGTGAATCGCCGTCACAATATCACCAGTTTTCAACGTGGTTTTGCCGGGCCCAAGGAAAAATGATCCCAGCGATTCCTGACGTGCGCCATCGACCCCATGAATGTGTAACGTTCCATCCAGCGCCAGACATGCTCCGATCGTATCCCCGGCGGGGGACGCGTTGCAAATGTTGCCAACAATGGTGGCTCGAGTCCGCAACTGGTAGCTGGCAACGGAACGGCATGCCTCCGCCAGCAGGGAATAATGCTCCTGCACGTAAGGTGATGCGATCACCCGGTTCATGTTGACAGCGGCGCCGATAGTCAGACCAGTGTCTGGGTCGAAGCGCAAATCGTTTGTGCCATTCAGATATTTCACATCCACCAGGAATTTGGGCGTTAAGAATCCATCCCGCATGCGAACAAAAACGTCCGTCCCTCCCAGGAACGGACGCGCATCAGCAGAGTGGTTTGCCAAAAACTCGCTGGCCTCTACCAGACTTGTCGGTTGAATATATTCAAATTCAGGAAGTGCGGGATGGGTGTTTAAGCTCATAATGTATACCTTGCAGGAGGCTGCGTTATGACGACAGATGGAAAACTGGTGGAACGTTCAGTATCTTTTATAAACGTTCCACCATTGTATATCATATCATTCCAACCCGCAAAACAGGCTGGAATTCAGTGTTCCTACAGATTGATGTTTTCCCGCTCTTTTACACCGAAGAGTGATGGCGGTAACACCAGGAAGAGTGTGTTCATCAGGATGCCGACGATGGCAGCGAAAACGATCGCCGGTATGCCGCTCGGGAATAGCACTGGAATCATGAAGGGAAATATGCCGTTCGGAAGCGCAAGATTGCCGCCAATCCCCGTAATCAGGATGGTGGCACCAATGGCGAGTTGACGCGGCTCGAATAGATTTACCTTCTCGGACTGAATGAGCGCAACACCCTGCATGCCGATCACGCCGAAAAGGTAGATTGCAAGTCCGCCGGTGACAGCCACCGGAATGGTGTTGACCAGCGCAGCCAGCTTGCCGACGAATCCCAGCAGGATCGCCATCACACCGGCAACCATCAGCACCGGGACCGAATAGTTGCGTGTGATTGCCATCAGGCTGTTATTCTCGCCGTAGTTGGTGCCGGCGCACCCACCCAACAGACCGACAATCACATCGTCAGCGCCATCAGCGATAAGATTGAGGCCAATGAGTTTTTTGATTTCAATCGGCGCTTTCTTCAATTCCTTTGCCAGCGCGTCAATGTACAAACTCATCTGATACAGGTGAGCCGTGCTTTCAGGTATCGTGGCAATGGCGATCAGAGAGATGCTAACCACAACTGCCCAGGCGTGAGGATCGGCAAAGGCTGGCAGGGTAATATTGGGCACCCGCACCCATTGGGCTTCGGCGATCAGGTCGAAGTTCACCAGTCCCATTGGGATGGAAACAATGTACCCGACAATCGCACCCAACAGGATGGGCAGCATCCCGATCAGCCCCTTACCTTGCAAGTATACCGAGAAGGCGACGGTAAAAATAAGCGTGATGAATGCGACCAGCCAGTTCGCGCCGGCCATGCCCAGCGCCGCGCCAGCCAGCGCAATGCCGATGACAATGGCAACGCTGCCAGTAATGACCGGGGGTAAAGCCTTATCCAGCGCCTCCTTGCCGATCCGCATGATCAGTAAGCCGATCAGGATTTCCACGACGGCTGTGCCGATGATACCCACCTGCACCAGGCGTACGCCATCGGGGCAGTAGAATGTGGTCGGGTCGCCAAAGCAATCACTGGCATACAGGGTCATCGCAGTGACAACTACACTGATGTAGCTGAAGCTCGAACCGTAATACATCGGGATACGCCGACCCGAGACGAGCAAGGCAATGATCGTCCCCAACCCGCTCGCCAGCAGCGTGACACCCACATCGAACTTGGTGAGGATGGCGACCAGCACGGTGGCGGGAAACATGGTCAACACCTGTTGGAAGGCCAGGCTCAGCATGGCTCCCCAGGGAGGTGTATCTTGCGGTAAATAGCCAACGATTGGTTGTTCTTTAACTGCCATTTCGTTCCTCCTGAAAATTATTTCTCTTGGCGATATTGTTTTGGACGGAGTTTTTGTTTCCTAGTCCCACCTTGAACAAAAACGCGCGGTATGCGCGCAATGACAATCACTCGATAAGCACCTCCTGTCCCTCAATCCCTTTGTAAAAAATTTGGTGCAAGTATTTCTTCATGAGAATTGTTCTCTGGGGCAAATTTGCAGGGCAGTGGTTGCTTGAGCCGGGTTTGCGATTGACCTTGGATATGATTGAATAAAGATTTAAATAACACTATAACAAAACTTGCATTCAATCAAATTACAAATGTCATTATTTCATGTTACGTTCGTCTCAGATGGTTCAACTATACACCTCAACTTATTGATATTGGTTGCCCTGACTGATTCCACGAAAAGTTATCAGCACATCGCTTCATGATAAACTTTATCTATGACCACAGCCACAGCTCAAAGCCAACCTAATATCGCCTTCATCAAATACTGGGGGAACCGCGACGACACACTTCGCCTCCCCATGAACGGCTCCATCTCGATGAACCTCGATGGACTATTCACACGTACGACGGTCAGTTTTCAGCCGTCGTTGCCGTTCGATGAACTCATCATCAACGGGCGTGAAGTCATGGGTGCAGGTCGGGATCGTGTTTCCTATATTCTCGACATCATCCGCGGCATGGCGAATATACACGAACGAGCGGAAGTGATGACCGAGAACAACTTCCCTTCCGGCGCGGGGATTGCCTCCTCGGCGTCCGCGTTTGCGGCGCTGGCATTGGCGGGAAGCAAGGCTGCGGGACTGAACCTCGGCGACCCCGAACTCTCGCGCCTCGCCCGGCGAGGGTCTGGCTCCGCTTCGAGGTCCATCCCCAGCGGATTTGTGGAGTGGCAGGCGGGAACGACCGACGAAGACTCATTCGCCTTCTCCATCGCCGAACCGCAGCATTGGAAACTGGCGGATTGCATTGCCATTGTCAGCGCGTCGCACAAAAAGACCGGCTCCACCGAGGGACATGCCATCTCGCCGACCAGTCCGCTGCAAGCCGCGCGGGTGGCGGACGCGCCTCGCCGCCTCGACCTCTGCCGGAAATCCATCCTGGACCGCGACTTCGACACTTTCGCCTCCATCGTTGAACTCGATTCAGACATGATGCATTCCGTGATGATGACATCCACGCCTGCCTTGCATTACTGGAAACCGGCTTCGCTAAGCGTGATGAACGCCGTGCGTGGATGGCGCGGCGAGGGACTCCCCGTCTGCTACACCGTGGACGCGGGACCGAATGTGCATGTCATCTGCCCCGAGACCGAGGCGCATGTTGTGGATAAAAAACTGACGGGAGATCAATGGGGTGAGCGATGTGCTTATCGCGCGCGTCGGCGGCCCGGCGAAGATCGTCAATGGGGACTGAAAACTCATTAGCCACGGATTTCACTAATTCACACGGATTGTTAATTTTTTAGCGCTCTGACGGGCAAGGCCCGTCAGAGCGCTATTTGTAAAGTTCGGTGAAAATCCGTGTAATCTGTGGCTAAAGATCACTCCACCGAGATCAGGAACTGATAGTGTGGTTGTCCGCCTTCCTGCACTTCCACTTCCAAATTCGAATACTTCTCACGCACAACATCAGCAATACGATTTGCCTCCGCGTGCGGCATATCCTGGCCATAGAACAGCGTGACGAGTTCATGTTCGATCGCATCCGCTTTATCGAGCATTCCCAGTACGCCCTCCACCACGGAACCCGCCGATACGACCAGTTTGCCGTCAAGCAGGGCGATGACCTGCCCCTCCTTCACGTCCACGCCGTCGATCTCCACGTTCCGCACAGCCACCGTGATCTCGCCGGTCTTGACCATGCCCAGCGCTTTGGTCATCTTCTCGGCGACCGGATCAACCTCCCCGTCGGGTTGAAGCGAGAGCATGGCGGCAAGTCCCTGCGGGACGGTTTTACTCGGCACCACAGCCACCTGTTTTACGGTCACTTCCCTGGCCTGGTTCGCCGCCATGATGATGTTCTTGTTGTTGGGCAGGATGATGACCTTGTCCGTTGGCAGGTTCTCGAACGCCGCAAGAATATCCTGCGTGGACGGGTTCATGGTCTGCCCGCCCGCCACCACCGCCGCCGCGCCCAAACTGGCGAAGATGCGGCTCAAGCCGTTGCCCGGCGAAACGACCACCACTGCGATCTGGCCGGGTTCCACCGTCGTGAACTTGATCTGTGACGATGCGGATTTTTGAATGTCATCCATCTGCGCCAGCAGGTTTTCCATCGCCACTTTGGTGATCGTGCCCAGCCCCATGATGTAATCGATCGGTTCGTAGCGCTTCTCGAGCGGCACATGGATGTGCATGCGGTACATCCCCTCGCCTTCGCCAACCTGTATGGATGTTCCCATCTCCTCCAGTTTGCCATAGAACGACTGCAACTCGAACTTCTCATCGGGGAAGAAGTCCACTACCACTTCGTAATCCTGACCCTCCTCCACTTCCTGCATGGCATTCTCGAAATTCATCGCCGAGAGCGACTGCACACTCGCCAGCGGCGTATCCAGCGACTCGCCGTAAACGTGTCTCAGCATGCCCTCCAGGATGAAGAACAGACCCTTGCCGCCCGAATCCACCACGCCCGCCTGCTTCAGGACGGGGAGCAGTTCGGGAGTTTTTTCGACGGTTTCATCCGCCGACTTGACAGCATCTTCCAGGATGCCGATCGCGTCCTTATCCGACCCGAGGCCTGCCTCTGTTCCCGCAGCAACTCCCTTGGCGACGGTTAAGATCGTCCCCTCCACCGGCTTGACGACACCTTTATAAGCCGTATCCCGCGCTTCCGCAAACGCCTTGACGAGGGTCGCGGCGTCGAGCGTCTCATGATCCTGCACGCCGCGCGCGAACCCGCGCCACAACTGCGAAAGGATCACGCCCGAATTGCCGCGTGCCCCCATCAACGCCCCCTTGGCGACCATGCCAGCCATCTTTCCGAAATGCTTCTCGCCTGAATCCTTGATCTCGTTGTATGCGGATGTCAGCGTCAACAGCATGTTCGTGCCAGTATCCCCGTCCGGGACGGGGAAGACGTTGAGCGAGTTCACGATCTGCTGGTTCGTGCGGAGCCAGGTCATGCCGGCCTCCACGAGCCGTTTCAGCGATTGGCCGTCAATTCGAACTTTGCGGAGTTTTTCGACGCGCGCGGGGTTTACTGCCATCTGTGCTCTCCGACCATCCTAGTCTGTATCGCTGATCCGCAGCCCCGCCACATGGACGCTGACGCTGTTGACCTTGAGTCCCAACGCCTTCTCCACATGATAGCGGACCGTGTTCTTCACGCTTTCAGCCACGCTGTTGATGCGCGTGCCGTATTCGACGATGATGTGCACCTCGATGTTGATGTCCTCGCCGTCATATTGCACCGACACGCCCGTGGAAGGCTCGCGCGTGATGGATTTGACGATGCCGTCCGCCAGGTTCATCGGTGCAAGTCCCACCACACCGTACGATTCAAGCACGGCGCGGTGGGCAATGGTCGCCACTGCATGCGGGGAGACGTGGATCCCGCCCAGATTTGTTGTTTCTTCGCCCATGGTTTTCCTCTCGTTTTTTGCTCAAGCCGCCGTCCTCGGCGGCGGGGACGCCGCCGAGAGCAGAGGTATTCTATTTTAACATCTTGCCTGCAAAAAGGTCACGTGATAAAATGTCGTGCCTTCTGAAAAGGCATCGCAATCGGAATTATAGCAAGAAAGGAAGTTATCAAATGGCTAAATGCGCAAATTGTGGAAAATCCACAACCTTCGGGCACAACCGCTCCTTCTCCCAGCGAGCCACCAACCGCACGTTCAAACCGAACCTGCAGAAGACGTTGGTGATGGAAAAGGGCCAAAAGGTGCATAAAATTCTTTGCACCAAGTGCATCAAGGCGATGGCGAAAACCGCCGCCTGATCGTTGGTTTTCTCGCAGCAAGAGTCGCGACCGAAAGGCCGCGATTTTTGTTTAATTCCATTGCCTGTCATTTCGACCTGCGAAGTGGGGAGAAATCGTGCGCCACATGGAAAAAGATTTCTCCCGGAGCCAGCCCTCTCACTTCGTTGGAGGCAAGGCTCCTTCGAAATGACAATGTGGAAATTATTTCAGGTAGTCCCTCAACGCCCTCACCCCCGCCTCGATTCCCTGCGGGTGCTTGAACACGGACGTGCCTGCGACAAAGGTGGTTGCGCCTGCTTCCTTCAAGTGCGAAATGGTCTCCGCGCTGACCCCGCCGTCCACTTCCAGCCAGGCGGAGGAACCCAACGCGTCCAGCATCTTGCGGATCTCCCTTATCCGCGCAAGGGACTCGGGGATGAACTTCTGCCCGCCAAACCCCGGGTTGACGCTCATCACCAACACCAGGTCTGCCTCGCCCAAAACAGCTTCCAACGCCCCGACAGGGGTTCCGGGATTCAAGACCACACCCGCCTTGCACCCCAGCGACTTGATGTATTGCAATGTGCGGTGCAGATGCGGACAGGTCTCCACATGCACGGTCAGCGTGCTGGCGCCGGCTTTCGCAAATGTCTCGAGGTGATCTTCCGGCTTCTCGATCATCAGATGCACATCCAGAGGGAGTTCCGTCACGCGGCGGCATGCCTCGACGATGAACTGTCCCATGGTGATGTTCGGGACGAAGCGGCCATCCATCACATCCACGTGGATCCAGTCCGCGCCGGCGGATTCGGCGGCGGCGATCTCATTGCCAAGCTGGGTCATGTCCGAGGCAAGGATGGAGGGGGCGATGATATATTTTGTCATTTGAATTTGCTCTCGGCGGCAGAGCGGGTTTTTAGCGCGGGTTGTACAGGATGAAGATATAGATCCAGAACAGGACCAACCCGCCGACGGAGAGGGTGGCGAGCAGTCCCAGCCCGATGGTCGCCCAGTCAATTTCAGGGAGGTAGACCTCGGGGATCTCGATCTCAGGCAGGTTGATGGCAGGCTGGGGGCGCTGTGAATTTGCCAGAGGGGGAGGCGGAGGCTGGGAGACCGGCTCCTTGTAAGTGGATACAGCCTCAGGGGTCAGGCTGAGAGCCGGCGAGGGGGGCGTCTCGCCGCGCTGGGTCCCAAAGCGCAAAAGGACGCGCCCGAGCTGGTCGGCGGTGCGGTAACGCGCAGCGGGTTCCTTGGAGAGCACTTTCAGGACGATCTCTTCCAGCGCGGGGGGGATGTCCGGGATGTATTCGCGCGGCGGGATGGCGTACTGCTCAAGATGCAGCCGGGCGAGTTCCTGGCTGGTAGGGGCGTTGAAGGGCAGCGCGCCGGTGATCATTTCGTACAGCACAATGCCGAGCGAGTACACGTCGGAGGCGGGCGAGGGCGCTTCGCCGGCAGCCTGCTCCGGGGAGAAGTATTGCGGCGAGCCCCAGACCACGTCCGCGCGTTCGTCGGGCATGATGGTGGAGAGGGCGCGGGCGATGCCGAAGTCTGTGACCTTGAGCCTGCCGTCGGGCGTGACGATCATGTTGTGCGGTTTGACGTCGCAGTGGACGAGCCCGGCGCGGTGGGCGTAGCCGATGCCGGCGCAGGCCTGCACGATCAAGGGGATGGCTTCCTCGATGGTGTAGCGTCCGCGCTGGCGCAGGATGGTCTTGAGGTCCTTGCCGGGGATGTACTCCATGACGATGAAGAGCTGGTCGTTGTCGAAACCGAAATCGTGCACGGTGACGATGTTGGGATGCGAAAGGTTTGCCGCGGCGCGCGCCTCCTGTTTGAAGCGCTCCTGGAAGCCCTCTTCATCGGAATAATGTTCGTGCAGGACCTTGATGGCGACCGTGCGCTCGAGCATCAGGTCGCGCGCGCGGAACACGTCCGCCATGCCGCCCGTGCCGATGCGTTCGAGGAGTTGATAGCGGTTGTTGAGTACTCTGCCTTCTTCCATGATAAAAAGATTATATCATTTACAACCCCACCCCTTCCGTCATTTCATGACACCTCCCCCATTTTCCGATGAACCTTAGCCGGAAAATGGGGGAGGCTGGGAGGGGGTGCAGGTTATAATCTCGCCCATGCGAAGTGCGGTCATCATCTACAACCCCGCGGCGGGACGGTATTCCGTCAAGCCGTTCATCAAGTCTGCGGTCAGGGAGTTGGAATCCGCCGGGTGGCGGGTGGACGCGGCGGAGACCCAGAGCGGGGCGCACACCATCGAACTGGCGAAACAGGCTTCGGCGGAGAAAAAGGACGCGGTCTTTGCAGTCGGCGGCGACGGCACCATCGGCAATGTCGTCAACGGCTTGATCGGCACGGAGACCGCGCTGGGCGTCCTGCCCTCGGGAACGGCGAACGTCTGGAGCATCGAACTGGGACTGAAGCCCTTTGCGTGGACGCATCCGTGGGTCCTGCGCAGGAACGCCTCCATCCTGGCGAATGCGCCCTGTCACGCTGTGGATGTCGGCACGTGCAACCAGTATTCGTTCATGATGTGGGCGGGCATCGGGCTGGACGCGCTGACGATCCATTCCATCGAGCCGCGCATCCGGCTGGAAAAGTTTTTTGCCATGCCCGAATACATGGCGAAGACCATCTGGCAGGCCGCGCAATGGAGCGGCGTGCAATTGCGGCTGTGGGCGGACGGCGAGGAAGTGGAGGGGAATTACATCGTTGCCGTGTCCACCAACATCCGTCATTATCTTGGCGGTCATTCCACGCTTTCGCCCGATGCCTATCTCGATGACGGCCTGCTCGACATCTGGCTCTTCAGCGGGAACAATCTGGGCGACGCGTTGCGTCATGCCTATAATATGTGGCGCGGCTATCATCTCAATGCGGTGGACGTACGCCGCATCACGTTCAACAGCCTGCGCGTGGAGGGCGATGCGCCGTTCTGGATCCAGACCGACGGCGAGGCGCGCGGCTCTGCCCAAAGTGCCGAGATCAAGATCCATTCGCGCGCCCTGAAAATGCTCATGCCCCCGCGCGGCATGGAATTATTGAAATTTAAGTAGGGGCGAGGTCATCCCGCCCATTGGGCGGGGTCTTCCCGCCCGAGGCATAGGATATATGGACGTTCGTCAACTTTTCAACAAATGGGTCGTCGTCGGTGCGTTGGTCATCGCGGGACTCCTGCTCCTCATTACCGTCATTTCCATTGGATGGATGGGCTCGCCTCAATCCCCCGACGTTGGGTTTGCCCCCGCCGACCTGACCGTGATCGTCGCCCCGACCGCCACCCCCAACGTCACACCGACCGCGACCATCGATCCCTTTGCGCCTTCCCCCACCCCGACGGGACTCGCGGTCGGCACGTACGCGCAGATCACCGGCACGGAGGGCGAAGGTTTGCGCATCCGTTCCGAGCCGGGTTTGACCGGTACCCCGGTCTTCATGGGCTTTGACACGGAGGTCTTCCTCGTGCAGGACGGTCCGCGCGAGGCGGATGGATACGTCTGGTGGTTCCTCGTCGCGCCATATGATCAAGCGCGCGCAGGCTGGGCGGCGGCGAACTTCCTGACCTACATCCCCGCGCCGTGACAATAAGGTGGTGGTTGAGTAGGGGCGGGGTTTTCCCGCCCTGTATCGAAACCACCAATGAGCAGCAATCATGAGATTAATCGACAACATCCCTGTCTGGGGCGAGCCGGTGGACGAGAGCGCGCTGTCGCAGATCAAGAACTGCGCCCGCACCGCCGATGCCGCCGCGCTGATGGCGGACCATCACAAGGGCTACGCGGTCCCCATCGGCGGGGTGGTGGCTTATAGTGAAAGCATCAGCCCCTCGGGAGTCGGATTCGACATCGCCTGCGGCAACAAAGCCGTGTTAATCGACATCCCCGCCTCGGAGATCCGCGCCAATATCCGCAAGATCATGGATGATATCTGGGGCAACCTGTCCTTTGGCATCGGTCTCAAGAACAAGCAGCGCGTCGACCATGAACTTTTCGACGACCCGGCATGGAAACTCCCCGCCGTGCGCGGACTCAAAGACACGGCGCGCGCCCAACTCGGGACGATCGGCTCCGGCAACCATTACGTGGACCTGTTCGAGGATGAGCAGGGGCGCGCCTGGATCGGCGTCCATTTCGGTTCGCGCGGACTGGGTCACAAGACGGCGACCTTCTTCCTGAACGCCGGCGGCGCAAAGGACGGCATGGACGTGGACCCGCTTGTTTTGTCCGTGAGATCGAACCTGGGCACGGATTATCTCGCCTGCATGCACCTGGCGGGACGCTATGCCTACGCCGGGCGCGACTGGGTGTGCAGTGAAGTGGCGCGCATGCTGGGCGCGAACATCCTGGAGGAAGTGCATAACCACCACAATTACGCCTGGCGCGAAACCCATAACGGACAGGATCTGTGGGTGGTGCGCAAGGGAGCGACGCCGGCCTTCCCCGGTCAACGCGGGTTCGTGGGCGGCTCGATGGGCGACATCTCGGTCATCCTCGAAGGCGTGGAATCGGAGGAGGCGAAATACTCGCTGTATTCCACCGTCCACGGCGCGGGACGGGTGATGAGCCGCACCGCGGCGCGCGGCAAGATCAATCGCAAGACCGGGACAAGGTCATCAAGCAGGGCGCGGTCTCAAGCGAGATGATGATGGACTGGATCCGCAGGCAGGGGGTCGAGTTGCGAGGCGCCGGCACGGACGAGTTCGCCGCATTGCTACAAGCGCCTGCCCGAAGTGCTGGGGTTCCACGGCTCGAGCGTCCGCATCCTGCACACGCTCAAGCCGATCGGCGTGGCGATGGCGGGCGAGCATGAATTCGATCCGTACAAGGATTAGAATACGGGAACATTGACCGCGGAGACGCGGAGAGCGCAAAGGTGAAAGAGGAAAGACGAAAGAGGACATTGATGAACGAAAAACCAACTGGTATCAATGTAAACAAAAAGAAGAAGGAATTTCAAGTCACCTGGAGCGACGGGCACGTGAGCGTCTATCCGTTTGAATTGCTGCGGGCGGCGTGTCCGTGCGCCTCCTGCCGCGGCGGGCACGAGAACATGAAGTCCGAGCCGGATGCGGACGTGTTCGAGAAGAGGCTCGGGGATTCGCCCGCCACGCGCATCGCGAACGTCGTGGCGGTCGGCTCCTACGCCCTGACCATCGTCTGGGAGGACGGTCACGATTACGGCATATTCAACTGGCATTATCTGCGGGCGTTGTGTCCGTGCGAGGAAGACCGGAAGAAGTATGGGAAGTGAAAAGAAAACATGATTACCCCAAAAATTAAGGAATCAGCCACTGATTACACGGATTATCACGGATTTTGATTTTATTGTCCCGAAATGAGCAAAACCAAGAGCCGACCCTTTGAACTGGGTCGGCCTTTTCGTGTAAATCAGTGACATCGTGCCCGAATGGGTAAATCCGTGGCTAAAAGCCCGAAAGATTGAATTCGGGGTGAGTCATGTTTGTTTTACGGGGTTCTCGTCGGCGTGACCGGACTGGTTCTGGTGGGCGTGGCAGTGACCGTTCGAGTCGGGGTCGGCGTCCGTGTGGGGGAGGAGGTGGGCGTCGGCGGGCGGATGTCGAGCAGGCGTTCCTCGGCGGTTTCGCGCATTTCCCCGGTCATGGAGTCTTCCGGCAACTCGAGCAGGAGTTCCCAGTACTCGGCGGCGTCACGGAGTTCACTGCGCGCTTCGTAGACGGTCGCCGCCCAGTAGTAGGCGAGCGCTTTTTGTTCGTCGGTTTCGGCAAGTTCGATGGTGTTTTCCAGTGCGAGGAAGGCGTTGCCGTTGCGTTCGTTCAGCAGTTCGGCGCGGACAATGCCGAGGTTGGCTTCAAACAGGTCGGGGTAGGCTGAATCGACGCGGTCAATATCGGCGTCTGCGGCGGCGGCGTTTCCCAACTCCACGTTGGCGAGCAGGCGGTAGAGGTTCGCTTCGCGGCGGGTGAGGTCCTGCGCCAGGGCTCGATCCATCGCCTGTACGGTCTCCTCATAATTGCCGAGGGTGAATTGGAGTTTTCCCAGTTCGACGAAGGAGGAGGCGTCCTCAGGAGCGTACTCGGTGTACAGGTTCAGGTATCTGACCGCCTCGTCATAATTTTCCATCGCTGCGTGGACCTGCCCGAGCAGGAGGTAGGTGGGAAGGTAGGTCACATCCCGTTCGAGGGCTTGTTCGGCAATGCCGAGCGCAAGTTCGTAATCGTCCCCTTCTTTGAGGCGCGCCTGCGCAAGGTAATAGTACACGAGCGGGGATCCCGGCAGGAGTTCGTTGGCTTTGCCCAGGTCCGTGATCGCGCCTTGCAGGTCGTTGTCGCGGATCTTGACGCGGGCGCGTTCCAGGTAGGCTTCGCCAAAGCTGGGGTCGAGTTGGATCGCTTCATCGAGCAGCGGAAGTGCATTCGCATTCGGGTTGCCAAGTAATTGGGCGCGCGCCAGTCCCACGTAGGCGGGACCGAACTCAGCCTGCCTGTTGATGGTTTCCTGGTAATTTCTCTGGGCGTTCCCGATATCATTTTTGAAGCGGTAGGCTTCGCCGAGGTAGTAATAGGCGGTGACATTCTCCGGTTCGAGTTTGATGACTTCTTCGAGCGCGGCGATGGCTCCGTCCCAGTTGCCCCTTCGGTAGGCGTTCTCGAACTGGATGAGGTAGTCGGCTATGACCGGCGAGCGCTCCACAGTGACGTAGAGGGGGGTGGGGGTGTAGGGGACTTCCGGCTGTACCGGTCCGCTGGGCGTGCCGGCCACCTGAGTCTGCGGTCTGCCGCCGATGGAAGTGGGGGTTGGTGTGAAGGTCTGTGCGGGTCCGGGCGTGGGGCGGAGACGGTTTGTGTTGCGCGCGGCGTTCGGGATGACAAACCCGAAGGCGATGCCGCTGGCAATGGCGCCGACCAGCAGGACGACGATCCCCAGGCGGAAGACCGGGCTGGCTTTGACTGCCGCCCATCCCTTCGGCTTGGGCTTCTCGTGCGCGAGCAGGAGTCTTTCCTCCCAGGTGCGCGGACGGTTCATCGGGAACGGCTGGATCGTCTCGTCGGCGGGCAGGGCTCCCAGCAGGATCAAGCCTCGTTTGGCGGTGACATTTTCAGGGTCCAGTTTGAACGCTGCCTGGAGACAGTAGATCCGCTCCTTGGACGTTTCCATCGCGGCGCTCAGCCAGATCCAGTAGTTTACGTTGTTCTGGTCTTCCTTGATGAGTCCCGTCAATATTTCGCGGGCACGGGCTTTGTTTCCCCCGCGCAGGGCATCCACCGCTTCCTGAAAAACGACATCGTCAGCCCCACTCGTTTCACGAGAGGGGGAATTGATACGAGTGGGATCAGCCATGCGTTGATTTTACCCTACTCATCCCCGAACGACATGAAGATCATTTCGGAATGTTCGGGAACTCGTGGAATTCCTCCACCTGATAGACGAGCACATCGAGGTGCTTCCTGCGCCAGTGATCGCGGCCCGCTCCCATTTTGTAGCACAGGTTGTCGAGGAACTCGGACGGGTCGGGGATCTTCTCCCAGACCTGCGGCAGGAATGTGGCGCGGCGGAAACCGTCTTTCAGGATGACGCCGTCCACGTGCGGTCTGTAATTTGGACAGGAGGTCCTGTGCATCCTTGTACTCGAGCGGGACGGGGCGCGTCAGCCTCGACACCTCAACCTGGATCCTGCTCAATTCATCCTCCCTCACCGGCGGAAAGCGCGGATCCTCCAGCGCGGCAGCGACGGCGTGTTCGCGCACGTCGTCGGCGAGCGGCTGGTAGGCTTCGAGCGCGCCGATGCACCCGCGCAGTTGACCGCGGATGGTCAGGGTCACGAACGACGCGCCCTGTTCGCGCAGATTGGATGATAGTTTGGATGGGTCGAGCGGCGGCAATTCTTCCCCGCGGACGGCATGTTCCATTGCCTCGCGCGCCATGCGGAGCAATGTCTTTTGCTCTTCAAGTGTCAGTTTTTCGATCATGGCTGATGCCCTCCATCAGCATACTGAGCTCTTGCGAACTCTCAATTTCCAACCACGGAGACACCGAGTTACGGAGTTTTCCTTTTTCTTCACTCCAGGATTTCTTCGTGTTCTTAGCGCCTTTGCGGTGAAAAGAGCTACTTCATTAACTTCCAGAACACTCTATTATGATACACCAAAGGGTCGCCCTCGCCATCGCCCTGCGCGGCAACGACCTCCGCAATGAAGACCGTGTTCTCGCCGACAGGGATCGAGTTGACCACGCGGCAGTTGAACCAGGCCAAGCCGCCCTTGATGAGCGGTGCATCGAGAAGAAGCCTGTCCGTCTCCACGCCTTCGAAGCGGTCGGTGACGTCCGGGATCTTCCCGGCAAAACGGTCGGACAGATGGCCCTGATCTGCGGAGAGGATGGTGATCGCAAATTCGCCGGACTTTTCGACAAGTTCATGGGTGTGTGTCAACTGCTTTAATGTCACCGAGATCAACGGCGGTTCCAGCGAAATGGACGTGAACGAGTTGACGGTCATGCCGTAGCGTTGTCCTGCGTGTGTTGCGGTGACGACGGTCACGCCGGTCGTCCATGCTCGCATGGCGCGGCGGAGTGTTTCAGAGTCGAGGGTCATGTGTTCTCCAATGTGAAATTCATCATAATTGGCGGGACCGGGTGCGTCAAGTCAAATAACCCATGTTGCCACCTTCACCAGACGTCCTGTTTTTTGCCACGGATTACACTGATTTTCACAGATTTTGAGAAAAAATCCGCGCGAATTCGTGAAATCCGTGGCTAAAGATTGGAATTTGTCCTTCCGATAAGACAAGGTAGCAATTTGAGTTAATATGCTCCCAGGGTTGCCCGCGTGATTTCCACACCATAGGATGGAGTTCATGCCTGATTCTTTACGGGAGAAGGCAGGTTTGCCTTCGTTTGAGGTGAATTCCCGCTTCAAAACCACCCTAAAAAGAAAAGTCCCGATGCCTTTTGCCTGGCTCGGGACTTTCTTAATCCATTTTTTCTCTCAACCCTCGCGGAGCACCCCTTTGGGGTTGACACTGCTGTTAATCGGTAGCTTGCCTATTTACGGAAAATGACCGTGCCGACCATTTTCTCGGCGATCGGTAGATATTGTGCGAATTTATCTGCGCTTTTGGATTGCATTGCGAACGAAAAAACATGTTCTCCATTTACTAGCACTACCTGATAGTTGTAATATGCGCCTGTGACTTTTCCAGTTCGATTATCTAATACAGGATACTCATAAAGCCACTTAATGGCTCGAATATTATCTACCGTTATCTCCTCTTTTGAGACTAGTTTGAGGAAATCAACGGCTCCAATTGAGATTGCATTCTCCCTAGTTCTGTGCCATTCCTCCTCATAAACTTGCACGACATCAGAGGTTTCACTCGGTGACTGATCTATGACAACCCCGATCTCTGTGGTCACGGAAAGTGAAGGCAAATCTTCCGAGAGGTAGATAATGCAGTTATTACTTTCAGAATCACAATTAGTTACTTGAATGTTCCAGTCTTTCGGATAATACAGTTGTAACCAATTGTTATCAAGTATTGCCCAACTCGGATCCAAAGCGGGTATGAAAGTTGCAGGTGATGTAGAAGTTACAAACAGAGAGGTGGCTGCACGGTCACAGGAAGATAATACGACCAAAATGAAGCACACCAAAACGACCATCAATTCTTTCCTGAACGAAAGCTGGACATTGTTGAGACTTAGCACCCTAGGGTTCATGAATTAGGCCTATTCAACTTATTCTGCAAGAGGCAAGCTAACTATGGTTTATACAGCGGCTGTATAAACCCCTAATTTGGGGTGTTATACAGTAATTTGGCTGTATAACACCTTATATCCTTCACTTTTTGGCATTATACCCCCTCACAGCGCCATTCCACCCCTGTCAAAAGCCAATCTGCGCAAATTCGGGTCGAAAAACTCTTGCCTCCTGCACATTTCAACGCTATCATCATGGAACTGGAACATGGAGACCACATCATCATCCCGCCGCCCGCCTGAAAAAAGGAAGAGACGCAGGAATTCGCTGCGCGTCCTGCAATCCACCGTCGGCATCGCCGTGCTGCTGGCGACCCTGTTCACGGCGCTCCCCTCGCGCGGGCTGGTCTCCGGCGATTTCTACAACCGCCTGAGCGTCATCCTCACCCCGCGTTCCGTGGACGGTGACGCGCCCGCCGCACCGCCGCAGGTGCGCATCGGCATCGTCTCCGGGCATGCGGGCAACGATTCCGGCGCGGTCTGTGTGGACGGGAATGGGCAGGTCACGCTCACAGAGGCGGATGTGAATCTCGAGATCGCCGCAATCGTCCAGCAGAAATTGATCGAGGCGGGTTATCAGGTGGACCTCCTGCGCGAGTTCGACTCCCGCCTGAACGGCTATCGCGCCCTCGCCATCGTTTCCATCCACAACAACTCCTGTGAATACATCAACGACCAGGCGACCGGCTTCAAGGTTGCCGCGGCGCTCAACACCACCGACCCCAACCGCGCCAACCGCCTCACCGCCTGCCTCGTGGACCGCTACTACCGCGCCACCGACCTGACCTTCCACGCGGGGAGCATCACCGGCGACATGCGCGAATATCACGCCTTCCGCGAGATCGACCCGAGCACCGTCGCCGCCATCATCGAGACCGGCTTCCTGAACCTCGACCGCGAGATCCTCACCAGGCAGACCGACCGCGTTGCGGCGGGCGTTGTGGACGGCATCCTGTGCTTCGCCAACAACGAGAACATCGAATCAACCGACATCCCGGGACTCACGCCATGAAACTCTTATTTGTAAACGGACGCATCCGCCTCTTCCCTCTCCTCATCCTGCTCCTGGTATTCGGAGGCATCCTCCTCGCCGCATTCTGGTTCCTCGTACCGATGGCGAGGGCTTATTTTGTCCCGCCGCCCCCGTCCCCGCAGGAATATACCTGGTCCTACGTCGAGATCCCCAAACCGGACAGCAACCCCGCGTCCCTCAGCCTCGCCCCCGGAACGACGGTCGAAGCCCCTGCGCCCATCCTGACGGAAACGCCAACGCCCCTGCCTGTGGACACTGCCACGCCAATGCCGACCGCCACCGAGACGCCC
The DNA here is from genome assembly GCA_963718215.1 of uncultured Chloroflexia bacterium. GTDB lineage: Bacteria > Chloroflexota > Anaerolineae > Anaerolineales > Villigracilaceae > Defluviilinea. The sequence continues at coordinate 67,152 of CAVQYK010000020.1, forward strand.
GCGGCGCTGCTGATGGAGGTCCTGGCGGATACGCCCACGCCGGAGTACGTCGCACCCAGGCCGGCTGCCGTCTCCTACGGCGGCTCGAAATACATCCTCGTGGACATCTCCGAACAGCACATGTACGTCTACGATGGGGATGTGCTCATCTATAGCTTTGTCGCCTCCACGGGAATGAACAACGCCACCCGCGTCGGGACATTCGCCGTGCAGAGCAAGATCCCCAACGCCTACGGCTCCACCTGGGATATCTGGATGCCTCACTGGCTCGGAATCTACTGGGCGGGCGGACTGGAGAACGGCATCCACGCCCTGCCCATCCTGCCGAACGGCGCCACCCTGTGGGCGGGGTATCTCGGGAGACCGGTCTCGTATGGCTGCGTGGTGCTGGGATCCTACGAAGCGAGTTTATTGTATCAATGGGCGGAGATCGGCACGCCCGTGGAAATCCGATGGTAACGTTCTTTTAGTGTAGAGAGGTGACATCATGAACAAATCAAGGCAAACCCACCAACTCGCGGATGTATCTCTTCTGGGGCGCACTGAGCATGTTCCTCTGTCTGGCGGTCATCGGCGTGGCGGCGTGGACGGCGTTCAATACCCCGGTCCTTGCTTCGGTTCTCAACCGCGTCTCGCCGGCCCCCGCACAGGAGGAGAACCTGTGGGCGCAGGTGGAGATCTCCAAACCGTCCGCCAAGCCGATGGACGTGAGCGCCTTCCCTCCCCAGGCGGCGGATATTCTTCCCGCCCCGCCGCTTGAAGCGTCCCCGCTTCCCACCGACCTCCCCACGCTTGCCCCAACGGACACCCCCACCGAGGCGCCCACCTCCACCCCCGAGCCCACCGAGACTCCCGCCCAACTGGCAATGGAGATCGTGGCGGATACGCCCACGCCTCAATATGTCCCGCCGTCCTCCCCCCAAAAGCCAAGCCTCGCCAATGTCGGCAACGGCGTCCGCTGGATAGACGTGGACCTGACCAAGCAGATGGTCTATGCCTATGAGGGCGATGTGGTCGTGAACTCATTCGTCGTCTCCACCGGCACATGGGCCACGCCCACCGTGACCGGTCAATACAAGATCTATGTGAAATACCGTTCCGCCAAGATGTCCGGGCCCGGCTATTACCTGCCCAATGTCCCCTACATCATGTATTTCTACAAAGGCTACGGCCTGCACGGCACCTACTGGCATAACAACTTCGGCACGCCCATGAGCCACGGCTGCGTCAACCTGCGGACCGAGGATGCCGGGTGGCTGTTCAACTGGGCCTCCGTCGGCACCCTCGTGAACGTGCATTATTGATTTTGTAGGGGCGACCCGCCGGGAAATTCGAGCAAGCCTCGAACGATCCTGTCGGGTCGCCCCTGCCAATTTTTAGATGAGCAAGTCCCCTCTCTCCCGGCGCGATTTCCTCAAACTAAGCGGTTTCGGCTTGATGGGGATGCTCCTGCCGAACCTCCCTCGCAGCCTGTCAACCGATGTGTTCAACACCCTGCAGGGACGCGTCATAGACCGAACTCTCTGGTCGTATGAGGAGCCGAATCGCAAATCCAGGCGGAAGAAACTCTACTGGCGCGACCTCACCTTCCGCATCACGAACACCACCATCAGTGACGACGATACTGCGTATAACCGTGTATGGTACGAGGCCGAAGAGGCGGGATATGTCTATTCGGGCAGTGTCCAGCCCGTCCGCACGGTCCTGAACGAACCGCGCTTGATCTCCCTCGCAGGCGCGTTGGGCGAGGTCAGCGTTCCCTTCACGGACGCGCACCGGGAGGCGGATCCCAACTCTGAACTGATCTATCGCCTGTACTATGAGACCGTCCATTGGGTCACCGCCAGCGCCGTCCTGCCGGATGGGAGCATCTGGTACACCCTGCTGGACGATAAATACGAACAGCAGTATTTTGTCCGTGCGGAACATATCCGCCTCATCCCCGACGAGGAACTGACTCCTCTTTCCCCGGACATTCCCGAAGCTGACAAACGGATCGAAGTCCGTCTGGACGAACAACTGGTGCTTGCCTACGAAAAGGGAAGGCTGGTCTACGGCACCCGCGCCGCCACCGGCGGACGACTGCGCAGCGGCACCTACACGACCCCCGTCGGCGATTACATCACCTACCATAAACGTCCCACCCGCCACATGGCAACCGGCGACCTCGCCTCGAGCGGATTCGACCTGCCCGGCGTGCCGTGGGTGATCTACATCAAGGAGAACGGCATCGCCCTGCATGGCACGTACTGGCACAACGACTATGGGCGTCCGCGCAGTCACGGCTGCATCAACCTGACGCCGCAAGCCGCCAAATGGCTCTACCGCTGGACAACTCCCGCCGTCCCGCCGGGAAAGCCGCTTGTCTACGGCTACGCGGGGACCAGGGTGGATGTCAAAGTATAAGAATTTAGTTATAAAGCCCGAGAACCGTTGATTCTGACGTTAAACTTGTCCCATGCTTAACCCTCAACTTTCACGCCGCGAATTCCTGAAACTGGCGACCACCGGCTCGCTCGCCTTTGCCTTGAGCGACCTGAAACTCGACCGCGCCCTGGCCGCGCCGGCCCTCAAACAGGGATGCATGACCATCAGCGGCGTTCCCCTGTACGACGCGCCTACGTTCAATGCGAACACGATCTTTAATTTTGGGAAGGACAAAGTGGTGGACATTACCGCCGTTGAAGAGAACGGCGACGAGGGAAACCCGTTCAACCGCGTCTGGTATCAGGTCAATAATGAAGGCTACACCTACTCCGGCTGGGTGCTCCCCGTGGAGACGCGCTACCAAAAGCCATTATTCGATGTCCCGCAAAAGGGACGGGTGGGCGAGATCACGGTCCCGTTCGTGGACACGAAGAAAGCACCCTACGTCTATGCCGAGCGCGGATATCGCGTCTATTACGGGAGCACGCACTGGGTCAAACGGGTGATGGTCACGCGCGAGGAGAAAAGCATCTGGTATGAGATCTACGATAGTGAAGTAAAGCGATATTTGTACGTCCCATCGCATTCCATGCGCCTCGTCCCTTACGAGGAGTTGACCCTGCTCTCCCCCGAAGTGCCGGGCGAGGAGAAATTGATCGTCATAGAGCGGGAGACCCAGATGGTCACCGCGTTCGAAGGCGAGAAGCTGGTCTTTTCCCAGCGTTGTTCGAGCGGCGCAGAAGGGACCGAAACCCCGCGAGGCGAATTCCGTACGTATCACAAGGGTCCCGCCGTGCACATGACGAACCAGGGCGATGCGCTTGAAAACATCTATAATTTACCCGGTGTGCCATGGTGTTCGTTCTTTACCGGCGCGGGACATGCCCTGCATGGAGCGTACTGGCACAACGATTACGGGCGTCCGCGCAGTCACGGGTGCGTGAACCTGCCGTCGGATGCGGCAAAATTCATTTATCGCTGGAGCATGCCGGTCGTCCCGGCTGACGCGGATTATGTCCACCTGCCGGGCGAGGGCACACGAGTCCAGGTCATCTAAAAGGAGATTGCAATGAATCCCATTTTTCAATTCCCAAGTTATCTGCTCCAGCGTCAGGTGTTTGCGCTGACAGGCAAGTTTCGCGTCCACGACCCGTCTGGCAACCTGGTGATGTTCAGCGAACAAAAGATGTTCAAACTGCGCGAGGATATCCGCGTGTATTCGGACGAAAATAAAACGCAGGAAGTGTTGAGCATCAAGGCGCGCCAGATCATTGACTTTTCGGCGGCGTACGACGTGGTGGACACGGCGTACAACCAGAAGGTCGGGACGCTGCGCCGCAAAGGCTGGAGTTCGATGCTGCGCGACGAGTGGCAGGTGCTGGACGCGAACGATAACCAGATCGGCGTGATGTTCGAGGACAGCATGGGGATGGCGCTCCTGCGCCGCTTCCTTCTCGGCTCATGGCTGCCCCAAAACTATGACATTACTCTCGGCGAGACGCGTGTCGCCGACCTGAAACAGAACTTCAACCTCTTCCGCTACGAGTTGAACCTCGATTTCAGCATGGACCCCTCCCAACGGCTGGACCGCCGCCTTGGCATTGCCGCCGGCATCCTGCTCGCGGCGGTGGAAGGCAAGCAGAGTAGTTAATGCCGCGCCAACCCCTCTTTGCTGGTCTTGTAGTGGATGAGTTTGGGAATACTGCTGAAACTGCCCTCGTGGGCGATGAACCCTGCTACGTGGTGAACGACGCGGGATTCCGCCGTCATATCCCTTCGGAGCAGGTGGATAAACAGGTGCTGGGTCAGATCGCGGACCTGATGAAGGGCAGTGAAGACCTGATCTCCGAGCAGACCGCCAAAATGCTTGGGCAGGAGGACGTCTTCACCAAGGCCGCCATCGAACAGCAGTTGAAGAACATAGACAAGCAGTTCGACCAGTTGATGCTGGCGGGCATTCCCGAAGACATGCGGGCATACCTGGGAATGATGGGCTTCAAGGTCATCATCAATATGCATGGGGAGGTTCTAAAAGTGGATCAACCCGGCGTTGCCTCAGACGGCGACGGAGAATAAGCAGGAGCGGACGAAAGTCCGCTCCTGCTTTGTAATGAGGAAGAGGGGGAAACGTTATGGATGTCTGCCCGTTTTCATTGGTAAATAGCGGTCTTTCAGGTTGAGGATGGGCTTCTCGAAGAAGTGATAACTCAGGGATGCGACAAGCAGTGTGCCGAAAAACCCGATCATTGCAGCAAGCGGTTGGACGAGGTTTGGGTCCACGCCGAGTTCGCGGATGTCGAAGGCAAACCACAGGATGGGTTGGTGATAAATGTAGAGCCCGTACGATATTTTTCCAAGATAGCGCATGGGCGCCCATTCGAGAAAGCGGTTGAAAAGTCCCTGGCTGGCGACCGCCTGAATGATCACGGCGAAGAAGTAATTTAGGAGAGAATAACCCCAGATGAATTGTCCTCCCTGTGCCATGAGCAATGGGTAACCGAGGGCGGAGATATCGCCAATCGAGCCGGTGGCGAAATATTGTGCGGCAAAACCGATCAACGGCACGGCTCCAGCCAGGAGGAAGAACTGCTCCCTGGCCCTGGGAATTTTATAGCGGCTGATGAAAGCCCCGAACGCGAACGCATCTACGTGCGTGAATGGGAGCGGATAGAGCGCTTCGGCGACATTCGGGTGGAAGATGCGGAATTCGCCAGTGGCGTGGACGAGTGTGAAGGCGACGCGGAAGAGAGGTCCCAAAGCGATGAGGGAGAGGAAGAATCCCTTTAGGTGTTTTTGTGGCAGGAGCAGAATCAGGAGCGGCCAGATGACATAGAACTGCTCTTCAAGCGAGAGCGACCAGAGATGTTCGAGATAAAATGCCGGTTCGTGTTTGACAGTCGCCAGCATGAAATTGTAGCCATATAGGAAGGCATAACGCACCTGCTCGGGGGTGGTTTCCATGTAACTCGAACGGTAGCGGATGGAGATCAGCCAGGTGGTTATTCCCAGCATGAGGAACAGGTAAAGATAGTAGAGCGGGAAGATGCGCAGGAAGCGCCTGCCATAGAACTTGACGAAGTATCCCGCCGTTGGTAGGGACTGCTTCATATCGAGCAGGATGCCGGTGATCAGGAATCCCGAGAGGACAAAGAAAAACTGCACGCCGACCCATCCAAAGGCGAAAAATCGGGCGTGGAGCGCGAAGATCAGCAAGTAGGCAACGGCGCGTAAGCCATCGAGGCCGGGGATCATAAGCGAATATTGAAATACAATTCGGGATGCGTGTCAAGCCGGAGATGATGGACCAGTTCCAGGCGGGATGGGATGCGGTCTTCCATCCAAAATCGTAACAAAGATGGAGGATTGTATGGTTGTGGAATCCCATCAACGGGCGTACAATTTCGCCGCAAGGAATATTGATGTACACGACCGAGAGTAATTCAGGAAGTTCCGAGAGCCAGCCGCCCAGTACGGACGGAGTCTACGCGTTGCAATATCCATGACATCACGCAGTGAGCGATGCCCTGCGTGATGATCTCACGCCAGGAGGCATTCATGCTCACCATCTACAAGACCACCGAGCAGGGACTAGAACAACTGGAGACGATGGCGAATGGCACGTGGGTGAAAGCCATCGACCCGACGCCCGACGAGATCGAACAGCTTGTCAACTGGGGGGTGGATGTTGATTACATCAACTACTCGCTCGACCTCGATGAAATGCCGCGCATCGAACGTGACGAAGAGTACACGTTCATCCTGCTCCGCATTCCGCACAGCCAGCCGCAAAGCGACATCCCCTACACGACCATCCCGCTCGGAATCATGATCCGCGGGAATATGATCGTCACCATCTGCCGCCACGACAAGGAAATGTTCAAGGTGCTGGCGGACGGCAAGTACCGCATGATGAAAACAGGCAAGCGTTACCGCTTTGCGCTGTACATCTTCCTTGAGACCGCCACGCGCTATCTCGCCCACCTGCGCGAGATCAACCGCACCACGGAAGCCATTGAAGACCAGTTGCAAAAATCCACACGCAACAGCGAATTGATGGAACTGCTCAAGTACCAAAAGAGTCTCACCTATTTCGCCACCGCGCTCCGCTCGAACGAGGTGATGATGGAACGCGTCCAGCGCATGCAGATATTCAATTATTACGAGGAGGACCAGGATCTGCTCGAGGACGTCCTCACCGAGAACCAGCAAGCCATCCAGATGACCAACATCAATACCGAGATCCTCTCGAGCATGATGGACGCCTTCGCCTCGATCATCTCGAACAACCTCAATGGCGTGATGAAAGCCCTCGCCGCGCTCACCATCATCCTCAACCTGCCGACCATTGTTGCGTCTTTCTACGGCATGAACGTCAACCTGCCGGGCGAGGGGCATCCGTTCGCCTTCCTGACAGTGATCGGGGTTGCGGTCGGGCTGACCGCTGTCGCTACATTCATCTTCTACAAACGCGATTGGTTCTAGTAGGGGCGGGGTAACCCCGCCCCTACAAAAAGGCGCTCATGAAACCTGAACTCATCTTCGATGCCAAGGCAGCCCTCGGCGAAGGTCCCGTTTGGGATGTGCGCACGGGATTGCTCTACTGGATCGACATCCTCAACAAGCGCGTATATGCGGGTGCGGACGTTCTGCTCGAACTGGATGAAATTCATCGGATGCATCGCCCCGCGTAAAAGCGGCGGACTTCGTCCTCGACAAAAGCGCCTGGGCTCTCTTTCTGGATCGTGTGAAACTGATCCCGTCCGAACGACCTTTCTCTCCGCCCTGAAGGCGAACCAGCAAACAACCGTTTCAACGACGGCAAATGTGACCCGCGCGGACGTTTCCTCGCCGGCACCATGGATATGGGCGAGAAAGACCCGAACGGCTCGCTCTATTCCTTCGATGGGAAGACCGTCACGCGCCTGCTGGGCGGCGTCACCATCTCGAACGGGATGACATGGAGTCCCGACCATAAAACCTTTTACTACATCGACACCCCCACGCGCATCGTTCGGGCGTTTGACTATGATCTCGAAACGGGTGCAATTGCAGATCCGCGCGAGGCGGTGCGCGTGCCCGAGTCCCTTGGCTGGCCTGATGGCATGACCTCCGATTTGCAGGGCAACTTGTGGATCGCGATGTGGGGCGGCGCGCAGGTCACAAAGTGGGACCCGCGCACGGGTCAATTGCTGGAGCGGATTCCCGTCCCGGTGAAGAACGTGTCTTCGTGTGTATTTGGCGGGAAGAATATGAATGAGTTGTACATCACATCCGCGCGCGTCGGGTTGGACGAAGCGGCTTTGAACCAGTATCCGCTGACAGGCGGGGTGTTTCGACTCGAAACAAATGTCGAAGGGATGCCGGCGTTCGAGTTCGCAGGGTGACTATTGCACCATGCTGTAGACCGCCGTCAGGATCGTGAAATCCGCCGCCATGTGACCAAGCGCCGGCGCAAGCAGCCCGCCGCCTTCGCGGGCGACCTGCCTCCAAAACCAGCCTGCCACGACGAGTACGCTCAAGCCAAAGACAATCGACCCCGTCACAACTTTGTTGGCCAGGATCAGTCCGTGAAAGCCTGCATACAGAAAGTCTGACGTGTGCAGGCTTTTTGATTCGCTTCCCAGCCAGCCGCGCCAGAAATATTCCTCGATCCACGGATTGACCAGGGCAAAGTATGCGATGAATACCGGCCAGTTCAATGCGTTCAATCCCAGTGACGCGACCTGCTCGGAAAGGTCACTGGCAAAACCAAAGATGTCCCAAAGGAAATACAGAACCATTCCGCTGGCACCGCACAGCAGGATGCTGAGAAATATCCATTTTGGGTTGTTGTTTGTCAAAAGGATTTTTAGGGGGATGGTTGGTTTTGCAATCAGAAGCGAGACGATGATCGCGGCATGGAATCCCAGCAACGCACCCCAGGCGCTGTGAAAGACGAATGTCCCAAGTCCCACAGCAAGATACGCCAGAGTTGGCGCGATCCATTTCATGTGATCCGGGTGATGACCGTGTTCCTTGCACCCGCTTCCAACAGTGACCTGGCGACCGATTCCGCCTGCTCCGGTTTCACCAGGGCGATCATATTCCCGCCGCGTCCGCCGCCGCTGAGTTTTGTTCCCAACGCCCCGGCCTTTCGCGCCGCTGAGACCAAATTATCCAATTCGGGCGAGGAGACGGTCATTTTCTGCAAAAGAGCGTGGTTTTTACCCATTAATTCTCCCAAATTTTCCCACTTTCCGCTTTCTATGGCTTGTTTTGCCTGTTTCACAACATCTCCCACCTCATCGAACACCTCTTCCCATTTTGCCTTATCCGCCTCCCACAACTTCCTCACATCCCCCACGGACTCTTTCGTCGGGGCGGAGATACCGGTATCGCCGATGACGATGGTGAATGGCTGTCCGAACAGTGAAGGTTTCGATCGGCTGACCTTTGACGAAATAAACGGGCTTGGCATAAGTGACAACCGTGTTATCAATCCCCGAAGGCGTGCCGTGATGGAGTTTCTCTATTTCGTAAGCGAACACGTTGACCTGTTCGTCGGTCATCGGGTGATCGAGATGAGACGATAACGCACGGACGAGGGCAACGGTCACTGCCGCGCCGGAGCCGAGTCCGGATGCGACGGGGATGGTGGATGAAATATGAATATTGAGATTCGGGAAGTGGGAAAGGCGCGAGAGGAAGAAAAAGTTATGGATGACCGAAGCGATCGGATGGTCGGAGGGGAGTGAGTTGAGGTCGGAGTGGAGGTGAATGTCCGGGGCGTCGATCCAGATGCCGGGGCGGTCTGAATCGGCGACTTCCACATCCGCATGGACTTGTGTCACCGGCACCGCCAGGGCGGGGCGTCCGTAGACGACGGCATGTTCGCCAAAAAGGATGATCTTGCCGGGGGCGGAGGTTTTCACGAGAGATAAAAGACCGCGATGACAGCCAGTCCCCACAGGATCACCGTGGCTTGCAACGGGCGGTCCTTGAGCGCCACTTCTTCGGGCGAGCCAGCCGCATGACCGGTTTGGATGAGTTGCAGATAGCGGAAGATGCCATAGACCACGAACGGGATGGTCAGCATCATGCTGTGGTTTTCGGGCAGGTTCTCGGCGGAGAAGGAGTACAGCGAATAGGTGACGATGGTCATGCCCGAGACGATGGTGATGTACTGGTCGAGCAGGGGGATGGTGTAGCCGTCCAGCACTTTGCGGTGCGAACCGGCGCCTTTATCGAGCAGGCTCATTTCGGCGCGGCGTTTTCCAAAACCGAGGTAGAGCGAGAACAACACCGTGATCACGTACAGCCAGGGCGAGAACCGTTCCACGGTGATGAGCGTCACGCCGCCCGCCACGCGCAGGACAAAACCCGCAGAGATGATGAGCACATCGAGGACCGGCACATGCTTCAGCCAGCGCGAGTACAGCAGGTTGATGACGAAGTAAACGGCGACCGCCGCCGCGAAAAGCGGCTCCAGCAGGTAGCCGAGCGCCAGCGCAGCGACGGCAAGGATCACCGCCGCCGTCGTCGCCACGCCGATGGGAAGTTTGCCCGAAGCCAGCGGACGGTGTTTCTTTTCCGGGTGTTTGCGGTCGGCTTCGATGTCGGCGATGTCGTTGAACAAATACACCGAACTGGAGATCAGGCAGAATAAAAAGAACCCCTCGAGCGTTTTCAGGAACGGCTCGACCTGGAACAATTGCTTGTCGAAGATCAACGCAAAAAAAACAAAGCCGTTCTTCGTCCACTGGCGGGGGCGCATGGTTTTGAGCAGGTGTCTGAGCATGGGGCAATTTTACCTTTTTTATCCTCGGGAAGTACAATAGAACCATGACGAAGGTGCGACTGGATGTGTTACTCGTGGAGCGCGGACTCGCCGAATCGCGTGCCAAGGCGCAGGCGCTCATCATGGCGGGACAGGTGCGGGTCGCCGGTCAAGTCGCCCTGAAACCTGCCACCGCCGTGGACACCTCCGCCGCGCTGACAGTGGATTCCGGTCCGCGCTTCGTTTCGAGAGGCGGCGAAAAACTGGATGCCGCGCTCGAAGCCTTTGCCCTTGACGTGCGCGGACTTACCTGTGCCGATGTGGGCGCGTCCACGGGCGGGTTCACGGATTGCCTGCTCCAGCGCGGCGCGGCGAAAGTCTACGCCATTGACGTGGGCAAGGGCATCCTGCATTGGAAACTGCGCAACGACCCGCGCGTGGTTGTGATGGAGGAGACGAACGCGCGCTTTGTGGAGTCATTGCCTGAGCCGGTAGAGTTGGTGACAGTGGACGCGTCGTTTATTTCGTTGAAAATTCTTTTGCCGGTTATAAAACAATGGTTAAGCAAAACCACTGAAATTCTCTGTTTGATCAAACCGCAGTTCGAAGCCGGTAAAAAGGATGTCTCGCGCGGCGATGGGGTGATCCGCGACCCTGAAATCCACAGACAGGTATTGCTGGATGTGTTGGGGTTTGCACAACAGGAGGGATTTCACATCCGCGGGCTGATCAAGAGTCCGCTGTTGGGGCCGAAGGGAAATGCAGAGTTTCTGGTGTGGCTGGATCAGGCTGAAGTCGAGGAAGGAAGCGAAGAGATCGGTCAGTTGGTGGCGCGGGTGCTGGAAAAGTCATAATGAGATTGTAGTTTTCTGACCTCGCCGCCGGGGACGGCGACTTAAGCAAATGAAAATGGTACAATTTCGCCCATGTCCCCATCTTCCACTGATTCTGAATTCAATGTCCATCATCCGCAACCGTTGCTGATCGTGATCTCGGGTCCGTCGGGCGCGGGGAAGGATACCGTGATGCAGCGTATGAAGGAACGCGGTCTGCCGTTCCATTTTGTTGTGACAGCAACAACACGCGAAAGGCGTGCGAATGAAACGCATGGCAAGGATTACTTCTTCGTGTCGAAGGATGAGTTCGCGCGCATGATCGATGAGGACGAGTTGATCGAACATGCGATCGTGTACGGCGATTACAAGGGCATCCCGAAACAGCAGGTGCGCGAGGCGCTTGCCAGCGGCAAGGATGTGGTGATGCGCATCGACGTGCAGGGTGCGGAGACGGTGCGCAAGATGGCGCCCGAGGCGTTGCTGATCTTCATCACGACCGAGAGCGAAGATGAGCTGGTGCATCGCCTCGAAACTCGCAAGACCGAAACTCGCTGATTCGCTTGCCCTCCGCATTGCGACGGCGCGCAAGGAGTTGAAGCGCCTGGAGGCCTTCGATTATGTGATCGTCAACCGCGATTTTCACCTGGATGAAACGGTGGATGTCATCCGCGCGATCATCATAGCGGAACATCACCGCGTAAACCCAAGAAAGGTGACTTTGTGAACGAATACCCCGCTTCGGACGTCCCCCAGACCGTCCCCCCGCAACAGCCCGTTCGCGTGGCTTTGCCGCAAGCCGCCCCCTATGTGACGTACACCATCATCGGCATTACGGTCTTTATTTACATTTTGCAACTGGCGACACAGGCCCTGCTCCAGGTTGATGTTCCGGTGGCGTTCTTCATCAAGGCGAATGACCTGATCCGTGAGGGACAACTCTGGCGGCTGTTGACGCCCGCCCTCCTGCATGGTTCCTTTGCCCATATCGGTTTCAACATGTATGCCCTGTTCTCGTTCGGGACAAGCCTGGAGCGCTACTTCGGGCGCGGACGGTTCCTGACGCTGTATCTGCTGGGCGCGTTCGCCGGGAATGTGGCGTCCTTTCTGTTCTCGGATGCCTACTCGTTGGGCGCCTCGACTGCGATCTTTGGCTTGATCGGCGCGGAGGCGGTTTTCCTGTACCGGAACCGCAAACTGCTGGCGGGACAGTTCCGCAGCGCGATCGGGAACGTGCTCTTTATCATTGCGATCAACCTGTTCCTGGTCGGGTCCCTGCCCGGCATCGACAATTGGGGGCACATCGGCGGCCTGCTTGGCGGGTTGATGTTCACCTGGTTTGCCAGTCCGCTGTGGGAGATCGAGGGGATCCAGCCCATGCTCCAGTTGGTGGACAAGCGTCCCGCGCGCGAAGTGGTCACCGGTGCGGTGTTGGTGTTGGCGGTTTTTGGCGCGCTGGCGGTGTGGGGGATGGTGAGGTAGCGGGAAGTAGAAAGTGGAAAGTGAAAAGTGGGGAGTGGAAAGTTGGAAGAGAAATTAAGCCACGGATTACACGGATCTTCACGGATGATTAATTCCGTGCAAATCGGTGTAATCCGTGGCTGATTCTTTTACGGTTTAATCTCGAATATCATCCCCGCGCTGGTTCCCTGCACTTCGGGGAAGAAGGACTGCCAGGCGTGGGCGGGGAGCACACGGAACTCTCCCGCCTGCACAGGGATGAGCGTGTACGTCAACACGTAGGTGCCGGCGGGGAGGTAATCGGCGGTGAAGAGGATGCCCTCGTCGTGGATCTGCGGCTCGTTGAACAGCCACCAGCCCCATCCATTCGCGAAGGGGTCTTCATCTTCGAATTGGATTTGCACGTCGGTCGAGTCGACCCCGAGTTGGCTGGTCTTCAGGTTGCGGTTCAAGACCTCCATGCCTGCGGGGATGTGATCCTCGACCATGACGTAGTACGCGTCATTTGGCAGGGTCAATGTCAGTTGGGCAGTGACCTGTTTGTCCGGCGCAAGTTGCAGGGCGGAAAGAGGCGTGCATTCCTTTTGATCTGCATCACAATACACGCGTTCGATCCCCATACCCGCGTTCAACGGTCTCACATCCTGCACGGGACGATTGACCTTTAAGCACGACATTGTAAAACAGGCGTCCCAGCCCGTCTTCGCGCTGGATGGTGAGCAGGTTGGGCGAAGTGGGTGACAGGAACTCGATCGGAACGTTCGCCTTGAGCGGTTCGAGTTGGATGCCGTTCACATCGCCGCTGGTGAGCGGACTGCCGTTGAGTGCGGCGTTGAAGGTGAAATCGGAACGCAGGTCGCCGAGCCCGACCATCGCTTCGTTGAGCGCGATCATCGCCCAGGCATTCTCGTGACCGATGTTCCACATTCCGCGGGCGTTGCGGTGCGCGGCGAGATAACGGACGGCGTCGATGAGAGTCTGGTTGGCGGGGTCGAGTTGAGCGAGGACATACACGACAACCGAGGTGGTGTAGACCGGTGAACCGCGCCGCAGGATATTCTCGGGTTGTGTTTCCCAGTGCGCGCTGGATGCCGTGCGGATCGCGCCCGTTTCGAGATTGTTGATCAGTTCGCGCGCGCGCGTGTCGGCAGGGTTGATCGTGTTGATGATAAAGGCAAGCCAGGCGCGGCCCGCGGGACTCATGCGGTCACGCGACGTCGTACAAGGCATCGGCGTTGTGACGGGTCCGTGACTGCCTGCCTGGCTCAGCGCAAATTGGATGAAGACGGCTTCGTCGAGGTCTGCGCCGCTGGTGTTGTCCGTGACTTCGTTCTGCGTCTGTGCACCTTGCAGGTATGTGACCGCGCGGTTCACTGCATCCTGGCTCACTGCCGCGCTGATATTTTGCGCACGCACCAGGCCGAACAGGACATACGCCGAAATATACGGGTCGCTTTTCTCGCTCGTGCCCCACCAGTTCCAGCCGCCGTCCGCATTTTGAAGCGACTGTAAACGGCTGACGCTGGCATTGAGGTTCGTGGTGACGCGCTCCGACAGGGCGGGGTCGCTCAAGCCGGCGTTGTTCAAAGCGCGATGGACTTCGATGTTCGGGAGCAGGTACGACAGACTCGCCTCGGCGCTGATCGAGTAGGCGGGGACTTCCATCGCCTCCAACGCGGACAGCAAACTGCCAGCCAGCGAGGGGCTTAATTCCACATCCAGGCCGCTCCCGTCGCCGGGCGTGAACGTGCGCGGAAGCGAGATGACCTCCTGTTGTGAGGATGCGCCGCGCAAAACTCCGCCCGTGACGAATGCCTGCGGGGAGGTGTACTGAAGAATGGGCAGTTCTCCCCACACCGGGCGCGCCGAATCCTGCAACGAAGGCGTTCCGCTTGTGGCGACCGAGAAAACCAGGTCCGCAGATTCAGCCAGGGCCGCCGTGCCCCACCATTCCACGCGCGCCTGCGCGTTGGGTGAGATGTCGAACGTGCGTGTGGCGGATTCAGGGTTGTCGAGCACGAAGCCATCGCTTTGAATGTTGACCGAAACGTTTAACTTGTTCTCCGTATTGTTATTGACGACCGCCGCCATCAGCACATGATCGCCGCTGACGAGGAATCTCGGCGTGACCGGGCGGATCAGCAACGGCTTGGTCGAGACGATCTGCGTCTCCGCCTGACCAACCTTGGTATCCACGGTCAGGCCGCGCACATCCACCTGCCAGGTGGTGAGCGAGTCGGGCAGGGTCATGGTCACCTGGCCGCGCCCCTCGGTGTTCGTGATGAGGGATGGGTTCCAGTAGGCGGTATCGGGGAAATCTTCGCGCACAAAGGATGGTTCATCACCGCCTCCGCCGCCCAGCCCGCCGGGTTCGAGTGCGTCGCGCCCGCCGTATGCAGCCAGCGAGATGCCGGTCTCGATGCCGAGCGGCTGGTTGCTGTAGAACGCGGGCAGGATGTCCTCCACGTTCGAGTTAGCCAATGCCAGCGTTGCAAGGTCGACCACCGAAAGGGAGAACTCTCCCTGCACGGGTTGGTCCTGGTTGTCCGTGACCACCACATCGAATGTGACCTGGTCGCGCGGACCCGCCTCGGACGGGTTCGAGAATAACTGGACTTTCAACTCCTGCGCATCGGGCGCGACGGGCAGGTTGACCAATCCCTGACGGAAGTCGTTGCCCTGCCCGAGCACCGTGACGCTGACGTACACATTCGGCGCGTCATCCTCCGTGATGGGCAATGGATATTCGCCGCCGCTTCCGCTGAGCGTGATGACCTCCGCTTTGGAGATCAACCCGCGCTCGACCGTGACCAATGCCAGCGAGTTGGTGGGGAACGGGTTCGGGATGAAGACCGTGGCAGTTTCGCCTGCTTTGTAGGTCTCTTTGTCAGAGGTCAGTTCGAGACGTTGGTTCGGCAGGTCAGGCCAGGAAGCCGTCCCCGCGCCGCCCACCCAGACGAGAACCTGTGAGCGCGCGTCACCGCCTGAAACATCGAGCATGAACGTTCCCGCATTGGGCGGTGTGAAGGAGAGGCGCGCCTTGCCGTCCGCACCAGTGGCGAGGTTGCTGCTGGAGACCGTCGTGTAGACAGGCGTGTATTTCGGATAGCCGTTGGCATCCACTTCTTTTTCCCAGCGCACTTGTTTGAATTCCGCCACGAGGATCTTTTCGCCGGAGGGATTCTGCTCCCAATCCACGGTGTAGACTTCGAACCCGAGCGCGGACCTTGCCGTGCCGACCCATTGATCGGGGCGCAAACCGATATAAAAATCCGCGGGGTGGACGGTCAACTCGGATCGTGCGCTGACGGGCAGGCCGGTCTCATCCACGGCGGTCGCCTCCAGCGTGAGGATCTGGGGCGAGTCAGACTTGGGGATGGCTGTCAGGCTGATGGCCAGAGTCCCCTGCGATGACGTTTGAGTCGTGCCGCTGGTGACGAATCGCCCAAAGTAGCGGGAGTCGTACCCTTCCGGGAAGCGGAAAGCATCCAGCCAGTCCGTTTCGATCAGGCCGGTCTGATAACCCGGCAGGTAAAAATAATCGGTCCTGGAGTAAAGCGACCAGTTGACGTTCACAGCCCCGGCGGGCGCGTCGAAGAAATAGCGCGCGTTGACGTCCGCCTGGGCGGAGTCGCCCTGTTTGATCTCATCCGAGGGGAATTCCACTTCCAGGTTGATCTCAGGCTTGCGGTATTCCGCCACCTGGAAGGAAAGGAAGAACTCCAAGCCAGTGTTCTGGAAGGTGTAGTACCCCGGCACGGCATCCTGGGAAAGTTCGAATTGACCGTTGAAGGTGCCGTAAGGTGAAAGCTGGGCATTGATATTTGCCAGTTGCGTGCCCTGCCCGTCGTTCAGGATGATCGGCACGGAAGTGACGGACGGCAGTTCATAGCGCCCGTTGAACGCCTCACGCACGATGCCTCGGTAGTAGATCGTCTGCCCGGGGCGGTAAATGGGACGGTCGGTGTAAAAGTAGATCTCGGTGTGCGGAGCCTGCACGCGTTGTGTGTAGCCGAAATCCCAGGCATTGATGCCCAGGTTCCAGTTGTTGATGGCAAGCGCAAAGTCCTGGTTGCCCGGCGTGCCAAGCATGGCAAAGACCTGCCCGTCTTGTTTGCCGACCGTGCCCTTCCATACGCCGTCCCCATTGGTCGTGCCGGTGGCGAGGACGTTGCCCGCGTCGTCGTAAAGGGTGACCGGCGCACCGGCCACAGGCGTCTGCGAGGGCAGGTCCACCGCCCAGACGAGCGCCTCCGTCGCGCCGAGTTTGAAGGTCAGGTTGACCTGGCTGGAGGCAACGAACTCGACCATCCTGGATTTCAATTGCATTTGCGGCGAAGCGATGCTC
This sequence comes from uncultured Chloroflexia bacterium, assembly GCA_963718215.1. GTDB lineage: Bacteria > Chloroflexota > Anaerolineae > Anaerolineales > Villigracilaceae > Defluviilinea. The sequence goes on from CAVQYK010000020.1 coordinate 83,977, forward strand.
ACGTAATACAAGCCGGGCGGGAGTTGGTTGTTCGGTTCGGCGAGACCTAACGTCGCTTCCCCCTGCACATTCGAAGGCAGGTCGAAGGTGCTGGAATGGGTGGAGGGGTCGGTTGGGGTGTACGCTTGTTGCAGGTCGAAGGAGCCCTGAAGCGTGAAGTAATCCTGCAGGGACAGCGGAGCGACGGTCACATCCGCGCTCTGGATGTTGATCGCCCTGGCAGACAGCACCGGCTCGTCGGGGCGCACAAAAATGGTGGAGGTAACAAACGGTATCACATACAGGTTGGGGGCGAGCGGCGGTGTCTGCACTTCCAGCCTGTAGGGTGTGCCAAGCGATTCGCCCCACTGGTCGCTGATCTGACCAGACAACTCGATCACATAGCTTGTGCCGGGGATCAGGTTGTACAAATTAAGATGTGTATCGTCCACATTGATGGAAAGGTCATCCACTGGCGGGGAAATGCTCACGAGATCCTCGTAATCACCCTCTGCCAACGGCGCTGTGAATTCGAATGACACATTGTGGACGTAGGTGTCGGTGACGATCACGTCAAAGCTCTTATAAGTGCGCAATGTCGCGCCATACTCCTCGCCAAGTGCCATTCCGCTTTTCGATTTCGCTTCCGCGCCCACGTTCAGGATGTAGCCGGTGCCGCGCGCAAGCGATCCTCCCGGGACAAAGGTCAACTCAGTGTCATCGTTGGTCCATTGATACGTTCCATCCACTGATGCTTCGGTGCCCCTGAGCGAAAAGTTCGATTGCACGCTCTGGCGGTCCATCGGCTGGTTGAATGTCAGTTTGATCTCGGCATTCGGCGGGATCGAAAATTCAGAGGACGGACTCAACGAGACGACGCGCGGCCGCGACGTGACGAACTTCCACGCATTGACCACGCTTCGGTCCAAGCCGACGCCTGATCCCGTTTCCAGGTCCTCGCTCATGCTGACGGTGTATTCCGTCCCGCCCAGCATGGCTGTTTCGGGATGGAAAATGTACGTGCTGGTGTTGATCCATTCGCCGCGCCCCTCCACCGACGGCATGATATTGAAAGCGGGCGGCAGGGAGGACGCTTCCGCCCCGAGCGCCACCACCGGCTGGTTGAACGAAACCGCAATGGCGGCATCCACATTGACGTCGGTCGTATTGGCCTTGGGGAGCAGGTTGGTCGCGCGCAGGTAGTCCGCGACGGTGAACGAGAGTTGGATGGGCGCCGGGATGCCGAATCCGCTGGCAGATTGGATGGAGTTTGCGATCTCAATATTCAGTCTGGAGTTGGGGGTGTAGGGTTCGGCGGGGGTGAAGACAAGCGTCGCGTCGTCAGTCCAGGCGAACGCGCCGGCGGGCAGTCCGCTAAAGGCGGATTCGACGGAGGTTTTGTCCATCGCCTGGTTAAAGTAGAAGGTGATCGGACTCAAATGCCCGATAACGGTATTGAGCGGCGGGTCTGTTTCGATAAGGGCGGGCGGATATGCCTGCTGGGCAGCCGCGGAGGTTTCAGCGGTCGAAATGGGTTCCTGTGCGATGATCCTGGGGAGGGACGGGGTGCCGCCTCCGCATGAGGCCAGGAGCAGGCTGATCAGGAGGAGACAGTTCAGGGTGAGGGAGAAGCGGGTTTTCATCATGAGTCCTCAATAAAAAACGAAATCGTCATCCAAATTCATTATAACTCTTGATGCCTCTCCGGAGAATCAAAAAAGGACACGTCGCCGTGTCCTTTTTGAAAGGTTTATTCGCCTGTGCCTGCGATCGCGTCGACAGCCACTGCAATTTCCTGGAAGGTCGGGATCTTCCCGGGCTGGCCTACCTTGGCGCCGTTGACAAATGCGCTTGGCGTGCCGCTGACACCCAGTTCCTGCCCGTAGTCGAAACTGGCCTGGATGTCATCGCGGTATTTGTTGTCACTGAAGCAGGCATTGAAGGCGCCCATGTCCAGGTCGATCGCTTCAGCCATGGCGGTCAGGCGGTTGTTGTTATACCCGCCCCTGTTCTCGGCGTTCTGGTTTGCATAGATGACCGCTTTCATTTCCCAGAATTTGTCCTGCTCGTTCGCGCACATGGAGGCGTTGGCAGACTGGTCGGATTCACCGCCATTGCTGGCGCCTTCGCCGTCAAGGAACGGATAGTTATGATAGACCAGGCGCGCCTTCCCGGTGACGACCAGGTACTCGATGATCAGGGGTTCGACGCTCTCGTTGAAAAATTGGCAGGCGCCACATTGGAAATCTTCGAAGATATCAATGACCGCGGGGGCGTTCGGGTCGCCCAGGCTCAACCCGTCCCGGTTGGGCAGTTCCCTCGCTTCGGGAACGATCAAATCGTCAATTGTGGTGAACTGAGGCCAGAGGAACGCCACCACCAATAGCAATGCTCCCGCGGTGATCAAACCGATCATGGTCAGGCGGCCGCGCGTGTTCTGCTGGCGCATTTTCTCGCGCCGTTCCTGGCGCTTGCTTTTCTTCTCGACTGTCATGAAACCAACTCCTTTTGCATATATTGAGACCAGATTTTCCCATGCCCGCATGGTTTTGTCTAGGAAAAGGTTAGGCGGGATTAAGGAAGCCGGGGCGTGGTTTTACGCCTGCAAACTAGACGTTTTGAGTCATAAAAGTATTTCCAGGGATGGAACCATCGGGTCGCTGCGCCGTACAGTCTTATAATGAAACCGATGGACGACAGCGAGTTGTTAAGGCGATACGAGCCGGTCCTGCGTTTTGCGCGGAGCGAGCGGTTCTTCCCGATGGCGGTCGAGCCGTATCTCGAGCGTTGCCATCTCATCCCAAGCGGACCGCAGGGCGCGGTGGAGATGTTGCTGCACCTGCCCGAGCCGGTCAAGACGCGCGATCGGCAAATTGCACAGCGGGGAGTATTTCCTGCGCTTCGTCAACGACCCTTTAATTGATTCGGATATCTGGAGCTGGTGGGGAGGCCTGTCAGTTGCCGCGCTGGGTGCAGGCTGGTTCGCGGCAGGCTGGGGCGGGGTCGGGATCGCGTCCATCCTGGCATTGGTCGCGGCGTTCATCATTTTCATCCAGGCTTCGCCCATCCGCCTGCGCATCTTCCCCGCCGCTTTTGCCGCCCTCTTTTTTCTGGCGCTGGAGGTTGCCCCCATCTGGTTCTTCCTCCGCCCGCATCCCTTTATCAGCCTCCAGGTGGAGTACCTGATCCTGTTGCCGATCTATATCATCCTGCTGTTTTACCTGTCTGTGCGCACGATGAATTTCATCTTTGACCGCATCGTATCCGAGGTCCCGGCCTGACGCTCGATATACTCTCCAACGCCACCGAGATCGTGGCGCTCAAGTCCTATGCCCAATATGCGGCAATGACCGAGGCGGAGCGCCAGCCGGTCTATTACGGCCGCGTGGTGCGTGAGCAGGATGAAGAAGGCAACGATTGGACGATCCTGCAATATCACTTCTTTTACGCCTTCAACGACTGGCGGCTGGGGGCGAACGGCATCAACCATCACGAAGGCGACTGGGAAATGGCGGCGATCTGTTTGAAAAATGACGAGCCGTATGCGTTGCTGATGTCCCAGCACGGTTCTGGTGCAGTTGAATTATGGAAGGACGTGCGACGCGTAAAAGATACGGATGGGAATGAGACACTCCATCCGCTCATCTACGCGGGATTGGGTTCCCACGCCAATTACAGCAGGCCGCAGGTGATCCGTTCCCACAACCTCTTCCATGAGGGATTGCTTCAGCGGTTCATTTACTGGACCGATGGCCTGCTCCGGTTTCTGTTCCTGCTCTTCAACCCCAGCCAGCGCGAGCGGCAGATCGCCCTGCACGAACTGGCGACACATCCCGCCACGGCATTGACCGAGGAGACGTTTGCCAGCCTGCGCGACGAAAAGGACCATTACCTCGTCAGCCTGCCAATGGAGATCGCCACCGGGGAGGGAGTCCGCATTGGAGTTGGCGGCGACCATAGGCATGAAGAGGTGGGGAAATCATCCAGTTACCTCAAACGCGCCCTGTCCGACCGCCAGGTGACACATCCCGCCTCGCGTGAGTGGAAGCAGATCTTAATTTCAGAAGAAACGGATTGGGTGGAATTTAGGGGATTGTGGGGTGTAAAAAGCCTGCTTGCCGACGAATCCGGTCCGCCGGGACCCAAATGGCACCGCCCGGACAAGTTCTTTGCCATCCATCCGCGCAAACGCTGGGAGCGTCCGCTGGAGTGGTTGAGGGAGTTGGAAGAAAGAATGTAGGGGTGGGGGCTCCACCCGTGCGTTGGGCAAGATAACCTCGCCCCTACGTGTTTTCCCACCTCGCAAACACCGCCTGGGACAGCAGCCGTCCCGCGCTTTGCTCGCGCGTGACCAGTTCGCCCATTTCGATCTTTCCCCCGAAACCCTTCCATCATATCGTCCATTGCCTGCGCCACGTGGATCGCCGAGGCGCGCACGGCGTAGATCGTCGTGACAACGAACAGGGGTTCCTCGCTCAAACAGTCGCGGCAGGCTTCGAGCAGGTCCGGCAGGGACTTGTACACTTCCCATACCTCGCCTTTCGGTCCGCGCCCGAATTTGGGCGGGTCGAGGATGATGCCATCGTATTTGACTCCGCGCCTCGCCTCGCGCTGGACGAACTTCAAGGCGTCGTCCACGATCCAGCGGATGGGGCGATCTGTCAAGTTGGATAAAGCCTGGTTTTCACGCGCCCAGCCCACAGATTTTTTCGAAGCGTCCACGTGGGTCACTTTGGCTCCAGCCGACGCGGCGGCAAGGGTGGCGAGTCCCGTATATCCGAACAGGTTTAAAACATTGACTTCTCTGTGTTCTCGTGACTTGTGGTGAATCAGATCTGTGAACCAATCCCAATGTGCGGCGACTTCGGGGAATACGCCCAGATGACGACCGGGCGTGGTCATTACTTTGAAAGTTATTCCCTTTGGTGAAAGAGGAAGCGGATAGTTCATCTCCCATTGCTCATCCACCTTCTTCTTGAAATCCCAATGCCCGCCGCTCTCCTCGCCGCTGGGGATGAAGACCGCATCCGCGTTCCTCCACTCGGTATCGAGCGAACGCTTCCACATCGCCTGTGACTCGGGGCGGACGAAAACATATTTGCCGAAGCGTTCGAGTTTCAACCCATCGCCGCTGTCGAGCAGGGCGTAGTCTTTCCAGCGCGGGGAGTCGAGGAAAGTGAATGGAGGGGAGGATGTCATGATAGCTGGGACAATAGATGAGTGGGGAAAATGGTTACAACCACTTGATTTTTCCTTCGAAAAGGTTATAATGTGGTAAGAAGTGGTAGAAAGTGGTAAACATCAGCAGGACGCCGGTAGCGCCGGCGTTCATCAGTTAAAAGGTATTATAGCACAAATGTTCTTAGGTCAGTTCCAGCACACTCTCGATGACAAAGGCCGCCTGATGGTTCCGGCGCGCTATCGAGACTTGCTGGCGGCTGGCGCCTACATCACCCAGGGCTTCGATAAATGCCTGATGGTGATGACCGAGGAACACTTCAATGAAGTGTACGCCATCCTGAACGGCTTGAACATGGCAGACCAGTCGGCGCGCATGTTGCGCCGCTTGATCCTTTCGAATGCCTACCAGGTCGAAGTGGACAGGGTCGGGCGCATCCTCGTGCCGCAGAACCTGCGCGAATTCCTCGGCGTCCCAAGCGGCGAGCTGATCGTGGCGGGGCAGGGCGAATATTTCGAAGTGTGGACTCCTGCCGAATGGAAGTCCCAGATGGACAGCCTGCACGACGTGGAAGCCAACGCCCAGCGCTTCGCGACGCTCAACCTGTCAAAGAACAACTCGTAGGGGCGAGGTCATCTCGCGCCCGCCCCTACGCGATGAACACACCGCACCAACCCGTACTTTACCAAGAGATTATACACGCGTTGCAACCCAGGCGAGGCGGGCGCTATGTGGATGGAACTCTCGGCGCGGGCGGCCATGCCCGCGGCATTTTGGAGGCGTGTGCGCCAGATGGGCAACTGCTGGGTCTGGATGTGGACCCGCAGGCGTTGGCGATCGCTCGTAAGACCTTGGCTCCTTACGAACATCGCGTTCATCTGGCGCAAGCCTCCTATACGACTCTATCCGCGCAACTCCAGCAGCTTGGCTGGAGCGACGTGGACGGCATCGTCCTCGACCTCGGCGCCTCGTCCATGCAGTTCGATACGCCCGAACGCGGCTTTTCGTTCATGCAGGACGCCCCGCTCGACATGCGCTTCGGTCCGCACGCCGCCCTGACCGCCGCCGACATCGTGAACAAGTATTCAGAACGGGAACTGGCTGACTTGATCTACGAATACGGCGAAGAACGGGACTCGCGCAAGATCGCGCGAGCCATCGTGGACAAACGACCGCTTCACACGACCCGTGAACTGGTCGCAGTCGATCGAAGCCGTATCTCCCCGCCGCGGGGACCGCGTTCATCCAGCCACACGGACGTTCCAGGCGCTGCGGATCGCGGTGAACGACGAACTGGCTTCAGTGAAGGCAGTGCTTCCGCAGGCGGTGGCAGGCTTACGGTCCGGTGGAAGACTCGCAGTGATCTCCTTCCACTCGCTGGAGGACCGTATCGTCAAGGAGTTCTTTCGCGGTCAGGGCAGGGATTTGATCAATCCGCCCTACGAAAGAATTTACGAAGTGGAACGCAAGGCAACGCTGAAAGAGGTAAATCGAAAACCGATCATGCCCTCGGATGAAGAGACGAAAAACAATCCGAGAGCGCGCAGTGCGAAACTCCGCATTGCCGAAAAAATATAATTGTAAGGGCGGGGCTTCCCGCCCAAAGACAGGGCGAGAGTACCTCGCCCCTACAAGTAAAACCGACCAATCGCCCAAATATAAAGGTCGTCTATGCAAGCTACACAGATCATCCATGCTTATAAACAGGCTCCCTGGCGGGTACAACGCCAGTATGTTGGCGCGTTCCTGCTCACAGTGATCGTGCTGGCGCTGGTTGCCGCGTTGTATCTTGATGTGACCGCCCGCACTGCATTGGCTGGACGTGAGATCCAGGAACTGCAGGTTCAGATCACCACCATGCAGCGCACCAACGCCGACCTCGAAACCGAACTCGCCAATCTCACCGCCTCCGCTGTGATGCAGCGGCGCGCCCTTGAGTTGGGGTACCGCCCTGTGGAGCCCGGCGAATTGGATTACGTCTTCGTGCCCGGTTATGTGGCTCCCGAGCCCGCCATCCTGCTTGCGGCGGTGGATTCGACCCTGCGTTCCGATTCCCTGCCGGAAGCGTATTCCCAATCCCTGCTCGAATGGCTGGATGAAAAGGTCAATTTCGCGGGAGGCATACAATGAGACGGCAGTATGCCATCCGTTCCCTGGTGGTTGTGATCGGGCTTGTAATAATCGGTGTGGGGGTCATCGTGCAGATGGTCCGCATCCAGAACAGCGAACAGGCCAAGATCTTCCTCTCACAGGGCGACCTGTACGCCGGCGAGTTCCGCACCTTCTACCCGGAGCGGGGCGAGATCTACGACCGCAACGGTCACTTGCTGGCTGGCAACCGCACGGTCTACGAAGTGGGCGTCAGCCTGACCGAGATGAAGGATGTGGATGCGATCGCATATGTCCTGGGCACGTACCTGAACATGACCTCCGATGAGGTCCGCGACAAACTCCTGAACTCCCCCGAAACCTGGACGTACATCGTCGTCAAGGATTACGTGGACGTCAATACGGTCACTGCGATACAGGATGTCATAAGGCAGTTGGATGAGGCGGACGACAACCGTTTGAACGGTCTTGGGTTCAAGCCTCATTACGAGCGCAGTTATCCCGAAAGGAACCTGGCCTCCAACCTGCTCGGGTTCGTTACACGCGACGGACGCGGTTACTTTGGCATCGAGGAAAAATACAACGACCTGCTGGCAGGGAACCCTGTGCAGGTGTGGGTGCCGCGCGACCCCAACAAAGCCATTGACATTCCCAGGGTCTCCAATGGCACAACGCTCGTCCTCACCATCAACCGTGACCTTCAGGCGAAGGTCGAGACCATCCTCGACCAGTCTTTGAGCGAGTATGGTGCGAAGAACGGCACCATCATCGTCATGGACCCGAAGACCGGCGAGATCCTTGCCATGGCTGCCACCCCGCGCATGGACCTGAACAATTACACCGATTACTTCCAGATCTATGACAACGGCAGTCAGTACAACCGCTCCATCGGCATGGCATACGAGGCGGGGTCGGTCGTAAAGGTGCTGACCATGGCGGCTGCGCTCGATACCGGCACCGTGACCCCTGAGACAACCTTCATCGATACCGGCTCGATCGATGTGGGCGGCATTACCATCCAGAACTGGGACCGCAAACCGTGGGGACAGCAGGATATGATCGGCTGCCTGCAACATTCCCTGAACGTCTGCCTGGCATGGATCGCCACACAGATGGGCTCGCCAAACTTCTACTCCTACATGGAACATTTCGGTCTCGGTCACCCCACAGGCATAGACCTCTCCGGCGAAGCGATGGGCAGGCTCAAGGTCCCGGGTGATTCGGATTGGTATCCTGTTGACCTCGGCACAAACGCCTTTGGTCAGGGTGTCACAGTCACGCCTTTGCAGATGCTCATGGCGGTCTCTGCCGTTGCGAACGATGGGCAGATGGTCACACCGCACGTGCTGTATGCCATGCTCCGCGATGGGCATCAATACAACGTGCCGTCGCAATACGCCGGTTCGCCCATCTCCGAACAGACCGCGCGCACGCTCACAGAGATGCTTGCCGCTTCCGTTGGAATCTGAAATCAGCCAGCGCGCTCCTGCCCGGTTATCGCGTCGCTGGAAAGACAGGCACTGCGCAGATCCCCACCGAGTATGGTTACGACCCCAACCATACCAACGTCTCCTTCATCGGTTGGGGACCTGTGGACGACCCCCGCTTCATGATCTACGTCTGGCTCCAGGAGCCGACAACCTCCATCTGGAGCTCACAGACCGCCGCCCCGGTCTTCTCGTCGGTTGCCGAACAGACCGTCATCACGCTCAACATCCCCCCCGACCTGGTTCGCAACCAATACGGATCACGTTAATGCTGACACTTGCCGACGCGCTCGAGGCCCTGACGACCTTTCGTCCGCAGGCCGTATCGGTCATCACCGAAGCGGTGGTCGAACTCGCGTCAGACCATCCCCGGCTCGCTCTTCGTTGCCATCCCCGGCGAAAAGACCGACGGGCATGACTTTGTCGGCGAGGCATTCAAGAGGGGGGCATCTTTCGCTTTAATCCAGCGGGACGTGGACGCTTCCTTCCGCACCCTCGACCTGCGCGCCGTTTCATCAGCCGACTCTTTCCTGGGAGTTGATTCCACCACTCCCTTATGCCTGCGCGTGGACAGCACTGTCGCAGCCCTGCAACAGATCGCGCGCTTCTGGCGCCGCAAGCTGGACCTGCGCGTGATCGGCATCACCGGCAGTGTCGGCAAATCCACTACCAAGGAAATGGTCGCCGAAGTGTTGAGCACACGTTACCGAACGCTCAAAAACCCCGGCAACCTGAACAACGAGATCGGCCTGCCGTTGACGATGACGCGTCTTGGGCCCGGTCATCAGCGCGCCGTGATGGAAATGGGTTTCTACGTGCCCGGCGAGATCGCCTTCCTGTGCGACATCGCCCTGCCGCAGGTGGGTGTTGTGACGAACATCGGAACCGTCCATGCGGAACGGGCCGGGTCGCAGGAAGCCATCGCACGCGGCAAGGCGGAACTGGTCCAGGCGTTGCCCCCGGCTCCGGAGGGTGTGGCAATCCTCAACTTCGATGACCCGTGGGTCCGCAAAATGGAGGAGAAGACAAAAGCGCGCGTCTTCTTCTATGGCTTGTCACCCGAATCCAACCTCTGGGCGGACCGGGTCGAAGGCCTCGGCCTGGACGGTATCCGCTTTCGGATGCACTATCAGGGCGAAACCCTGCACGTCAAGATCCCGTTGATCGGACGTCATTCCGTGCATACCGCCCTGCGCGCCGCCGCAGTGGGGCTGGCGGAAGGCATGAACTGGCAGGAGATCCTGGAAGGCTTGAGCCAGGGGCATACGCAATTGCGCCTCGTCGCTGTCCGCAGTCAGGGCGGCGCGCTTCTTCTCGACGACACATACAACGCCTCACCCGAATCCATGCTCGCCGCGCTCAGTCTCCTGGATGAGTTGGACGGGCGCAAAGTGGCTGTGTTGGGTGATATGCTCGAACTTGGTCCCTACGAACGCGGCGGACATGAAATGGTCGGTCTGCGCGCCGGGCAGGTTGTGGACGTCCTGCTCACATTGGGCGAACGCGCGCACATCATTGCCGAAGCCGCACGCCGCGGGAATGGAAAGAAAAAGGTCATTTTCGAGTTCGACGCGCTGGAACCGCTCCTGGAGTGGCTGAAAGCCAACCTTACCCCCAAGGATGTCGTTCTGATCAAAGGTTCGCACGGGCTTCGCATGGACCGCATCACCAGTGCATTGGAGCTGCGATCATGACCCAGAATAACGCCTTTGTCCTGGGGCTTGCGATGTTCTCCTTCATTATGACGGTGATCTGGGGTACGCCCCTGCTCCGCGTGCTTCGCCATTTCAAGGTCGGCAAGATCATTCGCGTGGAGGAGCCGGACCGGCATCGTGTCAAGATGGGGACGCCCACCATGGGCGGTATCCTCTTCATCATCCCTGTTGTTCTGCTTACAGGTCTGCTCAACGCCGCCAGCTTTATTGGTTTCGAGGCCCTTGGCAGTTCGGTGCTCGTACCTTTGATCGTGATGGTGAGCTACGGCGCGCTCGGCGCATTGGATGACTGGGAGGGGATCCGGGGAAAACGCCGCGGTGAAGGCATGACCGCACGCGCAAAATTCCTTGGGCAGGTGGTCCTGGCATTGGGTACCGCCTATGTATTGAAACAATACCTGGATGTGGAAGAGATGATCCTGCCGGGCATCCAGGGTGAGATCGAGCTGGGTTGGTGGTACATCCCGGTTGCGGCATTCATCATTGTGAGCGAATCGAACGCGGTCAACTTTACCGACGGCCTGGACGGTCTCGCCGGGATTGATCTCTGCCACAGCTTTTGCCGCGTTCGGCGGAATTGCCCTCATGCAGGGGCAGGTCTTCCTTGCCCGTTTTTGCTTCACTGTTGTCGGCGCGCTGTTTGGTTTCCTGTGGTTCAACGTGCACCCCGCCCAATTGATCATGGGTGATACCGGCTCGCTGGCGCTTGGTTCAACGCTGGCGGTGGTGGCCTTGATGACAGGTCAATGGCCCCTGCTTCTTCTTATTGCTGTCATTCCTTTGAGCGAGGCATTGAGCGTTGTGATCCAGATCGGTTATTTCAAACTGACCAAGGGCAAGCGCTTCTTCAAAATGGCGCCCATCCATCTGCACTTTGAACTGCTCGGGTGGAGCGAAACGCAGGTTGTACAGCGTTTCTGGCTGATCGCCCTCCTCGCCGGCATGGTCGGCATTGGACTGGCTTTGGCGTAATGATGAAAGATTGGAACGGCAAACGCGTTTTGATCCTCGGAGCCGCCCGTCAGGGACTTGCCCTGGCGCGCTGGCTTTCCATCCACGGCGCACGCGTCACGTTGAGCGACATGCGCGGCGAGGACGAATTGCGTTTTGCCAGGCAATCGCTTTCGGAATTTGGGATCACCTGGGCCCTGGGCGGACATCCGCTCGAATTGCTGGATTCGACCGACGTGCTTTGTCTCTCCGGCGGAATCCCGCTCACGCTCCCGATCGTGGCTGGCGCAGTTTCGAGGGGCATTCCCCTCTCGAACGACTCCCAGATCTTCATGGAAGTGGTTCCCTGCAGGACGATCGGTATCACTGGCTCGGCTGGCAAGACGACGACAACTACGCTGGTCGGGAACATGGCAAAACTTGCCTGCGGCGACAAAGCCTACGTCGGCGGCAATATCGGTGACCCGCTTATCAATTATGTAGATGGCATGCAGGTTGATGATGTTGCCATCCTTGAACTATCATCCTTCCAACTGGAGCAGATGACCATTTCTCCGAATGTAGCTGCGATCTTGAACATCACGCCGAACCACCTCGACCGTCACGGCACGATGGAAGCCTACGCAGCCGCCAAGGCGCGCATCCTTGAGTTCCAGTCAAAGGATGATGTGGCTGTCCTTGGGCATGATGATAAGGGCGCGTGGAATTTGCGGAACAAGGTTCAAGGCAAATTGTTCACCTTCAGTATGAACGACCTCGATGAAGGCTTGGATGGCGCGTACCTGCACGACGGTTTGTTGAACCTGCGCGACGGGAATGCCTATTTACCGTTGCTCCTGCGTGAAAAGATCCAGTTGCGCGGCGACCATAACGTGCAGAACGTCCTGGCCGCGTTTGCCATCGGTCATGCGGCGGGCTTTCCGCTGGATGCGATGCTCGAAGCGGCGGAGGAGTTTCGCGGGGTGCCGCATCGTCTGGAACTGGTCCGTGAGTGGAACGGTGTGCGCTGGTATAACGACTCGATCGCGACCGCCCCCGAGCGGAGCATGGCGGCGGTCCGTGCGTTTGATGAACCGATCGTCTTGTTGCTCGGCGGCCGCGACAAGGATCTTCCGTGGGAAGACTTGATCCGGTTGGCGAATGAACGCGTGGACCACGTCATCCTGTTTGGCGAGGCGGCGGAAAAGATCGAGGGAACAGTGGCAGGCCTCGGGTCCGGAAAGATGCGTTTTTCCGTCACGCGTGTGAGCAGTTTGCAGGAAGCAGTCCACAAAGCTGCGGAAGTTGCTGAACCGGGCGATGTCGTATTGCTTTCACCGGGCGGCACGAGCTTTGACGAGTTCAAGGATTTTGAAGAGCGAGGAGAAAGGTTTAGAACATGGGTGCAAGAACTTTCGTAAACGAACGTTTATCCCTTTCGAAGGAACGGAATGGGCGGCGCGGCGTGGACATGCCCATGCTGTTGGCGGTGATCGCACTATTGGTCTTTGGTCTGATCATGCTGTATTCGGCATCGTTCGATTTTTCGTTCAAGGAGTATGGTTCTGCGACCCATATGTTCAACCGCCAGGTGAGATGGCTCGGACTTGGCATCCTTGCCGCGTTCCTGTTTTCACTGTTCGATTATCATCACTGGCGGCGGATGGTCCTGCTTGCCATGCTCGGTACGATCGGTCTGTTGATCACCGTGTTGATCGTCAATGAGATCCGTTTGGGCGCCTCCCGCACCTTGATCAACGGTTCCTACCAGCCTTCGGAGATCGCCAAGCTGGTTGCTGTGATCTACATCGCTGTATGGTTATATGCCAAACGCCAGTTCCTGCATGATGTGACCATTGGTCTGATACCCTTGGGTGTCATCCTGGGGATCATCGGAGGTTTGATCTACCTGCAACCGGACCTGAGCGCGGCCGGTACGGTGTTGATCCTTGGCGGTCTGCTGTTCTTCCTGGCAGGGGCGGATCTTAAACAGATCGCGTTTTTGCTGATCCTTGCGGTTATCATGGGCTGGATCATCGTCCAGTTCAGTGAGACCGGACAGGACCGCGTGGATAAGTTCATCGCAGGGCTGCAGAACCCGACCAATGCTTCCTACCATGTGCAGCGGTCGTTCGAAGCGGTCATCAAAGGCGGCATCTTTGGCGTAGGGCTGGGACAGGCTGATACCAAATTGACAGGTTTGCCTTTTGCGCCCACGGATAGTATTTTTGCCGTTGTGGCGGAGGAACTTGGCCTGTTCGGCTCATTCGTTCTCATGGTTCTGTATGCCGTGCTCGTCTGGCGCGGACTTGTGATCGCACGCCGCGCACCGGACATGCTTGGGACCTTGCTTGCCTCCGGCATGACGTTTTGGATCGGCATCGAGGCGCTGATCAACATGTCCGTCATGGTCGGTCTCATGCCTTTTGCAGGGAACGCCCTGCCCTTCATCAGCGCGGGCGGCTCGAACCTGGTTTCGACACTTTGCGCCATCGGCATCATGTTGAATGTATCGCGTCAGAGCAGTGAACAGACAAGGACGGAAGAAAACGAATGGAGGTCATTCGGTGCGGTTATTGATTTGCGCCGGAGGGACGGGAGGCGGGGTATATCCCGCGCTCGCCGTTCACAGCGCACTAACCACTAGGCTGCGCGATGTAGATACCCTGTGGGTGGGCGGCGAAGGCGGCATGGAGGAGGCACTGGTCAAACGCCAGGGTCTCGACTTCCAGAGCATCCCTGCCGCGGGTCTGCATGGTGTCAGTCCTGCCCGATTGCCGCGCAACCTCCTGAAGCTGGCGCGCGGCGTCTTTGCCGCACGGAATATTTTGAAAGAGTTCAAACCGGAAGTGATGTTCTTTACCGGTGGTTATGTGGCAGTGCCGATGGCGGTTGCCGGGCGTTCCATCCCGAGCCTGCTGTACGTCCCGGATATCGAACCGGGCATGGCGCTGAAATCGCTTGCAGGATTGTCGGACGCGATCGCGGTCACGAACGAGCAATCGCAAAGGTTCTTTAATAAAAAAGTGATCCAGACGGGATACCCGCTTCGCCCCGACCTCGCGCTTTGGGACCGCCAGACAGCCCATCGCCACCTCGGCATTTCCGGCGGATTGCCCGTCCTGCTGGTGCTCGGCGGGAGCAAGGGTGCGCGCTCGATCAACCTGTCAGTGTTGAACCACCTGCGCGAACTGCTCGAGAAGTTCGAGATCATCCACCTCTCCGGCGACTTGGACTGGAACTACGTCAGGCATCACCGTGAGCAATTGCCGGTGGAGCTCGCCGCCCGTTACCATGCCCTGCCCTACCTGCACGAGATGGGTGCGGCTCTGGCGGCAACGGACCTGGTCATCTCACGCGCAGGCGCCTCCTGCATGGGAGAGTATCCCTTGTTTGGCCTGCCCGCCATCCTTGTGCCGTATCCGTATGCGTGGCGGTACCAGAAAGTGAATGCCGATTACCTGACCAACCGCGGCGCAGCGGTCATACTGGAAGATCATGTTTTGGATGTTGAATTGATGAATACATTGAACGTGCTTATGGAAAACCCGAATAAACTGCGGTCCATGCGCGCCGCAATGTTCGAATTGTCTCATCCGCGTGCCGCGGAGAAGATCGCCGGTTTGCTGGTGGAACTGGCAGGAGAGAAAAAACCATGATGAGTATTATTTATGTCTTTTGGATGTTCGTCATCCTGTTCGGCGTAATTGGCGCGATGCGCGGCTGGGCGAAGGAACTGCTGGTAGCCTTCAGCGTGATCCTCTCCCTGTCACTCACCCACGTGCTTCGCAAATACATCCCGCTGGCGCGGGATCTTCCGGAGACGGATCCATCCCTGTTCTGGGTGCGGACGATCATCCTGATCGTGTTGGTGTACTTCGGCTATCAGACCGTGATCAACATCCCGCATCTGGCATCACGCGCAGCGCGTGAACGTTTGCAGGATACGCTCTTCGGTGCGATCCTGGGCGGGTTGAACGGCTACTTTATTGCCGGTTCGGTCCTGTACTACATCCATATTGCGGATTACTCCTTCCAAAAGGTCATCATCAAACCGACCGATCAGCTGCTCGTGGCTGTCAACGAGATGATGACGTACATGCCTCCAAAACTCCTCGGCGAACCCGGCATTTACTTCGCCATCATCCTGGCTTTCGTGTTCGTACTGGTTGTGTATATCTAAAAGCCAAAGGCTGACAGCTAATCGCTAACATGACACACGTCCATTTCATCGGCATTGGGGGAAGCGGTCTTTCCGCCATCGCCCGCCTCCTGCTGGAGAGCGGATACGAGGTGAGCGGCTCTGACCGCGCGCTGACTCCCTTTGCCGAGGACGTCCGTAAGGCGGGAGCAAAGGTCTTTATCGGACATCACCCGCGCAATATCGCCGAAGCGGATTGGGTGGTGAGGTCGTCTGCGGTGACGGATGACAACCCTGAGGTCCAGGCTGCGAAGCGTGCGGGGATCCCCGTCTACAAACGCGCGGACTTCCTCGGTCGCCTGATGGAGAACAAAACGGGGATCGCCATCGCCGGTACGCACGGAAAAACCACAACAACAGCCATGACAGCCTGGGTGTTGAGCAAGCTGGGACGCGACCCATCCTTTATTGTGGGCGGCGTGATGAACAATTTCGGCGTCAATGCGCGCGCGGGCAGGAGCAAACTGTTCGTGATCGAAGCGGATGAATATGATTACATGTTCCTCGGGCTTAAGCCGCAGATCGCGGTTGTGACCAGCCTGGAGCATGACCATCCCGACCTCTTCCCGACGCTCGAGTCGATGTACATGGCCTTTGAAAAATTCGTGGACCTGCTCCCGGAGGATGGAACACTGATCGTATGTGCCGAGGATACAGGCGCGGCGGCATTGATCCCGCACGTCCGTAAGATCGGAAGGAACGTTGTCTCCTATGGCATGCAGGGCGATATGACGATCAACACGCCGTTCTGGGTGCAGGCGCGCGATGTGCAGCCCAACCAGCGCGGCGGCTTTGATTTCACGGTCATGTCGAACATCGAAACCCAGACATCCGTATCTGCAAGGGTCTCCCTGCAGGTGCCGGGCGTTCACAATGTTCGCAATGCAATGGCTGTTATCGCGATTGTGAGTGTGCTGGGGCTGTCGCGAACGAAAGCCGCTGAAGCGCTTGCAGAATTCACCGGCACGGGCCGTCGTTTCCAACTGCATGGTGAGGTGAACGGCATCAGCATCTTCGATGATTATGCCCATCACCCGACCGAGATCCAGGCCACACTGGCTGGGGCGCGTGCCCGCTATCCAGGGCGCCGTATTTGGGCTGTCTGGCAGCCGCATACCTATTCACGCACGCAAACCCTATTCCTCGAATTCTCGCGCGCCTTCAAGGATGCGGATGAGGTCATCGTCACTGAGGTCTATGCGGCGCGCGAACCGAAGCAGGAGTTCACATCGGCGGAGATCGTCAGCGCCATGCCGCACCTCGCTGCGCGTTACATCGAAACATTGCCCGAGGTCTCCAAATACCTGATCGAGAATTTGCGGAACGGCGACATCGTCCTCGTTTTATCCGCCGGGGATGCGGACCGGGTCAGTGAAGACGTCGTCAAAGGATTGCAGGAAAGGCAGGCAGACCATGCTGGATGAAAAGAAAAGGCCGCTTCATGCTCACCCGTCCCTGTTCCCGTTGCGAATGGCTTTGTTCGCCGCTGAAAGGGAATTGCCGGCCCGCCCGCGCAGAGTGGATCCCAATGAGCGGCTTGCCATGCAGTTGATCGCCCGCATGCAGGCCCGCTACCAAAAGGCGTATCCGTTTGTAACCCGGCAGGATGCCTCCTGCGAAAGTGTGCAGGAAATGGCAGGCGACCATGGCCGATGAGAAAGAACGGCGCCATCCTGAAATCAACTTCCTGCCGCCGCTTAACATGGTGCTGACCTTCTTCGACAGGACATTCCGCAAACGCGACGAGAAGAGGAAACTGTCGGAAGAACAAAAAGAGACGGACGAAAAGAACATCGAGAAATTGATCGAGAAACTAAGTGGAAAAGAAGAATAGATCCGATATGGCTGTTGCTGACCGCCCGATTGACGTGTTATACGCCAGGCTTGGCGACAAGGTGAAGGAGAATGTCTCTCTTGCGCCGTATACCTCCGCGCGTATCGGCGGTCCTGCAGATGTTTTACTCACGGCGGATACGTCTGCGGAACTGGCGCGCATCGTCAAGTTATTGTGGAAACATGAAATGCCCTTCACTTTGCTGGGCGGCGGCTCGAATGTACTGGTCAGCGACAGGGGCGTACGCGGCGTGGTGGTCCTGAACCGGGCGAAGGGAGTCAAATTCCATACCGGCGACCAGCCGTCGGTTACGGCTGAATCGGGAGTCGTCTTCAGTAATCTTGCCAATCGTTGTGCATCCAAAGGTCTGGCAGGACTCGAATGGGCGGCGACCGTCCCCGGCACGATAGGCGGCGCAGTATATGGCAATGCCGGTGCCTTCGGCGGCGATATGGCTGGCGATCTCATCCATGCCGAATTGTTGACCGTGAATGGAAAAGAAACCTTCACCGCCGAACAAATGGGTTATGGGTATCGCACGAGCGTGTTGAAACGCGGCGAAGTAAAGGCGATAGTACTTTCGGCTGAACTGGCGTTAAAGAATTCGAACAAAGAGGAAGTGACTGTTAAAATCCAACAATTCAGCGCGCACCGCAAGGCAACCCAGCCTCCCGGCGCCAGCATGGGTTCGATGTTCAAGAATCCGCCTGGCGATTACGCAGGCAGGTTGATCGAGTCGGCGGGATTGAAGGGCACCCGAATCGGTAACGCTGAGATCAGCCCGTTGCACGGAAATTTCTTTATCAATCACGCCAACACAAAAGCGGAAGATATCCGCGCTTTGGTCGAGCTCGTGCAGAAAACCGTGAAAGAGAAACAAGGCGTTGAGTTGGAATTGGAAATTGAACTCATTGGTGAGTGGTAATTTGTAATTGGAGACCTGAGGTACACGATTGGTATGACTGACAGGAAACTTCACGTGGCAGTGTTATTTGGCGGACGTTCCGGCGAGCATGAGGTATCGCTCATGTCGGCGCGTTCCGTGCTGTCTGTGCTCGATCCTGCCCGCTATGAAGTGACCCAGGTCGGTATCACGCATGATGGCACGTGGCTGACAGGTGAAGACGTGTTGGGCAGGTTCGAAAACAACAATACGGATGGATTGCTCCCGGTTGTCGTTTTTCCCGACCCGTCTGAAAAAGGGATTTACGTCCTCGAGGGCTTTTCAGGACTCAAGAAATGGACCGATATTGACGTCTACTTCCCGGTCCTGCACGGGACATTCGGTGAGGACGGCACGCTCCAGGGATTGTTCGAACTGGCAAACGTTGCCTACGTAGGCGCGGGCGTTGTAGGTTCGTCGGTTGGCATGGACAAGGGCGTCTTCAAGGATGTGATGGTCGCCAACAACATCCCGGTGGTGGATACGCTGGTCGTCCTGCGCGCCGAGATCGAAAAGGATATGGCGGCTGTCATTGCAAAAGCCGAGGCGCTCAGCGAATATCCGCTCTTCACCAAGCCTGCGAATCTCGGTTCCTCGGTCGGTGTTACCAAATGCAACAACCGCTCCGACCTGCAGGAAGGCTTTATGGAGGCCGCCTCTTTCGACCGCCGCATCCTGGTCCAAAAGGGAATCAAAAACGTGCGCGAGATCGAGGTCAGCGTGCTGGGCAACGATGACCCTGTGGCATCTGTGCCCGGCGAAATATTGCCGAGCCGCGAATTTTATTCTTACGAATCGAAATACATTGACGGTACTTCGGGCTACGAGATCCCTGCCCGACTGCCGCATGAAACGACACAGATGATCCGCGAATACGCGGTGCGTGCCTATAAAGCCATTGACTGCGCAGGCATGGCGCGCGTGGATTTCTTCGTCGAGAAGGACACGAACAAGGTTTTTTTGAACGAGTTGAACACCATCCCCGGCTTCACCAAGATCAGCATGTATCCCAAACTGTGGGAAGCCAGCGGACTATCCTATGGCCAACTCGTCGACCGATTGATCGAACTGGCAATGGAACGCAAAACAGACCGCGACCACACGTCGCACACCTTTCGGAGCCGTGCATGAGCGATAATCGAGAACCCACCCGCGCCGAACTCGTCCGTATGCGCCGCGAACAGGAATACACGGAACAATTGCAACGCGCCTCGAAGGTCACCGCGCGCCCTGCCCATGTTGTCACAACGCGCGCCAGAAAGGATCTTACAAAGCCCGTTCGCAAACCTGCGCGGAATGCACGCCGCCGCTTCCAGATCGCCATCCACATGCCGCGCGCGGATGCCCGCTCCCTCCATATCCCCCGCCCGCGGTTTGGCATGCGCCTGCTATCCTTCATTCTCACCGCGGTCCTCGGCGCGGCTCTTTATCTTGCTTTCACCCGTCCCGAACTGCGTGTGACCGAGGCGCAACTGACCGGCAACCAGATGCTTACGCAGGCGGAAATGAATTCCGCGTTGAACGTTTCAGGACAGCCCATTTTCGTGCTTATGCCATCGGATTTGGAACGGCGCCTCCGCCTCGCCTACCCCGAGCTTGCCTCCGTCCGAGTGACCGTTTCCCTGCCCAACCTTGTCTCTGTCAACGTGACCGAGCGGCAACCCGTCATCCGCTGGGAGCAGAGTGGCGGCTACACCTGGATCACGGAGGACGGCATTGCCTTCCGTCCGAGAGGCGAATTGGCTGGATTAATTTCCGTCGTGGCGCTGTCAGCTCCCTT
Organism: uncultured Chloroflexia bacterium; assembly: GCA_963718215.1. GTDB lineage: Bacteria > Chloroflexota > Anaerolineae > Anaerolineales > Villigracilaceae > Defluviilinea. The sequence goes on from CAVQYK010000020.1 coordinate 104,134, forward strand.
CGTCGAAGGAAGCGTGAGCGATGATCCGTTGACGCCCGCGCCGTTCATTTCGACCGAAATGGTCCAGGCTTTGAAGGGGCTAGTCAGTCATGTCCCTCCGGGCACGCCGATCCTGTATGAGAATGGTGTTGGTTTTGGCTGGAATGACCCGCGCGGCTGGAGAGTCCATTTTGGGACGAGCGCCAGCGACGTTGAGTTGAAAGTGCGCGTGTACAAATCGATGGTGAGCTCGTTGACACAGAGAGGCATCCGCCCGGCGTTGATCAATGTCGTGTACCCGACCGCGCCGTTTTACAGGATGAGTGAATAAATGACTTTGGGGTCGGGAGCCTGCTCCCGCCGCCGGCAGGCTGGCTGACTCCACAAAAAGGACTTATGGAAGAGATCATTGTAGGCATAGACGTAGGTACCACCAAGGTTTGCACGCTGGTCGGGCGGGTGGAGGACGACAAATCCATCCGCATCCTTGGCGTTGGCATCGAACCCTCGGAGGGAATCCGCAAGGGCATTATTGTGGATCTCGGTGCGGCTTCACAGGCGATCACGCGCTCGGTGAAGAAAGCCGAATCCACTTCGGGCTTGGAGATCACGTCCGCGCTGGTGAGCATTGCAGGCGCGCATGTCTCATCTGTGAACAGCCGCGGTGCGGCGGCAGTGAATGGAAATATCATCGAGCAGTATGATGTTGACCGTGCTTTGGAGCAGGCGCGCGCGGTTGCCATACCTTATGACCGCGAGATCATCCACGTCATCCAGCGCGGCTTCTCAGTGGACGGGCAGGACGGCATCCGCAATCCGAAAGGGATGCACGGCTATCGTCTTGAAGTGGAGGCGCATATCATCACGGCAGCCGCCGCAACGGTGGACAACCTGCGCCAATGTGTGGGCGCGGCCGGGGTTGAGATCCAGCAGTTTGTGTTGAATCCACTCGCTTCCGGCGAGACCGTGCTGACGGAGCAGGAACGGCAGATGGGGGTGGCGGTCTGTGACATTGGCGGCGGCACCACTGACCTGGCGATCTACGTCAACGGCGACGTGTGGCACACGATGGTGCTGGCGGTCGGCGGCAACCACGTCACACAGGACATCGCGCACGGACTGCGCCTTCCATTCGCGCAGGCGGAGGACGTGAAGAAACAACAGGGATATGCCGTGCGCGCCGAGGTCGGCGCGGAGGAATATTTTTCCATCCGCCCGTTCGGTGAGGACCGACCGGTGCAGATCAACCGCAAGGAACTCGCGGATATCATCGAAGCCCGTGTGGAGGAGATCTTCGCCCTGGCATTGCAGGAGATCAAACGCTCCGGTTACGACGGTCTTCTGCCGGCCGGCATGGTATTGACCGGTGGGGCGTCGGCGCTGCCCGGCATCAAACGCCTGGCTTCGCGGGTGCTTGATATGCCGGTCCGTATTGCTCAACCGGAGAACCTGTTGGGATTGATCGACCGTTTGAGTTCCCCTGCCTATTCGACGAGCGTGGGGCTGTTGCGCTGGATCATGTCGATGCAGGATCAGGACCTCAGTGTTGGACGTGAACGCCGCGCGAAAGGAGACAAGCGTATGGGATTTGGTGTCGTTAAAAAGATCATCGGAAGGATATTGCCGTAACATGTTCTCGCTCAACGCGATACTAACATTAAAAAATTATGTTACGGAATCAAAAGCAAGTATCATAAGACCAATGTTTGATGGAGGTAGCCATGGACTCGACTTATAAGAACAACGCAGAGCAACAAACAGAAGCTTACGCCCGCATTAAAGTGATCGGTGTCGGAGGCGGCGGATCGAACGCGATCAACCGCATGATCGACGAAGGGATTCAAGGCGTTGAATTCATCGTTGCCAACACCGATGCGCAGGCTTTGATGCTGACGAAAGCCCCCAGCCGTGTCCGCCTGGGCGACAAGCTCACGCGCGGACTTGGCGCGGGCGGTGATCCCGAGATCGGACGCAAAGCCGCCGAAGAATCCTCGGACGAACTCTATAACGCGTTGAAAGGCGCGGATATGGTCTTCGTCACGGCGGGCATGGGCGGCGGTACCGGTACCGGCGCGGCGCCCATTGTGGCGCAGATCGCCAAGGAAAGCGGCGCCCTCACCATCGGCGTCGTGACGCGTCCCTTCACCTTCGAAGGCATGCGCCGCATGCAGGCGGCGGAGATCGGCATCGGCAAGTTCAAGGAACACGCCGACACGCTGATCGCCATCCCCAACGACCGCCTTCTCCAGATCGCGGACAAGCGCGCCTCATTGCAGGATGCCTTCCGCCTGGCGGACGATGTACTGCATCAGGGCATCCAGGGCATTTCCGAGTTGATCACCACGCCTGGTTTGATCAACCTCGACTTCGCCGATGTGCGCGCGATCATGGCCGAGGGCGGCGCGGCGCTCATGGCGGTTGGAACAGGTTCGGGCGACGAAAGAGCGAAGAAGGCCGCCGAGGATGCCATCTCAAGCAAACTGCTCGACATCACCATCGACGGCGCGCGCGGCGTGCTCTTCAACGTCACCGGCGGCCCGTCCATGACCCTCTTCGAGGTCAATCAGGCGGCGGCAATCATCCGCGAAACAGCACACCCCGACGTCAACATGATCTTCGGCGCCGTCATCGACCCGAACATGGGCGACGACATCCGCGTCACGGTCATTGCCACCGGTTTCGAGCGCAGCTCCATGCCGCGCCGCGTGCTGGAACGCCAGCCGCGGACTGATTCCAAGCGGACGGAATCCACTCCCTACATCCGCTCCAATGAATCGGTTTCGGTTCATGCCGACTTTCAGCCTGGTGAGTCGAAATCAGCCTCCTCTCAGCCCCTGATCAACAAAGACGATCTCGACGTCCCGACCTTTTTGAGGAATCGTCGGTAACATGTAAGGGCGGGGTCGCCCCGCCCTGCGATACAAAACAATCAGTCAAGTCCAGTTCCCTTTTAGCCGGAGCGGTTCTGCGTGCCTGGGCGAGGCATGCCGGATCGCTCTGTGCGTTAATAACTCATCTTCAACTAACGACTTTGTCAGGAAAATTAATCACCCTTTTTCATTGACGTCGCACCCTGCTCATGTTATCCTTGCGCGCGTAGGATACCAGTAGTTTGCTTTGGAAGTACCAGATCGGCTCGCGGTAGGTCCGTGAGCCGATTTTGTTTCACCGCCGTTGAGGCGGCTCCGATGCAACACCCAATGAGTACCCTCCAAAATTTTTTTCTTGCCAAGGAGGCAAAAATGTCGGAACGTATCAACGGTACAGTCAAGTGGTTCAATGGAACGAAGGGTTACGGCTTTCTCGAGCGCGAAGGCGGACCGGATGTCTTCGTCCACTTCTCCGCGATCCAGGGTGAAGGCTTCAAGAACCTGCAGGAAGGCCAGAAGGTCGAGTTCACTGTCGAACAGGGACCGAAGGGTCTTCAGGCCGCCAACGTCGTCGTCCTCAACTAATTGACTGCCATCTGACAAAAATCCCTGGGACGAAAGTCCCGGGGATTTTTTGATTCCAGGTATCCTTCCATTGGTTCATATCCTGCGCGCCGGTTCAGCGATCTTCTCCTGATATCTTCTGTAAAGGATGACCAGCGACATGGCCGGCCCTGTTCACTTGATTCTCCTTTGTTGCGTATTTATTCTTTTCCGATCGGTGGATACAGTTGCTTTTTTACACCGTTGCGGGTTGTATAATTGCCGACAATGAAACGTTTTTTCAAAAATGGTATCATCACGAACAGCGTAAAACACGGCATTGCCCCGGCTTTATTCTACTTTTTCATGTTCTGCCTGTTGACCTGGCCGCTGATCCGCAGTTTCTCCACTCATTTTTTTACGGACGACGGCGACGGGTTCATGAACATCTGGAACATCTGGTGGATCAATACGGCGGTGACCCAACCATCCGTCCACCCGTCCATCTGGCACACGGACATGTTGCACTGGCCCTTCGGCATCACCCTGCTTGGTCAGACGCTCAATCCGTTCAACGGTCTGCTCGCCATCCCCTTGCTCAAGGTCATGTCAATGGTACAGGCGCACAACGCGATTGTACTGTTCTCGTTCGTGATGAGCGGCCTCACGACCTACTGGCTGGCGTATTACCTGACCAAATCCTTTTGGGGAAGCCTGCTCGCGGGGTACATTTTCACCTTCTCCTCCTATCATTTCGCACATTATTACGGACACCTGAACCTGGTCTCGATGGAGTGGATTCCCCTGTTCGTGCTGTGCTGGTACATCCTGATCACACGTCCCACTCTGATGATGGCACTCGCCTCAGCCCTGACCTTGTGGCTGGTCCTGCTCTGCGACTATTACTACTTCCTTTACTGTGTCCTGACGGGTGTCTTGATCGTTATCTGGTACATGGTTACGCAAAGGAACTTTTGGTTCTTCCTCAAGCGTGAATATTTGACATCGCTCACGACCTTTGTCGCGGCATCGCTTCTGCTGGTTGGCCCGGTCATTTTCCCGTTGATGTACCTCATGCGTACCGATCCCCTGCTGGACGCACACAACCCGAAAAGTTTTGCACTCGACCTGTTTGCGCTCTTCATCCCCGGCGAGAGCTGGCGGTTTAGCCAACTGACCGAAGGCTACTGGTCGAAACTGCCTTTGGTTATCAGTGAAGCCAGCGTATATCTGGGATATGCGGTCATCGTACTGCTTGGCTATCTTTGGGTAAAGAGGCGGGATGTAAAGATCACAAGTGTTGGCGGGATCAATTTATGGTACTTCATCGCGGCGTTCTTCTTTCTCATGGCGTTGGGACCGGTCTTGCAGGTCAACGGCAGTGTCGTGTACGAATCCCTGATGCCCTACACGCTGTTGGAAAAGGTCCTCCCTTTCCTGAAATTATCAGGCGTACCCGTCAGGATGGTGGTGATGGTCACACTGTCCGCGTCGGTGTTGAGCGCGATGGCAGTGTCTCTTGTGTCAAAAACACCAAGAGGAAAACAGTTTGTCTTTCTCATCATCGCGTTGCTGTTCGTTGAATACCTGCCAAAGTCCCTGCCAGCCACGCCGACGGAGGTTCCCGGCTACGTCACAGCCCTGGCTGACCTTCCGAACGATGGCGGCGTGCTGGATAAAGCCGCCTCCACAAAATATCTGCAAGTGTATTATCAGACCATCCACGGAAAGCCAATGGTCTTTGGCTATGTTGCCCGTACCCCGTCCAGCGTGGCAGAAAAGGAAAAGGGGCTCAACCGGGCCATCAACAGGGAGAATTACACGGCGCTGTGGGATGTGTACCGGGTGCGATACATCGTCACGGCAGATGTCATCGAATACGATGACCCGTATGTTTCTGTCGAATTGGTCTACCAGGATGGGGAGGTGAATATCTATCGTCTTGCATGCAAATGTGACAGCGGGGAATGAAAAGTGGACATCCGAGGGATGTCCACTACTGATCACTGACAACTGATTACCGAATCACCCGTACCGCGTCATGAACCTTTCCATGCGGTGCAGGGCTTCCTCGATCTTGCTGTATTCGGTGGCATAGCACATACGCGCGAACCCGTCGCCGCCGGGACCGAAGGCATTGCCCGGCACGACCGCCACATGCTCCTCGCGCAACAATTTTTCGGCGAAGGTCTCATCGTCCATGCCGGAAGCGCGGATGTTGGGGAAAGTGTAAAAAGCGCCGCGCGGCTCAAAGGTCCGAAGGCCGAGGCGGTTGAGTCCTGCAACCAGGAGTCTGCGGCGGCGGTCATATTCTGCGACCATTTCCTCCACGTAGGGATTTCCGCTTTTCAAGGCCTCGAGGGCGGCATCCTGGGCGGTGGTCGGCGCGGACATGATGGTGTATTGATGAATGCGCACCAATCCCTGAATCAAGTCGGAGGGACCGCAAGCGTAACCGATACGCCAGCCGGTCATGGCGTAATCCTTCGAGAAGCCGCCAAGCAGGATGGTGCGGTTTTTCAGGCTTTCATCCAATGAGGGGAAGCAGACATGCTCGAAGTCGTAGACAAGGCGGTCATAGATCTCATCGGAGACGACCAGCAGGTCATGTTCTTCTGCGATCTTTGCGATCGCGAGCATTACTTCGCGTGTTGCGACCGCGCCGGTGGGGTTCGACGGATAACCGATAAAGATGCACCTGGTGCGCGGCGTGATGGCTTTGCGGATGTCGGCAGGGTCGACCATGAAGTTGTTCTCTTCGCGCGCCACCACTTCGACCGGAACGCCGCCCGACATGATGACTTCCGCCTGGTATGAAACGAAACATGGGGTTGGGATAATGACCTCGTCGCCGGGGTCGAGGATGGCGGTGAACGTGAGATACAACGCCTCCGATACACCGACCGTGGCGATGATCTCGCTCGATGGGTCGTACTTCACGTGATACAACCGCATCAGGTTGTCGGCAATCGCCTGGCGCAATTCCAGCCTGCCCCAATTGGATGTGTAATGCGTCTCGCCGTTCTGCAGGGAGCGGATGCCCGCCTCAAGGATCGGTTTCGGCGTGGTGAAATCCGGTTCGCCGATGCCGAGCGAGATGACATCCTTCATGGTCGCGGCGATGTCGAAGAATTTGCGGATGCCCGATGGCTTGAGTCCTGCCACACGTTTCGAGAGTCGGCTTACATTGGTCACTTCCTGCATTGCGCCTCCATTTTTTATTTTGCTCGTTGCGCCGTTAATGTAGCACAGCAGACGCCGGAGACGGCGTCTGGAGCAATTATAGTGGTTGAATATGCCATTCATCGGGAAGTTCCCGATAGGTTAATTCAAAAGCCTGCCCATTCGTTGTCTTTACACGGAAGCCCTTCTCGGCAGGCCCGCGCCAGCGTGCAAAGATCTCCGCGATCTCATATTTACATCCCTGCCATGTGACGGAAAGCGGACGTTCCGCAAACGTGGAATCAGAGCGGCATTCGACAGTGTTCATTGGATGATTTCGCTCGAGTCGCCAACGTTCAACTGGATGACATGCCCATCGCCTCTTCCCCTGACCTTTGCCTGCCTTCCCACCAGCGAGCGACTCAACACCGCATCCCTGATCTCGCAACCCGCCTCGAGGATGCTTTCCGCGATCGTGCTGTTCTCTATTTTACAGCCTGCCCCGATCGAAGCATGCGGACCGATCCTTGAATTTGAAATCTCCGCTCCCCTGCCAATTGTAACCGGCTCGATGATCTCGTTATTTGAACCTTTGAACTCTCCAACCTTCGAACCTGATTTCTCCAGCAGGACCTTGTTCGTATCCAGTGTGGCTTCGATGGTGCCGGTATCCAGCCAGGTATCGATCTGATGGATGCGGATCTTCGTCCCGTGTTCGATCATGACAGACATGGCATCTGCCAGGAAGAATTCGTTCTTGAGAGTCAAATTGCGCTCGAACTGTTCCTCGATGGCGGCGACCAGATCCCGTCCCTCCCTGAAGTAATAACAACCCGCGATGACAAGATTGTTCTCGATCGTCTTTGGCTTCTCGATGAAGCGCTTTACATAGCCATCCTCACCCACCTCCGCCACACCGAAGCGGCGCGGGTCAGGGACGGGCATGACCCAGGCGACAAAATCAGCCGTCTCGTGCGCGAGAAACGAGAAATCCGTTTCGATCAGGGTGTCTGAAAAGACCATTTGCATCGGCCCGTGCAGGTATTCGCGCGCCAGCCACAGGGCATGGGACTGTCCCTTCATTTCGTGTTGCACAACAAAATGCGCCTTCATGTCGGGGTATTTCTCTCTGATGAAGGCTGGAATTTGGGTTTCCCCGAGAAAAGGACCGACAATGAATACATATTCAAGGTTTTCAGGATCCGGCATGCTCTTGAACATATCGAGCAGGTGTTCAAGGGTGGTCTTGCCCGCCACACTGACGAGAGGCTTGGGCTTGCTATAGGTATGAGGCCGCATGCGTGTTCCCCAGCCGCCCATGGGTATCACAATTTTAAAGGTTTCAGCCAACTTTAACTCCATCTTTGATGATTTGTCCTGATATTTTACCAATGAAAAGACGCCGAAAAGGCATGCTGGTTACCTGTCCACCGCCTTCTGTCAGTCGTTTGTTAGGAATGCCCCAGGACCGGGTGCGGTTTGTAGGGCTCTTCGAGTCGTTTTACCTCGTCGTCAGCCAGTTTGATCTCGAGCGCGGCGATGGCCTGCTCAAGGTGGTCCATTTTGGTCGCGCCAATGATCGGGGCGGTAATGTGCGGTTTGTTCAACATCCACGCCAGCGCGATCTGTGAACCGGTGACGCCGTGTTCCCCGGCAACCTCCGCAACACGCTCCGCCACTGTGAAATCCTCCTCACGGAAATACAGGCCATTGGCAAACGGATCGTTCTTCGCACGTGCCGTCTCCCCGCCGCCTCCGCGTTTGCGATCACCGGCGAAAAAGCCGCGTGCCATCGGGCTCCAGGGGATGAGTCCCACGCCCTGATCGAGACACAAGGGGATCATTTCGCGTTCCTCTTCGCGGTACACAAGATTGTAGTGATTCTGCATCGAGACGAAACGCGTCCAGCCGTGACTTTGGGCTGTGTACTGCGCCTTGGAGAACTGCCACGCGAACATGGACGAGGCCCCGATGTAACGCGCCTTGCCCGCCCGGACTACATCGTTCAACGCCTCCATCGTCTCTTCGATGGGAGTCTCGTAGTCCCAGCGGTGGATCTGGTAGAGGTCCACGTAATCCATGCCGAGGCGTTTGAGGGATTTGTCGATGGAATCCAAAATGTGCTTGCGCGAGAGTCCTCTGTCGTTGATGTCGTCGCTCATCTGGCCGTTGACCTTGGTGGCAATGACCACATCCTCGCGCTTGACGCCAAGCTTCTTGAGAAGATTTCCGGTCACCTTCTCGCTCTCGCCCAGCGAATACACATCCGCGGTATCGAAGAAGTTGATGCCCGCATCCAGCGCACGTTCGATAAACGGACTGGCCTCCTCTTCCTCCAGTACCCAGTTGCGCCATCCTTTGGAGCCGTAGCTCATCATGCCCAGACACAGGCGTGAGACCTTCATTCCAGTCTTGCCGAGGTTTACATATTGCATGGGACTCTCCTTTACATATCTTCCGGTTGGGAGATTATACAGTGTCTGGAAACAAAAACACCGCCGTCTCCTGTATGAGACGGCGGCTGGAGCAGGTTGGATTTTTGGTTAAGTGGTGATCGTTTACTGGTCAGGCGGCCGCAATGCGAACAGAATGTCCTCCCTCGCGTCTGTGAAAAAGCCGAGCGGCAGCCTAAACGGGACCGTCGTTTCACTGCCATCCAGGGGGATGTAATACAGTTCGGTTTTGCTGTCGGCGCCCCTCCCTATATCCTGAAAGGCGAACAGGATGTACGTCCCATCGGGGCTGAAGGTGGCACCACGGTAACAGCAGGCGCCTCTCACAGGATTGATGCGTTCCTCCTGCGCTGTGGAGATGTCGTAGAGGTAGAGCTCCCCATACCCGCCGTTGCGGATGAACGTGTTGAACACGAAGCGCCCATCCCCATCCCAATGATAGGAAGGCAGGACAGGTTCCGCGGCATAGCCATCAGGGATGAAACGGTCGCCGGGGAATTCATCGATCACCAGCGGATCGACCGCCTCACAACGCACCAGATCCACTTCAAGGATACGGACCGCATCCCCGAGACGGTTAAGATTGCCGACCGCACCCTGATAAAGGATCGCCAGGCCTCTGCCGTCGGATGACCATTGCGCGCTCTTCACAGTGACCTCGGCATAATCGATGCAGATATCCTCCGAGTTCTGCAGTTCAAAAGCGGACTTGACCGTGGAGAGCAGTTCCGGGTCGAACGGAAGGACGAGCAGGCGGCGCGCTATGCTGAACGCAATGTTCCTTCCGTCCGGTGAGACGCGGAAACCGTCAAAAAACTCATCGGTGAAACACCCCATCCTTTCGGGGACGGGCTCGCCCGCTTCGGCATCCACTTTATAGATGCATTTGCCCTCGCCGTACAGAAGTTCACTGCTGTCCGGCAGCCATTGCAGGTCAAACTTGGGGATGTTGGTGTTGGTCAGTTGTTTGCGGTTGCCGCCATCCATATCCATCACGAAGACTTCACGGTTGGAGGTGAATGCAATATTGATCGCTCCGCCGACTCCAAGGTGGGAGCAGGCGAAGGGGACGGCGCAATGGTCTCTGTTGGGGAGATGGTCGCCGATGCGGTGGGGGAAGGCGTCGGGGGGACGGGGGTATTTGTCGCTGTGGCAGTTATCGGCGTGGATTCCGAAGCGGGCGTCGATGGATCGGGGATGATCCATCCGCGCAGTCCAAAGGCAAGCAGGGCAAGCGCGGCGAGTCCGATGAAGATCCACACGTTCTTTCTGGACCTTGGGGCTGGTTCCGGGATCGAGGGGGCTTCGGTGGGCGCCTCGTGCTTATACGGAGGGCGGGGCGGGAGCGGCGTGATGAACTTGGCGTTGGGCGCGGTGCCGACAGGGAGGGCTCCCAGGAAGGTGTTGGCAAATTCGGCGCAGGTCGCATAGCGGTCGACCGGCTCCTTTTGCATGGCTTTCTTCAGGATGGGCCCGATTTCCGGCGGGAGGTTGGGGTTGACGGCGAGGATGTCGGGGGCGGGTTCGGTGGCATGTTTGAAGGCCAGTGCCAGCGGTGTGGTGGCTTCGAAGGGAGCCCTGCCGCCCAGTATCTCGAAAAGGAGCACGCCCAGTGTGTACTCGTCGCTGCGGCCGTCTGTTTCCTCGCCGCGCGCCTGTTCGGGGCTCATGTAACGGGGGGTGCCGATGATGCCGGTATGGGTGATGCGGGTGGTGGCGCGTGCAAATTTGGCGATGCCGAAATCGGAGATGAAGGCGTTGCCTGCTTCGTCGAAAAGGATGTTGGCAGGTTTGAGGTCGCGGTGGACGATGTCCTTGCGGTGGGCGTAATCGAGCGCGTCGGCGAGGCGCAGGAGGATGTAGGAGACCTGTTCGAGGTCGAGTCTGCCTTCGTTGATGCGTTCGGAGAGGGAGCCGCCGGTCATGTAGCGCATGACGTAGAACAACTGGTCATTGTCGTAGCCGACGTCGTACACGGGGACGATGGCGGCGTGTTCGAGCTTGGCGACGATCTTGGTCTCGCGTTCGAAGCGTTCGAGCAGTTCGGGGTCCTGGAGCAGCTCACGCTTGAGGACCTTGAGCGCGACCTCCCGCTCGAAAAGCGGGTCGTAGGCACGATAGACGGTGGCCATCCCCCCGACTCCCAGTTCCTCGATTATTTCATAGCGGCTGAATTTCTGTTTGGACGTGTCCAATTATGCTCCGGTGACCGAAGCCTAGTATAACGAGCGACACGCCGGGCGTGCGATACATTTGGATTGCAGAAATCAGGGGGGTTTTTCAGGACTGCCCGGTTCTATCCGCCGCCTTCGCCGCTTATCTCAGCAGAAACGGATCCAAATCTGCTTGGCGATCCAAAAATACAGATTCAAGTTCTGTAATTACGCGGCACTTCGCAACACCTTGAGCGCCCGCAGCGTGACCCATTCGTTCGGTTCCTTCATCTTTCCAAACCGCATCCATGTTTTGCCGTCGTAGTTGTACTCAAGTTGCCAGCGCCCCTCTTCATCCTGCTTCGAGCGGATGAGTTCCATCGTGTCCGCGAGGCGCGGGTCTTTGCCGTAGCCCAAACCCACTAAAGCTTCAGCGATCTGCAAGATGTCGGTGACGTAAAAGACGGGGAATCCGAACTTCCACCAATTGCCGCTCGGTTTTGCCGCCATGCCGTTTGGATAATTCGCCGTGGACGGGTCCACGCTAAAGAAGAAATCCACGCCCTGCTGGATCGCCTTATCAATGAGCACGGTTCTTTTCTCGACGGGGACCTGACCCAGCGCCAACATCACTTTGACTCCACCCCACGCGCATGGCAGTTTGTTGTTCGCCCCGCATGCGAAGGTCGGACCGCTCTTGTATGCGTAATAACGCACTGGCGCGTGCTTGTCTGTCACTGGCGCGACTCCCTCGCCCGTGACTGTACGCGCCATCCACTCGTAAGCCGAGTCCATGCGTGGATCGTTATAACCCAACGCCATCAATGACCAGAGCATGTTGCCTTGCAGGCAATCGATTGTCCCTGAGGGGGAGTTGTTCGTCATGGCGGAGATCTGCCCGCCGGGGTTCAGGGCGTGGTCGAGATAATATTTGCACGCCAGCCTGATGCGCTTGTCCTCCTTCGCCGACGCGCCAAGCTGCGCCAGCAGGATCAACGCCCACACCGTGGACTTATACTTCGGCCCATAGCCCGTCCCTGCTCTCTGCCAGTATCCCTCGTCGTTCATCTTCGACAGGACATGCGCGATCGGTCCCTCTTTATGCGCTAATTTACGAGCAGATTTTAGTTTTTTATCGTCAGGGGCGAGGTCAAGCAGGTCGCGCATCGCCAGATAACGGACGCCGGGATTCTCCGACTCCAGCAGCCACGGCAGGGAGTTGCTTCGCAGTTGGTTCTTCCAGGACATGTGTGCCTCCTTTTGGAAACGGATGTCCCCCGTGTTTAGAAATAGTATAGCACTTTACCCTTGCATCTTCTCCCACTCGTTTTGGACGATGGACCGTGGACGGTTGACAACGGTCTTCGGTCTACTGTCCACGGTCATCCCTGAAGTCTTTCCCATTCCGCGAGTCGGACATCCATCTCCCTCTGCACGCGCTCGTATTCCGTTCCCAGTTTGGCGGCTTCGGCGGGCTTCACGAAGGGACTTTCCAACTGCGTGGAAAGATTTGCCAGTTTCGCTTCAAGTTCGGCGATGGTGTTTTCCAACTCTTGCAACTGCGCCATCTTTCGTCTTTCCTCTTTCGTCATTGCGTTCTTCGAACGTTTTTCGTCTTTGGCGCGTGAATTGACCACCACAGCGGCTTGTTGCGCCGCAAGTCTCGCCGCTTCCTTCTCTCTTTCCTCTTTCATCTGCGAATACGTGCCGTTGAACAGAGCTCGATCGAGCACTTCGCTGTTTCGGGGTGCTCCGCAGACCTCGGAAGTCTCCCCGCCAAGCTCCCAGATCTGGGTGGCGAGCGCATCCACAAGATAGCGGTCGTGAGAGACAAGCAATATCGTGCCCTGATACGCATCCAACACGGATTGCAGGATTTCCTGCGAGGGGATGTCGAGGTGATTTGTCGGTTCGTCGAGCAGGAGCAGGTTCGTGTCTTCCAAAGCGAGTTTGGCGAGGGCAAGGCGTCCGCGTTCGCCGCCGGAGAGCATGGACACGAGTTTGAACACGTCATCGCCTGAGAAGAGATATTTTCCGAGATACTCGCGTCCCTGATAGGGGAGCATCCCAGACGCCGCGATGATCTCATCGAGGACGGTCTTCGCGGGGTCGAGTCCCTCGTGGGCCTGGGCGAAATAGCCGACGTGCAAACTCGCTCCCAGGGTCACTTCACCAGCCAGCGGCGGGATGGAACCGAGGATCGTCTTGAGGAACGTCGATTTGCCCGCGCCGTTCGGACCGATCAACGCGGCGCAGTCCAGGCGTCTCAGCTCGATGTCAGGGCAGGCGAAAAGAAATTTTTCGGGGATGTCATCTTCCGCGTGATAACCCACTTTCAAGTCCCTGGTGCGAATCACCAGATCGCCGGATCGACTCGTCGAACGCAGATGCAGGTGCAGGTCGGGCGTGACGCGCTGCGGAGGTCGAAGTCCGCGCACACGCCGCTCGGCTTCCTCCACGCTGAACGGCGATTGGGTCGTTTCAACATCCAACTGCGACCAGTTCATGTTGACCGCGTCCAGTCCCACCTGCTCGATGGCCTGCACGATGCGCGTGAGTCGTTTGAGCTTGCCCTTGGCTTGCAGTGTGTTCTGCCCCGAAATATTGCGCTTGATGTACTCGACTTCCTTGAGAAGTTTTTCCTTTTCACTTTCGAAGATCTCAAAGCGATGCGCCCAACGGACCTCGCGCTCGTTCAAATAGGTCGTGTAATTGCCGCGATAATATTCCGAACCGCTCGCCGCCATTTCGAGCAGGGCATTGCAGGCATGGTCGAGAAAATAACGGTCATGCGAGACGACGACCGCCGCGCCTTCCCATTGCGTCAGATACCCTTCAAGCCACTCGACGGCTTTGATGTCGAGATGGTTGGTCGGCTCATCGAGCAGGAGCAAATCTGGATTCGACAACAGCAGACGCGCCAGATGCGCGCGCGTGCGTTGTCCGCCCGAGAGGTGATCGAGCGACATGTGATATTCGGATTCGCCAAAGCCCAGGCCTGTCAGGACTTGCTTGATCTTGATGGGATACGTGTACCCGCCCAGCCGCTCGAACTCGTGCTGCACGATTCCATATCTGACCAAAGCCTGATCCCGCTTCGAGGAGGTTCGGACATTTCCGCCTCGAGCTTTTCCAACTCCCCCTGCATGCGGATGAGGTCCGCGAACGGCTCAAGACACACATCCCACAACACGCCTTCGAGTTCGAAGTCCGCTTCCTGCGAGAGATAGCCAACGCGAAGGTTCCTGGCGCGCGTGATCGTCCCGCCCGAGGCTTCCTCCTGTCCGATGAGGATGCGTAACAGGGTCGTCTTGCCGATGCCGTTCGGTCCGACAATGGCAAGCCGCGCGCCCTTGGCAACCGAAAATGTGACGCCGGAGAATAGGTCTTCCGCGCCGAAGGATTTGGAGAGGGACGAGACAGTGATGAGGGACATGGTTATCTATGTAGGGGCACAGCAGGACGATTTTTGGTCAAGCGGATTTGCGATTCTCCGCTGTGCCCCTACGGTTTCAATGGATTTTCTTCGTCTTCCGCCCACAGGGACGGGTTTGATTCGATGTACCGATGGATTCTATCCCAATCTTCGTGGTTACGGATGATGTGCTCGTAATAATTCCTTTGCCAGACAGGAGTGCCATTTGCGCCGCGCATTAAATGGATCCGATATGCGACGGCGGATTTATAAGAGCGGACGATGGTTGGAATGGAACCTCTCACAGGTTTTTGAAATTGTTCCTGGGTAGGGGCACGGCGTGACAATTCACCGTCAAAATCGTTCGAAACCTCCGCCGTGCCCCTACAATTTTCGTCAAGGATTTGGATTATCCCGTGCATATGATTAGGCATGATGGTGAATGCGCCCAATTCAATGTTTGGGAAGCGTTTTGGTAATTTTTCCCATTGTTGTTTGGCGACCATGCCATATTTGTTCAACGCCATTTCCTCATCCACAATTTCCCCGAACAACAGATCGCGTTGATACGTCACGATCGTGACAAAATATCCGCCGGGTTGGGCGTAATCATATCCCCTCAAACGGATCGAGCGCCGATGATGTTTCTGCAAATCGAATTTCATTTCTCTTCTTCATGCGGGTCAATGTGCCCCGGTTTCTCCTTGCCCAACTCCAGTGACCGCTGATACGCCGCCCAGACCGCGCGCGAGATGGCGGTGCGGAAGCCTGCCTTTTCGAGATAGTACAACGCCTCGGCAGAGGTCCCGCCGGGTGAAGTGACCTGGTTCCGCAACGTGGCGGGATGGCGTCCCGCCGCCTCGTAGAAGGAGGCCGAGCCTTTGATGGTCTGCAGGACGAGTTGCTCGGCGATGCGGCGCGGGAATCCCATGTGGACCCCGGCGTCGATCAGGGCTTCGGTGAAGAGGAACACGTAGGCAGGTCCCGTTCCGGAAAGAGCCGTTGCCATGTCGAGGTAACTCTCGTCCTCCACGAAAACCTCGTCTCCCAGCGCGCCGAGGATCCCGCGCGTCATCTCCTGCTGTTCTTCGGTCACTTCTTTGGAGCAGGTCCAGACTGTGATGCCCTCCCCGATCTGACCGGGTGTGTTCGGCATGGACCGCACGACCGCCTTGTGCTTCAGCCCCGTCCCGATCTTCTTCAGGCTCGCGCCCGCAATAATGGACAGGACCAGCGCATCCGCGCGGATGCCTTTCAGCCCCTTCATCACTTCGCTCAGGCGCTGCGGCTTGACCGACAGCACCACCACGTCCGCGCCCGCGACGGCGGCGGAGTTATCCGTCGTGGATTGGATGCCGTATTTCTTTTGCAATTCCGATCCGCGCTCTGCACGCGGACCCGCCGCGATGATGTTCTCCGGCTTTGCCAGTTTCTTGCGCAACAGACCCGCGATCATGGCTTCCGCCATCACGCCGGGACCGATGAATGCGATCTTCTTTTTGAGCATGGGTGCCTCCAAAAATAGGTGACTGTCATCTGGCTCCCTTCGGGAGTGCTCACCTGCACTTGCAGCGCAGGTGCAAGTGTCGCAAAGATGAAAGTCACCTGATTATATAATACCCACGATCACAAATTACGCATCCCGCTTCTAATAAAGCGCAATTTGTGACTGCTCTGGGTATAAACAAGTGAGCGGACACTTTCGCGTCCGCTCGTCGTATATCACCCAACCGGGTGAACAATATCCTCCAGTGACCGCCGTGGACGGTTGCGCGGCTCCGCATTTGGATATCCGATGGGCAGCATGGCGACCGGTCTATGGTCCGGTGCCGCGCCGATGACGCGGTGCACCGCCTCCTCGTCGAAGGCGCCCACCCACACGCTTCCCAATCCCAGGGCGGTCGCCGCCAGCATGGCGTAGGTGCAGGCGATGGTGGCATCCTGGATGCAGTACAGCGTCTCGCCGCGTTCGGTGTAGCGCACGGCAGAACGCGCCGGCGCGGCACAAAAGACCAGCACCAGCGGCGCCTGGGCGAGGAATTCCTGGTCGTACGAGGCGCGCATGAGCTCTTCCCTGTGCGACAGTTGTGTCACCTGATAGATCTCGAACGCCTGCAAATTCCCAGCCGAAGGCGCGCGGTTGACAGCCTCGAAAATCCTCCCCAACGCCTCATCAGGCACGGGCTGGTCCGTGAACGCGCGGATCGAATGCCGCGCCGCAAATACATCGAACAGTTCCATGGTCCCTCCGCAAATCGTTTTCCACAACCATAGCACGAACGGACGGGCGGGATAAGTGTTTTTCATCTTGCCATCCCCATGATGTTTGGATAAGATACCCCCATGCGATCAAAACTCCCGCTGTTCCTTATTTCAGTCGT
Organism: uncultured Chloroflexia bacterium; assembly: GCA_963718215.1. Classification (GTDB taxonomy): domain Bacteria; phylum Chloroflexota; class Anaerolineae; order Anaerolineales; family Villigracilaceae; genus Defluviilinea. The sequence goes on from CAVQYK010000020.1 coordinate 121,090, forward strand.
TTTTCTGCTTGCCTGTCAGACCTCCGCTCTCGCCACGCCCACGGCCCTCCCCCCGGCATCCACATTGGCGGAGACTCCCACACAGGTGCCGACCTCACCCCCCACAGAGACTCCCCACCCTCAAACCGACCTTCACCCCAGCGCCTGCGCCTCGTGCCTCCCGCGTCCTGATCCTGTCCATTGACGGACTCCGCCCCGACGCCATCCCCGCCGCGCCCATGCCGAACCTGTTGGACTTGATGCAGAACGGCGCCTACACCCTCAACGCGCGGACCGTGTTCCCGAGTTCCACCCTGCCTGCGCATGCCTCCATGCTTCTGGGGGTGTGTCCCTCCAAACACGGCGTGGACTGGAACGATTACCTCCCCGAGAACGGATACGCCAGCGGCGTTGACCTGTTCGACCTCGCCCACGCGGCTGGCTTGCAGACCGTCATGCACGTCGGCAAGGAAAAACTCCGCCAGCTGACCGAACCCTCCAGCGTGGACAGCTTCACCTACGTCAACGACCGCGACCTGGTCGTGGCGGAACGCCTGCTCGACGACTTCCCGCAGGATTTCGGCGTGCTCTTCGTCCACTTCCCTCTCGTGGACGGCATGGGACACGTCCACGGCTGGATGTCGTGGCAGCAGTTGAGCGTGGCATTCCGCGCGGACGAGGCGCTGGGGCTGATCCTCGCCGAACTGGACGCGCGCGGCCTGCGCGACGAGACGCTCATCATCGTCACCTCCGACCACGGCGGGCACGACACAACCCACGGCTCCAGCCGCCCCGAAGATATGACCATCCCCTGGGTCGTTTCGGGACCGGGCGTGCAGCCCAAGGTCCTGACCACCCCCGTCAACACGATGGACACCGCCGCCACCGCCGCCTTCATGCTCGGTCTGCCCCTCCCGCCCGAATGGGACGGCGTCCCGGTTTACGAAGCCTTCGGCCTGCCCGTGGAGCGGGAGTCCGCGCCGTGTGAGTGAGGGTGAAATTCCCTTACTTGCCCCAATTGTGCCAACCCCCACCCCCCATATATGGGGGTATGGGAAGGCAGATTTTCCCGAAAACCTTGTAAAGAGATCATAAGCACATCATAAGCAGATCATAAGCATATCCAAGCACTGCCAAGCACCGCCCAGTTGCTGAAAATACCCCCCATATATGGACACGGGCATTTTGGCATTTTAGGAGGTGTAGACAGGTTTTGAGGGTGAACTTGCACCCAAATTGCGTATAATGGGAAGGAAGCGTCAATGTATTGATTTTTGACCACCCATAAGCAGTTGGACAGATGCGGCGGCGCAATGCCCCTTTCCTCTGTCATTTTTTCTTTCCGCCACATCAACCCTTAATTCGGTGGGCGGTCTCAGTTGGTCAATGTAGGTGATTCGTAGATATGGGCAATCATTATGTTCCGCAATACTATCTGAGAGGCTTTTCGGTAGCACCGATGAGTGACCTAATTTGGGTTTATCGAAGAGGTACCGAAGATGTTTTCAAAACAGCAATTCACAACATAGCACAGGAAAACAAATTTTATCCAGACGATATGGAACAGTATTTGGCAAACGAAATTGAGGAACCTGCAAATATCGTCCTTCAGAAAATTCAAGCACTAGCGTCCCTGACACTTGAGGATAAAGAAGTCTTATCCAAATATATGATGGTCCTTTGGAAAAGGGTACCCGAGCACAAGAATTGGATAAAGGACAAAGCTCCAGAGATAATGAACCCAGTTTTTGAACGAATTGATAACGAGCTAGTGGAATTTGGAATACAGTATCCAGAAAAAATGGATTTGGTTGAAAAGCGTAGAAAAGAATTACAGGCACTTCGCACCACTAAAGAGAGCGATATTCTTCATGACATTTGGTTAGCCAACATGCCACCCGACAGGACACCCCAGACTCTTGAAGCTCTGAGTCAGATGACATGGAGGTTTTTTACCGCAAGGGACAATGAATATTTCATCACAAGTGATAATCCACTCTTCTTTTTCCGTTGGATGGGTATTGGCAAACAGCAGTCTGAAGTCACCTTTCCCATTACACAGAACATAGCGTTATGGGCTACGTGGAGGATCGATGTAAAAGAAGGATACTTTCCAACTCGCCCTCAGGTTGCAAAAGAAATCAACAGGAGAACCGCCAGCATTGCACACAATTACCTTTACAGCCCGAGTTCAGAAACTTGGATTGGCACACTGGCAAATAAGAAAATACATAGGTTGAACCGAATTGTATAGATAAAACCGCCCAATACCGCGTCCTGGAAGAGCACACCTGCACCCACCGCAGGCCGTCTCGCCCCGATGGGCTCACGGCCCGAACGGGGTGCGGTGTCGGGATAATGCACCCGACTGGTGGGGATTGCCCAGCGTTCATGCACTCCCCCTTCGGGGACTATAGTGGGCTGAGCGATCCAGTCAAGCTGGACGAACGGTGCTCGCTTGAAGCTCGCTCGCCCGTTCTGCGCGTTTTCACCTGTGCCTGCGGCAAGGTGCAGGCAGGCAGGTTGCGTGGCTTGAAGTTGGTTCCGTCAATTGGCGTTATCTCGTCCCACCCACCAGCGGGTAACGCCTGCCCTTAGCCGCTTCGTAAAGAGATGGATCATATGCAAATAACAGAGACTTTATATTTAACTAATCGAGATGAATGGCGCAAATGGCTTTCGGAAAACCACGCAACCAAACAAGAAATCTGGCTTATCTCCTACTCCAAAAATTCTGATAAACCATCCATTCTTTACCTTCAGGCAGTTGAAGAAGCACTATGTTTTGGTTGGATAGATGGTATTGCAAAGAAGATTGACGCGGAACGTTCAGCCCAGCGCTTCACACCACGCCGCCCCAAAAGCAATTGGACGGAATTGAATAAAGAACGAGCGAAACGATTGATACAAAGTGGAAAAATGACCGAAGCAGGTTTCAAAGTCCTGCCCGACCTTTCTCCTAATTCATTCCAAATCCCAAAAGACATACTTGAAGTCCTTCAAGCCGATGTACAAACATGGAATAACTTTCAAAGATTTCCCGATGTTTACAAAAGAATTCGTATTGGTTATATTGAAGAAGTACGCAAACAGCCAAGTGTGTTTCAAAAGCGGCTTGAAAACTTCTTAAAGAAAACGCGTCAGAATAAGATGTTTGGAATCCTTGAGTGAAGAATTTGCATCGAGCAAGCGCGGCTAAAACCACGTCCCGAAAGAGCACACCGTACTTGCGCTCGGCCGTCTCGCCCCGATGGGCTCACGGCTCGAACGGGGTGCAAGTGTCGGGATAATGCACCCCGTCTTCGCTTCGCTACACAGGGCGGACGGCCTGACGCTGGTGGGCGATTTGGACTCGCCGGAACTATATAAACAGAACAAGTGGGCTATAATTTGTCTTCAATCAATACAAGGAGTCAGAAATGGCCGAGATGAAAACCAAGGTGAACGACGCGAGCGTCGAGGAATTTTTGAGTAAAGTCGAAGACGAGCAAAAGCGCAAGGATTGCTTTGAGATCGTAAAGATCATGAAGCAGGTGACGAAGAAAAAGCCCAAAATGTGGGGACCTGCCATTATCGGCTTTGGCTCATATCATTACAAGTATGAAAGCGGGCGGGAAGGCGATATGCCGCAGATCGCATTCTCCCCCCGCAAACAGAACATCACGCTCTATATTGGGGTAGGCGACGACTCTGACAACCCACTGCTCAAGAAACTTGGTAAATATACAACGGGCAAGGTTTGCCTGTATATCAAGAAACTGGCAGATGTGGACAGGAACGTTTTGCAGGAACTGATCGCCGACTCATTCAAAAGGGCTCCTTAAGTCTGTGCACAAAGTGACTGTCACTTTGTGCGTCTTTTACAGATAAGCCAAATAATCTTTTAAGGAAGAAAACGCCATGCAACAATTTCCACGATTAACAATCGCGAACGTGAAGTCATACAACTATTATTGGAAGGTAAAAGCAATAAGTTAATTGCTTTGGGTCTGAAGGTTTCCGACCGCACAGTTGAATTCCACTTGAAAAATATATACTCGAAATTTCAGGTAAATTCAAGAATGGAATTGGTTTTGAGACTAAAAAACGAGACGACCTCGGTCGAATCTGAAAAACTAGGGGTTTCCACAGTTGCGGGCGAGAGAAAACTGGCTGAAAATAGCGACGGACTCGATCCATGGAATTGGATTACATCTTTGAGAGAAGCCGTCTTTAGAATCGGCAAGGAGTTAAGAATGAAGATTTCTTCAAATTCAAATACCGATAGCCAAACAAGCCCTGCTACGTTCTATGAATCAATTCGCGTATGTCTGACAAAATACGCAGAATTTAATGGACGGGCATCACGACCAGAGTTCTGGTGGTTTGCATTATTCGTCCTGCTGGGCACTTCGGCATTTACGCTCTTGAGCGAGACTATGGGAAGCCTATTCCTGCTTGCCGTCTTGTTGCCCCTGCTGGCGGCGGGCTCACGCAGACTTCGCGATAGCGGCAAAAGCGCATGGTGGCAGCTGTTCCTGCTGGCTCCAGTTGGTGGCATTGTTTTGTTAGGCTTTTTATGGGCGTTGCCATCAACGAACTCCTTCCCGGAGGAAGATACACTTCCAGCATAAACGCGAGCTACTGATGAAGAGCAGTGTCAGCCCCAAAGGGGTGCTTACTCTACGAGTACGATGTCGCGAGGGATAAGCAAGAAAGAGATCAAAAGGGCAATAGAAACAAGAAACGGTTCGGACCTTGCAGCCTCCGAGCCGTTTTTGTTGCTTGTTTTCAGCCCAGGGAAAGCCTTGCAGGAGCCCGCAAAACGTGACATTTGACAGTTTTGTTTGGTTTTTGATTTCACATCCATTTGCAGTAGAATTCAAGGCGGAATCTAACTTATCTGGCAGGAACCTATGACAAAACGAATTGGAATACTCACCAGCGGCGGCGACGCACAGGGCATGAACGCGGCGGTCCGCTCGGTGGTGCGCACGGCATTGGACAGGGGTCTCGAGGTCTACGCGATCTACGAGGGCTACCAGGGCATGGTGGACGACGGCGACTACATCCGCAAGATGGACTGGGATTCGGTGGGGGGCATCCTCCAGTTGGGCGGGACAATGATCGGGTCGGCAAGATGCGAAGCGTTCCTCACACGCGAAGGTCGCCGCGTCGCCGCCAAAAATCTCATCAAGGCGGGCATCGACGGGTTGATCGTCATCGGCGGCGACGGCTCGCTGACCGGCGCGAACATCTTCCGCCAGGAATGGTCCGGGCTGGTCTCCGAACTTGCCGAAGCGGGTGAGATCACCGCCGAAGAAGCCGCAGCGTACCCGAACCTCTTGATCGTCGGGCTGGTCGGCTCGATCGACAACGACTTCAGCGGCACCGACATGACCATCGGCACCGACACGGCGCTCCATCGCATCACCGAGGCGGTGGATGCCATCACCAGCACCGCCGCCAGCCACCAGCGCACGTTCGTCGTCAAGGTGATGGGACGCAACTGCGGCTACCTCGCCCTGATGGGCGCGCTGGCGACAGGCGCAGACTGGGTCCTGATCCCCGAATCGCCGCCGGATGTGGAGAATTGGCAGGACGTGCTGGTGGAGCGCCTCAAAGCCGGACGGAAGGCTGGGCGCCGCGACAGCATCGTGATCCTGGCTGAGGGCGCCCGCGACAAGAACGGCAAGTACATCGGCTCCAGCGACGTCCAGCGCCTGCTCGAGGAGAGCCTCGGCGAGGAGGTGCGCGTGACCATGCTCGGGCACGTCCAGCGCGGCGGACGCCCGAGCGCCTACGACCGCATCCTTGCCACCATGATGGGGCACGAAGCTGTCAATACAATCCTCGCGACGACGCCGCAGGATGAACCGGTCGTGATCGGCATCCGCAACAACCGCATGACGCGCCTGCCGTTGATGGAAAGCGTGCGCAGGACGCAGGCGGTCGCCGCGGCGGTGGAGGCAAAGGACTATGAACGCGCCATGTCCCTGCGCAGTTCCTCGTTCAAGGACGCCTTCCTGACGTTCAAGACGATGGTACGCGCCCTGCCGCATCCCGCTGACCCGTCGAAGAAGCGTTTCCGCATCGCGGTCATGCACGCCGGCGCCCCGCCCCGGGCATGAACACCGCCGCCCGCGCCGCCATCCGCCTGGGGCTGGACATGGGGCACATCATGCTGGGCGTGCACAACGGCTTCGAGGGGTTGATCGAGGGCGAGGTGGAGGCGATGGACTGGATGAGCGTCAGCGGCTGGGCTTCACGCGGCGGCTCGGTGCTGGGAACGACGCGCCGCGTCCCCAAAGGGCGTGACCTGTATTCCATCGCGCGCGTCATCGAAGACCACAAGATCGACGCCCTGCTGGTCGTCGGCGGCTGGAACGCCTATGAATCGGTCTTCACCATGCTGGGGGAACGCCCCAACTTCCCCAGTTTCAACATCCCCATGATCTGCCTGCCCGCCTCCATCAACAACAACCTGCCCGGCTCCGAGTTCAGCATCGGCGCGGACACCGCCCTGAACAACATCACGGACGCGGTGGACAAGATCAAGCAGTCGGCGGTGGCAACGCGGCGTTGTTTCGTCGTGGAGGTGATGGGACATTATTGCGGCTATCTGGCGCTGATGGGCGGCATCGCCACCGGCGCGGAGCGCGTCTACCTGCACGAGGAGGGCGTCAAACTGCGCGACCTGCAGGTGGACGTCGAGAAATTGCTGAAAGGGTTCCAGTCCGGCAAGCGGCTGGGGTTGATGATCCGCAATGAGAGGGCCAACCCTGTTTATACTACTGAGTTCATGTGCGCCCTCTTCGAGGAGGAGGGGCGGGATGTGTTCGACGTGCGCCCCGCCATCCTCGGGCATCTGCAGCAGGGCGGCGACCCGTCGCCGTTCGACCGCATCCAGGCCACGCGGCTCTCGCGCCTGTGCCTCGAGTACCTGATCGAACAGTGCAACAAGGACGGTCACGACAGCGCCTTCATCGGCATGCAGAACGGGCAGATCCACTTCCACGATATGCGCGACTTTGACCGCATGATCGACGCCGAGCACCAGCGCCCGAAGGACCAATGGTGGATGGGCTTGAAAGGCATTGCCGACCTGCTCGCCAAAACAGGACCGAATGGCGATACAAACAACTAACCTGAATCAATATCCGTAGGGCGGGTCTTTGACCCGCCAGTCCATCAATTCTGCAAAAAGCGGACACGAGGTTTCCTCGTGTCCGCTTTTTTGATGAAGAATTCCGAAAGTTCTACTTTCGGAATTTACAGCCCGACGTAGAACTTCGGGATTCCACAGGTCGCTGTGGAACTTCGGGAATCCGTTTGGGGTTACGCTTTCTTCCTGCGCAGGAAGATTCCCAATCCCAGCAGGGCGAGCAGCGCGGCGATGACACCGGCAAGGGTCAGGGTGTTGTTGGGAGCGGAGACCGGCGTCTCAGCAGGAGCGGACTCGGTGGGAGTTTCGGGTGCGGGTTTGACTTTTTCGATGACGAAGACAGCTGTGGTGCGGCCGGGGACGTTGAAAGTGTTATTTTCGAACGATGCCTGCTTGACTGCCGTGTCGGCGGAATCCTGTTGAACCGGGTGCAGAACATAGTTCCCTGCAAGCATGCCGTTGCTGAAGGTCACCGCTTCAGGGCGGGCGTTGAAGAACACGACGAGCTCCTGATAGTTCGGGTCGATGCCGTTCGCGTCGGTCAGGCGCATGACGATGAGTCCGGGCGTCGCTTCGGGTCCGTTGTTGAGGAAGGAAAGGGACTGCTTGACCTGCGCCTCGGTCTGCAAGCGGAAGAGCGGCGAACTCTTGCGGATCTGCAGGAATTCGCGGAAGACGGCTGAGGCGAAGGTAATGTCCGTTTTGGAGGGGGCAAGTGCCGGGTCGGCGAGAAGCGGTTTGTAAATGTCCCATTGACCCGTGCCCTCGAGCGGAAGTCCCGCGCCCCAGTTGTTCAACTCGTATGTCCAATCCAGTTTGTTGTACCAATCGCCGGAGTTGTACGAATTGGGGTTGAAGGACTTGGAGCGCAGGATGTCGTCGCCCGCATGGAAGAAGGGCACGCCCTGGCTGAACATGTCGATGCTGACGGCGAGGTTGTTCATGCGGACGCGGTCCTGGATGGTCGCTTCGGCGGGCGCCTTGGCTTGAATGCCGTCGAAGAGCGTCTGGTTGTCGTGTGCGGAGACGTAGACGATGTTCTCCTGCGGGTCATCGGTGTAGCCTGCGGGCGAGCCGTTGTAGGAGATCAGGCGCCCGGGCACGGTGTTGCCGTCGGCGCGAATGAGTTCGTAACCCGCGAGGTTGCCCGCCAGCCCGAGGCGGATCCAGTCGGTGTAGTTGTTGAGCAGGATCTGCTGGTCTTCGGCGCTGCGTTTTTCGCTGGCGTTGTTCTGGAGGACGAGTCCCGTGGTGAAGCCTTGAAGGCGGACATCGTCGAACGGGTTGCCGCCGCGTGCCGCATCGCGCAGGCGGTCGTTGAACACGCCGATGCCTGTCCCGGCGATATTGAGTTGCGTGGCATTCTTGCCGCGCGCATTGTTGGCGACTTCGCCAAAGTTCCAGCCTTCGCCGTACACATAGATGGACTTGCCATCCACGCCGTCCTTTTCGAGGGTGAGCGAGTCGAGCGCGGCGCGCAGGGCGATCATGTCTTCGAGCATGTGATGACCCATCAGGTCGAAGCGGAAACCGTCCACTTTGTAGTCCTTCGCCCAGGTGAGGACGAAATCGATCATGAGCTTGCGCATCATGTCGTGTTCGGTGGCGGTGTTCTCACAGCACGTGGACTTCTCCACGTTGCCATCGGCGTTCAGGCGGTGATAATAACCGGGCACCACGCGGTCCAACACGGAGTTGTCGCTTTGGCCGCTGGCGTTGGTGTGGTTGTAGACCACGTCCATCACGACGCGCAGTCCGCTTTCGTTGAGCGCTCCCACCATCTCGCGGAATTCCACGATGCGCGGCGTTCCATTGGGATCCGTGGCGTAACTGCCTTCGGGCGTGGTGTAGTGGAGCGGGTCATAGCCCCAGTTGAACCCATCCGTGCCGGTGATGGCGCTGACCGCGATGGATTGCCCGTCAGAATCAGGCGGGAGGGCTTTGAGTGCGGCTTCGTCCACGGTCTTCCACGTGGATTTGTCCTCGTCCACGCTGGCAATGTCGAAGGCGGGGAGCAGGTGGATGTGAGTCAGTCCCGCTTCCGCCAGACCTGCGAGATGTTTCATCCCGTTCGAAGTCTTTGACGGTGAAGGCTTTGTAGGTGCCGCGCAATTCCTCAGGGACGGTCGCGTCGCTGATGCTGAAGTCGCGGATGTGCAGTTCGTAGAGGACGATGTCTTCCGGCGCGGCGAGCGCGGGCTTCTGTACCGAATCCCAGCCTTGCGGTTTGAGTTCGGCGTCGTTCAAGTCCACGATCTGACTGCGCTTGCTGTTCATCGAGAGGCTGATCGAGTACGGGTCGGTGACGAGGTTGGTCTCGATCTTGCCGGTGGAAGGCGCGAAGACCTTGACTTCGTACACGTAATACTTGTTCTTCCAGTCCGCTTCGCCGGTGACGCTCCACACGCCGCTGGACGCGTCCCATTCCATCGGGAATTTGTTCGCATAGGAGGCTTTCTCGGTGTCGTACATGAACAGCGTGACCGCCTGTGCGGTCGGCGCCCAGACGCGCAACGTAGGGGCAGGGTCGCCCTGCCAAATGTGACACCCAGCGGACCGTCGTATTTGTAGACGTCATCCAACGCGCCGGGGAATTGGACGCCGGTCGCGTCCACATCCCTGCCAGCCTGACTCCTCGCCACGACCGCGACCTGTCCCTTGAGGATCTCGGCAATGTTCGAGGTGTCGGTCACTTTCAGCACGGCGTAGTCGCGCAGGTGCGGATAGCCGCGCAGGATTTCGACATCCGGCTTGTCCGAGACGAAGGTCAGCGGGATCTCGGTCCCGTTCAGGATGCCGTCCGGGCTGAGCGTGAGTGCGGCTTCGGCGGAATAGATGAGCGCGTACTTCAAGCCGCTCCCGCCGCTGATCTTCCACAGGATGGTGTCCTTGTTGATCCAGATGGCGCGCTGTTTGGTCAGGTTGCCGACCGGCGCGCCGGTGGTGCTGATGGTGAATTCATTTTTCACGGAATCATATCCAAAGTAGATTGCGTCGCCGTCCTTTGCGACAGTGAATTGTTGCGGTTCGCCGATGATATTGCCGGCGTTCTCATTACGTGTGAAGGTGACCGTGTAAGTCCCGGCGTTGATACCGGCGGTTGTGACATCATACAACCCGTCGCCGTCCGGGTCCTGCAGCCAGGCACGCAGACAGGTCGCGTCGTAGTCATTGAAGCATCCGATCTGTTTCTGGAAGTCGCCGGATGCCACGACGATCAGCTTGTTGAAACTGTCTGCCATCCAGTGGGTCTTGTGGTCGTAGTAGAACTTGACCTGCGTCGGTTCGGTCACGACGAGCGGGATGTCCGCCCCGCCCTGGACGGCATTGACGCCGTAGTTCTCGCCCCAGCCGCCGTTGAGCGCGGCTTTGTAGCGCGGTCCCTTTTTGTCGCCGTCGTTGGCTGGCTGGATCTCATACGTCCCCTGCCAGACGTCGTCTTCGATGTCGTAGGTCAGCAGGGTGGCTTCGCAGTCCGGCTGCCATTCGCCGGGACAGCCCAGTTCATCCTGGTGGGTGCCGGGGATGTTGACAAGGTTCCGGGTTGGAACCCTGCGCCTCGACGGCTGATGCAAAAACGGGGGAGAGGCAGGCGAGCAGGATGGCGAGGATCACAAAAAGGTTGGGAATGTTTTTTCGCATGGAGGTTCTCCGCTTTGGTTTTATCACAAATCTCATTTCCTGGGACAGGCGCCCCGGCAAAGATAATCTCACTGGAGGAGATAGGGGGATTATTTGCAGGTCAGTGCAAACAGCTCTAGAGATCCATCGCTGAAGATCGATTCTCCACAGGCTGGAAGGAAGTCCTTTTCGAAGTAGTCCAGCGCCGTTTGGTGACGCTTTTGAGGGTCATGGTAACTGATGAACCAATAGACGTTCGGCCGTCCCAGGAGGATGTGAGTCACTCCGTCCGAACGCAATTGACGGGCAAGCGCTTCGGGAGTTGGATCGTTTATGCTTAATTGGATGGCAAGATTTTCGTCGTCATCGGGCAGGCAGCGGGAATCACAGTAATAGCCCTGACCCGCCCAAAGGAAAAGAACGCGGTCCGTGAGTTGCAGGCTGGATTGGATGAATTGGACGGTCCGATAGTCATAGACTTCCTGCTGAAGAAACTCGTTCTTTGAAATTTTACCGCCAAAGTAACCCAACAGATTTGAGTCGCCAATCATCCAGACCTGGTAGGCGGCTGTGACGATCATCAGTGCCCCGACAACCCCAACCGTGACGAACTGTTTTATCCTGCGGGGGAAATGGGACAACACCATTGCAGAGAATAACGCAAGAAAACCGGACAGGGGGAGCAAAAAGCGGATCACCTGTGCGCTGGTCACCCATAGAGCCACGCCGATTACTATATACGCAACCAGGTGATCGTGTTTTCTCCATTTTTCGAGGAAACCAAAGCCGAACCCCAGCCATAAGGCGGGATGGAAAAATTCCAGCGACATGGCGGCATAGCGGGGCTGTGCCAGGTAAAGATTGACGGGGATCAGCAGATAGTCCAGCCAGCCGCGACCGGTCCCGAAACTGCCCATGTAATCATTGAAATACAGCTCGTTGCGCAGGTCTGTCCAGGCGGGCCCGCCGAACATCAGTGGGTAGAAGGGGTTGCCGGTCCAAAACCAGTTCTTGAGATACCAGGGGAGGATCAATACGAGGGCAGGAACTCCAAAAAGCAATAAATTTCGGGTAATTTTCTTCAAATCCGCCCCTTCAGCCTGGAATGTCTTCCACAGGATCAGCAGACCGATGATGGCGATCGTAGGGAAGGACAGGTACTTGACGCTTGCCGCCAGCCCGGACAGGATGCCTGCCATGACCAGCCACTGGGACCTGTTTGTGTCTTTTTCCTCGAAAAACCAAAGAGAAAAAGCATACATGCCCCAAAATTCATAGCCCGCCCACGAGAATTCCACGCTGGGAGCGACGGCGTAGACCGTAAAAGCGGGGTTTCCCAACAGGATGCCGACCGCCAGCAGTGCGGTCTTCTGATCGAAAAGGCGCCTTCCGAACGCATAGACGCTCAGGAGAAACACCACAAAGAAGGTCAGGCTGATCAGTTGGGCAAATGGCTCCAGGCGGAATACGATCCCGATGGAATACAGCATCCCGGTCAGCATCGGGTAGGTGGAGCGCCAGATCTCGGGGTCGAAATAGACCCTCCCCTGGGCCAGGAATTGACGGGGGATCTCGAGGTGATACATCAGCGCGTCATAATCGTGGACCGGGGCAAGGGAAAGAAGAGGCAAAAAAACAGCCAGGATCCCGATGACTCCCAGCAGGATGTATTCGAATATGCCGAAACCCACGAACCGGGCGTGGTCGAACGAATTTATCGCCTTCGAAAAATCACCAACAATCTCACGCCACTGGAACGAGGCGAACAACCCCGCCGCTGACAGCCAGAGCAAGATGGCGGATGGATGAAAAACCCCGAGCAGACCCAGGATCAAGATGCCGTTTGCAAGTATCGCCAGTCCGCAGAGCAGGGCAAGCAGATTAAACTCCAGGCGGGAAAGCGTCCGCAAAAAAGCCAGGACCCTCCTGCCGATGCCGAGCGCCGCCAGAAACACATACGCAAAGAGCAACAAGGTGAAAGTTGATTGAATGATCGCAGAAAAACCGCGGCTGTCCGAATTTGGTATCCAGGAGAAGTGAAAAGCCCCCAGCGCGATAATAAAACCCAGCCAGACAAGGATTGACCTGAGTGGAGGTCGGCGTTGTTCCATAAGTCATCAAATTATAAACGGGATGATGGGACGCTTCTCCCGTCATCCCGTTTATAAAGGTTCAACCCGTCGATCAGACATCGAAATACAGGCTCATCTCATACGGGTGCGGACGGTTGCGCACCGCGAAATACTCAGCCTGGCGTTTGAAGTCCACCCACTGCTGGAGCATCTCCTCGCTGAAGACCCCGCCTTCGGTGAGGAAGGCGTGATCCGCTTCGAGGGCGGACAGGGCTTCATTGAGGGAGGCAGGCAGCGGCTTGATGTGTGACCGCTGTTCGTCATTCCAGGCGAAGATGTTCGCATCGATCGGACCGAAGCCTGCTTCCGTCGGATCGATCTGATTCTGAATCCCGTCCAATCCCGCCATCAATTGCGCGGCGAGCATGAGATAGACGTTGCCCGTGGCATCCGGCGGGCGGAACTCCATGCGGGCGGCGTCGGGCTGGGTGGCGTACTTGGGGATGCGCACCGCCGCACTGCGGTTGCCGAGCGAGAAGAAGGCATTGACCGGCGCTTCAAAGCCCGGCACGAGGCGGCGATACGAGTTCGTGGAAGGGTTCGTGATGGCGAGCAGGGCGGGTCCGTGCTTGAGCAGACCGCCGATGTAGTGCAGCGCGGTCTTGCTCAGGCATCCGTAGCCGTTCGCGTCGTAGAAGACGTTCTGGTTCTTCATGAACAGATGCTGGTGGAAGTGCATGCCGCTGCCCGCTTCGCCGAACAACGGCTTGGGCATGAACGTGGCGGTCTGACCTGCTTCGTGCGCGGTCATCTTGGTGACGTACTTGATGATCATGGTCGCGTCGCCCGCCTGGACGAGGCCCATCATGGGCGTTTCGATCTCACATTGACCGGGTCCGCCGACCTCGTGGTGGTGATACTTGACCGGCACGCCCATCTTCTCGAGGTGCGCCATCATGCGCGTGCGGACCTTGTACAACTGGTCCTTGGGCGGGATGGCGTGATAGCCGCCGTGCAATGGGATGTAATGTCCGTGACCGCCGGCGTGGCTGTTCCAGTCCGCCTCGCCGCTTTCGATGACGTAGCCTGAGCGGTTGACGGCGTTCTCGAAACTGACGCTGTCGAAGATGTAGAACTCGAACTCCGGTCCCCAGCGGCTCTCGTCCGCGATGCCCGTGGACTTCATGTACTCCTCCGCGCGGATGGCAATGTTGCGCGGGTCGTTGGCGAAGATCTCGTGCGTGTCGGCTTCGAGGGTGCGGCAGATGAAACTGAGCGTGGGCGTCTCCCAGAACGGGTCGAGGAAACCGGTCGAGAGGTCGGGTACGAGCACCATATCCCCTGCCTTGACCGATTTTAATCCCACCGAGGAACCGTCGAAACCGATGCCCTCCTCCATCAACTTCGGCTCGAACTGGCTGGCGGGAACCGTCAGGTGGTGCCAGCGTCCCCACAGGTCGCAGAACTTCAGGTCCACGGTCTGGACCGCCTGCTCGGCAATGAATTTTGTTGCTTGTTCGAAGGTTTGGAACATAGGATCTCCATGAAAAGGGATGTACAAGCCAAAAGTAGCACGAATCCAGCCCAAAGATAAGTGTGATTCGTCCTCAGGATGACACCCCCAGAATGTCCCGGTTGCGCGGTTCGGAATCCAAAGTACAATCCTGCCCATGACAGAATTGGATTCCCGTCCACGGGCGGATCGCCCAAGGCTACCGCGTCGCATCCGGACCTTCGGCTGATTACCCTTACGGAGCCCTGGACCGCCAGCGGCCGATCTTCGCCTCACGCGGACTCGACCTGAGCCGCTGCTTCAACGGCACCCTCAACGTGGATATTCGTCCATACAAATTTCAGATGCTCCGCGCCGAGTTCACCTTCCGCGATGTCCAATGGACAGACTTGCACCCGCCCGAGCATTTCTCGTTTTCGCGCTGTAAGGTTATTTTCAGGAACCTGGAATATGATGGGTGGGTGTATTACCCCCACCCGGAGACCAAGATCCGCAACTTCCAGAACCCATCCCTGCTGGAGGTGATCGCCATGCCCATCCCCGAGCTGGCATACGGCGGCGAGGTGGACGTTCTGGTGGACCCCGCCGAGATAGAAATTTCAAATTGACTCCCCGAAAGAGGTACGCGTGAACCGAAAACAATGGATCGTCGCAGGCGTCATGGCAGCTTTACTTGTCGTTGGGCTCATATTCCTGTCGAGCAACGATCTCAGCGACCCAGTGGAAACGGGCCAAAACGCGCCCGCTTCCGGGCTGGCATACTGCGCAGACGAACAGGTCAGACCCTGTGTGGTGTCCTTCAGCGTTGATGCGGATGAGAACATGCTGGTCAACCTCCTGCTCCCGGACCTGTCATTCCCAACTTTTTACCTGAAGATCACAAGCGGCAGCGTGGAGACTGTCTACACCTGTCAGCGGGTTGGTACGGCCATCGACAACGCCTACTGCACCGGTCCCAAACAGTCCCCCGGCGGGACCCTGACCCTGAAACTGATCTCGACCAGGGATGAAACCCTGCTCGCACAGGGCGACCTGTCCATCATCGGGCTGGCGTTCCCCACCCTGGGAGTCGCCGTCACAACGCCGCTGGAGGAAGCGCCGACTGCCTTGCTGATCGCGTCCCCCTCGCCAACGCTCCTGTCCCCGTTCATCCTGCCGACCCCGACAAGGACACAGCCCTCCTACCCCGGCCCTTCCTACCCGAACCCAACCTCCTATCCATGAGCATGTGGCTGGACAGCCTGTCTGTTCTGACGACCGAATGGCGGCTGGTGACCGCAATTCTCGTCTGCGTCCTCGCGGGTCAAGCCTTGATCGGTTGGGGGCTCCAAAAGCTCTTTGGCGACAGCCTGACCTCTTCCGAACGCCTCGCCCTTGGATTGGCTGGCTGGCTCATCCCCGCGTCCCTGCTCTCCCTGATCTGGCACTTCACGGGATTTGACGGACTCTTCTGGATCCTCCCCGCCGCGCTGATTCTCGCCCTCCTCTTCCGCCTCAAAACCGACCCTTCGACACGCTCAGGACAACGCCCCAAGCCTGTCGTCTCCTCAACAAACCTTTTTCTCCTCTTATTCCTCTTCCTCTCCATCCTCCTCAGGCTGGTCTACGCCTCCCAGGCGACATTCCCCCTGTATTTCGATTCCGCACAACATTATTCCCTCATCAAGGGCATCCTTGCCAGTGAAGCGGGTGGGACGTTCGCTTTTTCCCTCACTTCCTATTACCACCTGGGATTTCATTTCCTGTCTGCGTTCATCGCATCCATCACCCAGGCTGAGATCACGCGCGTCATGCTGATCCTCGGGCAGGTGATCCTGGCGTTGATTCCCTTCCCCATGTTCTTCCTCGTCAGGCACGAGACGAAATCAGACATGGCGGGCTGGTTTGCCCTCCTGCTCTCCGCTTTTGGCTGGTACATGCCCGCCCACGCCGTGGACTGGGGAAAATATCCCGCCTTGATGAGTTTGGGGTTGACTCCCTTTGTTTTGAGCCTCGCCTATCTGATTTCCCGGCAAAATAGCGGATTTTCCGCAAGAAAACGCTGGATTCTCTATGGAATTCTGGGAATCAGTGCTGTACTATCCGTTTTCACGCACAGCCGCTCGTTGATCGTCCTGGGGATCGTTTTCCTTGCCTGGGTTGTCGTGACGCGGCTGGAGAAACTTCCGCGCAGGGTGATGTCGCTTGTTTTTCTCCTGGTTGTCATCGTCACGATTGCCTTGAGTGCCTTCATCCTGCGGCAGGACATACTCATCCTGCTGTTCGATCCCTATCTTGCCAAAGGCGTTCCTGTCACGGCGCTTGTCCTCCTGCTCTCCATTTTTGCATGGATGGTCCATCCCCGTTTGACATTCGTGTCCGTTCTGGCAGTGACTTTGTTGCTGGCGAGCCTGTTCGTCCCTGTGACGATCATCCCCGGCTACCGCGACCTGACCCTGCTCGACCGTCCCTATGTGGAGATGATCCTGTTCCTGCCGCTGTCCCTGCTTGGCGGGTTGGGACTGGCTGGCTTGGGGAAAAAATTGCAGGGGAGGTTTCCGTGGGGCAGATTTGTTGGTTTTCTTGCAATTGGAATTGTCGTGATCAATGCACTCTTTACTTATGATCTGTATCCGTCCGATTGCTGTGTGATCGTGGGAAATGACGACGTGGCGGCGATGGATTGGGTGGCGGATCAGCTTCCCGTCGACGCGCGGATCGGGATCGCATCCACACAATTAAAGGTCATGATTTCTGAATCCCATGAAGGGGACGTGGGAGCCGACGCGGGCATCTGGATCATGCCTCTGACCGGGCGGACAACGGTCCTGTTGCCGTCCAACCTGGATTTCAGCCAGCAAGCCGCTGCGGATTATTTATGCCAGGCGGGCGTCAGCCATCTTTTTGTCGGCGAGGTCGGTCAGGTGTTTGACAGGGGATTGTTGAACTCGCGCCCTGAATGGTATAGACCCCTGCTCTCGATGCCGAAAACAGGGGTCTATGAGGTGACGGGGTGTGAATAATCTTGCTCGATCCGCCGTCCTCGGCGGTTACGTTAATCAACCCTGCGCCGAGGACGGCGCAGGCAGCAATCTGGAATTTACGCCGGCTGTTTCTTCAACATCTCAAGGAAGTGCTTGCGGAACTTGGAGACTTTCGGCGCGACAACCGCCATGCAGTACGGTTGGTACGGGTTGCGCGCGAAGTATTCCTGATGGTAATCCTCCGCCATGTAGAATTTGTCGAGCGGGGCTAACTGGGTGACGATGGGGCTGTCCCAGATCTTCTGCGCGTTCAGGCTTTCGATAAGTTCCTCGGCGATCATCTTCTGGTCGTCGTTGTGATAGAAGATGGCGGAGCGGTATTGCGTGCCCGCGTCCGCGCCCTGACGGTTGAGGGTGGTGGGGTCGTGGATGGCGAAGAAGACGTTCAACAGGTCGCGGTAGGAGACGACGCTCGGGTCGAAGCGGACCTGCACGACTTCGGCATGTCCCGTGTCGCCGTTGCAGACCGCGCGGTAGGTGGGATTCGGTACATGCCCGCCGGCATAGCCAGATTCCACGCCCTGCACGCCTTTGACATCATCAAAAACAGCTTCGAGGCACCAGAAGCATCCCCCAGCCAGTGTTGCGGTTTGAAGATTTGTACTCATATAAATTCTCCTTCTCGTTGATCTGCTTTACAGATGCAGCAGGGATGCGAAATTATATTAAGAATAGCTTATAGTTTGGATTAAGGCTTGGGATGCGTGGTGAAAAAATCCCACATGAACTGGGATGCGTCCCAGATATATAGGGATGGCCAGGCATGGCCTCCTGTTTTGAAAGCGTATAACTCGATGGCTGTATCGTTCCTGCAGGATGCGTAAGTGGTATGTGTCAGCTGGCCGTCGAGTTGTTCTTCGGTTTGAGCCGGGTCGGCACACTCGTTTATGCTGACCCAGGTCTTGAGCCCTTCCTGCACGGATGGGAACTCGCCTCCTTCATAACGGACATCTGCATCATTCATCGCATGGACATGGAAAACTGAAACCGGCTCCTGCGGTTCACAGGGACTGTATGTCATTGCGCCACCGACCGGTGCAATGGCTGCGAATGTATCGGACATCTCACACCCCAGGCGATACGAGAGCATGCCGCCGTTGGAAAAGCCGGTGGCATAGATCCGCTTTGGGTCCACGCTGACGATTGTCGTAATGTCTTCAAGCATTGCCTGCACAAAAGCCGGTTCGTCTATATTCTCTGTTTGGGCGGTTCCACAGCACCTGCCTGCGTTCCAGGAACGACCGATGCCGGAGGGGTAGGCGACGAGAAAGCCGTTTTTGTCGGAGGTGTCGTTGAAGCCGGTCATGGTTTGCATAAATTTCGGGTCGCTGCCAAAGCCGTGAAAGACGATGACCACTGCTGCTGGTTGACCATTATCCAACCCGGGCGGTATGTGGAGCAGGTAGGAACGTTCCACATCATTGACTGTCAGGGGTCTTTCCAGGTCGGCAGGCGGAAGGGTTGGGATGGGTGTTGCGGTCGGGGCTGGTGTGTCGGTCGGCAGCGCAGTTGCTGTGGGGACGAGCGTTGCGGGACTGCAAGCTGTGATTCCGAATATAAGAATGAACAAGGCTGTGAAGAGAAAGAGGATTGGACGAGTTGGCTTCATGGTTGATTCCTTTTTGGTCGATCTTTTGGAATGACATCTCTGGCAAACATGAAAAAAGGGCGAGCAGAGGATTTTCTCTGCTCGCCCCGACTTTCTAATTACACTGCCGGCGCTTCTTCGGGCTCGCCTGCCCGTTCGAGGATGATCTCCTGGTCAGGGTCGAGCGTCACCAGGATCGAATCGCCGTTATGGAATTCGCCGCTCAGCAATTTGTCCGAGAGCAGGTCCTCCACCTTTTGCTGGATGATCCTCTTCAGCGGACGGGCGCCGAACTCCGCGTCGTAACCGAGGGCAGCCAGTTCTGCAAGGGCTTCGGGTGTGGCGGTCAGGGTCAGGTCGTGTTCCGTGATGCGGTCGGCGACCTTTGCCAGTTCGAGCGAGACGATCTTCAGGATGTCTTCCTTGTTGAGGGCGCGGAAGATGACGGTCGCATCGAGGCGGTTGATGAATTCGGGGCGGAAGGCGCGCTTGAGAGATTCGTTCAGCTTCTTGCGCATATCCTCGTAGGAGAGACGCTCTTCCGTGGCTTCGTCGCGCTTGAGTGCAAAGCCGAGCGACGATTGTTTCTTGATCACGTCCGCGCCGATGTTGGAAGTCATCACGATGATGGCGTTGCGGAAGTCCACCTTGCGGCCCTTTGCATCGGAGAGGTGACCCTCTTCCATGATCTGCAACAACATGTTGTGGACTTCCGGGTGCGCCTTCTCGACCTCATCGAACACGACGATGGAGTACGGGCGGCGGCGCAGGGCTTCGGTCAATTGACCGGCTTCTTCGTAGCCGATATATCCCGGAGGCGCGCCGACCAAACGGGAAGCCGTGTGGCGCTCCATGAACTCGGACATGTCCAACTGGATTGCCGCGTCCTCACTGCCGAACATGAACTTGGCGAGCGATTTGGTCAACTCGGTCTTGCCGACGCCGGTCGGGCCGAGGAACATGAACGAACCGATCGGGCGGCGCGGGTCCTTCAACCCGGCGCGGGCGCGGCGGACGGCGCGTGAGATGGCAATGATCGCATCCTCCTGCCCAACGATGCTGCCGCGCAGTTCGTCCTCCATCTTGAGCAGGCGCTGTGACTTTGCCTCAGCCAGCTGCATGAGCGGGACACCGGTCCACATGGAGACGACTTCGGCGATATCCTCGGCTGAAACGACGGGGCTTGTAGCACGGTCCCAGCCGGTGCGGATGCGTTCGATCTGCTCGCTCAACTCGACTTCGCGCTCCTCCCATTCCTTCACGTCCTCGTTGTTGCCTTCCTCCTGCGCCAGCGAGCGGTTCTGGCGGGCAAGCCGTAACTGCCCGAACAGGTCCTTGGCCTCTTTCGCGGCGGGACTCTTGTACATGCGAACGCGGGAGGATGACTCGTCGATCAAGTCAATGGCTTTGTCGGGGAGGAAGCGTTCGGTCACGTAGCGTGACGAAAGGTGCGCGGCGGCTTCGAGCGCCTCGTCGGAAATGACGAGGTGGTGATGCTCTTCGTATGCCGAGCGGATGCCCTTGAGTATTTCGATCGTTTCTTCTTCGGACGGCTCATCCACCTGGATGGGCTGGAAGCGGCGTTCGAGCGCGGCGTCCGATTCGATGTGCTTGCGGTACTCGTCCATGGTGGTCGCGCCGATGACCTGCAATTCGCCGCGCGACAACGCCGGCTTGAGGATGTTGGCCGCGTCCACGGAGGAGCCAGCGGCTCCCGCGCCGACCAGCATGTGGACTTCGTCAATGAACAGGATCGCGCCTGACGCCTTTAACTCGTCAATGACGCGCTTGAGCCTTTCCTCGAACTGACCGCGGTACATCGTGCCAGCGACCAAAGAACCGACATCGAGCTGCATCAAGCGTTTGTTCATCAAAGGCGCGGGGACGTCGCCATCCACAATGCGTTGCGCGAGACCTTCCACGATGGCGGTCTTGCCGACGCCGGGTTCGCCGATGAGGGCGGGGTTGTTCTTGGTGCGGCGCGCCAAAATCTGGATCACGCGCTCGATCTCCATCTGACGCCCGATGACCGGGTCGAGTTTTTTCTCTTCGGCTTTCGATGTCAGGTCGGTGGCGAGCTGGTCAACCAGCGGGGTTTTCTGCCCGGGCTGGGCACCGCGCTGGGGGCCTGCATTGGCAGGCGTCGGCGAGGAGGGGGAAGCGGATTCATTCAACACGCGCCGCGTCTGCCGGCGGATCTGCTCGGCTGTCACGCCGAGTCTCCGCAGGACTTCCACCGCCGTACCTTCCACACGCACAAGGCCGAGCAGGATATGTTCGGTGCCGATGTAATGATGCCCAAGGCGGCGCGCTTCCTCGACCGCATGTTCGAGCACCTGTTGTGTGTCCATCGAAAGTTCGACGCGGTTGGCGTCAAAGCTGGTGGAAGGGGTCGAGACGCGCTTGACCACTTCATGCACGCGTTCCGATGTCATGCCAAGTTCACGCAGGACACGGCCCGCCACACCGCCCTCTTCCTCCATCAATCCAAGTAGAAGGTGCTCGGTGCCGATGTTGTTATTGCGAGCGCGTTCAGCCTCCTGGTGCGCGAGACTGAGAACACGCCTTGCCCGCTGTGTAAAACGTTCCATTCCTGCCATAGTTTTCTCCTGATAAGTACAAGTATTCTACCAAAAAGGGGGGGACTCCGTGTAGGAAAATGATTAGAGTTTATTTACAAGGCTGTTACAATATTCACATAACAACTTACCTTGCGAAGGTTGTCAACCTTCGCAAGGATACAGAATGGTGAATTATGAACTCGATTTGTGTTTTTTGCGGGTCTTCCGATTCGGTTCACGCCGACTATCTGTCTGCCGCGCGGACGATGGGCAGGGTCCTCGCTGAAAGAGGGCTCAGCCTGGTCTTCGGCGGCGGGAAGACCGGTCTCATGGGAGCCGTGGCGGACGGCGCTCTCGAAGCGGGCGGCGAAGTGATCGGCATCATCATCCCGTCCATGAACACCAGGGCTCTTGCACATGACGGTCTCACCCGCATGGATGTTACCCCCGGCATGCACGAGCGCAAAGCCCGCATGCATGAACTGGCCGACGGGTACATCGCCCTGCCGGGCGGGTTTGGGACATTCGACGAATTGTTCGAAACCATTACTTGGGCGCAGACCGGTGCGCACGAAAAGCCCGTTGGATTGTTGAATGTCAGGAATTATTATGCCCCGCTGCTCGCGGCGATCGACCATGCCGTGGAGGAGGGCTTCATTTTCAAGGAACACCGCAACACCCTGTTCTGCGAATCCGACCCGAACAAACTGCTGGACGCGATGGCGGAGTACGAACATCCGCATGAGGCGGTGAAGAGATGGCTGCGGGAGGAATAAAGAGCGTAAGATTTCAGGAGACGACAGATTTTCCGTACCGCCTTGCCGCGATCCAGCCGGCAATGCCCAGGACGACAAACCCGACAATTGCGATCCAGATCAATGAGGGGATCTGCTCCGAGAAGGCGCCGATGACGACCGTCAGAAGGCTGGCGATTCCGCGGCCACAGGCATTGGCAACAAGGAATCGGCGGGCCGACATGGTCCCCAGCCCGGCGACGTAGCACATGGCATCGTTGGGGAAGAAGGGCATCACAAGTGTGATGACGTAGAATCCAATACCCCGCCCGGCTGCGCTCCTGTCCCAGCGGTCCAGGGTGGAGGGGGAGATCCATTTTTCGGCAAAGGGCCGCCCAAAGCGGCGCGCCAGCCAGAAAGCCATCTGTCCGCCGGCGACCAGGCTTGCCCAGGTGATCAGGATGCCGCCGCTGAAGCCGTAGACGTATCCGCTGGCGACCATCAACGCCTGCCCGGGGATGAAGGCCAGGAAGGTCTGCAGGATGAACAGGATGCTGAGCACCGCCGGTCCCCACAGACCATAGCCCCTGATCGAGGCAATGACCGAATCCAGGTCACTGAACCATTGAAGCGATGCGGCCAGCGGTTGACGGTAGATCCAGGCCGAGGTCAGGGCTGACCCGGTCAGAAACGTGATCATCAATTTTCTGCTGAGCATGGCTGCCTCCTTGTTCTTCCCTTTGAAGAATGAAAGAATCAACGGTTGCATGGAAATCATGGTTCAACTCCTCGTAGGTGAAGGGGGCGGGAGGCTGGTGGAAGGGGTAATCGAGCCGCACCGTGCTTAGATTGGTAAAGTGGTTTTGCAGGATATCAAGCGTCGTTTCGAAGTGCAGGAGCGGGTCGCGGACCGACATGGCGAAGTAGCAGGGGATATCATGCTTCTTCAGTTCCACATCGAAATCTGTTGTCAGGACCTCGTGGATCTGGGCGTTCAAGACCGCGATGGTGCTGGCCCTGGTGTGCGGAAGTTTTTCCTGCAGCGGGACGGTGTCTTCGAGTTTCCCGACCTTTTGCAGGAACTTCACGGTCTGTGCGACCGTGCGCGGGTTGTGGATCAGGCCCACGAACTTCTCCCGCACCCTGGGAAGGCTGAGGAGTTGATTTACCCGGTGAAGCAGGGACAGCCTCAGGCTTGAGAAGGGAAGCGCACGATGCCCCAGGCAGGGGGCGATCAGGATCACGCGGTCGATGCGGTGGGAAAGGAGCATGAAAGTCCGCATCGCCAGGATGCCGCCGAACGAAAAGCCCATCAGGTTGAAGCGTTTTAAGCCCAGCTCGTCCGCCAGTTGGGAAATGAGTTCGGCAACTTTATGGCTGGAGAAACCATCCTGGAAGGGCGTGGATTCTCCGTGCCCGGGCAGTTCAAAGAAGTAGACGTGAAACCACTGCGCCATGAATTGTGCCAGTGCGCGCCATTCCTTTAATTCCGAAATGGTGGCGGGGACCATGATGAGCGGCTCGCCTTCGCCGGTTTCAAGGACGTGCAGACGCGACAGGGGCAGGTCTATGAAATGGGTCTTGCAGGTTGAAGGGTGTGAGTTAAGCACGTCGTTCTCCTTTATCATCTCTACTATCGCATTTCTGAACTGCCAAAACCAGAGGATGAACTGCCAAAAACCGCCAATATTTCCACCCAGATAGGAATAAAAATAAGCCCCTAAAGATCTCGAAGGCCTTTAGGGGCTGTCTATTGCTCGAAAAACTCTACTGGTTGACTTTCTCCACCAGCAATCTTGCCAGCCCCCTGATGGCGTTGCGCCGCGTGCGGTTGAACGTCCCTTCGGAGATGTACAGGCGCGCCATGATCTCGCGGTTCTGCACGCCTTCCACATAGGCATCGTACAAAACGGCATGGTTGTACCAGACGCGCGGCAACGGTTCAGGCGGGCGTTTGTCGGCGGGTTTCAAGAGCTCGATCGACTCCACCAGCAACTGCTGGAGCTGCTTCCCGCGCTCGATGTGTGACCCTCCGCGGATGGCCATCCTCTCCGTCAGCGGGCTTTGCCCAAGAGCGATCGTATCCGGCAGGTGGCGCAATCCATCCTCCACCATTTTGATGAACTCCTCATCGGGGTGCGATGAGATCGAATCCAGCATGTCGCCGCTGATCGACTTGAATTCGTTGACAGTTACCTGTGATTCCGCCGCCAGTTCATGGATCTGCCCGCTCAATTTCGGCTGCAGGTTGCTCAGCGAAACGATCGTGCCGATCTGGTCCGCCACCTCAGCCAGCAGTTCGAGATTTCCGGTCGAATATTCCATCCTTGATTTCGACCTTTCAATTCCCACTGCCGCCACCTGCGTCCGACCCTCGAACGAAGGGGCAAGCCAGGCAATGGATGACAACTGTCCGTCCTGCGGATGGCAAACATCCTCGCACGCCACCACGGATCCAGACAGCGCGCTTCCTACCGGGACCGAGGACCTGCCCGCCATGACCAGGAACCCATCCCCCCGACGGACCGCCACAAACCCGCCCGGCGCGTCGATCGTGCGGCACAACAGCTCAAACCCCTCCTGCAAACGGGACCTGAGCGCGTCGTCCCCCGTGCCTTCACTTTCCAGTTGCCGTAACTGCCTGCGGAACCGGCTTTCGTTGTATGTCCGCTGTCGTTCCAAAAACTCACGCGTCAGGTCGTAGGTCCCGACAGCCAGTATGATAAAACCCGCCACCGCCGAGAGGTTTTGCGGGGGCATGCCCCCTTTCCAGGCAAAGAACGTGGCGATGGCGGCAAGTCCCAACGTGGAAAGGGTCGTCAGGGGAAAATCCTGAAGCGTTGCCCGGCGTTCCGTCAGGTTTTGGTGACGCGCCACCGAGAGTCCCAGCACAAAAACCCCGCAGAAGGCCAGCACATCCTGGATGATGCGCGGCGCCGGGGTCGGGCTTCCCAAGGAGGTCACGCCATAGATGACGGATACCACCGGGAATATCGAAGTGACAAGGAAATACCTGCCGCGCGAGGTCAGACCGACGCGGTCGCCGACCAGCAGGTTGAGCATGATCCCAAAAGAGACGATGAACTGGTAGCCTCCATACACCCTGTACGCCCAGCCATTTCGGATTCATGTGCGCCACATACAGCGCATTTCCCTCTTCGAAAATGAACGAATCCGGCTGGGCGAGGAGAATAATGGAAAATCCGCCAAGCGCGTAAATGCCCCATTCGACAAAGCGGTAACGTTTTTGACTGGCTTCGGACATCACGTGAAAGGTCACGCTGTACCACCCCGCAAGCACGATCACAAGTAATATGGCGCGTATCGCCGCGCTCCCGGGATGTTGAACGAAGATGTTGTTATATGCCCCGAAGAAAAAGCCCGAAAGCGCCAGCATGACAATGAACACGCGCAAGGTCATCCTGCTGGGAAACCCTCTCGCAAACAGGTAACAGCCCATCCACAGGGTGATCGTCATGGCAATAAGCGAAACCGCCGTTGTGGCTTGAAGTAACATGATGTCTCCGCTTTGTCCTGAAAAGGTGCCGGGAGCAGCCGCTTACAATGGATTTAACCCCCTCTTTTCGGTAATGTTCCTGTCAATTTCCGTCGAAAACGTCTCAGCGGACCAGGTTTTGCAGCGAACCCTGCGGGTCAATCTCCGCCGACAACTGGTCCCACGGCACGATGACGCTCTGCGGTCCAGCCGCGCCCGGCCCGACCTGGTACGTGTCGAAGGTGATCATCAACCCTTGCGGTGCGATATTCCAGTTGCGGTAGTTGTCGGATGTCGGCTGCGCTCCGTCCGTGAAGGGACCCTCAAAAAACATCTGCCTGCTTAGTTCGGCGATGCAGTAGTTCGAGATCGCTTCGAGGTAATTCGAATTGGGGAGGAAAAGGTCGCCCAGAGCCAGTTCCCGGCTTTGACCAAGGTCATGGTTCAGGGTCAGGCTGTAGTCGCCGGGATGGGCCGCTCCGTCGGAGTAGAAGGAGATGTCGAATTTCAGGCTCCAGATCTCATCATATTGTGAGACCAGGGTATAGTCCACTTTGAGGAAACTGCCGTTCGAAAGCGGCGTAACGGGCAGTTCCCGGAAACTTTGCCGCCAGAGGTCCGCCTCGTTTTCGATGAGGTCGCTCAGCCGCTGGTTGAACTGTTTCACGCGCGGGTCGTCACTGCCGTTGAGTTGGGGCGTGGACGCGGTCAACGTGTACGGCGGGAAAGTCGCCGCCCTGGTCGGTCTCGATGAACGGCACGGAGACGAGCGTCACCTGCGCGCTGAGCGGGACGGGGTGGATGGTGGGGGCTGCTGTAGGCGGGATGGTGGTCGGCGTCGGGTAGCCAAAGGTGAAGGTTGCGTTGCAGGCGAGGGTAAGCAAAACGATAAAAGCGGTGAATACCAAAATTGACTTTCGATTCATATGTAATTTTTCCTCTCAAAGGTTCTGATGAATAGAACGCACGGAAGGAAATTATTGTTTCAGGATGACATATACCAGATGGATATCTTCCGGTTCGAGAGCGAACAGTTCCGGGTCGATCTGCCAGATCAGGGGTATCTCCTCGCGTTGTAACGGACGAATGATCATTTTGTTCCCGTTAATTCCTTCAAGATCGCCAGCGCCTCCTGCTTGCCGCCGTATCCGTTCTCTCCGCCGGGGCCCACGCACGAGGGACAACCGTCCTCGCAGGCACATTCGCTGACGAGTTCAAACGCGCGCGCGATCAATTCATCGTGCATTTCGAACAGTTTTTCGCTGAAGCCGATCCCCGCCGGGACATGAATCATACAACACAACAGTTGGTCCGCCGAAGGTCTGATTTTCGACCGGTTCGATGTGCGTCCCCAGATCGCCGGCATCGCACATCAGGAACAATGGCGCGAGATTGCCAAGCACGTACGCCAGCCCGGCCAGTCCACTGCGCATGCGGACGTTGGCTTCTGTCTGTTTGTGGCAGGTGGGACAGAGCGTGACGAGGTTTTCGAGCCGATTCGCCTCCCTTTGGGCAAGTTCCAGCGTCCCTGCGCGGACGAATGACCGGAACGGAATTTTGTGATGTACATCGTGTTGACGCCCAGACTCTGGTGTTCCGCACACCTGGCACTTGTACCCGTCCCTGGCGCGGACACGTTCGCGGATTTTTTTCCACTCGGGACCGTAGTCGTTCGGGTCGTTGGTCCAGGCTCCGGCTTCGCGCAGACGCGTCACTGTCCCTTCGGAGAGGGAAACCCAATAGCCGGTTGTCTGCAGGTCGGTGGGAGGCAGGTCGAGGGGCTCCTGTCCCAGAGTTTCATGCGTGTACCAGCGGCGTTTGATGAAGCCGGTCACTTGCGTGGTCACCTGCAATTCGCCCCAGGTTTTGTCTCCGCCGGGGACGGCGGCTTGCGCAGATTGATTGATGAGCGTCAACGGTTGTGCCGCGCATCGGTTCGGTGTAGTAATCGCTTTCGATGAGCTTGAGGCGTGCGATGTGGTCTTCGAGATTTAGATCCTGCACAAGGTATTGTTGGGCTTCGTGCAAATAGACCGCGCCGGGATGAACCATCCACAAGGCGCTTTCGCCGTCCACAGTGCCGATGGTCAATGGCCTGTCATCCATTGTCGTTTGGAGAACAACTCCCTGCGGCGATGCGGAGCGCAACGAGATGTTCGCGGCGGGATACTGGTCCGCCATCCAGAAGAATTTTTCGTTCGAGAGATGCGCCTCGTTGTTCTCGACCAAAAACTGCAAATATTCTTCGATGGTCTGCGCGGAAATGCCGCCGAAGCCCTCGCCTTTTTGGAACGGCAGTTCGAACATCGCGCAGCGTAAATGCTCGAGCAGGATCAGCAGATGATCGGGGTTGATGAGCGCCTGTTCGGGGGAACGCTCAAAGAAATATTCGGGATGATGCGCGAGGAACTGGTCAATGGGATTTGCGGATGCGACCATCAGCGCCACTGCGGATTCAAGCCCGCGTCCCGCCCGCCCCGCCTGCTGTCTCGCTGAAGCGACAGTGCCCGGGTAGCCGACGAGGACTGCCGCGCCCAGCCCGCCGATGTCGATTCCCAGTTCGAGGGCGTTCGTGGCAACGACGGTTTTGATCGTGCCGTCGCGCAGTCCGCGTTCGATCTCTCTTCGTTGGTTGGGTAAATATCCGCTGCGATAACCGCGAACAAAAGATCGAGGATCGGGCAGCGACTCGTAAGGGACCAGCGGCGCTTCAATGCTCGAGTTTGGGGTTAGCTCGCCCTGTAGGTAACGCAGGATGATTTCCACGCTTCTTCTGGATCGCGCAAATACCACAGTCTGAACATTGCTGTTGACCAATTCCCTTGCAAGCCGCACACCTTCGAGCAGGGATGACTTTCGCAAGCCGAGCGCTTTATCGGTCAGCGGCGGGTTGTAGATGAGGAAGTGACGCGGTCCGCGGGCGGAACCGTCGTTGTCGATCAAATGGACGGGTTCTTCGATGAGTTTTTCAGCGAGTCCCTTTGGGTTGCCAATGGTGGCGGAGGCAAGGATGAACTGCGGTCTTGCGCCGTAGAAATTTGCTACACGTTTAAGTCTGCGGATGACGTTGGCGACGTGCGAGCCGAAGACGCCGCGATAGGTGTGGGCTTCGTCTATGACGATGAATTTCAGATTGGAGAAGAATTCCAGCCAGTTGGTGTGATGCGGAAGGATGCCCGTGTGGAGCATATCAGGATTGGTGAGGACGATGCGGGATTTTGCCCGGATGGCGGGACGGTTTGCGGCGGGCGTATCGCCATCATAGATGGAGGGGATGAGCGGGCGTCTGTCAGGTGCGAGCGGGTGCAGGATCGATAAATAGTTGCTCAGGGCGGATAACTGGTCCTGCGCGAGGGCTTTGGTGGGGAAGAGATAGAGGGCGCGGGCGTTCCCGTCTTGAAGCAGGGATGCAAAGACGGGCAGGTTGTAGGCAAGCGTCTTGCCTGAGGCGGTACCGGTGGAGAGGATGATGTTCTCTCCGGCGCGGGCGTGAGTCCACGCTTCGAGTTGGTGGGAGTAGAGGGAATGGATCCCGGCGGCGACCAAGGTTTGGGAGACAGGAGCAGGCAGGTCGGTCGGGAAGGGATGCGTCTGTGCGGGGCGGGGGGGGAGCGTCTGCCAGGCGACGAGGTTGGGGGCGGTGTCGGGGTCCCGTTTCCAGAAATCCAGAAGGGAGGCGAGGGGCATGGGGTGATTATATAATACCCACGGTCACAAATTGCGTGCTTCCCCGCTTTCAAAAAGGCGCAATTTGTGACCGAGTGCGGTATAGTATGCCCCCGATAAAAAAAGACTTCGGAAGTCTCAAAGACTTCCGAAGTCTGATTTTTAGTCCCTGTTGCTCCGTCCGCCGAGCAGGAAGACGTAGTAGAGTAGTTGCAGGATGGCAGTGATGAGGGCGGCGACGTAGGTAAGCGCCGCGGCGTTGAGCACGGCATTGACGCCGCGCGTCTCCTCCTCGGTGCGGATGATGCCGCTCGTGGTGAGCATGGCTTTGGCGCGGGCAGAGGCGTTGAACTCCACGGGCAGGGTTGCCAGCGCGAACACCGCGCCGCCTGCGAAGAAGAGCACACCCAGCCAGGCGAGGTTGAGCCAGCCCAGGAACAAACCCGCCATGATGAGGATCCAGCCGAGGTTGGAACCAATGCTCACCATCGGGACCAGCGCCGAGCGGAGTCGGAGCGGGCCGTATCCCTCCGCGTCCTGCATGGCGTGACCGAGTTCGTGCGCGGCAATGGCAACCGCCGCAACCGAAGGGGTGTTTGCCACGCCGGGCGACAGGTAGAGCGTCTTGTCGCGCGGGTCGTAGTGGTCGGTGAGGTTGCCGCCGATGCCCAGGATACGGACGTTCCGCAGGTCGGCGCTTCCGTCGATGCCGGAGTAGATGGCGCGCGAGGTCAGCTGCTGGGCGGCTTGTGCGCCGGTCAGCCCGCTGCTGGCGCGGACCTGGCTCCATTTTTTGTAGGAGTGCCTTACATACCAGGAGGTGATGCCCATCAGGATGAAGGCGGGGATCATGAAGAGTAGGTAGGTTGGGTCCAGAAAAAACATTGTATTATCCTTTCAGCTTATGCAGTTCAATTCGCCATCCCGGTTGCCGGGGCAGGCATTGAAGTTATTTTTGCGCGATCAATCCTAATAATACCTCTACGGCTTTATCCAGTTGAGGGTCGAGGTTGTTGGTGTAATCCTCATCGGTCATTTCCACAATGAAATCGGGGGTAAGGCCGACATCCTGGATCAGCCGTTCGTTGGGGGTCAGCCAGCGGGCGATGGTCACGCGCGCCGCGCCCTGGTCGTTCGTGAGCGGTGAGACGATCTGCACGGAGCCTTTGCCGAAGGACTGCACCCCGACCAGTTGGGCGCGTCCGTAATCCTGCAGGGCGCCTGCGACGATCTCGGATGCCGAGGCCGAACCTTCGTTGATGAGGACGACGATGGGCAGGTCGGTGGCTCTGCCGTTTCCGAGCGCGTTGTAGGTGTCGCGTGTGCCGTCTCCGTATTGTTCGATCAGGACCACGCCCTCATCGATGAACTCGGACATGACCTCGACCGAAGTGATCAAATAACCACCGGGGTTGAAGCGCAGGTCAATGATGATGCCCTTCGGGTTTTGCGCCAGCAGTTCGTCCAGTTTGTCGCGCAGTTGCGAGGTGGTATTGTCGCCGAAGGTGTTGATGTCGATGTAGGCGATGCCGTCGTCACGCATCTCGCCGGTAACGCTGGGGACGCTGATCTTCGCGCGGACGATGGTGAACTCCAGCGGTTCGGACTCGCCTTCGCGTGCCACCGTCAAAACGACCGTTGTCCCCGCCTCGCCCAACACCTTCTGACGGGCTTCCTCGGGGGCGACGCCGGTCATATCCTCGCTGTCAATGGCAATGATCTGGTCGCCGGGGCGCAGTCCCGCCGCCTCGGCAGGCGAACCTTCGATGGGGCTGACGATGGTCAGGTATTCGCCCTGGGTGTCTACAAAGGCACCGATGCCCTGGTATTCGCCGGAGAGGGAGGTGGACTCCACTTCATAGACCTTGGGATCCATGTAATAGGTATAGTCATCGCCGACCGCCTCCATCATGCCGCGGATGGCGCCCTGCATGAGCAGGGTGTTGTCCACCGGTTGGCTCACATACTGGTTTTGGACGATGTTCCACGCCTCCCAGAAGGGGGCGAAGGTAGCCTGGAGTTCTTCCGGCGTGGCGGAGGTCTGCTCGCTCGAGGGCGCAGCAGATGTCGGGGCAAGGACGATGTTGGGATGGGGGTTGTCGGCAAAGCCCGGGAAGATGCTGGTCTGCGCGAGCGCGTGCCGGGTGACAAAACCGCCCGCGAACGAGCCTGTCAGCAGGATGAGCACTGCGAATATGCCAAGAATGTACTTTGTCGTTTTTTCCACAGAAACCTCCAGTAATAGGCAGTCACATTCGATGATGTGACCGCTGATACAAGATACTATGACGTGATTAAAGAATGCTGAATTTCCCCGTATGAGGATTGTTAAAAAGCCGCGTTATAACGGTCTGGAATGAATTAATCCCGTTTTTCTTCATTTTTCCCCTGCAATTCCTCCACTTTTTTCCGCAATTCGTCCATGGACTTGTTGACGGGTCCCTCCCAGGGCTTGTTGAGGGATTTGCGGACCGAACTCATCCACTTCAACTCGCCGCCGCGGGTCATGCTGCGCACGATGCCGTACATCGCCAGGTTTATGCCGACAATGATGACGAGGAAGAGCAGGGCACCGATCAAAATCCGTTCGTTTTCCATGGGGTTCTCCGGGCTAATCACCCAGCAGGATCGGCAGGTTGGTCCAGTCCCTGAAGACACCGCTGGCATCGGGAGTGGGTTCCTCGGTGCCGTACAGGATGCTCGCCATGCCCGCGTTCAGGGCGGCGCGGGTGGTGTGCGGCAGGTCGTCGATCATCACGCACTTGCGCGGGTCGGGTTCGTCGGCGAGTTCCTGCGCGATGGCAAAGGATTCGGGCATCGGCTTGCAGTAGGGCGCGACGGCGTTCACGTCGATGACGGTCTCGAAGAGGTCGTCGAGTTCCAACACGGCGAGGACGCGCCGGGCGTGGTGAACGTCTGCGTTGGTGAAGATCAGGTTGCGGGTCGGGAGCGAAGCGATGATCTCGCGTTGATGCGGATTGGGGGTTAGATAGTCCCTGAGGGGCAGGTCATGCACGTAGGCGAGGTAATCCTGCGCATCCACGTTGTGGCGCGCCTGCAATCCGCGCAGGGTGGTGCCGTACATTTTGAAATACTGTTCGCGCAAGACAGGCACCTGTTCCGCGGGCAGGCCCATGCGTTCTGTCATGTAGAGGGTCATGCGCTCCTTGATGGCATGCCACAGCCCGGTGGAGTTCGGGTAGAGCGTGTCGTCGAGGTCGAAGAAAACGGTTGTAAATCGCATTGGGAGATTATATAATACCCGCGCATTTTTTGAGACCGAATTTTAACAAGCGAGGACGGGTATAATCGCCTCATGCCTATTCGGTTATTGGCCCCTGAGGTCGCTTCTCAAATTGCCGCCGGTGAGGTGATCGAACGTCCCGCCTCGGTGGTGAAGGAACTGCTGGAGAACGCGCTGGATGCGGGCGCGCGGACCATCACGATCACCATCGAGGATGCGGGAAAAAAGTTGATCGAAGTGGCGGACGACGGCTCCGGCATCCCCTCCTCTGAGTTGGAACTGGCTGTCTCGCGTCATGCGACTTCGAAACTGGTCCGCTCCGATGACCTTTTTTCCATCTCCACGCTTGGGTTCCGCGGAGAAGCGCTGGCTTCGATCGGTTCCGTCTCGCATATGACGATCACCTCGCGCGTGGAAAGGGAAAAAGAGGGTGCGCGGATCAAGGTCGAAGGCGGGACTTCGGGCAAATTGACGAAGGTCGGGGCTACGGTGGGCACGACTGTGCGCGTGGAAGACCTGTTCTATAACGTCCCGGCGCGCTTGAAGTTTTTGAAGACCGACGTCACCGAACGCCGTACTATCGACTCGCTGGTGACACGTTACGCGCTGGCATACCCCGGTAGGCGATTCAAATTATCCGAGGGGAAGAACGTCACCCTGCAAACGGCGGGCGACGGCGACCGGCGCTCGATCCTTGCCGCGCTCTACGGTGTGGATGTGGCAAAGCAGATGCTCGAAGTAATGGCGGAGGAAGAAGGATATCGGCTCACGGGCTTTATCAGCCCCACGTCATTGACGCGCTCGAATCGAAAAGAGATAACATTCTTCATCAACGGGCGCTGGGTGCATGAGATCTCGCTCAATACGGCGTTGTTGCAGGCGTATCACACCCTGCTGATGGTGGGACGTTATCCGTTGACCGCGCTGTTCCTGGAGATCGATCCGCAGGCTGTGGACGTGAACGTGCATCCCGCCAAGGCGGAGGTCCGTTTCAGGGATTCGGACAAGGTCTTCAGCTTTGTTCAGCGCTCGGTGCGGAAGGCTTTGCTGGCGTACTCCCCGGTCCCGAATGTGGCGCCGAGCCTGTGGGGGACGACGCGGACGGTTCCATCGGAGGAAAGGCCATCTTCCGTTGGGTTGGATTGGGCGATTGGGCATGATGAGGTAATCGACCATAGACCGAAGACAACGGACCGGGAAGAAACGGTCGGCGGTCCACTGTCCACGGTTAATACAGGACAGGGGTCATTCGAGCGTATTCCGTTGATGCGGCTCATCGGTCAGATCGGGGGGACATACCTGGTGGCTGAGGGACCTGATGGGTTGTATCTCATCGACCAGCATGCGGCGCACGAGCGGGTGTTGTTCGAGAAGTTGATGGCACAGCATGCGATGAAGAACATCCCGTCGCAGGCGCTGTTGAATCCCGAGGTGGTGACGGTCCCGCCGGGGGCGGCGAAATTACTCATGGAACAACTGCCAGTCCTCAACCGTTTTGGTTTTGACGTGGAAGAATTCGGTCCGAACACCTTTCAGGTGCGGGCGATGCCGGTCCTGTTCATGGGGAGCGACCCGGCGTCGGCGTTGCGGGCATTGGTCGAGGATTTTGAAGAGGATGAGACGCCGCTGCAGGACGAGGTCGAGGCAAAACTCGCGGCGCGCGTCTGCAAACGGATGGCGGTCAAGGGCGGGCAGGCGTTGTCCAGCGAGGAACAGCGCGCCCTGCTGACCGACCTCGAAGCCTGCGATTCGCCCAGGACCTGTCCGCATGGGCGTCCGACGATGATCCACCTCTCGGTGGACACGTTGGAACGTCAGTTTGGGAGGCGCGGTGCACGCTAATTTAAATCCCCCAGGGAATTGTAAGAAGTTGTTGGATGATTTTCAGAAACTGGAAACCGAATTCCAGAAGACGAAGCGCGCGCTGGAGATCCGCGAGATCGAGGTCAAGGCGATCCTGGCGCAGGCGCATGAACTGGCGAACACGGATGTGCTGACCTTTCTGCCGAACCGCCGCAAGATCATCACCAGTTTGCAGGAGGAGGTCATCCGCTCCGACCGGTATGGTACGCCGCTTTCGATCTCCATCCTTGATCTCGATCATTTCAAGATGGTGAACGATACCTACGGTCACACCGCCGGTGACGAGGTCCTGCGTAATGTCGC
This sequence comes from uncultured Chloroflexia bacterium, assembly GCA_963718215.1. GTDB lineage: Bacteria > Chloroflexota > Anaerolineae > Anaerolineales > Villigracilaceae > Defluviilinea. The sequence continues at coordinate 155,897 of CAVQYK010000020.1, forward strand.
CGCCCGCCTGCGGAACCACATCCGCCACCCCGACACGATCGGGCGGTACGGCGGCGAGGAGTTTCTGATCGTCCTGCCGAACAGCGAGATGCAAGCCGCGGCGGAGCAAGCCTCACGCCTGTGCCAGCAGGTTCGGAAGCTCCGAATTGACGTAAATGAAAACGTCCTGTCTGTGACCATCAGCATCGGGATCGCGCAGTTCAGGATCGGGCAGGAGAATTGGGAGGGATTCCTCCACCGCGCGGACGAGGCGATGTACAAGGCAAAGAACGCCGGGCGCGATCGCTGGGTGGTGGCGGAGGGGTAGTTTCGGATGAAAAAACAGGCGATCTGTGCAGTAAAAAAACCTCCGAGTTCTTCAAGAACTCGGAGGTCTCATTTTATCTTTACTCTCTCACTTCGCCGTCAATGACGTCGCCATCATTGGACGGCGGCGTGGACGGTCCGCCGGGGGCTTCAGGTTGCGGCTGTCCCTGCGCGTAGAGCTGCTGGCTCAGGGCATGGAACGCCTGTTGCACCTGCTCGGTCGCCTTTTGGATGCGGCTGATGTCATCGCTCTGCGCGGCAGACTTCAGGTCATTGATCTTGGTTTCGATCTCGCCGCGTTCCGCCGAAGGGACCTTGTCACCCAGGTCGCGCAGCGCCTTTTCGGTCTGGTAGACCAGGCTATCGGCGGTATTCTTGGCGTCGATCAACTCGCGGCGTTTCTTGTCTTCCGCTTCGTGTGCTTTGGATTCCTGCACCATGCGGTCAATGTCGTTCTTGTTCAGGTTCGTCGAAGCCGTGATGGTGACCTTCTGCTCCTTGCCGGTGGCCTTGTCCTTGGCGGTCACATGCAGGATGCCGTTCGCGTCGATATCGAACGTGACTTCCACCTGCGGGATGCCGCGCGGAGCAGGCGGGATGCCGTCGAGTCGGAAGCGTCCAAGCGACATGTTGTCCGCCGCCATCGGGCGTTCGCCTTGCAGGACGTGGATGTCCACGGCGGTCTGGTTGTCACGCGGCGGTGGAATACGTCTCAGTCTTGCGGACAGGGATGGTCGTGTTGCGCTCGATCATCTTGGTCATCACACTGCCGAGCGTTTCAACGCCCAGCGAAAGCGGGGTGACGTCGAGCAGGAGAATATCCTTGACCTCGCCGCCAAGCACGCCGCCCTGAATTGCCGCGCCGACCGCAACCACTTCATCGGGGTTCACGCCCTTGTTCGGTTCCTTGCCATTGGTCAACTTGCGGACCAGGTCCTGAACCATCGGCATACGAGAAGAACCGCCGACCAGAACAACTTCATTGAGTTTGCCAGCGTCTATGCCTGCATCTTTCAGCGCGGCTTCAAAAGGCTTGCGGCAACGTGCAAGCAGATCTTCGGTCATCTGCTCAAATTTTGCGCGGCTCAACTTCAACTGTAAATGCTTTGGTCCACTTGCATCGGCTGTGATGTAAGGCAGGTTGATCTCTGTCTCCATAACAGTCGAGAGTTCGATCTTGGCTTTCTCTGCGGCTTCGCGCAAACGCTGCAATGCCTGTTTGTCAGTCCGCAGGTCAATACCCTGATCTTTCTTGAACTCATCCGCGGCCCAATTGACTATCTTTTGATCCCAATCGTCACCGCCAAGGTGTGTATCGCCATTCGTGGACTTTACTTCGATCACGCCTTCGCCAACTTCCAACACTGACACATCGAATGTGCCGCCGCCGAGGTCGAAGACGAGGATCGTCTCATCCTTCTTTTTGTCGAGACCATACGCCAGCGCGGACGCGGTCGGTTCGTTGATGATACGCATCACTTCGAGACCTGCGATCTTGCCCGCATCCTTTGTGGCTTGCCGCTGGCTGTCGTTGAAATACGCAGGGACGGTGATAACCGCCTGTGTGACGGGTTCACCCAAATATGCTTCAGCATCCGTTTTGAGTTTGCCCAATATCATCGCGCTGATCTCTTGCGGAGAGTATTCTTTCCCTGTAACAGGGATCGTGACACGCACGTCATTGGATGGTCCTTCGATTACTTTAAATGGAACCATGCCGCGTTCGACACTGGTCTCTTCAAAGTGTCGTCCAATGAAACGCTTAATGGAATAGACAGTATTATCTGAATTTGTAATAACCTGTCGTTTAGCGGTTTGTCCAACCATGCGTTCGCCGTTCTTGTTGAACGCGACGATGGATGGGAGGAGGCGTCCGCCTTCTGCTGTTGTAATGACAGTAGGTGTGCCGCCTTCCATAACGGCGACAACACTGTTGGTCGTGCCCAGGTCAATGCCTATAATTTTGCCCATGTGAATCTCCTTGCATAGTATTCAATGTTCACATCTTACCCGCCCAATGCAAGAAAACCGTTAACAGTATGTAGAAATTGAGTCGAAATTGCCCCACCTCACCCACTTCGACAGGCTCAGTGCAACGCCTACCCCTCTCCTGAAAGGAGAGAGGAATTATGGTTCGCGGACCGTCACCCAATTGAACACGGCAATGACCGGCACGTTCTCGAAGGAGGATGCGGTGACGCCCACCTTGCCCGGGGGGAGGTCGTAACTGGAAACGTTCACACTGCGGACAATGGTTCCGTTGATGTGGAGATATAGCGTGGTTCCGGTGCAGGTCAGGGCGATCTGCTGGATGTCCCCGCTTTGTTTGACATCCCTGGATGTGCCGTCGAGGATGGGGAGGTAGTCGGCGATGCCGGTGTCCAGCCATTTGCCGTAGAGGACGTTATAGGAGCCGTCGGTGGAGACGTTGTATTCGAACCAGCCGTCCGTTTCGCTGTAGCGGCAGACCAGACCGACAGCGGCGGGACTGAGCGCGCTGTTGAGTATTCGGTTTCGATGTACACGTCGGTGTAATCTTCAGAACTGTACAACGCGTAGAGCCATGTGTAGGGAGAGTCCATTTGCAGACGCAAGGTGCTGTTTTCGAGGGAGGCATTGGGAAGCGCCTCATTCCCCGCCTGGAGGATGACCCAGCCTGCGAGGGACATGTCAAATTCCTGGGTGAAGAAGCGCGGGAGCGGAGTCGGGGTCAACTCGAGGGTGGGTGTCGGTTCTGGGGTTGACGAAGCAGGTACCGGCGTCGGCGAAGCGGGAACCGTCGCAGTCAGGGAAAGGGCAGGCTCAGGCGTAGACGTCGCTGCCTGGTCCCCTGAAGGGGACAGGCAGGCAGAGGTCAGGAGGAGAAGTCCAATGAGAAGGTGTTTTTTCATGTTGCTCCTGCGAATGACAAAACGTACCGCCTTGCGGCAGTACGTGAGTGGAGATGCCGGGAATTGAACCCGGGTCCGAAAATTCGACCCTCGGAAATCTACGAGCGTAGTCGGTCGAGGTTCGTCATCGCAGTGGTCTCGTCCGACCAGAACTCACTGCGACCAGCCGCTGATCTTTCGCGCAATTAGCGGCGTCGTGCGCGGCACTCCACCTTTGTCTCGCCCGATCCGTCACCCGGCGGAGAGCGGTGCCGGCGGACGCGGCCTCGTCTAAGGAGACCGACTGTTATGTTCTCGTCACACTAGGCGGCGAGGGGCATAGCAGCGTAGGAAGTGCGGTTGGCACTTGATTTTTTGCGCTGAGTTTACGAGTTCGGCGCCTCTCGGCTCGCATTCCGGGACCAGCCTCTCCCGTCGAAGCCTGTCATCCCCGAATGAATTTCATTATAGCATAGTTGCAATGGACTTCATCTTGCCCTTGTGACTGCTTTATGCTAGACTGTTGAGAGATTTTATAAGGAAAATCCATCATGGCTGAAAAAATCCTCATTGTTGACGACGACCTCGATACCCTGCGGCTGGTGGGCCTGATGCTTCAACGTCAGGGATACCAGATCAGCGCCGCGACCAACGGCCAGCAGGGTCTGGAAAAGGCGTTCGAAGAGGACCCGGACCTGATCCTGCTCGATGTGATGATGCCCGACATGGACGGCTACGAGGTGACGCGCCGCCTGCGGCAGAACCCTTCCACCTCTGAAACCCCGGTCTTGATGTTCACAGCCAAATCGCAACTTGACGACAAGGTGATCGGTTTCGAAGTGGGGGCGAACGATTACCTGACCAAACCCACACATCCCTCCGAATTACAGGCGCGTGTAAAGACCCTGCTCGCCCGTTCAGGCGATAAAAAGGAAAAGGCCGCGGCAGAGAGCGGGGATGAGAACCGTGGGTATGTAGTCGGCATATTAAGCGCGCGCGGCGGATTGGGTATCACAACCCTGGTGGCCAACCTGGCGGCTGGATTGTTGAACAGGACAAAAAGCGAGGTGATTGCCGCTGAAATGCTGCCCGGTCAGGGAACCCTGGCGCTGGAACTGGGGCTTACCCCCTCAAAGGGGCTTGTGGACCTGCTCGGTGCGGGCAAGACCAGTGAACTCACGCGCGATAAGATCCGCGAATCGCTCACCCATCACGGGTCCGGGCTCAATCTGCTGCTCTCCTCCGACCGTCCGCGCGACATGCACCTTATCAGCCAGGTGTCCAATTATGAGACGATCGTCTCAGGTCTGGCACGTCTCGCGCGCTTTGTGGTGCTCGACCTCGGCGTGGGCATCCAGCCTTTTGCAACCAAGGTTATTCCACGCTGCGATGATGTGCTGATACTGCTCGAGGGTGTTCCGAATACCATCATCCACACCAAGGCATTGATCGAGGACATCACATCACTGGGCGTTAACAAACGGAGCGTCAATGTGGTCCTGAACAACCGCATCCGCTCGGATACGCAACTGCCCTCCAGCCAGGTGCAGACGAAACTGGACCATGAGATCATCGGTACATTGACCCCTGCACCGGAACTTTTCGTACAGGCTACTCGCATGCAGACGCCGGCGATCCTGTGCCAGCCCGAGAGTCTGACGGCGCGCCAGGTCGGCAAACTGGTCGATTTCATCGTGGAGCGAGAGGCATTGCCTCGATGAATCCCTCCCCCCGTGCAACCGGTACTGCGCTTGAAGATGCGGCGGAGTTGTTCCGCAGAGCCAAACGCATGGTCGTGTTGACCGGGGCGGGCATTTCCACCCCGTCGGGGATACCGGATTTTCGTTCGGAGGGGACAGGCTTATGGTCACGCGATGAACCGATGGAGGTCGCGTCGCTCAGCACATTTCGAACCCATCCTGACAGGTTCTTCAAATGGTTCCGGCCGCTGGCCGGTCAGATCTTCAACGCGCAACCCAATGCCGCACATCGGGCGCTTGCCGAATTGGAACAGACAGGCAGCGTGCAAACGATCATCACGCAGAACATAGACATGCTGCACCAGAAGGCCGGTTCGAAGCATGTCATCGAGATGCACGGAACGCTTCAGACCCTGTCCTGCACCCGTTGTTACAAGAAATTCGATTCTGCTGATTTTGTAAAAAAGTTCATAGATGACGAAACGGTCCCGCTGTGTTTGAGCTGCAGCGGCATCCTCAAACCGGACGTGATACTGTTCGGCGAGCAATTGCCGCAATCGGCGTGGTTCGAAGCGCAGAGCGCGGCGCGCGGTTGCGACCTGATGGTTGTCGCCGGTTCCTCGCTGGAAGTCCTGCCGGTGGCTGGCCTGCCCATGCAGGCTGTCGACCGGGGCGCGCACCTGGTCGTCATCAATAATTCACCCACCTATATCAATGTACGAGCCGATGTCGTCATCATGGACGATGTCGCCACCATCCTGCCCGAAATAGCGAAACGAGCACTTCATGGCTGAGATAAAAACCCAAACCCTGGATAGTTACCTGCGCCTGATCGAGATCTCGCGCGACCTGGCTTCCACCCTCGATCTGGACACGTTGCTGAACGACATTGTGCGCGCCTCGGCGGACATCACCCACGCCGAAGCCGCCTCGATCCTGCTCTACGACGACACGGCGCGTCAACTCTACTTTCAGGTTGCCACCAACATAGATGAGCCGACCATGCGCGGACTCATCGTCCCGCTCGAGAACAGCATCGCGGGCTGGATCGTGACCCACCGCGAGCCTCTGCGCATCGACGACGCCCACAAGGACCAGCGTTTCTTCGGCGAGATAGACCAGACGCTTGCCCATACGACAAAATCCCTGCTGGGCATCCCGCTCATCACCAAGAACAAGGTGGTCGGCGTCCTGGAGGTGATCAACAAGAAGCGCGGAAAGTTCACCGGTCCGGACGAGTCCATGCTGGCTGTGCTGGGCGCGCAGGCGGCGGTCGCCATCGAGAACGCCCGCTTGTTCCAGCAATCGGACCTGATCGCGGAGTTCGTGCACGAACTCCGCACCCCGCTGGCCTCCCTCAGTACAGCCACATATCTCCTGCTCCGCCCGGAGATGTCGCTCGAACAGCGCAACCAGATCGTCAACAACATCCATAACGAGACATTGCGCCTGAACTCGCTGGCGTCCTCGTTCCTCGACCTGGCCCGGCTTGAATCGGGGCGCGTGCAGTTCCGCAAGGCGCGCTTCAGTTCCGCGGACCTGATCTACGAAGTGCGTGATGTGATGATGTCCAAGGCGCAGGAGATCAACATCCAGATCCGCGTGGATGTACCGGGTGACATGCCGTTGATGGAAGCCGACCGCGACAAGGTCAAGCAGGTGCTGCTCAACCTGTTGAGCAACGCCATCAAATATAACCGCCCGAACGGGTCTGTGATCATCACCGGCAATTTCACGGAGACCGAGATCTCCGTCACCATTCAAGATACCGGCCTGGGCATCCCCGAAGACTCACTGCCCCACCTTTTCCAGAAGTTCTACCGCGTGCGCGAGCATGAGGGCAAGGCTTCCGGCACCGGGCTGGGACTTTCCATCTGCAAGCAGATCGTTCAGGGGCACAACGGGCGTATCGAGGTCAAAAGCAAGGTGGGGGTGGGCACCGCCTTCACCGTTTTCCTGCCGCGTGCCCCGCGCACCCCGCGCAGTTAGAACTTTGGAATCGAACAGCTTGCTGTTCGAAAGAACGGGAGCAAGTGTCGCCACGGCGCCACAGCGACGCTCCCGATTCCATACTACGGCTTTACCAACACCTTGAGCACGCCGGTTTCTGCCGCGTGCTCGAATGCTTTAACGCCTCCCCCAGCGTGAACTCCGAATCGATCAGAACCGTCGGGTCCACCTGTTTGGATTCCATCAGCCGCAACGCTGGTTCGAACGGACCACAGCGCGAGCCAACGATATTGACCTCATCCACGACGATGGACGAGAAGTTGACGCTCATCTCGCCCTTGTACGTGGATTTCAAAACCAGCGTCCCGCGCGGACGAATGGCCCGGCGCGCCAGCGCGAAGCCGCCCGGGGAGCCGGTCGCCTCAACGACGATGTCCCACCTCCACGGCTGGATGTCCTCCTCCGAAATGACGCGAATCCCGCGCGCCGCCAGCAAATCCTTCTGATGCTTATGGCGGGCGACCACGCGCAGGTCACAGCCGGTCAATGCCAGGGTCTGGGCGATGAGTTGCCCGAGCCGCCCCGCGCCAACCAGCAGGACTCGGTCCGTTGGCTTCACCTGGATCTGCTGTTGAATTTCCAACGCGGCGGCGAGGGGTTCAGTGAAGACAGCCATCTCGTCGGGGACAGAAGCGGGGACACGATGCAGGTTCGAGAGCGGAAGGGTCGTGTACTCCGCAAAAACGCCGTCGCGGTTTGCAATTCCCAGCACCGTCCGATCCTCGCAGTGTGTCGGGCGTCCGTTCAGGCATTGCTCGCATTGATTGCAGACCGCGTTGATCTCTCCAACAACACGGTCGCCAACCCTCACCCCTTGCCCATCCCCTTCAGGGAGAGGGGCAGAAACAACCTCCCCCACGAACTCATGCCCAAGGATACCGGTGTACGGGTAATATCCTTTGACCAGTTCAAGGTCGGTACTGCAAATGCCAGCCTTGCGGATTCTGATCAGCGCTTCATTGGGCTTCTGCGGCCCTGGAACTTTCCGCAGGGCGATTGCGTTATTTTCCAACCAGAGTGCGTTCATGTGGACTCACCTTCGTCTAATCTCGGCACAGTGTAAACAAGTATAATCCTTCGCATGAAAACCCGTTTTAACCGTAAATGGATCCTTCCGGTCGCCCTCGTGCTGGGCGTCGCCGCTTTCTTTTTACCCCCCGTCTATTCGCGCGTCATGCCGCGCATCGAAGCCCTGCAATCCAGCATCAAGTATTGGATCAACCCGCCCGAAGAGGCGGTCTTCCAGCCTGCAGGTCCAGTTCCGACCGAAACGGCGGTCAGCGGGACATCTTCAACTCAAACGCCTTCCCCAACTCCCACACTGACCCTTACTCCCACGCCGGGTCCCACGCTGACGCCGACGGTCACATCCACGCCCCCGCCTGCTTCGGTTATCCTGAAGGGTTTCCGCTACGAGGACCAGAGAAACCGCTGGAACTACTGCGGTCCAGCCAACCTGAGCATGGCGCTCAACTACGTCGGCTGGAGCGGCAACCGCGATACGGTCGCCAAAGCCATCAAACCCGGCGTGCAGGATCCCAAACTGGATTTCATCCAGCAGGGCAGGACGGATGTCAATGTCATGCCGTTCGAGATGGTGGAATTCGTCAATGACGGGACCGAGTTCCGCGCCCTGTCGCGCCTCGGCGGCGACATTGAACTGGCGAAGAAACTGCTTGCCGCGGGTTTCCCCTTCATTGCCGAGAAGGGCTATTACGAGAAGGACTACGCCGGCAAGGTCGCCTGGCTGGGACATTACCAGTTCGTCACCGGCTACGACGACGCGCGTCAGGAAGTGATCGTCCAGGACACCTGGAACGACGGTCCCAATTTCCGCATCAAATACGACGAGTTCATGGCGGAGGAAGCCTGGCTGTCCTTCGATAATCTCTTTATCGTGGTCTACAAACCTGAACGGGAAGCCGAACTGATGCAGGTGCTCGGTCCGTATGCCGACCCGATGTGGGCGGCGCAGACCGCCCTCACCATGGCGGAGGAGCACATCCTGACCACCACTGGCATCAACCAGTTCTTCGCCTGGTTTGCCAAGGGGACGAGTCACGTCACCCTTCAGCAATACGCGGATGCCGCTACTGCCTACGACCGGGCGTTTTCCATCTACAACTCCCTCGGCGAGGACGACGTCCAGCGTCCCTACCGTATGATGTGGTACCAGACCGGTCCATACTGGGCGTACTACTATTCAGGGCGGTACCTGGACGTCATCAACCTCGCCAACGTCACCCTGACCGAGACCATCGCCAAGCCGACCATCGAGGAGAGCATCTACTGGCGCGGGCGCGCCAAATACATGATCGGTGACACCCCCGGCGCCATCGCCGACTACCGCGAAGCGCTCCGCCTGCATCCCAACTGGGGACCGGCGGTTCAAGGACTGCAGGATCTGGGGATACAGCCGTAAATTTATCTGCTAGCCTAATCGTCGCTGGTCTCAACGTCGAAACCATGTGATAAACAACGATAAGACCAATGACTATCAGACTGGCGACTATCAGACTAAAGACTAGAAGACTATGAGACTATTACACTTCGCTGACGCCCACATTGACATGGCAAACTACGGACGCCACGATCCCGAAACGGGACTGCCCCTGCGCGTTCTGGATTTTCTCAAGTCGCTGGATACCATCGTGGACGCGGCGGTCTCCGAGCGCGTCGACATGGTCATCTTTGCGGGTGACGCCTACAAGGACCGCTCCCCCGCGCCGACGTTCCAGCGCGAGTGGGGAAAACAAATCATCAGGTTGTCGCAGGCGAAGATCCCAACATTGCTTTTGGTGGGGAATCACGACCTCTCCCCAGCGGCTGGACGCGCCCACGCCATTCAGGAATTCGATACCTTGCAGGTGCCGTTCGTCAAAGTTCTGCAAAAACCTGAATTCCTCACCCCGAAAGAGTTGTGGGATGTGCCCGTGCAGGTCATTGCCATGCCGTGGATCTCGCGCTCCGGGCTGATGGCTTCCATGGAATCGAGCGCGGCAGATACAAAAGAACTCTTCTCGGATATCGAATCCCGCATCTCGGACCTCGTCGAAGGCTGGGTCGAGGAAGCCGATCCGACTCTGCCCCTCATTCTCACCGCCCATGCCTCCGTCGAAGGCGCGACCTTCGGCGCGGAGCGGATGGTCATGCTGGGCAGTGACCTCGTCCTGCCGACGGCACTCGTGAAGGATCAGCGGCTCGATTACGTGGCGATGGGTCACATCCACAAGCCGCAGGATGTGAATGAGGGGCATCACCCGCCGGTTATTTATCCCGGTTCCATCGAGCGCGTGGATTTTGGCGAGGCAAAAGATGACAAGTTCTTCATCGTTGCAGAGGTCACGCGCGGGGAGACGAAGGTTGAGTGGCGAAAGATCGAAGGGACGCGTCCATTCATTGAGCGGCGGGCAGTTCTAAAGTCCAGTGAGAACGTGACCGGGGTTTTGAAAGACGCCCTGCCGAAGGACATGTCCGAGGCGATCGTCAAGTTGATCGTCGAATATCCAAGAGAGTTGGATACGTTGATCGACGAGTCCGCGTTGCGGAAACATGCAGAGAAGGCGTTCGAGTTCCATCTGGTCAAACGTCCGCAGATCGAGGCGCGCGTGCGCATCCCCGAGGGACAGGTCGTCAGCAGTATGAGTCCGCTCGATCTACTGGGACAGTATTTCGACTCGGCAAAGGTCGAGGACGCCGAGGAACTGAAAAAACTGGCGCAGGAGATCATTTCGGAAGATACCTCCGATACCACCTCGTTGTAACGCGCATTCCAAAACCCTGCGGCGGAGGGGTGCGAAAATCGAGCCGCATCCATAGAATCCATGTATGGAAAGAATAATTTCGCTTACCCACATCATCAATTCGGTTTGTGCAATGCTTTTTGGCGCGTTCATTTTTCTAAATATCAAAGGCACGCGCCGCCATAAGATTTTGGGATACGGATATGTTATCAGCATGGCGCTATTGAATATCAGCGCCATGCTGATCTACGACTTGTTTGGGCACTTTGGTCCCTTCCATGTCGCGGCATTGATCAGTTTTGTCACGCTGGTTGGGGGATATGTTCCCGCCTATCGCCGAAAGCCGAAGGGCGCCTGGCTTCAGTATCATTACTACTTGATGTGCTGGTGCTATGCCGGGCTGATCGCTGCCGCCGCGTCTGAAGTGATGACGCGCCTGCCCTCCGCGCCGTTCTTCCCTGCGGTGGCTGGTGCTTCGTTTGCGATTTTTGCGGTCAGCGGCTGGCTGATCTACCGCAGAAACCCGCTGGATCTTTTGAAAACATGAAACTGCCCGGGCTGGAGGGAGGAAAAAACAACAAGCCACTTGACACTTGGAACCTGAAACCTGATACTTGGGCAAATCCTTACGTGTGAGGTCCCATGTCCAAGGAACATTCGCGTTACCGCTGGTTCGTCGTTGGCGTGTTCTTTTTCTTCATGCTCCTGCACCAGACCGACAAGTTGATGATCGGTTCGTTGCAGGTGCAGATCACCGATGATTTTGGGATCAGCAATACCCAATGGGGACTGGTCAATTCGGGGGCATTGATCGTCGCCACCATTCTGTATCCGATCTGGGGATATTTATATGACCGTTACGCGCGCGCCAAACTGCTCTCGCTTGCTTCGTTCATCTGGGGCGCGACCACCTGGCTGAATGCGCTCGCGCGAAGATTTGGCGTTTTCCTCGTCACGCGCGCCTCGACCGGCATCGACGACTCCTCCTATCCCGGTTTGTATCACGCTGGTCGCCGATTATTTCGGTCCCAACCTGCGCGGAAAAGTGTACGGGCTCCTGCAACTGGCGCAGCCCATCGGTTACCTCGTCGGCATGATCCTGGCGTTGATGGTCGCGCCGCTGATCGGAGGCTGGCGCTCGATCTTCTTCATCACCGGCGGGCTGGGACTGGTGCTCGCCTTGTTCATCTTCTTTGGCGTGAAGGAAATGCCGCGCGGCAAAGCCGAGCCTGAATTCGAGAACATGGCTGAAATGCAGACCTTCAAATTCTCGTGGGCGGAGGCGGCGCAGATCTTCAGAAAGAAGACCATGTGGTTCGTCTTCCTGCAGGGCTTTGCGGGCGTCTTCCCGTGGAATGTCATCACGTATTTCTTCTTTGCCTACCTCGAACAGGAACGCGGTTACGACGCCAACAGCATCCTGTTCACCATGGCGCCCGTCATCCTCATCCTCGCCAGCGGATACTTCATCGGCGGCGCGCTGGGAGATTTTGCCTTCAAACGCACCAACAAAGGGACGCATCCTCGTCTCCAGCGCGGGTGTTGCTGCTCGGCGCGGTCTTCATCTACTTTGCACTTAACACTACCCGATCGAAGCCCGCACGCAGTTCTTTGTCTTCATGTGCCTGACCGCCGTCTTCATGCCGCTTTCCTCCGCCAACGTCATTGCCACCGTGTATGACGTCACCGTGCCCGAGGTCCGTTCCACGGCGCAGGCGGTGGAATACTTCATTGAGAATGGCGGCGCGGCGTTCGCTCCCATCCTCACCGGTGCTCATCGCTGATGCCATTCGACCTCAAGACCGCCATCCTGCTCATCTGCATCGGTGGCGTGGGGCTGTGTTTCCTCTTCTACCTCGGCGCGCTCTTCACCATTGACAAGGACACGCACGACCTGCGCTCACAAATGGCGCAACGCGCGAAATCCATGTGATTTGCGTAGGGGCACAGCGGAGCTTGGCAAAACCATCGTCATGGATCGTCCCGCTGTGCCCCTACATTCATAATGAACATTCTCCAACTCGACCTCCGCAACAAAAAGCAGGTGGATGATTTCCTCCGCCTGCCTTTTTCCATTTACCGGGACATTCCTCAATGGGTGCCGCCCCTCCAGATGGACGAACGCCTCCGGCTTAACCCGAAGCGGTTCCCGTTCTATCAGCATTCCCACGCCTCGTTCTTTCTCGCCTGCGAAGGGACGCGTCCCTTCGGCAGGCTTGCCGTCCTCGACAACCGCCGCTACAACGACTTCAACAAGACAAAGACCGCCTTCTTCTATCTCTTCGAGTGCGAGAATAACCTCGAAGCTGCCACCGCACTCTTCGAAGCAGGCTTTGCATGGGCGCGCTCGCGTGGACTTGACCAAATCGTCGGTCCCAAGGGATTCACCCCGCTGGATGGTTTCGGTCTGCTGGTGAAGGGTTTCGAGCACCGTCCTGCCTTTGGCTTGCCCTACAACCCCGCCTATTACGTTGACCTGATCGAAGCGCAGGGATTTGTCAAAGAGGGAAAGTCGGTTTCAGGGTATTTGGGAACCGACATCCAATTCCCGCCGCGCATCCATCAACTCGCGGAACGTCTCGCCCAGCGCCGTGGACTTCGCATCGCCCGTTGTAACACCCGCGCAGACCTGCGCGCCCTCGTCCCGCATTTGAAGGAACTCTACAACTCTTCCCTTGAAGGGACAACAGGCACAACTCCGCTCACAGACGAGGAAGTGGATACGATGGCGAACCAGCTCATCTGGCTGGCTGACCCGAAACTGATCAAAATGGTGATGAGTGGGGAGAAGATTGTTGGTTTTTGCTTTGCCTATCCCGATGTTTCCGCCGCGCTCCAAAAAACACGCGGACGCCTCTTCCCCTTCGGCTGGCTGACCCTGCTGCTCGAACTCCGCCGCACCAAGTGGATCAACATCAACGGCGCGGGCCTGCTCCCAGAATATCGCGGCTCCGGCGGGACGGCGATCCTCTACAGCGAGATGTTCAAGTCCGTGAGCGAGAATCCGCGCTACCGACATGCCGAGGTGGTGCAGATCGGCGTGGAGAACGAGAACATGCAGCGCGAAATGGAAAATTTTGGGGTTGATTTTTACAAAATGCATCGAATATAATTGCTTTCAATTCATCAAAACATGCCCAGAAGAACTGAACTCCCGCACTTTGTAATAAAAAAATGAGTTCTTTTGACAGTTAGCCTTCAAGGTGAAGGGGAATACAATACTGCCATAGGAGACTACCATGACCATCATTGTCGCTGATACCACCTGTGGTTTGCCACACGAATTGCTCGAAAAACGCGGGATTCCCGTCGTCCCGCAGGTTGTCATGTTTGGGGAGGAGTCATATCACGATGACAAGGATTTTGATACGGCTGTCTTCCTGCAAAAGCTCAAGGCTTCGCCCACATTGCCCAAAACCGCCGCGCCTGAACCTTCTTTGTATTTCCCGATCTTCGAGGAAGCGAAGAAACGAGGCGAAAGTGTGGTCGTCGTGGCACCGACGAGTAAAGCCAGCGGAACGGTCCGTTCGGCGCAGACAGCCGCGATGGAATTCCCGGGGCTGGATGTGCGTGTAGTGGATACGTTGACGGTCTCGTGCAACCTCGCTTCGATGGTTCTCGTGGCGGACGACATGGCAAAGGCGGGCGCGTCGGCGGATGAGATCGTCGCCAAACTCAATGACATGATCCCGCGCGGGCGGATCTACTTCCTTGTGGATACGCTCGAATATCTCGCCAAGGGCGGTCGCATTGGCGGGGCAAAGAAATTGCTGGCGGAACTGCTGGAGATCAAGCCGATCCTGCAGGTCAAGGACGGGCAGGTAGAATCGTTTGAACAGCAGCGGACGAAGAAACGCGCATTGGCGCGTCTTGTGGAAGTGGTAACGGAACAATGCAAAGGCGGGGCAGAGGCTCATTTGTGTGTGTTGCAGGTTGAGGCGGAGAAGGAAGCGGAGGCTCTTAGTCCAGGAATTGAAGTCCAAAGTGCCCGTCTCCGATATCCCGATCTATCAACTCCCCCCTGCCATCGTCGTCCACGCGGGGCCGAAAGCGATGGGAGTGGGCTTTTTCCTGTAATGGTATAATTTTTGCGTCAAATGTTGTAAATTCCCCACGAACGTGGTTTAAAAGTAAGGAGTTCCAATGTCTGGTCATTCAAAATGGTCAACCATCAAACGCAAAAAGGGCGTGGCAGATGCCAAGCGCGGCGCCATCTTTACGCGTCTGGCGCGCGAGATCGTCATCGCGGCGCGTGAAGGCGGCAGTGACATCGATTCGAATTTCCGTTTGCGGCTCGCGGTGGACAAAGCCCGCGCCGAAAACATGCCCAAGGACAACATCGAGCGCGCCATCAAGCGCGGCGCGGGGGAAGATAAGGACGGCGTGGTGTTCGAGACGATCACGTATGAAGGGTATGTCGGTCACGGCGTGGCGGTAATGGTTGAGGCCGTCACCGACAATCGCAACCGCACCGTGTCCGATCTTCGTCATGCGCTGTCGAAGGCGGGCGGCAACATGGCGGAGCCCGGTGCAGTGGGCTGGCAGTTCGAGCGCATTGCCTATTTTTCCTTCCCTTCCAGCGCGATGAATTTCGACAAGGCCTTTGAACTCGGTATCGAAGCGGGTGCGAACGACGTCGTTGAAGATGATGGAACCATCGAGATCACGGCGCCGGTCGAAGCGTTCAAGGAGATCGCCACCCGTTTGCACAAGGCGAACGTCCAGCCCGACGACGCGGAACTTCGATACACTCCCAAGCAGGAAATGGAACTGGACCCCGATGAGTCGGTCAGTGTGCTCAAGGCGCTCGAAACCATCGAAGACCTCGACGATGTGCAGAACGTCTACTCGAACCTCAAGGTTTCAGACGAAGCACTTGCGGCACTCGAAGCGGCGTAATAATTATGTGTAGGGGCGGGGTCACCCCGCCCCTACATTGTTATTTAAATGACCCTTGCATTAGGAATTGACCCCGGCACCGCCACAACAGGATACGGACTCGTGCGCCTCACGCGTGACGGGGAACTGGTCGCCGTTAAATATGGCGTTATCTTGACCTCAAAAGATGCCTCCGCTCCCGCACGCCTCGAGATGATCTACGACCAGTTGTGTGACGTCATCAAGGAATACAAACCTGATACCGCCGCTGTCGAAAAATTGTTCTTCTCCCGCAATGTGACCACCGCCCTGGCCGTGGGACAGGCGCGCGGCGTGGTCATGCTTGCATTGCAAAAGGCGGGAATTGAATCTTTTGAGTACACTCCCAAGGAGATCAAAAATGCCGTGGCTGGCTATGGCGGCGCGGAGAAACGCCAGGTGCAGGAAATGGTGCGCGCGTTACTACAGCTCGACTCCATCCCCAAGCCGGACGATGCCGCCGACGCGCTGGCGGTCGCGATCACGCATTTGAATACAAAAAGGTATTGATTGTCAGGGGCACGATCATGTCTGGTGCCCGCTACTCGTTCTACGGTAAAATACAACCATGATAGCAACTCTGCGCGGTGAAGTTTCACAAATTGAAGACAACGCCCTCATCCTCGAAGTCGGCGGGGTGGGGCTGCGCGTCTTTGTCCCTGCCCTATTGCGGACAAAGCTCAAGGCTGGCGAGATGGCGTTTTTGTACACACATCTTGTTGTGCGCGAGGACGCGTTGACGTTATATGGCTTTGAGTCCCAATCCGACCGCGAACTCTTCCACATCCTGCTTGGCGTGGACGGCGTGGGACCGAAAGTCGCGCTCTCGGTCTTGTCCACAATGACATTGGATGCCGTGCAACGTGCCGTCTTCGCCGATGAAGCAGAGTTGTTGAGCCGCGTCCCTGGCGTGGGGAAGAAGACCGCCCAAAAGATGGCGCTTCACTTGAAGGACAAACTCAAGCCAGCCGATGGGCTCTCCAAGCTCGCCGCAATATCTGATACGGACAGCGAAGTCCTTGCCGCGTTGACGTCACTGGGCTATTCGGTGGTTGAAGCACAAGCCGCGATCCAGGCCATCCCGAAGGACGCGCCCGATGATGTGGAGGATCGTTTGAGGCTGGCTTTACAGTATTTTCAATAGATGAAATAACAAGCGTTGAAGTGACTGTCATCCCGCGCTTTGCGGGATGACAGTCACTTTTTGTTTACGGGGAATTAACCAAAGCTGAAAATTTTTGTGGTATAAAAATTTGTGGGGCTGCAGTTCGTATGTTAAGGGGGCAAGCAAAAACGAAAGGAGAAATATTATGAAGAAACAAAAAACAGTTGTTGCCGGAGCACTGGGTGAATGTGTCCATGTGGCAGGCGTGACGAATTTTTTGCGTCTCGCGGAATCGGCCGGGATGGCGCACCGTGTTCCTCGGTCCATCGGTGCCGATCGAAGAAGTGATCAAAGTTGCCAAACGCGAAAAAGCGGATCTGGTGGGAGTCTCATATCGACTCACGCCTGAGACAGGTGAACGCTTACTCGGTGAATTTGCCGAAGCCGCATCGGATCTGCATGAGAGTGGAGTCCGCTTTGCGTTTGGCGGGAACTCCGCCGGTGGCGGAACGCGTCGAGAAGATCGGCTTCTTCGAACGCGTCTTTGATGGCAGTCAGCCGCCAGAGGCGGTCCTTGCTTATTTAAAAGGGGCAACAGGCTTCGGGTCAGAGTGAAGCGGATTTTCCCCAATCCACGATTGAACGCATTAAGTGGAAGTCCCCGTATCCGATCCTGCGTCATCACTTTGGTCTTCCCACAATGGAAGATACGATCGCTGGCATCGAAAAGATCGCCGATGCGCAGGCGTTGGATGTCATCTCGCTGGGCATCGACCAGGACGCGCAGGAAAATTTCTTTCATCCCGAAAGACAGGACCCGCGGCAAAAAGGCGCGGGCGGAGTGCCTGTGCGCTCGGCGGACGATTATCGCGCTTTGTATCAGGCGAGCAGGCGCGGCAACTTCCCGATGCTGAGAACATATTCGGGCACCGATGATTTTATAAAACTCGCCGAGATGTACAAGGAGACGATCAACATTGCGTGGTGTGCCATCCCGTTATTCTGGTTCAACCAAATGGACGGGCGCGGACCGTGGGATCTCGAAGGTTCGATCCGCGAGCATCAAAGCGTGATGAAGTGGTACGGCGCGCATAACATCCCTGTTGAGTTGAATGAGCCGCATCACTGGGGCATGCGCGATTCGTCCGATGTTGTGTTCGTTGTGTCTGCGTATCTTTCGGCATATAACGCGCGCGCGTTCGGCGTGAAGGATTACATCGCGCAACTTATGTTTAACAGCCCGCCCGGGCTTTCGGATGCGATGGACCTGGCGAAGATGCTGGCCGTACTTGATATGGTCGAACCATTGCAGAACGAAAACTTCAAGGTGTGGAAGCAATCGCGCATCGGCTTGCTCTCCCATCCGCTTGACCCCGACGCCGCGCGCGGACATCTTGCCGCCGCGACCTATCTTCAGATGGCGATCAAGCCACACATCTATCACATCGTTGGTCACACCGAGGCGCATCACGCTGCTACGGCGGATGACATCATCGAAGCCAGCAAGATCGTGCGACGTGCAATTGAGAATGCTGTACGTGGCGCGCCGGATATGACCGCGGACAAGGCCATCACAAAACGGCGAAAGGAACTGGTGAAGGATGCGACCCTTTTGCTGGAAGCCATCTCGGCTCTTGCGGGACCTGAGGCTGGCGACCCGCTTACGGACGCCGCAACCTTAACCCGGGCAGTGACCTCCGGCCTCATGGACGCACCGCAACTGCGCAACAACAAGTTCGGGCGTGGGGAGGTCAGGACGAGCATCGTCAATGGTGCAAGCGTGGCAGTGGATCATAAGGGAAAGCCGATCCCGGAGAGCAAACGGATCGCCCAATTAACAGTGTAGGTCACGTTTTCAACGTGACTGTCGCGCTCCAAGCGTGACCTACGAAATTCAAAAGGAGGTTTCAATGACAACAAATTTTGCAGTCGTTGGCGCGGGTCATGGCGGGAAGGCAATGGCGGCGCATCTGGCGTTAATGGGGTTCAAGGTGTCGCTGTACAAC
The DNA here is from genome assembly GCA_963718215.1 of uncultured Chloroflexia bacterium. GTDB lineage: Bacteria > Chloroflexota > Anaerolineae > Anaerolineales > Villigracilaceae > Defluviilinea. Next base: position 174,554 of record CAVQYK010000020.1, read on the forward strand.
CGCACGATGAGTCACGTCGAGGTGATCAAAAAACGCGGCGGCATCGAATTGGACGGCGGCGAAGGTGGGCCGCACGGCTTTGGCAAACTGGCGCTGGTCACAGACGATATGGGCGAGGCGATCAGGGGGGTGGAGGTCATCATGGTCGTCCTGCCGTCGTCGGCGCACGCCGAGGTCGCCGCCACCATGGCGCCGCATCTTGCCGATAACCAGATCGTTCTTCTGCACCCGGGGCGCACCTGCGGGGCGCTGGAATTCTCAATGGTCATTCGTAACAAGGGCTGTACGGCGGATGTCACAATTGCCGAGGCGGAGACGTTCATCTATGCCTCCCGTTCAGACGGTCCCGCTGCGGCGCGCATCTTCCGCATCAAGGAAGCCCTGCCGTTGGCGGCATTGCCCGCCACGCGCACCCAACTGGTGTTGGACGCGATCAAGGATGCGTATCCGCAATTCTTCGATGGCGTGGACGTCCTGCACACCAGCCTGAACAACATGGGTGCCATCTTCCATCCCGCGCTGACGTTGCTCAACGCAGGCTGGATCGAAGCCACGCATGGCGATTATCAGTTCTACATTGACGGTGTCACCCCGTCGGTGGCGCGCATGCTGGAGGTGCTCGACCGCGAGCGTGTGACGGTGGCCTCCTCGTTGGGGATACGCGCGCGCACTGCTCTGGAGTGGTTGAAACTCGCCTACGACACCACAGGCGCAGACTTGCACGAAGCCATCCACAACCAACCCGGCTATTACGGCATCAAAGCTCCACCAACCCTGAATCATCGCTATCTTTTTGAGGATGTGCCAATGAGCCTTGTACCGATTGCATCGTTGGGGAAACGGTACGGCGTCTCTGTGCGCGGCATGGAGAGCATGATCCAGATCGCCAGCATCATCCACCGCACGGACTACTGGCGGCGCGGGCGAACTGTGGAAAAACTGGGACTGGAACAATGGAGCGTCAGCGAATTGACCCGTTTTGTACAGGAGGGGAAGGTGGATTAAGGTTTCGCGGACAATGGATGGGTTGGTCGGAATTGATCCATTCAGGAATTTTCGTCCGCATTTTGCCGAAGTCTTACGACCAGGAAGATCAACCCAAACCCGATGGACGACAATATGAGCGCCAGTTGGTTGGCGAGCGACAGGTTATTTGCCTGGGCGGCGTCATAGATCGCCATGGACATGGTCTGTGTCCTGCCTGGGATGTTGCCAGCCACCATGAGCGTTGTCCCGAAATCTCCCATGGCTCGCAGAAAGCCCAGGATTCCGCCCCCCAGAAGACCGCGCCGGATGAGCGGCAGGTCGATCTGCCAGAACAGGTCCCAGCGTGTACAGCCGTCAATGCGCCCCGCCTCCTCGATCTCGCGTGAGATGGCAGCAATGCTGACCTGGACTGTCTGCACAACCAGCGGCAGGGCGGCAACCGTTGCCGCAATGATCGCCCCCTGGACCGAAAATACGACCCGGAAACCAAACACCTGCTCGATCCAGGGACCCAGTCCGCGCTGACCGAGCAGGGTGAGCAGGTAATATCCAACCAGTGTCGGCGGCAGGATGAGCGGCGCCATGACAAGCCCCTCCGCGATCCACTTGCCCTTGAACGTAACTTTGACCAGAACCCAGGCGATGATCGTCCCCAGAAAGAGGGCGGTCATTCCTGCCCATGATGAGACCCAAAGCGACAAAACGAACGGAGAATAGCTCATTTATGGCGCCGGCGTTGTGATCGTTTCGCCCGGCAGGACGAATCCGTACTTCTGCATGATGGGACGCCCGACCTCTCCGTTGATGAAATCTGCAAATTCCTGCGCTTCCCGCCTGTAGGGACTGCCGGTGACAACGGCAAGTGCCTGGTCCAGCGGATTGTGCAGGGAGTCATCGATCAGCGTCCATGTGATTTCCGGCACGTTGGCAACGGACAGGGCAACGATCCCTGCCTGCGCGTCGCCCGTTTGGACGAATTGCAGGGTTTGGCGCACGTTTTCGCCGTAAACGACCTTGCCTTCAACCTGCTCCCACACGCCAGCCGCGATCAGGGCTTCCTTTGCCGCAACACCGTACGGCGCATGTTCGGGATTGGCGATGGCAAGATGCGTGACCCTGTCTGACAGCAGATCCTCCAGTGTGGTCGCATTCACGCCCGCCTCACGGTTGACCGCCAGAACGATCCGCCCGCGCGCGTACAAGGCCACCGTCTCAGGCAAGACCAGGTCCTTTTCGGCAAGGTCCTCCACAAAACTGACATTGGCTGCGGCGAAAAGGTCAAAGGGCGCACCATTCTCGATCTGCTGGGCCAGCTGTCCCGTGGACCCGAACGCAAACGTCACCTTGTTTCCGCTTTCCTGCTCATACAACATCCCGATCTCCGTAAAGGCAAATTGCAGATCGGCGGCGGCGGCAACGGTCAATTCGACGGGTTCGTTTGCAGTCTGGGATTGTGCCGTGGCGCAGGCGGGTGTTGTCAACAAAAGCATCAGCGCAAATGCGCGCATGAAGAAAGCAGGGAGGCGTTTCACAAGATCTCCTGGGGGGTGTCAAGTATCTGTGACTTCCATTCGTTCAATGACTCGACCAGTGCTTCCAATTGGCGCACTCGCAGCGACATCCCCATGCGATTGAAAGTGAGACGGGGATCGATATCGTCCAGGCGTTCCTTCAGCCTGACAATATGCGCCTGGAGGGCTTCTGTTTGTGCCTGCATGGCTTTGAGCGCCTCGGCAGGGTTGCGGGCATGCAGGAAATACAGCCGCGTCATGAAATCGACGCGGATCGCGCGCACGCTGCAGGCAGAGATGGACGACATCCACGCCTCAAAACGCTCGCGTCCCGCGGCGGTCAACTGAAAGCGGCGCCTGGCGGGGCGTTTTTCCTGCTCCTGGGTTGTCCCTTGAACAAACCCCTGCTCTTCGAGTCGCGTAAGGATGTTGTACGTCTGGCTCAAACTGACGTGCCAGATCTCCCCCAGATGCCCGAGCAGTTTTTGGTGAAGTTCATACCCGTGTGTCGGCGATTGGCTCAAAAACCCCAACAAGGCATATTCAGGTGAAAGTCCGCTGGTGCGGCGTTGATCGGATGACATAGTCACTGAGTGAGTATATACCGGGGGATGGATTTGTCAAGGCTGGCAGGCCAGTGAGACATCATCTATAATCCACACAAGGAAATCTCCATGACAAACCACTACGACACCATCATCATCGGCGCGGGGCATAACGGTCTGGTCGCCGCCGCGTATCTTGCGAAAAAGGGCAAAAAAGTTCTGATCCTCGAGCGCCGCGCCATCCCCGGCGGTTCGGTCCTGACCGAGTCCTTCGACGACGGCTCCGCCTTCGACCCGGTCTGGACGGGAGGGACACTGCGCCCAGACATCGTCAAAGGCCTGAAACTCGCTTCGCACGGACTTCAGCCTGCCTCGACCCGCCCGGCTTTCATCTCCCTCCAGGCGGATTCCAACCACCTCGTCCTGGACGCCGACCCTGCCAAAGCCGCCGAAGCCATCAAACCCTTCTCCGAAAAGGATGCGGCGCGCTGGAGCGGCTTCGTCCGCTTCATGGATAAAGCCGCGGGCATTCTTGATTTTGCTTATGCAACCATCATGCCTCGGTTACCGAAGAATTTCAATATCCGCGAAGGATACGATTTGCTGGAGTTGGGACTCGAACTGCGGCTCGCCGGCCGCGAGGACATGCTCAACTTCATCCGCGCCCTGCCGATGACCGCGCAGGAACTGGTGGAGGAATATTTCGAGTCCGAAGTTGTTAAAGCCGCCGTTGCCTCGCTCGGCATCCACGGCTTCACGCTCGGACCGATGGGCGCTGGCACAGGCTACACCCTCATCCACAACTGGCTGAATCGCGGCGGGCTGGCGCATGTCAATGTGGGCAGGGCGGGCGAGATCACCTCTGCGCTGGCGAAGGCGGTCGAGGCGTTGGGCGGCGAGATCCGTACCGAAGCCGAGGTGACAGGCATCCGCGTTGAAAATCAGGTTGCCAGGGGCGTTGTTCTTGCGAACGGCGAAGAGATTTCTGCAAATGTCATTCTCTCGTCTGCAGACCCGAAACACACCCTGCTCAAGCTGGTCGGCCCGCGCGAACTGCCGCCCGAATTCGTCTGGCATGTCCAATCCATCAAAATGCGCGGATCGGTTGCGAAGGTTCATTTGCTGACCGACGGCAGTCACGGCATCCCTGACGGGACACTGGTCCTTGCCCCATCAATCAAGTATCTGGAGAAAGCCTACGACGCCGCGAAGTACGGCGAAATCTCCGAGAAGCCGTATCTCGAAGTGACGACTTCTGGCAATGTGGTTTCCATCCACTTCCAATATGCTCCATACAACTTGAAACATGGCACTTGGAACTTGGCAAGTGACACCATCGAAAACTTGGCAATAAACACACTCGCGGAATACTTCCCCAATCTGAAATCGTCAATCGTAAATCGCAAATCCATCACGCCTCTCGACCTTGAACAAACCTACGGTCTCACCGAAGGCGACCTCAACCACGGTCAACTCATGCTCGACCAGTTCCTGTTCATGCGTCCGATCCCGGGCTGGTCGAACCACAAGACGCCAATCGACAACCTCTATCTGTGCGGAAGCGGAGTCCACGGCGGAGGGGGAGTCAGCGGCGCGGCAGGGCGGAACGTGTTGAAAGTGCTGAATTAAGAGCGTAGGTCACGCATTATGCGTGACCTACTTTGTTATATGCATCCGCTCAATTGAATTGCACGCGGATCACGCCCGAAGGCGAGACGTTTTGCCCAGGTGCTGGGGAATTTACGCAAAGCGCAAACATCCAGTGAAACAGGAGCCTTGATTTGCCAGCCAGCCCGCAGCAGGTTGTTGTGAATGGTCCATGCCCCGTTCTCGAGGGTCGTTCCGGCCTCGGTCAATGCGCCGCCGTTGAGACGTATGTCAATGGATGCGGCAGAACGCGAAACGGATTCGAGTCCGCGTATCAATCTTGGGTCGCCGTTCAACAGGCTTTCCAGCAGGCTGCCCCACGGGAAGTTGATGGTGATGTGTGAGGCCAGTCCATTCAGTTCGCGCGGCAGTTCCTGCGCGCCGGCGATGATGTAGAGCAGGTTTGGCAGTTTGGCGCGTGAATATTCGCGCAGGTTTTCGCGGCACGCGTCCACGCCGATAACGAAATGGCTGGGAAAGGTCCGGGCGTGGTGGAAGGCGAATTTGCCGTCACCAGTTCCCAGGTCCAGAAGGATGCGTTGATGGTTTGCGAGTCGCGCGGCCAGTTCAATTGAGTCCAAAGCATGGGGCGTCCTGCCCCGAATTGTTTCCATGAGAAACCTCCAATCTGTCGAGTTGATGAAGCGAGACAGATTGGAGCGGGGCGGACCGCGGGCGCGCTTAAACGAAAAAAGACGTGTGCGTCAGGCACCGTCGAGATCGTCGGGTGTGGGTTTTTTACGGGTTAGGGGAAGCGCAAAATCAGCCCGAAGGGCTTCAGGAATTAAGGCTTAGCAGGGAGGTCGTGCGGTGTTCATAATGAAAAAATTGTAGCATGAACACGAAGTGAAATTCATTAGAGTTTTATAAGCGGCATGAATCAAAACATCCGAAACCTTTTCGATTTCGGATGTCTCAGGATTTGATTTACTTTGCCACACGCAGGATGACGCCATTCTGTGACGGATCGTGCAAGAGCAGCCCCGCCTCGGTCTGATTCGACGGGATGCCTGCCGCGTCCACCCGGGCCACGACCTCATCGTAGGCATTTTGGTCGGGGAAGTCAATGGTGTAGTAACGCAAACCCACAGCGTCTGGCGGAGGCGGCGGAGCGCCGCGTCCCTGCCAGGTGTTGAGTCCGAGGTGGTGATGGTATCCGCCCGCGGAGACAAATCCCATCTGGAATTGTTTCGCCACGCCCATCACATCGAAACCGAGGATGCCGTGATAGAAATCGATCGCCTCGTCCACATCGCGGACGTGCAGGTGCACATGCCCGATCTTCAAGTCAGACGGGACGGGTGCATCCAGCCGGTCGTCTTCCTTAATATGCTTGAACAGGGCTTCCACGTCCAGCGCTTCGCGCCCGTCGCTCCAGGAGCCGTCGGTGCGAGAGGCCTCGTACCTGCCGTTGACAAATTTCAATGTGCCGTCTTCGGGCGATTCCGCGTAGAGTTCGATGCCGTTCCCCTCGAGATCGTCGAGGTAGGTGGTCTTGGTCATGATGTGGTCGGTGGGGGAGTTGGGATATTTGATGGCGAACAGGCGTGCGATTGCAATCGCCAGTTCGCGGCGATTGGGGAAGAGATATGCCACGTGGTACAAACCCGTCACGCCACGATATTTTTTCAAATTGGGTTCTTCTGTGAGCAGGAGAAAATCATTTCTGCCCGCGCCCAAGCCCGCCTTATTCCCCTCGCGCCAGTGGAGTTTGAATCCCAGCGCCTTTTGGTAGAACTCGAGTTGGTTGTCGAGATTCGCCACCTTGAGGGAGATGGCTCCCATTTGGGTCTTGGGATGGATGGAAAACTCGGTTTTGGTCTCTGAATTGGGTAAAACGCTCATGATCTGTCTCCACTTGCAATCAGACGAAGAAACGTGCTGGAATCTTTCCACTGATATTTCGGCTAAAAACCGAGTTCTTCCTTCACCAAAACGACCGTGATCCGCCCCGGCGCCTCGCGCTGGACGATCAATATCTTGTTGACCGAACTGTGCGCATTGTACGCCGCATACATGCGGGCATCCTCCAGCGGATAACTGTATTCCTCGATGCGGCGGAAACCTTCGTCCAAATCCTTGACCAGTTTCTGCGCCCCGACCACCCAGATGACCTTCGCCGCGCCATACGCGTACGGAGCCAGTTGACTCCCGCCGCCGGAGGCGGTCAGCACCTGACCGGACTCGGTGATGGCATGGACGCTCCCGACGATATAGTCCGGGCTGGAGCGCAGTTTGCGGATCTCTTTCGCCTGGGTCTTTCTATCCAGCGAGAACACCTTTCGGGCGCACCGCGTTGTACCGACCCGACTTGTCCAATTCGTCGGTCAAGCCGATCTTTTCCAGTGTTTTGGACTGGTTGGCGTAGACTTCCGCGCCTTGCGGCACGAGGTCGAGCACCAGCCGTTTTGCCTCCTCTCCGTTTTCGGCGATTAATGTCTTCATGCCGTTGGCTTCGAGGGCTTTGGCAACGCGTTCGATCTGCGCGTCACTGGCTAGTTTTGCAAACTCGTTGTTGGGTATTAATTTGATGGTGGTTTTGGTCTCTAACATAATTTCCTTTCTCTTGAACCTGTCGCCCTGAGTGACAACATTAACTCAAGATCTTCAACGCACTGCCCCAATTCGTGCCAAGCGTGCCCTGGGTGACGATGTGCAGCAACTGCATCCCTTCGATCTGGCGGGCGCGGCTCAACGGACCTGCGTCCACGGGGCGCATGCCGCCGTCGGTGACGATCTGCGCGACCTTGGATTTGGCGTCCGCGTCGTCGCCGGCGATAAAGACGTCGAGCGGCTGACCAGCTACACTTCCAGAAAGAAGCGTGCCTGCATACGTCGTGTTGAACGCCTTGACCACTTTCGCGCCGTCCGGGATCGCTTTCGCCAAATCCTCCGCCGAGGATGAATTCGGGGGCGGTGGCGAGCCCGTCGTAGGTCGAGTTCAGCGGGTTGGCGATATCCACCACGACCTTGCCTGCAAGTTTATTGCCGAGTTGCTTGGCGATCTCGATGTTCGTGCCATACCACACGGCAAGCACCACCACGTCACCGAGTTGCACGTCGCCGAGAGGGGCAGCGGAAACCGTCGCGCCATTTTTCGCCGAAGCCCGCACGTCCGCCGCGGCTTTCTCAGCCGTTTCGGGACTCGCATCCACGAACGTGACGGAATGTCCGCCCGCCACCGCGCGGGTTCCGATACCGCGTCCCATGTTGCCAGCACCAATGATTGTTATGTTCATCTTGACTCTCCTTGAGTTGAGTGATATTATACAGTTGTATTCTAAACAACAGATGTTGCGTAGTTTACCAATCTTTCCTCAAAAGTCAACCAACAAAGAGTTTGAACTGTTGGATAAACAACACTGGAGCGAAAATGTTGTCAAACCCCAAAGAAGCGGAAGCCAGACTGGACCCCCGCGTCAGACGCACCCGAGGCTTGATCCTGCGGTCCTTCGAGTCTCTCCTCGCCGAGAAGGGATTCGAATCCATCTCCGTGCAGGATGTGACCGACAAAGCCGAGGTCAACCGCGCCACGTTCTACGCCCACTTCCCCGATAAATATGCCCTGCTGGACTACTCCATCAGTCAGATGTTCATGGGCGAGATCGAAAAGCGGACCCTGAACGTATGCAGTTACTCCCCTGACAACCTGCGCAACCTGATCCTGGCCGTGTGTGAGTTCATCTCCCACCTGCACAGCGACTGCGCCCAGCCGCACCAGCAATTCGAATCGCTGGTGGAAGGCACCATCAAGAAACAGATCTTTGATCTGTTATCCTACTGGCTGAGAAATTCCAAACTCCCAACCGACATCCCCGCCACCGTCGCCACCTGGGCGATCTACGGACTCGCGTCCCATTACAGTCACCTGAAAAAACGCCCCGCCCTCGAAAAATTCGTGGATGAGGCGCTCCCGCTCGTGGCGGTCAATTTGGAGCAGTTTGCGTAGTTTCAAATGGTGGTCGAGTAAATCCGAGCGTTAGCGAGGAATGTATCGAGACCACATCATACGATTTCATCTTCACTTGTCATTGGTGGTCTCGATACACCGCTTCGCGGTACTCGACCACCAATTCTTTTTCCCCGTTTGACAGCCCTCCATTCTCGGTTATAATTCAGTCACTGAATTTTGAAACCATGGAAACTGCAAACGAAGAACTCCGCGAGCTAACCCTGCTCGAAAAGATCGAAAACGACCCCGACGTAAACCAGTCCGCCCTTGCCACGCAGCTCGGCGTGGCTGTCGGCACGGTCAACTGGCATCTCAAGCGTCTCATTGCAAAAGGATACGTCAAAGCCACGCGTGCCGAGCGCAAGAAACTGCGTTACATCATCACGCCCGAGGGCATTGCCCTGCGCGCCCGCCTCGCGGTCGATTATGTCGAGCGCTCCTTTTCGATCTACCGCAGAACCCGCCAGCGCGTGAAGGAACACCTCGCCAAAGTGCAGGAAGCAGGCTACAACCGCGTCCGCATCCTCGGCAAGGGCGACGTGGTGGATATCTGCCGCCTGACCTGCATCGAACAGGGCATCGAGGTCGTGACCGACAAAGACGCCCCCGCCCTGCAGGTGGACGGATTCAAAGTGCAATTACGGATGGAGGAATAAATGACGGATCGCCATATCCTGATCACGGGAGGCGCTGGATATATCGGTTCTCTCCTGACCTCGGAACTGCTCCGCCTTAATTACCGCGTCACCGTCCTTGACTTTCTGCTCTTCGGCGGGGAGTCGCTGGTGCCGTTCCTTCACCATCCCAACTTCCACTTCGTCAAAGCGGATGTGACCGAGCCGCGCGCTGTCAAAGACGCGGTCAAGGATAACTGGCAGAAGCCCGATTCGATCATCCATCTCGCTGCAATCGTGGGATTTCCTGCCTGTCAGGCTGTCGGCAAACAGGTGGCTTGGAAGTACAACGTCGATGCCACGAAAATGGTCTTCGGGCAGGCATCAGATTTGGGCGTGGAAAGATTCGTGTTCGCGTCCACATACAGCAACTATGGCTTGTCCGAGAATGGCAAGCCCGTCACCGAAGAATCCCCGTTGAATCCGCAATCGCTTTATGCAGAGACCAAGATCGCATCTGAAGAGTTTTTACTCTCGCAAAAGGATGCATCCTGCGCGCCGTTGCTGTTCCGCTTCGCCACGCTGTATGGCATCTCCCCGCGCACCCGCTTTGACCTGATCGTGAACCAGTTCGTGCTGGAGGCGTTCACCAGGCGTGAGTTGATCATCTACCAGCGCGGATATTCGCGTTCGTTCGTGCACATCCGTGACGTGGCGCGCGGCGTCATCACGGGACTTGAGGCGGAGCAATCGAAGATCCGCGGACAGGTCTTCAATTTAGGGACAGACAACGGCAATTATTCAAAGGATGATATCGTGCGGCTCGTTCTAAAGCGCATGCCGCAAACGATCGTTGAATACAAAGACCTGACCTTCGGCGGTGATATGCGTGACATCACCGTGTCATTTGCGAAGATCAAGAACGTGCTTGGCTTCGACACCACGCTCGATGTGGACGACGGCATCCGTGAGTTGTTGTTTGCCTTGAAAACGGGGATCATTCAAAACCCAACTGATGCGCATTATAGGAATGCGCAGTTTATAGTTCAATAGCATTCCGTCATTGCGACCTTTGGGAAGCAATCCCCAGGTCAAATAGGAGATTGCTTCGTCGCTTACCACCGTTCGCTCCTCGCAATGACGAAAACCTACAGGAGAAACCATGTCTGAAAATTTCTGGCAAAACAAGCGTGTCATTGTCACCGGTGGAGCGGGCTTCCTCGGCTCATTCGTCATCGACGAACTTAAACAACGCGGCGCGACGGATATCTTCATTCCGCGCATCGAGAACTACAATCTCGTTGATCCGAACGATATACGCAGGCTGTATGCGGACACATTGATGGATGTTGACCCGAAGAATGTGGTCATCATCCATCTCGCGGCGAACGTGGGCGGCATCGGCGCCAATCGCGAGCATCCCGCCGACTTCTTCTACGATAACCTGATGATGGGTGTGGAGTTGATGCACCAGGCATACAAGAACGGCGTTGGTAAATTCGTCGCCATTGGCACGGTCTGCGCGTATCCCAAGTTCACGCCTGTGCCCTTCAAGGAAGACGACCTGTGGATCGGTTATCCTGAAGAGACCAACGCCCCGTACGGGCTCGCCAAGAAGATGATGCTCGTGCAGGCGCAGGCATACCGCCAGCAATATGGTTTTAATGCCATCTTCCTCCTGCCTGTGAATTTGTACGGTCCGCGTGACAACTTTAATCTTGCCTCATCACATGTCATCCCTGCATTGATCCGCAAGGCAGTGGAGGCAAGCGAACACGGCGACAGAGAACTCCCCGTCTGGGGCGATGGCTCCCCGACGCGCGAATTCCTGTATGTGGAAGATGCCGCCGATGGCATTGTCACTGCCGCGGAAGAATACAACGGCGATCAGCCCGTCAACCTTGGTTCTGGGTATGAGATCTCCATCAAGGATCTGAGCGAGATGATCGTCAAGATGACCGGCTTCGAAGGCAAACTCGTCTGGCAGACGGACAAGCCCAACGGTCAGCCCCGCCGCGGACTCGACGTCAGCCGCGCAAAGGAATTGTTCGGCTGGAGCGCGCAGGTCCCGTTCGAGGAAGGGATGCGGCGCACGATCGAGTGGTTCAAGGCGAATCGGGACAAAATCAAGTAGCGTCAATGCGAGGGCGTTAGCCCGAAGCAATCCCCAAGAATATTACGGAGATTGCTTCGTCGGGCTTCGCCCTCCTCGCAATGACGGATAATATTATGACCGAAATAGTAAAACACGAACCCACCACCATCTACATCAAACCCTCCACGGGGCTTGCCGCGCTCAACCTGCGCGACCTGTGGACGTATCGCGAACTGGTCTTTTTCATGATCTGGCGCGATATCAAGGTGAAATACAAACAGACCCTGTTGGGCATGGCATGGGCGGTCATCCAGCCTGTGATGAACATGCTCGTGTTCACGTTTGTATTTGACAGGGTCGCGAAACTGGCAACGGACGGCGTTCAGTATGAAATATTCTCCTTTACGGCCCTATTGCCCTGGGGACTCTTCGTCACCGCGCTGAACCAGGGTGCCCGATCACTGGTGGCGCACAATAACATGGTCACAAAGATCTACTTCCCGCGCCTGATCCTGCCAATGTCATCTGTTTTTGCGGGCCTGGTGGATTTTGCCATCGCGTTTGTGATCCTGATCGTTTTGATGTTCTATTTCCGTGTGACACCCGCATGGAACCTGTTGTGGACACTGCCGCTGTTCCTGTTACTGGCGATCGTCACGGCGTTGGGCGTGGCGTTGTGGCTTTCCGCCATCAATGTGAAATACCGCGACGTGAACCAGGCATTGCCATTCCTCACTCAATTCTGGCTTTTTGCCACGCCTGTTGCTTACTCATTCTCGAACCTCTCGGAAAAATGGCAGATCGTTCTATCTCTCAACCCGATGACGGGCGTGGTCAACGGCTTCCGCTGGGCATTGCTCGGCACAGGCAACGGACCTGACATCATGCTCTGTGGATTTCGGCTGGCATTTCCGTTCTGATCTTCATCTCGGGACTTTTCTACTTCAGAAGCATGGAAAAAACTTTTGCAGATACGATATAACCCCCTCGTCATTGCGAGACGCCGAAGGCGGCGAAGCAATCCCCAACACGGTGAGGGAGATTGCTTTGTTGGGCTTCGCCCTCCTCGCAATGACGGTAATGAGACTTTATGACAACCGCTATTTCAGTCAAAAACCTCGGCAAACGATACCAGATCGGCGCGGCGGAACGAAGTTCCGCTACAACATGCTGCGCGACGTGATCATGGACACGGTCTACGCGCCCGTGCGGATAGCCAAGGCGCTGGTCGGCAAATCGGAACGCCGCAGCAATCAGAACTTTGTCTGGGCGCTGGATGATGTCTCATTTGACCTTGAAGAGGGCAGGGTGCTTGGCATCGTTGGACGCAATGGCGCGGGCAAAAGCACGCTTCTCAAGATCCTGTCGCGTGTCACTGAGCCGACCGTCGGCACGGTCTCTGTGCGCGGACGTGTTGGTTCCCTGCTGGAAGTGGGGACGGGGTTTCACCCTGAGTTGTCGGGTCGCGAGAACATTTATATGAACGGCGCGATCCTGGGAATGAAACGTGCCGAGATCGACAAGAAATTCGATGAGATGGTGGACTTCTCTGAAGTCGGTCAATTCATCGATACGCCTGTCAAACGATATTCTTCGGGCATGTATCTGCGCCTTGCATTTGCGGTCGCAGCACACCTGGAACCAGAGATCCTCGTTGTGGATGAAGTCCTTGCAGTGGGCGATGCTGAATTCCAGCGCAAATGTCTCGGCAAGATGAACGATGTCGCACAACAGGGACGTACGGTCCTGTTTGTGAGTCACAATATGTCTGCCATCCTGCGCCTCACGCAGGAAGCGATCGTTTTGAAAAAGGGGCGACTCATCAAGCGCGCGCCCACGACTGAAGCCGTTGACTTCTATCTCTCGTCGGGGCAGGCGGAATCGGGCCAGCGCGTTTGGGAGGCGGATGATATCCCAGCGGCGAGCGAGCCCTTTAGACCTGTGGCAATTCGACTTAAAGATAGAGGCGGGAAGGTCGTGGATACGATCCGCTCCACCGAGCCCCTGACAGTCGAGTGCGAGTATCAACTCAACGCGCCCATCACAGGTCTGCGCGTGGGTATGTATCTCAGCACGATGCGCGGCGAATATGTGTTCACCGCCTTCGACACCGACGACCCAGAGCAATACGAACAGTTTGGCACGCGCCAGGCGGGACGGTACGTCAGCCGCTGCGAAATCCCTGCTGACTTTTTCAACGAAGGTCGTTACTCGCTGGGCGTGAACGCCAGCTCGTTCGGCGTGAAGCGCTATTTCATGGACGAGAACGCGCTTTCGTTCAACGTGGATATTTCCGGCGCGCCCGGCATGCAATGGGCTGAACTCCGTCAGGGACCCGTGCGTCCCGCGTTTGAATTGGAAGATCGAGAAAATTGATTAAGATTAACCGCTAAGAGCGCCAAGTCCGCAAAGAAAATCTTTAAAACCTTCGCGCTCTTTGCGCGCTTCGCGGTTCAAAAACCATGCTCAATAAAAACTCCCTCCGCAACTTTCTAGGCGAACTGCCGCTCGCCGCCGAACTGGATTACTCACTTCGGCAAAAGAATCGCGCCCGCAAGGATCACTACAATCTTTCGAAGCTACAAAAGTCCTTGCCGCATGGTGTGGCGCAGGCAAAACCTTTCATTGAAAACGCCAAGCCCGGCAAAAAAATTCTCTTCTTTGCCACGCTTCATTACTGGATCGAACAAGCCGCGTACATCTCTCTCACGCTTGCGGGACTCGGTCACAAGGTCACGCTGTTGACCCTTCCCTACTCCGAATGGCATAAGGAAAAGGATAAACTGACTCAGAAGCAGCGCGGACTTCATACACGGGACGCTCTTAAGTCGCTTGTTCCCTACATTCAGCACGCCTCTTTCCTGGACCTGAAAACTGCTTCTGCTTTACCAGCCTCTCTCCACGCTGACATTGCAGAGGTCTCCCTGTGGGACGCCCAATACACGCTCATGCGCGAAGAAGTGGACTTATCCAACGCGGGCGACAAAGCCCTCTACGATCTTCGTGTCAAGCGCAATACGTTTGCCGCCCTCGCCGCCTTGGAATGGATGCAAGTCAACAAGCCTGATGTCGTCCTTATACCCAACGGCTTGATCCTCGAAATGGGAATCGTTTTCCGTGTGGCGCGTCACTTGAACATCCCCGCTGTGACATTTGAATTCAATGACCAACGCGAACAGATCTGGCTGGCGCAAAACACATCCATCATGCGGCAGGACACGGATTACCTCGTCCGTGACCGCTGCTCTCTGCCGATGACCGATGAAATGTACGAACGCCTCGCTGACCTTGAGAACGCCCGCCGTGGCGCTCGTGTGTGGGGCAAGTCCAAGCGGCTTTGGCAATACGTATCAGCGCAGGGGGCTGAGACGACGAAAAAAGCTTTGGGCTTGGACAACCGCCCCGTTGTCCTGCTTGCTGCGAACGTGTTGGGTGACAGTCTCACATTGGGGCGAAATATCTTCGCCGAATCCATGTCTGAATGGATCACAAAGACCGTCCAGTATTTTGCAAAGCGGACTGATGTGCAACTGGTTGTGAGAATCCATCCTGGGGAGAAGATCGTCCCGCAGGCTAAATCCATGGGGACGGTCGTGCGCGAGGCGCTGCCGGAGATCCCCAGCCATATCCACGTCATCGGCGCGTTGGATAACGTCAACACCTATGACCTGATCGAGATCGCGGATCTGGGACTGGCATACACAACCACCGTCGGCGTCGAGACCGCCATGAACGGCATCCCTGTCATCTCCTGCGGCGAGACGCATTATCGTCGCCGCGGCTTCACACTGGACCCGAACACCTGGGATGAATACTTCTCCACGCTCGAAAAGGTCTTGTCGAATTTGCCCGCGTCATCGCCTAAGCGAAGAACAAACTGCAAAAGCATGGAATTATGCCTATCGTTTCTTCTTTGAATATCCGCGTCCGTTCCCGTGGCGTCTGATGAACTTCTGGGACGACCTTGAAGTATGGCCCCTGAACAAAGTCTTAGGCGATGAAGGCATGACAGCACTTTGGCGATACGTTCAAGTTTCTGGTCGGTGAACCGTTTACGTGGAAATGATTTTGTAGGGGCACAGCGAGTCACAATGGACAAAATCCTTTACTTGTATTGCTGTGCCCCTTCGGAAACAACACATGGCAGAAAACACCAAACAACAAGTGCGCGAGTTTTATGACCAGATCGGCTGGTCGCAGGTCGGTGACGGGTTGTACCAGAACGCCCGTTACGAGGACTTGCGTCCCGTTTCGCGCGAGTATATTCACAAATGCCACATGCGCGTGAAGCGGCATCTCGCCCCCAGCGGCGACATCCTGCTCGACGCGGGCTCGGGTCCCGTGCAGTGGCCTGAGTATTTGACTTATTCCGAAGATTACAAGTACCGCCTCTGCGCGGATATTTCCATCACGGCATTGAGAGAAGCCCGAACCAGACTTGGTGATAAAGGCCTGTTCGTCGTCGCAGACATCGCCAGCCTGCCGTTCAAGCCTGACGCCTTTGATGGTGTTGTGTCCATGCACACGATCCATCACCTGCCGTTGACCGAACACAAACGCGCCTATATGGAGTTGACCCGCGTGTTGAAACCGGGCAAAAGCGGAGCGATCATCAACGGTTGGCACAATCCCTTGCTGATGAAATTGGCGGAACCGTTCATTGCACTAGGGCGTTTACTCACAGGGCGCTCTGCGAAAAAGAAAAAAGACTGGTCTTCCAATGAAGATCAGACGGGTACGTTCGTCGAAAAGATGACGCCGCGTTGGTTAAAGAATGAACTGAAGGGCGTTGTGAAATTTGAGATTCATCCGTGGCGCAGTTTGAGTCCGCGCTTCATGCGCTGGTTCGTGCGTCCGCAGTTCGGCGGCAGGGCATATCTGCGCCTGGTCTTTTGGCTCGAGGAAACTTTTCCGCGCTTCTTCGGCGAGAACGGACAATATCCATTGATCGTTATTAGAAAGTAGAGAATGGAGAGTAGGGGCGGGGTTTTCCCGCCCTGTTTCAACCAGATGTCAAAATTCACCGACCAGCAATTACCTCAAGACCGACCAATACAAGGATGCGACCAACCTCAACGCGCGAGTCTTGATCCATCAACGCTTCAGCACGAATCCCTATGGTTGGATGAATTGGGTCTTTGACCATATCCTTGATCTGCCAGTCAACGCAAAGATATTGGAGTTGGGCTGTGGACCTGGATATTTGTGGAAGGAGAATGCCAGCCGAATCCCTTCCACTTGGGACATCACCCTCTCGGATCTTTCCTCAGGGATGCTTGATTCAGCGTGGAGAAACCTGGTCGTCACTGGACGCAACTACAAGTTCAAAGAGATCGACGCGCAGGCAATCCCGTTTGAAGATGAGACGTTCGATGCGGTCATCGCCAATCACATGCTGTATCATGTCCCTGATAGACCGAAGGCGATTGCCGAGATCAAGCGTGTTTTGAAAACAGGCGGTCGCTTTTTTGCGACAACCGTCGGTGATAACCATTTGAAGGAGATCACGGACTGGTTTCGGCAGATTCGCAAGAGTGAAGTTTGGGAGTCGTTCGCCAATCTTTTCACGCTCGAAAATGGACTGGATCAACTGAAACCGTTTTTCCCAAATGTGAGGCTGTCTCGTTATGAAGACAACCTGCACGTGACCGAACTGGAACCGCTGATCGCTTACTTTCGTTCAGGGATCCGGGCAGGTGAACTTTCGGAAGATGAATTTGCGAAACTTCAAATTGATCTGGAAAAAGAGTTGAAGGAAAAAGGCAGGATCTTTATCACGAAAGATTCTGGTTTGTTTGAAGCGATAAAATAACCATCCGTCATTGCGAGGAGGGCAAAGCCCGACGAAGCAATCTCCTTTCGCAAGTTGAGATTGCTTCGCTCCCTATCAGTCGCTCGCAATGACATGAGGAGAAACTATGGACTGGAAAAATCAAGTCGTACTCATCACCGGCGGGACCGGGTTCCTTCGGCAAGAAGTTCACGCAGGCGCTGCTGGCGGAAAAACAGCCGAAGAAGATCATCATTTTCAGCCGCGATGAGTTGAAACAGCACGAAATGCAGGTGGGCGGATTCAACCACCCGTCCCTGCGGTATTTCATCGGCGACATCCGTGACCGCGAGCGGCTCATCCGCGCAATGCACGGCGTGGACATCGTTGTCCATGCCGCGGCGTTGAAGCAGGTGCCCGCCTGCGAGTACAACCCGATGGAAGCCATCAAGACCAACATCATGGGCACCGCGAACGTGGTGGAGGCCGCGTTGGATGCGGGTGTGAAAAAGGTCATGACCATCAGCACGGATAAAGCTGTCAGCCCCGCGAATCTCTACGGCGCGACCAAACTCGCCGCTGAGAAGTTGACCGTTCAAAGCAACGCGTATGCCGCGGGGACGGCGACCCGCTACTCGTGCGTCCGATACGGGAATGTGGTGGGGAGTCGCGGTTCGGTCGTGCCGTTGTTCCTCAAACAGCGCGAGAACGGCACCGTCACCATCACGGATGAACGTATGACGCGCTTCTGGCTGTCGTTGGAGCAGGGTGTCCAATTTGTAATTGACTGTATCGAACAGATGGAAGGCGGAGAAGTGTTCGTGCCGAAGATCCCCAGCACAAAAGTTGTTGACCTTGCCAGGGCCATCGTGCCGAATGCGGAGATCAATATCATTGGCATCCGTCCCGGCGAAAAACTGCACGAAGACCTGATCTCGGACGATGAAGCCCGTCATACCATCGAACTCGACAGGATGTACGTCATCCAACCCGCCGAAGCGACCTGGTTCGGTTATTCATGGAAGGACAAAGGCAAGCCGCTCCCTGAAGGTTTCACCTACACGAGCGATAACAACTCCGAATGGCTCGATATCGAGGGAATCAAGGAATTCGTCGCGCCGTTTGAAGAGTTGTTCAAGCAGGGGAAGTTGGAAGGGTAGAAAGTTTCACGTTCACGTTTCACGTTTCATGTTTTTGTCGAATTCACGTTTATTCCAAAGGAGTACAACATGACTGCAATAACGAAGTTTGAAGATTTGATTGCGTGGCAGGAAGCGCGTAAGCTGGTGAGGATGATTTACAAAATAACATCGGACGGATTGTTTTCCAAGGATTTTGGATTGAAGGATCAAATCCAAAGAGCCGCTGTTTCTTCCATGGCCAATATTGCGGAAGGATTTGATAATGAATCTACTGTGGAGTTTGCCCGTTTTCTAGGAATGGCACGTCGTTCCGCTGTTGAAGTGCAATCTTTACTCTATGTTGCTTTGGATGCAAACTATGTCAAGGATGAAACTTTCAAAACTCATTACGACCAAGCCAGAAAGATTCAAGCCATCATCGGCGGATTGAAGAAAGGGCATCCTGAAAAATCCCCGCCGCCCCAATAAACCAGCGACAACCTCATGATACATAAAACGTGACACTTGGAATTTGAAACCCTTAACTTGAAACTTGGAACCTGACACATGGAACTTGAATCATGAAAATATTTATAACTGGAGCAAGTGGTCTTCTTGGTATTAATCTCGCACTTGAGGTAACACGCGGGCATGAGGTCATTGGCGTGGACCGCGGCAGGTTGAAATCTGCTCCGTTTCAGGTGATCAAAACTAACTTTTTCAATACCAATGCATTCGAGCCAATGCTGGATTCGACCCGGCCCGATTGGGTGATCAACTGTGCCGCGCTGGCGAACCTCGACGAGTGCGAGAGACATCCCGACCAGGCGAAAATCCTCAACACAGACCTGCCGCGTGAACTGGCAACGACATGTGCCGAGCGAAATATCAAGTTCGTCCATCTCTCCACCGATGCGGTCTTTGACGGTACAAAAGAAGGTGCATACACCGAAGATGATGTTCCCAACCCGCAAGGCATCTACTCACAGACCAAGCTCGAGGGAGAAAGAGCCGTGCAAGAGGCCAACCCGCAAGCCATCATTGCACGCGTCAACTTCTTCGGCTGGTCGTTGAGCGGATATAGAAGCCTCGGTGAATTCTTTGTCAACAACTTGAGCAAGGGCAATACCGTCAACGGCTTTACCGATGTCATCTTCTGCCCGATGTGGGTCAACCACCTTGCGCAAACCCTCACTGCCATGCTCGAAAAAGATTTGCACGGCTTATATCATGTGGTTGGCGCGCAGCCGATGAACAAGTATCAGTTCGGGGTGGAGGTGGCGCGCAAGTTCGGGCTGAGAGAAAGCCTCATTGCGCCGCAATCCGTCGAAAGGTCGGGGCTGACCGCCAAACGTTCCCACAATTTATGGCTGTCTGTCCACAAACTGTCCACAGATCTGGGGCGTCCTCTCCCCGATTTCTCCACTGGTTTGGACGGGTTTTACACACAATTCCAACAGGGTTATCCACAGAAAATCAGGGGTTATCAACAGTAGTTGCCCTCAAAATCGGAAAGTTATCCACAGGAACTCCACATGAAAAACCTGCTCAAACTCGAAGAACTCTTTTTGTTCGGTCTCGCGCTTTTTCTTTTTTCTGGATTGGATTACGGATGGGGCTGGTACGCCCTGTGGTTCTTTGCGCCCGACTTGAGCATGCTCGGCTATCTGGTGAATCCCCGCGTCGGCGCGTGGACTTATAACCTGATCCACCACAAAGGGCTTTCTGCCACCCTTTATGTTTTGGGCTACCTACTCTCCATCCCCTGGCTGATGTTTGTGGCGCGAGCCGATTCTAATGAACATTTCAAGGATCCGAGAGAGATGTTTGAACTTGTTGCAAAACGGGGCGGAGCGAAACATGTTGTCTTTGATAAGATGGAGCCGTGATTTTAAGATGATAAAAAGCTATGCCTCTTGAACTTCTCAAATCCAAAACGGGACGAACTCTCATCGAATCGCATCGCGGTGTGGAAGGCGATGTGCCCGAAAATTCATGGTCTGCGATAAAACTGGGTCACCAATTGGGCGCGGACTTGATCGAAGTGGACGTTCAACTAAGTCGGGATGGCGTCGCATTTTTGCGCCATAATTACCAACTCCCTGACGGGCGCTGGGGTCACGATTTGACTGGAATGAATTGAAGGAACTCAGAATCGAAGACGAACCTTTGCCAAAGCTGGAAGATGTCCTTGTATGGGCGCGGGATACAGGCGCACATTTATCGCTGGACATGAAAACCTTCTTCAAGCCAGAAGGAATCCTGACGAAGGAAGTTATCCGTTTGCTAGGGCGGACAAATGCGAAAGATAATGTTTTGCTATTATTCTTTGACCATGAGGAATTGCTTCACACGAAACTTGCCCATCCAGAATTGACTGTCCGTGCTTTGTTGACGGGAAGGCTGTTGAATATCGCCGAGTACCTGCAAAAGATCAAAGCAGATTGTGTCAGTGTTTCGTATGGGATCCACCGTCCTGTGGACATTGGGCAAATCCATTCGATAGGTGCCGCCATGGTTTTGATCGAATATTGGAACCAAAACAGCAACATTTTTCAGCAGTATGACATTGACGTGCTTTCAGTTGGAAATCCTGTAGATGGCAGGAGAATATTGAAAGGTCAGTAATCGAGGTGACTGTCACCTCCAACTAACCATTCGGAGGACAAAATGGAAATCAAATTTGGAAATCGAACGATTGGTTTGAACCACCCCACCTACTTCATCGCCGACATTGCTGCCAACCATGATGGCGATCTGGAACGGGCGAAACTACTTATTCGTCTGGCGAAGGAAGCGGGAGCGGATGCTGCCAAATTCCAGAACTTCGACGCGCCGAAGATCGTTTCGGATTATGGCTTCTCGCACATGAACTCACAGGTCAGCCATCAGGCAACGTGGAAGAAATCCGTGACCGAGGTTTATCGTGCCGCGTCCATTCCGTTTGAGTGGTCCATGACCCTGGTGGAGGAATGTCAGGAGGTGGGCATTGACTACTTCTCGTCCCCGTATGATTTCAACGCGATTGACTTCCTTGACCAATATGTGCCCGTCTACAAGGCTGGCTCTGGTGAAATTGACTGGATCGAAGCACTGGAGCGCATGGCGAGCAAGGGCAAACCGTTCTTTGTCGCCACGGGCGCATCCACGATCGGCGAAGTGCAGAAGGCTGTCCATGCGATTTTGAAGATCAACAAGCAACTCGTGTTGATGCAGTGCAACACGAATTACACCGCCAGCCCGAATAATTACGACCATTTGCACATCAACGTACTGAAGACCTACGCCTCCATGTTCCCGGATGTGATTCTGGGACTCTCCGACCACACCCACGCTGTCGCCCCGGTCATTGCGGCGGTGACGCTTGGCGCGCGCGTCATCGAGCGTCACTTCACTGACAGCAATGACCGCGAAGGTCCCGACCACAAGTTCGCGATGGATCCCGCCAAATGGGCGCGCATGGTCGAAGAGACGCGTCTGCTCGAACGTGCGCTCGGCTCCTCTGACAAATTCATCGCGGACAATGAGATGGACACTGCCGTTGTGCAACGCCGCTGTCTGCGTGCGGCGCGTGACATAAAGGCTGGCGAGGTCTTCACCCGTGACATGATCGATGTGTTACGTCCCGCAACGCCTGGCGCGATCAAGCCTGACCAGATCCAGAATGTCATCGGCACAAAGGCGTTGACTGATATGCCAATGGGCAAGGAATTGCGTTGGACGGATTTGGGCGCGTAATCACCTTCCCATCATTGCGAGCCCGTAGGGCGAAGCAATCTCCTCACGATACGGGGATTGCTTCGTCGGGCGATAGCCCTCCTCGCAATGACGGAAATTTCTGTTTATGAGAATTCTATATTTTTCAAGAAACTACACCCCTCACGATTATCGTTTCCTATCTTCATTATCGAAGACGGAACACGAGATCTTTTATTTGAAGCTTGAATCGAATCAGCGCCAGGTGGAGGATCGCCCTGTCCCTGAGAATGTTCAGCAGATCCTGTGGGCGGGCGGGCGAGGCGAATTCCGCTGGCGGGACGTGCCGAAGTATGTGTTAAGTCTGCGGAAGGTGATTCGGGAGATCAAGCCCGATCTGATCCACGCGGGACCGATTCAGACGAGTGCATTTATCGCGGTGTTGAGCGGATTCCGCCCGATTCTGACGAAGTCGTGGGGCTATGATCTGGTCAGGGATGCGGATTCGAGCAAGTGGATGCAGTGGGTGACACGCTACACGTTGAAGCGCAGCGCGTTCTTCACCAGCGACGCCAATGTGACACGCGAGAAGGCTGTCTCGTTTGGGATGAACCCTGAGAATATCGTCGTATTTCCGTGGGGTGTGAACATAGAGAGATTTCATCCGGAGAAGGTCTCAGATCGTAAAGGAATAATGCTTTTTTGCAGTCGTACATGGGAATTGATCTATGGCGTGGATGTGCTGGCTAAGGCGTTTGTCAAAGTGGCGAGCGTGAACCCTGATGTAAATCTCATTCTGTTGGGAGGCGGGTCACAGGGAGCGAACATCCGTCGTATATTGATGAATGGCGGGGCGATGGAGCGGGTCCATTTTGGGGGGCAGGTGGGTCAACGTGATCTGCCGCGCTGGTATCACATGGCGGATATTTATATCTCGCCCTCGCACGTGGACGGTTCGTCCGTGTCGTTGTTGGAGGCGCTGGCGTGCGGGATGCCGTGTCTGGTCTCTGATATCCCAGGAAACAGGGAATGGATCGAGGAGGGAGTCAACGGATGGCTGTTCCGCGATGGGGATGCGGATGATCTGGCGGAGAAGATCCTGCTTGCGATAAAGAACCGCCGGTCGTTTGGGAGGATCGGGAAGGCGGCGAGGAAGACAGCCGAGGAGCGGGCGGATTGGAGGAAGAATTTTGGTAAACTTCTTGAGGCTTATGAAAAAATCAAGCCACAGAGACACTGAGACACGGAGAAAAAGACAGGGGAGAGAAAACCTTTTCGGAGTGTATCAGTTGTCGGTGTGAATGAAGCGTGCGTCAGTGTAGGAAAAGGTTGAAACGTTGGAATTCTGGAGAATAAATCATGTTAACGATTGAACAATTGGTTGATGGGTTTCGCAGACTAGGCGTGGAAAAGGGCGATACGTTGCTCGTCCATAGTTCGTATAAATCGCTGGGCGAAGTGGACGGCGGACCGCAGACGGTGATCCGCGCGCTGGAGGCGGCGCTCGGCACGGAGGGGGATGGGACGCTGATCATGCCGACGTTCAATTTCGATTTCAACAAGGGCGCGCCGTGGGATGTGCGCACGACGCCGTCGAAGATGGGCGTGCTGACGGAACTGGTGCGGACGGACCCGCGCGCGAAGCGGGTGTTTCATCCGTTCTATTCGTTTGCGATCTTGGGAAAACATGCCGGGATGCTGGGAAGTTTGCGATACAAGAGCGCGTATGAACGCAACTCGGTGTTTGGAAAGTTGCGCGACCTGGATGGGAAGATCATGGTGATCGGGCTGTCGTACACGAACAGCATGACGTTCTTCCATCACATCGAGCAAATGGAAGGCGTGGATTATCGCTTCCTGAAACAGTTCACGGGCGAAGTGACGGATGAGAACGGGGACACGTACACGGATACGTTCGAGATGCTGGTGCGTGACATTGACAAGGGCGTCATCACCGAAGTGGACCCGATGGGTGCGTTGATGGAAAAGGCGGGTGTGATCAAGTCTGCAAGGATCGGCGAGGCGGATGTGAAGTTGATGAAGGCGAATGAAGTCTATGAGTTCACGGCGCGCGAGATGAAGCGCGATCCGCATTTGTTGTATTACGTAAAGAAAGATGAGTAGAAAGTGGAAAGTAGTGAGTGGAAAGTGATTATCGTGTCGGACAATCCAAAATCGTCAATCTGAAATCGTAAATCGCATGAAACCCTACCCCTCCCTCAAATCCATCCTCGCAGAATTCTTTCCTCTGCACCGCACTCTCGCCTCCGACGACCATGACAAAACGTTGGAGATCGTCGGCTCGTACATGCCCAACTCGTCCAACTACACCATCGAGACCTACGCGCCGCTGACTCCCGTCTGGACGTGGAAAGTGCCTGAGCGCTATGTTGTCCATGAAGCGTATCTCGAAACCGAAGATGGCGAACGCATTGTGGATTTCAAGGACAATCCGCTTCACATCGTTTCGTATTCGTTGCCTGTTGACAAACTCTTGAGCTTTGAAGAACTCCAGCCGCATTTGTATTTCAACGAGAAACGTCCGCACACCGTGCCGTGGATTTTCAAATACTATGAACGGAATTGGGGATTCTGTCTGCCGAAGAACACCTTCGACAAACTTCCACGCGATAAGAAATATCACGCGGTCATCAACTCCGAATTCGTCACCGACCCGAAACAGGGATTCAAAGTTGCCACCGCGGTTGTCCATCCCGAGGGTCGAAGATCATCTTTAGATGGCGAGCCGAATCCGCGGGCGAGTTCCTTGTGCAGGCGCATACCTGTCACCCCATGCAAGCCAACGACGACGGCGCGGGCGTGGTCAGTGCCATCGAGTTGGCGCGGCGGCTCGCGGAGAATCCGCTTCCAGCTGGGTCGATGAGCGTCCGTTTTTGGTTTGGACCCGAGACCATTGGCACGATTGCCTGGCTCGCGCACAATGAGTCGCTCATCCCGACTCTGCGCGGCGGCATCTTCATGGAGATGACGGGAAATCAAAAATCAACTCGCATGGCATCATACCCGACAGCATAACCACCTGCTCGACCGAATTACCAATTACGTTTTACGCAACACGGACCACGACGAACGTGACTTCGCCGCTGCCCCCGCCAACGATGAACGCGTCATCAACGGACCGGGTGTCAACGTGCCGTGCATCTCGCTCAACCGTTTCCCTTACGACGAGTATCACACCACCGATGACAATCTCGACATCATGCACGAAGACATGCTCGTCGGCGCGGCGGATGTTGCCGAGCGGATCATCCGCATCTACGCCAGCAACTACATCCCGAAGCGCACCTTCCGCGGTCCCGTTTTTCTCAGCGGTCACGGTCTCTGGGTGGACTGGCGCGACAATTGGGCGCTCAACCGCGCCATCGAGAAGATCATGATGCGCTTCGAGGGTGAACACAGCCTCTTCGACATCGCCGAGCAGGTCGGGCTGGAGTATGAAGCGGTGCGTGAGTATGTCGAGAAATTCCGCGCGAAAGGCTTCGTCATCCCGCTTCCCATCCCATCCGAGGCGCAGACAGAGTAAAATCATGGTGAAAACATTTTCGTTCGCAAGTTCATGGAGGCACAAATGGCTACTGTATATTTGATCTTCGCGCTGGTAATCTCAGTGATTGCCGTGATCTTTGCCCTTCAAAACCCAGATCCGGTTACCGTCTCCTTTTTGGCATGGGAAGTCGATGGATCGCTGTCCCTCGTCCTGCTGGTCACGCTCGCGATCGGCGCGGTCATCGGCTTGCTCGTGCTCGCTCCTTCAACGATCAAGCATACCCTCGCGGCTTCAGGTCACCGCAAACGCATTGGCTTGCTGGAAAAAGAACTGGACGAACACAAAGCCAAGGTCGCTGAATTGCAAAAACCGGTGCCCGTGCCCCCGCCGTCTCTGCCCGTGGAGCCGCCCAAGCCTGTCACTCCGCCATCGGACCAGCCGAAGCCCCAATAGTGAAACCGCGCGTCGTTGCCATCATCCAGGGGCGGATGACCTCCTCCCGCCTGCCTGGGAAGATCCTTGCCGACATCGCGGGACAGCCGATGTTACAGCGCGTCTTCATTCGGACCTCGCGGTCTGCTTCCGTCTCCCAGACCATTTTCGCCACGACGACCGATCCCTCCGACGACCCCGTAGCCGAATACTGCGACTTCAGCGGGATCCCCTTCACGCGCGGCAGTCTCTACGACGTGCTGGACCGTTACTATCAAGCCGCAAAAGGCGCCAAAGCGGATGTGGTCGTCCGCATCACAGCGGATTGCCCCGTCATTGACCCCGCGTTGATCGATGACGTGGTCAATACCCTCCTCGAAGGCGAATACGACTTCGTCTGCAACCGACTCCCGCCTCCCTGGCATCGCACCTACCCGATTGGTTTGGATATTGAAGCGTGTACATTCAAGGTTCTGGCAACAAGCCTGGAAAAAAGCAAAAGAACCCCAACATCGTGAACACGTGATGCCGTATTTCTATGAAGGCGTAGAACTGATCACTGATAACAGATCACTGCAAACTGGTTTATCCCCGCGCGGATATACTGTCGCCCTCCTCCACCACACCACCGACTTCGGTGACTACCGCTGGACGGTGGACACTCCCGAAGACCTGGAATTCATGCGCCAGGTTTATGCTCACTTCGATGGACGAGACGATTTTTCCTGGAAGGAAGTTTTGGATCTGGTTCACGACAATCCCGAGTTGATGAAGATCAACTCAGGTGTGCAACATAAGACTTTGAAAGATATCGACAAACGCGCGCTGAAATGATGTCGTTGCGAGGAGTGGCGCCTCGCGCGGCGACGAAGCAATCTCAACTTACCTGGAACAACGAGATTGCTTCGGGCTTCGCCCTCGCAACGACATACTGATAAATCATGCCTCTTATTACTCTCTTTTCCGCCCCCAAACCCTTCACCGACCCTCACATTGCCATGATCCAACGCAACGCGATCCGATCATGGACCCTGCTCCCCGACGTCGAAGTCATTTTGCTTGGCGAAGAGGCGGGTCTGGCTGAAGCCGCCAAAGAACTGGGTGTGAGGCACATCCCCAACGTGGCGAGGAACGAATTGGGCACGCCGCTGGTCTCGTCCATGTTCCAACTCGCCCGCGAAAACTCAAACAGTGACCTGCTCTGCATCGTCAACGCGGATATGATCCTCATGCCCGATTTCGTCGAAGCGGCTATGGAATCAGACAGCTTGCTGTCGAGAACTCAGAAGCAAGCTTCTGGAATCCAGAAATACGTCATCCTCAGCCAACGTTGGGACCTGGATATCGCCGAACCCATCGAATTCACCAACGACTGGCAAAATCGTCTACGGTCCACCGTCCACGGTCAGGGACAACTTCATCGTCCCGCCGGAAGCGATTTTTTCCTCTTCCCAAGATACTGTTACACCGATGTTCCCAACTTCACCATTGGTCGTGCAGGCTGGGACAATTGGATGATCTACAAAGCGCGCAAGGAAGGCTGGGCGGTCATTGACTGTACGCCGTCGGTCATGATCGTACACCAGAACCATGATTACTCCCACCTGCCCGATGGCAAGCCTCACTACGAACATCCCGAAACGAACGAAAACATCCGCCTCGCGGGCGGACAGGCGAACATCCGCTACACGATTTTGGATGCGACGCATCAACTCGCGGATGGTAAACTCCTCCGCCCGAAGATGACCTCTGCGAGATTTACCCGCAAACTGGAGTTGTTCCTGCGGGCGGTTTTCTTCTTCCTGCCTGAAAACCTGCTTGAAAATATCGCCCGCCCGAAGCGATGGAAGAAGCGCATTCAGAAACTGCTCAAGTAAGGTTTTCGCTGGATCAATGCAACTTTTCTCTAGGAACTGCATCTAATGGATAAGACAATGCCGAACGAAATTTCACTGGAGGCGCTCATTGCCGGAGACCGTGCCGAGTTTGCGCGCCTCGTGGACGAGTACTCCAGCCCGATCTATCGTCTCGGCTTGCGGATGCTCGGCAACCCCCAGGACGCCGAGGATGTCCTTCAGAACACGTTCATCAACGCGCTCACGCACATCCAGAACTTCGAAGGTCGCTCCAGCCTGGCGACGTGGCTCTACCGCATCGCCTCGAACGAAGCGCTGATGCTGATCCGCAAGAAGAAACCCGAAGTCAACCTGGAGGATGTCGAGGGCGGGGATGAGGCTGAAGACCTGAAACCAAGCCAGTTCGTCGATTGGAGCGCCCTGCCGGAGGATGAATTGCTTGCGGGCGAAGGGAAAAAGGCGCTCGACGACGCGATCCGCACCCTGCCCGAATCCATGCGCATTGTATTCCTGTTGCGCGACGTCGAAGGCTTGTCCATCAAAGAGACCGCCGACGCGTTGAACCTGACCGAGACCAACGTCAAGACCCGCCTGTTGCGCGCCCGCATGGCTTTGCGTGAAAGTTTATCCGCTTATTATGGTGAGCGTTTTGTCCGCGAGGAGTGAGAAATGACCGACCATGTCCACAAGAATTGTCAGGAGTTGCTGGGATCGCTGTCCCTGTATATTGACGGTGAACTCCCGCCCGAACTCTGCCGCGAACTCGAACAGCACCTTGCGGAGTGCGACAACTGCCGCGTCGTTTTGAACACCACAAAGCGGACGATCGACCTCGTACATGTCGCCCCTCGAAAAACCCGACCTGCCCGAGGACGTGCGCGAACGCCTCTTCAAACGCCTCAACCTGGACAATTACCTGGCTCCAAAACCCAAATAGTTACCCCGCCCGAGCGAATGGCGTGAAACGCCACGAAGTCGAAGAGCAATTACAAGGACATCACTACAGCATGGCATCCGACACCGTACAACTCAATTGGAACCCCGAAGAACAATTCGTCCTCAGCGACGTGGAAAATTACAAGATCAAGATGAAACGACCGGGCGGCGTCAAGCCTTCGGACATGCTCGCCATGGCTTTGATCGGGTGTTCATCGGTGGACGTGGTCGAGATCCTGCAAAAGCAGCGGCAGGACCTGCGCGAACTGAGAGTGACCGCCGAAAGCACCCAGGACAACGACCCGCCCTGGCGCTTCCGCAAAATACACATCCACTACCAGGCTGTGGGCAAAGACATTGACCTTGAAAAGCTTGCCAAAGCCATCAAGATCAGCGAGGAGAAGTATTGCTCGGTCTACGCCACGCTCAAGGATGCCGTCGAGATCACGCACGATTACGAAGTGGTGGAGCCATAATCCGCAGATTGAACAGATTTCGCAGAAAATAACAGAAGAAAAACTCCGGGAAGCCATGTGACTTCGGAGTTTTGTTGTGCGCCCAGCATGGGCGTTGACTAGAGGGTGAAAGACCCTTATGGCGGTTGATTGCACCAACCATTAGCGGAAGGCAAGGGCGTTGCCGTGAGGCAAAGGTCTGGGAGGAAGCCGGAAGCAAATCTGCGGCTTGAGGAACACGAAGCATGTAAGAGGCTATCCAAGTCGGGCGAGTTGGCAACAAGCAACGAAGCCCAAAGCAATCAATTGGGCTTGGGAGTAAACATGCCGAGCGTGCAGAGAAAGTCAACGTTCTTGACCTGGGGAGACCTGTTGCCCGGTGATCAAAGTAAGTCTGACAGTGATGCCAGATTGAGGCAACAGGGGTCAGCAGAAGCCATAGTACCGGAAGTTTTCGGGGAAGGGCTGAACATCGAGAGGATAAGTACAACGAGCAGTTCGCGGGATGAACACAGAAGGCCGCCTACCTCGGGAAAGAGGAACTACTGTGCAAGCCGTGATCCGCAGGAATAAGAGAATCAATACTTAACGAAGAGTCCGGTAGTAGCGACTTTAGTCGTTTTTTTGCTCGAACGACTGAAGTCGTTACTACTTTTTTGTGATCTGTTGTGAATCAAAAACTCCGAAGCCAATGTGACTTCGGAGTTTTGTTTTGCACACTTTACTTCTTCATCGTAAACCCATTGCCCGACCAACTCGACATCCCGCCTTTCATATTGACCGCGTTATACCCTGCGCGGATCAGCATCTTCGTGGCGGAGCGGCTTCGGTTGCCCGATGCGCACACGCAGACGATCTCCCGGTCGCTGGGCAGTTCTTTCAGGCGCTGACCCAGTTCGTTTAGGGGGATCAACTTTGCGCCGATGATGTGACCCGTGCGGAATTCATCCGCCCGGCGCACGTCCAGCACAAAAGGGCGTTTCGGCGCCTTCAACTTCTCGTTCAACTCCGCCGAGGTGACGGATGGCACGGGCGGTCCAAACAGCGATTGCAATAAATTCATTCTTGTCTCTCCTGGAGTCTAATGTGGGTTAGATGCGCAGAAAGGGGAAAAGTTGCAGTACCCAAAAATCACTTCCCCAACTCCTCGCCCGTCTCTTCGCCCTTCCTTTTCTCATCAATCTCTCGATCCACGCCACGAACGGCTCCGGCGGCAGGTACCCGACCAGCGCAAACCTCTCCAGCCCGCGCGATTGCAGCACTGCGTTCGCGGCCTCGATGCCCGTCAGGCAGGCGCGCTCGAGGAAGAACGCGGGCGCGGGGTGGCGGATCCAATCGCCCGCGCAGAATAAATTCTTCCACGGCGTGACTGTCCCCAGCCACGCGTCCTTCGCACCGACCTCGGGCAGGGTATGCACCTCGGCGTTCCTTTGCAAATGCTGCCCCACGCGATGACCGCGCAATTCGGGGAACGCCTGTTGCACATCACTGATCGCCTGCGCGAGCAACGTTGCGTCGGGCAACGCCAGCGTCTCGGGCGGACCATAGACATGCACCTCGATGGCGCTTCCGCCCGTCTCGCGCGCCCAGAGTCGGTACGGGTCATACAGATGGTCGAGCCAGAAATAATTGTGTATCGTGAAATCGCCCGTGAAGATTCCCGCCTCCGCACTCTTCCCAGGCTTCACATCGAACCACAAGCGGATCACCGCATTCGACAACGCGCGCGGGAAGAACAACCATCAACCTCCCCGCCAAAACTCGCAGAGAGGATCTTCCGTGCATTATTGGGATCGGTCGCCAGGATGACCTCTCCCGCCAAAGCGGACTCTACGCCCTCTGCCGTTTCCCACTCAACAAGCCAGGCGCCTTCCCGCCTGGTTATAATCCCGCCGTTCTTTGGCGGGACGACCCGCTTCACGCGTGACCCAAGCCTGAACTCTGCCTCCGAGTTCCTTTATCCTCTCTGCGAGCGGTTCGCAGAGACTCGTCCCGCCATCCTCGGGCAGGTACGAGAACATCCACGCGTCGCGGCGGAGTAGCGTGTAAAAGCGCAGGAAGGAGATAAAGCCTGATATCGGGACCTCATCAGGATGTGATGAAAGTCCGTTGCGAGCCAGGCCGAGGAAAAAAGCCTTGAGGGCAGGCGACCACTTCCTCGTCATGTCGCCGAGCGTGAGTCCCTCCATCGGCTGGTTCTCCCCAAACGGATCGATGCCGACCGCCATGATCAACCCCGACCAGACGTTGAACAGCGAAGCCCAATCGCGGATGTCGAGCATCCACAGGAACCTGCTGTGCAGGAACAACTGCAGGTAATGGAACGGCGCAGGGATGAACGAACGGCGGATCGCGGAACCGACAGGGGCCGTGCCGAGGTACGCGCCGTGCCTGTAGACCCAGTTCTCTTCCTGGGCGGGGACATAGACCGGGCGCAGGGCGTGACGAGCCAGCATTGCCTGCAGGTTGCGGTACTGCGACCAGATGCCGTGCACGCCGTGTTCGAGGCGGAAGGAATGTCCGCCGACCTGGACCGTCTCGCCGCCCGCCAGCCTGCCGCCGATGAACTTCCCGTCCGCTTCGAGGATGAGCGGCTTCAGTCCGCGCTCGGCAAGGTGCAGCGCCGCGCTCAAGCCTGCAATTCCCCCGCCAAGGATGATGACTTCGTTATTGTTCATGAGGGAAAGAGGCAGATGTACAGAGGTTCAAAGGTGGCAGATGTTTTATGGTTGTATTGGTGTGGTAATACATATTTTCAAACCGCATATCTTGACCGGAGGACGTCCCGTGTTTCATGTTTACAGATCCCCTGGCACTTTTGCACATTTGAGCATCTGCGCCTTTGCTTTTATCCGGGTGCATAGGTAACGAGTTCATTCCCGCGTAATTGCTCGGAAAGATATTCAAGAGGATGCGCCTGCATCAGCGACGGCTCGGCGTAGCACTGCTGAAAACAGGACACGCACGAAGTGGGCGCTTCGCCATATTTCGCTTTGGCGATGCTCCATGCTTCTTCCCACGTTTGGACATTGAGCAGGTTGACCGCACGTCCGCCCTGTTCGCCGCCTGCCTTCTCCATTGGCCGGCAGGGATAGGTCAGCCAGCCGTCGGGCAGGATGCGCGGGACGAGGGTTGGATAACATTCGTAAGGGATTTGGTCGAGCAGGATTTTGAAATAGGAGAGGCTTCCCAATATCGGTGCGCCCTGCTTCTTGAGTTGGATGACCTTCCCGATGAAGGCGCGATACTCAGGCGATGTGACCAATTCATAGCGGGGCAGGTTATTCACTGATTGTGGTGAGAAGGAAATCAGCGAGTTGTTCTCGGCGCAGAACGCCAGCAGTTTGTCCATGCCTGGCAGAGTCTCAGGTGTGATGACAGCATTGATGATCAGCTTGAAATCGTACTTCTTTTGCAGGGACGCGGCTTCGCGTGCGTTGGCAATGACCGTCTCGGCATAGGCATCCGGCACGCTGACCCTGTTCAACGCCTGCGGGTCGGTCGAGTCGAGGCTGATGATGAGGTTGATCTAGAAGAGATAATATGTCGTTGCGAGGGCGGTGATTTCCCGCCCGAAGCAATCCCACTGATGAGGAGACAGCGTCCTCACAGGGGATTGCTTCGTCGTGGCGCGAGGCGCCACTTCTCGCAATGACGGAATGTAATAATGTCCCATTTGTAATAAGACTGATCTCGCGGAAGTTCAACTCTTTCCGAGCATATGTCAGCAGATCCAGTATCTGCGGGTGCAGTAACGGCTCGCCGCCCGTCAGCCAGAGACGGTCGACTCCCGTGCGGATGACCTGCAATATTCGTTTGGCGTCTTCCAGCGGGGGGGCGGGTGTGACCAGTTGATTGCGCCGCGAGCCGAAGTCCTCACAGTAGGAGCAGTTGAGGTTGCACTGCATGGTCACGTAATAGACCGCGATATGCGGGTCGAGGGTGAAGTCGCCGCGGGTGAGCTTGAGCAGGTTTCCCAGGTACGTGAGCATGTGCACGGATTATAGTGGTTTGTGTGGGTTGCGGGCTGACAAACGGCTTACAACAGCCTTCCCAACACCTCGATCAGGGCCTGCACGAGCAGGATCTTGAAGATCAGCGCCACGGGATAGGTGCTGGCATACGAGATGGACGGCAGGTCGGTTTCGGTCTGGTTGTTGGCGGAGGCGAGCGCGGGCGGGTTGGTCATGGCGGCGGTCAGGGCGCCCATGGCGGAGAGCAGGTTCAGTTTGTAGATGCGGACCATCACGGCTAGTCCAGCGAGAGCCGAGAGCAGGGTGATGAACGCGCCCGCCAGTAGAAGGACCCAGCCCTGGTCTTGTAACACGTCCACCAGGTGCGCGCCGGCGTTCGTGCCTGCGCCTGCCAGAAAAAGCATCAGGCCAAGTTCACGCGTCAGGTTTTTGGCGGCAGGCGGAACGTAGAGGCGAAGCGGACCCACCCTCCCGAAGTGACCGATCAGCAGACTGGTGAGGAAGACACCGCCCGCCATGCCCAGTTTGACCGTCATGCCATTCCCGAGCGGGACGGGGACCAGACCGATCAGCACACCGAGCAGCAAGCCGACGAGATAGGCGGTCATGCTGGTTTCGCTGGCACGGCGCGGCGAGCCTTGTGCGCGATGGACGAACCCCTCCACCGCCGACTTTTCGCCGACCACGCGGATGCCGTCGCCCATCTCGAGCGTGACATTGCCGTGCGGGGCGATCTCGAGTCCCTGGCGGCGGATGCGGGTGATGACGACGTTGAACTGTTCCCAGACGCGCATACCTGCCAGCGTCTGGCCGGTCAGCGACTCGTCCATCACTTCCACGTCCGTGCTCAGGGCGTCGGCGTTGACAGTCCATGCGTTCGTCTGCCCGTTCGCCGAGCAGGAGCGTCATTTTGTCGAGCTCGTCGGCGGTGCCGACCGCCATGACCACGTCGCCGAGGTGCAGGATGGTCTCGGGCGTGGCGGCAAAGACACGGTCGCCGTGTTTGATGCGCGAGAGGTTGACCTGCGCCAGCCTGCGCGGATTGACCTCCGCCACGCTTCGTCCCTCACAATTGGGGTTGGTGACCCGGAACTGGAGCGCCACCAGGCCCGGGGTTTCGACCGCCTTCTCCTCCAGCCATTTCTGCTCCTCGGCTCTTACGGGACGTTTGAGCAGGCGCGGCAAAAACTGGATGAGCAGCACCATGCTGATCATGCTGAAGGGATAGGCGATGCCGTATCCGACCGAGGCGAGGGGAGCGGTCTGGGGCGAGACGCGGTGCAGGACGTCCAGCAGGGAGGCGAGCGCGGGGGTGCAGGTGAGGGCTCCCGTGTAGAGTCCTGCGGCGAGGGCGGGAGAAAGCTTGAGCGCGAAGGCGGTCAGCGCCGTCAGGATCGCCCCGCTGCCGACGATGACCAGCGCAATGACGACGAACTGCATCCCGCGGCGGCGGAAGGTGCGGAAGAAACTGGGACCCGCCGTCAGCCCGACGGCATAGACGAAGAGCAGCAGTCCGAAGTCCATCACTTCCTTGGGCACGCTCAAGCCAAAATGACCGAAGACCAGCGCCGCGAACAACACGCCCGCCGTGCCGAGCGAGATGCCGCGCCACGTCCATTGCCCGATCCACGCGCCGAGCGTGAGGATGGCGAACAGGACGAACATGGATTCAGTGAAGGGGTTCATGGGAAATAGTGGATGTTGCCCCGCAATTGTAGCCGATATTGTCTCCGATACCTGGGTGTGGATTTTTAGATCTTATTTGTTCGCGTTGAGCGGATTCTCGTCGTCCTGTTCCCACAAAAGCGGATTGGCTTCGATGTAATCCGTTTTGTTTTGCAGGTCTTTGTCGTTGCGAATAACATGTTCGTAATAATTGCGCTGCCAAATCGGTGTTTCTTTGAATTCAGGGATTTTCCAAATACGTTTTGTCGCGCGTGATTTGAATTGTGCAAGGATTGCGCCTAAAGAGGCGGGTTTGGGTCCACGAGGTAGGGGCGACCCGTCCATGCCTACGGATGTATTAGTTTGCAAGGGTTCTGAGCCTGTCTGTGAATTGATTTGACCCTGGCGGGTCGCCCCTACGGTCTCATGAATAAACAAAATTCCATGAAAATGATTTGGCATTACCATATACGCGCCCAATTCGATATACGAGAATCGTTTCGGTAACTCCAACCATTCCCATTCAACAATTTTCCCGACCTTGTTCAATATCATCTCTTTATTCACCACCTCCCCGAACAGACATTCACGATGCCATGTCACAATGGTGACATAATACCCTCCCGCCTGGGAATAATCATACCCCTTCAAACGAATGGAACGGCGGTGGTGTCGTGTGCCCGTCAGGGTATTCTGTGGGTCAAATTTAGGCATGTAGGCGATTATAAATGGTACATGGCACACCGTAGGGGCGACCCGCCAATGCCTCCCGTGGTTATGATTTGCAATAGTATTGAGCCTGACAATAATCCTGTTTGCCCCTGACGGGTCGCCCCTACATCTTCATATCTATCAATTTCATTCTGTATTGACCACGACCCATAAACTCAATCACATTCTTATCCCTCAAGAATTGGAGTTGTTGCCTCACCTTCGCCTTGACATTGTGATTCTCGGGATGCTTCGCTTGCAAATACGCTTCAAACCCATACACATCATCCAAAGAAAATTCCTGCTTCTTGATCCGCTCCACACAAACAAGGACATCCAACAGCCAGCCCTTGGCTTCAATATTCCCCGTGGACTTCACAAACTCGGTCTTGCTCCACTTCTCTAAAACTTCATCCTTACTGCGGACAATACCATTCTGCACAAAGAAGATCTTCCCCAAATCAGGGACATTGCTCACGTCGATATTGCAACCAACCCAACCCGCCCTCCTCGCCGTGGACGCAAGCGCTTTGCGTTTTTCAATGATCGCAGGGACAAAGAAATACTTCGGAATGGTCAGGAAATTCCGTATCCCCAGCGTGGACTTGTCGTACGTCAGAAAGAAGAAATTGGGATTGTTATCTGACCTAAGCCGTTAAATCATCGTCGTATAAGCGCCATCCACGATTTTCTTCCCCACCTCCCCATGCTTGGACTTCAACTCATATTCTTCCGAACAATTCCCACAATAAAAATCAGCGACGGGTTTGTTATTCCCAAATTGACTCAACACCCTCCCGCAATTGGGACAGAACCCCGAGCGGTTGACCCACTCCTCCGTCATCACACGGATTCGCTGCGCTGGGCTCGAATAATCTATCTGCAATTTCAACGGGTAAAGTTAATTTCATTTCTTGTCAATTCCGCACTGATGCTTTCTATATTGAGGGCGTGAGAAATGAAAGCTGTTGTGTCTTCGTTGGATAGAATACACCGGTAATAATAAACGGATTGTCTACTCGACGTTTATGGAATTCGTAAGTGGTTCCCAAAAACAACAAAATGTCTTTTTGCGAAACAAAGTCATCAAAATATTTTTGACGAACCAGTGACTTTGCAACTTCCTCATCACCATCCGCTTGCCTTAGTGAGTTCCAAAATAACGTACCAATTTCCCAATCGTGAATTGACATTTCCCTTGGTTTAGAATCACCCTCGGATAGGAATTTATACTTGAAAACATAAGGAACTTTCCTTATTATCCTTCTTGGTTTAGCTTCCCCATCATCGCCAAGGTCAAACATCCGTAATTGTTTTAGCTTTTCCACCCATTGTGGCTTCCATTCCCTTTCGGTTTTATCGATGAGAAAATCAATAATTTTAAGTGGTTTCAATGTTCCTAAAGAACGGTTCTCGCTTTTTGAAAGAGAAATCAACTCGCTTATAGACGTAAAGACTTCTTTGTATACATATTCTTTACGAGCTGCCCAATAATCATCAGTGCCAATTCTGTTGATGAAATGTAGTGGCTCATCTAAGCCTTGTTTTGGCATATAACTCTCTATCCGAAAATCCGATGGGTGCTTTACTAAATCCAACTGAACCCAACAGTATTTTGGATACTTTTTATCGTCATACATGTTTGACGATATGGGATACATCCGAACCCATTTGCCATTCTCAAGCAATCCAGCAGTGCAAACAACTTCTCCATGGTCACTGGAAGGCAACGGATAGGTTTTTACAGTAATCAATACTTTTGCTTTGGGTAATTCGTTTGGCAAGTAAGACATAAATGTCCCCTTTGTTTCTTAAAGATGGATAACAGACTTTGATAAAGTTTTTTCCTTTTTCAAATGTTCAACAAGCGTATGTCTATGGCAAAAATGATGGTCACTTTCAAAACAAACCAGCGCAATTCGTGGATATTTAGAAATCAAATTCAATAAATACGTTTTGGCATCTTTTTGTTTTGGCAATAAATTAGTCTCATATTTATCAAAAAGTTTTTTATGGGTAAGAGTTTCACCCAATCCTTTTCGCATTGCCGATGGTATGCCAAGTTCAGGAATGTGAATATATTTCACTCCTGCCTTTTCAACAAAATCGCTAAAGCTCTTCTTAGAAAAACCATATTTCATTGATTGTGGATTATTGCGCACATCTACAACAGCCATGATGTTATTAGAAATAAGTTTATAAAGGAACGAGTCGATAGATTCGCCCTCATATCCAATTGTGAAAACAAAAGGCGAAGGGTCAGTGTTCCATGCAAACTGAAGTTGTTTTATTTCCTCTTTATCAAAGAGTATATCTAAAATTTCGCTCCTAACGGTAAATTGCGGATTTTCCCGATAAGTTTTCTGAACCAAACGTTTCCCACGTAAACCACTAGCTTTTAATTCAATTAGAGCCTTTCTGTCAGAAAGTTCTATTTCTCCAAGATAGGAATGCTTTTTGTTTAATTGAAAATCCTGAGTGGGTTTCAGCAAGCCTAAATCGGTCAGTCTTCTTTTATCATAATAAGACACAAAACTAAACGGTCCAAACCGATGCGGGAAAAAATCGTAGTAATTTTTGCCTGCCATTTTGCAGAAATTAAATAGAAGCTTCTCACAATCTGTCTTTTTGAGATTGCCGTCAAAAGCTTCTATCAAGGCAAGCAAAATCTTTCTGCGATAGTACATCATATCTTTCTACTTTCATTATATTACAACTAGTACATCTTGGCATAAATAGCTATGCAGAAAGTGCTCTGCCTTGGTAAGTCCACTTGAAAGGCTTTGCCATCGTGCGGTTGTAATACTCGATGAAGGCCAAGACCTTGCGTTTCAGATCAGTCAACGGAGGTGAAGTTACCTCGTTTGAGAACTTTGCGAACCAGAATGCTGAACCAGATCTCGATCTGGTTCATCCAGGAAGCATGCTTGGGTGTGTAGTGAAAAACGATACGATGTGTCGGGTCGCACAAAAAGGCAGCTCTTGAAGCTTTGGATTTCAGGATGCCAGATTTTCCTTTGACGCCCAGGTCTATATCAAGATCGGATTCTTCTGCTACATAACGCACCAAAGATTCAGACAGATGAATATTGAGATTATCGATGACAAAATGCCATTGGGTTGCCAATGGGTCTGAAGCGACACGACGTTGAATATGTTCGAGAAAATCCTCCTCGTTGCGTGTCTGGCTGGCAGTACACGCAACCAGTTCACCATGTGCAACATCGAAATTGAAGATAAAAGACAACGTGCCATGCCGGATATACTCGAATTCGCGCCGCTCGACTTTACCTGGGCACATCGGCAAGCCCGGATGTTTGCGTTCCAAAGCCTGTACACCGGTCATTTCATCCAGGCTTTCAGTGCGTTGTCCCTGTTTTGCTCTTTCAGGCGCTTGTTTATAGACTTCGTTGATGTCGGCAACTTTTTTGTCAAAGTCTTCTTCATAGCCGGTGTCAACCAATAACGGCTCAAATGTGGCTTGATATCAGCCTCTTTTTAAAAGCCTGGCTGCATGCCGCGGTGAAATTTCAGTGGACAATCTCGCGCTTGATCAACTCATCTGCGATTTCTCGTGCACTCCACTGAGTGATCGGTCGTTCGGAGTTCTCCGGTTTTTCACAGGCTAGGGCTTCTATCTGGCAGCGCTGGTCTGCCGTAATCTGTGCTGGCGCTCCTGGACGAGGCGCATCTTGCAAACGATCTTCGATGCTCAAATCGTTCAGCGAGATGTTCTGTAGTTTGACCCAACGATTACGCCACAGCCTGACCGTGTCGGCCGTGACTGCATACTTCGCAACGATTTCTTTGTTCTTGAGACCGTCCGCTGCCGCCAGAACGATCCTGGCGCGCAATGCAATTTGCTGTCCAACTCGATGCCGCTTGACCAGCTTTTCTAATCCTTGCCGCTCGGCATCCGATATTTTCACTTCTTGGGCTTTCGGTATGGGCATCTGGTTTCTCCTACTCACGAATACCCTATGCTATACCACTAAAGACCCTTTTATGCCAGAATGTACTAGCTTTCTAAAATCCCAACTCCTTCCCCGTCTTACGACGGGATAGGCAAATTCCGCTCCTTGCTCATCTTTAAAAACCCAGCTCTTTCAAATTCTGTTCCTTACTCTTTTTTCCTTCCCACCCATCAACTCCTTCCAGAACTCCTCGTCATACCGGCGCGAGCGCACCGGCAGCGGCATCGGGACACCCCAACCCAACAGCAGCACTTCCTCCTTCGGTTGGAGTCGCGCCAGCATACCGCGCAAAGCCTCCCGTCCCGAAAGACCCGAGAGCACGGCGTGGATATCGTCGTCGTCGCCGAGCCAGCCTGAGATGCGCGTCCCCAACTGCGACATGACCTCGTCATAGATCTGCGACGGGCGCTGGTCCACGATCAACAGCGTCACATAATACTTGCGCAGTTCGCGCGCGATGGTCGCGAAGGTCGTCTGCGCCGCCATCTCGCGGTTCAACAACTTGTGCGCCTCCTCCACCACGATGATCAGCGGACGCGGCTCCTCCTTGCCGTGCGTGCGGAACGCGTTGGTCTTATGCTCCCACGCATTGCGGATTTTGCGCGTCAGCAGGTTCGAGACCAGCAGATAATCCAGGTCGCTTTCGTGTTCGCCGAACGACAGCACCACATGCTGTCCGTTCTCGAGCGACGCGATGATCTCCCGCACGCTGTCCGCCGCGGGCTTCTCGACGATATACGGCTTGCCAAACAGCCGTCGCAATTTTTCATGCAACGCCTCCGCAGCCATCACGTTCACGCCATTCTCATTCGCCCATGCCGCCACGCTATCCGGATGCGGAACCTTCTTCGATTTGCCTTTATCATCCTCCACTTTCACTTCCTCACGGTTCATCGCCTTGAAACGCGCAAACCAATCCTTCCCGAACGACCCATACAACGCATTCAACGTGGTGGGCGTGGTCTCCTTCAGATTCAACTCACGCGTCAACGTTTCAATATCCTCTGTGGAGATGTCTCCCGTGGAGATCTCCAGATTAAAATCCGGGATCTGACCTCTGATGGTGGATCCGCCTCCCAAGCCGACGATTCGTACCTTCGACTTGAACTTGGTCTTCAGTCCCGTCACGGCTTTTTTCGTGTCTGACGCCACATCGTCAAAGCCATACTCGTTGTGCATATCCAGCACGAGCACCGACGCCTTGTTGTAGTGCATCATGCCCGCCAGCACGAGCCGCGTCAAAAACGACTTGCCCGTGCCCGTCGCCCCGAACACCCCCGACGACCTCTGCACGAACTTCTCCAGGTCAATGCACACGGGATGTCCCTGCTCGCGCGTATACCCGATAATAAAATTGCCTTTTTCATCCGGTGTGCCGAAGATCTCCGCGATGTCACCTTCATTCGCCAGATACACCTGCGCATGATGCGGCGGGATATTCTTGACCGGCAATATGCGCGGCGGGTCTTTCAAGCCCGCGTCAATTTTGCCCTGCCAATCGTTATACTCAGGCGTCCCCAACTCAGGACCCACCTCCAGCATCAAATTCGGCAACACCTCGAGATTGGCATACAGAGTCTGTCCATGCAGCGCCTTCGCAATATGCGCAGGGAAGCGTTCCTCCGTCTGCTCACTCGCAAACCGTTCATCCGTCGCCCCAAGGACGATATCCGTCACGATGCCATAATAATTCCACTCCCCCGATTGGATCACCACAAACGCCCCCTCCTGGATCTCCTGCGGCGAGACGATCAGCCTCACGCGGAAATTTTCCTTCAATCCGCCCCCGACCAAATAACCAATTTTTGTTCGTTGTTCCATAAGTCCTCTTCTCTACCACAAAGGGTCACGAAGGTTCACAAAGGTTTTTTGTTTACCACTAAGGTGCACGAAGGTTAAAAACCTTTTGTTTTTCCTTGGTGTCACTTTGTGACACTTCGTGGTTGAATCCTTTACACCACTATTCGCTTAATTCCATCTTTCAAATGCACGACATTGAAATTGATCAGGAACCCCAACCGAATCCCCGTCAACTTCAGATAAGTGATCAACTGCGCGTCGAAAACAGGATGCATCGTTTCCACAGACTTGAACTCCACAATCACACAGTCGTTCACGATCATATCAGGCTTGAGACCAGCATCCATCTTGATGCCGCGATACGTTACGGGCAAAGCCACCTGGGTCGGAGCGCTAAATCCGCTTTGGGTTAACTCAAAAGCCGTGCAGGTCTCATAAACGGACTCAAGCAACCCAGGTCCAAGAGCCGTGTGCACTTTGAATGCCGCATCCAACACCGCTTTTCCAACCCTTTCCGCATCTGGAGGCGCATAGATTCTCTTTTGCATAATTTCTTCTTCTTCCACAAAGGGTCACTAAGGTTCACGAAGGTTTAAAACCTTTTGTTTTTCCTTGGTGCCTCTTTGTGACACTTGGTGGTAGAAAACTTTACACACTCACGTCGCTCAATG
Source organism: uncultured Chloroflexia bacterium (assembly GCA_963718215.1). Taxonomy (GTDB): domain Bacteria; phylum Chloroflexota; class Anaerolineae; order Anaerolineales; family Villigracilaceae; genus Defluviilinea. The sequence goes on from CAVQYK010000020.1 coordinate 216,474, forward strand.
CTCCCAACACCGCCATCAACGTCGGGTAATCATCCCGCAGCAACGTGATGACCTCCTGCGTTGCCCGTTCCTGCCAGTTCTTATCCTTATGCGCGGACTGAGCCTGCAGAATATGCGCCGCGACCACTTCGCCAACTGGGATTTCCTTATTGTTCAGGATGTGCCTGAAATACCCGAACTTTTCCGTGAAGCGTGCCAGATCCTTCTCGTCGCACAGATAGATCACATCCAAGCTCAACGGCGGACGCGGCGGAAGCAGGTGGAACACCTTCCCGTCCTGCTCGTATCCCACCGCCAGCACGGACATCTCCACCGGCACGATGCGCCGCTCGCGGTTGTCCTTCATCACCTCTTCGCTGACGTTATCCGCCGTGACGAGTTGACGCACCAGCCCGTCATCGTCAATGTGGATGTCGTAGATCAGCCCGAAGATCTGATACCCATCTCCCAGCGGCGCACGCACCAACGCCCCGAATGACGGTGCATTCAATTGATTCACGCGGCACCCCGCGATGAAGCCTGTCGTCCCTGCGCGCAGTAGTCGTCCGATTTCGATTTGATCGTTCATGAATTATTCCTCCGTAGGGGCGCGGTCCTCGCGCCCATTTTATGATTACCATGCGCCTTGTGCGGGGAGACCCCGCCCCTACGATTTATCGTTTTGTTCTTCCCTGCAAATCCTTCGCGGACTGTTTGTACGAACCATCGTCCACGTCTTCGTTATTCTTGCGGAGTTCCATCGTCAGCAACTGCTCGATCTGCTGTTTCTCTTCGTTCTTCACCACCGCCGTCTCATGCGCGCGATGGAGCAGATACGGATACGGTCGGCTTCCCATCATCCTGCATTGCTCGACCAGAACGCCATGGAACAGATCCAACTTCTCCTTGTCATCCACCACCCACTTGGGGACTTCGACGCGCACAGGCCAGGGATGTCCCTGTGTGCCGACGTTGAGATAGAAGAAGTGCAGGGATAGAACGCCCGTGTATCGTTTATCCGAACTGGATTGGATCTTGAACACTGCCGAACGATGACCGGGCGGCAAAAGCGGATTTTCGCGCTCGCCGTAGAGCCATCGGTCACTCACCCCGCGCAGGGGATGGAACTCGCGCAGTTTCTGGATCTGCTCGTTATCGGCCATGGCAATCTCGAGCAGGCGGAGGACCAGGTCGGCAGAGGGCTTGTCCACGTAACCGGCGGTGGTCACGCCGCGTGTTTGCAGGCGCGAGAGGATGGTCAGGTATCTTTTGATGAAGTCTTCGTACGAACTGGCGTCTTCGCCTTTGGCTCCCCACAACTCGATGGGACCGTCGGTGAACGTGATAACCTGTCCCTGGATACCTTTGGATAACTTGTCCAGTTTTTCGCGCTCGGCAAGGTCGCGTTTGAGCGCCACCATCCCGTCGGACATGGGGATGCCGTTCGGCAGGAGGTCGTCGCCGAAGAGCAGTTCGCTTTCGGTGGAGATCTCAGGCGCTTCGCCCGAGTTCAACTTCATGATGATCGCGCCGACATTGACCAGCCCGAACTGCACCGCGGCGTGACGGTCCGGGTTGATCTGGGAACCGTCAGCGGCGATGAGGGTGGCTTGGATAACTGAATCAGGCGGGGGGTGGAGGAAGCGAGCGGCTCGTCGAGCGGCAGGGCGCAGCGGATGTTGGGGTCGGCCGCTTTGGCAGAATCCACTTTTTATCGCAGAAAATCCAGTTCGATTGTCATAAAATGCAAGCAATTTGCGGGCTTCGGCGCGACTTTCTTCCAGTCTTCTTTCTTCTTTCCTTTGCGCCTGCGCCGATTGTCTGTATCTGTGCGTAGACTGCTGGTAGTCGATGGGCATATTCTTTAACCGCCATTGAGAGGAGATTGCTTCCCGAAGGTCGCAATGACACAGGCGTCTTAGAACAAATGTGCCGGAATTGTACAGTCAAACCCGCCAAAATTCAAGTCCCGCAACTTACATTAGTCTAAAATGAGGTTGTGGGACAAGTAAAAAGCAGGAACTTTTTGAAACTGCCATCGTCTTACCAACTAGGAAACATATCCTAAAGGAGTTTAACCATGAAGACCAAATTCTATCTTGTAGCCGTTGTCGCCCTGCTTGCGCTTCTCGTGAGCGCCTGCGGACCGACCACCATCAACCAGGCGGCGCAACCGCCCCTGCGCAGCGTCAACGTCTCGGGCGCGGGAACGGCTTATCTCGTGCCGGACATCGCCTATATTTACGTGGGTGTCCACACGGAAAAACCGTCCGCGGCCGAGGCTGTGAACGAGAACAATGACCAGACCCAGACCATGATCGAAGCGTTGCGCGACTTTGGCATCGATGCCAAGGACATCCGCACCACCAACTTCAGCATCTGGCCCCAGGACAAATACGACCCGATGACCGGCACCCCCACCGGGCAGAAAGTGTATGTGGTGGATAACACCGTCTACGTCACCATCCGCGACCTCGACAAGCTCGGTGAATTGCTCGACATCGTCATCGCGGCGGGCGCCAACACCGTCAACAGCGTCCAGTTCGATGTGGCGGACAAGGACGAGGCCCTCAAGACCGCCCGCGCCGATGCCGTGAAGGATGCCAGGGAAAAGGCGCAGGAACTGGCGGATGCCGCCGGTGTGAAGCTCGGCGACGTCCAGACCATCAGCTTCTTCGACAATGTCGCCTACCCCGTCTTTGACGGCAAGGGTGGCGGTGGCGGAGTGGCAGCGGAAGCGGCTGTGCCGATCCAACCCGGGCAGTTGACCTTCACCGTGACCGTCAATGTGACGTACGAGATCAAGTAACCCGCCGTCCGGCTCAAACTTAACTGGAACCTGCTCATCTTCCGGATGGGGCAGGTTCTTGTTTTTGGCTTCTCCCTCACGAGACACTATGGAAAATAACCAGCTTCGTGTCTCCCGCTCGGGGGATAGGTTGGGGTGGGGGAGGTTATAATCCAAAAAATCTTTGCGTTCTTAGCGTCTTCGCGGTGAAAGGAATACAACCATGCTCAAAGTCGGATACATCGGTCTCGGATTGATGGGCAAGTCCATTGCCCGCAACATCCTCAAGGCGGGCTTCCCTGTTGTCGTTCACAACCGTTCACGCGCCGCCGTGGACGAACTCGTCAGCGAAGGTGCGAATGACGCGACCTCCCCCAGAGAGGTCGCCTCCCAGGTGGATGTGGTCTTCACCAACCTGCCCGATTCCCCCGATGTGGAACAAGTCGTCCTCGGCGAAAACGGCATCCTCGAAGGCGCACATCACGGGCTCATCTACGTGGACAACTCCACGATCAAGCCCGCCTCCGCCCGCCTGATCGCGCAAAAGCTCGCCGAAAAAGGCGTATCCGCCCTCGATGCGCCTGTCTCAGGCGGGGACATCGGCGCAAGCAATGGGACTCTCACCATCATGGTCGGCGGCGAGGCGTCCGCGTTGGAGAAGGTCATGCCGGCCTTCCAGGCAATGGGCAAGACGGTCACCCACGTCGGCGGGGCGGGAGCCGGTCAGGTGGCGAAAGCCGCCAACCAGATCATGGTCGCTGCGCAGATGGTGGCGATGGGCGAACTGCTCGTCTTCTCAAAGAAGGCCGGAGTCGATCCGCGCAAGGTCGTGGACGCGATCAAAGGCGGCGCGGCCCAATGCTGGACTCTCGATGTCAAGCCGCCGCGCCTGTTCGATGGAAATCGCAATCCCGGCTTCAAGGCGCACATGCAACTGAAAGACCTGAAGATCATCCTGGAAACTGCCAGGAATACGACATTCCCGTCTCCGGCACAAAGGCAAACACCGACCTATTCCAACAGATGATCGACCTCGGCATGGGCGAATTGGACAATTCCGCGGTGGTGGGCGTGATCGAGAAATTGGCGGGGGTTGGGATTTTGGATTGATGGCACGTAGGGGCGAGGTCCGCTCGCCGACCGTAATTATTTAGATTGGAGATATTTGGGCGGGGAAACCTCGCCCCTACCTGACAAAAAATGAAAAAATACCTCCCCACCATCCGCGATTACGTCCTTATTATCATTGCCGCCCTGATGCAGGCGTTATCTCTGCGCCTGTTCTTCGTCCCGGCAAATCTTGCCTCAGGCGGCGTGAGCGGCATCTCACAATTGATCAATCATTTTACGGGCTGGCCCATCGGCTTGATGATCCTGATCGGCAACATCCCGCTGTTTATCCTCGGCTGGCGTTTCCTTGGCGGGCTCCGTTTCGCAATCCGCACAGCCACTGCCATCTTCACATATTCCCTCGTCACTGACCTGATCCTCAGGACGCCGATCTTCGCCCCGAACGGCGCCGGGACCGCCCTCATCAACGACCTGCAGGGCGACATCTTCCTGAACTCACTCTATGGCGCCATCGTCAGCGGCGTGGGCTATGGATTGATCTACCGCGCGCGCGGCTCCAGCGGCGGCTCGGACATTCTGGCCCGCATCCTGAACAACTGGCGCGGCATCCCCATGACCCAAAGTTACCTCATCGTGGATACCGCCGTCATCCTCGGCGCAGGGTTTGTCTTCGGCTGGAAAAAAGCCTTATACGCAATGATCGCCCTATACGTCAGCGGGCTGGTCTCCGAAACAATACTCGAAGGCGGCGGGACGGTCCGCACGGCGATGATCATCACAAGCCAGCCGGACGAGGTTTCTCAACGTGTGCTCGATGAACTCCTACGCGGCGTCACCGTCCTCGAAGGGACAGGTGCATTCACAGGCGCAGACCGCCCCGTGCTGTATGTTGTGATCTCACGTGCGGAAGTCGCGACGCTAAAAGCCATCGTCCATGAGGTGGACCCGCTCGCCTTTATGGTCATCGGTTATGCCCACGAGGCGCTTGGCGAAGGCTTCAGACCGCTCAAGCCTTAAGTGATGGGAATCGTGAAGTAGAACGTGCTCCCCTGACCTTCCGTACTTTCCGCCCAGATGAGGCCCTTGTGAGCCTCCACAATATGTTTGGCGATGGATAGTCCCAGCCCGGTCCCGCTCCCCGTTCTGGATTTGTCCACCCGATAGAAGCGTTCGAAGATACGGGAGACATCCTCCGCGGGGATGCCGATCCCCGTATCCCGCACAGCGAATCTTACCTCGCCGACACCTGCTCCCCCTTTGGGGACTACGTCTGCGCCCAAGACCACTCCCCCCCCCGGCTTTGTAAACTTAACCGCGTTGTGGATCAAATTGACCAGCACCTGCTCCAGTCTTTGAGCGTCGATGGTCACTTTGGGCAGGTCGGCTGGGCAGTCCACGCGCAGGGTCAGTCCGGCGCGTTCGGCCTGGAGTTGCATCCGCCGCGAGGCAAGTCGAGCAGGTCGCAGGGCGAGGCAGGCGTCAGGTCGAGGGTGAGGCGCCCGAATTCGATGCGCGAGAGTTCGAGGAGTTCGGTCACCATCTGGGTCAGGGCGTCCGTCTCGATCTGGATCTGGTCAATGAAGTGGCGCGCGGCGGGAGGGTCGTCCAGGGCGCCATCCTGCAGGGTTTCGGTCAGGGCTTTGAGGGAGGCGAGCGGCGTGCGCAGTTCGTGCGAGAGGTTGCTGATGAAGTCGCGGCGCACGGTCTCGAGGCGGCGGATGCGGGTCAGGTCCTGGACGAGGAGCAGGCTTCCGCTCGACTGCTGGTCGGGGGCGACGACGAGTTGCAGGTACTGGTGGCGCGTGGGCACTTCGACGGTCTCGCTCTGCATCTGGCGCGTTTGCTGGCAACGCCGCCACGCTTCGACCAGTTGGTGGTGGCGGATGACTTCGGTGATACTGCGGTTGACGGGCTGGGAGTTTTGAAAGAGCCTGCCGGCAGCGGGATTGGCGAATTGGATGATACCCTGCGCGTCGGCGATGAGCACGCCGTCGGTGAGTTGTTCGAGCAGGTTGGCGAGGCGGGAGCGCTCGGTTTCCAGGGTTGCATGATGAAGGTTGAAGGTTGAAATGAGCAGGGCGATGGCGCTGGAGAGGTTTTCGAGTTCCCTGACGCTGGTGCGGGTGTCCTGTTCGCGTACGCGGCTGGCAAATTCATCCACGTCGCGGCGCAATTTGTAATACCGCCATGCGAACCATGCGGCGAGGAGGAGAAAAATGGCTGTGAGAATGAAGGTGAGATCCATGGCTGGTAATTGGTGACTGGTAAATGGTAATTACCATTTACCAATTACTCTTTTTCATCCCTCGAACCTGTATCCCCCGCCCCTGACGGTGATGATGCGTTTCGGGTCGCTCGCGTCCTCCTCGATCTTCTGCCTGAGCCAGCGGACGTGGACGTCCACGGTGCGGCTGTCGCCGATGAAGTCCCAGCCCCAGACGCGCTCGAGGATGAATTCGCGCGAGAGCATCTGTCCCTTGTGTTCGGCAAAGAAGACCAGCAGTTCGTACTCCTGCGGCTTGAGCTGGATCGGCTCGCCGTGGAGGGTCACTTCGCGGCGGGTGAGGTTGACGGCGAGGTCGCCGAAGGTCAGTTTTTCGTGCTTGACCTGGTTTGCGCCGGCTTTGCCGATCTCTTCCTGCATGAGGCGCGTGCGGCGCAGCTGGGCTTTGACGCGCGCCATCAGTTCGCGCATGGAGAACGGCTTGGTCAGGTAATCGTCCGCGCCGACTTCGAGACCGACGACGCGGTCGATTTCGTCGTCGCGGGCGGTGAGCATGAGGATGGGCGTGGTCATTTCCTTGCGCAGGATGCGCGCCACCTCGAAACCGTCCAGTTCGGGGAGCATGATGTCGAGGATGATCAGGTCAGGCTTGAGATTGCGCGCGGATTCGAGCGCGGCGCGCCCGTCACCGACCGCTTCGACGGTGAAGCCGTCCTTTTTCAGGTTGTAGGAGAGGGTGTCTCTGAGCGCGGGTTCGTCTTCGACGACGAGGATGGTTTCAGACATAAATTGTTAACAACACTATACCATAAGACGATTTTCGCCTGTGGTTAAGGTCTTGTTAATGGGTTCAAAGAGTTGCAGGTTAAGAGGTTTGAGGGTTCAAACGTTCAAATTTGCCAATTTTTTAATGTTTGTGTAGTTGTAAGACTTCTTTTGTGTTGAACGGGGAATTGAGTTTTTCCGAATCCAATTTCATGACCCTGCTTTGCGCAAAGAACGGGAAATCGAAATTCGTTTCATCGCCCGCCTTCTTGCCGGGGACCGGATCAGGCGTGCGGTGAGCGGTTTGTCGAGGCGCAACGCCAAAGCGGACAAGTCCAGCAGGAGTGGGATAAGTTGTTCAGCGGTCGTATCCCCCGGGAGCGGGACGGTATCCAGCCCAGTTCCGCAAACAGCGGAATATAGCAACGCGTCCTTGATGGTCAGTGTCCCTTCGGCGGCGCGTTTCGCAAGGACAGAGTCTTCAGTACCGGTTGCATGAATCCGCTAAAGCCGGTGTGCGGAAAGTCGGCGCGGTCCACGGCTTCGGTCAGGATGGCGGCGGCGGCGAGGGAGCCGTGAAGTCCGATCTGGGAATTCCCATTTTTTCCACAGCGTTGCCCAGCAATGGGCATCATCAGGGAAGGGCGCGAGGGAAAAGTCAATGCCGTAGAACCTGACCTTCAAGGTTTTGGCGATCTCCGCCAGTTTCTTTCCGTGCTTTTCGATCTCGGCGACCAGATTGTTCCTTCCCTCTTCGATGGTTTGGGCGTTCCCGAACGCCGTCACCGCCAAATCCGCGGACTCGGTGGCGATTCCGAAATACGGACGGTCCTTGTCGTGATACGCGGCGGGGAAGAACGGCGAGCCCGCAGGGACGTTTGCCAGCGCGGCGAATTGCAGGTTGGCGAACCCGTTCGGCTCGATGGGCGCGGACTTGACGATCACGTCCGCACAGGCACGGATGGCTGCGAGATGAATTTTGGATTCGGACAGCTTGCTGTCCGTTTTTGCCGCCATCACTCCGCCGAAGAAGGCATCCTTCGAAACAAAGATCGCATCGGGAATGACTTCATAACTGCGCGGCATTTCAGGCAGTGCCGGACCAAGGAGAAGTAGCCAATGTTGAGTTGCCTGGCGATGTCCGCAAGTTGACCGGTCAGCGCAGGCAATTTGTCGATGTTCTCCTCACCGAGCAGTTTGGGAAAAGGGATTGTCGCCAAACGAACCGTCTGCACCTCGTAGCCCGCCGCCTCATACGCGGACTTCGCCTCGGCGAGGAATGTCCCTGCTTTTTGGAGGATCTTTTCCTCGAGCGGATATTTGGGATTGCAAAAATAAGTGATGGATCGGATTTTCATGATTTTTTTGAACACCAATTGAAGTGTAACTCGTCAAAAATGCAAAACCTTGTTGGATGATTCTTAATCGAGTCTTGATGAAGTTCATACCAAACAGTAGATGAACGCCCAAGTTTTGCAATTTGTCTGGGATGTGCAAGAGGAAGTATTGCGATTTCTTTTCCATCAATCAAGGCATTATGAAGCCTTCCGTATGATTTGTTTTCGCGCCCAAAATCTGAAAGCTTTTTCGAAATCTTATCCAAGTATCGAAGAAACCATTCAATAGGTTTGTCGCCAAGTAGAATTAAAATATCTGATTTAGATTCTAAAATTCATCAAGGATTTCATTGCGGCGTTTTTCGTCCGTAATATAGATGGCACTACAGGAACTGAAGACATTGGCAATTTATACTTGTTTGCAACAGGAACATAATTCCGTTCAATAGTATCTTTCTGTGAAGGATTTATACAACTATGTGGAACTAAATCGCAAAGCCATGCATTTTTTCGTTCAACCCCAACGGTTCCAATATAAGATTATCAAGGGCATTACCCGAAGGGCCATTAAATTGTGTGCGGCCGGTGATAGTCTCCAAATTTGGGCGGAATTGGTAATTTATTGGTAAGAGAATCTGCATTATCCCCCCTCCAAAAGATATAAGGTTCACTTGCAACTGCAAGTGCTTTTACAATAGTTTTATTGCGTGCGTTTTTCCAGCGTGCATGGACTGCGCTTGCATAAACGCCTAAAACGAAAACTCGCTTTGGTGTGCGACCATTCGAACGACAAATTGGACAGGCTGTCCAAAAGGGAATCTCCAAGCATTAATTTCATCGATTATTTCGCCTCTGTCTTATTACCTCAAACATTAAATACGGACCCCGCCACACCCGCATTCAGCGACTTTATCTTCCCCGCCATGGGAATGGAAATTTTCTGAGTTGCAAGTCTGCGTGCTTCGTCGCTGGCGCCTTCCGCTTCACCGCCGATGACCAAAGCCAGCGGTTTGCGGAGTCTGTTTCCCAGCAGGGGGCTCCGTCCATGTCCGCGATGAAGATGTCCAGGCCTTCGTTTGAGTTTTGATTTCTTCCCATGTCATTTCTCGGATCGGCATTAGGAAGTGCGCGCCCATCCCTGCGCGGATAACTTTCGGCGCAAAGGCATCGGTCGTTTCGGGAGGAACAAAACAACCTGCACACCGGTCGCGGCGGCAGAACGGAGCAGGGTGCCGAGATTTCCCGGGTCACGGATCTGGTCGGGGATGAGGAGAAATTTGGTGAATCGGGTTTGGTAGACTGGTAAATTCGAGTACTGCGAGAATTCCCTGCGGAGTTCCCGTCTCGCCCAGTTTTCTGAAACAGGACGCCGGAGACTTCAACCGCTTCAATCTGATTTATCTTTAGACGTTCGAGCAGGACATTCCTCTTTTGTTCAGCCTTTCGCTGAAAAGCGCAAACTGAAATTTCCACTTCGCGTCGACCGCCTCTTCCACAAACCGCACACCTTCCACAACAAATGCGTTCGCTTCGCGGCGTTCCTTTGCGCGCCCCATTAAAAGACGGACAAGTTTGAGTTTGGGGTTTCGACTGGAAGTAATCATGGATAATGGTTAATGGATTAATGGATAGAAATATCGTTGTCCATGATCGTTCCTCCATTGTTTGATAAATGCATCCACCGTGGATCGATCAAATAATACAATTTTTTACGGTTTTTACGGTTGGGTTTGGATTTTCTCCGAAATATTTTTCAATATTGGCAAGAATGATTCCCGCCGCACGGTCTTTGGGGAAGCCGAAGATGCCGTTGAGATTGCGGGAACGCGATAGATGCATTTGAGTTCATCAGCGACGCGCAGTGAACCTGTCATGCCTCGGATAATTTTTTGTTCTCGTGCCGCCTGTCCCCGCATTTTGGGTATCGCCCCAAACGGGACCTACAGCGTGGATCACGTATTTCGCAGGCAGAAGCCCGCCCGATGTCCATGCGGGATGCGAGTGGGAGACGGGACCATGCTGACGAATCCATGCGTCCGATTCCTTCTGGATCGCCGGTCCGCCATTTTTCGACGTTGCCCACGCTACTCCGCCTCCGTGTTGCAGTTGTTCGTTCGCGGCGTTGACGATGGCATCCACTTGTTCGGTCGTGATGTCGCCTTGTACGATCTGGATGGTTTGACCTGTTGAAAAAACTTGTTCTTTGAGAACGGTATTCATTTGAATATTTTACCCCCGTTTAAATATTGTAGGGGCTGGGTTACCCAGCCCCTACAAAAATCATTTCGTTTTTGCGATCACTGCGGCGAATGCCTGCGGGTCGCGGATTGCCATGTCGGACAACATCTTGCGGTTGAGCTCGATGTTCGCCTTTTTGAGCGCCGCCACCAGCTTGCTGTAGGTGGTGCCGTTCAGGCGGGCCGCGGCGTTGATACGGGCGATCCACAACTTGCGCAGGTCGCGGTTGCGCACGCGGTGATCACGGGTCGCGTACCACAGGCTCTTGAGCATCGCCTCGTTGGCTCGCTTGAACAGGCGGTTCTTGGAGCCGCGCTGTCCCTTCGTGATCTTCAGTACCTTCTTATGACGTTTGTAGCCCTGGGGTCGCCTTTAACTCTCATGTTCTACTCTCCTGCAAACTCGCGGGCGTCGGCTGGTTCAGCCAGTTGCGTACACCCGAAAGCCGCAAATAAAAATCGGATACGACACCAAAAGAGGGGGGTGCAATACATTGCGTCCCTACGATTTCATATTGGGTGCAAGGCGCTTGATGCGCTTGATGATCTTGTGGCCCTTCACTTCGTGCATTTCAGACAACTGAGACTTGGTGCGCTTGGATGTGTTGCGGCGCAGGTGGCTTTTGCCGCCCTGGTGCGCACAACCTTGCCGGTACCCGTCAGGCGGAAACGCTTGGAGGTCGCCTTGTGGGTCTTCAGTTTCAGTTTACCGCCAGATTTGGCTTTACGAGGCATGTGACTTGCTCCTTTCAGACAAAATGAACCGCGGGACGATCTTGCTCCCGCGGACTTTCAACATCTTTGGGAGTTTCTGTAGTACGGCTTTAGCCGTCCGTTAGGCTTCCGCTTCTTTCTCCGCCGGAACCTGATCCGCTTTCTCTTCTTTTTTGCCACGCCTTTGAGGGGGAGCCAGCACCACCAGCATGGTCCTGCCTTCCATCTGCGGAGCCTGCACTGTGCTGACATCCGCCAGCGCCTCGGCGATCTCCCTCAGGTCTTCGAGCGCGATCTCGGGATAATCCATCTCGCGGCCTCGGAACTCGATCGTCACGCGGACCTTGTTGCCCTGCAACAACCAGCGGCGGGCATCGT
>CAVQYK010000021.1:0-95676 GCA_963718215.1 uncultured Chloroflexia bacterium
GATCCGATGTTCGGACGAAAGTTCGGACATTTTCCTTTTTGCCACGGATTGGCACAGACACTTGCACCAGCGCACAAGCGTAGGTGTTTGCACGGATTTTTGATTTGATCGGTGAAAATCTGTGAAATCCGTGGCTGAAAATACTTTCGCAAGAGGTCACTTGCTGCATCTTTCGATATTGCACTGATCCGGGTGGTTTTGTTTGTTTGCAAACTTGTCAATTATTTGGATGTTAGTCTTATAATGCTTCTATGCCTGCGCCAATCTTAGCTACAAAGCTATACATACCCCCGCCACGGCCTGGCATCGTTACGCGCCCGCGCCTGATCGAGCGGATGAATGATGGCTTGACGAAAGGGGGCAGACTAACCCTCATCTCTGCCCCTGCCGGCTTTGGCAAGACAACGCTGGCCAGCGAGTGGATTACGCATTGCGGGAGGTCAGTTGCGTGGCTATCATTGGATGAAGGGGATGGCGATCTAACACGTTTCCTTTCTTACATGATTGCGGCGCTACAAACCATCAAGGCAGGACTTGGCGAGAGCCTGCTGCCCATGTTTCAGTCTACTCAACTCCCGCATATAGAAACGATATTGACCGCTTTGCTGAATGAAATTAACGCCATCGCGCAGGATTTCATCCTGGTTTTGGATGATTACCATGCGATTGATTCCAAACCGGTCGACGAAACGCTTGCCTTCCTCCTCGAACATCAACCGCCACATATGCACATGGTCATTGCCACGCGTGAAGATCCAGCCCTGCCGCTGGCTCGCTCGCGCGCTCGCAGTCAATTGACCGAATTACGCGCTGCCGACCTGCAGTTTACCCCCGACGAAGCTACTGAGTTTCTCAACCGCGAAATGGGATTGAATTTCTCGGCGGAAGATATTTCTGCATTGGAATCCCGCACCGAAGGCTGGATTGCCGGCCTGCAACTGGCCGCACTCTCCATGCAGGGACATCAAGATTCAACCAGTTTTATCAAATCATTCACGGGCAGTCATCGTTTTGTGCTGGACTACCTTGTCGAAGAAGTGCTGCAACGACAGACGGAACACATCCGCAGCTTTTTACTGCAAACTGCCATTCTCGAACGGCTGAGTGGGTCGCTTTGCGATGCTGTCACCGGACAGAAGGATGGCAGAGAGACGCTGGAAACCCTCGAGCGAGGCAACCTGTTCGTTATCCCGCTCGATGACCAGCGCCAGTGGTACCGCTATCACCACCTTTTCAGCGAGGTTCTCCTCGCGCACGCGCTGGAGGAACAGCCCCGCCAAATCCCGCTCTTGCACAAGCGGGCAAGTGCCTGGTATGAACAAAACAACCTGCCAGCCGAGGCAATCCGCCATGCGCTAGCCGCCAGGGATTTCGAGTGCGCCGCAGGGCTGATCGAAAAGATGTACCCGGCGATGGACTCCAGTTTCCAGTCTGCCGCCTGGCTGAGATGGGTAAGAAAACTGCCGGACGAAGTAGTGCGTGCCCGGCCGGTGCTTAGTTTTGACTATGCCAGGGCGTTAATGGACAGCGGCGAGTTTGAGGCCGGCAAGTCCTGGCTGGAGGATACTGAACAAAGGCTGGAAGGTTCAGCAGATGGGATGATCGTGGTTGACGAGGCGCAGTTTCGCACTCTGCCAATCAAGATTGCCTTGGCCCATTCCAACCATGCCCAGATTCAAGGCGATATCGGAGGTGCGGTGAAGTACGCCGAGCTGGCGCTTGAACTCAGCCCTGAAGAAGACTCTTACAGTCACGCCATGGCAGCCGTGACCTTGGGGATGGCTTACTTGTCGCGCGGAGATCTGGATGGAGCCCAAAGGGCATTATCTGTTTGGATGAACTATTGTCAGAAGGTGGGCAACATCATTTTTGCCGTCGCCACCGGCGCCTACCTGGCAGAAATCATCGCTACCCAGGGGCGCCTGCGCGAAGCAGAAAGAACCTACAAGCAGTCAATTCAGCTTGCCTCAACGCATGACCAATCTGTACGCCACGTAACTGCCAATTTATATTTGGGGTTGGGCCTGCTGTGTCACGAGAAGGGCGATCAGCAATCCGCCGCCCAGCACCTGTCCAAAAGCGGGGAATTGGGTGAGCAGACTGCCTTAATGGACTGGCGCTACCGCTGGCGATTGGCCCAAGCCCGATTGAAAGAGTCCGAGGGTGATCTGGAGACTGCACTCGACCTTTTGGATGAGGCCAGGCGTTTGTATGTCAGGACTTCTTTGCCAGATTTCCATCCCATCGATGCGTTGAAGGCGAGGGTGTATCTCCGGCAGGGCCGGTTGAGCGAAGCCCAAGAATGGGTGCGTGAGCGCGGACTGTCTGTGGATGACGATCTCAGCTACCTGGGCGAGTTCGAGCATATCACGCTGGCCCGGGTACTCATCGCCCCGCATCAAAACGACCCGGCGGCTGGTTCCATCCATGAGGCAATCGCTTTGCTCGAGCGTCTCCTGCAAGCGGCAGAAGCAGGCCGAAGGATGGGCAGTGTGATCGAAATTCTGGTGGTGAAAGCGCTCGCACTCCAGGCTCAGGGTAATGTCTCCCAGGCTCTCGCGTCAATGGAGCGTGCTTTGACTCTAGCTGAGCCGGAAGGCTACGTTCGTATCTTTGTGGATGAAGGCGAGCCAATGCGATCCTTGATTGAAAAACAATCGCGCAATCGAGACCATCCATCGAGCGGTTATGCGGACAAACTCCTGACTGCCTTTATACAACCGGTGGCTGCATCAAGGTCAGCGATCCTCCATCAAAAATCAGACATGATTGAGCCTTTGAGCGAACGCGAGTTGGAAGTGCTCAAACTGCTCCGAACCGAATTGAGCGGCCCGGAAATTGCCCGCGAACTGATCGTGTCCCTGAACACCTTGCGCACCCACACCAAAAACATTTTCAATAAGCTGGGGGTGAACAACCGCCGGGCGGCCGTCCGTCGCGCTGAGGAACTCGATTTGTTATAGCGAATACGTAATCATCAACTCTTGCCCTGACACGTGGTTCGAACCACCTGCCGGGGCTTTTTATTTCCATCACAATCTCCCGATTAAAAATCACCACCTCAATCACCACATGATGTGATGACGTCTCACCACGTTCTCTTGTATTCTTGGGTCGAAGCAAAGAACGAAGCCAGCGCTTTTGAAATCCATCCGGTCAAGAGGCACAGAATGAGTGAAACACCCACACCAATAAAAGCTCATCCCGAGCCTGAACTTTACGAAATCCGCGTCAGGGGACACCTGGATGCCCGCTGGGCCAACCAGTTTGAGGGGCTGACCATCACGCTGGAAGAGGACGGCGACACGCTTTTAACTGGCCCGGTGATTGACCAGGCCGCGTTACACGGCTTGCTCAAAAAAGTGCGTGATTTAGGTTTGCCGTTGGTCTCGGTCATTCAAGTCCAATTCCACGAAACTCATCAAGATCATTCAAAAAAAGGAGTAATAAAAATGAATACGACCAAAGAAAGTCCCCTTGGGACAAACATAAAGACCACAGGAAGAATTGATACGAAAGTTCTGCTCTCAACATTATGGATCATTGTCATGATTAATATGCTGAAAGCGGATATTCTGGGATTATTTATCCCTGGGGCCCTGGAGGAAGTGGCGAAAACCTCAGTCAGCACCGGCGCATCCATTCCCCAATTGATGTTGTTCGGCGCGGTGATGGGGAATCTCGCCATTGCCATGATCATTCTGTCCCGCGTGTTGAAGTACAGAATCAATCGCTGGGTCAATATCATTGTGGGCATCGTCACCATTGCCTATATCTGGGGCGGCATGTCGTCCACTCCCCACTACATCTTCATCGCCAGCGTCGAGACCCTCTGTCTTCTGCTGATTGTCTGGTTTGCCTGGACCTGGCGCAACGTCGAAGGTTAGCCCAGATGTCAAATAGTAAATGGATATTAGATACTTGGAAAGGAAGGTTTGCCTTTGATAACATTTCCAGCCCATTTCAACCCCCGGTAACCGGGTGGCGACCACATTTTTATGCAAGTCCAATCCCATGCAGTAACAGGGACCATTCAATGAAACTCATCTATATCGTTCAAAAAAGGAGACAAAAATGTTGACAAACAATGCCCTTAAGAAAGCAATATACCTTGTATTAGTAATCCTAGCTTTGTCAGCGTGTGGGACTGATGATCCACCTGCTGCGGTGCTACAAGCACAATCTTTGCTGGCAGACCAAATAGGTGTGCCGGCTGAAGAAATCAAAATCATCAGTATGGAAGAGGTGGAGTGGACAGATTCTTGTTTCGGTCTAGGAGGCGCGGCCGAGATGTGTGCGGCCGAAATGACATCAGGCTGGAGAGTTATCTTCGATGCAAATGGACAAAGGTATGAAGTTCGCAGTAACAAGACAGGAACCATCATTCGTTCCCCACAACTTTGATGAGTTGGAATAGATCAATAGGTATAGACCTACACTCGGCCAGATCATCACCTTCAAAGGAGACAAAAATGAAGAACTTACAGAAGATGGGTGGCATTGCCGCCCTGATCGGGGCAGCAACAAACCTCTTCGCCCTTGTGTTTTTTTTAACCGTACTGGCCCCCACAGGCTACGGTTCCGACGACCCAGGCCAGGTCGTGGCTTTTCTTGCAGACAACCAGGCTTTCATGCGCGTATGGTACGTAATCATCTATTTGGTCTTCGGCGTGAGTCTGATTTTCCTGTCACTGGCGCTCTATGAGCGATTGAAGGCTGGCTCACCTGCGCTGGCACAGGCAGTGACCACCTTCGGCCTGATCTATGCTGTCCTGGTTATTGTGGTCGGCACACTCGAGATCAGCAACTTGAGCATAGTCGTCAAACTCTATGGCGAAAATCCGGCTCAAGCAGCAACGGTCTGGTTGACGCTCAACTCTGTGGCAACTGGTTTGGGCGGAGGAGGCGGGGAAACGATGGTGAACGCCTTATGGTTTCTACTGCTAAGTTGGGTAGCCTTGCGGGCAAGGGAGCTTCCCAGGGTATTGAACTACCTTGGCGTAGTGGTCGGTGTAGCAGGCATCCTCTCGGTTGCCCTGGCCTCGCTTGGCCTGATGGCTGTTTATGGATTGGGTCTCATCATCTGGTTGGTTTGGCTCGGGATCGTCATGCTGCGCAGGAGCCCTGTCTCGGCGGCGTAAAAACCCGCCACAGAACAACAAATCGTAAACATCATCTATATCGTTCAAATAGGAGAAAAACATGAAAACTTTACAAAAATTTGGCGGCTTTTCCGCGTTGTACATGGCAGTCGCCCACTCGATCGGAATCGTTATCTTTATCGTCATCCTGGATGTTCTCAGCATCACCGACCCGGCTCAAAAGCTCGCCCTGAACATCGAAAAACAGACGGTCATCTTCTCGACCAACCTGATCATGTACGTGTTCTTTGGCTTTGCGCTGATCGTCCTGTCGCTGGCGTTGTACGACCGCATGAAATCTGGGGCGCCCGCGCTCATCCAGGTGGCTGCTGCCATCGGGATCATTTGGGCTGGCTCGCTAATCGCCAGCGGCATGGTCGCAAATGCCGGGCTCGCTACTGTTGTCGCGCTCTATGCTAAAGACCCGACCCAGGCAGTGTTGACCTTTCAAGCGATTGAAGCCGTGGCAAACGGACTGGGTAACGCCAATGGCGAAATCCTCGGCGGACCGTTGACACTGCTGGTCAGTCTGGCGGCGTTGCGGACAGGCGGGCTTCCCAAGGGGTTGAACATCCTCGGCTTGTCCGTCGGCACGGTGGGCATCATCACGATCATCCCAGCACTGAACGCTTTGACTGGCGTTTTCGGTTTGGGACAGATTATCTGGTTCGTCTGGCTGGGCATCGTTCTTTTGCGCAGCAACCCAAGCCGGGCGGTGTAATGCCAACAGCCTTTTCGACTTCAAATTTCAACAGCAAACAAGGGTATTGGAGAGGTTGACTCTCAACCTCTCCAGTTTTGAAATGTAAAAAACAATGACATGAAGGAGAGAAAAAATGAATAAAGCAAAACAATTTGGGGAAACCGTGGAAGGATATAACATCCCCGTTTTAAACGAACGGGAAATAAGAGCATCGGCAGGGATACTATTTATATTTATGTTCTTTTCCTGGATGCTGGTCATATTTAAAGAGAGCTTTTTCCTGATCAAGTTTGTTAACACGATCTTCCTGACAGATTTCATCATACGGGTAATGATCAGTCCCAAGTATTCACCTTCATTAATAATCGGGAGGTTGATCGTAGGCGGTCAAACCCCCGAATATGTCGGCGCGGCTCAAAAAAAGTTTGCCTGGACGATCGGTCTGGCGCTAGCCACGATCATATTCCTGCTGTTGGTTGTAATGAATTCAACCAGCTTCATTACCGGGATCATCTGTCAAACCTGCCTGATCTTCTTATTCTTTGAAGCTGTGTTCGGCATTTGTTTGGGATGCAAATTTTATCCGCTGTTCCAGAAAGAAAAAACTCAATACTGCCCCGGTGAAATTTGTGATGTCAAGGCAAAACAGGAGATCCAGAAAACGTCGTTACTGCAAAAAGGCGTTGTGATTGGATCTTTCGCTTATGTGATAACAGCAGCGATCTTGTTTAACAATAGTTTTAGCGCAAAACCGATTGACTTGTGGGTCATCGTGAAATCTGTTTTTTCAATATAAATATTGTTAGCCCGCTTTCTTATACAGAAGTTATCAGGAGAAAATATGTTTATAGATATTGAAACAAAGCGCTTGGTATTAAAGTGCGTTGATCAAAGTGACAGGGATTTCATTTTTGAAGAGTATCAGAATGGTTTTATTACCAAGTATCAATATGATGAAGAACCTATGACAGATATCAAAGAAGCGGATGATTTAATGAGTTTTATAATATGAAAGAACCGAGAAATCAAAATAGATGGGTCTTAGTTGATAAAACTACAAATACAAAACTTGGAACATGTGGTTATCATTTGTGGAATCCAGACAATAAAGAAGTGGAAATTGGTTTTGAGTTAATGGAACAATACAATGGCAAGGGCTATATGCTGGAAGCTGTAGAAGCGATAATCGAATTTGCAAGACAAAAAATGAAGGTGGAACGAATAAATGCTGTTGTGTACATAAAAAATGAAAAATGCATAAAACTCTGGAAAGACTAGGATTTATTAAAGTGGGTGAAGAGGAAACTGAATTTCGAGGCCACATGTATTTTCATAATATATATGCATTGAAAATATAACCCAACTTGAAAAGTAATCCTGGAGGATGACATGAAAGCGATTGTATACACAAAATACGGATCAGCGGAGGTTCTTCAACTCAAAGAGGTGGAGAAACCTGCGCCCAAGGACAATGAAATACTGGTGAAAGTATATGCGACAACAGTATCATCAGGGGTGTTGTGGGCTCGAACTGGCAAACACCCGGATTCCAAATTGTTTACTCTCGTGGTGCGAATAGTGTTTGGTCTCACAAAACCCAAAAATAACATACTGGGGTATGAGGTATCCGGGGAAGTTGAAGCGGTGGGTAAAGATGTAAAACTGTTTAAGAAGGGTGACCAAGTTTTTGGAACTACCACTGGACTGGGGGCTGGCGCTTATGCCGAGTATGTATGTCTGCCTGAAGAATGGAAGCAAGGAGTGGTAGCCAGGAAACCTGCGAATATGACCTATGAGGAAGCCGCCGCCGTTCCTATCGGGGGTATGGCAGCGTTAGATCTTCTTAGAAAAGCAAATATCCACAGGGGGCAAAAAGTCCTTATCTATGGCGCTTCTGGAAGTGTAGGTACTTTTGCTGTGCAGATTGCCAGGTACCACTTTGGGGCAAAAGTGACCGGGGTGTGCAGTACTTCGAATTTGGACTTGGTCCGCTCGTTGGGAGCTGATCAGGTCATTGATTACACTCAAGAGGATTTCACCCAGAGCGCTGAAACCTATGATGTCATATTTGACGCGGTGGGCAAGATTTCGTCTTCACGCAGTAAAAGCTCCCTGAAGAAAGAAGGGGTCTATCTAAGCGTCAAATCCCCGACAAGCGAAAGGACCGAAAACCTGGTCCTGCTCAAAGAGCTGATCGAGGCGGGAAAGATAAAGGCGGTCATTGACCGGGTTTATCCGCTGGAGCAAATGGCCGAGGCGCACCGCTATGTCGAGCAAGGGCATAAAAAAGGAAATGTGGTTATTACTGTGGAACATAATGGCAGGTGACAGCCCACCAGCATAAGTAAAGTTGGGCATAAAAGATACAGGAGAGAGAACTATGGATCCAAAAATAATAATCATTATCGCCGTCGCATACTTATACGGATTCTTTGAAGTTTTCATGAATTTAAGACAGAGAAGCAAAAGCAAGGTTACAACATCGAATGATAAAAGCAGTTTATGGTGGTTATATGGCCTCATTACACTTGGCTATGCCCTGTCATTCTCGATCGGCGCAACCAGAATAGGCAGGATCTATGATTGGAATACCCTCTTTGTAGTTGGCATGACCTTGCTTGTCATCGGGTTCATGATCAGAATTCATTCCCTGCTGACTCTGAAACAATACTTTACTTATTCAGTTGGAAAAGTGGAGGATCATAAACTAATTGAAATCGGGCTTGTATAAATTCATCCGACACCCTGGATATCTTGGACAATTAATTATTTTCATTGGAATTTCAACTTCAATTTCGAATTGGTTATCAATTCTGGTCATGATGATCCCTATAACACTTGGATATCTCTACCGAATAAAAGTGGAAGAAAGATTTATGATTGAACAAATAGGAGAAAAATACTTGAATTATCAAAAACGGACAAAAAGATTAATTCCGGTGATCTATTAAATTAAGCCTAACAACGGCGGGTGGCGGCTCCGCTGCGCTTCGCGCTGGGCCTGATGCCTTCGTTGGGTGGGCCAACTAACGAAAGTCGAGAGGTGTTTTTATGATTGAATGGTTTGTAATTCATCCCTGGACAACAGGCGTTGCCACTTTCTTTTTGATGTGGGGCGATTGGTTGCTCACCATCCTGCAAGAACGGGAGCGCCAGCTCCACTACGGCGACCATTATCAAAGCTATCCAATTAACACCATCGAGGGGAGTCCGCTGTACCAGTCATCGGTCAAAGCGAGGCGGATTGCTGAACCCAGGCACCTCATTCCTGCGCTGATCCTTAGTGTGTTTGTGGCAGTTGCGCTCGTATGGATTCCCGAGATCTTTCAGGTGGCATTTATCGGATACGTGTGGGGACTCTTTCTGATTGTGGATACAACCCATCTTAGTAATCTCATCGGATACCGGGCCGGGCGCTATGGGCTGCATGGCAAGCAATTCTTGCACCTGCGCACCGGCTATCTCATTCAAATGGGACGTTATCTGGCGATGACTGTTTTTCTTAGCTTGCTAGCAGTGTGTTCTGCATCCCCCTTTATTGTGGGGGTTGCCATCGCTAGCATGACGTCCACCATTAGACAATTACTATGGCTGCGAAAAATACCGGCTATCGACGCGGCGGATGAACCACCAGTCACCTAGATACAGTTGTCGGGATGCCAAAATCCAACGAAACCACTATATTTTGGAGGCTTGAGATGAAAGCGATTGTATATACAAAATTTGGTCCACCAGATGTTCTTCAACTCCAAGAAGTGGAGAAACCCACCCCTAAAGCGAATGAGGTGCTGATAAAAATACATGCGACAACCGTCGTAAAAGAAGACCCGGACATGAGGGCTTCCCCAGGTTTTAACGGATTCCTGAAACCCAGAAATCCGATCCTGGGGCAAGAGTTGGCTGGGGAGATTGAAGCTATCGGCAGAGATGTGACCCGCTTCAAACCCGGCGACCAGGTATTTGGCTTCGACATGTTTGGCGCGTATGCCGAATACAAATGTATGCCTGAAAACGGGGCGCTAGCCATAAAACCGACCAACATGAGCTATGAGGAGGCGGCCAGCGTCCCGAATGGGGCATTAACCGCGCTGCCTTTTCTGAGAGATAAGGGCAAGATCCAGAGCGGACAAACTGTGCTGATCTATGGCGCTTCTGGATCGGTTGGCGCTGCCGCGGTACAACTGGCAAAGTACTATGGGGCGGAGGTGACCGGGGTGTGCGGCACCGCGAATTTGGAATGGGTCAAATCTTTGGGAGCCGATCAGGTCATTGATTACACCCACGAGGATTTTACCCAAAACGGCAAGACCTATGACATTATTTTTGACACGGTAGGCAAGCGTTCGTTTTCAGAGTGCAAAGGTTCGCTGACGGAGGAAGGCATTTATCTTACGACGGTCCCTACGCCGGGAATTATGCTTCAAGCATTATGGCCTGCAAAGAGCGGCAGTAAGAAGGTAGGGTTTGTGGCTGCGGGTTTGAGGCCAGCACGTGGGAAGATCAAAGATCTTGTCTTTCTCGCAGAGTTGATTGAAGCAGGGAAGATAAGACCGGTCATCGATAGATGCTATCCGTTGGAGCAGATGGCCGAGGCTCACCGGTATGTCGAACAGGGACACAAAAGGGGAAATGTCGTCATCACCGTCACTGGAAAGGAGTGATTGAACCATGTTGGACACAAGGATAATTCTTTCGGCATCATGGATCGCGCTGATGTTGACGTACCTCCTCGGGGACGTGCTGCGTATCTTCAGCGGCGATTATCAAGCGGGGGAAATGGGCAAACAACTCGCCCAATTTACCCCGCCCATGTGGACGGGAATCGCAATCCTCATGGTCACACCGATTGTCATGGTGATTTTGTCCCTGATATTACCCCAGCCTGTCAATCGCTGGACGAACATCATCGTGGCTGTTTTCTTTTTTCTATTCAACCTGGTCGGTCTGCCCACCTATCCGTCCGCATTTGACAAATTTTTGATCGTTGTCGGGCTTGGGTTCAATATCCTGACCGTCTGGTATGCGTGGAATTGGGTCTGAACATGAGGGTTAGCCCTGATACCACAGCGCTCAATCGAAGAAAATTTGGAGAAAAACCATGAAAGCGATTATATACACAAAATACGGACCACCGGATGTTCTTCAGCTAACAGAGGTTGAGAAACCTGCGCCCAAGGACAATGAAATACTGGTAAAAGTATATGCGACAACAGTATCATCAGGGGTTTTGTGGGCTCGAACTGGCAAACACCCGGATTCCAAATTGTTTACTCTCGCGGTGCGAATAATATTTGGCCTCACAAAACCCAAAAAGACCATACTGGGGTATGAGGTATCCGGGGAAGTTGAAGCGGTGGGTAAAGGTGTAAAACTGTTTAAGAAGGGTGACCAGGTTTTTGGAACTACTACTGGGTTGGGGGCTGGCGCTTATGCCGAGTATGTATGTCTGCCTGAAGAATGGAAGCAAGGAGTAGTAGCCAGGAAACCTGCGAATATGACCTATGAGGAAGCCGCCGCCGTTCCTATCGGGGGTATGACAGCGTTAGATCTTCTTAGAAAAGCAAATATCCAGAGGGGACAAAAAGTCCTTATCTATGGCGCTTCTGGAAGTGTAGGTACTTTTGCGGTGCAGATTGCCAGGTACCACTTTGGGGCAAAAGTAACCGGGGTGTGCAGTACTTCGAATTTAGGATTGGTAAGCTCTCTGGGAGCCGATCAAGTAATTGATTACACTCAAGAGGATTTCACCCAGAACGGTGAGACCTATGATGTTATTTTTGACGCGGTGGGCAAGATTTCGTCTTCACGCAGTAAAAGCTCCCTGAAGAAAAAAGGGATATATCTAACCGTCAAATCCCCGACAAGCGAAAAGACCGAATATCTAATCTTGCTCAAAGAGCTTATTGAGGCAGGAAAGATAAGAGCGGCCATTGACAGACGCTATCCATTGGAACAGACTGCCGAGGCTCACCGGTATGTCGAACAAGGACACAAAAAGGGCAATGTCGTCATTACGGTAAACAATAACACCAAAATCTGACAAGTTTACGATGCAGACAATAAGGAGATAACAAAATGAAACAAGATCAAATTGAAAAACATTCAACGGCACAATCGGTCATTTTACATTTACTCCCAGGAATCCTGGTCGGGTGTTTTTACTTCCTCGCACGACAGCCAGTTGCTAATATGGGGTATCCTTCGATTTTCGCCCTTCTTCTTGCATTCGCCTTTATTCTTATTCCTGTCGAACTCGGATACCTGTTATATCAGGGGAAGAAAAAGACAGGCCGCTTTACATTACAGGGGATCATCAGCTATCGAAATCCAATCCCGTGGTGGCAATACCTCGTATGGGTAATAATAATTTTTGTGGTTACTGGTGCCATATTTAATTTATTGAAACCTGTTGATGTTTTTCTGCAGGAGAGGTTGTTTTTCTGGATGCCGGACATAAATTACGGATTGGATGGTAATTATTCCAGGACAATATTGATCGTCACATACTCGATGTTCTTAATATTCAATGTGTTTTTAGCTCCGTTGGTTGAAGAATTGTATTTTCGGGGATATTTATTACCCAGAATGAAAGGGCGGTTTGCCACATTGTTCCACAGTTTCCTGTTTGCGGCTATCCATGTCTTTACACCCTGGATGATTATTACGAGAACCCTGGGATTATTGCCAATACTCTTTGGGGTAAAAAAGAAGAATATCTACATTGGAATGATCGTTCACATTCTGTGTAACTCGGTAGATTTTATAACCGGGATTGTATTTATTACAAAAATGTGTAATCAGGAAACCCTCAATAATTCATGAATTGACAATGGGATTGCTGGTCAAATAAAAAGGTGATCGATTTGATCAAGCACGATAGGTCAACCATCAAGGAGAATAAAGTGAAAAGTACGAAAACAGTGAAGGAAGCCTATGCCTTTCTAGGATTAACACTTGCATTTTCCTGGTTCGTTTTCTGGGGTCCTCTGGCTCTTTTTAAGATCCCAGCCATTAGTTTCGTGAGCGATGTTAAAGGTCCCGCCTGGGCGATCGCGTTATTTCTCGTCGGAGGATTTGTACCATCCCTGTTGGCGATTTTTCTGACCTGGAAAAAGGAAGGGGTGTCTGGATTACGCTTGTTGGGTCGGCGTATCCTTCAATTCAAGATTGGCTGGCGTTGGTATGTGTTTACCTTCCTGATCGTTATTGCTGGAACGGCAGGGCAACTAACCATTAACAAACTGCTCGGTAATACTTTTAATGGATATCTTTTTGGGGCACAGTTGGGAAGTTTTTTACCGCTTCTGATCATCGGTCCGCTGTCAGAAGAAATCGGTTGGCGTGGATATGCACTGGGAAGACTACAGACACGCTGGAATGCGTTGACTTCGTCCTTGATTGTCGGTTTGGTTTGGGCATTGTGGCATCTACCGTTATTTATGATGGTGGGCACTTCTCAGCATGAATTGGGAATCCCGTTCATTGGCTTCCTGGTAGGTTTGATGGCCAGTTCGATTTTATATACATGGCTTTACAACAATACCAAACAGAGTCTCTGGTCAGCGATCTTGCTTCACTGGTTATATACATACGCTGCCCAAGTGTTGTCTTCCGGGGTAACCCGGTCCCTCTCTATAACTGGCTGGAATATTTACCCTATGTGGCCATGGCTGCCATCGTGGTCTTGATCTGGAAACCTCAAACATTGAGCAGACCGCAGAAAACATACGGTTATCCCGATAAGAAAGGCGACAGCAGTGATGACATCCACTAATAAGAAGATTAAGCGACTTTCAATTAAATCGTTTGCGCGAAAGGCGGTACGTATTATGCTGACTATAATTTCCGTCTTATTGGCTTGCATACTCATTCTTGTAGGCGTACTCCAGCTATGGAGCTATCCCGGAAAACCGCAACCCTTCGTGGATGAAAACGGAAATCCACTGGCGGGCAGTATTTCGGAGAAAGTGTTCGTCAACATCAACGGTGTGGAACAAGGGATGTTTATCAAGAGCAAAGATGTCAACGCATCCAGTGCTGCTTTACCTGCATGGAGGTATGCCTGATTACTTCCTTACACAGAGCTACCCTACAGGTCTTGAAGACTATTTCACCGTCGTTTGGTGGGAACAGCGTGGTTCAGGGATCTCCTACAGTGCCGATATTCCACCAGAGACGATGACGCTGGAGCAAATGATATCTGACACGCTGGCGGTGACGAATTACTTGCGCCACCGCTTCGGTCAGGAAAAGATTTACCTTATGGGACATTCGGGCGGAACCTTCATTGGTATACAAGTGGCGGCACGGGCACCAGAGTTGTACTACGCCTACATTGGCGTGGCTCAGATGTCAAATCAGCTCAAATCTGAAAGACTGGCGTATGAGTATATGCTTCAGCAATTCAAAGAGAGCGGAAACACAAAAATGGTACGCAAACTGGAGACGGCACCAGTCACGATGACGAATGGCATACCGGATGCATACCTTGCATTGCGTGACCCCGCCATGCACATTCTTGGTATTGGTACAACGCATGATATGAAATCAGTAATCACAGGTGTCTTTTTGCCGTCGCTGACAAGCAGAGAGTACACATTATTGGAAAAGGTCAATATGTGGCGCGGCAAATCTCAATCCGGTGTTAGTCCCTTTTGGGATGAAATGATCGCCACGGATCTGACCATAAAGGTGCCTGAACTTGAAATCCCCGCCTATTTCTTTAGCGGCATATACGATTACACTTGCTCCTACACATTGGCAAAGGGGTATTTTGACCAACTCAAGGCGCCAATAAAAGGGTTTTACACGTTCGAACAGTCCGCCCACAGTCCATTGTTTGAAGAACCTGAAAAAATGGGACATATTTTGCAAGAGGATGTACTGGCTGGAGTGAACAACCTTGCCGATATAAAATAGACAGTTTAAATCACGGAATTCTTGGAGACCCATACTGCAATACTGGTGACTATCCTGACGCCAGGATTGATTCTTCAAAAAACCAAAGTAAAAAGGAACATATTCAATTCTCCATCGTCTTGTGTGAAATGGTAAACAGAATAAACTGTCTCTATAAACCACCGACTGGTGGATTTCTCTCCACAAAAGAAAGAAGAAAAAATGAAAAAGATCTTTACATTCACATTAATTTTGTTGGCACTGACAGCCTGCGCAGCGCCCCAGACTCAGGCGGCGCCTGAACCTGCTGCGACAGACATGCCTCAGGTGGGTATGCCAAATCCTGCCTCGGTCTACTGCGAGCAGAATGGGAACAAGCTCGAAATTGTCACAACCGCCGATGGCAGTCAAAGCGGAGTTTGTATCTTTCCCGATGGCAGCGCCTGTGACGAGTGGGCGTATTACCGGGGAGAATGTACTCCCCTAACACCAATCAGCCCTACACCTGTCATAACTGTCGAGGCAATCGCTGATACAAGCGGCGGTGACCCAGGCAGTTCCATGCCGCCCGGCGCCAAAGAAGCAGTAACCGACTGGTGGGGTGTTATCAAGAGAACAGAGCCTGGCGCGCAGTTCGATGATTACTTCGAGCGGCAGGATCTTGGACAGGTTATCTACTTTGGCATCGATTCCATGGACCCGGCGGTACAAGCGCAGATAGTTCGATGATTACTTCGAGCGGCAGGATTTGGGGCAGGCCATCTACTTTGGCATCGATTCAAGGGATCCGGCGGTAAAGTCCCAGATCGAGGCGTTGCGCGATAGTGGCAGGATCGTTCATCTTTACGGCACGTTGGTCAGTAACGTGCCTGACTACAACGGCTCGCAGATCCTGGTTGACCGCATCGAGGTTGAAGAGTGATTATCGAACATGAACTGTTTGATGTTTGCTGGCAGAATGGAGACAATGACAAATCCGCTTGTTAAGATTTTAGTGGTGATCGGCAGCAGCGCTTCCATTGATTTTGGAATATGGCACTTTTTCGTACCCAAGCCTGGAAGTGGTATTCATATTTCAATTTGCAGATTGCAACGCGGCTGAACGGCGCGGCATTGCTTCTAATTGCACTCTGGTCAATCTGCAATAACATCGCCTAGCGGAATCTCAAACACGAACTTACACTGACACGTTGTTAGATCGCGCGCGGTCTCGCGCTGGGGTTTGTCTGGCTCGGAATGGCAGGGGGATTAAGCCTTATGTTCGGGACACAGGCCGCAGGTCCGGGTTATGACGCGGTTTTGCACGTCATCTTCGTTGGCTTTGTCATTTTTATGATCTTCGGTCACGCGCCGATCATCTTTCCCACCTTCCGCGGCGTGCCGGTCAATTTCCAGCCTGTAATCTATGTCCATCTGGCTTTGTTGCACGCTTCGCTTGAGTTGCGAGTGATCGCCGATTACGCCAGCCTGCATACCCGCATATGTGGATGGACTGCTGAACGAAGTGGCGATTTTGCTGTTTATTGGGATGATGGTATATGAGGTGAGGCAAAGTCTGTCAGAAAAATAACCATGAACCACCTCAGGTATTATCGATTCCAAGGTCGAGTGGAATATGGGTCGTCGGTTCATTGAAGATCTCCTTTTTGGGGAGACTCTCTGAATCGAAGACCGCCGGGCTCACCTAAATCGGCTAGCCTGGCGGTCTTCAGTTGACACTAGTAGCGGGGGCAGGATTTGAACCTGCGACCTTCGGGTTATGCATACCACTTCGGTTTTCACCGCCTGACACATGTCAGTTTGTGGTCTGGACTTTCTCTTCACCCACAGCATTACCAGTTAGGGTGCCTGCCATAAAGTCTCTACACCTTCTCTGAAATTTCTTCAGAGCTTGGCTCGGGATTACCACTTTCGAGGCTTCCCCGAATTTGACAGGTGATCACGAATGAGTTTCCTCACTCGCAGCCCATTGCAGTTTTTCAGTATCACTGCGGTCGAGCCCGACGAGCTGCCACTGCTCCACCCCGCACCGTATATTGAAGCCCGCCGATGTTACCATACCCACCATGGCATGTCAAGCAAGGTTCCGAAATCAGTTGTGTGCAATAGTACAAAACTCACAATCGATGTCTTGATAATATTTACGATCTGTAGTTTAATCACCGCCACCTTAATAATATTAACAATCTTGCAGGAAAACTTTTGTTAAGATTTAAGGTATAATGATTTCAACGGAACGGACAACGTTCACAAGGCTATCATTCGATAATTTTTCAACCAATGAAACAGGCGACCATTCTAGTCATCGAAGGAAGACATGCAGAAATCCCTTCTTTTGCTACCGATTTGCAAAAGAAGGGATTTGATATTCGTTCGTTTCAAAACGGAAGCCAGGCGGTTTCAAAGATCAAACAGATCAACCCCAGTCTTGTCGTGATCAATGCCGCCTCGCTCAGGAGCACCGGCATACGCATCTGCCTCTCCGTCCGCAAGAAGGAACCCAAGCTTCCTATCATCCTGATCCTCGAAAATGAAAAACCTGTGGATAAGGACCTGGCAGAGTCCATACTTGCATTGCCGTTCACCGTTCAAAAACTTGTCAACAGGATCAAGGCGCTCCTGCCGAGCGACGGAAAGAATGTCGTCACTGCAGGACCCATTCAGCTTGATCTCGATCACAAACGCGTGCGCTGTTTGAGCAAGAACGCAAAACTCACCCCGCGCCTGATCACGCTCCTGCACATTTTGATGGACAAACACGGTGAAGTCGTGGAACGTGAAGCACTGTTCAAAAAAGTGTGGGAAACAAACTACACAGGCGATACACGCACCCTGGATGTTCACATTTCATGGTTGAGGCGCGCCATCGAGCTTGATCCTAATAACCCCAAATTCCTGAAAACCATTCGCGGTGTCGGCTATCGCCTAGACGTTTAGTTGGTACTGTTTTCCCTTTGCAGTCACAAGTCGGATGCAGATATTGCCTCCGGCTTTTATTTTTAATTCCATCGGAATTTCTCCGCTTCGCACGGGACGTCTGGCCTGCACCGCGCTTCGGAACATTATCCCATCCCAGGCAGGATCCACTTCCCAATAGTCAAGGTCAAGTTTTGTGTTTAGCGATATCGAATCTTTGGTTATATTCGGTTTGACTTCTTTTCGGGGAATGAAAAATGGAAACTGGAGAAAATCATCAAATTCAATGGAAAATACCATCTTCACATCCGCCAACCGCGAACGAGTTGTATGAATGGCTCGGAAGTTCTCATCGCAGGCAATGAAGTTACGCCCATGCTTTGCGGCAATGAAAGGAGTTGTCCCGGAACCGCAAAAAAAATCAGCCACAAGATCACCAGGGTTCGAAGACGCTAGAATGATACGTTCAAGCAGGGCGTTCGGCTTTTGTGTGGGATAGCCGGTCCGCTCATTGTGTAAACGAGCCACAACCGGAAAATACCACCAATCCTCAGGGACTTTTCCGCGCGCAAGATCGGGCACCTTCCCAAACCCCGCCTTGGGTGATGATTTAAACGTGTTCACCGTGTTTTGGTTGTACGGCTCACGGACGGCATCCGCATTGAAAGTGTAATCCTTGCCTTTGACATACGATAGGATCGTGTCGTGCTTGCGGTTGAAGGCGCTCCGAATTGGCGACGGTCCGTGATATGCCCAGATGATCTCGTTCAACAGGTTGTCCGCGCCAAACAACTCATCCAGAATGAGGCGGGCATAGGCGTCGGCATGCCAGTCGAGGTGCAGGTACAAGGTCCCGTTCGAGGCGAGGAGGCGGTACATCAACGCGAGACGTTGATAGAGAAAATCAAGGTACTGATCCAGATCCTGCCAGTCGTCACCATAACCTTCGACAAGTTTCCATTGATCGGGCTTGCGGGAGTCCTCTCCCCTGCCGATGCGGGCCTTGAATTTGCGATTCGTGAAAAATGGCGGGTCGGCGTAGATCAGGTTGATCCGCCCTTCATACTCGGGGAGCAACGCCGCCATGACCGACAAATTATCCCCCAGGATCAGGCGGCTGGATGGTCTGGCTTTTGGATAGCCGAATCCGTTCGGGTGGATGATCGAGTCGGTCGTCAGCGAGGCAGGCTTGGGAGGGGCAAGATGCTTCCCAGTCCAGTGGATGGATGGCATGTTTTAGTAATGGATCTGCACGAGCGTGCCAAATCCGCGGTTGAAGGATTTCCCGATCTGGTGGGCGGGCAAAGTCCAGCGGAAGAGCCATTTGGCTTCATCGGTGTGCATATTAATACAACCACGGCTCATGGGAACGCCAAAATTTTCATGCCAGTAGGTGCCATGGAAGGCGTGTCCCTGCGAAGTAAAGAAAAGCGTCCAGGGAACCCCGGGGAGTTCGTAATCGCTGAAGTCGGCGAAGAGATTGCCGTTGCCCATGTGTTTGGCGGGCATTTTGTCCACGATGCGGAACTCGCCTTCGGGTGTTTTGGTGGGGATTCCGTTCGCATCGCGCCGACCGTTGGGGATGCCGGAGGCGATCAGCGTTTTCAAAACCACCTTGTCAAACTCGTAGGCAGTCAAGGTCTGTGTGGTCAGGTTGACCTCGATACGCTTGTTCTGCACCTCAACTTCAGGGCTGATGGGAGCCAATTCGTCCAGCGGAATGGGTTTTGCGTGAAGGGGGTTGATGTGATAAGGGAAACCAGTCAGGTCGTCGTAGATGCGATACCACGTCTCGCCGGTGGGTCCCTCCTCGACCGCCTCCACCCAATGGACGGAGCCGTAGTACAGGCGGAAGCCAAGTTGCTGCCAGCCATAGATCCTGGTGCCGCGCCAGGGCTGTGTGTAAGGGACGGTGATCTCCACAAGGCGGGGTGTATTCTCTTCCAGGAACGGAAGAGGCTGATTGAACAGCATTTTGACCTTTTGCAGGCGGGCGCGGTGCATGTAACCGCCCCAGACCCGGTACCAAACGGGATTATAGGAGGGGGTTTCAGAGACCACCTCCCCGTAGATGTGGACCAGTTCGTCGCGATACCAGGTGGAAACGATTCGGCTCTCGTCATTTGGCTGGCTGTGCACACTGACCGATTCGGTTGCTACACGAATAAGGTTGCTGTCGTCAAAGCCCAGGGAATCGCGCAAAGAAGGCGTAAAAGCCAGGGAACCCAGGCTCAGGCCGCCGAGTTTGAGAAAGTCGCGTCGGGAAAGTTTTGTCATTGTGGCTAAATTTTAATCGAATTCCGTAAAATATTTATGAGTGATGCGGTCCCACTTTCAGACAAACCCCGGTCCCCGTTCCTTACAAGCCATTAAACACAACCGCCCTCCGGGGAGGGAGGGCGGTCGATCTTTGATTCAGTTGTCGGGTGTTATTGAACCGGTTCGGCAGGGAGCATATCCTTAAGCAAAATCTCGAGCGCCATGGTGTGTCCGCATCGGTCGTGGGTAAGGAAGAACTCGCAGTCGCATTGGAATTTTCCGCCTGCAAAAGAGACCTTGTGGTCGTTGTTGTCGCCATGGAAGGTCAATTCGAACTTGTCGAAGCGGAAACGTTTGCGGTCCTCTGCGTAGCGTTTGGCTTTTTCCAGTTTTCCGATCAGTCCATAATCCATAGGAAACTCCTTTTGAAAGTTGATAAACAAAAAGGCACGCAGTGAGGCGCGTGCCTTACGTCACCAAAACGTTTATGTGAACTAGTGTTCGCATGGTGCCAGTATAGCCCCTTTCACGGTGCAAGTCAACGGGGATTTGCGAACCGTATGGGAATCGCAAGGTAGCCGTCAGTCTGCCGTCGCGCCCGCCAGGGAAGGCTCGTCCCCGTTGAAGGTCAAAAGCGCAGGCCACTTGCGGACGATCAAAGTCATCCCAAGGATACACGCAATCCCGCCGCTGACGATGGCAAACGGCGCGCCGAACAACTGCGCCACCACCCCCGCCTCCACCTCGCCCAACTGCGGTCCGCCCTGGAAGAAGATCATATTGACGCTGGTCATGCGCCCGCGGATGTGATCGGGGGTCTGTAATTGGCGGATGGTGTTGCGGATGATGGTGCTGACTGAATCCGCTGCGCCGGTGACCGCCAGAGCGCTCCATGCCAGGACGAAGGAACTGCTCAGCCCAAAAAGGACCGTTGCCACGCCGAAAACGACCACCGCCCCGAGGAAGATCGGTCCCTGCCTGCGAATCTCCCGGATCTGTGAGATGACCAGCGCCGCCAGCACCGCCCCCACCGATTGCGCGGCAGAGAGCCAGCCATATTCAAGGACGCCGACCTTGAGCACATCCACGGCGATGATGGGCATGAGCGTATTGGCGGAGGCGAAGAAGGTGGCGACAAAGTCCAGCAGCATGGTGGAGAGGATGATCGGCTTGTTGAGGATGAACACGATCCCCTCGCGGATCGACGTCCAACTGACGGGTTTGACCAGCCCGGACGCCTTCTGCGGAATGTCCCCGATGAGGATCAAGGCAACGATGACCGCCAGGAACGAACCCGCATTGATGTAGTACACCGCCTCCTGCCCGCCGTAGGCGATGGCAAAGCCCGAGATGGCGGGTCCGAGGATGGCGCCGGTCTGGAAGGCGAGGGAGGTCATGCTGAAGGCGTTGGGAAGGTCTTTGGCGGGGACCAGGTTCGGGACCAGAGCCTGACGCGCCGGTCCGTCGAAGGCAACGGCAACAGCCTGGAGGGCGGTCAGGGCGTAGATGTGCCAGATGGTGATATTCCCGAATTGTGTGAACAAGGCAAGCGTCAGGGCGATGAGCGCTGCGGAGGTCTGCGTGACGAAGAGGATCCTGCGGCGGTTCAGGGTATCGGCGACCGCGCCGCCAATCAGCGAAAAGACGATGACCGGCAGGATGCGCGCCAGTCCGACACCGCCAAGGGCGATCGGCGCCTCGGTCAACGTGCGGATGTGCCAGAAGATCGCCCAGATCTGCATTTGGGTGCCGGCGATGGAGATGAGAAGTCCCAGCCAGAGGTAGAAAAAGCGGCGGTTCTTCAAGGAAGGCGGAATACGGAACATGAGAGTCCTTTACAGCACAAAGCAGAAGGCTGTGCGCCTCCTGCTCTGAAAGATCGGGCGGAATTGTACTACGTTCCCCAGTCGCGCAGGTAGAGGAAGTCGTAGCCGATGGTGCGGTTGCTCAGCTTGGCGATGGGCGGCATCATGCGCTTGAACTGGTTGCGGCGGATGCGCGTGATGACCGTATGGACGAACTTCTCATCGAAGCCTTCTTCGACGCATTCCTGCGGGCTGTAACGCTGGTCCACGAGCAGGTAAAGGAGTTTGTCAACCTGATCGTAGGTGAAGCCCAGTTCCCCTTCGTCAGTCTGACCCGTCCACAGGTCGGCGGAGGGCGGTTTGTCAATGATCGGCGCGGGGATGCCCAACGCGCGCGACAACTGCCGCACCTGGGTCTTGTACAGGTCGCCGATGGGGTTGATGGCGGACGCCATGTCGCCCCACAGGGTGGAATATCCCAGCAGGATCTCGGTCTTGTTGCTCGTGCCGATCGGCAGACCTTTGAAGACCTCGGTCTTGTCGTACAGGACGATCATGCGCATGCGCGCCAGGATATTTCCCTTGCGGACGTTGGAGATGTTCGGGTCGTGCGGATCAGCGGGTCAGCCATGTCGGAGATGTCAATCGTCTCACTCGGGACCTGGAACTGGTCGATCAACAATTGGGCGTGTTCCAGCGAATCGGGCGAGGAGGTGCGGTACGGCAGGCGCAGGGCAAAGACATTTTCAGCGCCCAAAGCCTCGACCGCCAGGACCAGGGATAACGCCGAGTCCAGTCCGCCGGAGAGGTTGATGACCGCGCGGGAATACCCCACGCGCGTGACCTCCGAGCGGATGAAACCGGTCAGGATCTCACGGGCGACATCGGTATTGATCGTCAGGTCAGCCACGGGACAAAATCCTGTTCAGTTCTTTTTGGACAAGCGCCGTCCGTTCGTCGCGGAGCAGCGGCAGGCGGGCGCGCGTGCGGCGGAGTTGGTTCAGGTCCAGTTCGGCGAAGGTGAGCGCCTCCTCAAAATAGGGACCCTGGGCAATCAATTCCCCGTTCGGGTCGTTGACCGTCGCCCCGCCCCAGAACAATAAGCCGTCCTCAAAGCCGACGCGGTTGCAGTGCGCCACAAAGGACGTGAACATGCTGGCGTACGCCTTGCTGACACGCTCCACCCAGCGCGCGGATTCGAGTTTCTCGCGGTCGTTCAGTCCGCGGCCGGGGGAGGCTGAGGAGAAGAGCATGATGTCGGCGCCATCGAGCCAGAGCAGGTACGGGGGCGAAGCGTGCCAGAAGTCCTCGCAGATGAGCAGGCCGACGCGTCCGAAGCGGGTATCGAACGAGCGGATGGAGTCGCCCCAGGCGAAGAAGCGCCCTTCGTCGAAGAGTCCGTAGGTGGGCAGGTAGACCTTGTGGTGGACGTGAAGGACTTTTCCGCCCGAGAGGTAAGCGGAGGCGATGTAAAAGCGGTGGCGGGAGTCTTCGTCCACGAAGCCGATCACGAGGTCCAGATCGTGAGACGCCTTGAGGAGGTGCTTGAAGACGGGGTCATCCTCCGTCGGTTTGTGGGCGACCGAGGCGACCAGGTCCTGCAGGACATATCCGGTAAGGGAAAGTTCGGGGAAGATCAGCAGATCCGCTTTTTCGGATTTTGCCTGTTTGATATAGTCAAGATGCTTCTCGAGGTTGGATTCGACATCCCCCAGTTTGGTGCTGATCTGCGCGAGGGCAAGTTTGAGTTTCATTGCTGCGAATCTTACCACTAAAAATAAGACCGCAAAGGTCTGAATGTCTTTGCGGTCTTTAGGATCCCTTTGAGGGATTAGATCTCTTCTGCCTTGCCGAATAGTCCCTGTTTATCGAACCACGGCTTGAGGATCAGGTAGGCGCCGAGGACGATGAGCAGGAGCGCGCCGCCAAGGTCGAATTTGAAGAGCATTTGGGCGAGTCCGCCGACCAGGGCGAGGATGCCGAGGAAGGTGGTAAAACCGCTCATGCGCAAACCATTGAAGTAGCGCGCCGCGTTCAGCCCAAGCAGGATCAGGCCGATGCCGACGTCCCAGATTCCGTCAGGAAGGTTGAGGTTTTTCAAGAGGAACTGTCCGCCGAGCATGATGAGGAAAAGTCCCCAGAAGGCGGTCTCAAGACGTTTGTTGAGAGCGGCTTTTTCGGGATCTTTGACAAGCGCAGGTTTGGAAGTTTGTTCGTTCATTTTGGATTCTCCTATTTGAATAAATCGAGGTGGGATTGGAAAAGTTTGTTTGGGTTAATTCGGAGCGCAAAGCCCTCTGACTTTGCGCTCCAAGCCACATTATCCAACTTTGGGTTTGCGTCCCGTCACTACACTGAATGCGACCACGCCGACCAGAGTGACCCAGCCCATCCAATCACCAAGACGGGTATAGGGGGTGCCGCTTTTCTGGAGAGGGACATCCGCAACAAGGGCATTGCCCACGCCCGCAGGGAATTTGGCTTGCGCAACGATACGTCCGTAGGGATCCACGATCACAGAGACACCCGCCGCCTCAGCCTTGACGACCGCAACTCGATTCTCAACCGCGCGCAGGACAACCTGCGTGCGCTGTTCATACCAAATTCCCGGTGCAAATACCTCAAAGGTGGGAACTGAGACGATCTGCGCGCCATTCTGCGCCTGAGTGCGCGTCGCCTTTGTGAAGTTGACATCGTTGCAGATGATGGTGGCGAGGTTGCCGAGTTCGGTCTCCCAAACGGGATACGTTCCAGACGTGGCGATGCGCGGCTCGCCCGGTTCGCTGGCGAAATTCTTGCCATAGACGGAGGTGAACATCGCCGGAGGGCATGAGCATGACGGCTTCGTTGCGCCATTCGTCGTTGGGCGTGACAACGCCATAGCCGATCAAGATATAAGCATTCGTCTCTTTGGCAAGCGCCTGCAATTCGGCGGTGTGCTCCACCTGCGGGTCGAAGCCGAGCGAGAGTTCAGGCCAGACGATGAAGCGTGCGCCTTGTCCCGCAGCGATACGCGTCTGCTCGGAGAGGACGGCAAGCCGCTCCAGTTGGGTATCGGGATCCTGGTGACCGGGCTTGGCAAATCCATGTTGGATCGCCGCCACGCGGACGGTGGGAGAATCCGTCGGGACGGTGGCAAGTCTCAGGAAACCGAATCCAGCCCAAAGTACGAAGAGAGCCGCCACGCCTGTCATCCACTGGAAGCCCATCTTGCGGTCCAGGGCGGGCTGCCCGTCGAAACGCCATTTGTGGTCGAAGGCAAGCATGAGACCCTGCGCCACGGCATAGTTGACCAGCATGATGACCAGCGTCAAGCCGTAGATGCTGAAGACCGAGACACCCTGCAACATCCAGGGTTGGGCATACATGGTCTGGGCAAAAAAGGCATGGGTTCGAATCATCGGGATGAAACTGCGGACCATCTCGATGCCTGCGGCGTCCACAGCGCCCTGCAAAATGAACCAGCGGAATCCCGTCCGTTCGTGAAAGGCACGCACGCTGGGCGTGGTAAAAACGCTGATCAATACAATTACCCCCGGTATGGCAAAGAAGATCCACATCGTCGGTCCCCCACCGAACAGCGAGAGCAGGAATACGATCAGGAACAAACCGATGCCCAGGCCGCGCCCCAGTCCCGACCAACGTAGCGGCAGGATGCGCTGCTCTGCAATCAACATGGGCACGAATACCACGAACGCCAGCGGCCAGACGCTATAGGGTTGGAAGGCGAGAATATACAACACAGCGCCCAGAAGCCCAAGCGCCAGACCCAAAAGAATACGAGTGGAAGTTTTCATGTCTTTCTCCTTTTTCTTGCCCCCAGTGTAGAAGATTCCCCGCTTTTTGAAATCTACCCCAAGTCACATGGCAGGTCACATTTTGGAATGTGACCCGTCCACACATGCGATATGACGAAAAAAAAGCGGAATGGGGTTAGCCATTCCGCAAAAGGATGTTCAACCTCTTCAGATGTTTTTATCTCTGCACCTCTTCGCTATTCATGTATCTCAATACAAACTTAGGTTATACGAACAGGTGGAAAATCTCCTACAGAGTTACCAGCTCTTGGTAAGCGCTCACACCTGCAAAGTTGCTTGCTGATACTCCCTGTCACGCCACGAAACGCGCCGACTAAAGACCAACACGAGTGCCACCACGGCATAGCCAATCATTCTGTATACAAATGTTGATAAATCAGAAACTTGTGGCAGGAGTCCGCCAAGTGCACCGGTCACGATGACATTCCCGACGGCATGAGCCAGGCAGGCAGGCCACACGCTCTGGCTTTTATTGCGAAGCCAGCCCAGAATGACAGAACCCGTCATGCAATAGAACGGATAGATCAGCAACGCCAGCGGATTTGCCGACATGACGATCCCTGCCAGCACCTGGGCGTAGTGCCAAACACCCCAGATCAGTCCCATCAGGATGGCCGCCAATAACGGACTGTTGGGAGCCAGGCGATGTTGCAGGTAGCCTCTCCATCCGAACTCCTCACCGAAGAGAATGGGCGTCCAAACGAGAGTACCCACGATCCATGCAATGATGTTCTCAAGCGAGAGCGCGCTCAACGACACTCTCATCCCCAAGGCGGCAGCAAACGCAATTGCCATCACGCATGCCGCTATTGGAGCAAGAATCGCCCAGAGGTAGTATGACCATCCCGTTCGAAAGTTGAAGCGCAGGCCCGCATCCTTGAAACCTTCGCGGGTGATCCATTTGAGCGCCACAAAGGCGGCAATGGCTGGCCCGAAGGTTGCCAGTATCATCAAAAGCCCAACCAGTGGATTGGCGGAAGGTACGTTCGCGACGGAGGTTAGAGCGCCTCCCAGTAGATAGATACCAAGCACACTGCTCCATGTAATCGCGAATGCGATCACCAGATACCAAGTGAGACCTTTACTTTTGCTGTTCATCGCAAACTCCTTTCATCAGTTTTTTTCTCGACATCTTCCCTACTCACCGAAGCGAGTTGCAGGCCTTGGTCGCGCAGGCGGGAGATGATCACGTAGAGGGTGGACGAATCCGCCACAAGTCCAGAAAGAACCGTTACACCTGGATCGGAATGGTTGACTGGTCAATCTCCAACAGATGCAAGTATTTGTTGGATAGAATCCATGATAACGTCAGGACGCTCAAAGGGAATGCCATGTCCACTTCCTTCAGCAACGACCAACTGACTGTTGCTTGAACTAGCAGCCAGTTTCTTTTGCGCGGCCTGCCAGTCTGCCTCGGCCTGGTGCGCCTCTTCCGCTGGAAGGGTTGCAAACATACTCGGATTACCATGAACGATCACGACCAGCGGCAGATCGCCCAGGTTGCCGACGGCCAGCACCTGTTTATCACTTTCCACTTTATCTTCATCGCGAGTGGTTTCAAGAGCCTGGGGGCGTAACAAGAACATCCATGGGTAACCCTCGGGCATTTTTTCCAGGGTTTCCGCTGGTATGACGGCTTTGCCAAATAAACGGAAGAATCCACAGCGGGACATGAATGCCCAGAAAGACGATTGAAAATCGCTCATGCCCGATCCGAGGGCCAGTTCCTCCGGTCGGGCGTCAACCAGAACCATCCCAATGACCTCATCTGGATATTGGTAAGCAAACAGACGGACTGTGTGCCCCCCAAACGAATGCCCAACCAACACAAACGGCCCTTCTTCACCAGACATGGTTAACAAGGTGTGCAATTCTTCGGCGAGATACTTACTAGTGCGTGGCAGCGGTCCCTTATCGCTCCAACCATACCCCGCGCGGTCGTAGGAACACACCCGCGTCGTCTTGGCGGTTTCAGGCTGAACCAATCCCCAATCCACCGCTAATCCCGATGCAAATTCAAGTACAACTGTTGGCTGGCCCGCAGTGCGCTCTCCCGTGCAGTACATGTGGATCCTATAGCCACCCATTTCAATGAGTTTACCAGGCATGGGATATTGCTTAAGGTCATTAGCCATTGCGCCAGACTCGTAAATCGCGCCCACGATCATCAGAATTGCCAGAAGGGCCAGTAATCCGATAACTCCTCGACCCAAACAACTCAAGCAGCTGCGTCTTTTGCCAGTGGGCTTAACCTGAACACCTTTTTGGTCATTGGTTGTGTTCATGAACATTCTCCTTAATCTCTTCACTGTTCACCGAAGTCAATTGCAAACCCAGATCACGCAGGCGGGAAATGATCCCATAAAGGGCGGACGAATCAGCCACAAGTCCAGAAAGAAGCGTTTCATCGTCGGAAAGGTTGACGGTGAGACCGCCGAACCATTCCGACCATTGCTCGCCGATCTGTCCCTTGAAGTGAATTTCAATCTTTAGCATTTCACATCTCTTGTGGATGAAGAACCGCGTCAATCCTCTACTTTGGGCTGGATCCTTGCTAATCGCAGAGTCAACACTGTTCGTACCACTCCCCACCCTGCCAATGCAACTGCGCTGACGATCATGAGCGTGAACATATCCGGGAAGTACAGCGCCATACTGCCTAACGTATTGCCCTCCCAGAGTTTGGGAATACCCATCAACAAAACCCACAACAATCCGAGATCTACGAGCAGGGGCAACATGATCACCCACGCAGCCCACAGGAATCCGCGCCGACTTGGAAGTCCCTTTCTCTGGCGGCGAACGAAGCGATAGACCATCCACGCGATCCACAATATCGAGAGAACCGCTGGCGCTACAACAGACCCGACCATCAGCGGCAACCTGTCGAAAGGCTGGTACACCTGGGGTTGTTTGCCCATCATGATCGCCGTTACTCCTTCTGCGATCTGTTGTTGACCTCCAGCCGCGAACAAGCTGAACATGTTATAGGTCACCGCTACTCCAAGTTTCTCTTCGGGGATCATGAGTAAATACGTCATGTAATTGGCAGTATCTCCAGAATGATAGACTGCTGAAATCCCATCGAGCGACCCAACGGACCAAGCCATGCCATAATACCCGCCCAGAGTCTCGGTTGGCACAGCAGGCGCGTGCATCGCGGCAATGCCTTCCGAGGATAGAACCGGCACAGTTCCATAGCGCCCATCATTGAGTTGGGCGATGAGATAATGCGCCAGGTCTTCCACGCTACAGATCAAATAACCGCCGGAAAGGGCCCCGCGATTAAAAGGCACATTTTTCGGAAACGGGATTCCAAAACCACCGGCTATAGCCAGTCGCCATGCCATTTTGCATCGCCTCATCCTGCGACGTAAAACTGTGACTCATCTCCAGCGGATCGAAGATATGCTCCTGTACATAATTTTCGTAGGTCTGACCGGACACGGTCTGCACGATCAATCCCAGGATCTGAAAGTTTGGATTTGAATATTCGTAGACCGCGCCAGGAGAATGGACCAACTCGACGTTCGCCAGACTCCGCACCTTGTTCTCGATGGCGTCATCGCTGAGATCGCTGGCGGCGAGGTCATCATGTCCGCTGGCATTTGAAAAGCCGCTGGTCTGATTCAACAGATGGCGTACGGTGATCTGCGCCGAAGCCTGAGGGTCTGCCACGCGGAACCATGGCAGGTAAGTCTGCACGGGGGCGTCTAATTCGATCTGCCCGGCTTCAACCAACTGCATGATCGCAAGCGCCGTGAACGATTTGGTTGTTGACCCGATAATAAAGGATGTCTGCGGCGTTACCGGATTTCCATCGGGGTCAGCCTTTCCATAGCCGCGCATATAAGCGATCTGATCACCTTGTACAATGGCTAACGCCAGCCCGGGGATTTTCAACGTCTTCATTTGCGCTTCTACGTAAGCATCCACAGCGGAAAAATCTATATCGCCGTAAAGTGACTAAGCATATGATGGGAAGGCGCTTGTCATCGCCAACAGGCAAACAACCGATATGGTTGTCAACATCCAAAGCGTTTTTGTGATTGTGTTCATTTGGGCTTCCTTTCAAGGCTTCCGAAGTCTGTGTGACTTCGGAAGCCTGCGATTGCTCACCGAAATTGCGTGGCCTTCTGGTAGATGGCAACGGCGATGGACAGGACGATCCCAATGCCCACCACGATGCCGAGGATGTTCGTCAGCGGGGCGATCATCGCCAGGTTGAAGGTGGCAGTGGAATAGGCAAAGGCGATCCACAAGCCAGCCAGGATCAAACCTCCCACAATGGAGGCCGCGCCAATCCACGCCGCACCTGAGCCGCTGATAAACTTCTGCGGCTTCCCTGGCAGGATAACAGGCGGAAAGGCGCGAATGAGGATGGCGTGCAGGCCGAACAACACAACCATCAGACTGAGACTTGTGGCAAAGGCAAACCAGGCGACGGGGATCATGGTCGGGTTGACGCTCGGCCAGGTGAAGGAACCGTACAAAGCCAGGATGAACGTGGCGGTGACAATCCCCAATCCTGCGACATCCACGCGTTTCATCCACTTGTGAGCGGACTGAGTGGATTCGGGCTGTCCCGCCAGGTATTCAGCCAACTGCGTCTTGAGGTTCTCTCTAGATTCTTTGTATGATGGAAGTTTTTGAACATTGGTGGACATGGGATTTTCTCCTTTGGTTGAAAGATGGATTTCAGTTCTGGTTGCTGAAACCAGACCTGAGTGACGTTAGAACAGGCTCTGAATGAACTGCCAGATCGTTGCGGGGATGGTAGCCGCGCCAGGCGCGCCCGCGCACATGATTCCAAAGCCCGCGAAGAAGGCACTTAGTCCCGTCGTGAATTTGATCGGCTTCCTGACCTGACCGTAGGCATATACGAGAAATGCGCCAGTGGGAAAGGCTCGCATGAGCATGGCATCCAGTCCCCAGAAAAAGACCATGAAGGAACAACTGAACCCAAAGTTCGCCCAAGCGATACCGAGGGAAGCTACACTGCCCGTTGTCACCCAGATGACGGTTTGGTACATCGCGATGATGCCGAAGATAAAGGGCAGGGCGAAACAGACCATCGCAAGTCCCGTCAAGACAAGATGAAGACCGCGGACGATGGGATGTTGCGTTGCCAGGTACTGATCGAACTGCGCCCGAAACTGATCACGATATTCCGTCCCTTTCTGTGGGGCAACCCCTTGCATACTTGCTGTGCTTTTCATGAGATTCTCCTTTTTTGTGAACGGTTTTATGCTCTTACTTTATCCCCCGACCAGATAGGTTGTCATCTATCGAAGGATAGATTTGGGGGATAGAAAAAGCGGTG
The DNA here is from genome assembly GCA_963718215.1 of uncultured Chloroflexia bacterium. Classification (GTDB taxonomy): domain Bacteria; phylum Chloroflexota; class Anaerolineae; order Anaerolineales; family Villigracilaceae; genus Defluviilinea. The sequence continues at coordinate 30,864 of CAVQYK010000021.1, forward strand.
TTTTGGTCAAAAGGCCAAAACACCGCTCAAAAACCAAAGGGAAATAGTTCTTTGGGATCGGTTAGCATAAATCCTTTCTTTGGGTTTTCCGCGAAAATTTGTATGATTGGTCTTGGGATGCTTTCATGATTTTTCTTATTTTTTGGAGATCACCTTGCCGGATGGAAAGATAATCCTTCACTTACATTGACTTAAGCACGTAAAACGCAAATATCGGAACGTCAGCCATGAAATGAATGAACCAAGCCCAGAAGACGCCGCGTGTTTCCAACATACTCTTGCCAAGCAGGTAGGCAATAAATGTTGTCAACAGAAAACCGATCAACCCCGATGGATCGCCATAAAGATAGTGCGCCAACCCGAAGTAAATGGAGGTCATCCATAACGCCGATTGCCGACTGATGACCTCATGCGAAGTGGAAAGTAGCGGGGCGCGAAACGTCAACTCTTCGCCGAGCGCATTCATCGCCGCGAACAAAACTGCCCACGGCAGGAGGGAAATGCCCTGACCCAGCTTGTCCAACAAAGGCAAACTGGAAATCGCCAAAAAGATGACCGTCCCGCCGCCGAAACAGATGGCGAAGATCCAGCCGAAGCGTTTCCAAGTCTCGCCGCGGCGAATACCCAGCCAGCGAACGGGTTCGAGCGGCGCGTCCAGTTGACCTTTGTCCAGGAAGAAAGCGCGTGGCTGGCGCTTTAACACCCACAACAGGGCGATGACGAAAATCATAGCCACCAGTTCGCTTAATTGAATGGCGGACTGACCAGAAACAAAGGATAGCCGCCCGTCCGCAAACACAGTCTGCCACCATTTGGTATCGTTGATCCAGGATAAAAGATAAGGCGAGAGGTAAACCAGCGGCAGGATGAGGGCAAACTGCCACAACGAGCGAAGAGGTTTTACCGTCCAGGTCAGCGCCAGGAAGATCCCGAGAGCGGTCAGTTTGAAAACAAGAGAGATGGAGGCGGACTCGGATCCGATGGATTTCCAGAGGATGTCCACCAGATCCGAGGCGCACAGCATCATCGTCCATGCCACGAAGCGCAGGAGGCTATCTTGATGTTTCGTCACAACCACATTGACCTGCGGATTGTCCATTTCACTTCACTCTTTCTCAATTCGATTGACCGAGATCAACGTGAGATTCAAGTCGCGGATTTTCGCGAGCAGACCGTGCAAAGCGGATTGGTCTGGGATTGAGCCTGTCAGCAGGGTTTCGCCCGAGGCGGTCTGCGTGACGGTGAATTCTTCGAACCAAGCCAGCGATTTGTCGCCGATCTGCTCTTTGATGCGGATTTCATACCAACCAGGAACGATAGAGGCGGGCATATCACGTCTCTTTCCGATTTACACTTGTCCAAGAATCAGCGCCGCCGTGAGCAAACCTCCCAGCAGGTTCAGTGCCATATGAATGATGATGCCCAGTTTGACGTTCCGTTTCCATGCAACGGCAGAGACATACGGCAACGTGAATAGGAATTGTGAGATCCAGTAGTAGGGTTGCCAGAAGTGGTAGATGGTGAACAACGCGGTTTCGACAACGGGTGTCCAGCGTCCGAAGCGGGAGAGGCGCGGCATGAGGTAACCGCGGAAATACAATTCTTCGATGATCGGCGCGGCAATCCCGTTAATCAGGAGTTGCACCCCGAAGGTGACGATCAGCGCTGACTTTGAGTAGCCGAGGAGCATGCTCGCATCGCGCATTTCAAACCACTGCGGCAACCAGGGCAGGTAACTGAGCAAGATCGTTTCCACAGGCGCGGTCACAGCGTCAATGATGAAGGCGAGGATGAAGAACAGCGGAACGAGCGCGAAATACTGCCAAAGCGGCATCGGTTTCCGATTAAGCACAACGCCTTCGAGCGACCATTTCCCGTTGCGTTTTTTGCCTTCGTGGAACAGATGCCAGATTTGGAACGCCAAACCAAGGGATGCTCCGATAGTGATGGCTAACATGGGCGGGAAGCCTGCGCGCATCACGAGCCCAGCGCACGCGACGAAGAGTGTCAGGATGAAAACGCCAGGCAAAATGTGCAGGGCAAGCGACTTGCCGATGGAGTGTTGGTCGCTGGATACGGACTCAGCGGGAACAACTTGATTCATTGAAATAGCAGACATGACAAATCTCCTTTTTTTGAATGGTCTTACGCACTGTCCCGCAGGCTTTCTGCAATCTAAGCCTGCGGGATGAATGGCGGAGGGTGGGTTATTTGGCGTCCTCCAAATGGGTGGCGCGAATCAGGAAGAAGGTCACGCCTGAGCCGAGGATGGCGCTCCCAACGCTGACCAGCGCAAGTTGCACGAAGGGTTCGGCAACGCGGTTCGCGGCTACGAGCAAAACCGCGAAGACCAATGCCATGCCGAGGAAGATGGCGATGGCTTTTCCGAGGGACGTACGGGTTTGTGCGTTCATTTCAGTCTCCTTGATTGATTGGGTTTTTATCAACGCTCACAGGATAGCAGTAAACCAGGAGGCTTGTCATTCATCGAAAGGCGTATTGTGGGTTTATTTTCCAAATTCCCCCGAACTCGGTAACAGAAGAAATTTACAACAAATTCAATTCCCTGGCGCGGGCAACACACTCGGTTCGATTCAGGGCATTCAACTTGCCAAAGATATTATTCAAATGCTTCTTGACCGTCCCGGTTGCGACCACCAATTCGTCCGCAATTTGCTGATTGGATTTACCCACCGCGACGAGTCTCAGCACTTCCAATTCGCGCTCGCTAAGCGGGTCAATCAAATCAAAGGAGGAAAGCGGAAGGGGGGAAAATGAAGCGCCATTAAAAGAAGCGAGTAACTTGCGAATATAATTTTTCAGGCTTGTGGTTTCAACCTTGATCTGTTTGAGAAGTTTTTCCATCGGCGCGCCCTGATCCAGGAAGACACGGATATATCCTTCAGGCTCTGCCAATTCGAGCGATTTTTGTAACGCGGTGAAAGCCGAGTCTGTTTTTCCCTGCCTGTCGAAAACCTCGGACTGCAAAATCAAAATTTCTATTAGGTTTCCCCACCTGCCCGAGGATTCCGCCGCCTGCTGTAAACGCGCCAATAGATGCGCGGAAAAATCCAACTGGTTTTCCGCCATGAAAATTCGTACCAGGGTGAGATATTCAACCTCGTTAAAATAGTCCAGGTGGTCATCCATGCCCAAGCCGCGTTCCTTTGCCCAACGGCGCGCGTCTTCCAGTTTTCCCTGCGTCAGCCATAATCGCGCGCGCACGGCTTCCAGCAGGATTAGTGTGGGAGGTTCCAGCGCGTGTCCGCGAATAGTATTATCCATTTCACCAAGGTTGAAATTCATGGCCGCGATATCATTTTGCGCCTGATTGATCCTTGCCAGGTATAAATAACCGGTCGCCAGCGCATCCACATGGCCCCAAATTTTGCCGTACTCAATGGATTTTTCCACATTCTGCCTGGCCGCATCCAGATCATTCCGCTCCCGGTACAGATTTGCCAGCAAAATATATGCCTGCCCGACCGACGGCGACTTATGCTCAACGGCTCTTTGAATGGCATCCTCGTAAATTGTTTTTGCTTCCCGCAACCGCCCCATTAACTCACTCAGCCACCCCAGAGCGCAGCGCGCCGCAATTTCCAGCATGAGGTTGCCACTGCGATACGCCAAATTCTTCGCATCCGCGTATTGGCGTGCGGCTTCGGCAAAATTATTTTCTGCAACACACCCCTGCCCCAAAATCCCTGCAAGCACACAACGAACAGCCGCATCCATCCCCGGAAAGAATTCAATGGCTCTTTGCGACAGAACAACTGCTTGCCTCAAATCGCCGCCCTGATAGGAAATCCAGGCTCGAATGGCCGAACTGTGTCCCTGCAACTCGACAGGCATAACAGTTGAATTTTCCGCGCTGAAACAAGCCTCCGCCAATTGCAACTGCTTTTCTGCGGCGTTTGATTCGCCGCTAAAAAGCAAAGCCCACGCATGGTAAACCCGCAACCACGGGCGCTGATTGACTATCTCTTCTGGGAGAGCCTGCACCCAGCGTTGCAACACGGCTAATTCCGCATGCAACACCATCTGCGCGGCATTTTCCTCCACGATATTGGCGGCCTGTGCATAATTCCCGCTTTGCAGGGCATGATCAAAAGCCTCTGCTGTGAATCCATTTGACTTGTACCAGTCGCTGGCAAGACGGTGTAACTCCCGGTTTTGCTGGGATGGTTTCGTGCTTTGATGCTTGCTCAGCACATCACCAAACAGGTGATGATAGCGATACCACTGACGCTCATTATCAAGTCCCACCACAAACAGGTTGGCGCGCTCCAAGCCTTCAAGCACGGATTGACTACCAGACTCCCCCGTCAACGCGTTGCACAACGAAGCATTCATCCGCTCGAGGATGGAGGTGTTAAGCAGGAAGTCCCGAATCGTTTCGGACTGGCAGTTTAGCGTTTCTTCGACGAGGTAATCCACCACGTAGTGATGACTCCCCGTGAATGCGGCAACAAAGTCGCTCACGTCCCCGCGTCCCTGCATGGACAGCGCGGCCAGTTGTAATCCCGCGATCCAGCCTTCGGTGCGCGCCTCCAGCGACGCGACTTGTTCGGGCAAGAGAGATAGCCCCATCGTCTGGGAAAGGAACGCCGCCGCTTCATCTACAGTAAAACACAAATCGTTGGCGCGGATTTCCGTCAACTCATTGCGGACGCGTAAGCGCGCAAGTGGCAGGGGTGGGTCGGCGCGCGTCAAAATGACCAGATGCATTTTGGGCGGCATATGGGTCAGTAAATTATTGAGCATATCGTGAATGGCGATATTTGTGATGACATGATAATCATCCAGCGCGAGGATGGTGTCAGTGGTAATAGCGCTCCATGACTCAAGCAAGGCTGAGACGATCACCTCGAACGGAAGAGACTCAGGAGAATGAAGCATTGCATCAATAGATTGCCCGATCTCAACTTGAACTTGACGCAATGCGGCAAGCAAATAATCAAAAAGTCGCCGTGGATCGTTATCGGTTGCATCCAGAGACAGCCAGGCAGATTTGGTTTGCAGACCGCGCAGCCATTCAGAAACCATCGTAGTTTTGCCATAACCTGCTGGTGCAGAAATCAAGATGAGCTTGCCATTCAGCCCCGTATTGAGTTTGTTTATAAGGAGAGGGCGCGGAATGAGACTGGACCGCGTCTGGGGAATGTGCAGTTTGGTTTGTAAAATTCCATTTGAACCCATGTTACGCCAACCCTATCTCCCTCGCTTTTGCCACTGCTTGCATACGGCTCTCCGTCCCTAATTTTTCAAGGATATGATGAACATGCGATTTGGCCGTCCCAACCGTGATGACCAGCCGTTCGGCGATCTCGCGGTTGGAGAGTCCCTCTGCCATCAAACGCAGGATTTCCAACTCACGCTCGCTCATCGCCTCGACCAGTGGCTGGTTCCCCGAACCCCGAGCCGACTCTCCCCCGAACGCGGCTAGAAGCGTCAGCACGTAATCCTTCAACTCGCCACCCTCCGCCTTCATCCGCTCGAGCAGGTACTTCATCGGCTCGCCCTTATCCACAAAGGTGCGGACGAATCCCTCAGGCTGTGCCATCTTCAACGCGTCTTGCAAAAGATGAATTGCATCCGCTGGAGTTTCTGCGGCCAATGCCTGCCAGGCTCGGACTTCGACCATCAGGGCGGCCAATCCCATCTTGGAAACCAAATCGTACAAGCCAGCCAACACCTTCGACGCTTCCGCGCGTTTGCCTTCCGCCAGAGACAGGCGCGCCTGCGTCAGCCCATGCAATAATCCCAGCGCGGCAGAATCCACTTCCGCGGTCATTTGCTGCATCCAATGACTTGCTGAGGGAATATCGCCTTGAGTCAGCGCCACGTCTGCATGCAGGGCGGCGACCATGGCGCGCGCGGGGGGCGAGTCCATATGTTGAGCCAGTTGATGGAATTTGCTCAATTGCTCCAACACAGCAGCGGTATCGCGCCTCGCCAGGTGGATGTGAGTCATGATTTGATGGATCTCTGGCTGGATCGCCAGGTTTCCGATTTGCTGGCTCGCTTTGAATGCCTGGGTCAGTTCATCCAAGGCGGCAGACAAATCGTTCCACTCATACAGAACGGAGGCCAGGTAAACCTGCGCATGAGCCGCGGTCGGTGAACCATGCGCCTCCTGTAAGGTTTGTTTGCAGAACTCCGCCGCTCTGCGCAACCTGCCCTGATTCTTCTGGATGGCCGCAAGCAAACTCGAGCGCGGTTTGCCTGGCGAAGTCGTTCCCCGAGGCGCGGGCGGCTTCACACGCTTCCAAAAGAACGGGTTCCGCCTCCGCAACATGACCCGCGCTGAAAAGCGAAAATCCCAGCGTGAACGTGACCAGGCCGCGGTGCAAGATATCATCTTTCGCAACGAATTCCAGCGCTTGTTTGGAAAGAGTAATGGCGTGTGGATAATCGCCACGGACGCGTGCCAGATACGCCTGTGCGACCATGATCTGACCCAGTTCATCAGTGTTATTTTGCAAAGCGCGTTCGGCGCAATCCAGATACACCGCAGCTCCGTCGAGTTGACCAGTCAACATCAACGCCCAGCCATAGTTGCCGCAGAGGTGCGGACGGGCGCGGATCACATCTTCAGGCAGGGATTTGAACCAACCAAGCAAAGTCACCAACTCGCCGCGCCGCAACATTAGGGCCGATTGACCGCCGATCAATTCCGACGCCCTATCCCAATCTGAACCCGCCAGAGCGTGATGGATCGCTTCGGGGAAAAGTCCATTCGTTCGAAAACCATTGACTTGCCAATCCGTGCAGAGCGTTCGCAGAAATCGCGGCGGTGACCTGTAATCGCTGGCGCAATAATTCCGCGAACAGACGATGATAGCGATACCAAATGCGCGACTGGTCCAGCGGAATGATAAACAGGTTAGCCTGCTCCAGCGCCTCAAGTTCGCGCTGGCTGTTGATTTTCTCCGTCACCGCATCACACAACGAAGCCGATACTCTCTCCAGGATGGATGTCTTAAGCAGGAATTCCTTCACGTTGGGAGTCTGCCGCTCGAAGACCTCCTCCATCAAATAGTCCAGAATGAAGCGACTGCTCCCCGTGAAAGCCTGGATGAATCCCGATATATCCTCGTTCCCGCGCATCGAGAGAGCCGCGAGTTGCAGTCCCGCAACCCAGCCTTCGGTGCGGCGTTCGAGCGCTGAGACATCCTCCGAGGACAGGTTCAAGCCCATTACTCGTGATAGAAAATCAGCACATTCCTCAGGCGTAAAACGCAAATCAACCTGACGAATCTCGGTCAATTGTCCACGCGCCCGCAGACGCGGTAAGGGAAGGGGCGGGTCTTCACGCGTGATGATGACCAGATGCATCTGCGGCGGCTGGTGTTCGAGCAGGAAATTCAATTGTTCATGGATGGGAGGGTTGTGGATGATGTGGTAATCGTCGAGAACAAGTATAAAAGGCTGGGAAATGGCAGACAGGTCGTTCACCAGTGCAGTCAGTATCACTTCACTGGGAGGCGGCTGCGGTGCCTGGAGCATCGCTTTGACAGATTTTCCAACATCCGCCTGAATCTGTCGCAATGCAACAAGCAGGTAATCCAGAAAACGGCGCGGGTCGTTGTCGAATTCATCGAGGGAGAGCCAGGCAACCCTTCCCCCTGCCCCTTCTCCAGCTTGGAGAGGGGAATTCAGCCAATCGGCAACCAGGGTCGTTTTGCCGTAACCTGCCGGCGCGGAGACCAGGGTCAGTCTGTCAGGCATCCCCGCGTTGAGTTTTTCGGTCAGACGGGGACGCGGAACAAGACTTGACCGTAATAGCGGAACGTGCAATTTGGTTTGCAGGATCGCATCTGTCACATCATCAGTATACAGAAAACAAACGGGTTATACAATCATCAAATCAGCCCAATCTCTTTTGCCTTTAGAGCGGCTTGCATTCGGTCACGGACGCCTAATTTCCCCAAAATGTGCGTGATGTGATTCTTGACCGTCCCCTCGGTGATGAACAATCTCTCCCCGATCTCCTTGTTGGACATCCCGGATGCAAGCAACCTCAACAACTCGATCTCACGCTCCGAAAGCGGCTCAGGCAGGACCTCTGAACTGGTCCCGCCAACCAGGCTGGATACGCGGCTGAATTCCTGTACCACCTTCGCCGCCACGGATGGGTCGAGAATCGAGTCGCCGTGCGCGGTCCGGCGGATGGAGTTCCGCGAGTTGCGCCGAACCGACATCCTTGAGCAAATATCCCACTGCGCCCGCCCGCAACGCGTCGAAAATGGTTTCCTTATCGTCAAAAGTGGTTAACACGATGACCCGGCACTCGGGCAGGGATTGTTTCAGCCGCCGCGTCGCGCCAATGCCATTCAGGATGGGCATTTGCATGTCCATCAGGATCACATCCGGGCGGAGTTTCAAGGCTTGATCAACCGCCTCCTGTCCATTGACAGCCTGTCCGACAACCTGAATATCCTTGTGGACGGAGAGCAGGGTTTCCAATCCCTCGCGGAAGAGAGCCTGATCATCGGCCAGAAACACCCGAATGATCATTTTTCATCCTCTATGACAGGTACAGTGACTTCGAGAAGGAATCCCTTCCCAGGCGCAGTTTCCACCCTGAACTCGCCGCCTAGCAGTTGGACGCGTTCGCGGATGCCGATGAGACCAAATCCGCCGCTCGTATCCGCTGCGCCGGAGCCGTCATCCTGAACGGTTAAACGGATGTAACCGGGCTGACTGAAGTCGAGGGTTACATCCACGCGGGAGGCGTCTGGCGTGTTTGCGGACGTTGGTCAAGCCCTCCTGTGCGGCACGGTAGAGGGCAAGAGCGGTCTTTGGCTCGACCGGACGGGTGTCACCGACAAGTCGGAACACAGAAGTTAGTCCGTCCATCTCGGTCTCATTCACCAGTTCAACGATGGCGTCCTCCAGCGGACGGTTCTCCACGGGCGAGACGCGCAACGCCGAAACCAACTCGCGGACGCTGGCAAGTCCCTTTTTGGCAAGGTCCTGGGCCTTGGTCAAGGCGTCCACGGCGCGGGCAGGATCGGTGTCAAGGGTGAGGCGGGCGGCTTCGATCTGCACATTGACGATGGTCAGGTAATGTCCGAGGTTGTCGTGGATCTCACGGGCGAGGCGGTTGCGCTCCTGTGTGGCAGCGAGTTCCTCCGCCTGGAAGGCGTACTCAGCCAGTTGACGGTTGGCTTGTTCCAATTGGCTGGCGAGAGCTTCCGCTTTTTCGCGGGCATGTTGTTCGTTCAACCGCAGCTGGGAAAGCAGCACACTGAATAGTACGCCCACGGAAATGATCAGCCCATTCATGAGCGCGGCCTCCCACGTGGAGTAATGCAGTATCGGCAGGACAAAAGCCGCCACAATGCCCAGATAAACGGGCCATCGTCCACGCGGGGACAGGCGATCCACGGCGATGTTGGCAAGCGGCAGACCCATCAACCAGTTGCCGCCGGGTCCGAGCATCCAGCCAATGCCAAACACGAAGGCGATCTGTATTGAAAAATAAACGACGTGGCGCGTGTTTCCCGTGAAGCCTCGGAGGAGTTCTGTGTCGAACATCGCCATCGCCAGATAACCCACCCCAAAGAGCACACCGACCACGATACGAAGGGCGGAATACTTTGTGTCCCCGTTGGCGGCTGTAATGAATGTGACAATATACCCAACCACCACCAGAAAGATGAGCAGGTTTCTGTCCTGTTGTAAAAACGGTGTCGAGCGGTTTTGCATGAAGAATCCCTGTGTTTACTTTTGTTCTGCGAATCCTCACAAAATACGGTCTGTAAAGGGGATTTTGCGGATCATCGCGCTGAGTAGAAAGGTCAACGGCACGGTGACGAGAGCCACAAGCGCAAACTTGAGCAGGGGATAAATGATGACGCTGGTCAGCACGAGCGCGGTGGTGGCGATGATCGGCTCGTGGATGAGGTAGGCGGCGTAGGCGTTACGCGAAGCCCAGGCTGCGATACGTCCCTGCTGGTTAAAATACTTTCGGAAGGTGTACACCACCGTGATGGACATCCCTACACACATGAAGGATTCCCACCAATTCGAGACAAGGTTCAGAATCATTTCCACACCATCGTCTGCGAGCGGATTTGCAGTGAAGCCCACCAAAAGCGGGAGGAAGGAAAGCAGAATCACAACGATCATCCAGCGGCGGGCGGTTTGGTCGGGCAGGGACACGAACCAATTGCGCGGGTAGGCCATCAAACCGAGCACGAACATGGCAATGTATTGCGGAAAATTCGCCAATTGCAAATTCAACTCGGTGATGGCGGTATCGCGTGGGAACCAGATCTGCACAATTGAGGCGACAATTCCAAGCAGGAAGGCAAAGAGGATGACCCTTCCGTTTTTGGGAAATGACACGTGGGGAATCGGCTGGACGGGTTGTGGCTTGAATTTTCGATAGAGGGCGTAGAAGCAGGCGAAGATCAACAGGACTTCGATAAACCACAGCGGACCTCCGCCGATGTAGCCAAAGTATTTGAGGTAGTCGCCAAAGAACCAATGCCAATAAGTGACGGGAACGTGGAAGGTGTAGAAATACCACACTGGACGAATGAACCACGCATACAACACGAGAGGGATTCCCAAACGAATGAAGCGGTCTTTTAGGAAACGCCCCGCGCCCTTGCGGTCATACGCGCCAGGGACGAAGCATGCCGAGATAAAGAGGAAGAGTCCCATGAAGTAGGATTGATTCAGCCCCGTGAACCAATTTCCCACCGCGGCGGTAATGTCATCAGGGCGATAATCATAGTAGATCCACCCGCCAGCATCCTCCCCTGCGTAGGTGATCATCAGGTGATGGAGAATGACAAGGATGGTGAGAAAGACGCGGATATTGTCGATGAAGAGGAGGCGGTTGGGTTTGGAAGCGGCGATGGACATGGGATTTCCTTTTCAAAACACGTTTCGGACAAGCGGAAGTCTGCGGAAGAAATATGAAATCACATATACCAAGGCGAGGCCGATCGGCGCGACGAGGAGAAACTTGAGAGAGAGGCTCATCACGATGCCGCTCAAAGCCAACGCCAGTGGGACAATGATTGCAGGATGGATGATATAGGCGGTAAAAGTGGCGTCCGCCATTTTTGCTGCAAGCCAGCCCTGCCGGTCGAAGCGTTTGCGAAACCACGCCAGAGTGGTGATCGACATCGACAGGCAGGCAAATCCCTCCCAAACCGAGTACGAGAAGGAGATCCAGTTCCAACCTCCTGCGCCGCGCGAATCCAACTCACCTGTCAGGGCTCCCGCGGCAATGACAATGACAGGGAGCGTCAAGACACAGGCAAGTGCCACCCAGGCCCAAATTCGTACCTGGCTGTCAGGGAATTTCCTCAGCCAGTCTCTGCGGAAGGCCAGTATCCCCAATGTGAACATGGCGATATATTGCGGATAATGCGCGAATTCCTGGTGGACCGGCTCATAGAATTTGCCAACAGGAAGCCATAGACGCACTAAGAATGTGACCAATCCGAGCCCCAGGGCAAACAGGGCAATGGCTGAGTTTCCCGGGAGTTTGACCCAGCCATGTTGCTCGGAATCTGAGGGCGCAGCCACTCGCCAGAGAGCGTAACCGAAGCTGAAGATCATCAGCGCCAGCAAAAACCACACGGGACCATCCGCAATGGTTCCCAATCCGCCAAAATGCTCGGCGAGGTGTTCCCACAGCGAACCTTGATATCCTTCCTGAACCCGCACACCGAACCGAATCAATGGAAAAACAACGAGTTCATATAGGGCAAGGGGGATCAAGAGCCTTTTTGCCCGGTCCACGAGGAAACCACCAAAACCCTTACGATCATACGAGCGGGGTGTGAAATAGCCTGCCAGCAGGAAAAACAATCCGAGCATGAATGCACTGCCAATGGCGGCGACAAACATCATGATGATGAACATCACGACATTGGCATCTCCACCTTCATGGTAATACCACAGACCGTCCGCGCCATAGGTGATGGCGAGGTGTAGCAGGATCACAAAGGTGATCAGAGTGGTGCGCAGATTGTCGATGTAGAGCAGGTGGGATGGACTGCTTGCAGAAGTGGGGTGGTCCTGGACAGTGGAGGGTTGGGGCATCTCGACCTCATCTCTTGGAAATCCCAGTGGGTTTATCCAGAATTACCGCTAAAAGCATGTTAGCTGACTGGCTTTGATCTTTCCATGAAGATTGTACAATTCTTTTCACCCAAATTCAATAAGGAAAATAAAAAAACGCGCCCATACGGACGCGCTTTTCTGGCGGGAAGGGAGGGATTTCGAACCCTCGGTGGACACGAGGCCCACAACGGTTTTCGAGACCGTCCCATTCAACCACTCTGGCACCTTCCCAAAAGTGTCACGTGTCAGGTTTCAAGTGTCACGTGAAGCGGCGAGATTATAACTTAAATATCTAAGCTGGAATGCAAGTCGGGGTAATACACCTCGCGCATTGACCTTATCCTTCAGTTTTTCGGTCAGCGCCATGGCCGATTTTTCTTCACCATGCACAAGGAAGACCTTCTTGACCGTTTGCTTGACCGCGGTGGCATAGTCCACAAGCAGGTTCTGCCCGGCATGACCGGACAAACCGCCGATCGTCGCCACTTCCGCATTGACGGTATAGGGCTCGCCGAAGATCTTGATCTGCTTCTCACGGTCGGCGAGACGGCGGCCAAGTGTATGAGGCGCCTGCCATGAGACAATGCAAACCGTGTTCTTCCGGTCTTCAATGTTGTTCCGTAAATGGTGCAGGATGCGCCCCGTCTCTGCCATGCCCGAAGCGGAGATGATCACCATCGGGTCCCTGCGCTCGTTCAGCGCCTTCGACTCCTCCACCGAGCGGATGTACGTCAGCAGCTTGAAATCCAGGGCTGGGTGACGCGCCTCCTGCACGAATTGACGGGTCTCCGCGTCGAAACATTCGGGGTGTTTCCTGAAAATATCCGAGGCGTTGACCGCCAGCGGGCTGTCCACAAAGACGGGCACGCGCGGCACCCCGCGTTCGAACATCATGATATTCAGGTTGTAGACGAGTTCCTGCGTTCGCCCGACCGCAAAAGCAGGGATGATGACCTTGCCGCCGCGGTTGACCGTCCGGGCAACGACCTCCTGAAACTCATCGAATGCCTGCGACGGGTCGTTGTGCGCCTTGTCGCCGTAGGTCGATTCCATCAGGAGATAGTCCACACTGCCGTCAGGCAGGATCGGGTCGCGCAATAAGGGAAGGTTGTACCGCCCAATATCCCCGGAGAACCAGAAATGCGTCTTTTTGCCGTTTTCTTCGATCTCCAGCGAAATCGCCGCCGAACCAAGGATATGACCCGCCTCGATCAAGCGCGCCACCACGCCGGGTACCACTTCAAAAGCCTGGTTGTAGTCCACGCCGCGGAACAGGTCAGCCGCCCGTCCCGCATCCGCTTCGGTGTATAAAGGTTTGATCGGTGTTTCACCGCGGCGGGCGCGCTTCTTGTTCACGAATTCCGCATCGCCTTCCTGAATGCGCCCCGAATCAGCCATCATGATCGTCGCCAGGTCAACCGTTGCACGCGTGGCATAGATCGGCCCCTCATACCCGTTCTTCACGAGGTTTGGCAGGTTCCCGCAATGATCGATGTGCGCATGCGAGAGGATCACGGCATCCACTTTGCGCGGGTCGTGGACAAAGTTCAAGTTTCGGGAGTAGGTCTCATCCCTGCGTCCCTGAAACAGCCCACAGTCCAGCAGGAGGCGATGCCCGTTGATCTCCAGCAAATGCTGGCTGCCGGTCACCGTCTGTGCCGCACCGTGAAAATGGATCCGCATCTCAGCCTCCGATCAATTTGTAGATCTGGCCGCCGAACTTTTCGAACCGAAACGGCGATTCATGCATGACAGACTTCAACATCTCAATATCCTTCGGCGGATTTTCGGCAAGTTCGTACAAAAAATCCTTCGGCAGGATGATGTCAGACTCGACCATCAACTCCTCGGCGACCTTCTTTCGCCAGGCCTTCAACTTTTCCAGGCGCTTGATCACCGCGTCCTTCGGATGTTCAACCTGCTCCCGTTTCACAAGCGGAATCCTGGCACCGCGCTTTGTCGCCTCCAGGATCTGGTCGCCCCACAGGTGGATCTGTTTGGGGCTCAAGCCGATGCCTGCCAGGTCCACATCCTTCTCCGGGAGGTTTTTCGCTATATCCAAAAGGATGGAGTCAGGGATGACCTTGAAAGGCGGGCGGTCCAGACGTTCGGCGATCGAGTCGCGGCACAGGCACAATTCGCTGAGGATGGTCAACTCGCGCGGAGAGATATCCTTGCGGGTGCTGAACCGCTTCCAGGAGGCGCCGTTCAACTTTTTCTTCGGGTCGTCGACATGACAGGCGAGGGCGAAATCGTCGGAGGCGAAGCCCCAGCGTTCATCCTCCCGCAACTCCGTCTCCAGCAGGTCGCGCAAAGGGATCAGGTAGTGCGTGTCCATGCGGGCATAATCCAATTGGGCGGAGGTCAGCGGTCTTGCGCCCCAATTCGCCTTCTGGTGACGTTTGTCCACCCTGATGTTGAACTTGTCTGCGAGAATGTTGTCCAGCCCCACGTACTGATACCCCAGGATCCGCGCGGCTTGCATCGTGTCGAACAGGTTTTTGAATTCGAATCCATAATCCCGCTTCAGGCAGACCAGGTCGTATTCGGCGGCATGGAATATTTTTTCGATCTTCGGGCTGGCAAACAGGGGGGCAAGCAGGCTCAGGTCATCCAGGGCGAGCGGGTCAACGACGTAATCCTTTTTGGGGGTGGAGAACTGTATCAGGCAGACCCGTTCACGAAAGGCATGCAGGCTGTTCGATTCCGTATCCACTGCGATACGCGTCTGCATGGATAGATCTTCCACCATGCGTCTGAGATTATTTTGGTCATTCACCCACACAGGCGGCGGGAGCGCTTCAAAGGTCATAGGAGGTGATTATATCGCACACAAGGTGACAGTCACCCTGGTAGGTTCACAATATCTTTTCCATCACCAGGGCGTCTTCCTGGTCTGAATAATACCGGCCCCAAACATCGACCGTCTGGTACCCTTCTCTTTCATACAACGCGATGGCGCCATGGTTCGAGATGCGGACAGATAATTTCAGGCGCGGTTGTCTGGTCCGCTCCTCACAGGCGCGCAGGAGCATGCGCCCTATACCGCGCCGCTGCCAGCGTGGATCCACTGCAATGGTGGCGATCCAGGCCAGGGACTGGGAGGGACGCGGGTCGCAGGCGGCGAATGCGATCATCTCCCCGTTCTCCACAACCTTGAGCCGAATGACTTCAGGCCAGGTCAGCACGGCGATCAGGTCCAGAAGAGGCCAGGCGTCCTTTTCGAAACAGGTATGCTCGAGCTTTCGCAGGGCGGTAAGATCGAGGAGGTTTGCGGGTTGAATTTCCATGCGGGGGGAATTCTATCAAATAAAAAGTGGAAAGTGGATTTCTCCACTTTCCACTTTTGTACTTTTAACTGTTTACCTGTCTACTTCTTCGCTTCCTTGCCGAGGAAGTTATCGAGCAGGCTCGTGAACTCCATCGGGAAGATGTATTTCGTGGACGGGCTGTCGCCGAGCGCCTTCAACGCATCGAAGTATTGCAGGGTCATGGTCTTCTGGTCAACATTCTTTGCGGACGCAAAGATGTTGTCGAGGGCCTTCGCAAAGCCTTGCGCCTTGAGTTCCTGCGCCGTTTGCTGGCCTTCCGCTTCGAGGATGGCGGACTGCTTCGAACCTTCGGCGCGCAGGATGGCGGCCTGTTTCTCGCCTTGCGCCACGTTGATGGCGGCTTCGCGCGTACCGGTGGATTCGGTGACGACCGCGCGGCGGATGCGTTCAGCCGACATCTGGCGGTTCATCGCTTCCTGGATCTCGCGCGGCGGGATGATCTCGCGGATCTCGACGTTGGTCACTTTGACACCCCAGCGCTCGGTCACTTCATCGAGACGGGTGCGCAGCATGGTGTTGATGTGTTCGCGTTCGGAGAGCACATCGTCCAATGGGATGCCGCCGATGACCGCGCGCAAGGTCGTGGTCGCCATGCCCTGAGCAGCGACCTCGAAATTACCGACTTGAAGCACAGACTCGGTCGGGTCCAGCACTTTGTAGTACCAGATGAAGTCCACCGAGATACCGGCGTTGTCCTTCGTGATCGCGGTCTGATGCGGGATCTCACGCACCTGTTCGCGCAGGTCAACTCTCACTGCACGATCGATGACCGGGATGAGCATGACGATGCCAGGTCCCTTTGCGCCGACGCTGCGTCCCAGACGGAACACGACCAGGCGCTGGTATTCGGGCACGATACGGATGGCATTGGCAAGAAAAACAAAGCCAATGACCAGGATCGCGCCTACAAAACAGATTGCGCCACCACCAACTCCCAAAATATCCATATTAATCTCCTTTTCTATTTTTGCCAGTTAATTTCGGCTTTACTCTTTTTTTTCAACGACCAAAACGAACCCGTCGCGCCGCACAACCCGTACTTCGCTCCCGGAGCGGATCGGTTTCTCACTCCTGGCAGTCCACAACTCCCCGGCCACCTGCACGCTGCCCTCCTCCAGTATCTTGGTCTTCGCCTCCCCGATCTGGCCGACAAGCGCGTCCAGGTCATGCGAAGGTCTGATCTGCGCGGCCTGAATGGACTTGCCCACCGCGACCCACAGGAAACCGGCCACCAGGATGGAGGCAATGAATGCCACGAACAGGTTGACCGCCGGTCCGCCGCTCTGGCTGGGGAACAGGAAGATCGAACCAACGATAAGTATGACGATCGAGATCCCGAGATACAGTTCGCGTTTCGGTTTCTGCAGGGAGTAAACAAAGGGGATCACGCTCAAAAAGATCAAGAGCAAGAGCCCACCAGTTGAAGGACAGGTTATAGATGCCATACCCTGCCAGCGCGATGCAGAACAACGCCCCCGCTTCAACGAACCCTGTCCCCGGCGTGGCGAGCGCCAGCATTGCCATCAGCACACCCGCCAGCAAAAAGAGATAGGCAACGTTGGGATTTAGCAGGAAGTCCATGTTTTCCTCCAATTCATTATACAACACTTGGCACTTTTTATTTACAGTTGACGTTCTATATACTATACGTTACCTGGCAAAAAAGGTTTTCGTCCCAAGGCTGTATAATACATCCGCCAAAGAACAACCCTCCTCAAGGAGTCAAAGTGAAATTCAACAAAATCTGTGTACTTGGTCTCGGTTACATCGGGCTTCCGACCGCCTCCACCTTTGCCGCACACGGGATCCAGGTCGTCGGCGTGGACGTGAACCCGCTCGTCGTCGAGACGTTGAGCCGGGGCGGGATCCATATCCACGAACCGGGACTGCGGGAAGTCGTCGAAAACGCGATCAGATCGGGCAATCTCACCGTTTCCTCCCGCCCGGAAGAGGCGGATGCCTTCCTGATCGCCGTCCCGACCCCGTTCCACGAAGGAAAATCCGCCGAATATGAAGGACGGCAATACAAACTGGCGGATATGGGAGCCGTGATCGCGGCGACCGAGGCCATCGTGCCGTACCTCCGCAAAGGGAATCTGGTCATCCTCGAATCGACATCCCCGCCTCGCACGACCCTTGACCTGGTCCAGCCCATTCTGGAGCGATCCAACCTGAAAGCGGGTTCCGACTTCTTCCTGTGCTATTCGCCGGAGCGCGTCCTGCCGGGCCAGATCCTGCGCGAGTTGATCGAGAATGCCCGCGTCGTCGGCGGCGTGACGCCTGAATCGGCGCAGCGCCGGTCACGACCTGTACGCAACCTTCGTCAAGGGACAGATCATCGAGACCGACGCCACCACCGCCGAGATGGTCAAATTGATGGAAAACACCACCCGCGACGTCAACATCGCCATCGCCAACGAATTTGCGCGTCTCGCCGAGAAGTTCGGCGTGGACGTGTGGGAAGCCATCCGCCTTGCCAACCTGCATCCGCGCATCGACATCCTCAGCCCGGGACCGGGCGTCGGCGGTCACTGCATCAGCGTGGACCCGTGGTTCTTCGTCGAGACCGCCCCGGAACTCACGCCGCTCATCTACAACGCCCGCAAGGTCAATGACGACCAGCCACATTTCGTTGTCGGAAAAGTGAGACAGGCCTTCAAGTTCGCCGAATCCGCCGAAGATGGCGGGGATACCACGTCAAGCTCCCTGAAGAACAAACGCATCGCCGCCCTCGGGCTTGCCTACAAACCGGACGTGGACGACCTGCGCGAAAGTCCCGCCGTGGAGGTGGTGCACCTGCTCCAGATGGAGGGCGCACTGGTCAAAGCCTGGGAACCGTTCAAGCCGAACGCAGGCATCCGAGGCATCCACATGTCGCCCAGCCTGGAAGAATGCCTGACGGATGTCGACGCGATCCTGCTGCTCGTGAAACACACTGAATTTGTCGGATTCAAGCCCGCTGAGATTGCGGCAAAGACTTCCGCCCGCATCGCCATTGATACGGTCGGCGCCTGGAAAACGGATGAATGGATAGAAGCGGGTTTCCAATTCCACCGCCTCGGTGACAAAAAATCGCCAATCGTAAATCGAAATCGTAAACTCGTAACATCGAGCAAATCGAAATATCGAATGAAAATCCTCTCCGTCTTTGGCACCCGCCCGGAAGCCGTCAAAATGGCGCCCATCGTGCGCCTGCTCGCGCAAACGCAGGGCATTGACTCGCGCGTCTGTGTCACAGCACAGCACCGTCAAATGCTCGACCAGGTGCTGGAACTGTTCCAGATCCAGCCGGATTACGACCTCGACCTGATGCGCGAGGACAGTCGCTGGCGCAGTTGACGGCGGGCATCTTCCTGCACCTCGACCCGGTCCTCGAAGAAGTCAAACCCGACTGGGTGCTGGCGGTCGGCGACACAACGACGGTTGTCACCACCTGTCAACTGGCGTTTTACCGCCGCATCAAGTTCGGTCACGTGGAGGCAGGACTGCGGACGCACAATAAATGGCATCCCTTCCCCGAGGAGATCAACCGCCGCCTCGCCACCACGATGGCAGACCTGCACTTTGCGCCGACAACCTGGTCGCAGGGAAATCTTCTGCGCGAAGGCGTGGATGCGAAAGACATCGTCGTGACCGGCAACCCGGTCATCGACGCGCTGAAATTTGTCTCAGAACAGCCTGCGCCGGATCTCATTATCGAATTGCTGGAAAGACTGGGGGTTGAGTTGAATAGCCATAAGTCTAATAGTCACGAGTTTGATAGTCTAATGACTATTAGACAAAAGACCATGAGACTAATCCTCGTTACCGCCCATCGCCGCGAGAACTTCGGTCAGCCCATCGAGAATATCTGTCATGCGCTCAGGGAACTGGCTGTCACGCGGGGATGTGGAGATCGTGTACCCCGTCCATTTGAACCCGAACGTGCAGGAACCGGTCAACCGCATCCTCAAAGGCGTGGAGGGAGTCACACTCCTCCCGCCGCTGGACTACCTCCCGCTGGTACATTTGATGAAACGCTCGACCCTCATCCTGACCGATTCCGGCGGATTGCAGGAGGAGGCTCCGTCCTTCGGGGTGCCGGTGCTGGTCATGCGCGAGACGACCGAACGCCCGGAGGGAGTTGAATCAGGGACGCTCAGGCTGGTTGGAACAGAGACCGGGCACATCGTCCAGGAGGCGAAGCGGCTGTTGGACGACAAATCCGAGTACGCGAAGATGGCGAAGGCGTCCAATCCGTATGGCGACGGTCACGCGGCGGAGCGAATCGTGGAGGCACTGCTTAACCGAGTTGACAGTCACCTCTAAGGTGACTGTCAACCTGATCTGAGTATAATGAGTTCAATGAAAGCCGTTCGACGCTTCATTGGCATCCGTTCTGGCACTTCTTCTCCTGCTGGCTCCCTGGGGGACGGCACAAGCGCAGTCAGCAGATGTTTTGTACTTCCCCGAAACCGGACATTTCGTAAAAGGCGCGTTCCTGCAGTTCTACAACGCCGCCAAAGACCCGAAACTGGTCTACGGCTACCCGATCACCGAGCAGATCACAGCGCGGGACGGGAAGACCGTGCAATACTTCCAGCGCGCCCGCTTCGAGCTGGCGGCGTCGAACCGCGTGCAGCTCACCCCGCTCGGTGCGCTCACCTACCAGCCGCAAAGCCCCCTGCCCGTGGAAGGCAACAACGGATGCGAGAGATACCCCAGCGGGCACAGCGTCTGCTTTACGTTCCTCGATTTTTACAAAGCCAACGGCGGACCGAACCAGTTCGGGAACCCGATCTCCCCGTTCGAGTCGGCGGACGGGCTGATCGTGCAGTATTTCGAGGGGGCGCGCTTCGAGTGGCGCGCCGACCGCGGCGCGGAAAAATGGGTGGTCATCTCCGACCTCGGACGCCTGTACTTCGACCAGCAAAAGGAAGACCCCGCCCACCTCCGCCCCGTCCCGCCGCCGGATGCCACCATCAAGCCTGTGCTGTCGCTCAAGGCGCGGGCGTTCGTTCTGCAGGGCGGTCACGCTCAAAGCCGGGACTCAAACCGTCTACGTGACCGTGCACGACCAGACCTCGGACGCGCTGGAAAACGCCTCGGTCAAAGCCAGCGTGCGCTTCACGGACGGCACGGCGCAGGAATACGTCTTCACCACCAACGCGCAGGGCATCGGGCAGGTCACATTCGATTTCAGCGGTCAAAAACCGGGGGAACTCGTCACGGTTGAGGTCAGCGCGAACTACCAGGGGCTGACGACCGCCACAAACACCTCGTTCAGGATTTGGTTTTGATCCAAACCCTTTTGGGCTCAGGGAGCTTGCCCTCGTGATCTCGGCGGCAAGCCGCCTGAATCCATAATTTAGATCTCCCTCAGGTCAAAAACAGGACCGTCCTTGCAAGCCAGTTTCGGACTGGATTTCAGCGTCACAGCGCAGACTCCGCACTCGGCGACTCCCCCGCACGGGACCGGCGTCCGCACGAGGACTTGCGCCTCTCTCCCCGCCGAGGGCTGATTCAGCCCGCCCAACCTTTCTCTCAACCCAGGCAAATTTCCTCGTTCCACGTCAAAGGCGACATAATCCGCCCAGGCAAGGACTTCCTCCAGCGCGGAGAAGGGCTGTACTTCCACCTCGTCCGGCAGGCGCTCCCCGTCCGTGTCGCTGACGAGCACAACGCCTGCGCCCTGTCTCAGCGCCGGGCGGATCAACCCTTTCAGCCTGTCCGCTGACCCGTCAAACGGGACGAGCGCCACCTTCCGCGAGGAGGCTGGCAGCTCGAAACCGCGCCCCAGCGGTCCGCGCAGGACGATCTCGGTCCCGGGCGTCCATGCGGCCGGGATCGGCGCACAGGCTGTAAAATGGCTCCATGGCGCCATGGCGAAACCTTGCGGCGTGGATTCCGTAGAGAAAAGGGGAACAGGCAACGGGTCCGATGGAGAGGCGCCGCCTGCCAGCAGGTACTGTCCGGGGGAGGGAACCAGGTCGGCGGGGCAAGAAATCCGCGCCTGGCGGTGTCCATCATCCAGAAGCAACTCGACGACCTGTCCTTTACCGGTGTGCATGGCGCTATGCTATCATGGCGGTATAATAATTTCAACTACCAAATGGAGGAACAATGAATATTGTTGATTTAATCAAGATCACTGGCTGGCTTGACATGGCTGGCCGCCATCGGTCTGTGTGTGATGGCCGTTGCCCGCGCAAGCCGCAACCAGAGCGCCAAAGGGCTTGAGTTCCACCGCGCTCGTGATGGCATGATCGTCTGGCGGTCATCCTGACCTCGTGGGCGCCGGGCTGGTCTTTATTGCAGGCCGACCGAGGCGGCGTGGTGATCATCAGCTTTCCGGGCGAAGGCGGCTATGCGGCACGAGCCGCTCCAGGCAGGCTTGCACTGGATCGTCCCTTTGTGGAAAGGGTGCAAATGTACTCCGATCGCAACACAGACCTACACCATGGCGTCCGCACGGCCAGCGAGGGCCAGATCGAGGGCTGATCATCGTCGAGGCCCGCACCGAACGACGGTCAGCAGTGTTCGTCGACTCGTCTGTCATTTACAAGATCGATCCCACGCAAGTGATCGAATCCACAACACCTGGCAGAGTCGTTATCAGGATGACCTGATCCGCCGCAGGTGCGCGGCGTCATCCGCGACGCGGTTTCACAATTCGGTGTGGAGGAGCTGGTTAGCTCAAAACGTTTCGACATTGACAGCCCATGATCACACGAGAGCTGACAGATGTGATGGCGAACAACGGACTGATCCTGGTCTGACTTCGTGTTGCGCAACATCACTTTCACCGAGGAATATGCCCAATCCATCGAGCAAAACAGATCGCAGAACAGCAGGCTTAGCAAGCCAAGCTTTTGTTGTGGACTTCAAAGAAACAGGAAGCCGAACAGGCCCGCCAGATCGCCCAAGGTCAGGCGGACGCGGCCGTGATCGCAGCGAAGGGCGCGGCGGAAGCACAGATCATCCAGGCAAATGCGCAGGCGGAAGCCAATGAGTTGATCGGTCAGTCGCTTCAGGCGAACCCGGAGATCCTGCAGTACCAGTACATCCTCAAACTGGCGCCGGGCGTGCAGACCATCTTCATCCCGAGCGGCAACCAGTTCATCCTGCCGTTGCCGAACACTACACCGACGACAATCCTGCCGTCATTACGCCGTAAAACAATGTCAACAAGCGTAGGAAGTAGAAAGTGGAAACCGCTTTCTACTTCCCACTTGTCACTTCCCACTTGCGATATGCCGATTCCCAAAACTGGACGCGAGATCCGCCTGACGACTCTTTCCGCCTGTGCGGGTTGAGCGTCCAAACTAAGCGCGGATGCGCTGACGCAGGTTCTGCGTCCCATAACGGACATCTTCGATGCCGCCTCCTTCCCGGACCTGTTGGTGGGTCTGCGCGAACCGGATGACGCGGCTGTCTGGCGTTTGGACGAGGAAAAGGCGATCGTCGTCACGACCGATTTCTTCACCCGGTCGTGGACGACGCCTACGACTACGGTTCCATCGCCGCCGCGAACAGCCTGTCGGACGTCTACGCGATGGGCGGAAAACCCTTTCTGGCTTTGAATGTCGCTGCGTTGCCCGACAACCTGCCGAATGAAATCTCGAGCGAGATCATCCGCGGCGGGGCGGAAAAGGCGCGCGAGGCGGGCGTGGTCATTGCGGGCGGGCACACGGTCAAGGACCAGGAACCGAAGTATGGTCTGGTCGTGATCGGTTTTGTACACCCGCAGAAGATGTTGAGCAAAGGCGGATTGCAGGTCGGCGACGCGCTGGTGTTGACCAAGCCGCTCGGTTTCGGCGTCACGACCACCGCCCTGAAACGCGAGCAGGCGGACGAGGCAGGACGTCCGCGAAGCGGTGGACTGGATGAAACGCTTGAACGACAAGGCAGGTCAACTGGCGAGTGAGTTCGGTCTGCGTGCGGGGACGGACATCACCGGTTACAGTTTTCTGGGTCATGCCATGGAGATGGCAGACGCGTCTGGTGTTGGGCTGAACTTCGAATTTGCGAAGATCCCGTTCATTTCCTGCGCACGCAAATATGCCGAAAAGGGATGTTTCGCGGGCGGCGCGTTCGATAACAAGGGTTATTTCGAGGCAAAGGTCAGGTTCGCGGAAACGATTGACGAAGAGAACCAGATGCTCCTGTTCGACCCGCAGACCAGCGGAGGGTTATTGCTCGGCGTGCCGCAGGAAAAACTGGAAGGGTTCACCTCCCGCGCGCGGGAATTGGATCAAGCCGCCTGGGTGGTGGGAAGCGTCGAAACGGGGTCAGGCATCAACGTCCGATAAGAAGCGCAATATTCATAGTACAATAGGGGGAGTGTAGAAAAAGTCCACCGCATCATGTCTGACGAAGTCCCCTTAGATAGTGCACACGTTATCAAACACCCGGTTCTGCCTGCTGATGTCGGTCAGCGGGCATGTTGGGATTTAATCGACACAAACACACCTATAAAGCAAATCGTATAAAACAACCACAACTCTTTCGATGAACATTACTTCAGAAATTCTAATCATCCTGGCCGTCATCCTTGTCAATGGTATCCTGGCCATGTCCGAAATGGCCGTTGCGGCTTCGCGCAAGGCGCGCCTGCAGCAACGCGAGAACGATGGGGATAAAGGGGCAAGGAAAGTCCTGAACCTGTTACAAGACCCGAACCTGTTCCTCTCCACTGTTCAAATCGGGATCACACTCGTGGGTGTGTTCACAGGCGCGGTCGGCGGAGCAACCCTGGCCGAACCGCTGGGTCTGGTACTTGGACAAGTGCCGCTGCTTGCAGATTTTGCAGATTCGCTGGCCATAGTGATTGTGGTCATTGGCATTACCTTCGTCTCGATCCTGCTGGGGGAACTGGTTCCCAAACGGATAGCCTTGCACAACCCCGAACAGATCGCATCCTTTCTTGCCAGCCCGATGATCCTGGTGTCAAAATTGTTCAGCCCGCTGGTCTGGCTTCTTGGGAAAGCTGACCAATCTTATTCTGAGCATCCTCGGCATCAAACCGGGCAATGAGCCGCCCGTCACCGAGGAGGAGATCCAGCTGCTCATTGACCAGGGCACCCAGGCTGGTGTTTTCGAGGAGTCGGAGCAGGACATGGTGGAAGGCGTGTTCAGCCTCGGCGACCAGCGCGTGTATTCGTTGATGACGCCGCGCACCGATATTGTCTGGCTGGATATTGACGATTCACTCGATGAGATCCGTAAAAAGATCACGGAAAATGACTTTTCGCGCTTCCCGGTCCGACAGGACACGCTGGACGTCATCCTGGGCATCATCAAGGCGAGGGACTTGCTCGGTCCCACCTTGAACGGGGAGACGATCAAACTAAAAGATATGCTAAAACCCGCCTTTTTCATCCCGGAGACCATGTTCGCCTCACGCGCGCTGGAGATCCTCAAGGAAAAAGGTACGGACATGCTCCTGGTCATTGACGAGTTCGGCGGCTTGCAGGGTCTGTTGACGATCAACGACATCCTCGAGGAGATCGTCGGGGCAATGGAACAGGATGAACCGCAGGCCACCCAGCGCCAGGACGGCTCGTGGTTGTTGGATGGGATGCTGGAAATAGACGAGTTCAAGGAAATATTCGATTTCCATGCACTCCCCCACGAGGACGAATACGAAACCCTGAGCGGATTTGTCATGATGTCGCTCGGGCGCGTCCCACAGGTGACAGACCACTTCGAATGGAACAGCTACAGTTTTGAGATCATGGATATGGATGGCCGCCGTGTGGACAAGGTGCTGGTCACAACGTTGCCGCAAAAACCTCTGACACTGGAACCGCGCGGGAAGCAATAGCCGCAAAATATAATACCCACGGTCACAAAATGCGCCTTCCCGTTTTCAAAAAAGCGTAATTTGTGCCCGAGTGCGGTATAACCGATTTTCCCTTTTCGGCCACTCACAGTAAAATATCAGCATGCCCCGCAATTTCATTCGCGCCATCCTCTTCGATTTCGGCGGGACGCTCATGTACGGGCGTCAGGATTGGGCTCCCGTCGTTGCCAAGGCTGACGAAGCCCTGACCGATTACCTCCGCTCCAACGGAATGGAGGTCAGTCTCAACACGTTCCCCACAGAATTTCGCAAGCGGCTGGGTGAGTACTTCAAGCAACGCGAGAATGACCTGCTGGAAACCACCTACACCTTCGTCCTGCGCGAACTGCTTGCAGAAAAAGGCTACGACGATGTTTCCAGCGATATGATCCGCAGCGCGCTGAACACCCTGTTTGCAGTGACCCAGACCAATTGGGCACTGGAGGAGGATGCGATCCCCACACTGCAAAGGCTCAGGATAAAAGGCTACAACCTTGGGATCATCTCGAACGCGGGCGATGACGCAGATGTGCAGCAACTCGCCCGCAGTTTTGGCATCACCGAATATTTCGATTTCATCCTGACCTCCGCCGCGTGCAGTTACCGCAAACCGCATCCGCGCATCTTCGAGCTGGCGCTTTCGAACTGGTATTGTCATCCCAGCGAGGCAGTGATGGTCGGTGACAACCTTGTTGCGGACATCCGCGGGGCAAAGGAGGCTGGGATCTATGGGATCTGGATCAGCCGCCGCGTCAGCCCGGAGATGGAGATTCAGGATCAGGTCCAGCCGGACGCGAGCCTGTCCTCCCTCGCAGAGCTCCCAGCCATCCTCGACCGTTTTCAGATCCAGTAATTCCCCATGTCGAACAAAAATATCCCTGCCTATCTCGCGCTCGGCATCGGCGTGCTCGCGTTGAGTTTCTCCGCCATGTTCGTGCGCTGGGCAGACGCGCCCGGACCCGTCACCGCGTTCTACCGCATGTTCTTTTCCATCCCGATGCTGGCGCCGTTCATCCTGTGGCGCGAACCAGGCAACAAGGCGATCCGTTCGAAAGCCCTGATCTTCCCGCTTCTGGCAGGCGTATTCACCGCCCTTGACCTTGCCCTGTGGACAACAGCGCTCTCCTTCACGACCGCCGCCAATGCCACCCTGCTCGGCAATACCGCGCCGTTATGGGTTGCACTGGGGACGTGGCTCATTTTCAAACAAAAACTCACCAATACCTTCTGGCGCGGACTGGCGGTCACGCTGGCGGGAGCGGTTTTGATCATGGGGACCGACTTCATCCTGCATCCGCGCTTCGGCGTCGGCGACGTGATGGCGGTCTTCACCGGGTTCTTCTATGGCGGGTACTTCCTCTTCACCGAAAAAAGCCGCGCCCATTTCAGCCCCATCCTGCACATCTGGATCGTCGGCATCGGCGCGGGACTCACCCTGTTCATTATCAACGTCATCCTGGGCAACCCGCTGACCGGGTACGACACGCGCACCTGGATCGTCTTCCTCTCCACTGCGCTGGTCTCGCAACTCATCGGCTACATGGCGCTCGCCTACGCGCTCGGGCGGCTGCCTGCCTCCATTGTCGCGCCGACCATGGTCCTGCAACCCGTCGTGACCGCCATCCTTGCGATCCCGCTCCTCGGCGAGGTGCCGACCATCTGGCAGGCATTGGGCGGCACGGTTGCGTTGGTCGGGATCTACATGGTCAACCGGTCGCATCAACAGGGGGCGCGGGAGACGCCTAACGCTTAACGCCTCGCCCCAAGCCGATTATTGATTCAGTTCCAAAAGCCTGCTCTCATCTTTTTCCTTTTAACATCAACCTTCCTCCTTTTCCTCATCCTGCTATAATCCCCATCATGCCCGATCTCTTCGACCATGCCATGCAGGAACGAATGAAAAGTGAAGCGCCCCTCGCCGCGCGAATGCGTCCGCGCACGCTGGAGGAGTACATCGGGCAGGAACATATTGTCGGCGAAGGCAAACTCCTGCGCCGCGCCATCGAAGCGGACCGCCTCTTCTCATCCATCATCCTGTGGGGACCGCCCGGCACCGGCAAAACAACGCTTGCACAAGTCATTGCAAATACGACCAAAAGCCATTTCACCACCATCTCCGCCATCCTCGCTGGCAAGGCGGATTTGCGGCTTATCATCGAAGAGTCACTTGAGCGCAGACGGTTACACAACATCCGCACGATCCTCTTTGTGGATGAAGTCCATCGTTGGAACAAGGCTCAACAGGACGCGCTCCTCCCTCACGTCGAAAACGGGACATTCACCCTCATCGGCGCAACGACCGAGAATCCGTACTTCGAGGTCATCAAGGCATTGATCTCGCGCTCGCGCGTCTTCCAACTCCGCAACTTAAATCAACAGGAAACGGGTATTCTCCTCGACCGGGCGGTGTCCGACAAGGAACGCGGCTACGGGGACAAAAACATCGTCATTGACCCCGACGCCCGCACGCATTTGATCGAGGTCGCCAGCGGGGATGCCCGCAACGCCCTGAACGCCATCGAACTCGCGGTGGAATCAACCGCCCCGGACAAGGACGGCGTCATCCACATCACACTGGATGTGGCACAGGAGTCCATTCAGCGGCGGGCGGTACTGTACGACAAGGACGGCGACGCGCACTACGATACGATCTCCGCGTTCATCAAGTCCGTGCGCGGAAGCGACCCGGATGCGGCGCTTTACTGGCTGGCAAAGATGATCTACGCCGGCGAAGACCCGAAATTCATCATCCGCCGCCTGATCATTCTGGCGGGCGAAGATATCGGTCTCGCCGACCCGATGGGACTGGTGGTCGCATCGTCAGCGGCGCAGGCGTTCGAGTTCATCGGCCTGCCCGAAGGGCATCTACCCCATCGTCGAAGCGACGCTGTATCTCGCCACCGCACCAAAATCCAACAGCGCGGGCGCTTACTTCAAGGCGATGAAGAAGATCGAGGACGAGGGACAGGTCTCCGTGCCGCGCCATCTCATGGACGGCAACCGCGACGCCGCCGCGATGGGTCACGGCAAGGATTATGTCTATCCGCATGAACAGGAAGGCCATTTCACCCCCCAGCAGTATTTACCGAAACGTTTGTTAGGCACATACTTCTATACGCCTTCACAGGAGGGGTATGAGGCGCAGGTCACGGCGCGGCTGGAGATGTGGCGCGAGGCGCAACGCAAGGCGTTGGGGATCACCAAGGTGGAGAACCTCCCTGCCATGAGCGAGGAACAGATTCAAGAGATGAAGCGGAAGATCAAATAGTATGGACGAAATCCGCCCGTGGTTGTTCATCGGGAAATATCGCGACACGCTGCAACTCGGTTATCTGCGGTCAAAATCCATTCAGGCCATGCTTCAACTCGCCGAAAACGTGGAACAACCTGACATCACATCGTTTTATCTCCCGGTGGAGGACTTCGCCCCGTTAAACTTCAGCCTGCTTGAAAAGGGTCTCAACTTCATCCGTGAACAAAAGAAACTTGACAAGCGCGTTCTGGTCACATGTGGAGCAGGCATTAATCGCTCCAGCGCATTTTGTACCGCCGCATTGAAAGAGGAAGAGGGATTTAAGTTTGTTCGATGCATTCAGGGAAGTGAAGAAAAGACACCCTGAATCGATGCCCCACGAGCCGGTCTGGGTATCACTTTGTAACTATTACGACGAGAAGATTTCCTATCTGGAGGTTATGCGGTTGGGAATCGGAGAAAAAGGATATTAAATTTCATGCCACTCTTATTACTCATCCGTCACGGCGAGAACGATTACACAAAAACCCACAGGCTTGCGGGGAGACTGCCCGGGGTTCATCTCAATGAACATGGGCAGAAGCAGGCTCAGGCGTTGGGCGAAGCGCTGAAGGATGTCCCGATCAAAGCCATTTATTCGAGTCCGCTCGAGAGGGCGATGGAGACCGCAACACCCATCGCCAGATCCACTGGGTTGACCATCCAAAAGGAAAAAGGCCTGCTCGAGACAAATGTCGGCGACTGGCAGGGGAAATCGCTGAAGCGGCTGTACCTGCATAAACATTGGAAGGTCGTGCAACGCGCACCTTCGCGGGCTCAATTCCCGAATGGCGAGACATTTTACGAATGTCAGAACCGCATTGTCGGTACGCTCGACGCGATCCTCGCCAGGCATAAGGCGCAGGATATTGTGGCGTGCGTCTTCCACTCGGACCCGATCAAGCTGGCTGTGGCATATTACATCGGCCTGCCGCTCGACCAATTTCAGAAATTGGGATGCGATACAGGCTCGATCTCTGTGCTTGCCGTCGGCGAGATGGGGGCCAGCCTGTTGAAACTCAACCAGCGTCCGCCGTTCGATTTTCTGCCGAAAAAGAAGTAAATCTTTCCCTCAGTCTCGCGCACTTCAAACCTGTACAAAATACAGGAAAAATCAAGGATTTTCAACTCGTTCAGGCGGGAAATCCAGTGCAACCTCATGAAAATAGTTGTATATTCGTAACTCTTTTCACACAGAGGCGTCATGCTTTTATCCAAATATTAGGATTAGGAGAAAGCATGATCAACAAGCATCCTTTTTTCAAAATTCTGTTCTCTTTTCTTTTGATAGCCAGCATCGTCCTTGCAAACGTCTCGATCGCGTTTGCCGATGATGGCACACCGCCTGAAGCGACGGCTACAGCCGAACCGACAGAAGAACTGGCGGACCCGACAGCGACAGAAGAGACCGAGCTCCCGCCTGCGACCGAAACTCCCACGCCGCAGGTCACTCCGACCCCGGAGGTGGACGAGACCACGTCGCCGGAGGAGCAGGTTCCGGCGGAGGAGGAAGCGCCTGAACCTGCCTTGTTCGAGCAGATCCCCGGCGATACAGATGTTGTGGTCCTGGACGAGAACGGGGAGACGCTCCCGCTGGCTTCCGAGGCGGCAATGGATGTCATCCTGGATACGGACCCCATGTGGTGCCCGGCGGAGTCCAGCCCGGCGGACCGGGATGCACAACCAACTTTGCCACCATCAGCGCCCTCCTCACGGACATGCGCAACAACACGAGCAATTACACCCAGGATGGCGTGATCTATTTCACTGCCAATCCCGGTGCATCCTTTTCACTGACCACTGCCGGCTCGAGCCTGGGAAATAGCGACTTCAACACCCTCAACGACTTTAACCTGACCCTGCAGGGCGGCTGGAATGGCTTAAACGGCGCGAGCGCCACCTTCACGGGGACCACCAATTTCGGTTCGAACACCCTGACCATTGGCACGTCGGCCAATCCCTGGGCAGGCAATATCTCCCTGGTCAATTTCACGTTCAACAATGTGACCAGCGGCAATGCCATCACCATCTACACCACCAGCGGCGATGTTTCGCTGAGCAATGTGACGGTAACACAGCAGGCAGGCGACGATTACACCGCCTATATTGACTCGCAATCCGGCGACATTACCGTCCAGAACAGCACGTTTGACGGCAACTCCAGCGGCGGAAGCAGTAACCGAAACCGTGGCTTCCATGCAGAGACCAACACGGGTTCCATTACGATCTCCAACACAACCTTCAGGGATACCCGAAACTGCACATTCATCTTCATTTTCTGCCTTGACGAAACATCCAATTACAACGGGGCAACCCTGAGCGCCCCGACCGTCACGCTCAACAACGTCACAGCCTTCAATAACGACCTGAGCGGCATCGAGATCAACAATGCCAATTCGGTCTGGATGAACAACGTTGTCTCCTACGACAACGGCACCTTTATTCTTATTGTGGGATTGGGTTCCGGCGTCAACGTGAACGGAACCGGCTCCACCGTCGTCCACGTCAATGGCGGGACTTTGTCGAACAACGAAGCCTATGGGCTGAGTGTGTTCAGCGGCTCGATCAGCGCGACATCGGACCCGACCTGTAGCGGCAACCGCTACCCCGGTCCCCATCCCAGCCAATGCTACAACACCGCACCGCTCGACACCACTCCGCCCGTTCTCAGCCTGCCCGCCGACATGACCCTCGAAGCGACCGGTCCTTCCGGCGCGGTTGCCAGCTTCTCAGCGACCGCCAATGATGCGGTGGATGGCTCCCGTTCAGTGACCTGCTCTCCCGCTTCCGGCAGCACCTTCGCCCTCGGCATGACCGTGGTCAACTGCTCCGCATCTGACTCGAGCAGTAACACTGCCAACGGAAGTTTCAATGTCACTGTGCTGGATACGACCGCGCCGGTCCTCACACTGCCTGCAGATATTACATCGGAGGCCGCTGGAGCCGCAGGAGCAGCCGTATCATTTACCGCTTCTGCACTGGACCTCGTGGATGGCACCGTTGCAGTGACCTGCTCTCCCGCCTCAGGCAGTACCTTCCCCGCTGGAACAACAGCCGTGAATTGCTCCACGACGGACGCGCACAACAACACTGCCAATGGAGGCTTCAATGTTACCGTCCAGGATACGACAGCGCCTGTGATCGGTCACCACGACAACATGATCATTACGACGAGCAAGAAACATGGCGTCATCGTACTTTTCACAGCGCCTGCCACTTCAGATACGGTGGACGGTGTTGGGACAGCAACCTGCACACCTGCCTCAGGGAGTCTATTCCCCGTGGGCGTCACAACCGTCACCTGCACAGCGACCGACACACATGGCAACAGCGCGGTACCTGTCACCTTCCTTGTCACAGTTGAATACGAACCCAAGGAAACAAAAGACACTACAGGCGGGGGCTTGTTTGACCTGGACTGCTTCACCATGTTGAACGCCTTCGGCATCAACATCACATTCCACAATCTATGCGACCACCAGGCAGTCCTCACGGAAGTGACCTCGGACAAACTGCCGGGGCAACTCCCGAGCGGGGCATTCGTAAAAGCCTTGACCATTGACATCCTCGCCGATGGCGCATTGATCAAGGAATTTCCGCTCGGCACCGGCCTCCAGTTGGACTTCACCATCCCCGCCGATTCTCAAAGCCAGTATGCTGTGTTCCTGTGGGACGCTGAAAACAAGGAGTGGCTGGACGTCACCCAGCTCATGAAGGACGAAGACCTGTCGAAGATGCTCACCACAGACACCGAGGATGAACTCTATCAGATCGTTCCAACGGAAACGACCAAAGCCCTGTACCGCATCCTCTCCACGGAGAAGACTGGGACATTCGTGATCGTCAAAAAGTAAAAAGGGGGCAATCATCAGCAAAAGAGGGACGGTGTAATTCCGTCCCTCTTTTTGTTTGAGAAACGATCCCACTGGTGTCGGATCAGCCGTCCCGTAGAAAGAAGCGGATGCTCGTCGCATCCGCTTTGTTCGTTAATTCAACGGCAGTCCCAGCTCCATCAATTTCTCTCTGGTGGGATAGCCCTTCTCATCCCAGCCGCGTCTTTGGTAGAACTCGGGGAGCATCTTGTCCAACTCCACCACTTTGCCCTTGGCAGGACCGTCCGGGCAAGGGCTCGTGCAACATGCGGGTCGGGAGCGTATCCCACTCGGGACCAGACCCCGCTTTGATGAGGAACATGCGCTCGAGCGTGTACACGCGGTCGGCGGCTTTCATCACTTCCTCGGGAGTGTAACCTGCGCCTGTGGTCAGGTTCATCATGGCGGCGAGGGTCTGGGGCCAGATGATGCGGTTCTTGTCGAAGACGTAGCGGATGGCGACAAAAACACACAAACCCGACGAATCGATCAGTGCGAAGGAATCTTCGAAGTGTTTGACGAGTTCAGGCTTGCCCTCCGTCGTGAGCGGATTTTCCTTCACCGGCACGCCGAAGACTTCTTCGTAGGCAACATCGCCTTCCATGTGTGATGCACCCTTGTTGGACGTGGCGTACAGCAAGCCCATGCCCTGCGAGCCGCGCGGATCGTAGCCGGGGAATTCCTGCTTGCGGGTGGTGACAGCCAACTCGGGGTGGCCATATTTCTCCGCGAGGCGGTAACTGCCCATGGCAAGGTCCTTGCCAAAACCTTCCATGTAAGCCATTTTTTTGATCATGGCGATCATCGCATCGTGGTCGCCAAACTTCAGCGGCATCCCGATCACATCTTCAGAGAGATACCCCTTCTCGTACATTTCCATCGCAACAGCGATCGTCATGCCGGTAGTGATGGTATCCATGCCGTATTCGTTGCACAGATAGTTCGCCTTGACCAGCGCGGCAAGATTGCTCACACCGCAGCCCGTCCCGAGCGACGAGATCGTTTCGTATTCGGGACCTTCGCCCTTGCCCTTATACGGACCATCCGGCACTTCGGTCAGGCGTCCGCACGAAAGCGGGCAGCGGTAACACGGCGTGTGACGGATGAGATAGTTATCTTTCAAAGCATCGCCGTCAATATTGTGGACATGCTCGAAAGTGCCCTGCAAAAAATTCCTCGTGGGCAGAATGCCGAGCGTGTTCGTCACCTGCGGCACATACGACGTGCCGTAAATGCGCATGTTCGAGCCCTTCTTCACGTCCGCGCCCACGTTCTTCGACGTCTCCACGCTGAGGGCGCGCATCCCTTCGGGGTCATGCAGGGGCGGGTTCTTATTCCCCATCGCCACCACCGCCTTGAGATTTTTACTTCCCATCACCGCGCCGACACCCGAGCGAGCCGCCGCGCGATGCTTGTCGTTCATGATCGCCGCCATCAGGGCGAGGTTCTCGCCCGCGGGTCCAATGCATGCGACTCTCGCGTCTGCGGACGTTTCCGCCTTGAGGATGTCCGTCGTCTCATGCGTATCCTTCCCCCAGACATGCGCCGCAGACCGCACCTCGACCTGGTCCTCGTTTACGAAAACATATACCGGCTCTGACGCCTTCCCCTCGAAGATGAACAAATCGAAGCCTGTGCGCTTCATCCATGTCGGGAATTCGCCGCCCGAGTTGGAGTGCGCCAGCGCGCCCGTCAGCGGGGACTTGGTGACGACCATGTAGCGGTTGCCGGTCGGTGCGGGGGTGGCGGTCAGCGGACCGGTGGCGAAGATGAGCATATTCTCCGGGGAGAGCGGGTCAACGGTGGGATCCATCTCCTTGTACAAGTAGTGGATCGCCCATCCGCGCCCGCCGAGGTAGTCGCGCGCGATCTGCGGGTCTACATCTTCTGTGGTGACCTTTCGGGTGGTGAGGTTTACGCGTAGGATTTTGAGGTGCCAGCCGTACATGGGAACTCCTTGGGTTGAAGGTTACAAGTCGAAGGTCGAAAGTCGAATAATTTATCTTTGTGCCCTTCGTATTTATTTTATCCGCCAGCGATCGCGGAAAATGCCGTGACCATGTCGCCCTCCTTCAGGGGGGTATCCATGTCCACGGTGAGACCGTTCAGCACGATGACGCTTTCGTCGTTGAGGGGAATGTTGAAGCGGGAGATCGCGTCGTGGACCGTCGAACCATCCGGGATGTCCAATTCCACCACACCGTGTTTGTGCCCGGGCGGCAGGGCTTCCCGATAATTGGCGATCAATTTGACACGGATCTTCATCGGTCGGATTCTAGCATGAGGCAGAGGGGTTCTGCAAACCTGACATTCATCATGAATTTTGCGGCGGGTCATCCAGCAGGTCATTGACGCCGAACTGGGATTCGTAAACTTCCAGCAGTTCCTTTGCCTTCTGCTGAGTCTCGGAATCCACATCCTCACGTTCAAGGCAAGCCACCAGGCGCTCGCGGAAATTCAGGCTGGGGGATGCCGGCAGGACCGCGTCGAGGGCGTGGATCAGGCTTTTCGTCCGGCGGACAACAGTCAGGGCGGAGGGAAGCGGGGTTACGTCATCCAGCACTTGTTTGAGAAGTTTGCATTTGTAGGTGTGGCAAAATCTCGGGTATTGTGGGGATTCGTAGATCGTGCAATGTTCCTGCCAGAGCGGACAGGGCTGGTTGAAGCCGCGCTGACCGGGTTCGCGAAGGACATCCACGCCGAGGGATTGAATGGAGTCCAACTCTGAAGACCGGAGCTTCGTCCAGACGAACAGATGCCCCGTGCAACACAGTCCGCACGATTTGCACAAGAGGGTCGCGGGGGATTCGGTCATGCGCGTCCGTTTGCGGTCGGGCATGAGGAACAGGAGGAAGCCCAGCAGGCGCAAGCCGGCGCTCAGCCATAATGCCCCTCCGAGACCAATATATCCCGCGATCCATGTTCCCAGCAAAGGCGCAAGGATCATGGACAGGTATTGCATGGATTGGGCGATGGATACGAATGTTGCGCTATATTCCGGTGGAACGGTTTTCATCAACTCGTCGAAAAAGACCAGGTCGAGCCCACCCTGAAAGAAACCCGCGATGCCTGCGTACAGGATGATCAATTCGATGCGCGGGGTTGCCGCGCTCAATGCGGGATAAAGAACCATCCCCAGCGTTGTCGCCAACAGGACAAAGCGTCCGCTGCGCTTGAGGGAAATACGCGGCCAAAGAAAATATCCCGCCAACATTACGATGGTCATGGCCATGTTGACTATACCGATCTGCCCATCTGTGGCGCGCACCTCGCGCACCAAAAACAATGGCATGATCGGGGCGCCGAGCGTGATCGCCGAGAAATAAACAAAACGTTTCGAAGCAAAGGACAGGAAGGCGGGGTTCGCTTTCAACAAGCCGAGGATGTTCTGGAAACCCTTCCAGGGAGTGCCGCTGTCCATGATTGGTGGGGGTATTTGGTCGGGAAGGACGATCCTGCGCGAGAAGTAGAAACTCAGAAAACCGCCCAATGACAGGACGAGGAACATGACCGCGTAGTTGACGGGGAATTCCACCAGGTCGATCACGCGCGTGACGATGAAGGTCCCGATGACGCCCGTGAGACCGAAGATGGTCCAGCGGCGGCTGAGCAGGGCATAACGTCCCGTGGGACCCGCCACGCCATTCATCACGACCGAAAACGCGACAGCCAGCGCCGTCTGCGGGAGCGTGGCAAATGCCCAGATCGCCAGCGTGGCAATGATGACGAACTTTTCCTCGATAAGCAACGTGAGGATGCCCGTCAACGTGTAGCACAGGATGACCATCAGGCGCGAGAGGCTGTACCACGGTACGACGTTCTTCCTCGATTGCAGGAAACGCCCGACCAGGATGGCAAGGATGAGACCGGTCACGCCGGGCATGGAGGAAAGCAATCCCACCTGGAAATTGGTCGCCCCGAGACGCGTCAAAAAGACGGGCAGGAATGGCGCGGAGATGTTGGAGATGCTCACCCCGACGGCGTCGATCTGCACATAGCGGAAGTTAAGTTTTTGGGTGCGAAGTTCCTCTTCGCTCAAGGGGGTTACGGAAGTCACACATGGATTATAACGCCCCAAATCGCCGGAGGGTTCAGGTAAAATCGGCGAATGATCGAGATCAGACCCATTCAACAAAATGAAGTCCCGGATGCCAAACGCGTGATCTTTACTGTCGCCTATGAAGTTTTCAAGGAGGCAAGCACTCTCGAAGAGTCCATTGCGAAATATTCGGCGCAGGGAAAGCTGAGCGAGATGGATGACGTGCAGAAAAACTACTTCGAGAACGGCGGGACATTCCTCGTGACCGTGGAGGACGGGCGTATCATCGGAACCGGCGCGATCCGCTATTTGGAAGAAGGTGTGTGCGAACTGAAGCGCATGTGGCTGTTGAGCGAGTATCACGGGCAGGGATTGGGCTACCGCATGATGCAGGAATTATTCAAGATCGCGCGGGACATCGGCTATAAGGTGATGCGCCTTGAAACAGACAATGTATCAAACGCGGGCAGTTGAATTTTACAAGCGGCTCGGATTTTACGAGATTCCGCGCTTCGGGGATGACCCGGATGACATGGGGATGGAAATGTATGCTATAAGCGCACCGCGTCCAGCCAATCTGGTAACTGCTCGAACAATAGACGCATGATCTGCCCGGCGCGTTCGTTGAAGACCTCGATACCGCCGTATATCTCCCCGCCCTGCTCAGAGACCAGGTCGCTGACCATGCGCAGGATCAGGATCCGCTTGTTGTTGCGGGTCGCCACCCAGGCCAGCGCAGCGGATTCCCAATCGGCGGCAAGGGCGCCACTGGGCTTTGAGGAAAGGGATTTTCTCGGGCAGCAGGTCGCTGTCGGCGGAGGCGATGAGTCCGCGGCGGGCGGGATAAGGATGGGGTTCAGCAAGCCAGCTCAGGTCGAGGGAGGAAGCGTAGTAGTTCGTGACGTCGGATGCGTCCATGAGTTCGACTATGTCATAGACGATGGCGCGGTCCACGAGGATCAAATCCCCGCGTTCTGCAACACCTTCGAAGCCTCCGCAAGTGCCAAGGTTGACGATCAGGTCTGGTGAATAATGGTCGATCACATATTGCATGGAAGCCGCGGAGGCGATCTTGCCCCAACCGCTGTGGAAGAGTGTCAGGTTCCAGGTACCAAGTATCACGTCTCATGGTTTCGCCAAATGGAGTATTTCGTGATAGCCGCATCCGGAAATAAGCGGTTTAACTCCCGCCCACTCGGCATCGGCAGAGACAAGGACTACGAGTTTTCATTTGGCGCTCCTGTAACGTTTTTATACCATTTCAAATTATAGCCTTCCGTCTTCATGCTGTATAATTTCAACATGCCGAACCTTACTGGTAAACTGCTCGGAAAAGTGCACGTGGACATGTTCCTCGCGAAAGGGGGAATGGCAGAGGTCTACATCGGCACGCATACCACGCTCCACCGCGCGGTTGCCGTCAAGTTCCTGAAAGCGGACCTGCAGGAGGAACCTGAACTGCGCGACCGTTTCGAACGTGAAGCGCGCGTGATCGCAATGCTCAGGCACCCCAACATTGTCCAGATTTTCGACTTTGACTCATACCAGAACCAGCCGTATCTGGTCATGGAATACGTGCCGGGCGCGTCGCTGGGCGGATACCTGCGCGAACTGCACAAGAAGAATCAGCGTCTCGATCTTGGACAGATCCAGTCCCTGCTCAGGAAAATTGCCGACGCGCTTTCTTATGCGCATAAAAATAATGTCATCCACCGGGATGTCAAACCCGCCAACATCCTGCTCACATCGAACTCTACACCAGTCTCATCCGAACAACCACTCCCGGACGATGTAGAACCGATCCTGACGGATTTCGGTCTTGTGCGCTTCACACAATCGGATACCCAGACCAGTACCGGCACGATCACCGGAACCCCCGCGTACATGAGCCCCGAGCAGGCGCGCGGCGACCGTGTGGACGCGCGCACGGACGTGTATTCGCTCGGTATTACCGTGTATGAAATGCTGGCAGGACGCGTCCCCTTCGAGGCAGATACAACCTTGAGCGTCCTGCACAAGCAGATCTACGATCCGCCCCCGCCCATCGAGGGACTCTTCAAAGGGCTTCAGGATGTGATGGAACGCGCCCTTGCCAAGGACCCGGATCAACGCTTCCAGACTCCGCTCGAACTTGCCGAGGCGTTCGATGCCGCTCTCACAGGGACGTCGGAAGCCGAGACCCTGCATATGCAGTCCGCCATCGGAAAGTCCATCACAGCCACACGAAGCAGTTTCGAGGCAGCCATCAGCCGGGAGCGGAAGAAACCATTTTCACCGATGATCCTGGGCATTATTGCCGTCACCGTTGTGCTCGGATCGCTGCTGGTTGCCCGACTGTCAGCGCAACCTGTCGCCACCCCCACGCCGACGACTCCGATGGAAGACCATGGACAGGTCACCATTCCAACTGCTCCGGCCGAAATTCCGCCCGAGGCACCCATATCCGAACCCATCGGCTTGCTCCGTTTTCAGGATGGATCCGCGCCCGCCGACCAGGTGACCTTCTCCTCCGGAAATCTTCCCTTGCCGCCGCAGGGAAGTCAATATG
This sequence comes from uncultured Chloroflexia bacterium, assembly GCA_963718215.1. Lineage (GTDB taxonomy): Bacteria > Chloroflexota > Anaerolineae > Anaerolineales > Villigracilaceae > Defluviilinea. Next base: position 69,866 of record CAVQYK010000021.1, read on the forward strand.
AGGCCTGGTTGATCGCAGACGACGGTGAGACCCTGTTCAGCCTGGGCGTCGTTCAATTCGACGCAGAGAACCGCGCCTCGCTCACTTTCGTGGACCCTTCAGGCCGCAACCTGATCACGTTCTATCACGGGATGCAGATCACGGTCGAACCTGACGGGGACACCAACCCCAACCCATCCAATGAGGTCGCCTTTTCAACGAACCTGCCGCCCAGCGGATTCATGCATGTCAGGCATTTGCTCTCAGCCTTCGACGCGACACCCAACCAGACCCCGTTCGTCCGCGGATTGGAGGCGGATACCGCCTTATTGAATGGTCTCGCGCAGGGCATGCTTACTTCTTTTGAATCGGGCGATGAAGAAAATGTCCGCTTGCAGGCTGAGCAGATGTTAAACCTGATCCTTGGCGTGCAAAGCCCCGATCACAAGGATTGGGATGGGAACGGCAGTATCGACAACCCAGGCGACGGCTTCGGATTGCTCCTGAACGGCAGCAACGCTGGATACATTCAGGGAACATTTTCACACGCGAATCTGTCGGTCACATCCGTAGATGCCACTGAGAACATGCTCGTCCACGGGGAGCATGTCAAGATCGCCGCGACCAATGTCAGCGAGTGGACGCCTCAATTGCGGGACCAGTTGATCGCGGTCATTGAAGCGCCATCCCTGGAAGAGGCAGAAAACGCCATCCGACAGGCGGTCGTCCTTGCGAACCAGATCCGCAATGGGATCGATGTCAACGGCAACGAGAACATCGAGCCGATCCCGGGCGAGGGCGGAGCCATGACCGCCTACGATCATTCCTATTACATGGCAGACATTTCACTCAGACCGTAACCGGGAGCAACGTTTCCCGACTTGCTTTTCAGACTCCAGCGCCAGAGATGTGGGAGTCCTTTTATAATTCCCCCATGAGAACAAAACAACCCAACTCAAGGATGTGTTTCATATGCGGCCTTGAAAACCCGGTGGGCTTACATCTGCATATGTACGAAGTGGAACCCGGCGTTGTGGAAACGACCTACACGGCGCCGGAGCATTTTCAAGGCTATCCCGGCGTCCTGCATGGCGGCATTGTCGCCGCGCTCATTGATGAAATCTCCGGACGGGCACACATGGGCAGCGACCCGAACAATCCGCGTTTCATGTTCACGGCAAAACTCGAAGTGAAGTATCGCAAGAACGTACCCGTAGGAAGACCGCTGAAGATCATCGGCAGGACAGGAAAATCAAAATCACGCTCTGCCGAGGCGTGGGCGGGAATCTACGACGCGGAGACGAACGAGCTGCTCGCCGAAGGAAACACCCTCTCGATCAATGTCCCTCAAGGGCAAATCGACAAATCAAGTTTGAATGAATTAGGATGGAAGGTCGTTCCAGATTAAATATTTCGAGATGGATATAATATAATGGAACAGGAGAAAACATGATCACTGCCTACCATCGCCCCCAAACTCTGGAAGAAGCCCTCACCCTTCTGACTCAACCGAATACCCTGCCCCTCGGAGGCGGCACGCTTCTCTCCAAGCCGACAGCTGATTCGATCGAAGCAGTGGATTTACAAGCCCTGGGCTTGGATTCACTCAACCAGACCGGAAACAACCTCGAACTCGGCGCGACGCTCACCCTGCAAGCCCTGCTCGAATCCGAGCACTGCCCCGAAGCGATGAAATCCGCGCTGAAACTCGAGGCGCCGCTCAACATCCGCAACGCCGCCACCGTGGCAGGGACGCTGGTCGCCTGTGACGGACGCTCCACGTTTGCCGCGGTCCTGCTGGCAATGGACGCGAAAATCATAGTAAACAGCAAGCAAAAAGGGGAAGAGACGATCAATATTGGCGATTTTCTGCCTTTACGGGAACAAGTTCGCGGCAAACTCATCACAAAGATCGTCCTCCCTGCCAACATCAAACTTGCCTTCGAATATGTTTCCAAAACCCCTGCCGATAAACCGCTCGTCTGCGCCGCGCTCGCCCAATGGAACTCAGGTCGGACAAGACTCGCGCTGGGTGGCTATGGTAAAAGTCCCATGCTGGCAATGGACGGGACAGAATCAGAGGGCGTGGAAGCCGCCGCAAGAAATGCCTTCCACGAAGCGACGGATGAATGGGCATAGCGCCGAATACCGCATGGACGTCGCCGCAACGCTGGCGAAGAGGTGCCTGGGTTCACTGGCATAACCATGCAGACCTGCCCCATCTGCTACCGATCTGTTGAGCCGTCTGCACGGTATCCCCGCTATGTATGCAGGGACTGTGCCGCGCAGGCAAAATCGCAGGATGGGCGCGCGTTGGTATTCTTCAACGAGTCGATTTCGGGAGGGTATCTGGCAAAATATGCGGATACAGGCGAATCATATCCGAGCCATGATTGCTATATTCATGGCATAAAATGTTACGCAGACGAGCACCGGTTTGGCGGGATTGTCATTCAGAAGGTTTAATATAGCGGTCCCAACGAGGCGTTTATAGTCGAGTGGAAGTTTTAGGGGCGGTCTATTCTCCAACATCCTCTTTCCCTTCCGTCCAGGTCCCGCTTTCAAATTTTTTCACATATGTTTTCAGGATCTCAAAGTCAGCCGCCATGATGGATGTGTTGCCAAGCACGGGGTCCTGTACACGGGTGTTTGTGAACAGGTTTTCGGGGAAATCAATGAACTCGATCCTGTCCGTATCAAGTATCGCTGCCAGACAGAGCAATTGGCCGACCTCGGCAGGTCCGAGGTCCGTTTGGATCGAACCGCGAAAAGCCTCAGCCAATTCAGGCAGGCGCGGGATCGTCGACGGTCTGAGAAGTTTTTCCGCGAGGGCGCGCAGGATCAGGTCCTGTATCTCGCCGCGCTGAAAATCCCCCCGCGTGCGCATCCGCGCCAGGAGCATTGTGCGGTAGCCGTTCAGTTGCTGATACCCTGCCGGGAAGTAACGGTTCGGATCCTTCGAGCCCTCCACACGCCCATCGATCAAATACGGCAGGCGGATATCGATCCCACCCAGCGCGTCCACAACCCGCGAGAAGGTCTGCAGGTTGACCGCCACGAAGTGATCCGAGTGGGCATCGAAGTTGCGCTCCAGGGTCAAGGCCAGCAGGCCGGGTCCCTGCCCGGGACCGTCAAAATAACCATACCCTGGGTTGCCATACAGGAAAGACTGATTGAGCTTCCCGTGTGTGATGCCGTTGTGGTCTTCGATCCCGGGGATCTCAACATACAGGTCGCGATGGAAGGTTAAGACCTGGACCCGTGGTTCGACAAAGTCCACGCGCACCAGGCGGATCGCATCCGCGAGACCGATTTCGTAGGTGTTACTGCGGGCATCACTCCCGACCAGGAGGATGAGCATGGAGCGAGGTCCGCCGCACAGCGCGGGGAGCTCGGTCGGGGTGGGCGTCAGTGTTGGTGTCGGCGTCAGCGTTTGGGTCGGAGTTGCAGTTGGGGTGAGCGAGGCGGTTGGCGTGGCTGTCGGCTGGACAGCCATGGTTGCAGGCGCACAGCCGAGGATGATCGACAGAAGCACAAGGGAGCAAAGCAATAATGCTCCCATTCGAGATCGATACAGGGGATAAAAACAAATTCTGGGCATGGCTTGATCCGTCCAGGATGCCTGAGTAATCCATTTATACAACAGAATTGTCTTGAGTTTTGTTCCAATCAAGCCTGATTAAGTGAAGGTATAATTTCTACTGTGAACCACCTCCCCCTCGACTCCATCCTGCACGGTGACTGTATCGAGGTTCTCAAGGCGCTCCCCGAGAACTCGGTGGATCTGATATTTGCCGACCCCCCATACAATTTACAACTGCGAAATGACCTATACCGCCCCAACATGACGAAGGTGGACGCAGTGGACGACAGCTGGGACAAGTTCGAAGATTTCAAAGCGTACGACGAGTTTACAACCAAGTGGCTATCCGCATGCCGCAGGGTGCTGAAGGATACCGGCACGATCTGGGTCATCGGCTCGTATCACAATATTTATCCGCGTCGGTGCGGTCATGCAGGACCTGGGGTTTTGGATCCTGAACGACGTGCTCTGGATCAAGACCAATCCGATGCCAAATTTCAGGGGAGTGAGGTTCACGAATGCGCACGAGACCATGATCTGGGCGCAGAAGAAAAAAGGCGCGAAGTACACGTTCAACCATCACTCAATGAAAGCCTTGAACGGCGACCTGCAGATGCGCTCGGACTGGGAAATCCCATTGGTGACAGGCAAAAAGCGCATCAAGACAAACGGCACAAAGGCTCATTCGACGCAAAAGCCGGAAGCGCTGTTGTACCGAGTCATCATGTCCTCGTCGAATGTCGGGGATGTGATCCTCGATCCGTTCTTTGGCTCAGGGACAACTGGTGCTGTCGCGAAAAAGCTTGGCCGCCATTGGATCGGGATCGAACGCGACAAGAAGTATATAAAGGTTGCGCAGAAACGTATCGACGCAGTGGCTGAGTCAGATTCAGATGCGATACAGTGTCGAGAAGCCGAGGCAGGCACGGGTCCCGTTCGGGGCGCTGGTCGAGAACGGATACCTGCAACCGGGGCAGAGTTTATTCTTTGCGAAGAATGGGACAAAGGCGAAGATCCTGTCCAATGGACATCTTAAATGCGGCGATCTCACAGGGTCGATCCATTTCGTTGCCAAATCGTTGATGAACGGCGCGCCTGTGAACGGCTGGGACGTGTGGTCTTACAAGGATGGGAACGGGAAGAAGATCGTGATCGATGAACTGAGAAAAACATTCCGGAACAGGAGTTGAACATGACCAAAAAGTTTGCTTTATTGCAGGAACAGAACATCCCTGAACTCAACGCGGTCGTGCGCTATTATGTGCACAAACGGACTGGCGCGCGGCTGCTCTCCGTGATCAATGAAGACGAGAACAAGGTTTTTTCGATCAATTTCCGCACGCCGCCAAAAGATTCGACGGGCGTGGCACACATCCTTGAACATTCCGTATTGAACGGGTCGGAGAAGTATCCGGTCAAGGAACCGTTCGTTGAATTGATCAAAGGCTCGCTGGCAACCTTCATCAATGCCTTCACCTATCCCGATAAAACCTGCTACCCGGTCGCCAGCCAGAACGTTCAGGATTTTTACAACCTGATCGATGTGTACATGGACGCGGTCTTTCATCCGCTCATTTCAGAACAGACCCTCATGCAGGAAGGCTGGCATTACGAACTCAACGACCCCTCCGAACCTCTCACCTACAAGGGTGTTGTGTTCAACGAAATGAAAGGCGCATATTCATCGCCGGATGGGGTTCTCGAAACTGTCATCGTCAATTCGCTTTTTCCCAGGCACGTCTACGGCGTGGACTCGGGCGGTGATCCGCGTCACATCCCTGATCTGACCCATGAAAACTTCAAGGCGTTCCATGCCAGTTATTACCATCCATCGAACTCGTTCATTTTCTTCTATGGCAACGACGACCCTGAGAAACGCCTCGAACTCATGGAGGGATATCTCAAGCCGTATAAGAAGATCAAGGTCAGGTCAGGCATCCCATTGAAGAAACCGTTCAAACGCGCCAAGAGGGTGCAATACGCCTACGATGCCGGGCAGGATACCGACATCAAGAAGAAACACTATCTCACCGTCAACTGGGTGCTGCCCGAAACTTCCGACCCGGTCATGAATTTCAGCCTGCGCATCCTCAGCAATATCCTGATCGGAACACCCGCCTCGCCGCTCAAGAAGGCATTACTCGACTCCGGTCTCGGCGAGGACCTGGCAGGCATCGGCCTGGAGTCGGATGTGCGCCAGATCATCTTTTCGACAGGTCTGAAAGGCACACGTGCACGCGATGCGAAAAAGATCGAGTCCCTGATCTTCGACACGCTCGAAAAACTCGTCCGCGACGGTATTGACCCCGACATGATCGCGGCCTCGCTCAATACTATTGAATTCCGTTTGCGCGAGAACAACACTGGTTCGCTCCCGCGCGGCATTTCGTTGATGCTGCGCTCCCTGACGACCTGGCTCCACGACGACGACCCGTTCAAGCTGCTCGCCTTTGAAGCGCCTCTCAGCGCCATCAAGGCGAAACTAACGAATGACAACCGCTACTTCGAAAAATTGATCGAGACCTACCTTCTGGAGAATCAGCACCGCACAATTCTCCGCCTCAAACCTGACCCGGACTTTGGCCGCCGTTTCGACGAGGAGGAAAAGGCTCGTCTGGCGAAGGTCCGCGAGACGCTGACCGAAGAGCAACTCCAGAAGATCGTCGAAACCACGAAAGCCCTCAAAAAGCGACAGGAGACTCCGGATACTGAGGAAGCGCTGGCGACAATCCCCGTGCTCAAACTCCAGGACCTCGAGAAGGCAAGCAGGACAATACCCATCGAAGTAATGGATGTGCAGGACGCAAAAGTCCTATATCACGACCTGTTCACGAACGGCATCGTCTACCTCGACCTCGGTTTTGACCTGCACGCCCTGCCAAAGGACCTGCTTCCGCTGACCGAAGTCTTTGGGCGCGCCCTGCTTGAAATGGGAACCGAGACCGAGGATTACGTTAAGCTCTCACAGCGGATCGGAAAAAGCACAGGCGGAATCTTCAGTTCGACAGCCACGTCCGCAGTAATCGGGTCGAGGGAGAGCGTAGCAAAATTGTTCCTGCGCGGCAAGGCGACAGTTGCCCAGTCATCCGAATTGCTGAATATCCTGAAGGATGTCCTGCTCACGACGAAATTCGACAACCAGGAAAGATTGAAACAGATCGTTCTTGAGGAAAAGGCCGGGCTTGAGTCCATGCTGGTTCCGCGCGGACATATCTTTGTCAATCAACGTCTGCGTGCGCAATTCAGCGAAGCCGGCTGGGCGCAGGACCAGATGAGCGGTGTCGGGTATTTGTTCGCGCTCCGTGATCTCGAAAAAGCCATCGACAAGAAATGGGCGTCGGTGCTGGAGAAACTGGAGGCGATGCGGGAGGCGCTGGTCAATCGCAATGCCCTGTTGTGCAACGTGACCGTTGACGCGTCAAATTGGGACATGTTCAAGCCGCAGTTGGGTTCGTTCCTTTCGGCGCTGCCGGCAAAGGACGTTAGCCTGTCCCCGTTCAACGTCCAGCCTGTACAGATGAGGGAGGGTTTGACCATCCCCGCCCAGGTCAACTACGTTGGCAAAGGTCTCAACCTGTATGAACTGGGGTATGAACGGGATGGTTCGGCAATGGTCGTCAATGGATATATGCAGATGGCCTATCTGTGGGAGAAGATCCGCGTGCAGGGCGGCGCGTATGGCGGTTTCTCCGCATTTGACGATGTTTCCGGTGTATTCACCTTCCTTTCATACCGCGACCCGAACGTTGCCTCGACGATCGAGAACTATGACAAAGCAGGCGCTTTCCTGAAAGGGCTCGAACTCGTCCCGCCTGAGCGACAACGAATTGACCAAGGCCATCATCGCCGCGATCGGCGAACTGGACGCGTATCAATTACCGGATGCGAAGGGATATACTTCCATGATGCGCCACCTGACCAACCGCACGGACGCCCTCCGCCAGAAGATCCGCGAGGAGGTGCTCTCCACGAACGGCGAAGACTTCATCGCCCTCGGTGAAGCGCTGGAAAAGGCCGCCCAGTCCGAGGCGGTGGCGGTGATCGGGTCACAGTCCGCGCTGGAAGGTGCGAATCTGGGATTGAAGGTAACAAAAGTTTTATAGGAGCAACCATGCAACTCCAATTAAGAATCAATGGCATAGATCATCAAATTGACTGCGCTCCCTCCGAAACCCTGCTCTCCGCCGTGCGCAGACTTGGCTATTACGGGGTCAAATTTGGCGATGAGCACGGCTTGAGCGGCGCGGACACTGTCCTTCTGGATGGCAAGCCCGTCAACGCAGGGTCCATGCTCGCAGCGCAGGCGGAGGGGCACTTCGTCGTCACCATCGAAGGCTTGGGCGAGCATCCCGACCAGGGCTGGAGAAAAACTGAGGGCTTGCATCCGCTTCAACAGGCGTTCGTCGAGTCGGGCGCGATCCAATGCGGATATTGCACCCCGGCGCAGATCCTTGCGGCAAAGGCATTGCTGGATAAAAACCCAAATCCGAGCGAAGAGGAAGTGCGCGATGCAATCGCAGGTGTGTTGTGTCGCTGCACCGGCTATCTTAAACCCGTGCAGGCTGTCATGAAAGCTGCGGCGGTGATACGCGGCGAGGCAGAATTTGGCGAGGGCATTTTGATCTCGTTCAATCCGCCCGTCACGACTCCTTCAAGCGAGCCGTTGTCCACATTATCAGATATTCAGACAAAAACCCTGCCGAAAGTATTTTCGACGCCTGAAACCCAAACCTACCAGACCGTCGGCAAGCCCGAAATGAAAGTGGACGCGATCAAACTGGTGCAGGGCAAGCCCGCCTTCGCCGCGGACATGGACATGCGCGGCATGTTGTACGCGCGCGTGTTGCGAAGTCCATATGCACATGCACGTATCAAAAATATCGATGCCAGCAAGGCGCGCGAGTTGAAAGGCGTCGCAGCGGTGCTGACCTGGCAGGACATCCCGCGTGTGGTGTATTCCACGGCGGGACAATCCGACCCGATCCCCGGTCCGCTGGATTCGTTCTCGCTGGATAACAAGGTGCGGTTCGTCGGCGACCGCGTCGCAATGGTGGCAGCGGAGACGCCCGAAATCGCGGAAAAAGCCCTGACCCTGATCGACGTGGAATACGAAGTCCTGCCCGCCATCCTCGACTCGCGTGAGGCAATGAAAGCGGATGCGGTTCGGATTCACGATGAGCCGGAGTACGTCAACTTTGCCGATTCCAACCCTGACAAAAATCTCGCCGCCCACATCCGCATCGACATCGGCGACGTGGAAAAAGGGTTCGCGGAAGCGGACAAGATCTTCGAAGCGGAATACGAAGTTCCGAAAGTGCAACAGGCGCACATCGAGCCGCACGTCTGCGTGACGTATTGGGACGAGGACGACCGCCTGGTGATCCGCACCTCCACACAGGTGCCGTTCCATGTGAGGCGGATGCTGGCGCCGGTGCTGGGACTGCCGGTCAAGCGCATCCGCGTCATCAAGCCGCGCATCGGCGGCGGGTTCGGCGGCAAGCAGGAAGTGTTGATGGAGGATGTCCCCGCACATTTGACGATCGCCACCAAACGCCCGGTCATCTACGAGTACACACGCGAGGAGGAATTTATCGCAGCGAGGTCAAGGCATCCGATGCGGATCAGGATGAAGACCGGCGTGAAGCGGGACGGGACGATCACGGCAAACTCCATGTACGCGCTGTCCGACACGGGCGCGTACGGCTGTCACGCGTTGACCGTCACCGGCAACACGGGTCACAAGGCGATGGCGCTGTACGTCGGCGACGGGGAGTTTCGCAAGAGTCCCAACATCCGTTTTTACGCGGACGTGGTGTACACCAACACGCCGCCTGCGGGCGCGTTCCGCGGCTACGGCGTGCCGCAGGGATACTGGCCCCTCGACCGCCACATGGAGAAGATCGCGCGGGCGATGGGCTTCGACCCGATCGAGTTCAGGCTCAAGAATGCCATTCGCCCCGGCGAGTATCATCCGTTTTCCACGGCATGGAACGAGGGACGCGAGCCGCGACCGGAGATCATCCACACAGTTGGGCTGGAACAATGCGTGGCGCAGGGCAGAGCCGCCATCGGCTGGGACCAGAAGTTTGGGAATGAGGAATGGCGCGTTCGAGTTTCAGGTGACAAACCTCGATCAGCCTGGAACCTCGCACCTGAAACGCGGAATTGGCGTTGCGATGGTCATGCAAGGGACAGCCATCCCTTACCTCGACATGGGCGGTGCTTCGATCAAGATGAATGACGATGGGTCGTTCAACCTGCTCGTCGGCGCGACAGACCTGGGCACCGGCTCGGACACCGTCCTCGCACAGATGGCGGCGGAAGTGTTGGGTGTCCCGCTGGAGGACATGATCACGTATTCCTCCGATACGGACTTCACGCCGTTCGACAAAGGCGCGTACGCGTCGTCAACGACATATATTTCAGGTACGGCGGCGGTCAACGCGGCGAAGATCTGCGCGGAGAGGATACGGATCCGCGCGGCGATGATGCTGGGGCTTGACGAGTCTGAATCAGCGAAGATCAGGCTGTCGAACCGGCAGGCAACCGCCCCCGACGGAAGAAGCGTCTCTTTTGCCGAGATCGCGCTCGATTCCCTGCATCGCCGCAACCAGGAACAGATCATGGGAGTCGCGTCGTACGTCTCGCCGGTCTCGCCGCCTCCGTTCGCGGCGCAGTTCGCAGAAGTGACCGTTGACGCAGAAACCGGCGCGGTCAACAGTGGACCGGCTGGTCATGGCGGTTGATTCGGGCGTGATCGTGAATCCGCTCACCGCTTCGGGTCAGATCGAAGGCGGGATGACGCAGGCGCTCGGGTACGCGGTCTGCGAAGAGATGCGCTACGACGAGGAGGGCAATGCCATCGAACGCGACTTTGACCGCTATCACATCTTCCGCGCCGATGAAATGCCCGCGCTGGAAACCATCTTCGTTGAAACGTTCGAGCCAAGCCATCCGTTCGGCGTCAAAGCCGTGGCGGAGATCCCCATGGACGGTGTCGCGCCTGCGGTCGGCAACGCCATTCTCGACGCGATCGGCGTGAATGTGGATGAAAACCCGGTCACGCCTGAAAGATTATGGCGTGCCATAAAAGCCGCTTAGAAAATATTTGCGTGTAAAATAATCACATGCTCTCGAAAACCTACGTCATCGGACACGTCAACCCTGATACAGATTCCATCGCCTCCGCGATGGGGTATGCCTGGCTCCTGCGCGAGCGCGATGGCGCGGACACGCTGGCGGCGCGCGCCGGCGCGCTCAACCCGCAGACCGCCTGGGTGCTCAAGCATCTCGAACTCGACCCGCCCATGCTGCTCACGGACGCCTCGCCGCGCTTCGAATCGGTCATGCAGCGGCTCGACAGCATCCGCCCGCAGGAACAACTCGGCGCGGCGTGGACGCTCGCCAGCCGCACCGGCGGACTCGCCCCCGTGGTGGACGAGGACGGCAAGCCGTACGGTCTGATCAACGGCTTGAGCCTTTTCCGCTACTTCACAAAGATCCTTGGTCCGCGTCCCGGCGACACCACCGTGCGCGAGATGATGTCTGCCCAATGCAGGGAAGCGGCGGATACGACCGTTCCCAAGTACGCCGCCAACGCCCACATCCGCGACTCGCTCAACCGCCTCCTGCGCGGCGAACACGACGAATACTGGGTCACTGACGAAGGCGGTTTGTACCTGGGCATCGCCCGCCAGCGCGACATCCTCAATCCGCCGCGCCTCAAGATCATCCTCGTGGACCACAACGAGCCGCGCCAATCCATCGCCTCGCTCGAGGAAGCCGAACTGCTCGAGATCCTCGACCACCACCGCCTCGGCAACCCGCACACCCATACGCCGATCCGTTTCACAGTGGACATCGTGGGATCCACCTCGACCCTCGTCACCGAGCAGACAGCCGAAGCGGGACTCTCCGCGCCGCCCAATCTCGCCGGTGCGCTTCTCGCTGGACTTCTGGCTGATACGCTCATCCTGACCTCTCCCACCACGACGCCGCGTGACAAGGAAGCCGCCGAACGCCTGGCGCGCTGGGCGTTCGTGGGCGGAAGTCCGCTCAAAGGCGAGACGATCGAATCCTACGGCAAGGCGGTATTGAGCGCGGGCGCGGGACTGTCGAACCGCAAACCCGAGGAGATCGTCAGCAACGACATCAAACCCTACGAGGCAGGCGGATTCAAACTCGCCATCGCCCAGGCCGAAGTGACCGACCTCGTCCAACTCCCCGAGCATCTTGCCCCGCTCACCAAATCGCTCGACGACCTGCGCGACAAACGCGGCCTCGACTTCGCCATGCTGCTCGTCACGGACGTGGTACGCGGCTCGAGCAGGCTCATCACTTCATCCAACCCGCCGCCCATCCTCGCCGACCTGCCCTATCCCCCTCTCCCCGACGGCACCCGCGACGCGCCGGGCGTGGTTTCGACGAAAGAAGCAGTTGCTGCCGGTGGTGTTGGGATTGCTGGAGAGATGATTTTGTAGAGGCACGATATATCGTGCCTCTACGGATTTATTCATGAAAACAATCTACCAAGCCCTCTCTGAACTCGAAAAGAACAACGAATCCGCGGCGCTGTGTACGGTGATCCGCAGTGAAGGCTCCACGCCGAGGCATGTGGGGAGCAAGATGCTCGTGTACCCCGATGGGAAGTTCATCGGCACGGTCGGCGGCGGGGAGTTGGAGAACCGCGTCATCAAAGCCGCGTTGGAGTCGCTGAAGAGCGGCGACGCGCAAACCTTATCCTACTCAATGTCTGACCCCGCGCGCGGCGACCCGGGCGTGTGCGGCGGTCAGGTGGAGGTGTTCGTGGAACCGATCCTACCCCCTGCAATGGTCGTGGTCATCGGCGCCGGGCATGTCGGCAAGGCAGTTGTGCACCTGGCGAAGTGGCTGGGGTTCCGGGTCGCTGTCAGCGACGACCGGGCGGAGTTCTGCACGCCCGAGTCCGTGCCGGGGGCGGACGCGTATTATCCGGTCGAGATGGGGAAATTGGCGGACCAACTCAAGGTGACGCGCCGGACCTATTTCGTGGTGACCAGCCGCGGGTCCAGTGTGGACGCGGTGGGACTGCCGGGTCTGCTCCAGTCTGACGCGGCGTACATCGGCGTCATCGGGTCGAAGCGCCGCTGGCTGACGACGGTCAAGGCGTTGAAGGAACAGGGTGTCCCCGAGGAATTGATCAAGAAGGTCCATTCGCCGATCGGGCTGGAGTTGAACGCCGAGACACCCGAGGAGATCGCGGTCAGCATCATGGCGGAGATCCTGATGCTGCGCGACAAGGGGACGGGGAAGATGATGAAGGAGTAGTGTCAGACCCTAAAGGTCTGTGAGACCTTTAGGGTCTTTTTTCGTAGATAAATAAGAAAAACGGTTCTTGACCTGTAAGTCCTATGGACTATAATCAAATCAACGTTCTTCAAAAAGGAGAAAATCATGGCGAGAGTTTTTGACGTTATCGAGTATCCGAGCGAGATGCAGGATGAGATCGTCCATCGTTTCCCGGAGCAGGGCATCGGCGATTACCGCATCGGCTCGCAGTTGATCGTGCGCGAGGCACAGGCGGCTGTGTTCTTCCGCGACGGCCAGGCATTGGACGTGTTCCGGGCCGGGCGTCACACCCTGACAACTGCCAACATCCCCCTGCTGATCAACTGGATCGGCAAACTGTTCAACGACCGCACACCCTTCCCGGCGGAAGTGTATTTCGTCTCGATGAAGGAGTTCGCGAACGAGAAGTGGGGCACGCCCCAGCCGATCATCGTGCGCAACCCGGGCATGGGACTCGGCGTGGCGCTTCTACAGGGCTTCGGCACGTTCTCGTTCCAGGTGAAGGACCCGCAGCAGTTCGTGACGCAGATCGTCGGCACGCAGGGCGCGTATCGCACGGCTGACATCGAAGACCGCTTGAGATCCATGCTGCTCTCCACCCTCCAGGACACACTGGGCGAGACGACCGCCGCCAAGAGTGTGGTGGAACTGATCGGGCTGACGGAAGAGGTCGGCGCGGCAGTGCGGGCGAAGGCACAGGACGATTTCGAAGCAATTGGTTTGACGCTCAAGTCCTTCTACATCGGCAACCTCAAGCCGTCCAGCAAGTCGGCTCAGGAGTTGCGCGACATGGGCATGCTCGATATGGCAACCTACACACAACTGCAAGCCGCGGACGCGATGCGCGATGCGGCGCAAAACCCGAGCGGCGGCGCCGGTCTTACGGCGGGCATCGGCGCAGGCATGGGCATCGGCAATTTGATGCAGCAGGCGACCTCCGGCGCGATGCAAAATCAGGGACAGCAATCGCGAGGCGCGGAATCCGCCCCGGCAGGCATCCCGGATGTGATGACCCCGGCTGAAGCGGCGGCGATCCTCAAGGTCTCTGAAGAGGATGTGAAAGCCGCCATCGCTGATGGAAGTTTGAAGGCGAAGAAACTCGGCAATGCGTACCGCATCAGCAAGGGTTCGCTGGAAGAGTTCTTGAAGGGCTAAAAAAGAAAGAGAAAAGAAAAAGAGGAGTCTGGGAAACAGGCTCCTCTTTTTTGATTCAAGCATCCGCCCTGAGCGGAGTAGGACGTGTTGGTCGTCCCGTAGTCGAAGGGCAGGTGTACAAAAGCAACGCTTCGACTGCGCTACGCTCCGCTACCCTTCGGGCACGAGTCAGCGCGAGAAAACTACTCCAGATCGCTCAACACATCCGAGACCGAATTCAACACGTCGCTGGCAAGAACGGAGGCGGCGGTGCCGAGGTCGTCGGCGGCGTAGAGTCCCGCCTGGGCGTGGATCCAGGCGCCGGCGACGGCGGAATCGAAGGCGTCCAAGCCCTGGGCGCGCAGACCAACGATCAGTCCCGCCAGAACGTCACCTGTCCCGGCACGGGCAAGGGCGGGCGAGGCAACGGGGATCATCGTCACGCGTCCATCAGGGGCGGCGATCAGGGTGAACGCGCCCTTCAGCACGACCACGTGTCCCCATTCCTGCGCGTATTTCGTCGCGACCGCCTGCCTGTTCTCCTGAATCTCTTCCTTCGATAACCCGGTCAGCACGGACATTTCGCCGGGGTGCGGCGTCAGGATCGAGAGCGCGGGGAGTTTCGACGCCCAGTCCTTGATCTGCGCCAGCAGTTTCAGCCCATCCGCGTCGATGACCAGCGGCGGGATGGCATTTTCGGTCTCCACCTTCCTTTCGCTTTCCGTGTGGACAAAGCCGATGCGCGCCGCGGCTTTCTTTTGCGTGGACCTGCCCGCCAGCAGGTTCTCGAGAAAGACCTTGGTGGTCGCCTCGGTTCCAAAACCGGGACCGATCAACAGCGCGCTGGCATTCTCGAAATTCTTCGCCAGCACATCCGAGGCGTTCTCAGAGACGCGACCCGCCTCGTGCGGGAGCAGGACCCAGGTGGCTTCGGGGAATTGACCGGCGAGCACGCCGTGCAACGGAGCCGGGACCGCCAGCGTGACCAGTCCCGCGCCGACGCGGTACGCCGCTTCTCCCGCAAGGACGGCTGCTCCTGTGTAATTGACCGATCCCGCCGCGATGAGCGCGGTGCCAAACGTCCCCTTGTGCGACTTCGAGCGGACGCTCCGGCAGAAGCGCGGCAACGGAATCCGCTTCGGCGACTTCGGTGGTGACCGCCTGGATGGAGGCGCAGGTCATCGGGCAGACCGATGTCCACCACTTCGAGTTCGCCCGCGTATTCGAAGGCGGGCAGTCTCACCAGTCCCTGCTTGACCGCCTCCATCGTGACCGTCAGGTCGGCGGGGATGGTCTCCTCCGCCACCTCGCCGGAGTCGCAGTCCACGCCGGAGGGACAGTCCACGGCGATGACGAGAGGCGCATCCTCTTCGAGGCTGTCCAAAATGTCGTTGACTTCCGAGAGAAGTTCGGCGACATCCTTTTTCAGCGGCAGTTCGATCCCGGTGCCAAGCACCCCATCGAGCAGTACGTCGGCAACCTCGATGGACTCGGCAAGTTGATCGAAACCATCCTTGCCGCCAAGGATCTCGCCGCCCGCATCGGTAAAGCGCTTCACGAGGGCATCCTTCTTGCGTTTGACGAGGTAGGCGCGCGCCTTCCAGCCTTCGAGGGCAAGCGCGGTCAACGCGACCAGCGTGTCGCCGCCGTTGTTGCCGGGACCGACCAGCCCGACGGCTTCGGGCTCGATCTCGTCAACGAACAGGTCAAGGACCACATCCGCCAGCCCCTGACCGGCGTTTTCCATCATCATTTCGTAGGTCAAGCCGCTGGAATCGGCTTCCTTTTCGATTGCCTGCATTTGTGTAACGGTTACAAGTTTCATGGTTTCTCCATTGGATGCAGGAATTGTACTGCAAAGGAGCCCGAAACCCCGCGGTTATAGGTCGGTTTCTAACAAAAATCCATGATTGTGAGGTGAAAAATGGTATTTCCCCCTGTGACTTTTGGCACTTGGGGATGTCTATACTCCAACTTATAATTTGTTTGTTCTGATTAACTTATGGCCGTCCAAAGCCCGTCATGCGGAGCGTGCTACTGTGTAACCCTAGTTAGCACGCCCCTTGCAAAACATGGGGGCACAAAATCAAAACAAAGGAGAATTTTGCAATGAACGGTAAACGTAACTTCGTGTCTTTTCTTGCCTTGGCAGTTTTATTGCTGGTGTCTTTGGCTTGTGGTAGCAGCGCAAGTCCTACGCTTGTGGCTACATCTGCCCCGCCAGTAGATTTTGGATCTCGGCCTCAGGGAACAACCCACGCAAGCACCTGCCCCTGTCACTCAACAGAATTATAAAATTGGTGATGTTGTCTCCATTGGCAGACCACGTTTTGGTTGTTTTGGGTTGGGAGAATGTTCAGCCTAACGACTTCAGCAAGCCAGATGCAGGTAAAAAATTTGTAGCAGTTGAATTGCTCATCGTCAATAACAGCCAATCGGCCATGTCTATTTCCACCCTGTTACAAATGAGCATGAAGGATGACACAGGGCAAAAATATGACGTAGATTTCATGGCTTCTACTGCAATTGGCGGGGCTAATGTTGACGGCGAACTTGTCCCAGGTGAAAAGGTACGGGGCAAAGTTGGTTTCCAAGTTGCAGAAAGCGCTACTGGTCTGCAATTTGTCTTTGACGCAAGCGTATTTGGCTCAGGAAAAGTTTTTGTTGATTTGGATACAGAGCCAGTAACCGTTGAGCCTCCCGCCAGCATTGCGGGTGAAATATCACAGCAAACTTACAATGTTGGCGATGTAATTGCAGTGGGAACAACGAATATCAAGGTAAATGAAGTACAATATCCCACAGGCGATGATTTCAACAAGCCAAACGCAGGTTTAAGTTCTTTGTTGTTGATATAACAATTGAAAACACAGGCGCAACGGCTATCACAGTTTCGACCCTATTACAAATGTCAGTAAAAGACACCAGTGGGCAAAAGTTTGATGTTGACTTCTCGGCAAGTATGGCTTCGGGAGGCAGCTCTCCCGACGGGGAAATTGCCCCAGGCGAAAAACTTCGTGGGCAAGTCGGTTTCCAGGTTCCCGAAAATGCCACTGGTTTAGTTTTCGTATTCGACGCTGACGTTTGGGGGTCGGGCAAGGTCTTTATAGCGTTGCCGTAGAGTTTGTTATTTAAGAATATCTCCATATCCAACGGGAGAGTCTCTTTCAAGTCAAAAGCCTGCTACCGATTAGCAGCAGTGTCAACCCCAAAGGGATGCTCCACAAGGTAAAGAAAACTAAATAAAGAAAGTCCCGAGCCAGGCAAAAGGCATCGGGACTTTTCCTTTTTGGGATGATTTTGAGGCGAGAATCCGATTGCCTACACGCAAACTATCGGCATTTCTGGCTCAAATCTCTACCCCCACAACTCCTTCCCCACATCCTCCATCCCCAACGCGGACAACCTCATGAAGCCAACCATAAAATTAGCAACAACCAATACGCCAGATGGTGGAGAGATGATCCTTTACCAGCACGACCATGATTTTTCGATCAAGATCAACGGTCACGAATTAATGAATAGCCGCCAGCACGAGTCGGAAATGGAACTGGCAAGGTTGGGTTGCGCACACCTGTCAGATCACGCCGCGCCGCGCGTACTCATTGGCGGTCTTGGCATGGGCTACACCTTGCGTCAAACCCTGGATTTGCTCGAGCCTGACGCATCCGTCATCGTAAGTGAATTGCTGCCTGCTGTCGTCCACTGGAATCGCGATTTTATGGGGCAACTCAACGATCAGCCGTTGGAGGACAAACGCACCGAAATTGTCATTGGCGATATCTATCAACTTCTCTCAGGATCCAAAGACAAGTTCGATGCCATTTTGCTGGACATTGACAACGGTCCCAGTGCAATCGTCAATTCTGGGAATCAACGTTTATACACACCCGCTGGCATCCAAACTTTCCGCCGTGCGCTACGCAAAAATGGATGTCTGGCAATATGGTCAGGTGTGCCAAGCAAGGCATTCGAGCAGACCTTGATGAACTGCGGATTCCATGTCCGCCGTTATAAGCTCAAAGCCTACAGCGGCAGCAACAGAAATTCCCTCTACGTTTGGATCGCGTCAGAAGACAAGTTGATTCTGCCGCCAGATGGTAATTAGCCGAATTAGTCTCGTCTGTAATACTCTTCCTACCCCCACAGATCCCGCGCCACATCCTCCATCCCCAACTCGATCAATTTTTGGCGCGTTGGCTTCCGCTTTGACGGCTCGTATTTGTGAGGCAACGATGGGACGGTTTCTAATAAAAGTCCATGATTTTGAGGTGAAAAACGGTGTTTTTCCCTGTGACTTTTGACACTTGGAGATGTCCATACTCCGTGCTTAGAATTTGCCTGTTCTGTGAATACTGCTTTGATAAGGAGCAAAAAATGGAAAACAAAACCATCTGGAAAATCATCACGATTGTTGAACTTGTAGTCGCGGCGGTGGTAGTCCTGCTCGACCTTTTCCTCCCAACCCTGGTCATCCTGGGCATGATTTTTGTATCGTTGCTCATCCGCCGCGAGCACATCCGTTCGCTGGGATTCAAACGCCCCCAATCCTGGGCTCGCATGATTGGCTTTGCCTTCATCAGCGTTGTTTTCCTGCAACTATTTGATGTTGGCGTGGTTTTACCGATCATGAACCGCCTGACCGGCACGACCATCGATTACAGCGGATTTGCCAATCTCAAGGGCAACATAGGGCAATTGGTTCTTCTTTTGGTACTTTCCTGGACGCTGGCGGCTGTGGGCGAAGAAATCGTTTATCGCGGCTATTTCCAGAAACTACTCACCAATCTTTTTGGGAGCAACTTACCTGGGGTTCTGCTCACAGTCGGGATTTCCAGCCTGTTGTTCGGTCTGGCTCATACTGAGCAGGGTCTCATCGGTGTAGTTGTAACTACTGTCGATGCTCTGTTCTTCAGTTGGCTAAAACTGAAATTCGATAACAACCTATGGGCGGCTATTCTGGCACATGGCTTCTACAACTCCATTGGTGTAATCGTTTTCTATTTTACAGGGCCGATCTACGGTCTTTGGTGAG
Source organism: uncultured Chloroflexia bacterium (assembly GCA_963718215.1). Classification (GTDB taxonomy): domain Bacteria; phylum Chloroflexota; class Anaerolineae; order Anaerolineales; family Villigracilaceae; genus Defluviilinea. Next base: position 88,924 of record CAVQYK010000021.1, read on the forward strand.
AAACACAACTATCAAAAAAGCAGGAGAAATAACAAAGCGGTTCGGAGCTTGCAACCTCCGAGCCGTTTTTGTCGCTTGTTTTCGGTTCAGAAACAGCCTTCCAGAGCCGCGATGAGTGTGGTTTTCAGGCGTGGCTGTTACAGTAAACCCAAAACACTTGCCTACACGCAAAATATCGGGGTTTCTGGCTCGAAGTGCTCGCTACCCCCACAAATCCCGCGCCACATCCTCCATCCCCAACTCGATCAACTTCCCACGCATCGGCTTGCCGGTCGCCTCGTCCCAGCCGCGGGCGGCGTAGTATGCGGTGAGCATCCCCTCGATGTCCGGGACAAATCCCGCCGAGCCGCCATCCGGCATGGGCGTCAGTAACGCCTTCGGCAGCTTGTCGTTTTGGGCGGACAGTCCCATGCGGTTGTTGATGGCGCGTTTGAGGTTCCATGAGCGTTCGCCGAACTTCATCATCTCATCCACCGACCAGTCCAATCCGCAGGCGGCGTTGACCAGATCCACCTTTTCCTGCGCGCCTACATTGGCAAAGATGCAGGTCACGAGCGCATTGTCCACCGAGCGCCAGTCCTGGTGACGGGCGACATTGGCGGCTTTCTCCGCCTGCGCATGACGGTCCATGAATTCGATGCCGATCTCCTCGTTTGAGTGCCCCCAATCCACGAAGAAGTAATCCGACTGGTTGTGGCACGCCCCACGCGGACTGGTCGCATACGAAAGCGCCATCCCCGACACTCCGCGAGGATCATGGTATGCGACCTCAAGTCCGTTCACCTGCACAGCTTCCTCTTCCGCGCCAAAATGCGCACCGAATCGCCTCGATCCCTGTGCCAGCAGGTCGCCGAGTCCCTCGCGGGAGCCGGTCATGCGCACCAGCTGCTCGATGACATCCACATCCCCCCATTTCAATTCCAGACCACCGGTGCCTTCCTTCGTGACAATCCCCTTTTCGTACAAATGAAACGCCAGGCCGATCGTATTGCTTGTGCTGATCGTATCCATGCCGTAGCGGTCGCATAATTCGCCCAGATCCACGATGGACGCCAGATCCTCATTCAGCAGGTTCGCGCCGAAGCCGACCATCGTCTCATGCTCGGGTCCCTTGCGCTTCATCGAGTCGCCGGGCAGTTTCACCACCCGTCCGCAGGCGATCACGCATCCCTGGCAGGCGCTGCGACCGACAAGAATGGTGTCGGTCATCTTCGCGCCGGAGACCTCGTCCACGGCGGGGAATGACCCGCTCGAATAATATTTGACCGGCATCGCGCCGAGATATTCCGCATAATTCGCCGCGCCCGCCGTGCCAATCTCGCGGATCACCTTCGCCTCGTTATCGTCGCGCAGTTTGCGGTTCGACTCCGAGCGCAGAACCTTGTACTTCGCCAGATCAAACACGGGGATTTCGTTCTCGCCATGCACGGCAATCGCCTTGAGATTTTTCGATCCCATCACCGCGCCCAAGCCCGTCCGCCCGGCCATGCGCCCATGGTCGCACATGATGGACGCAAACAGGACGCCGCTTCTCCCCCGCGGGTCCAATCACGCAGACTCTCGCAGACTTGACGCCGACCTCCTCTTTGACCTTATCCTGCGTTGTGTACGTGTTCTGCCCCCACAAATGCGCCGCAGAACGGACCTCCAGGCTGCTCCCGTCCAACCAGAGATACACCGGCGCTGACGCTTTCCCCGTGATCCACAAGCCGTCGTAGCCGGTTTTGCGCAGTTCGGGTCCCCAAAAGCCTCCAATGTTGGATTCCGCCCATAGTCCGGTGGCAGGACTCTTTCCGCAGATGACGAAGCGTCCCGTCGTGGGACCGGATGTCCCGGTCATGGGGCCGGTCATGAAGAGCAGGGGCGCTTCGGGCGAAAGCGGGTCCAGTTCGGGAGTCAGGTGCTCATACAGGATCCGGGCGGCGAGTGAGGCGCCGCCCAGAAAATCCTTTTCCCATTGTTTGGGGATGAGAAATTCCTCGGTCTAACCCGTGGAAAGGTCAATTTTGAGGATGGGTTGCATAAGTATTTCGTCCTGAGCGGAACGACGAAGGATGGTGAGGAGCGTAGACGAAGGACGCTTCGACTGCGTTCGCAACAGACGCTCACTCCGCTCAGCGCGAGTTACACGATTTCCGTCGTCACTTCCTGCGCCACACGGACAAAATCCAGCACGGTCGGTACGTTGCGCATCATGTAGCCCATGCTGCCCCTAACCTTCAACTTGCTGGTCATCATGGCGGTCATGGGGTTCAGTTTGCCGGAGAGGATGGCTGTGATATTGTTGTATGAAGCGGTCAGGGTAAAGGCCGGTTTTGGGTGGGATTCGGGCGCGGGCTGGTATTCAACCTTTCGGCAGGTGCCATGCCACAGGTCCAGGTAGAACGTGAGCGTCTCCTTGAGATTGCCTTCCGGCTCGATAAAGAAGAACAGGTCACCCTCCCAATTCTTCGCAATACTCGCATACTTTTCATCGGAATTCAACTTTGCTTCCAGCCCCTTCAACCATTGCTCGCTTGGAAAGACAGTAGTCATGATGGAAACGCCTCCAGAAATATTTGATGAGTATTTTACCATTTGAATTTTGGAGCAGATACCTTGCATAATTGCATAAAATGGTCTATGCTTAAGTCTTGAGATGTCCGTACTGAACATCTCAAGGCAACAAAGGATTGCCTTAAACCCAATTCCATTCTCTGGAGGAGAAATGAAGAAACTGTACAATGTTCTTGTCGTGGCCATGGTCGCGGCGCTTGCGCTCACTGCCTGCGGCGGTGGAGGCTCAACAGCCGACAACCTGCTGGATGCGGTCAAGGAGCGCGGCTATATCGTGGTCTCGACCGACCCGAACTATGAGCCACTTTCGTTCCTCAACACGGACGGCCAGCGCCCCTCCGACACCAAATGCCCATCAGACCTCCTGACAACCGCCGAAATGCAGGGCTTTGATGTGGACGTTGCCAAAGCCGTGGGGGAAGGTCTTGGTGTTGAAACCTGTTTTGCCACCCCGGACTGGGACATCATCACTGCCGGCAGTTGGGCTGATAAATGGGATGTGAGCATTGGCTCGATGACCATCACCACCGCCCGTTTGCAGATCCTTGATTTCAGCGTTCCGTACTACTATGCCCCCGCCGTGATCGCAGTGCGCGCGGATGCAGGCATCGCTTCGCTCGCTGATCTCGAAGGACAGGCTTTGTGCGTCGGAAGCGCCACCACCTACGACCAGTGGCTGAATGGTGATATTGAAGGCCTCGGCCTCCCTGAATCATCCATCTTCGCCCAGGCTCCCAACGTGACCGTTGTACCGCTCCCGACAGACCAGGAATGTGCGCAGGCCATTGCCGCCGGCCGTGAGGATTTTGTCGGTTATGTGACCTCCCAGACGGTTGTGAACGCCAACATCGCCGCCGGCTTCCCGGTTGTCCAACTCGGTTCCCCGGTGTATTCCGAAGAACTTGCCGCGGCATTTGACAAGTCATCCACCCTGCCGACCGGCACACTGCGCGAAGAGATCAGCAAGATCTTTACTGCCATGCACAGTGACGGCCGACTTTCAGCCCTTTCAAACCAGTGGCTTGGTGAAGACCTGACCCAGGCCCCCAAGTAAGCTGTCAGACATGGATGGAGGGAAGCGGATACTCCGCTTCCCTCTTTATCATTTGCCTCCTCATTGGAAAGGATAACCTGACATGAGCGCAATTATGCATTCAGATCCATCCCTGGAAAAAACGCATGCCGAACTGCTGTATGAATCGCAGATGCGGAAATCACGCCAATTCAACATGTGGGTGTCCGTTACATGGGGAGGCCTATTCCTGTTCCTGATCTACCTATTCAGTGGTCAAAGTTTTCTTGGGTTCGAAACCATTGAGTTAAATCTTGAATTTATCCAAAAAAACTTTCTATTTATTGCAGGCGGGTTGTGGCAGACGCTGCTTGTCTCAGTGCTTTCCATTACATTGGCGATCTTTCTTGCTCTCGTGGCAGCACTGGGACGGCTTTCAAGTTTCCCGCCATTTTATGCATTGAGCACTTTTTACGTCTCACTCATTCGTGGAACCCCTCTTTATCTTCAGATTTTCTTCTTTTTCCTTGCACTGCCGCAACTGGGCATCATACTGACAGGGCTCTTCGCCGGCGTACTGGCGCTTGGTCTTAACTACGGCGCCTACATGAGCGAGATCTTCCGCGCCGGGCTTGGCTCCGTTGGAAAAGGTCAGCGCGAAGCCGCGATCGCCATCGGCATGACGCCCTGGCAGACCATGAAACGCATTGTCCTGCCGCAGGCCTTGCGCTTTGCCATCCCGCCCATCGGCAACGACTTCATTGCCATGACCAAAGACTCGGCGCTTGTTTCCGCCACCGGCTTCGTACACGAAGTGATGTGGCGCGCCACACGGGTGGGACGCGCCCAGTTCAACAACCTGGAAGCGCTCATCATGGCGGCAGTCTTCTACTGGGTCATGACCATCATCCTGACATATGTCCAAAGCATCATCGAAGCGCGCCTCGCCAGAGGAGACCGCTAACATGGCACCGATCGTAAAAATATCAAATCTCGACAAATACTTCAGCCTACTGCACGTCTTGAAGGATGTCTCGATCGAAGTCCAGCCGCGCGAGGTTGTATGTCTCATCGGGCGGAGCGGTTCCGGGAAAAGTACATTACTGCGCTGCATCAATTTCCTCGAAGACCCCTCCCGCGGCACCATCGAAGTGGACGGCGTTCGTATTGAGATCAAGAACGGGACCACCCGCGAACACCGACAGGCGATCCACGAGATCCGCCTGAGGACTGGCATGGTCTTTCAAGAGTTCAATCTCTTCCCGCACATGAGTGTTTTGGAGAATGTCATCGAAGGACCTGTGACGGTCAAAGGCATGGACCACAAGCAGGCTGTCGAACTGGCGGAGCAGAGCCTGGACAGCGTGGGATTGCTCTTCAAAAAGGACGAGTACCCGAACCGCCTATCCGGCGGTCAAAAACAACGCGTTGCCATCGCACGCGCCCTCACCATGCAGCCCAAGGTCATGCTTTTCGACGAGCCCACCTCCGCCCTCGACCCCGAGCTGATCGGCGAGGTCCTGAATGTGATGCAAAAGGTCGCCAAGGACGGCATGACCATGCTGGTGGTGACGCACGAAATGGGATTTGCACGCGAGGTTGCGGACCGCGTCCTTGTGATGGCCGACGGCGAGATCATCGAAGACGAAAGACCTGACCGGCTTTTTGCACAACCGAAAGACCCGCGCACAAAGGCTTTGATCGAACGCTACCGCTCCGGGGAAAGATAAATGCCGCTCGCGGTCATCCGTGAGGTCAGCCCGCGCTTCAATGAATGCGAGATCACGCACATCGAGCGAACGCCCATCGATGTGGATATTGCCCGCTCCCAGCATCGCAGTTACGTAGACACTCTCAAACAATTGGGATGTGCCGTACTGGAACTCCCCGCCGAAGCGGACCTGCCTGATTCGGTCTTCGTCGAAGATACGGCCTTCATCCTGCCAGAGGCGGCGGTCATCACCCGACCCGGGGCTGATTCACGGAAACCCGAGACCGAATCCATCGCCCAAGCCTTGTCCCCTCTTACCAAACTACTTTTCCTCCGCGAACCCGCCACCCTGGACGGAGGCGATGTGCTCGTCGTCGGCAAGCGGATCTTCGTCGGCATCTCCACCCGCAGTAACGACGAAGCGATCCGTCAACTGCAGGAACTCCTGGGCGGATACGGTTACACCGTAACCGGCGTTCCGCTCCACGATTGCCTGCACCTCAAATCCGCCGTCACCCGCGTGGACGACTCCACCCTGCTCATCAACAAGAACTGTGCGGACACAACTTTCTTCGCTGATTACCACCTGATCGAAGTGGACCCTTCCGAACCTTATGCAGCAAACTGCCTGCCGATTGGCGACTCGATCATTTTCCCAACCGCCTTCCCCAAAACCTGCTTAAGACTCGCAGAACGCGGCTACAAGGTCATCCCTGTGGAAGTGGACGAATTGGCAAAAGCCGAAGGCGCCGTCACTTGTTGCAGTTTGATCCTGGGTTGAGCAAATCAAAAAATGAAAATCACCCAAACCCTCTACGCCACCTCCCGCAAGGACTGGCGGAACTGGCTGAAGAAGAATTACAAAACCGAAACCGAGATCTGGCTGGTCTATCCACGTAAAGCGACGGGCAAGCCGCGCATCGAATACAACGACGCGGTCGAGGAAGCCCTGTGCTTCGGCTGGATCGACAGTACCGCCAAGAAACTGGACGAGGAGCACACCGCTCAACGATTTTCACCGCGCAGACCAAAAGCAAAATATTCGCAAGCCAACATCGAACGTTTGCGATATCTGGTCGCGAGGAAACAGGTCATCAGGGAAGTGGTGGAGTCTCTGGGCGATCATGCTGAACGAAGAATTCGTCATTCCAGATGACATCCTGAAAGCGATCAAGGCGAACAAAGACGCCTGGAAGAACTTCCAGGCATTTTCAGATTCCTACATTCGGATTCGGATCGCCTTCATCGAAGGCGCACGCAAACGTCCCGAAGAATTTCAGAAGCGACTACGTCACTTCATCGAGATGACCGAGAAGGACAAAATGTTTGGCTTCGGCGGCATCGAGAAGCATTATTGAGAATTCCCCGTCATTTCAAGCGATAGCGAGAAATCCTTTGCCTGAGCAGCGAAGTTTTCTCCTCGCTTGTCCCTCGCATACGCTCGGGACAAGGCTCGTCGAAATGACAGCCTTAG
>CAVQYK010000022.1:0-218211 GCA_963718215.1 uncultured Chloroflexia bacterium
CGGGCTATGTCTAGCGCAGGGAGCGGGCGACGAGGCGGATCAGTTCGATGTCGCCGTTGCCGCTGACGACGAGGTAATCTTCGCCGATGACCGAGAAGAGGAAGTAACCGCTCGAGCCGTCAGATGCGACGGTGACGAACTCTTTTGCGGGCTGTCCGCTGGCGAGGGTCACGTCCGCTTCAGAGACGATCTCGATGCCGGAGGCATCCCAGTCGGCTTTGCGCTGTGCGATGAAGGCGGGCAGGTCGGCTTTCGGGTCCCAGAGTTGGACGAGGATGTTCATGATGGTCCCGCCGGCAGGGACTTCGCTCACCATGCCAGGCTCGTGCGGCCAGGATGTCAGTTGATAACCGCCGGGGGCGCGTGCGCCGAAAGTGACGGGGTCGAGCATCCATTCAACGGGATAGTCGAAGGTGTAGGCGTAGGTCTCGTCGGTGTGGAAGAGGGTATCAGCCACGATCATTTCAGGCACGGCTGTGGCAGGCTCGCCGTCCGAAGGGGGAACCGGCATTCCCGTGTCCAGGGGGACGGAAGTAGGTTCGGTCATGGGTGCGGGAGGCGGCGTTTGCCCGGTCTGTGGTGTGAGAGCGGGACTGCAGGCCGTCAGCAGGACGATCAGGATGAGGGCGGGCAGGTGATATTTCGTCTGTTTCATTGGTTCTCCTTTGGTTGGGATATAGACGATGGACGGGAGGAATGGTTCCTGGGAATGGAAGTGATAATGGAAGCATTACGGAAAAACCTTCAGGCCGCTCGTTTGTGGGGTATATAAAATTCTCAATAGGCTACCAACTGATGTTTCCCCTATATCATGAAGAATGGGAGAGGATCTTGGTTCTCCTGTTATTCGAAAGGGATGGTTGAAAAAGACGGCAATCTTTATCCAGTTGGGGCTATATTTTCACAGTATCCCCACTTGAATCTGAAGTAATAATTCTGTACACTATAAGTGAAGTCAGTACTTATGCCAGTTCTGAATGGCGGGTTTATATTTCAATGTAAACCTCTAGATGAGTGGGAGGTACCATGTCCAAACTTACTTTATATCGACTTAATGGCGGAAATTATTATGATGCCGGTATACCGAACGTGCTCTATCCAAACGAACAACTCCGGGAGGTGAGGCTAAAAGAGATCAAACAGGCACGGTTGTTTGTCATTCAATCTCACCCCAAAATTCCAGACTGGATAGACTATCTGACGCCGATCATTCAGACCCCACCCGATCTTACACCGACAGGAACCATGGGTGCTGTGCTCCTGGTCAAGCCACACAAAAGACAACCTGTGCTTTATGCGGTCACCTGGGGTACGGGACATTTCCTTATCAAGCCTGAAATGGTGCAGGATAATTTGGGTTTGCTGTGTGCCCTGAACATGATGTGCGCCAATGACCCTGATCCTGCTTTTTGGAAGGCGGCGAGATTGAGGGCGTTGCGCACAAAACGTATTGGAGCAAACACGCTCATCATGGAAAGCCAGTATGCACGGCTTGCAACGCTCGAGGCTTTCCCGTTCAATACGGATGCCGATCAATTACGTACTGTGACCGGTGAGCCCATGGACACCGACATATGGGGGAAAACGGTGACCGGCGGTGTTTCCCTGCATATTAAATCACCCAAATCCCCCCGCCTGATCATAAAAATCTGTCAAGATGTCGAGCAGATCTTTTTATCAGACCGATATCGATACTACTTTTCCTGGATAGATAACATAAAAGCCGTGGGCGACATCGATCTGGTGGCAAAACTAAACAAAGAAATCACCCGCCGCTTGAAATACGGAGAATTAGAAGGGCTGACCCTGGCACCGCCCGCGCTCATGGACTGGAGCAAGATCCACACATTTGAGTTCCATGTGGACGGTATTCATGAAAGGGTGGAAGAGCCTACCCTTGAAGGATTTAGGAGACTACTAAAGTCCAAGAAAATACTAAAAAAACTGAACGAACATGTCCTGTTTCGTGAAGCGGACCTGGTTGCTCTCGACGAGGACGGGGAAAAGATCGCTTCATGGTACGCAGGCTCCTGCATTACAGGCGAATTTCAGTATGGGCAATTCAACTATATCATCGACGATGGTTCCTACTTTGCGATCAACAAGGATTTTCTGGAACACCTCAATACATACATTGACTCCCTGAAGAACTTTAACAAACGATTGCCTCACGCAAATCCTGATCTGCTCGAGGATAGATACATTGAAATGCTTGCCGCTAAATTCCCAAACGCGCTGCCACTTCATAAAGCCACGGTCATCCGTCGAGGCGCCACGTCGGTGGAGATATGCGACGTTGCGCTGGAAGATCAGAAATTGATCCACGTAAAACGTGGAAAATCGTCAGACGCGCTTAGTCACCTGTTCTCCCAGGCTGTGGTCAGTGCAGAATTGCTCTATATGGATGCAAATTTTAGAAAGCAGGTGGAACACCGCCTGAGCGGTGTGTTCAAAGTCGCTGATGGATATGACCTTGGAGCCTATAAGTGGCTGTATACCTCAAAATACAAGCCATCCGGGTGCGAGGTGGTGATGGCGATCATGACCGGGTGCAAAAGAAAACCCTTGAGCGCGCTCCTGCCCTTTTTCAGCAAGATCAACCTGCGGATGCGTTGTGAAGACCTGCGCAAGATGGGGTATTCATATTCCATCGCCCAGGTCACACCATATTGCAGGAAGTAAAGCCAGGGAAGTCAGAACCTGTCAAAACGAACCGCTGTTCACAGGAGTCATCCATGTCTTTCTCATTTGGTGTTTACGACTTTTTTTCGTATACCATTCCAGGGGTGTTGTATATATATACGGTCAACGAATTGCTGAAGGTATTCGATCTCCCCAGTATGAGCGTGAGTCAGTTGGATGCCAATCTTGGGAGCGCGCTGTTCTGGGTGATGATTGCCTATGTGGTCGGTCAATTAATGGATACATTCGGCTTTGCATGGTATTCCCTCTTCAACAAGTTTACTGCCGAGACCAAGGCAATGAAGGATTTCAAGAGACGGAATGCTGATCTTGAGATCGATTTCAATCTCGATGACCGCAGAATACTCTTCAGTGTGGTGAGACATAACAAACCTGAAGTGGCACAGTTCATCGACAGTTTGAAGGCAGTCAGTATCATGTTAAATAATATCAGCCTGGCGCTTTGCCTGTTTGGTATTACAGAACTGATTTTTATCGCCGCAGAGGAATTTTCCCTGCTGCTCCTGTTGACCGCACTGGCGGCATTCACATTATCTGTCGTTGCTGTGAAACGGAGCAGGCTGTTTAATGAATGGCACTGGTCTGCAGTATTTGAACATGCACGTCAATACGGGCGAAGCGTGCCTGAGATGCTTGGGATGAAAAGATGAGCGTCAACTCTGGCAGAGAAGGCGACCTGTTCCGAGACCGTTATAATTAACAGAAAGTCAAATTCCACCCAACACTCTGTAAACTCAAACAAGCTGGGTTAAGCTGAATTAATGTAAAGATGCCCGATCTGCAAGCGAAGTATGCAAAATGAAACGCCTGTCTGGGTTAGACAGGCGTTCCGTGTTTTCGATGTGGGTTGTTAGTTCTCTGGGGAGACGACCGGGTCTTCGGGGTGATTGTCGTTCCACATCTGGACGAGTTCGTCGCCCGTCAGCCCGATGTGCTCACGGTTGAGCACCTCTCCCTGGAACGTGCCTTTGCTCTTCAGTCCCTCGGAGAAGGTGGGATCGGGCTTGAAGGAGATGGTCAGGTTGCCTTCCAGGTCCATGCAGGGCATGAACCTGCCCAGCCCTTCGACCTTGACGGCGCGGCCCGAGTGACAGATCTCGATGATCTGGTCGCGGGTCTCCTTGATCGCCATATCCACTGTGCCCTCCACCAGGCTGGTGGCGCGTGAGACTGCCCGCAGGAGAGCGGGTTTTTGAACGGTGACGCCCAGGTTGATGCGTGGGCGGTAGGCGTTGATCGCCTCAATTCTAGATGCCATGACAGGCCTCCTTGAATAAAGTTTTTGTCTTACCGTCTAAAGTTGGACATGGTGCCGTGCACGTTTGTCCACTTGCGGTTTGACATTGGCGGCATTATAAAAGCCGTTTTCCAGTTTGTGCTTTGCGTTTATGTAAGATTTCACAAGTGCCTACTAGGGACGCCTGACAATCCTGCAAGGATTCACTCCCCGCCGACCATTCAAAAGTACCTAGTAGGCACAAGGGCTCTACCTAGTAGGCACAAGGCTCGTACCTACTAGGCATGAGGGTCTTACCTACTAGGCAGGAGGGTCATGCCTGCTAGGCACAAGGCTCACGCCTAGTAGGGACTCGGGTCCTGCCTAGTAGGCATTTTGGCGGGATAATGTAACAAACTTCATCTTGTCCAGACGGGGCTTTTTGGGTATGCTTGAGATGTTGGGAAAGTTGGGAAGTTGGTAAATTGGAAGTTTGGGAAAAAGACATGCCCCGTAAACTCTCTGAAGAACGCACCCGCAAGGAAATGATCGACCCGCAGTTGGAACAGGCGGGTTGGTATTTGCGTGACCATTCCAAGGTGAAGATCGAAATCCCCGTGGACGGGTACGATGCCGAGCCGTGGAACGGGGTTTCTGATTACTGTCTGTACCGCGAAAATGGGGAAGTGTTGGCGGTGGTGGAAGCCAAGAAGACAGTCGACCGATGTCCGTCTCGCAGAAGCACAACTCACCTATTACGTCACTGAAATTGAAAAGCACCAATCCTTCCGTCCGTTTGGATTTTTAGCCAACGGACTTGAAATCCATTTTGTGGATGTGGGGATTGCGCACAAGCGCGAAGTGTTCGGATTCTTCACGCGCGAAGATTTGGAAAACCTGCTTTATATCCGCCAGAATGCAAAGCCGCTCAGTTCCATAGAAATCAACAATGAGATCGTTGACCGTTCCTACCAGCACGAAGCCATTCGCCGCGTGGGAGAAGCCTTTGCCAATGGCAAGCGCAATGCCTTGATCGTCATGGCAACAGGGACAGGCAAGACGCGCACCACGATGGGATTGATCGATGTGTTCATGCGCTCCAATCAGGCGCGGCGGATTTTGTTCGTGGCGGACCGCGATGCGCTGGTGGAACAGGCAAAGGATGATGGCTTCGAGAAATTCATTCCCAATGAACCCTGCACCCGCCTGCATAGTTGGGACGATCCGAATGCGCGCACGCAACGCCTGTATGCGGTGACGCTCCAAACGCTGAGCAATATCTTCGAGCAGTTCTCGCCCGCCTTCTTTGACTTGATCGTCTTCGATGAAGTCCATCGCTCGATCTACAACAAGTTCAATGAAGTGCTGGAGTATTTCGATGCCCGTCAGGTGGGACTGACCGCCACGCCCGCCAATTACATCAACCGCGATACCTTCCTTGCCTTCGATTGCACGGACGGCAAGCCGACCTATCTCTACACCTACGAACAAGCCATCGAAGACAAGTATCTCGTGGATTATGAACTCTACGCCGCGCGGACCAAGTTCCAGCGGCAGGGCATTCACGGCGTGGACTTGACCGAGGAAGAGCGCAACGCCCTGATCGAAAAGGGACTCGACCCCGACGATATCAACTACGAAGGCACGGAACTGGAACGGGAAGTCAGCAACCGCGACACGATGCGCAAGCAGTGGGAAGAGATTTGGGAAGTGTGCAAGAAAGACTCTTCGGGGCAGTTGCCTGGCAAGACCATCGTCTTTGCCATCACGCAGCAACATGCCTTGCGCTTGCAAGCCGCCTTCGATGAGATGTATCCGCAATTCCCGAATTTGACGAAGGTCATCACGCATAAATCGGAATATCGCGGCACGTTGGTGGATGCGTTCAAGAAGAAGGATGAGCCGCGCATTGCCATTTCCGTGGACATGCTCGATACGGGCATTGACGTTCCCGAAGTCGTCAATCTCGTGTTCATGAAGCCTGTGCAATCGCCGATCAAGTTACAGCAGATGATCGGGCGTGGGACGCGGGTGCAGGCGGCGTGTCGAAATCTGGCGTTGCTGCCGAACTTCGAGAAGAAGGATTTTCTCATCATTGATTTTTGGGAGAATAACTTCAGCCGAGATGCCAAGGAAGTCGTTGACCAATCCACGCCTGTGTTGGTGACGATCTTCAATACGCGCTTGAAATTGCTGGAGACCTATCTCAAAGACCAGAAAGACCCCGATTGCAAACAGGTGATCGCTGACCTGCGCGAGCAGATTCAGCAAATCCCGACCGACTCGTTCACCATCCGCAAGCACATGCCAGAGATCGAAGAAGCATGGACAGATGCCTTCTGGGACTATTTGATTCCGAGCAAGATCGAATTCCTGAAATTGAAAGTTGCCCCGCACCTGAGACTCGTCCCTGGCGTGGATGTCGCCGCGGCGACCTTCATCAGCAAAGTGGAACGGTTGAAGTTGAAGAAACGTCAAAGACCTACAGGTCAAGGAAGACCTGTCAGGACTCATTCGATCCATTGTGGAAGATGCGCAAAGTTTACGCGACACGATTTTGTCTGATGGTGAAATCAAAGCAAAGAGCATGTGCGTTCCTGAAAAACTGGTTGAATTCTCGAACAACGAATTGAATTTGCTTCGAGATGTTCTTTCCCCATGTATGAAAAACAAAATGCGTTATGACTCTTTCCTTGAACTCGATTTACTGGATTCCATCGCCATCAGCGGCTACATTTTGCTCACCAAGAGCGGAGAGAAAATGTACGTGGCGGAATATCGCCGTTTGGTGGAAGCAGCGCATTTTGGAATTGGTTGCCAATCACCCAACGATCAAAGCCATTCAGCAAGGGACAAAAGATTGACGACTGGCAATTGCTCGAACTGGAGCGCACGCTGACCAAGGAACTCGGCGAAGGCGATTTGGAAGTGACGCCTGAAAACTTGAAGAAGGTTTTCGCCCACACCGCCGATAGTTTTCTCGGCTTGGTGCGCCAGGTGTTGGACATGCAATACCTGCCCGATTACAAGGATTTGGTGGCGCGGCAGTTTGAAACCTACGTGACCCAGCACAACTACAACGCCGACCAGATTCGCTTTTTGCGCGCCGTGCAAAGTGTGTTCTTGCAGAAGCGCCATCTCGAAACCGCTGACTTGTACGAGCCGCCGCTGGATATGTTTGGCGCGGATGCGGTGGAGCGGTGGTTTACGGAGAAGGAAGTGGAAGAAGTGGTTGAGTTTGCAAATCGAATGAGCGGTATAATCATCAGTTAGCACATACAGATGTTGGGGTAGTCAATGCCTATCGTTTGAAGAAATAATAGTAACCCAGCGTATTTCAAAACAATCCATGATGAGATTTTACACGATACTCCTGGCGTTTATGGAATAATGCCAGCTGATAATCCATCAATACGTATATTTGAAAGTTCTCAAGGCTTTGTAGAGTTTTGTCGTAAATTGAGAGATAATGAAGACGGCTTACGCTTGTGCATTGGTGACGATGTAAAAAACTCAATGGAAGCAAAAGCAAGGGGGGGAAGCCTTATACTTATACTTGTCATGCAGGGCTTGTCAACATAGCTATTCCTATTATCGTTGGAGACGAATTTGTTGCGAAATCTTTTGGGGGCAAGGTAGATCCAAAGATAAAAAAATAGAAAAACAAGCAATAGAAAAAGCTAAATTAACAGTAATCAAAACTTGGTTTTCAGGTTGGGGAGTTGCAGAAGTTGAGAGCAAAGACACCTGTTTTATCGGAGGCGCAAATTGAGAGGGTGACAGCGACGACTTTGGGAATTTGCAGCTTACATTCGCCGAATTTAGGCGCCCGCAAGTTGGAAGCAGAACGAACAAGAAACCTGCTTGCTAAAAGATTGGCGCAATCGGATGCAATTCAAACAATTATTCTAGAGTTATCAGGAATACTAGAGGATATAGAATTTTGGATGAAGACTTGATCTAGTCATGGTAAAAATTTGTAAGAATAATGGGGCGGATTTAGGTTTGTTTATTATTCGTGAATTAACTTTATCAAAGAATGATGCTGTCGAGACAATTCGATCTGTAGCAAACCTTCCTGACACCCTCAAGGGAAAACAAATTCCTATAAGTGAAGAATTGGAAAAATCAATTACTGAATTGACGCCTGCAATGATGAAACTAATCCCGAAATATCGTTGTTTTTTGTTGCTGCTACTGAGCCAGAGAATAGTACAAGAATAAATGATGGACAAAATATGATTAGTGTGCCTGTCGGATTAGAACCTCAGAAGACTGGCGCAATGCTTTTCTTTGTCAGTGATCTAAGCAGGACAAATCAAAAGATCTGGATGTTCGCGAAGAACTTTCATTATTAATTCAGGCAGCTACATTCATAGCCACGGCTTATGGAAACTGCTTGCTTTAGCAGAGACAAACGCAAATAACTGAAATGCGAAGTCATTGGCTGGAGAATGTAAGTCACCAAATTCTAGCGCCTATAAATCGGATCCGAGCCCAAGCGGAGAACCTATTAAGAACATTTAGGGCACGGGCAAAAGACTAATCCCCAACGCATCGAAAACAGTCTCGCCACTTTAGTAGAGCTTTCGGATTGGGCTACACGTCTGACAAGAAATTTTCATTGGGTAGCAAGTGAACAGGGGCAATCGAAAAATATTACTTTGTCACTTGAAAAAGATTTTCTTGGAAAAATAATTGAATATACAAGAACGGTGCAAGGATTGGCTCATGCCAAAGACATTTCTAGAATTAATGTAGACGCTGAAGAGATAAAAAAGCTAAATGGTAAGGTAATGATCGATAATCAATTATTTAAACAGGCGGTAGTGAATTTACTTGATAACGCAATCAAATATGCAAGCACAAAATCTGAAATCTCCGTAACCTCCAGTTTATTGCCAAATTTAGCTAAGTTGGCGATTGTCAATCATGATTTTGATTTGCGAGAACGAGACTGAACTCATTTTTCAAAGATACTATCGTTCTCAATCTGCTACGCAGATATATGTGGTCGGGTCTGGCATAGGGCTGGGTATAGCGAGAGAAATCCTTAGGTTACATGGTGGCGAGATAATCGCCTCCCCATCAATTGAGACACCATTAGGCTGGAAAACTACTATCACGAATATATATCCGATTGAGATGCGGAAAAAAACCTATGAGTAGACGAATCCTTTACGTTGATGATGAACCCTATATCGCGAAAGCCCTTTTAGATGGACTAAAGCCTGAAGGATATTGTGTGTAAAGCGACAGATGGGGCGCAGGCTGCGACCTTACATGAATGCAATTCAGACAAACACAGTACCAGATTTAGTCATTCTTGACGTAATCATGCCAGTTGGAAAAGATGGTAAAAACGACTTTCCGCAAGGCAATATTCGCAGGACAGGCTTGAGAGTATTTGAAATTATTCGCACTCGGCTAAAACTAACAATGCCAATAATATTTGTTACAGTAGTCGCCGACTTGTCTATGGCAAGTGCAGTTAGTCAGATCGAGAAAAGTGTTGGACTAAATGCTTGTTCGATACTAAGTAAGCCTGCTCCTTCCAACTGAGTTGCTTGATAAAGTATCAAGCATGATTTGTCAAGCAGGAATTTGAGGAGGCAAAATGACGCGGAGAGCGATTTGATCAACCATTATCTTACTGTTGGGATTAGTTTTTTTGCTTGCTACACCTGCTTTGGTAAAAGGTAGATCGAATTTCTTGTACTGGCAATTCCCAATTCGACGCTAACCGTGACTTCAACCGCCATTGTTGCACCGACCAATGTGGTGGCTACACAAATTCAAAATCAAGTAACAACTGATCAGACAATTGACCTGTATAAACTGGCTCTTGAAATATCTCAGAATACTGTAAATGACGTACATTCAACTGCCAATTTAGTGCTTGCAGTCGTTGGTTTTGTTTTCACTGGAATAAGCTTAACTATTGCTGGAGGACTCGGTTAATTGGAAATACTATAAACAAATCGACCGACCAATTGGAGAAGGCTCGAGATCAATTACAAAATACCCAAAATAAGTATGAAAGGCTCCAACTGAAGAGTTTGAAAAAAGAAATGCCGCCACCTTCAAATCTTTTGATGAATTAACTGAAAAACAAGCGGATTTGCTGAAGACAATTAAGAAGACAGAGAGTATCATTGACGACCTACGAAAAGAAATAAATCAGATCTTCAAAAAGCCCAACAATTAATTAAAAAACCGCTGACATTACTTCAAATTGATGATTATGGAATGCAATTGCAAAGCAACGACTCTCAAGAGAAAAACATCGCTACACTAATGTTAATAGAGATGAGCAGTAGACCTGATGCAGTTGTGCGACGAAAATCAGTGGAAGCACTTGGATTGATACAAGAGTATGATGAGGGAGCAGTGAAACAGTTGAAAGGAATATATTAGCAAAATTTGATCCTGCACAAGGTGTTCGCAAAGAAGCTGAAAAGTCATTGAAACTCAATCGAAGCCAAGAAACCAAAGAAAACTACGAGACGAAAATCTTAAATGCTCACCGACCCTAAACTCCGCTCGCAAGTAGATGCCCTCTGGGATAAGTTCTGGACGGGGGGACTGTCTAATCCGCTCGATGCGATCGAGCAGTTTTCGTATTTGTTGTTTTTGAAGCGGCTGGATGACCGCGAGAATGCGGCTGAGAGGCAGGCAAAACGCAAGGGGACGACGTATCAGCCGTCGGTTAAGAAGGAGATGCGTTGGGGGTATTGGACGCAGATGAAGGCGGAGGAGGCGTTGAGTCATCTGAAGAATGTCGTCTTCCCAGGGTTGGTCGAATTGGCTGATGTGAAGTCGTCGTTTGGGGAGTATATGAAGGGGGCGCAGTGTAAGATCAATAAGGCGGGGTTGTTGATCGAGGCGTGTAATTTGATCGATCAGATGAAGATCGCGGAGCAGAATCAGGATGTGCAGGGCGATCTGTATGAGTATATGCTGGGTCACATGCAGTTTGCGGGGCGCGGTGGACAGTTCCGCACGCCGCGGCATATTATCCGCATGATGGTGCAGATGGTGGATCCGAAGCCGCGCGAGCGCATTGGCGATCTGGCGGGCGGGACGGGCGGGTTTCTCGTCAACGCGCACCAGTATATTTTGGAGAAGCATACGTCGGCGGGGATTTTGGAGTACGATGCCGAGGGGCAGGCACACCATCTGATCGGCGACCAGTTGTCGGCGGCGGAAAGAACGTTCATGTCGTCGAAGAAATATTTGCGGGGCTTCGATAATGATTTGGGGATGACCATCCTGCGGATTGGGTCGATGAATCTGATGCTGCACGGGATCGAGTCGCCGCAGTTCTATTACATGGATTCGCTGTCGAAGTCGTTCGATGATGAGCGCGAGTATGACGTGATCCTGATGAACCCGCCGTTCAAGGGCGCGGTGGATAAGGGCGGCGTTCATCCCACGCTGCCTTCGGATACGACGAAGAGCGAGTTGCTTTTTCTGCATTTGATTTTGCGCGCGCTGGATATGGGCGGACGGGCGGCGGTGATCGTGCCCGATGGGGTGCTGTTCGGGTCGAGCCGCGCGCATGTGGAGGTGCGTCGCAGGATCATCGAGGAGAATCGGCTGGACGGGGTGGTGTCGATGCCTTCGGGTGTGTTCAAGCCGTACGCGGGGGTGAGTACGGCGGTGCTGTTCTTCACGCGCGGCGCGCAGACGAAGGACATTTGGTTCTATGATATGGCGCACGATGGTTTTTCGCTGGACGATAAGCGGGTGGCAATTGATGAGAATGATATTCCCGATGTGGTGAATTGTTGGGAGAAGCGGACGAATAAGAAGTTCGTGGAAAGTAGAAAGTTGCGCGTGGATGAATTGCGGACTTTGCTTGCGCCGTTGAAGGAGGAAAGACGAAAGATGCAGGCGGAGATTAATCGCCTCACCTTCGACCATGCAGTTGATTCTGTTTCGAATGGCAAATCTGCCGCTGATTTATCTGCCGCGCAAACGCGCCTGTCGAATATCGAATCTCAAATCTCTGCTCCCCAATCTGAATTGGATCGTCTGACCCGCCAGTTCTGGGTGACGAAGGAGCAAGTGAAAGCCAACAAGTACGATCTCTCTGCCAGCCGCTACCGTCAAGTGGATGCGGACGCTGTCTATCACGAGAAGCCGTCTGTGACGCTGGAACGCTTGGCGCGGTTGGAAAGCGTGATGTTGAGTGAAATTGAAGAATTGAAGAAATTGGTGAAATGAATGAATGTAGTAATTGGTAAATGTTGCATGAATTATGAGATCAGTACCGATGTTGCTCAAGATGATGACGAAATGTCTATCTTGTTGTTATTCTGCAGTTGAAGCATGTTGCAATTGTATCAAGGCAAATACTTGTTGATTGGCGATGTACCAATCCGCAAGAATATAGTTGGTACAGAATGATCGATTTGCATTGCAAAGCATGTTCGTTATTGCAAATTGGCTCATATGCCATTGGCAAAGTTGTTTGTAGCCAGAAGTTCATGGCGATTGTACAACTGAATATTTTGTCAATTTGTGCGATCTGACAGAAAAATTTGACCGATGATTTATCTTGTTTATTCTTTCGAAATCACAACTTGAATTGGCACAATTGTCAGATCAACTGGCGCAACATTCACCAGATTTAACCCGAAGATTTGCTGAACATGAAATTCCCCTTCCCCCGCTGACCGAGCAAAAGCGGATTGCGTCCCTGCTGGCGCGCGCCGACCGCCTGCGTCAACTACGGCGGACTGCGCACGATCTCGGCGATGCCCTGCTCCAGTCCGTGTTTTTGGAGATGTTTGGGGATCCGTAAGAGTAAATGACAAAAAATGGGAATTGGCAAATTTGAAGATGTTTGCAGAAATTTGGATTGGCAACATGTTAGACGCTCAAAAGTAATACTGGCGAAACAGGTGTCCTTAGTTTGCGAAATTATCAATGTTCGATGGCATAATCTTGATTTATCTGACATTGCTGAAATGATTTATAATCGAGAAAGACGAAAAGAATTTCAGGCTTTGCAATCTGGCGATGTATTTAATTTGCGAAGGTGGCGAATTGTTGGTCGATGCCGCAATATTGGCATAACTGAAATAGAAGAATGTTATTTTCGAAAAGCATTACATCGATCACGTGCTAATCGAAAATTAGCAAATCCTGAATTCATTGTTCATATGTACTTTGTAGATAGCGCAAGTACTGATAGATTGGTTAATGCAACTGCACAAGTTACGTCTGCACATATTGACTGTGAAAATTGAAAGAACTTGCGTAATTCCTGTCCCACCGCTGAGCCTGCAAGAAGAGTTTGCGGGCGTGGTGGCGCGGGTCGAGTCGCTGCGGGGGCGGATGGGCGAGTCCACGCGGCAGGTGGAGGGGCTGTTTGAGAGTCTGCTGGCGCAATCTTTTGACGGTGGACGGTAGATCGATGGACGATGGAAAACCACGGTCAACGGTCTATCGTCCACGGTCTGCTTTGCGGGCGTGGTGGCGCGGGTCGAGTCGCTGCGGGGGCGGATGGGCGAGTCCACGCGGCAGGTGGAGGGGCTGTTTGAGAGTCTGCTGGCGCAATCTTTTGACGGTGGACGGTAGACGATGGACGATGGAAAACCACGGTCAACGGTCTATCGTCCACGGTCTGCTTTGCGGGCGTGGTGGCGCGGGTCGAGTTGCTGCGGGGCGGATGGGTGAGTCCACGCGGCAGGTGGAGGGGCTGTTTGAGCAGTTTGCTGGAGGAGGCTGTTCAATGAGTAGGGACACAGCGGAGGACGTTTGAGGCATAAACCTGCCCCATCCGTGTCCCTCCCCAGATGCGACTGGGGAACGTCAGAAATTTGCGGGAAGGCGAGCGTAAGACAAGTTGGAAGAATAATGTGTAAACATGGAAGCCTTGAAGTTTCCTTCCCGGGAACAATTCTTATCATCGGAATGTCTTCGTTGCTTCTGCAATTCGCACATGCGTGAGGACACTCGCCGGACCGTGTTTCGTCTCGGGCGCAAAATTGAAGTGATAAAGACCTGGGCTTATTCATGCTCATCCCGATCATCGATAAAGAAATCAACAAACTTGGAGAGCCTGATAATAGTTCACCCAGCCGCAGGTATGTAGGCGATCAGTTAGGAGAACAGCTCGCAGTGCAATTTTTCGCTGATGGAAAGTATTATTTCCAGCGCAATGCGATGCCGTCAAGCAAGACTCCAATCGAACTGGAGGCAGTCAACAGTTGGATCAAGAAGAGTATGATGAAGAAGGAAGAAAAATTGCAATCCCTGTGGGCGGATCTCGGCGTTTGAATCTCGCGAGTCTATGCGGCACCAGTCAAAGATATGATGGAGCAGGTGTGTGATGGCGTCCCTAAAGGGGACTCGCCATATTTCATGCATGCGCGATTTGAGAGTCTGTGGAGGAAGATGTTTAATGGCTAAACCGTCTGGAAGGGCTTTATAATAAGTGTACCTGATTCAGCAAGTCCGCCCTTGTCGGACGGGTTAGCATGAAAAGTTCAATGCTAAACTCGTATTCCCGAATATCCACTTTCTGACCCCCATGGATAAAATCACTCGATCTGGTCAAACACTTGTATTCGATAAACGGGTTCATCCCGCCATTCGATTTGGCATCTTTCTTGTCAGTCTTTTCCCTCTGCTTGCACCTTACGAACTGCTGTTCAAGGTCCGCTGGGAGAGTTTTTTCAACCCGTCGTTTTTCATCTCCCTGGTTTTTTCGATTGTCATGGTGGCTGCCAGCGCGTTTATCATGTTCATCGCGCTTTTTGCCCAAAATCAACATGTCTGCTTTGACGGCGACAGGTCAACGCTGACCTATGGTTGGAGCGATGCGGTCCGTGCGTACAGGGAAACTGACTATCGTTTTGAAGAAATCTCCGAACCTGAATTGGAGACTCATACCTGGAGTGATAGTCCCAATTCATATGACCTGCTCGTAAAAACCAGATCAGGGCTAAAGATCAGTTTTGGCGATTTTGCATCCAAAGAGAAAGCGCAGTACTACCATGAGACCTTGGCAGAGATCATTTCACGTTCCAGGCACCCAGAGTCTTCGCGGGAGGATGCCTCCTTTGGAGATGGTATACCCTTACGGGCACATGTCCGAGGCGAGGAGGCTGGTCAACGGGTTGTTTGAAAGTCTGCTGGCTGAATCATTTGGAGCATAAACATGCCGAGAAAACCAATCATCCCCCTTGAAGTTCATGATGAAGTACAAAAATTGATAGACGACTTCAACAAGAAAAATTTCAAAGCGTCTCCCATGATGCGGGCTTTCTTTGGAAACAAAGTCAAGCCTGGTTATTCTGCCCGCTTCAAAGGCAAATACCTTTATTTGGATCGCACCGACCATGTGAAACCAGCCCCTGTTTGCCGCCTCACGTGGAATGGTCAAATGGACAACTGGGATTTTGCCATCTACAAGTATTCCGATAATTGTTATGATGCCGAAGAATGGTTCTTCCCTGGCGCAAATGAAGTGGATGGAACGGTCATTGGCGCGATGAAAGCAGGCATGACCGCTTACCCGATATAATCCCTTGCGATGGAAAGCAAACTACTCTCCACTCTCGAATATCTACTCTCTGCCTTTGCAGGCGTGGTGGCGCGGGCGGTTGTCGAGCCCAGTCGAGACATCGAGTCGCTCCCACTCGCTGCGCTCGCCGTTTCAGGATGCTCCGCTTCGGGGACTTCGTGCGGGGGCGGATCTCGGCGTTTGAGCCTCGCGAGTCCGCGTGGCACCCCGTCAAAGAACGACGGGGCAGGTGTGGAGGAGCTGCTTGAATCATTGCTTGCTGAAAGTTTTCAAGGGTAAATGATGAACAAGCCAATTGAACTGGATGCTGTCATTACCTGTCCGCAATGTGGATTTGCCAAACACGAGCGGATGCCTCCTGACACCGGAGTGATCTTTTTTCAATGCGCCAGTTGCGGCGCAGTATTACGTCCAAAGACAGGAGATTGCTGTGTCTATTGCTCGTATTCCGACAAGCACTGCCCTCGAAACAGAAGGAAACGAACGAAACCTTGAAAGATGATTGATGGCGAGTAAACTACTCACCACTCTCGAAAAGGAGCGAAGCGCCGCCCTGAGTTTATAGAAAGGTCAAGGTGTCAATGGGTGACTGGCGTAGCCGTATCGAACTTGAATGTCCGTTCTGAAACTTCCCAGAGGCGGGTTGGCAAATTTGATGTGTGGCATAGTAAAATGAAGTAGCGAAAATCCAACCATTTTTTCCAAAGGAGCATGACCATGGCAGATGTACTCGATTATAAAATCATTGGGAATGACCTGCAGTTGGTGGAAGTCGAACTTGACCCGGGCGAGGGCGTGCGCGCGGAAGTCGGAACAATGACCTACATGGAAGATGGCATCGAAATGCAGACCGGCATGGAGGGCGGGCTGTTCTCCGGCTTCAAACGCATCGTCACCGGCGAGAGTTTCTTCATCACCACTTTCCTGAACACCGACCAGCAGCGTAAACGGCACGTGGCCTTTGCGGCCCCCTACCCGGGCAAGATCGTGGCCTTCGACCTGGACCAGTTCAACGGGCAGGTTCTTTGCCAGCGGGATTCCTTCCTGTGCGCGGCGCGCGGGACCGAGATCGAAATCGCTTTTACGAAGCGACTCGGCGCCGGCTTCTTCGGCGGGGAAGGCTTCATCCTGCAAAAACTAAGCGGGAACGGTATGGTCTTCGTGCACGCGGGCGGGACGGTGATCGAAAAGGATCTGGCTGCCGGGGAAACCCTGCGCGTCGATACCGGCTGTCTCGTTGCCTTTGCCACGACGGTTGACTACGACATTCAGTTCGTGGGCGGTTTCAAGAACGCCCTGTTCGGCGGTGAAGGTTTGTTCTTCGCCAAGATGACCGGACCCGGCAAGGTTTACCTGCAGAGTCTGCCGTTCTCGCGCCTGGTGGATCGCATCAAGCGCGGCATCACTTTCACTCAATCTGGCGGCGAGCAAAAAGGCGTGGCCGGCATTGGCGGTGGTATTCTCAAGAATATCATCAGTGGCAGTTGAGCCAACATACCTTGTAAAGGCATGTTTCAAGGGCAAAGCCCGCAGAATAAAACCTTCGCAAGTTCTTGTGGGGCTAACTGAAAACGTCGAGACCAGGGGTCGCTCCCGCTTGCCGTAAAGCGGCTCTGGGACTTCGTGCGGGGGCATGATGTAGCGGTACTCGCCCATGGACTTGAATAATAATGCGGGCGTGCTATGATGGTATTGGAGGACGCCATGAACAATACCCTCAAGAAAACCCTGTTGTGGACGCCGCGCATTGCGGGCATCCTGTTCGTGCTGTTCATCAGTCTGTTTGCGTTCGATGTGTTCGAGGAAGGACTCGGCTTTTGGGGGACCCTCCTTGCCCTGTTCATGCACCTGCTTCCTTCCATATTGCTTGCGGTTGCCATTTACATTGCCTGGAAACGGGAGTGGTTTGGCGCGATCCTGTTCATCGGCTGGGCGATCTGGTACGTGGTCTTTTTCCGCGACCGCGGATTCCCCTGGATGACTTATGCGATCATCGCGGGATTACCTGCCGTGATCGGCTTGTTCTTCCTGGCAGATTGGATCTGGCGAAAGCAGATTCGTACAGGCTGATCCACCTTTGAATACCCCTTCTCTGTCACCTGGACAGGTGGCGCAGACAATGCGCTGAGCCTGTGCAGGTATCGAGTCGCTCCCGCTCGCTTCGTTCGCCCTTTCAGGATGCTTACTCTACGAGTACGGTGTCGCGAGGGACTTCGTGCGCGGGCGGCTCTCGGCGTTTGAGAGGCTGCTGGCGGAGGCGTTCAACGGGTAGGGGCGATATCATACCCGTCGGGTACTCTTCCATGCCGTTGGGCGTTGCGTCAAGTAAGAGAGTCTTGCGAGACAAGACGAGAGTCAGCCCCTGGCGAGTCGCCCCTACGGTTGCATTTGCTTTTGGAACAACGATGTGACGAAGAACCTGGATGGCGTTATACTCGCCATCATGCAGGCAATGGAAGACCAATCCAATCCTTAGAGGAGCGTTTCACATGGCCAAGGTCAACATCATCACACAGGGGCGGTCGGGCAAGGTTCAATTCATCGAAGGTTCGTTGTTCAGGAAGAACACCTGTGAGTTCTATTGGGAATTCGGCGGAGCTGACACATTTGCCATCATCTGGTTCCCGAAAACCGATGCCGAATGGGACAAGAAATATCCGTGGGCGGCGGGGCGGCGCATGGAGATCGTCAAACAGATGGCGGAGCAGGTCCGCAAACAGCAGGCGCCTTCGTCTACGCTGAAGTGGGAGGAAGGTACCGTGCTTTTGGTCAGCGGATAAAAAGTCCGCTTTGGGCGGTTGACTAATAAAGGAAGAGGCAGGCGCAGTGAAGAGATCGAACCGTGTTCCATGGTGGGCGGGTGCACTGACCGCCCTGGTGATCGTTGCCGCGGCTGGAGTCTATGCCTGGCGTTCCTTTTACATTCCTTGTGAAGTGGACGCTGTGCAGGAGACATCCGCCATTCTTGTCAGCCAGATGACAAGGTATGACGAAGTCTATATCTCTACAACGGACGGTACGCGCACCTCCATCGAATACCCCGTTACGGTTCTACAGCAGATTCTGATGGATACGCAGGCGGTCGATGTGCCAGCCTGCATGCGGACGGCAAAGAGCGAACTGGTCAACTACATGGGAGATGTGATCCGCGCCTTCCAGGCATTCAAGGCAGGCGAGCCGGATGCGACGGTGAGTGGCTTGCTGGACGACTCCTATGCACACATCCGCATCTTTATTTCGGAACTGGAATCGGTCAATAGCTGTGCGCCATACTGCCGGCCGTATTGAACAATGGGAATACGGAAACCATTCAAAGGAGAATTAACTCATGTCCGACATCAAATACGAGATCGTGCAAAAGCTTGGCGTCCTGTCCACTTCCGCCAGCGGCTGGTCGAAGGAACTCAACCTGATCAGTTGGAACGACAGGGAGCCCAAGTTCGACATCCGCGACTGGTCGGGGGACGGGATGAAGATGGGGAAGGGCGTGACGCTGACGCTCGCTGAGCTGTCCGCGCTGCGGGAGTTGTTGAACTCGATGGAGTTTTAGTCCCAATGAGTGTCCAGTTGCGTGGGCTTGGCCGCAGAGCCCGCACCGTTCGTGCCGCGAGCACGTCGGTGTGAGACGGCAGAGATCTTTGAGTTTTTTTCTCAATCAACTCAGTGCTCTCTGTGGCTAACTGCCTTCAGCCCCTCGGATCGTCCCAGTTCGGAAGGGGAGGATTATAATCACCACAGGTCTGACAATTGAATCAAGGTCGCTTTTGAGAGAAAGTGCGGAGGGCATCATGGAAGCCAGAATAAAGTTCCTCAAGACTGTCATTCTCTCTTTAGTCGTAGTGATCGGTTTGTCCTGTAATTTGATGAGCAGTGTCACGGGGGAGCCAACCGGGTCGGCT
Organism: uncultured Chloroflexia bacterium; assembly: GCA_963718215.1. Lineage (GTDB taxonomy): Bacteria > Chloroflexota > Anaerolineae > Anaerolineales > Villigracilaceae > Defluviilinea. Next base: position 19,358 of record CAVQYK010000022.1, read on the forward strand.
GAACCGACCGAGCCATCCCTTGCGGAAACAGAGATCGCATTGCGCGTGATGGCCACCAGCCTTGCCAATGAACAACTGACCCTGCAGGCGGCGCAGGCGCAGATGACATCACAGGTCGTCCCGACGCTCCAGGCGACCCAGACCAGCGCGCCGCCCGCGACGGTTCAGGACATTCCGCCGACGCCTGTTCCCAGCCAAACGGCTGTCCCCACGTCCCAGTCATTGGTGCTCGAAATAAGAAAATCGGTCAATACCTTCTACTGTTACCAGCCGCCGTACGAATTGACGATCACGGTCAAGGTCAGTGACATCAACCGCGGCATGGCGGTCTATTATCACATCCAGGACAAGAACAGCGGCGTCACGTCGGATTGGCAGTCGCTCGACCTGCGTCGTCAGAGCGGCGATACGCGCAGAGTCGTTATCATCGGCGGCGGGAGCATGGACCAGAACCTGCAATTCCCTCCCTTGATGGGCGAGTCGTATTTCATCTACCAGATCATCAGTGACGACGGGACCTATCGCAGCCCGTCCTATGGCGACGTGACATTCTTTCCCTGCGGGCAGTAGGGTTCCGCAAACGACGGTGGCAGGAGCAATGGGGAGAAGATTTGTCCCTCTAAACACAAATAAATCGATGTTCGGACGAAAGTTCGGGCAATTTCTTTTTGCCACGGATTAACACAGATTTGCACTGATTTTTCTTTGTTTTTTTCGTGAGAATTCGTGAAATCCGTGAAATCCGTGGCCAAGAGCCTTTTGTCCAAACTCCTATCCGAAGGTCGGAAATAAATGCTTGTATTTTTATCCGTTTTGACCTAAACTAATGTCATCCAACTCTGTGCGGATTTTTGGATTCCCAAGTGCAATCACGAAAATCCTGCAAGTTTGAATTTGGTTTTATTACGTGAAACTCGCTCAAATACCTTTCAGAATTACTGTGATTGTACGTAGTATCGAACAATTGACATAAGATCAGCTGTCAGCGGATAAGGAGACAAAATGACCACTCTAAAAGTCCTGGGAAATCATGACGAGAGCCTGAAGAACGTCAACTTTGGCACGAATTTGGGGAATTTCTCGGTGTCTGATGCGGTGCAATTCTCGAACGACCGCGCCTCCTCGAGTTACCAGATGCTGAAAGGCCTGAAAAAGAACGATGTGGTCGAGCTGATCTACGAGGAGGATATCCACCGTTGGGTCACAGTGGGGGAACTGGAAACAGAGTTCAAGTTCCAGTTGTCCCGTGGGGAGGAGGCGGATGTGCTGGAGATCCCCGCCCGGCTTCCCACCGGCGAAACATCCCGCGGGGCAACCACCTGGGCGCTCAAGGCATTGCGCGTGCTCAAATTCGACCCGGTCAAGCTCGGAGCCACCAAATTCGCCGAGGTCTGGGATAAAAAAATCATGCCCAGGACGGGTCTGTATCGGTTCGACAAGGGCTTCGACAAGCCCAGCGCCGACATCAAACTGCTCAAGTTGAAGGAAAAGAAACCGATCCTTCTGTTCATCCACGGGACTTTTTCCAGCACGGCAGGCGGTTTCGGCGGTTTTCACCCGCAGGTCTGGAAGCTCCTGCAACAGGAATACGGCGACCGCATCTTTGGGTACGACCACAAAACCCTCTCGCTGAGCCCTGTCGAGAACGCCCTGGACCTGGTCAAAAGGCTGCCCGCAGGCGCGAAACTGCATCTGATCACCCACTCGCGCGGCGGACTGGTGGGCGAACTGCTCTGCCGCGGCAGCCGCAAGGACAAGAAACCCCCGTTCGATGCCGACGACCTGAGCCTGGTCGCCGAGAACGAGGTGGTTGCCAAAGCCCTGGCTGAACTCTCCAGCCTGTTGACGAAGAAAAAGATCTCTGTCGAGCGCTTTGTGCGGGTTGCCTGCCCGGCGCGCGGAACCGCCCTGGCTGGAAAAAAACTCGACCGCTGGCTGGAGGTCATCATCAATGTGATCGGGAAGTTATTGCCCCCGGGCGCGGCGGAGACCTACGGTCTGATCACAGACCTGCTGCTCGATTTCAAGAAGCAGGCCGCCGACCCGCAGGCGATGCCCGGTCTGGCTTCCATGACGCCTGACTCGAACTTCATCAAGCTGATCAACCGCCCGGACGTGGAACTTGACGTTGACCTGAGCGTGATCGCAGGGGATGTCGAAAAGAACGATGTGATTGGCCGCCTGGCGGTATTTTTCACCGACCTCTTTTATTCAGACGAACACGACCTGGTGGTGCAAACGCCCGCCATGTACGGGGGACCCACCCGCAGGGACGGGCGCTATTTCTTCTACAAAGGACCGGGGGTGCATCACTCCAGTTACTTCTCGACCAAAAGGACGGCAGAGGTCATCAAAGAGGCCCTGACGGTCCCGACTGGCAGGCTGGGCGCCAGGGGCTTCCGGCCGCTCGAGGAAGCGTACGCCAGCGCCATTCCAGAACTCGAACTGGGTACGCGCTCGTTCCAGAAACGGGCCAACCTGTCACAGCCGGTCGTCTACGTCCTGCCTGGGATCATGGGAACGCATCTTGCCGATGGCGGGAACCGCGTCTGGTTGAATGTCCTGGAACTGGCGCAGGGGAGGATCGCCAACCTTCAGATCGCCGGCAAGAACATCCAGCCGCAGGCGCTGGTGGGGCTTGCCTATGCAAACCTGGTGGAATATTTGAGCGCAACCCACGAGGTCATCCCGTTCCCTTACGACTGGCGCCTGTCCATCATGGATGAGGCGAGCCGCTTCGCAGACGTGCTGGAGGCGAAACTGAAGGAGACCAAACAACCGATCCGCATCGTGGCCCATTCCATGGGCGGGCTGGTGACGCGGGCGATGATCGGGCAGCGAAAGGAACTTTGGGAGAGGATCAGAGAGCGGGATGGCTCACGGTTCGTCATGCTGGGGACGCCAAACAAAGGGTCGTATCAGATCCCGCGTTTGATCATGGGCCGCGAAAAGACCTTCCGCATGCTTGCCCTGCTCGACATACGGAACTCGACCAAACAGTTGCTGGATGTCATCGTGCGCTTTCCGGGCGTCCTGCAATTATTGCCGATGGATGCGGACGGTCCATTGAACTTCCTGGATGCCGGCACGTGGGATAAACTCCCCAACGCGGGCAGGCAATGGATAAAACCGCAGGGAAAGGATCTGGAGCAGGCCAGAAAGTTCCACGAATTCCTGGAGAGGGGGAAGGAGAATGTCGGGGATTGGAACTCGGTCATCTACGTGGCCGGGTACGGGCGCGGGGCGCCCGTTGCAATCGACCTGGGCGGGAAGGATGAGATCGCTTTCGTGGGCACGAACCAGGGCGACGGCACGGTCCCCTGGGAGTCGGGCATTTTGCCCGAGATGGAAAAGGATCGGATCTACTATATGGATGCGCCGCACGGCGACCTGGCAAACCACAAGGAGTCATTTGCGGCCATTTACGACCTGCTGAACGATGGAGCGACTACGCGGCTGTCGAAGACGCCGCCCCGATATGACCGCAGCCAGGAAGACCGATACCTGCTCCGCGACGAAGACGTGGAGATCTACCCGTCACAACTGGACATCGAAACCACGGTCCTCGGGGCTTCGCCGGTTCGCCACCAGCCCACCTCCACGAAGCGGGTCAAGGTGTCTGTTGTACACGGCAACCTGTCGTTTTGCAGCAACCCCGTGGCGGTCGGGCATTACGAAGGCGACGGTTTATACAGCGCCGAGAAGGCGCTCGACCACCATCTGAATGACCGCCTGTCCGACCGTCTCCAACTCGGCCGTTACCCGGGTCCCGAAGGTACGGCGGATGTCATCTTGAATGACCCTGGGAAGAAACCCCGCGGGGCGATCATCGTCGGATTGGGGAAGGCGGGCGAACTATCCCCGCACAAGCTGACGACCTCCTTTGCGAATGCCCTGCGGGAGTATGGCATCAAAGCGGTGGAGAACGACCTCGTGGGCGAGGACGGCGAACTGAAGGTCTCCACCCTGCTGATCGGCACGGGCGGCAACGGGCTCTCGGTCACAAACTCGGTGGATGCGATCCTCTCCGCCGTGCTGCAAGCCAACAGGAGTTTTTCGCAGATCGTCGTCTCTGACCAGGGAAAGTCCCGCAATCGCTACAATATCCGCATCACTGAGGTCCAATTCGTCGAACTGTTCAAGGACCAGGCGATCCTGGCGGTCAAGGCGCTGGCGTCCCTGCCGGGTAACGAGGAATTTGTCATCGAACGCAAACTGCAAAAATTGCAGGGCGGCTGGAAGCGGACCGCATACGAGGAGCCGGCAGGCTGGTGGAAGAGGATTTACATCCGCACCGATGAAAAAGGGGACGGCTCGCTGATCTTTTCCGTGCCGACCGATCGAGCCAGGTCGGAGGACTCACGCCTGCCCGTCCAGCGGCCGAACCTGGATCGATTGATCGAACGGGCGGTGCATTTCCCCAACTGGGACCAGGACCTGGCCTCAGCCATGTTCGAGTTGACGGTCCCCAACCGCGTAAAGGGATCGTTCAAGGATATGGAGAGTTCGCTCTTCGTCGTGGACAAGGAAGCGGCTCGTTATCCCTGGGAGCTGATGTACGACCGACGGTCGGGAGAGGACCGTCCTCTGGTCGTCCAGATGGGCATGATCAGGCAGTTCAGCACCTTCAACTTCCAGGAAAGGGTGGTGGACGTAAGGAACAAAAAGGTGATGGTCATCGGCAACCCGGCAAATGCCCCGGCGGGCTTCGCGAACCTGCCCGGCGCCGAGCAGGAGGCGCACCAGGTGGCATCCAAACTGGAGGAACACGGCTTCGAGGTCAGGCGGGCGATCCATACCGGTCCCGAGGACATCATGACCCCGCTGTTCTCCAGGGACTATCGCGTCCTGCATCTGGCCGGGCATGGGGTCTTCAAATATGTATATCAAAAGCCGGGGGATGCCAAAGCTCAGGAATACACGGGCATGGTGCTTGGGAACGGCGTGTTCCTGACTGCCAATGAGATGAAGCAAAAAATGGACATCCCGGAGCTGGTCTTCATCAATTGCTGTCACCTGGGCAAGTTCTCGTCCGCAGAGGAGGACAGGACCCCCCGCTACGCATTCAATGACTTTGCCGCCAGCCTGTCCGAAGAGTTGATCAATATGGGCGTCAAGGCGGTCATTGCCGCCGGGTGGGCTGTGGACGACGCCGCGGCATTGACCTTCGCTGAGGTCTTCTACGAGCGCCTGCTGAAAGGTGACTACTTTGGCGACGCGGTCAAGGCAGCCCGTGTCGAAACCTACCGCCTGCACAAAGACCGGACCAATACCTGGGGAGCCTATCAATGTTACGGCGACCCGACCTATCGCCTGGTCATCAATTCAGGAGGCGGGGGGGATCAAAAGGACAGGTTTGTCGACATCGATGAAGCCATCACAAAGGTCAACCAGATATACGAACTGGCAAAGACCACGTCGGCGCAGGGCATCGGCAGGATCAAGAGCGACCTGCGCTCAGTGGTGAGCGACATCGAAGAGTACAATCCGGATTGGCTGAAGGACGCAACACTGCTCAGTGCCCTGGGAGAGGCCTTCGGCGAAGCGTTCCTGTTCAAGGAGGCGGTATCCTACTATGAACAGGCGATAGAAAATGAAAAATCCAACGCTCCGATAAAGGCATTCGAGCAACTGGCAAACTGCAATATTCGGCTGGCTGTGCGGGAATTTGAAAATACTCCCGCAAAGTATGGCGTTTCGAGGGCAAAGATCGAGGAGCAGATCGAAAAACTTGATTGGCTCATGGGTACGATCTGTGAAACATCCGAACGGTTGTCGATCATCGGGGGCGGGTACAAGCGGCTGGCACTGATATCGGCGGATCGGTCGCAGGCTGCGTGTAATTCCGCCCTGAAGAAGATGGAATCTGCGTACCGGAAGGCCTGGGAACATCGCAAGAATAAGAAGATGAAGGAGGATGCCTATCCGTTGATGAATTTTGCGACCGCGATCATTGTCCAAATGCTGCGGGCCGACAATAAAAAAGCGGGCAGGCTCCCTCAAATAAAGGCGCTCATCGAGGATGCCCAGAAGATCGCGGAGAGGGAGGAGCTTGTCTCCCCCGATGATTTCTGGGCGAAGATAGGAGTGACAGAGGCGAAATTGGTGAGCTATTTCCATGAATATTTGAGTGGCAAGCAGGGAGCGTTCGCTGAAAAAATTCGCGATGGGCTTGTCAGGGAATATGAGGACGCCTGGAGGCAGTATGGGTCCGCGCGTGAACTCAATTCGATCATCGAACATTACACATTCCTGGTGGCAACCATCAAAAATAATGACGCACACAAGGATCTCCGCGATGCGCTCGAAAAGATCTTGAATTCACTAAGATCCATGTCTGAACAAGGAGATTGACTGAGCGATCGATACTGGAGTTGGGATGACGGGAGCCGCGACCTGTCATCGCGCCACTGTAACAAAAGGTGATGAAATTAATATTTATGGGGCGTTGGCTGGGGGGTAGAATGCTACCATGAGTATTAATCAAGGCTATCTGCTCATCGTCGAGGATGACCCTGACATCCTCGAACTCCTGGATACGACCTTGGGTATCCAGGAATACCGGGTGGTCACTGCGCAGAACGGCAGGGATGCGTTGGAGATCGTTCGCAACGAACACCCACGGCTTGTCATTGCGGACATCATGATGCCCCACCTTGACGGTTACGGTCTTGTCCATCGCTTGAAGATCGATCCCGCCACGCGCCACATCCCGGTGGTGTTCATCACCGCCACCTACGTCGCCCCTGAGGACCGTGAATTCGCGTTGAAGATCGGCGTGGCGCGCATCATCCCGAAGCCGATCAACTTCGAACTCTTCCTCGATACCGTGCGGGAGTTCTTAAACCATGCGCCCCGTGCAACCCCTGGGCCTTTCGACGAATTCAATTATTACAACGGATATCGTCAACTTCTGGATGCAAAACTCAGCCAAAAGACCAGGCAGATCGCACGCAATGAGCAGCTGGTGGGTGAACAGCGGGAGACGGGCGGAAAGAACCTCCAGGACTCCCTGCGCCAGACCATCCGTGAACGGGACGAGTTGAACCTTCTGCTCGAGGAGATCAACAAACAACTGGAACGGATAGGCAGGTCGGGTTAAGGCTGTAAGGATTGCCCAGGGGGAATGCTGCTGGGGCGACACACATCAGAGTTGGATACGTTATACTCCAATCACTGCAAAGGAGCCTCTCATGAAACAATATCTCGTTAAACCGGGCGCGAAAGTGAGCCTTTCGGATTGGGACGCGAACGACACGGGGGATTTTGACAGCGGGAAAAAGGATGGGCTTGCCGAGGTCGAGAAATTGAACGGCCAACTCGAGGAACTTCAGGAATTGCTCTTTGCCGAGCGCAAGCATAAGGTGCTGATCGTGCTCCAGGCGATGGACACAGGCGGAAAGGACGGGGTGATCCGCCGCGTCTTCGACGGGGTCAACCCGCAGGGCGTCCGTGTGGCGGGGTTCAAGGTCCCCACCCAGGAGGAATTGGATCGCGATTACTTGTGGCGTGTCCACAAGGTGGTGCCGGGCAAAGGCGAAATGGTCGTTTTCAACCGCAGTCACTACGAGGATGTCCTGGTGGTGCGCGTCCACAACCTGGTCCCGCCCGAAGTCTGGAAACAGCGCTTCGACCAGATCAATGAGTTCGAACGGCTGCTGGCTGAGAACGGCACGACCATCCTGAAGTTCTTCCTTCATATTGACCTTGACGAACAAAAGGAACGACTGCAAGCCCGCCTCAACGACCCTGCCAAGCGTTGGAAGTTCCGCCTGGGTGACCTGGACGAGCGCAAATTATGGCCCGATTATATGAAAGCGTATGAGGATGTGTTGAGCAGGACCAGCACGGAATACGCCCCGTGGTACATCGTGCCTGCCAACCGCAAGTGGTACCGCGACCTGGTCATCTCTTCCGTGCTGGTGGATGCGCTCAAGGACCTGGATATGAAATTCCCCGAACCGGAAGAAAACCTGGACGGCGTCGTGATCGAATAAGTTGACTGCAAACTGAAAACGGACTGACCTCATGAAACGACTTGCCCCGCCTCTCGCGTCCCTTGTCCTGCTCCTGCTCACGAGCCTTGCCTGTGAGTCGTTGTAATACATCAGGAATACCAATACTGTACCTGTTTATGGAGAAATCTCATGACTGGCAAATATGCTCTGCTTGAAAAGTACCTGCGCAGTCTTCCCAGGACCCAGGAAGAGGTCACTTTATCGTTCGAGAGCATCGAGCAGGTGTTGAACGATGCATTACCTCCGTCGGCGCATGAGGACCGCGCCTGGTGGGGAAACCAACAACAGGGCACGCAGGTCGATATCATCGCCTGGATGGACGCAGGCTGGATGGTGGACACTGTTGACCTCAGGGGAAAATGGGTCAAGTTCGTGCGGCAATAGACAAGGCGGGTGTTCATGGCAAACGAACGGTCCAACGATCCTTTGCACGGCGTTACGCTCGAGATGATGCTGAACGTGCTTGTGGAGCAATTCGGCTGGGATGAATTGGGCAGGCGCATCCCGATCAGATGTTTCACGAACGATCCGGGCATCAAGTCAAGCCTGAAGTTCCTGCGCCGAACTCCCTGGGCAAGAAAGAAAGTGGAAGACCTGTACCTGCGGACAATTGCCAGGTAAGGGAGACGGACAGCCGTGGAGGCGCATCGGGTACAATCAACGCATGGATACACTAAAGCCCTATCAAATCATTGCTTCGAAATTTCAGATCTCACAGGAAAGCGCCAAATACTATCTGGGGCGGGTGCAGAAAAGTTTTAAAAAGGAAAAACCGCCTCACGCGCTCATTCTGGATTTCATCATCAAGCAGGGGTTTGACGTCCCGCCTGACCCCTATGATGTTGCCCTCATGATGTATGAGGCTGGCATCTGGGAGCACGCGCTCGGGTCCGCGCCGGCCATCTTTGTGGATGAGGAGGAGTAGCCAGGGGGTATACTTTAGAAGAAGAAAGGGATCAACATGAAAAAAATAATACTTGCCCTGATCGTGCTGGCGGTCGGTGTGCTGGCGGGGTGCGGTTCGCAAGGCACCACGCTGAAAAACGACGATGCCGAGGCTGTGCTTGCCTACAGTGAGGCTAAAACCGACAATTTGCTGGCGGGGATGAATGCCAGTGACTATGCCGCCTTCTCGCAGGATTTCGACCAGGACATGCTGAACGGCATAACCGAAGCCGAGTTCGCCAAGCTCAAAGCCGACCGCGACGCGAAACTGGGACTTTACATCTCACGTGAAGTGGTGAGCGTGGTCCAGACCGGCGATTTCTATGCCGTGAACTACAAGGCAAAATTCGAGAAGGATGACGCGGTCAACGTGCGGGTGGTCTTCCGCGCGACGGAACCGCACGAAGTCAGCGGATTGTGGTTCAGCAAATGACACGACAAAGAGTGGTTGTCACCGGTCTGGGGGTGGTCAGTTCACTGGGCGGTGTGGATGACTTCTGGAATGGGTTGCTGGCGGGGCGTTCCGGCATTCGCAGGATCACCCGTTTCGACACCTCGTCCATGAAGGTGCAGATCGCCGGGGAGGTGGATTTCGACCCATCGAACTACGATGTTCCTCTCAAGAGTGCCCGGCGGATGTCGCGCGCGTCGCAGATGGCGCTGGCGGCTGTCCAGATGGCACTGGCCGACTCCAATCTGACAGTTGGTGAGGTTCAAAGAGAGAGCGAACGGAGCGGCGTTACCCTTGGCACAGCCAACGCGGGTTTTGAGCTTCTGCTCGAGAGTTCCCTTGGCTATCGTATGAAGGGGACCCGCATAAACCCGACGGCTCTGATCAACGGCCTGCCCAACATGCCCAGTCATTACATCAGCGCCCACACCGGCGCGGCGGGACCGTTCCACACCATCTCTGCCACGTGCGCCAGCGGCACACAAGCCGTCGGTGTGGCGATGGATCAAATCCGGGCGGGCAGGGCGGATATCATGTTCACGGGCGGCGTGGACGCGCTCATCTACCCGGAAGTGATGGTGGCGTTCGAGGCGATGACCGTCCTTTCGGGCATACATGGCGACCAGCCCGAGCGCGCCAGCCGTCCCTTCGACGCGAAGCGGGACGGATTTGTGATGGGGGAGGGGTGCGGCATCCTGGTGCTCGAAAGTCTCGAACATGCGTTGGGCAGGTCGGCGCGCATCCATGCCGAGGTGCTGGGCTACGCCACCTCGTCGGATGCCGGTCACAGCGCCGCGCCTGACTCGGAAGGGAAGGGCGCCGCCAACGCCATGCTCTGGGCGCTGGCAGATGCTGGTTGTTCCTCCGAACAGGTGGATTACATCAACGCGCACGGCACGGGGACGCCGGTCAACGATGTGATGGAGACGAAAGCCATCAAGCGCGTCTTCGGCGAGCGGGCGTATCAAATCCCCATCAGTTCGACGAAGAGCATGATCGGTCATAGCATGGGCGGTTCAGGCGCGCTGGAGGCGATCGCGTGCGTCAAGTCGCTGGAGGATGGATTCGTCCACCCGACGATCAACCTCGAAACGCCTGACCCCGAATGCGACCTGGATTATGTTCCCGGGCAGGCGCGTCAGACCGGATCCGCACGGTTGCCCTGTCCAACAGTTTTGGTCTCGGCGGACAGAATGCCTGCCTCATTTTGGGGAAATATTCGGGCTCCTGACATCTTCCATACTCTGCCATGATCTCACGCATCCTCTACTTCCTTTTGGGACTGCTCGTTTTGGCGGTCCTTGCCCTCCTGACCTGGTTCTTCGCCATCAACCGCACCAACGGGACAATAGTCTCTTCGGGCGAGCGGCGTTCCTACCTGCTCTACGTCCCTGAGAGTTACGACCCGTCCAAACCGACGCCGCTGGTGATTACCATCCACGGTTTCGCGCAGTGGCCTGCCCACCAGATGCACATCACGCGCTGGAACGACCTGGCGGACGAGTACGGTTTCATCGCGGTCTACCCCGCCGGGACGCGCTTCCCGATGAGGTGGCGCATCGTCGGCGAAGCAGGCTCCCGTCAAGACCCGATGCGGGACGTCACTTTCATCTCCGACTTGATCGACAAGCTCGAAGCGGAGTACAACATCGACCCGTCCCGCATCTATGCCAACGGATTGTCGAACGGCGGCGGGATGTCCTTCCTGCTGTCGTGCAAAATGTCCGACCGCATCGCCGCCATCGGGACGGTTGCCGGCGCTTTCAATCTCCCCTGGGACGACTGCCAACCTTCCCGTCCTGTCCCGACGATGGTTTTCCACGGAACGGAAGACCCCATCGTCCCGTATGCAGGGAGGTCGTAACCACGATACCGACTTCTTTTTCCCTGCCATCCCTGATTGGGTGGCGACGCTTGCAGGACGCAATGGCTGTAACTCGGATCCCGACGAACTCCCTGCCAGCGGACAGGTGAGCGGCATCCGTTATACGGGGTGCGCCGCTGATGTGACCTTCTATACCATCACGGGCGGCGGACATACCTGGCCGGGCGGCGAGCCGATCCCTGAACGGATCGCGGGGTATACCTCTCCGGACATTGATGCCACCCGCGCCCTGTGGGACTTTTTCCTTGCTCATCCGTTGCCGGGCAAATAAATATCGCCTGTATAAATGATAGTACTTCCGTCTTCATTCACCAAAAAGGCGGAAGGGATTAGAATATGTTCATGACCACACCGATCAGACAAAAAGGCTACCTGCTCGTCGTCGAAGATGTCCCCGATATTCTGGTTTTGCTGGTGGCAACGTTGAAGTTCAAGGGGTATGAGGTGGTGACAGCCACCAATGGGGTGGAAGCGCTCGAGATCATCCACAAGAAACACCCCGCCTTGATCATCACAGATATTCTGATGCCCAAAATGGACGGCTTCAGCCTTGTGCACCGCCTGCGGCTCGATCCGTCCACGCGCGACATCCCGGTGATCTTTCTCTCCGCCACCTACGTTGCCCCCGAAGACAAGGAGTTCGCATTGACCATCGGCGTAACCCGCTTCATCGAGAAGCCGGTGGATATGGAGAATTTCTTCCCTGTGATCGACAGGTTGCTTTCGGAGGGAGCGCACGAAACCAGGCCGTTGATGAACGAGCGCCAGTTCTATGAGGGGTACAAGAAACGACTTGGAGACCAAGCTCAAGCACAAGAACACGCAGATCGCCCGCGATCAGCACCTGTTCGAAACGCTCGATGAGAACCAGAAACTGGCGTTCAAGACTTCCATGCAGAACGCGATCCGTGACCGGGAGGAGATCCAGAAACTGCTGGACCAGATCCGTGAAAAGATGGATCACCTGTCCACGGAAGGATGATCCGCCCTTTGCAAGACTCAAGCCGCCGTTACAGGCGGCTTTTTGTTTACTTCAGTGCAAATGCAGCGATCCCGAACGCGATCGCCACATTGAACGACTTCTTCTCTCCGCGCATGGGGATGAAAAAGATCGCGTCGCACAGGTCGAGCAGTTCGGGGTCGACGCCTGTCACTTCGTTGCCGACGATCAGCACAGACCTCTGTTTCCCGCCTCTTTCCTTCCGTATCTTGACCGCACGTTCATCCTCCTCCAATGCATAGACCTTCCACCCCTCCTTTTTCAGTCCCTTGACCAACCTGACCGCGTCCTTGTGATACGACCAGGTGACCGAGTCCTCCGCGCCGAGCGAGGTTTTGGTCACCGCTTCGTTCTCCGGCGTGGATGTGATGCCGCAGCAATAGGCATGCTCGAAGCCGAACCCGTCCGCCGAGCGCAGGATCGAGCCGACGTTCCATGCCGAGCGGATGTTATCGAGCAGGACTGCCATACTTTTTTGTCTTTCTTCCCTTGAGTTCCTGACAGTCTTCGCTACTTTGTGGGTGGAGGAATCGGGGAGGTCATGCGCTGGTTCGATGACCAGTTGTCGGCGGAGAATGACGCGGGTCTCACCCATGCAGGCGGGGCAGCGCGTACCGAAGGCATGTGCGTCCGTGAGAGGGTAACGGAGTCCGCATGAATTGCATATTCTGACCTCATATGAGTCGGATGGCATGCGGGAATTATATTATACCCAGTGCGGTCACAGATTGCTCTTTCCAGTTCTGAAAAAAAGCGCAATTGTGACCGAGTGCGGTATACATGCTACAATTTATCCATGCATCGCGTTGTACCTGAATTGATCATCGAAAATTATCAGGCTGGCAGGTTCCAGGGGGAGTTTTCATGCGTGGGTATGTTCCTGGACCTTTCCGGGTTTTCGAAGATGACCGATGCGCTCATGCAACACGGACAACACGGCGCAGAGGTACTGGCTGGTCTGATGCATAGCGTTTTCGATCCGCTGGTGAGGAGTATTTTTTGGCACGGCGGAAAGATCGTCAGTTTTGCAGGCGACGGCATCATGGCCTTGTTTCCTGTCGAGGGGGACGAAAAGCGGACAGCGCTGCGCGCGCTGGCTTCAGCCTGGGTCATTCAGCAGGAACTTTTGCGCGCCCCCGAACGAACCACGGTCTATGGGACGTTCCCCCTGTCGGTCAAAATCGGCATAACCGTCGGTTCGGCAGACTGGCGCATCCTCCGTTCGGAGGATGGTGCGCAGGCGACCTATTACTTCCGCGGCTCCGCTGTGGACGGCTCGGCGGACGCGGAACACAACGCGTTCGCGCGCGAGATCTTGTTGACGGCGCGGATGAACGACCTGCTTGGGGATTCGATCCTGACACAGCCCCAAGGTCCCTTCCACCGCTTTGCCGGTTTCCGCGGCGAAGCGCCGCAGGCTACACCTTTTACGCCTCCATCGGTAAACCTGGAGATCGCACGCATTTTCATGCCTGAAGAGGTGATCGTGCATGACATGCGCGGTGAGTTCCGCCAGATCGTCAACCTGTTCATGCGCATCCCGGACCTGCCCGATGGCAAACTTGCGGATTTTATCAACGCGGTCTTTGAATTGCGGAAACAATACGGCGGTCTCTTGACCAGGCTGGATTTTGGCGACAAGGGATGCAACCTTCTCATGTTGTGGGGGGCGCCGGTCGCCTATGAGAACGATATCGGGCGCGCCCTCAATTTTGTCATCGACCTGCAGGGGCGGATGGACTTCCCCATTACCGCCGGCGTGACCTATTACATCGCGCATGCCGGTTACCTGGGCAGTGAGATGTGCGAGGACTACACCTGTTACGGTTGGGGGGTCAATCTCGCCTCCCGCTTCATGATGAACGCGCCTGGCGGCGGGATCTGGGTGGATGAACGGGTTGCACGCAGGGTTTCCCAGCGGTTCGAGATCGAATACGTCGGGGCACAGTCCTTTAAAGGTTTTGCGGCGGAACAAAAGGTTTTCGTATTGCGAAGGCGCAAGAATGAAATGGATACGATCTACCAGGGGGAAATGGTCGGACGTGACGACGAATTGGCGCGCCTGGCCAGGTTTGTCGAGCCGTTGTGGCAGGGCAGGTTCGCAGGTGTCCTTGCCCTGACGGGCGATGCGGGTATTGGCAAGGGCAGGCTGATCCAGGCGTTTTACTCCTCCAGGCTGTTTGACGAGCGGAAAGCATTGTGTGGGACCTGCATGGCCGACCAGGTCCTGCGGCGCTCCTTCAATCCGTTGCGCGGCTGGCTGTTCCGTTATTTCGGCATCCTGCAAACCCAGCCTCTGGAGGAACGCCGACTTGCCTTCGACTCAAAGATCGATGACCTGCTCGCTTCCATTCCGGACCCGGACCTGGTGCGTGAACTCGACCGTACGCGTTCCATACTTGGGGCTTTGGTGGACATCTTTTGGGACAATTCCGTGTACAACCAACTGGACGCGGAGGCGCGCTATAACAACACATTTCTTGCCCTGATCGCCCTGATCAAAGCCGAAAGTCTGCGCCGGCCCTTTATTCTCTCTGTGGACGATCTCCATTTTGTGGACCCGGACACCATCGCATTTTTATCCCAATTGAAGCGCTCATTGTCTGCCGCGGCGGATGTCTATCCTGTGGCGGTCATTCTGATATACAGGAAGCAGGGCGTGGGACTTTCGTTGGGCGACGATCTGGTGGATACGGAAATCCAGTTAACCGGCATCACCTTTGACGATGTTTCCCGCCTGGCCGAGACCCTGCTGGGTGGACCGGCCTCCCGTGAGTTGACAGTGTTGGTCATGACCCGTTCCGAGGGCAATCCCTACTTTGCTGAACAGGTCATCCGTTACCTGCAGGAGGAACACCTGCTGGAGATGAGCCCCGAAGGCTGGCGGCAGGTAAAGGGGGGGCGGTCATCCGTCCTGCCTGGCGATATCCGCGCCCTGCTGGTTGCGCGTCTAGATCAACTTACCCACGAAGTCAAAAATGTTGTGCAGACTGCCGCCGTGCTGGGCCGCGAGTTCGAAGTCCATGTGCTGGCACAAATGCTGGGTCCCGATACCAACACCTCACGATATGTGGATGAGGCTGAAAAAGCCGCCATCTGGTCGCCCCTTCAGGAGTTACGCTATATCTTCTATCACGGTCTCCTGCGCGATGCGGCATATTCGATGCAGATGCGTGCGCGCAGGCAGGAATTGCACCTGTTGGCGCTTGCCGCTCTCGAGGATCTATTCCAGGGCGGGTTGGAAAGCCGATACGTGGAACTGGCCTATCATGCCGAGCAGGGAGATCATCGCGAAAAGGCGCAAAAATACTACACCCTCGCAGGCAGAACTTCTGCCAGTCTCTACCAAAACCACCAGGCCGTGGACTATTTCACGCGGGCTCTCGCCTATACCCCCTTCGACGATCTGGCTGCCCGATTCGATCTGGTTGCCGAACGCGTCGAATTGCACTCACGGATGGGAAAGCGTGACCTGCAATTAAAGGATTTGAATTCCCTGGAGCAGTGGGCTGAACAGTTAAAGGACACCGACCGTCTTGCCAAAGAGTTGTTATCAAGGTCTGCGTATTATTTTTTCATCGGCAACTATCAGGAGGCTCTTGAACACGCCCAAAAGGCGGAGGATACTTTTAGCGCCGTGTTGACCACCGAATTGGCGTTGTACACTCAGGTGGTGCGGGTCATCTCACTGCTCCATTTGGGGCGGTTGGAGGATGCCATGGCGCATGCTCTCAAGACCCTGGAACTCGACCGTAAGGTTGGAAACAGGCGGGAGGAAGGCAGAATCCTTAACGCAATGGGTTGGGTGGCTTTGGAACAAAACAGGCCGGTCGTTGCCAGGCAGTATTTTTCCGATGCATTGCAAATCGCACACGAGGTCAAGGATCCGGGACTGGAATCCCGTGTGCTAAATCACCTGGCAAAACTGGAGGGGGAGGTCAATGGGAATTATGCGTTCGCCCGTGAATATTTTGAGAAGTCCTATCAACTTGCCCACGATATTGGCGATCGTTACATGGAAGTCGGAGCGCTCTCCAATGTGGGGTTCGCGGCCGGCATGCAGGGCGACTTTGATGCCGCCCGTTCGTATCACGAACAGGCGCTGAGCCTTGCACGCGAGATCGGGGATAAACTACAGGAGGTTTATACCCTGGTCAACTTGAGCGCGGTCTCTGGTCTCCTGAACCAGGCTGCAACCGCCCTGCAACAGACACAGCGCGCCGTTGAAGTGGCGCAAAAGATCTCGGAACGTTCCGGGGAGGCGTGGGCGATGCTGTACATGGGACATGCCTATTTGCTGGAGGATGAAGTACAACTGGCGCAATCGGCGTACGCAAGGTCCCTTGCCATCCGTGAAGAGCTGAAGCAGGCATCCCTCTCGATGGAGGCAATTGCCGGTCTGGTTGAGACCCATCTGCGCACGGGCGACATTGATTCTGCTTCACGCCAAGCGGAGAAGATCCTTCAATTTCTCGATGGCGGTTCGACGTTCGACGGCACGGATGAGCCCCTGCGCGTGTATTACACCTGTTATCGTTTTCTTGAAGAAACAAAAGACCCGCGTTCCAGCAGGATCTTGCAGTCCGCAAAGGATCTGTTGAATATCGCAGGTCTCCAGGTTCAGCGACGAGGCCGGCCGTAAACGCTATGTTGAGAACATCCCCTGGCGTCGTGCGATCCGTGATGCGTAGAGCCGTCTATGGGCCTTTGCCGACGGCAGGATCGCCGTTGGTCAGTATGAAGGTGTCATTGGCGATGGGGTCCTTGTAGTAGTACGGGTCGCCGTTCCCATTGAAGATCACCAGTCTCGATTTTTCCAGGAGCTTGGCCAGGCCCGGGATGGTGACCCTATATCTCTGATTGATATAAACCCCGTTCTTCTTGACGGCGAAATTGTTGAACCACTTGATGGATGTTCCGTCGTTCATTTGGGTTGGCAGTTTGTCAGTGCTTAACTTCTCTGTTTCGTATTCGCCGTCCTCTTCGATCTCGATCTCGATGTCCAGTTCGAAATCCTTGTCCTTGTTGATCCTGAATTTTTTCCTGTTGGCGTTGTCCTTTTGTACCTTGCCCTTTACCACGACCTTTTCCTGCTTTGCCATCGTACTCTCCTCTCTTGAGTTTCGTTGATTATAATCCCAACATGAGGTACATAGTCTTCAACAAGCCGTACGGGGTGCTTTCGCAATTCACAGATGAAGGCACCGGTCATCCTACCCTGAAGCAGTATATTGACGTGCCCGACGTTTACGCGGCTGGCCGATTGGACCGTGACAGCGAAGGCTTGTTGTTGTTGACGGACGATGGAAACCTCATCAAGCGCCTGACCGACCCCAGCCATCATTTGGAGAAGACCTACTGGGTGATGGTGGAAGGCGACCCGACACAGGAAAAAATAGCCCAACTCGAAAGCGGGATTCAACTCAAAGGCTATCGCACCCTGCCTGCCAAAGCCCGCCTCATCCCTGACCCGGGCCTGCCTCCGCGAACCAAGCCTGTCACTCCGCATGGACCGACCGCCTGGCTTGAGGTCAAACTGCGCGAGGGAAAGAAGCGCCAGATCCGTCACATGACCGCTGCGGTCGGGTTGCCCACCCTGCGCCTCGTCCGCGTTGCAATTGGACCGATCCGGCTTGCTGATCTACGCCCAGGCACATGGCGGGACTTAACGCAAAATGAGATCAAATCGCTGAAGCGTTAATACCCATATAATTACGGAAATGTACCGGCGTTTTATTTTTACCGACTCTCATGACAATCCTGGCGTTTTTGCTTGCTTTCACTCGTCCGGAGCCTTCGCACGCAAAGACTGTGCCTGCCCCTCTGGCCGCGGACTCCGCAAATGACCTGATCAATGCAGTCAACGCATTGCGTGCCTCGAACGGGCTTCCCGCCTACAGCATCAACTCCCTTTTGATGTACACCGCCCAGAACCAGGCTGATTTCATGGCGGCCAACGGCATCGTCACACACTCGGGCCCGGGCGGCATCGGTCTGACGGACAGATTGCTGGCTGCCGGATATCCACTGGCGGGCGATTTGTCGCTTGGCGGGTTTCGAGCCGAAAACATTACCTCAGGCAGCGAGGGCATGTCCGCCCAGTCTGCGGTGGATCAATGGACGGGGGATGCGCCTCACCTGAACACCATGCTCTCACCCAACCTGAGCGAGATCGGTGCGGGGGTGGCGGTTGCGGGCGGGAGGGTGTACTATGTGATCGACGCTGCGCTCCCGACGACTGGTGGACCGCCCCCAGCGGCATCCCCGGTTGTCGGAGGCGAGTCAGCCGTCCCTGCGAATGATGCGCTGGTTGTCCCTGTTGTAGTCATCAATACGCCGAACCCGGACGGCGACGTTATCCATGAGGTACTTGCCGGGCAAACCTTGTGGCAGATCGCCATCTCCTATAACGTCAAAATCGACGACCTAAAACGCCTGAACAATTTGTTCGATGACAATATCTACCCGGGCAACAAGTTGCTGGTCCGAAAAGGGGTTTCAGTGGTCACTGAAACCCCGACTGAAAACCCGCCTATCGCGGTCACTGTACCGCCCATCCCAACACAGACGCGTTTGCCAGTTGTGTCATCGGTCGCTGCGACTCCCACTTCACCAGTCGTCAATTCCGTTGTGCCTGCCAATGGGAAGGTCATGGGGGCCGTGATCGCGATTCTCGCTCTTGGACTCCTGGTTGGCGGTGCGTTCTCCTGGTTCGGAAGCGCAAGGAAAAGCTGACAGCTAGACCTTGGAAGAATATCACATCTTTCTGATTACAATTGCTCGAATGGCATGAGCTGCCGCTTCTGATATACTTGTGCGTGAACAATTTCACAAATATAAGAGGTATATATGAGCGAATTCCGAATTGATGCCCTCCTGCCGCAGGAGATGGCTGCCAGGGCTGAACTTCTGGGCGTGCGCAAGGCAGAGATGCCCTTCCTCAAGATGTTCATGCTGTCCATTCTGGCCGGTGCGTTCATCTCACTGGGCGCGATCTTTGCGACGACCGTGGGTGCCGGCAGCATAGCCATTGCGGCATCCAGCGGGGAGACGGCATTCACAACCGGCTTTCCGTATGGTTTCAACCGGCTGTTGGTGGGTCTGGTGTTCTGCCTGGGCCTCATTCTGGTCGTCGTCGGCGGTGCAGAATTGTTCACGGGTAACAACCTGATCGTGATGGCCTGGGCGAATGGCAAGGTGACGGGACGCGCTCTCCTCCGCAACTGGGTGATCGTCTATATTGGCAATTTTGTCGGGTCGATCGGCACCGTCATCCTGATGTTCCTGACCAAACAATACACCTTTGGTGCGAATTCGATCGGGATCGCAGCCCTGCGGACCGGTGTGGCCAAAGTTGAACTCACCTTCCTGCAAGCGATCGCGCTCGGCATTCTATGCAATGCGCTTGTCTGTCTGGCCGTCTGGCTGACGTACAGTGCGCGCAGCACCATCGACAAGATCGCTGCCATTGTCTTTCCCATTACGGCATTTGTTGCGGCAGGTTTTGAGCATAGCGTCGCGAACATGTACTTCATTCCCTACGCTCTATTTATCAAGTACTTTGACCCGACCTACGTCTCCGCAGTGGGGGACAGGGTGGCAAACCTCGACAAATTGACCTGGTCAACCTTCCTATGGAACAATTTGCTCCCGGTGACGATTGGGAATATCATTGGAGGGGCGGTGCTGGTGGCGGCCGTGTATTGGGCGATCTTCCTGCGATCATCCAAGAGTTGATATTGAGCGCAAAAAGGAGTTTGACATGAAAGCATATGTATTGATCAAGATCCGGGCTGGTGAAGTCAAGGAAGTGGTTCGTCAGATGCGTAAACTGGATAACGTCATCGAGGCCCACATGACATTCGGCCCTTATGATGCTGTGGCTGTCATCTCTGCCAAGGATGTCAGCGGTTTGGGCGCCTTGATCGCCACCTCCATTCAACCCATCCCTGGCGTCGAGCAGACCCTGACCTGTATTGCAGTGGACCTGTAGAGCGCCATCCGTTCCCCCTAAAAAACAAAGTGACAGTCACTTTTCACGAAGTGACTGTCACTTTGCGCTTACAAGCCTGCCCGCATCGATTATCGCGGGTGTTTTCTACATAACTATCAGGGAAGTTTATACCTTAGTATGCGGTTATTGCCCGCATCCGTCACCCAGACGAAGCCAAGCTGGTCAACGGTAACTCCCGCCGCGAGACCGATCTCTGCAGATCCGCTCCCGAAATCCCCCCATGTGCGCACGAACTGACCATCCGCGGTGAACTCGATGACACGGTAGCCTTCCGGGTCTGTGATGAAGACGTGCTCATTGGCGCCGACCGCAATCAGCGGCTTGTTGTCGAGCGATTGCCCGAACCAGCCATTGACGTCCCATTGCAGGGCGGGGAAGTAGAAGGTGCCGTCCTCGGATGGGGTGAAGGATTGGATGCGCTGGTTCCACGTGTCGGCCACATAGACCGTACCGCTCGGAGCCACAGCAACACCGACCGGCTCGTCGAACTGACCGGGATCGAAGCCGGCACTGCCGAACTCGGTGATGTAGTTCCCATCCTTGTCGAAGACCACAATACGCTTGTTGCCGGTGTCTGCCACCAGCACGTTACCGTTCGCATCCACGGCGATGCCGCGCGGACCCCAGAACGAACCGGCGGAGGCCGAATCGCCGGGCACGGGCTGACCGTACTGCCCCCACATTTTGACCGGCGTCAGGTCCTGTGTAAATTTTTGGATGCGATGGTTCCATGTATCGCTGACGTATACCGAACCATCGGGTCCGACCGCCACGCCCCAGGGTTCGTTGAATGTGCCAATGGGCGCGTCGCCGGTGAAGGCATCTGCAAATGACCCCACTTGCCGGAGCAGGCTTCCATCCGAGGCAATGTGCAGAATGCGATGGTTACGCGAGTCGGCGATGTAAAGGTCTGCCTGAATGCCGCGTGCAATGGCGCGCGGCGCGTTCAGCCCGAGCGGATATCTTTCACTGCCAAAGATCTGGTCAGCGGCCAGCTGGATCGTATTTGCCTCATAGGGATCCTGCGTGATGACCGCCTCAGAAGGACCCACACCATAGTTCCAGATCTTTGAGGCGACGTCCTTGCGTACGAAGAGTTTCATCTGGTCGGCGGGCTGCCAGGTGGTCAGGGTCAGGGCATTGTTGCCGGTTGCCTGGGCGTATTTGGTGTAATCGCGGTCGAACCAGATATCGAAGATGCCCTCGCGGATGCCCGGGTTTGTGATGGCGTTCAGCACGCGCGAACGGTCGAGGTTGAAGTAATCCTGGTTGGGCCACCACATGCGGATGTAATTGAACTCGTAGAACTCATTGCCAAGGGCAGGGTAGATCTTGTCGAAATTCTTCTGGTCCACGACCACAGCCACCGCCTCCCGCAGGGAGCGGGTTGGGCTGTCGAAGGAGCGCAGGGCTGTGAAATCGCGCAGGTACCAGACGAACGGCCACGAGACGCCGGTATCCGGCGCGCTGGCGTCGTAGGCGACGATGGCATTCAGCCCGCCCGCTGTCCGTTCGGAGATATCCTCGACCTGTGCCATGACTTCCTTGATGCCGGTTGCGCCATGCGCATAGACAAGATATTCCGTGGCGTCGTCGTAATTGATATAGGCGGCGCGGAAGGCAGTGCGCCCGGTCTGGACGGCGAGCAGGGCAAAAACGCCCAACACGGTGAGGTTGACAAAGGCGCTCGCGCGCGGCCGCCGGAACAGATAGACCGCCCCGGCAATGCTGGCGATCAACGCAACCAGCGCGGCGGCGAAGCGCAAAACTTCAGGCGTAAGACCCGCTCCGGCTTCCGGGACCGTAAGATAGGTCAGGAGCGAAGCGCCGTTGATGATGCTTGAAATCGTCGTCCCAAAGATCAGGATGAACAGCGCCACAATCCCAAGGCTGTTCAGGTCGTCCTTCAGCATGTAGGCGAGCCAGGCGCCCGAGAGCAGCATGGCGATGAACGGGAAGATAAAGGCCGAGGTCGCCTGCAACTGACCCAGTTCTGTACCCTGGAATGGGGGAGTGGCGCCGTACCAGGCGCGGATGGCGTTGAAAGCCGCCAGCAGGAAGACCGCCAGCGCCGGCAGCGGCAGGACCATCCGCCGCCAGTCCTTTCCCCTCAGCCTGAACGCGGTCCCTTCGATGATGCGGCCCAGCCCCCAGGCGGTCAGCATTGCCATCGGCCAGGCCATGTGATAGGTCAGCCACGGCATGCGCTCCCCGGCGATGGTCAGGGTGAGGATGCTGGTGGCCACCCAGAAGACGCTCAGGCTGAAAAATGTCCTGAAATCGGGAACATCCGGTGCATTTTCCTCGGACGCCAGCCCCGCCTCCTCCGCAGGGACATCTGGATTCCGTCCGAACAGCTTTTTCAAGCCCAGGCCGACTGCCACGATGCTTCCCAGGGCGGTCAGGTACTCGTACATGGGGATCTGCACAAGGACGTAGTAATATTCCGGCTGGCTGCCTCGTTCCACGCCCTGCTGGACCAGCCAGTAGCCCAGCGACCCGACGGTGCCGGTGAAGAATCCCGCCGCATTGGTGAAGAAGGTTGTATAGAACAGGGTGAAGATGCCCCAGAACACGGCGGCATACTTCCACCACTCGCGGTTCCACAACTGCCCGATCACGATCGTGATGAGGAACAGGACGGCCAGCACAATGCCCATTACCAGTGTGGAAAAGCTATCCAGGTTCGTGACGGAGGCGGCGTCAGTGGGGATGGTTACATTTGAAATGCCAAGTTTCTGGAGCGTCTCGAGGATCAGGGCGGTCAACTGCGGGAGGACGAAGGTCAGGATGAGCACCATCAGGTCGAACGAGCGCTCCTGTTTCAGCGTGCGGCGGATATAGGCCAGGTAGAAGTAGATGGCACCCGCCGTCGCCACGGCCAGCACGCCCAACTCCAGCAGGAGGGCCGTGAGGAAGGTCAAGCCGCCCCCGGATGTGTCTTCACTGGCTGGCAGGTCGCCTGTGGGGTTGGCGGGCGCAGCGACCTCGGTGTTGGACAGGGTCGAGGCGGCATCCCCGCTCATCGTAAGCGAACCAAGCCCCAGGGCGACGAGAACCGCCCCCACTGCCAGCAGGATGACAAAGGTTCGGTACGCCTTCGGATGGTCCGCCCAGGTGTTCCTCGTCACCCGCACGACGTACAGGATACCGAGGAAGACCAGGAGCGCGGCGGCATAGATGAAGGAGGTCTCTTTATCGGCAAAATGGATGATGAAGGCAAGGGAGACGAGGTAGAGGTATTTCCTTCTGCCCGCCCTCCAGGTAGCGCAAGACGGAGTACAACATGAGCAGGCCCGAGAAGCCGGTGTACACGTCCTCGCGCACGTAGCGCCCGTAGAACAGCATGTACGGCGAAATGACCAGCAGGAGGGCCGCCACCAGCATGCCCGCCGAGCCGAGGTAGCGGCGCCAGTACCAGACCAGGCCGATCGTGGCGATGCTGAACAGGGCGGCCGGGATGCGCGCCGTGAAGTCGCTGACGCCGAACAGGAAGTAGGAGAGCGCGATCCAGTGGAACTGCCAGGGACCGTGCATCATCGGGGTGTGCTGGTAGCCCTGTCCGCGGTAGAGCAGCCAGGAGAAGTAGGTGTGCAGGCTTTCGTCGTGGCTCATGACGCGCGTGCCCAGGTCGTAGAAGCGGGTGACGATCGCCAGGAGCATGACCCCCGCGAACAGCGCGATCTCGTTGGTGACCGCCGGCAGGGCAGGGTGGATGGGTCTTTGAAGCCAGTTGGTTTTATCGTTGTTCATAATGCTCTTTTATCAATGAGAATGGGGTGACTTATACATCATTTTGAATGTTCTGACAAGTTCGCGGCTTTTATCTTCGCTTAATCAGCGATGATCAGCCCGGCGTGGTGGGAATCGTCTCGAAATTGGGTGTGATCGTGAAGGTGGGAGGATAGATCGTTCCGGTGGGTGTCGTCTCGCAGGCTGGGATGACCAGCTCCTGATTCGGGCTGATCGAGGCGTCTTTCAGGTCATTGGCTGACAGGATCGCTTCTGTTGACACGGAAAATTGCCGGGCGATGCCTTCCAGCGTGTCACCTTCCTGGACGATGTACCTGATCTCACTGCAATCCTCCCGTAAGGTGCTGGTGGCTGTGTACTGATATTGAAGGGAGGGGGTTGGGATCAGCGGTACTGTTCCGGGGATGTTTTGTACAGGAGTTGTACTGCGGGTGGTCATGGATTGCCAGGCAAAGAGCGCAAAGAACAAAGAGACTACGCCGATCAACGCTTTGCGCGTAGTCAGAAAGGCATTTACACTCTTCCTAGGAATTCACTTTTCCGTAAATGACATCCATCTGGAGGGGCAGGGGACGGGCATTCCATTGCTTGCGCAGGGTTTTCCGCAGCACGGACTCGGTCTCTGTGACGGCGTCAAAATAGGTGCGGCACTCCGCGCAGACCTTGAGATGTGTACGGAGTTTTTCCTCGTTGGTCGGGCTCGAGGCCTGCCATCTGCCTTGAACTGGATCAGCCTGCGGGCTTCTTCATGTGTGATCTGCATCAATTTCATTCTCCGTGCAAGGACTTCAGCGCGTCTCTCAGTCGTTCGCGGGCGTTGTGCAGGCGGGAGTGGACAGTCCCTTCGTTCAGCGCCATGACTTCCGCGATCTCCGCAATGGATAGTTCGTGAAAATACCGCAAAACGACGACAGTGCGATGACGCTCATCCAGTTTGTTCAGTTCGTTCCACACGGCGGTCTCCTTTTCGGACCGGACGATCTCGTCCTCCGGGGTCGCCTGTTTCTGGGTCTCGATCCGCAGGAGGCCGCCGACCGTCGCCTTCAGCCGTTCGATGACCTTGCGTCTTCTCAAGTGACTGCGGCTGAGGTTCAGGGCGATCGTGAACAGCCACGCCTTGAAGGTCGTCCTTTCCTGGTACTTCCGCAGCGACTTCAGCGCCGCAATGAACGTCTCCTGCGTCACCTCGTGCGCCTCTGCCTCATCGCCCAGGATGGACAGGGCCAGCCTGAACACGCCAGTCTCGTACTGGCGCACAAGCGCCTCGATCGCAGCCTGGTTTCCAGCGATGCACTCAGAGATGAGCCGCGACGGTTCAGGGACATCCATGCTTTCCATGAAATTAACGCTTGCGGGACTGAAAATCTTCACGGGAAAATCAAATTTGCGTGTAGGCAATATAACACAACATTATTTTCAATACAAAATTACTCAATTAAGAAGAAACTGACCCCGCCAACTGACCGCAGCCCGCCTGGATATCAATGCCCCGACGCATGCGGATCGTGCACGGGACCCCAGCCTGCTCCAGCGTTTCTTTGAACAGGATCGCACGCTGACGGTCGGTCGCCTGGCCTGCAGTAGCCCGCAGTGGGGTTGAGGGGGATGGCGTTGACATGGCACATCAGGCCTTTGAGCCTGCGGGCAAGTTTGCTGGCAACTTCCGGCGTGTCGTTGACGCCGTTGATGAGCGCCCATTCAAAGGTGACGCGGCGCCCGGTCTGGGCGACGTAGTAGCGGCAGGCGTCGAGCACCTCGTCGATCTTGTAGCGCTTGTTGACCGGCATGATGGCGAGACGTTCGTCGTCGTCCACGGCGTGCAGCGAGATGGCGAGGTTGACCTGCCGCTTTTCGTCGGCAAAACGCCGGATCTGCGGGACCAGTCCCACGGTCGAGACGGTGAAGCGGCGGGCGCCGAAGTTGTATCCATCCGGGTCGTTGAGGCGGTCAATGGCGGACATGGTGTTGTCGTAGTTGTGGAACGGTTCGCCCATGCCCATTAAGACGATATTTGTCACGGATTCGTTCACTTCCTTCAACATGCGCGCATAATACAGCACCTGCGCCACGATCTCGCCGCTGGTGAGGTGACGCTTGAACCCGAGTTGACCCGTCGCGCAGAAGACGCAGCCCATGGCGCAACCCGCCTGGGTGGAGATGCAGAGCGTGCGGCGATTCTTTGCGCCGCGCAAATTCTCGCTGTGCGGAGCAGGCGCGGTGATCTGCGGATTATCGGCCGGGTCGCCGTAGCGCATGAGCACGGCTTCGATCAGGTGACCGTCGGGGAGTTCGAAGAGGGTCTTGCGCGTGAAGCCGTCGGAGGAATCGAGCCAGGTTTTGACCGTGAACGGGGTGAAAACGGCATTTTCAGCCAGTTTTTGGCGCAAAGTGAGCGGCAGATTGGTAAATTGGGCGGGGGAATCGTACAGATGCACGTACAACCCCTGCCAGACCTGTTTGGCGCGGTAGGCGGGTTCGCCCCATTCTTTCAGTTGATTTTCGAGAGACGGGAAATCCAGATCGTAAATGAGCATGGTCCAATTATACGGTAGGGACACGATAGTCCCTGGGGATAATCGTGTCCCTACGAATTATTCAACGAATCCAAATTCCCTTGCACGAGTCTTGATATTCGGATGATCAGGCGGCAGGAATTTCTTGAAAATTGCCAGGGCGCGCTCGAAGGCGGCTCTCGCCCCCGCCAGGTCGCCCAGGGCTTTCAACACCGAGCCCAGGTTGTTGACGCCGATGGCAACATTGGGATGGTCGGGTCCATAGGTTGCTTCGTCAGATTTTCAGGGCGCGCTCGTAGGCGGCTTGCGCCCCTGCCAGGTCGCCCAGGTCTTGCAACACACTGCCCAGGTTGTTGACGTCGATGGCAACATTGGGATGGTCGGGTCCATAGGTCGCTTCGTCGATTTTCAGGGCGCGCTCGAAGGCGGCTTTCGCCCCCGCCAGGTCGCCCAGGTCTTGCAGCACACTGCCCAGGTTGTTGACGTCGATGGCGACATTGGGATGATCTGGACCAAAGTCGTTTCGTCAATCTTCAAGGCGCGCTCGTAGGCGGCTTTTGCCCCCGCCAGGTCGCCCAGGTCTTTCAACACATGCCCAAGTTGTTGACACCTGATGGCAACATTGGGATGGTCGGGTCCATAGGTTGCTTCGTCGATCTTCAGAGCACGCTCGAAGGCAGCTTTCGCCCCCGCCAGGTCGCCCAAGTCTTGCAACACCCAGCCCAAGTTGTTGATGATTGTGGCAACATATTCATGGTCTGCACCAAGTTTCTTCATAATCTTGAGAGCGTTCTCAAAGGCGGTTCTAGCACCAGCAATAATCAGCTATTCATTTTCAAGTGATAATCCATAGTCATTCCATAACAACGCCGCATCTTGCAATTCTACTTCTTCCGCATAAGGTAGCAGTTACTGGCATGTGGGGACGAAGAGGAACAAAGCGGATGGTAATCCCGTATCAGATAGCATCTTTTGATAAAGTTCCGAGCGTATCAGCAAGTTTTTCCAGAATTTCTGGTTGTTCTTTCGCCAAGCCGCGGGCGTAGTCTGCCAGAAAGGGGTGAATCGCGGGCAAATCGGTTTCGCCTTCTTTCAGCAACCCAAGCCATACAGGGCGGCAAGCGCTTCGTCGCAGGTTTCGGTCGAGATTTCCAGCGCTTTTTCGAAGATTTCGAGCGGAATCGGGGTGTTCGGGGCGAGGTAGCCCGCCATGAGGAAGATTTTCTCGGTGGTCTCGTCCTTCGTCTCCGTTTCACTCCGCTCAGGACGACCACCGGCAAGGGCATTCCACGAGAGGGCAAAGGTGCGTTGCAGGTCGAGGTCGTGTTCGGTGGGGGCGGGCAGGTCGGCGCGCCAGCCGTGCATCGAGGGGTGGTCCAGGGCTTCCCGGGACTGGGTCAGGTAGTCGTCGAGGGAGAGGCGGGGGTGTCCGTTCAGGTAGCGGCTTGCCAGTTCGAGCGCCAGCGGCAGGTGACCGAGCCGTTCGGCGAGGTCTGGCGAGGTCGTCGTCGGCGTCCTTGCGTTTGGTCAGCGTCCGTTTGAGGTAGTCGAGGCTTTCCTGCGGGGTGAAGACCTCCAGCGGCAGGGGTTTCAGCCCGCTCGTGGCGAGCCAGTCCGTGCGGCGGGAGGTGATGAGCAGGCGCAGGCTGGAATGTCCGACCAGCCGCAGGACGTCGTTGGTGCGCGCGGGTTCCTCGAAGTTGTCGAGGATCAGCAGGCGCGGACCGTCGCTTTTCCAGGCGTGCAGGGTCAGGGTCACCTGCGTGGGCTGGTCTTCGGGGAAGTTCGGCAGGCGCATCTCGCGCCCGCAGCGGGCGATCTCCGCTTCGAGTTGGGACGGGTCGGCGAGGTTCAGCCAGTGCACGCCGCGGAAGTACCGCCCGTAGCGGTAGGCGAACTCCACCGCCAGTTGGGTCTTGCCGATGCCGCCCATGCCCGTGATGGTCTGGTTGATGACCGTCCCGACGCCTTGTGATGGGCTGTGAGGTCAGAGCGAATCTGCCAGCGCGCGCAGTTGCGGGACGCGTCCTTCGAAGAGCGGGTTGGGGGGAAAGGGGATGTAGGAGCCGAGCGGGAGGTCGGCGGGGAGGGGGATCGCTTCGTCTGCCGACGGGACGGCTGGTCCCGTTTTCTGAAGCGGTTTCGGTGCGATACCTTTGATCCCACACTCGAGGCGGTAGAAGGCATCCTCAGTCGTTCAAGCCCGGCGCGGAAATCCACCCAGGTCAGGCGGGAGAGAAAACGAGGCAATTTCAGGTCAGTGCTGTCTGGCGCTCCGGGCAGTAGAACGGGAATCGACGCGGCGTTTTTTGTCTTTTACGCGTTCCTCGATGGCGACGCGCATTTCCTCGTTTTCCCACGGTCCAATGCCAGACGGTCCCACAAAGACGGCATAGGTCTCACATTCCTCGAGCGCTTCTTCGAGCCCTTCCTGCCACGGCTCGCCGGGGATCAGAATTCCACTTGTCGAGCCAGACTTTCAGACCCTTTTCCCTCCAATTTGTGGGCAAGGGTTTCGACAGCAGGTTTATCTTTTCCGTTGTGGCTGAGGAAGACATCGAATTTCATGGTGCAAAGTCCCTTGCAATTGATGGTTACCCGACCGAGTACCATCCACGCCCTATCGACAATCACAATCGTCATGAGTATCCAACTCGTACACGTAGATGGTTTCGATACGTCTCAGTGGTGACAGATCTATTCAAATGGTACACATCTATCCGAACAATTTCGCCAGATCCTCGGCAATGACGTCGATCCGCGGCTTCCACGCCTCCGCCTGCTCCCGCGTGGACACGCCGCTCAGCACCAGCGCGGTCGGGCATCCCACCGACTGCCCGGCGGCGATGTCCGTTTCGAGGCGGTCGCCGACGACAAGCGTCTCTTCCTTCCTCGTCCCGAGCCGTTCCAGCGACAGTTCCATCAGGTACGGGAACGGTTTGCCCGCCACGATTGGCTCCACCCCCGTGGCTGTTGTGATGATCGAGACCCACGCACCCGACCCGGGGATCTCCCCGCGCGGGGTGGGGAAGGTCTTGTCGGTGTTGGTGGTGTAGTACGGGACGCCGCTCCGCACAAGCAGGGCCGCTTCCGCCACCTTCTGGAAGTTGATCTCCCGGTCGATGCCCTGGACGACGACCTGCGCCTCCGCTGCCCGCTCGAGCGGCAGGACTTCGAATCCCTTCGCCTCCAGCGCCTTGCGGATGCCGTCCTCGCCGATCATGAAGACCTTCGTCCCGGGCGG
Source organism: uncultured Chloroflexia bacterium (assembly GCA_963718215.1). Taxonomy (GTDB): domain Bacteria; phylum Chloroflexota; class Anaerolineae; order Anaerolineales; family Villigracilaceae; genus Defluviilinea. The sequence continues at coordinate 49,181 of CAVQYK010000022.1, forward strand.
ATATTTCTGCGCAAGGACGAACGCCACCCCCAACGCGGACGTCACCACTTGGGAGGCGTCCACGTCCACGCCGAGGTCGCGCAGTTTCTCCTGATACTCTTCGGGCGTTTTCGTCCCGTTGTTGGTCGCAAAGACGAACTTCAGTCCGCGCTCGCGGATGCGCCGAAACGTGGACGCCAGGTCGCCGATGGGGGCGTCCGCTTTCCAGATGACGCCGTCCATGTCGAGGATGAGGGCTTTGATGTGTGAGGGGATCATATGCCTCCATGTCACACCTGCACTTGCGTGAGGTGCAAGTGTTGCGAGCCGAAGGCGAAGCAATCCCAAGTTAATGAGGAGATTGCTTCCCGAAGGTCGCAACGACAGACTTTAATTAAATTTCTTCACCAAATACTTCAATACCGGCTTGTCGAGCCACCGTGCTTCGGGGTCGGCGCGCTCTTCGAAGTTCTCGTTGCCGATGAACTCGTTGAACGCCTCGCGGAAACCTCGTCCTTTTTTCAGGTATCCCTGCGCGGACAGGATCTCTGTAATTTGCTGGAGAGCCCTGCCTTTGAGCACGGTCCGATCCGATTCAGGACTTTTGCCGAAGTATAGTTCGTGCATCTCGAGCAGTTCGTCCAGCCGGGGGACCGGGTCTTCGTGGTCGTCCACGCGGTAGTCGATCCAGCGGTCCACGAAGCCGCCGTACCCGCCCCTCGGCTTGACCACGTAGATCGCCGCGGATTGACGTCCGCGTTTGTCGCCGCCGGCACGGTCACCGGCCAGCAGTGCCGCGTGAAGCCGCTTCGGCAGGCTTCCCTTTGCGTTCAGGAAGGCTTTCTCCATCGCAGGGACGACGCGTCCGCTTTTGAGGATGTTGCCCTGGATGGCATAGCCCTTGCCTGTGACACCGCCTGCCCAGGCAAAGCATCCGCTCCCGGTGAAGGTCGCTGAGCCGCCCCTGGCATCCACCAAACCGACCTGACGGAGTTCCCGGTCTGGGTCGTCCTCCAGCAGGCGGGAGAGGGTCTCCTGTGCTGAAAGACCTGCCGCCATGAGTGCCAGTCCGCGCGGACCGAACGAGGTGTTGGCAAACGACTGGGTCGCCACCGCGCCTGCCTCCGCCTGCGCCCACGGTACCACGGCTCCCACTGCCGGGAACTTCGACGCCACCGCCACGCCCCATGCCTGCTCTTCCAGATCACATGCAACGATCGAAAAGGTCATGTTGATTTCCTTTCACGGGAGGGGATTATATCGTACCCCATGAAACAAAAAAGCCCGCCGATCTCTCAGCGGGCAGTCATTACAAAACCTTCCGAAGGTTGAAGGACTATTTATTTAATCTTGTCCGAAACTTCCAGCACCTGGTCAACCAGACCGTACTCCACAGCCTGCTTGGCTTCGAGGTAGTAGTCGCGGTCGCTGTCGCGCTCGATCACCTCGAGCGGCTGACCGGTATGCTTCGCCATGATGCCGAGCAACAACGCTTTCAAGCGCAGGATCTGCCTGGCCTGGATCTCGATATCCGTTGCCTGACCCTGTGCGCCGCCCAAAGGCTGGTGCATGTGGATGGTCGCATTGGGCAGGGCGTAGCGTCGGCCTTTCGTGCCGGCGGTCAGCAACACGGTCCCGAAGGAAGCGGTCACGCCGACGGCCACCGTGCTGATCGGGTTCGAGATCATCTGCATCGTGTCGTAGATCGCCAGTCCGGCGTAGATCTGCCCGCCGGGCGAGTTAATGTACATGTAGATCTCTTTTTCAGGGTCTTCATGGTTCAGGTACAGCAATTGCGCCACGATCACGTTCGCCACCTGGTCGTCGATGCCGGTGCCGAGGAAGATGATGCGCTCCTTGATCAAGCGGGTAAAGACATCAATGGAACGCTCGCCGTAATTGGTCGTCTCGATCACATAAGGGGTCACACTTCTGAAATTTGGGATCATGATTCTCTCCTTGTATTCCGACGATGATACCCGTACCGCGTTGGAATATTGTTAATTCTTTGTTTCCGCTTCGGATGAACCTTCGCTGACGCTCGGCGCTTCGTTCATCGGGACGGCTGGTTCAGCCTCTTCGACCTTCGTCTCGACTGGGACTTCTTCCGCCGCCACCTGCACGGACTCCGCCTCTTCCATCACTGGCTCTGCCGCCGCATCAGCCTTTACCTCGGCCGGGACTTCTTCCACCGCTTCCTGCGCGGACTCGACTGCTTCGGCTGGTGTCTCTTCTGCGTTTTGCGCTGCATCAGCCGCCGCCTGTGCGACCTTCGCCAGCTTCTCCGCCTCGCGCTCCTCCGGTGACTTGTACTCACCGACCGCAATGGACTTCAACATGTCCAGCGCGTTGCGGGTCATCACGCGGTTCGCCGATTCCATCGCCACCGCCTGGGCAAGCTGCTGCTGTCCCTTTTTGCCGCCGCGGATCTTCTTCATGTCCAGACCCTGCATGACCAGCGAGCTGAGTGTGTTATTGAACTCGGCATCCAATGCCTCGTTGCTCACTTCCAGCTTCTCCACACGGACGATCTCATCGAGGATGAGCGAGCGCTCGAAGCGTTTCTTCGCCACCGGCTTGACTTCCTCTTCGATGAACTGTTCGCGCGTGGTGTTGCGCACCTTGAAATAGGTATCCAGGTCCATGCCCTGCTGGGCGAGGCGGTTGGACAAATCCTCGAGCACGTGCTCGCCTTCATGGTCGAGCGAGTGCTGGTGGTACTTGAAGGTCGCGCCTTCCTTGATCTTTTCGATCAGGTCCACGAAGTACTTGTCGTCGTAGTCGGCCCTGGAGCGGGTTTCCACATCCTTTTTGACGGTTTCGATCAGTTCGTCGAGCGTTTCGCCCGCGCCGACCGTCCTGGCGAGTTCGTCGTTGAGTTCGGGCAAATTCACCGCACGGACGGTCTTGACCGTCACTTCCATCTCGACTTCCCTGCCCTTCAACTCTTCCACTTCCCAGTCTTCAGGGAAGGTGTACTTGACCGTTTTCACATCGCCGGGTTTCAAGCCGAGCAGTTCCCCGCCGAAACCCTTGTAGGGCCAGTCATTGTCGCGTCCCTCGGTGCGGGCAACCGCGGCAAAGCCTTCGCGGTTCAGTTCCGCGGTCTCGGATTTGACATCCATGAGGACGTAATCGCCCTCCTGAGCCTCGCGTTCGACGTTCTCGGTCGTGGCGTACATCTGGCGCAGGTCTGCCAGGGCTTTGTCCACCTCCTCCTGCGAGGGGCAGACCACTCGTACGGCATGCGAACCGAGAGATAGTCGCCCAGGTCCACTTCGGGGGCGAGCGGCACGCGGAAGGTCAGTTTCGGCGGCTCGAGCGAGTCGATCAACTCAAGCGATCCCGACGCGCCGGGGTTGACATCCGCTTCCTTGAGGATGTTCGAGTACTCGGCATCCACGAAGAAGTCTATCGCCTGTTCCATGACCGCCTGCTCGCCGTAGTTCAGGACGACCATGTGGTAGGGAGCCTTGCCGGGGCGGAACCCGGCGATCTTGCCGCGCTCTGAGATCTTGCGCGCCGCGCGGCGTTTGTACTGCTCCATCTTCTCTGCGTCAACTTCGACCACCAGTCTGGCTTCGTGGTTCTCTTCGATTGTCTTTTCGATGTTCAAAATAGCCTCTCTATTTTCGTCATTGCGAGCCCGATCAGGCGAAGCAATCTCTCCATTCCCGGAGATTGCTTCCCGAAGGTCGCAATGACGGATTGTAAAATGGGGACGGAGGGAGTTGAACCCTCACGCCTTGCGGCACATGATCCTAAGTCATGCTCGTCTGCCAGTTCCGACACGTCCCCGTGCCAGCGGCTGTCAGCTCATGGTTCCTGGCTGTCCTTGGCGGCGAAATTATACCGCAAGGTATTTGATATTTACGATTTTGGATTGACGATTTTCGATTGAAAGGTATAATCCCGCACTTGTATTGAGCGTTTTGGAATGCGGGAGCAAGCTCCCGCCCTTTTCTACAAAAAGCATTTGCAGAAGCAAGCTTCTGCATTCCATACTTTGGAGCATCCCTTGAGCCGACTGATCAAAACCGACACCGCAGGCAAGGACCGTGCACGCCTGACCAAATCCATTGTGCTGGCTGTGCGCGAACTTGCCAGACAAAAGGACGTGACGCCCGAAGCCCAGGACCTGGCCGCCTTCATTGCGCTGGCTCTGCAAACCATCGCCGACGGCATTGATGAATCGGTGGCGGCGTGGGAAAAGCGCGGCTACTGGGTCAAAGCGGACCGCTTCCGCATGGAGTGGCTGTGGACCGGTCAGACCGCCGACAAGATGAAGAACGCCGTCCTGACCGATGATTGGGGCACGATCGCCATGCTCATGCCGCAGATCGCGGCGAAACTGGGCAGGATCCAGATCGCGGAAAATCACAGGCTCGGCAGGCCCTGGGTGGGGGTGTATAAACGGTTGAAGGCTGAAGGTTGAAGGTTGTTTGTTTCCTGCGCCGACTTTTCACCGCATCCTACAGACACAGACTGCTCATAATGTTTTACCCAGATAGTCCTTAAGCGACTCGGTCACCTGCCCCTGCGCTTTGAGAAGCCGAAGTTTATTATGCATTTCCACGGCTGGATCAATAATGCCTGGCTTCAATGCCTGCATCAGGGTCTCGATGGAATCGTATTTTTTTGTTGGCAGCACCCAGTTGTATTTGGTCTGTAAATTCGCCATCATCGAGAACGGCTCTTCGCCTTCCTGGATGATCGGCACAAAGGGGATCTGGTAATCAGGGACCGTCGCCTGCAACTCCAGCGGGGAGGACTTGGGGTTGGTCACGTCCGCGATCACAAAATAGGACATACCCGCCAGTGTTTTGATGGTTTCCGTAAAGTCCTTATCGGTGGGGCGTTCAAAGTCAAAAACGATCGGCAGCAGGTTGTATTCGCGCAGTTTGCTCCTCAGCGCATCCAACACTGCTTTGCGCTCCGCAATGCCGAAGCGGCCCAGGATCAGGACCGATTTCGACGTGAGCGTATTGATGACATCCCGAATGGTCTCGTTGTTCAGGATCAGGTAGATGAATTGGGCGACCTTGATATTGTCCACTGTGACAACGGGCTGCCCGCTGCGCGTGACGACCAGGTCCTGCTGTTCTTCGAATTCTCCCTCCAGGTCCCAGACATTGATGCCATATACGCTGCTTCCCGAAACCTTTGCTTTATCGATCTTCGTACTGACCAGGTCCGCCTGGGTGAGATTCGTGTGGCTGAGGTCGGCTCCGCTGAGATCGGCCTGGTTGAAGTTTGCGTAACTCAGGTTCGCATGGGATAGATCCGCGCCTTTGAGATTGGCCAGGGCGATCCTGGCTTCAAAAAGGGTGGCGCCCCTCAGGTCTGCTTTTTCAAGATTGGCTTTCCTGAGTTCCGCCTGTTCGAGAATTGCCCCACTAAGGTTGGCGCGGCGGAGATCCGTCCCGCCCAGGTTCGCGTCCCTGAGACTGGCCTCACTGAGGTCCGCCTCCATTAAGTCGGCCCCGAAGAGATTGGCCTTCCTGAGGTTGGCTTCGCTGAGGTTTGCCTTGCGGAGATCGGCTTTATACAAATTGACCCGCCTGAGCTTGACATGGCTGAGATCTACACCAGCCAGGTTGGCTTCCCCAAGGTCGGCATCATTGAGGTCGATCTCCACTTCAGGATGTTCCCCCCGCCACTTGTTCCAGCCCTCGACACCCTGCTTCAAAATGGACAATTGTTCTTCATTTGCCATTTGTTACCTGCCTTTCAACGAACCAGGTAGCGGGTCGCCAGGAATTGCGGTTGATCGGCTCATACTGGAATTATATCTCAGGCATACTGGTTCAAAGCGGACCGCTCCGCATGGATCAGTTTTTGACATCTGTAAAATGAAAAACGTCCCGAAGGTTTGAAACCTTCGGGACGTTGCTGTCTACGCCTCCTGCAATTTCGTCAAGTGCAGTTCGGTGTTCTCGAGCAGTTCGATCATGTACTCGCGGATATGCCGGTTCAGGAAGTGACTCTCGAGCGTGGAGAGCGGCAGGAAGCGCGCGCCCGCCACCACGTGGATACAGCTCGATGCGCCGCACAGGCAGATGAACGGCGCGTCCATCTCCCATTCAGTGGCGGGATAGAAGAACGACAGTTCCTCGCCCTTCTCGATGTCCTTGGCGGCATACACCAGCAGGTGTTCCGTATCCAGGATCACGTTCGGATCGCAGGAATGGTTCAACGCCGCCAGTTTGCCGACATCGGTATGCTTGTCGCGGTCTATCTGGACCGTGAAGCGGTTCGGCTTGTTCACGATCTTCTCTGTGGGGATCTCGCAGATCACCTCGCCTTTTTTGTAATCGCGCTTCGTCACCAGACTTCTAAATTTATTCTCTGTTTTGATGGTCAGCGTTTCCATGGACGCCATGTTGTCAATCCTTTCTTTTCGATAAGAATGGTCAAGATGACAATCGCTTATAAAGTGACTGTCACCTTAGTAGTATAACGATAATAAAATTAATTTCAAGAGTTTTGATGATGAATAATAAAACTTTAAGATTGAGTAATATGTCATTCTGAACGAAGTGAAGAATCCCGCCGCTTCGCGGCGACATAAACAAACAACCACCTTCGCAATCTCTTCCATATCCTCCACGCAACAACTGCATCATCCTTTTGTGTTCGATGTTTCGTGAACAGCGAAGCGTGATACACATCCGTTAACTCCATTGCATTCTTATTGATGTTCTCCTGTACTCTTTTGAAGCGGCCGCGGCTTTGTACCTTGTTCATTCCATGCATGAACTTATACAGGAACTCGGAGGATGTCTCAGCACTTGTCCATGCGCCTGCCAGCGGACGCCCTGCACGATAGAACCTTTGATACACATTCTCTATCGCCGCTTCGGGAGCGAGCCGCAGGACCAGCCAGCGCTCGATGAACGCGAAGTACAGAATTGCGAATATCAGTATCAACATTACAGGCGATGACCAGAGCAGGATGCGTTCCAGGCGGAAGCGCGTCAACAGATCGGAGGCGGTCTCTTCATCGCCTTGGTCGGATGACATCGGCAAAGGTGCAGTTTGCGCGTTCGATCTCAGGCAGGGAGGCGGTCGGCTCGAACTCGACCCAGCCAATATCCGGGAAATAGACCTCCGCCCACGAATGGGCGTTCAACTCACGCACGATGTACTGCGCATTGGGCGCATCGTACGCGCCGGGCGAATAACCTGATACGAACCTGGCGGGCAGTCCGCTGGAGCGTGCCAGCACCACCATGGCGGTGGCGTAGTAGTCACAGTAACCCTTTTGCAGGTCGAACAGGAAGTAGTCCGCCACGTCACGTCCCTCGGGTGGGGCAGGGACTTCCAGGTCATACGGATAATTCGCCCGCAGATAGGCTTCGATGGCTTTGGCCCGCTCGTAGGGATTGACGAGTCCGTCCGTGATCTGGCGCGCCAGGTCGTGCACCCGCTCAGGGACGGAGCGGGGGAGGGGCAGGTATCGCTCACGGATCTCTTCGGGATAGTCCGCGCCTGCCGCACGCAGGTCATTGACCGTTGGGACGGGGATGTAGGTCTCTGCCTGGTAGGTCTCCGCGTTCGTCGAGGCGGCGAATAGGTCAGCCTGGAGCAAAGCCGATTGATCAGCGAACAGGTCGGAGGGCGGTCGGATGCGCCACTCCGCTGTGAAGGGGATATCCGTGCTGAACAGGACTCCGCTCCAGAACAACCTGCCTTCGGGTTCGGCCATCCGCACATCCAGGTGCACGAGGCGGTATCCGCTCAACAAACCGGGGATGAGCGGCATATTGGCAGGGACCGTCTGCCTCGAGACCATGCCCGTGACCCAGCCCGCGCCGACGTATTGATCGTAGACCGCACTGCGCCAGTAATAGCGCGGCGTATTCACGGTCATGGACGGGTTCGAGACGGGCGGCAGTTCACCGGTGCGGATCGTCATCACGACCTGTTCGGAGTTCGCGTTGCCGCCGCTCAACAGGTGATCGCGCGGCAGTGACGGTTCCTGCACGCTGCCAGCGCCTCCCGAACCGCGCGGCTGTTGGATGCCGAGCATCTCTGCCACTTCATTCTCATCACGAAGTTCGCGCACGGTATCCAGGATGTCGCGCCACGAGATGGACGGTGTGATGAAGGCGAACGTGCCAATGGCGATGGTCAGGAAGAGCACCGCCAGTCCGTTGTCGATGCGGATGCTGTCGGAAAAATCGATGCGCCGCTTCAGCCACTGCAAAGTGTGGTTCCTGTAATTCCAGACTCCCATCAGGAGGAGCAACAGCAACACCATCATCCACAGGCTGTCGATGCGCCGCTCGCTGTAGGAGGTGACCGCCGCCAGCAGCGCCATGGCGGGCAGGAGCGCCACCACCGCATTCTGCTTTTCGGCGAACCAGCCCATCCATGCCGCGCACAGCCACAGGATCAGCGCCCAGACCATGTTGCGGATGAGCGCGTCGTTGATCGTGACGCTTCGATCGAAGCCGATCAGCCAGGTCTGCATTCGCGCCCATAGCGCAAGAGAAGCCTGCGCAATAACGCCCCACGCTTCAAGGATGGCGGTCGTATCAATGCCGTCTCCGTATCTGACGGCGGGAACGATCTGTGGGAGCAGGGAGAACCCCGCTTCGATGAGATCCAGCAATGGCTGGGCCAGGCGCGCCCCAAGCATCCACACCAGCACGATGCCCAGCGCCGCCATCCCCGCCGAGGTCTGGATGCCCCTCCATTTGCGTCGTCCCAGCCCATAACCGATCAGCGCCGCCAGCGCGCAGACCCAGAAGAACGAGGAGGTGTCGGTGTTCGGCACGGACGACGAGATGCCATAAGCCAGCACCTGCAAGGCCATGCTAAGCAGGATGATGCCCAGCGCCTCGGCGCTCCCCAGGATTTTCGACAGGCGTTCCATCATCCCAGCCCTCTCCAATCGTCGGCAGGTTTGCTGACAAGGATCGCCTTGCCGGTGCCGGAGATGCGCCACTCCCATTCGCCTTCGTGACCGGGCCGCGCCTGCGGTTTATCCAGCAACTCCTTCGGGATGACATGACACGGCACGCCCAGCGACCCCAACACAGAAGACAACTGCTCGGTATTCGCCTGCCCGCCAAAGGTGTTCACGTCGAACAGGAAGACCGTCGGCAGGACACCGCGCCACATCAAGGGCAGGAGCGATTGCGTCCACTCGGCGTCTGCGCAGGCGGTGATGATCAACAGACTGCAGCGACTCCCGAATGCCTTGTTCGTCCTGTGCAGGTAATCCTTGAGTTCCATCCCGGAGGGGGAAGCCACCGCAAGAGACTTCAAGAGCGACCGTTGTTGATACTCGTTACGCCGCGGCACATGCCAGGCGGGTTCGTTCCCATTGACCGCCAGCCCGACGGAGCGATCTTCGTTCAATCCCTGGGTGATGAGCGACGAAGCCAGGATCACACCATGCTCCTCGGTCGAGCCCCAGCCTGTGCCGACCTGTGACTCCCCGTGCAGGTCGAGCAGGATCCACCGATCGCCGGCGTGTGTCCCATCCGCCTGCCGCACGTGGAATGTGTTCTTGCGGGCGGTGGTCTTCCAGTGGATCAGCTTCAGCGGGTCGCCGGGGGCCATCTCGCGGGTATGCGAGGCGTTGAGTGTCTCTTCCAGCGAGCGCGGATTGGTGCGCCCTTCGCCCGCCCAGCCGCTGGTCAGGATGTGGAAGTGCGGCAAGGCGACGATCGGCGGCATGACCGCCAGCGTGGCGGAGGTCGGGTCTTCGAGTGTGAGTGTGTAAACCCCAAGCGGATCGCCGGTCTCGAGCTTTGTCCCGCCGAGCCTGAACACCCCGCGCCGCGTGCACTGGTTGAGCACCCTCCACTGGGAGGTGCTGTTCCCATCCACGCCGGTTGCCACAGATGAATGATGGTCCGGCAGTGTGGACTGGTCGTGCACCGCCACCCACGTGGCCGGCAGGATGAATTGATTGGTCAGTGTGAAGCGTTCTTCGAGTCTGTCTCCCACCTGCGCCCAGCCGTAGCGCATCTCACGTTTGAAACCCAGCGAGCGCGCCAGTCCGCGCACCCACCAGCGGCAGAACAGCCACGTCCCGCCGATGCCGATCAGCAGGATGATCCACGTCCGCGACGGGTCAACGATCTGCATGATGAATGCAATGACGCCGATGACCGGGAATATCTTCGCATTGAGCCGCAGCGCCGACTTCATGGTTTGATTATATGACTGTTCTTTGTGTCATTGCGAGCCTGTTGGGCGAGGGGTGCACTAAAAGGTGGATGAGTTTGCTCCTTTCGCCGTCCCCGGCGAAGGATCGGCCTGTAAAACGCCGCCGCGGACGGCGGCTTGAGCCTGTTTACCAACAAACTTCCAATGACAGACACCGACCTCCCCCGAACGACCAGGTCCCCAACTGCCCGTCTTCCTGATGTATTTGAGTTTTGTATGCACTACACTGGTGACACTTGGTTCAACAAACCCATCATGTTATAAGGAGACACAATGACCAACCCTCTTACTGATTTCTCGAAGAATTTGACCGCAGCCGTGGAAAAAGGCGGCGCAAGCACCGTCCTTGTGGATGCGCGCAAACGCTATCCCGCCAGCGGCATCGCCTACGCCGAAGACCTCGTCCTGACCGCCGACCACGTGGTGACGCGCGAGGAAGGTATCAAAGTGACATTGCCCGACGGACGCACCCTCGACGCAACCCTGGCGGGACGCGACCCCGGCTCGGACCTCGCCCTGCTCCGCCTCAGCGAAAAAGCATTGACCCCCGCCCACACCTCCGACTCCGTAAAGGTCGGGCAACTGGTCCTGGCGCTGGGACGCCCGAATGAGCGCGGCATGCAGGCCTCGTGGGGCATCGTCACCGCCATCAGCGGACCTGCCCGCACACACCGCGGCGGCCTGCTGGATGAATTCCTCCAGACCGAGACCACGCCCTATCCCGGCTTCTCCGGCGGACCGCTCGTCAACACCGAAGGCGAGGTGCTCGGGCTGAACACTTCCGGTCTGACGCGCGGCTCGTCCCTGACCATCCCGGTCAAGGTGGCGTGGCGGATCGCGGAGGCGCTTGCCAAACATGGATCGGTGAGACGCGGGTATCTGGGAGTCCGTACCCAGCCGGTGGAGATCCCCGAAGCGGCGCGGACGGCGCTCAAGCGTGAACAAACCAGCGGACTGCTCGTCCTATGGCTCGAAGAGAACGGACCTGCGCAAAGCGGCGGCCTGTTCGTGGGCGATACGATCGTGGCGGTCGGCGGGCAACCCGTGGGCGACCCGGATGACCTGTTCGCGGCGCTCCACAGCGACACCGTCGGCAAGCCCATCGCCGTGGAAGTGCTGCGCGGCGGCAAGCCGGAGACGGTGGATGTGACGGTCGGCGAGCGGAAATAGATGTCCAACGAACTCCGTCATTGCGAGCTGGCGAGCCTTCGCAATGACGGTGCTTATTATGACATAGTGATCCGTGTCCTGTTGAACATCCCCTCCCCGGCATTGCGCGCGGGATTGCGCGCCCTGCTCTCGTCTGATAAGACGATCGCGGTGATGAGCGATTTGCCTGAGGAAGACAACGAAGCGGACGTGGTCATCACGTCCGCTTCGGATGTTTCAGTAGGGGAGAATGAATTGGCCGGCATCCTGTTCCTGAGGGATGACCCGCTCAACGTCGAGGAAATGAAGCGTGCGCATCGCGTTTGGGGAGTCCTGCCGACGGAGGCATCCGCCGAGGAGTTGATCGCCGCGGTCCACGCCCTGTCACAGGGATTGGTCGTCGGCGCACCGGAGTTGATGTTCGAATCGGAAAACGAGCCGCTGGAACGCGGTCCGCTGACCGAGAGGGAAGCCGAGGTGTTGGGATTGCTGGCAAAGGGATTGGCGAACAAACAGATCGCGGCGGCGCTGGGCATCAGCGAGCACACCGTAAAATTTCACGTTTCATCGATCTACACAAAATTGAACGTCACCAACCGCGCCGAAGTGGTCAGCGCAGGCTTGCGCGGCGGTTGGATCGCGCTGTAAGTGTGTCAGGCGGGTGGCAAGCCCATGACCGCCGACAGGCTCCGTTTCGAAGCGCTCGCCGAACCCGGCGATCAACGGCCTGCCGCGTGCAATGACCTGTTGCACGGCAGGCAGTGACAGGGAATTACGGTGACTTTCCTGCGAATCCCAGATCTCCGTCACCCAGATCGCATCCGCGTCGGCCGGGTCCTTTGCCACTACGTAACTCAGACAGCCCGGCAGATTGCCGGCGCTTTCCAGCAGAATGGCGATCAATGACTTCCGTTGCCCGGGGACCGCTTTCATCTTTCCGATCAAACCATACATAAGATTCTCTTTAAAATCTCGCTGCTCCCTCGCTATGCTCGGCAAGGCTCGTCGAAATGACATATGAGAACTAAAACATGACCAGTTGACTGGCCGGACGCCTGCCGTCGAGCAATAGGAACGGGGCGGCGCGCGCCACAATGATACCCAATTTTCGCAGGGACGTCAGGTCGCGCAATTTGCCCGTTCGCCGCGCGGACAGGATCGCCTCGGCTCCCTTCAAGCCGATGCCCGGTACGCGCAACAATTGGCTTCGCTCCGCCCGGTTCACCTCCAGCGGACGCTCGGTCAGGTTGACCTGCGCCCAGGCGAGTTTCGGGTCGGCCGGGAGGGGCAGGTTGCCGTCGGGGGTGAACGGCATTTCCTCCAGGTCGAAGCCGTAATCCCGCAGGAGGAAGGACGCCTGGTACAGGCGGTGCTCGCGCAGCGGGTCCACGGCGGGTTTGTTCTCCATGGGCGTATCGGAAATGGGATGGAAGGCGGAGAAGTAGGCGCGCTTGAGGCGGACATTCTTCATCAGCCAGCTCGGTGGTGGTGAGCAGTTCCAGGTCGGATTCGTCCGCGCCGCCGGCCACGAACTGCGTCACCGTGGACGGATGCCGCCCGTTCCAGAACTTCCAGGCGGGCTGTGTGCGGCGGATCTCCTCGACCCATTTCAACGGCTGGAGCAGTTCCTCGAGGAAGATCTTGTGCGGGGCGAGCCGCGCCAGCCGTTCGGTGTTCGGCGCCTCGAGGTTGATCGAGACGCGGTCGGCGAACTGCATGGCGCGTTCGACCTGTCCGCGTTCGGCGCCGGGCATGATCTTGAGGTGCATGTAGCCGCGGATAGCCAAGTCCTTTTGCGGAGAATTTCGGCGGTGTCGAGCAGTCTGTTCTGCGTGTTCGCCCCGCCCGCCGCGATGCCCGAACTGATGAAAAGTCCCTCGGCGGCTTTGGCTTGATGCAGTTTCATGAACAACTCGGCGAACTCCTGCGGCTTGAACGTGGCGCGGCGGAAGTCGCGTCCCGCGCGGAAGGGACAGTAGTAGCAGTCCCGCTCGCAGGCGGACGAGAGCAGGGTCTTCAGCAGCATGATCTGCTTCCCGTTGGGCAGTTGCGCCGGGTGGACGAAGGCGGCATCCTGCTCTTTGGGTGTAAAACAGACGGGTTTGCTGCGTAGTCGAGTGCTGGGCTCGGAGCGACGCGTCAGCGATGAAGTCGAAGTCATCCTCCCCGTGTTCCAACTCCATCTGGCCGGCGAGCATCTTGAGCGTGCCGATCGCGTCCATGACGGGGATTGTAGTACAGATGTTCTAATTTTGCAAGTTTTTTGGACTGACGGAAGACTGTAGACTTCCGAAGTTGCGTGGAGCGACGGGGATTTTGCAGGGGAAATGTTCTAAAAGTCACTTGTGTTTTGGGGAGACTGTCTCTAAAATAGGAGTAGCCCCACATGAGAAGGGGAGAGGTGAGATATGGCAAAATCGGTAAAAAACTTGGGAAACTCAGCCTGGCAATACTGGAGAACTTCGTCGAGAAGGCTCTTGGCGAAAAGTTCGTGGGAGAACTCGTCAACCAACGGATAGGAGGTGGCGATTGAGTCCGCTACGGAAAAGCCGAAAATCGATTTGCCAGGGAATACAAAGACCGGGCATTTGCAGAGAAAATATTCATACAGGTGAATGACGAAATCTTGGATTGCTTCTAGATGCCATTGAAAAGTACTATGATCATCCAACGGATTAGACCTTCCCAACGCCTAAATAAAATTGTAGGGAAGAGTTTTCCAGATAAAGATGCGGGATTGATCAGGTCAGCAGTGATTTATATGTGAGCATCTTGACCGAAGAGTTTATGGTCGCTGACAGAGAAATTTCGAGAAAAGTTCCGTGGATTGGCAGATGTCCGAAGTTCGGAAGTCCTCCGCAGGGTGGAAGTTTTACTTTCCCAACGTGAAACTCCACGGGTGGAAAACCGGTATTTCGCTCTCTCCACCAACTTCCTCAACCTCCCGCGGACTTCACCGGGCGTGAAGATATCATTCAAGACTTGCTCAAAGACTTTGAATCCCACAAAGGCGCGACCATCAGCGGGCTGACCGGCATGGGCGGGATCGGTAAAACCGCCCTGGGACTGGAAGTTGCCCACAAAATTGCAGAAAAATACCCCGACGCGCAGATTTTCCTGGACTTGAAAGGCACGACTACGCCTTTGGGCGCCGTGGACATCGCCCGCCATGTCATTCTCTCCTTCGAGCCGACCGCGGACCTGCGCGCCTTGGACGAAACAAACTTTCAAGCTGTGTATCAGTCCGTCTTGCACGGCAAAAAAGCCTTATTGTTCTTCGATAACGCCCGTTCGGCGGAACAGATCGCGCCGTTGCGCCCGCCAGCGACCTGCGCCATGCTGGTCACCTCCCGCTGGGCGTTTGCAGTGCCTGGCTTGCAAAACCGCCGCGTGGGGGTGATGAGTGAGAAGGAAGCGAGAAGAGTTTCTGCTCGAATTGTGCCCAAGGATCGGCGAAAAAGCCTCGGAACTGGCCAAAAACCTGCGGTTATTTGCCCCTGGCATTACGGATTGCCGGGAGTTTTTTGCAGGTGAACAGCGATTGTCGGTTGAAAAATACTTGAACCAGCCTCACAGACCGTAAAAAACGGCTGGAAACCCTCAAACAGAGCCGTGAAGGTGCCGAAATGCCTGCCGCTGAACCCGAATTGCTTGCCACCTTCGAATTGAGTTACACGCAACTTTCGGAAGAAGACCGCAAACGCTGGCGCATGTTGGGGGTTTTCCCGGCTTCCTTTGCCCCGACTGCCGCTCAAGCCATATGGAAATTGGATGAAGGGGAATACAACAAAATTACTTGGTTTGCTCAGGCGTTACAGCCTGCTGGAGTACAATGAAACATCAAGGCGTTATATCCTGCATGACCTGCTGACCGATTACGCACTTGGGCAAATGGAAAACGGGGAGGAGATGGAAGCGCGGTTCAGGCATGCATCCCACTATAAAGATGTGCTCAGTGCAGCAGATGACCTTTACCTGGAAGGCAGCGAAAATATTTTGTTGGGATTGAAATTGTTCGACATGGAATGGGAGCATATTCGAAGTGGCCAGAAATGGGTTGCTGATAATCATGCAGTTTCGAGTGTCGTTGCTCGGTTGTGTAGTGATTTCACAGGAAAAACTTTTTGTGTTGACTTACGGCTTCATCCGCAAGAATTGATTTCTTGGCATGCAGTAGCACTAATAGCTGACAGATTACTAGGAAACAAACAGGGTGAGGGGGTCGATCTCGGCAACCTGGGGAATGCGTATGCGGCTTTGGGCGATGCCCGCAAAGCCATCGAGTTCTATGAAAGGCCTTGGACATTGCACCGTGAGATCGGCGACCGCCGCGGCGAAGGTGCAGACCTCGGCAACCTGGGAAGTGCGTATGCGCATTGGGCGATGCCCGCAAAGCCATCGAGTTCCATGAAGGACAATTGGTCATTGTGCGTGAGATCGGCGACCGCCGCGGCGAAGGGAATGCCCTCGGCAACCTGGGGAATGCGTATGCGGCTTTGGGCGATGCCCGCAAAGCCATCGAGTTCTATGAACAACGTATGGTGATTGCACGTGAGATCGGCGACCGCCGCGGCGAAGGGAATGCCCTCGGCAATCTGGGGAATGCTTTATACGGTATGGGTGAACAGGAAAAAGGGATTAACATGGTGAAACAGGCGCTGGAGATCTTTGAATCGATCGAATGGCCCAGCGCCCAATGGGCACGAAATAAGCTCAAAGAATGGGGTGTGGGGGAGTAGGGCAGGGGAGAGGGGAGGGGGATGTTCAGTATCAGGTTGCAACGTGTTCAAGTGTCAGGTCAACATTGAACCTTCAACCTGCAAACCTTCCAACGCCATTCCACCGGTCTTCGGTCTACCGTCCACGGTCCGCGGGTAGGGGAGTGTTTCGGCAAGGCAAATTTCCCAACTCTTGACAATGCTTTCGATAAGTATTATTATAGAAAGCATAAGGCAGAGCATAGCAAATGACCGATCAGACCATTTCCCAGGCAATTTCAGACTATCTTGCAGGCGTCGCCTCGGCGCGCAAGGAACACACTGCCCGCACGTACGCCAACGCACTGCGCGTATTCGCATCCGTGCTGACGGAACGCTGGCTCGATCCCGACGAAACCCCCGCAGAGAAACTCACAGAAGACGCCGTCGCGTGGCTCGCCGCGCATCTCAAGTCCTACTCGTCCGCCACCGAGCGGCTCTACATCACGGCGGTCAAAGGCTTCTACGAATATGTCGCCGCCGAACGCCTTGCCGACGTCAACCTGCCGCGCCTGCGTTTGCTTATACGACAGCGTACGCGGCGTCCCGGCATACGCCTGCCGCAGTTCCCTTCCGACGATATCGAGCGGCTGTTGGCGCATATCAGCGATCCAGCCACCATACCTGTCTATACAGGTGACGAATCCCCCTCCTACGGTTACGCGAAATGAGAGACCGCGCCTTCATGCTCACCCTGGCGGATACGGGACTGCGCGTCCACGAAGCCTGCGCCCTGCGCCGCGGCGACATTGACTGGAACGAGGGACGCGCGGTCATCATCGGAAAAGGCGACAAACAGGCCGTGGTGCGATTCTCCACCCGCGCCATGCGCGTCCTCAAGGACTACCTCTCGCTTCGCGCCGCTCTGGACGGCGGGTCCGGCCGCCCATTGCCTTCCCTGCCCCTGTTCGCCCGCCACGACAAAGGCGCCGGCAAAAAGGTCAAACCCATCACCACCACGACGGGACGCAACATCGTCACCGACCGCGTGCGCGAGATCCTCGGCGGGGAATCCGTCGGCAGGATCACGCCCCACTCGTTCCGCCACTACTTCGTCACGGCTGTCCTGCGCGGTTCGGGCAACCTCAAACTCGCCCAGGAACTCGCCCGTCACAGCAATATCCAGGTCACGCAGCGCTACGCCCATCTCAGCGACGACGAACTGGACAAGGGGTATTACGAGATCTTCGAGAAGAAGTAACAACGTCCCGAAGGCTTGTCCTGAAGCACGTCCGAAGGATCAAAACCTTCGGGACGTCCATGCGACGTCATTTCTGCACTATAAAGTTGAAATATCCGACGAAATACCCGCCTCTCTCCTCGAGTGTGACCGTCAGTCCTTCGACGGGCTGGTCCGGGAAATACAGTTGACTCGTCACCTCCGCCCCACCCTCCGGTCGCACCTTGACGTGGATATGCTCGATGGGACGGCTGGAGTACAAGCCCGGGCAGGACGGTTTCGAGATAGATAACGTCCCTGCGAGTCGGTGAATTGGTGTCCGCGCAGACGGTAGCCGGCATTGTCGTAGTCGCCGTTCGAGTCCGCCTGCCAGAAATCCAGCCAGGCGTTCGGCAGGGGCTGGCAGTCCTGGTCCAGCACGTAGCCGACGAGGAAGCAGGCGCGTACCGGGCATCCCTTCCTCGAGCAGGGAGTTCCGTTCGGGGGTCTCCGCCGTGTAGTACGGACCTTCCATCTGCGGCGGGGTCAGTCCGCTGCAAACAGGGAGTGAAAGGGCGATGTTGTTGCCTGTAAAGAAGTCTTCAGGGGGCGACTGCGTCACGACAATGACTTCGTCTATTTCTGCTGTGTTCGCGGCTAAAGTTGAAAGTTCGGAAACGATGTCGAGTGTTGGCTGAACCGTCGGCTGGGTCGGGGGTTCCACTCCCTGCGGAGCCGCCGCACATGCGGATACCAGGATCATCACGATAATCATCGAAAGAATTTGTTTCATCCATGTTCTCCTCGCGGGTTTTGATGGATGCTAACATAAGACTCTTACTCTCCCACAAAAAAAGCGCAATTTGTGACCGCACTGGGTATAATCCATCCGCTTTGGAGAACATGTGACGGACCTTCGCAAAACCCTCGATTTCTACCGCGACCCTGAATACCTTGCTGAACTCCGCAAGATCGGGGTCCCCATCATCATTCAGCAATTCACGTTCTCCGCCTTGAACATGCTGGGCGTGATCTTCGTCGGGCAGAAAGGCGACGCGTCCGTGGCGGCGGTCGGGCTGGCGGGACAGATCGCGTTCATCCTGAACCTGGTCCATTTTGGGATCATCAGCGGCGCGGCAATGTTCACCGCGCAGTTCTGGGGCAGGCGCGATATCCCCAACCTGCGCCGCGTGCTGGGACTGAGTCTCGTACTGTCGGTCTCTGCCAGTTTTATCTTCTTCGCGCTCGCGCAATTCCTCCCGACCCAACTCCTCAGCATTTATTCAAAGGATGCAGACGTCATCAAGATGGGCGCGGACTACCTGCGCATCTTCTCGTGGACCTTTCTCTTTTTCGCGGTCACGTTCAGTTACTCGCTCGTCATGCGCTCCACCGGCGACGCCAAAACGCCGACCGTCATCAGCGTCGGCGCATTGAGCCTTAGCACCGTTCTTTCCTATGCATTGATCTTCGGGAAATTTGGTCTGCCGGAGCTCGGCGTGCAGGGAGCGGCGGTCGCGGCGGTCATCTCGCGCGGCGTGGAATGCGTGACGCTCCTCATCGTCGCATACGCCCAGAGGTCGCCGGTTGCCGCGTCGCTCCGCGAACTGACCGATTTCGACGCGAAATTTATCGGCAGGGTCATCAAACCCATGCTTCCCGTCATCCTGAACGAGTTGTTCTGGTCGCTGGGCATCACCACCTACAACATCATCTACGCCCGCATCGGCACCGCGTCCTTTGCCGCCATGAACATCGTCGGCACGATCGAGCAGATGGCGTTCGTCCTGTTCTTTGGGATCTCGAATTCAACGTCCGTGATGGTGGGCAACAACATCGGCGCGGGCCGCGAGGACAAGGCGCACCTGTTCGCCGGGCGTTCGCTCTTCCTCGCCGCCATCGGCGGGCTGGTCATGGGCGTCATCCTGCAATTGGTCAAGACGCCGGTGCTTTCGCTGTACGAAGTCTCGCCCGAGGTGATCCGCAACGCCACCAACATCATCAACGTGCTGACCTTCTTCCTCTGGATGCGCGTCTCCAACATGACCATCGTCATCGGCATCCTGCGCGCGGGCGGCGACACGCGCTACTCGCTATTCCTCGATGGCATCATCATCTGGATCGTCGGCGTGCCGATGGCATACCTCGCGGCGTTCGTCCTGCATCTCCCCGTCTATTTCGTCTACCTGTTCGTCATGTCCGAGGAAACCGCCAAATATATCCTCGGCGTGCGCCGCTACCTGTCGCAAAAATGGATCCACAACCTCACCGCACAGGTTTGATATGGAATGCAGTAGCTTGCTGCTGCAACCACGCCAAGGTCAAATTCTCTCCGCCTTCTGGATGACATACGCCTCATACGCCGCCGACAACTGCTTCGTCAACTCCCCAACCCTCCCCTGCCCCACCGTCACCTCGTCGATCTGGATGACCGGCACAATGCCGCGCGAACTGGACGTGATGAACGCCTCCTCCACCGCCGGCAATTGGTCCAGTTTCAATGGGCTGTACCTCACCTCCACTCCACTCCCCCGCGCCGCGCGGATGACCATGGTCCGCGTGACGCCAAGCAGGATGTCGCGCTGGGCGGTGTAGCAGGACACCCTCCCGAATATGGAAGAAATTGCTCGTCATTCCCTCCAAAATCCGCCCGTTTTTGACCAAAAGTGCTTCGAAAACGCCGGTTTTGGCGATCTTTTTGCGTTCCTCATCGCTTGCGCCGATAAAAGCCGTGGATTTCACGCGCGGATTCGCCCGCCGGATCTCCACCGTCTCCACGCGGACACCCTTTTCGTACACTTCGGCGGGCAGACGTTTGAGCGGCTCGATGGAAATGTAGAACCGTCCCTGCCTCGTTTCCATGATGCGGACGCGCGCCTCGTCGCGTTGGTAAGGCTCGAGCAACTGAATCAGGTGCCGGCGCAGGGATGAAGCGTCCGCGCCCGGCAGGCGTTGGATGTGGGCTTTGAGTCCGATCACACGTGTGCAGGCGTCATAAGTTCGGAAGGTGGAATAATATCCATCCGGCAGTTGGCGGGTGATGGCATCCAGGGAGGCTGAGTCGGGGAAATGAATTTCCTCAGCCCGGCCTTTTGTGATCTTCCATGTTCGTATCATGGGTTTGATTATATCGAAATAAAAGATTAATTTCCGTTAAACCTTGACATAAATTGGATGTGAGGGGTAAACTCAGCCCGTTCGAAAATTCCAAGAAAGGAGCGCACCGCATGAGCATGTTTATCACCAAACTCTTCATCTCGCCCGTTGATGGCGGGTCCTTGCCTTATCGTAGTGCGCCTATTGACCGTTAGGTCAACCTTACCCTGTCGTTTCAGGCTGTGGCGCACCCGCCGCAGCCTTTTTGTTTAATGTCGTATGGAATGCGGAAACTTGCTTCCGCAACCGCAACAGCAAGCTGTTGCAATCCAGAGGAGAATGCCATGACCACTGTACAACCAACCTACGAGCCTGCGATCACCTTCGACTTCCGCCGCGCCCTTGAAGCAAACCGCCTGAAGGGTCTCTGGAAGATGATGGTGGATTACCGTCTGCCCTACATCGGCGCCACCGCTGCGCTGGCCGTCTCTGCCCTGGCGAAGACATTCACCTACCTGCTCCTGCGCTACTTTGTCGATGACGTTCTGACGCAGGGCAGGTACATAGGTGACAGCCTGACCCAGACCTTCATCTGGATCGGGGTCGGATTCATCGGCCTGGCGCTCTTCGAAGGCGGATTCTCGTTCCTGTCGGGACGTCTGGCTGCCTACACCGCCGAGGGCATTACGCGCCGCCTGAGGGATTTCCTCTTCGACCACATCCAGCGGCTGAGCTTCTCCTATCACGCCACCACCCCGACCGGCGACCTGATCGAACGCGTCACATCGGATGTGGACGCCCTGCGGCGCTTCTTCAGCGAACAGGGCATCGGCATGGGACGCATCGTCATGCTGTTCGTGATCAACTTCATCGCCATCCTGAGCCTGAACGTGGAACTCGGCCTCATCTCGGTGGTCGTGATCCCGTTCATGTTGTGGGTGTCACTGTGGTTCTTCAAGAAGGTGACCAAGGCTTACGAGGCGTATCAGGCGCAGGAGGCCGTGCTCTCCACCACCCTGCAGGAGAACCTGACCGGCGTGCGCGTGGTCAAAGCCTTTGCACGACAGGACTACGAAAAGAATAAGTTCGAGAAGGACAACTGGGGCAAGTACCTGAAGGGCAAGATCCTGCTCTTCATGCACTCCATGTTCTGGCCGCTCTCGGATATTGTCCTGGGTTTCCAGATGCTGTTCGGGTTTGTGTACGCCGCGAACATGGCGATCAACGGTGAGATCACGGTCGGCATGTACATCGCCTATGTCGGTCTCGTCGTGTGGCTGATCTGGCCCATCCGCAACCTGGGACGCATCATCGTCTCAGCGTCAACGGGCATGGTGTCATACGGCCGCCTGATGGAAGTTGTCAAGCAGGCGCGGGAGCCGCTCCATGATGGGACGCACCAGCCGGCAGGTCCGGTACGAGGCGATATCGATTTTCGAAAATGTCTCGTTCATGTACTCGGACGGCAAGTCGGACGCCTTGAAGAACATCTCGTTCCACGTCAGGCCGGGTCAGGCGATCGCATTGCTTGGTTCGACCGGGTCGGGCAAGACATCACTGGTCAACCTCCTGCCGAGGTTCCACGAATACACCGGCGGGCGAATCCTGCTGGACGGTGTGGAGTTGAAGGATTACTCACGTGCCTACCTGCGCAGGCAGATCGGCATTGTGGAGCAGGAACCGTTCCTGTTCAGCCGCTCGATCCGCGAGAACATCACCTATGGTGTCGGGCGGGACGTGACGGACGAGGAAGTGGAGCGCGCCGCAAAAGCCGCGGCTGTCCATGATGTGATCCTGACCTTCCCCGACGGCTACAACACACTGGTCGGCGAGAAAGGTGTGACGCTCTCCGGCGGGCAGAAACAGCGTGTGACCATTGCGCGCACGTTGCTCAAGAACCCGCGCATCCTGATCCTCGACGACTCGACCTCTTCGGTGGACACGGAGACCGAAGCGGAGATCCGCGACGCGCTGGACGAACTCATGGAGAACCGCACCACCTTCATCATCGCCCACCGCATCCAGTCCGTGATGATCGCAGACCTGATCCTGGTGATGGACAAGGGCGAGGTTGTCCAGACGGGAACACACGAAGAGTTGATCACCCAAATGGATGGCATGTACCGCAGGATCTACGACATCCAGACGAAAATTGACGAAGAACTGGAAATGGAAATTTCGCGTGTGAATTGATTTTGTAGGGGCGGGGTCACCCCGCCCCTACGGAGAATGAACCATGGCTGACAACGAACTTATCGAACTGGAAGAAGAGGAACACACCTCACAACTGACCGCGCCGGTCTTCAGGCGCATCCTGACCCTGCTCAAACCGCACTGGAAATGGGTGCTGGGCTTTCTGATCACCATCGCGCTGACATCCAGCCTCGACGCCTATTTCACGTACCTGAACAAACAGATCGTGGACACAGGCATCACCCTTGGCGACAAGGAAAGGGTGATGCGAACTGGCAGTCATCTACGGCGTGTTCCAGGTGATGCAGGCAGGCTTTGTATTCACGTTCATCTACCTGGCAGGCGTGCTGGGCGAGCGCGTGCAATATGACCTGCGCAAGATGCTGTTCAATCACCTGCAGGACCTGTCGCTTTCGTACTACGCCCAGAACGCCGTCGGACGCCTGATCGCACGCGTCACATCCGATACCGGGCGCGTCGCCGACCTGCTGACCTGGGGCGTGGTGGACACGACCTGGGCGATCATGAACATTATCACGTCGGTAACATTCATGGCCATCATCAACTGGCGGCTGGCGGTGATCGTCTTCACCGTCATCCCGGTCATGCTCTACATCGCGGTGCAATTCCGCAAGAAGATCCTGGTGGAGTACCGCACGACGCGGCGCACGAACTCCAAGATCACCGGCGCCTTCAATGAGAACTTCCAGGGCGTGCGCGTGGTCAAGGCGTTGCTGCGCGAGGACGAGAACACCAAAGAGTTCCAGCAGTTGACCACGAAGATGTACAACGCTTCGTATCGGGCGGCATGGCTGTCGGCGCTCTTCCTCCCCACCGTGCAGATCATCGCGGCGGTGGCGCTCGGCTTCATCGTCGGCTACGGCGGCACGCAGATCCAGGTCGGTCTGATGACCATCGGCGGCATTCAGGCCTTCGTCTCGTACCTGACCTTCATGATGTGGCCGATCCAGGACCTGGCGCGCGTGTATGCCGAAATGCAGCACTCCATCGCCTCGGCGGAGAGAATATTCAAGCTGGCAGACACCCCGGCTGAGGTCCATGACAAGGACGACGCCATCGAGGCGAAAACGCTGATGGGCGAGATCGAATTCGATCACGTGGACTTCTACTACGAAGACCGCAAGCCGGTGCTGACCGATTTCACACTCAAGGTCAAGCCGGGTGAGATGATCGCCCTGGTCGGGCCGACGGGCGGCGGCAAATCCACGATCGTGAACCTGCTGTGCCGCTTCTACGAGCCGCGCTCGGGCGTGATCCGCATCAACGGGCACGATTACATGGACTACAAGCTCGCTTCGATCCACAGCCGCATCGGCATCGTGTTACAGACGCCTCATCTCTTCTCGGGCAGCGTGCAGGACAACATCCGTTACGGGCGGTTGAACGCCAGTGACGAGGAGATCGTCGAAGCCGCGAAGATCGCAGGCGCGCATGACTTCATTGTGACGCTCGAAAAGGGTTACGACCAGAACGTCGGCGAAGGCGGCAACCTGCTGTCCGTTGGCCAGAAGCAGTTGATCAGTCTGGCAAGAGCCGTACTGGCGCGACCGGAACTGTTCATCATGGACGAGGCCACCTCCAGCGTGGACACGTTGACCGAAGCCCTCATCCAGAGAGGCATGGAAGCCCTGATGCAGGGACGCACTTCGTTCGTGATCGCGCATCGGCTGTCGACCATCCGCAAGGCGAATCGCATCATCGTGATCGAGGATGGAAGGATAGCCGAACAAGGAACGCACGCCGAACTGCTCAGGCATGGCGGACATTACTACCGCCTGTACACCCAGCAGTTCCGGCACGAATTGGAAACACAATATGGATTTACGGATGCCCTCGGCATCAAGGCAATGGAAACTGAGCCTGAAGCGCTGGCGGCAGATTGACCCCTGGCCCCACCCGTCACTTCGTGACACCTCCCCTACCGTTCGCAGGATTTGGGGAGGGCTGGGGAGGGGTAAGGAGAACCTCATGAACAGGAACGGATTATTGATCTGTTATGACAAGGACCTGCGGCTGCATGTAATGTACCCGGAAGCCCGCAGGGAGATCACCAATGACGTGGTGCGCTTTATCCGCAAGGCGCCGGGCATGAACTTCGTCTCGTTCACATTTGCAGATGAGGCGAAGATAAAGAGTGTGGTCAACCGCGAAGTGGATTACCTGGCCCCGATGCAACAGCCTTTCACCTGGAAAGTGTATGAGCACGACCACCTGCCGAATATCGGTGACACACTGCTCGCGAATGGTTTTATCGGTGACAATGACCCGGCGGCGGTGATGGTCTTTGACCTGAATCAGGCACCGGCGTCCAGTTTTGAAGCGGGAACTGCCGACATCCGCCGCATCACGGACTGCGAAGGCCTCAAGGATATCGTCCACGTTCTGGACAGCGTCTACGGCGGTCACAATCACTGGGTCCATGAGCGGATGGGACTCCATTTGCAGATCCCCGGCTATTTGAGCATGTACGCGGCTTATGTGGACGGGAAGCCTGCCTCGGTCGCCTGGACCTATTTCCCCGGCCGGCATTTTGCGACGCTGTTCGGCGGCACGACGCTGGCGGAATACCGTGCGCGCGGGCTGTACACCAGCCTGTTACACACGCGGCTCAGGGAGATCCGCGGGCGCGGCTACCCGTTTGCCGTGGTCGAAGCTGGACCGATGAGCAGAACCATCGTGGCAAAGCACGGTTTTCAGCACCTGACCATGCTGTACGATTACGAGTGGAACGGAAACTAACTGCTCCCCCACCCTCCCCAGATACACGTACTTCAGTCGAATTTGGGGAGGGTGTATTTTTTATAGGGATTGAAATCGAAATATTCGGCTGTGTACTTTCCGACCAGCCATAGGACAACCGCAACCAGGGCGGTAACAAGCCATTTGAGCAAAGTGAGCATGGAAAACTCCATCGTTCAAGAATGTTTTCAAGTTGGTTACATGACGGGGAGAACGCGATATGTTACCCCTGTGAACATTGCAGATCTGTTGACGATTGAATATCCACTTTGCAATTTTGAAAAGTGTGGGATAATTTTTAATTATTGGATTAAAGATAGGAAGTCCGATTCTTGAAAAAGCAGGGGCTGGTGCTTTCCACAGAAAAATGGCAGAAAGGAGAGCAGGCCAATGAAAGGCCAGTATTCATTTGTTGTCGTGTTGGCGGTCTTTGCGGGCTGCCTCATTGGGGTTTTGCTGCCCATCATGATCACGAGGGGATCACAGCAGGGTCTGATGGACCCCAGGCTCGAAATCCCCAATGCAGGGCGTTCACCCACCGCAACGATCAGTACGGAAAGGGCTCTGACAAGGGCGGAATTTGCCAGGCTTTTCTTCACGCCGACCTTCGCTGCCACCTTGCCGGCTGCCACATTCACAGTTACGCTGACCCCTACAGGAATACTGGTCTTTTCATTTGAATCCGCAAATCCCCCGACAGCATCCGTCACGCCCAGCGCAACAGCCACCCGTCGGCCCGTTTTCCCCACCAGCACGAGCCGCTTCGACCAACCTGCCACGTTCACTTCCACCTTGTCGCCATCCCGCACCCCCACATCCACCCGGACGGCGACCCGCACACCGACCAGAACATCCACGCCCACCTACACCTCCACACCGACGAGAACTGCCACACCCACCACTCCTCCCACCCTGACCTTCACATTTACGCCAAGGCCAACCTTGACCGATACCCCTATCCCATCGCCGACGTATACTCCAATTCCGCCTCCCACCGACACGCCGGTTCCACCGCCGACCGATACACCGGTACCGCCTCCCACCGACACGCCGGTTCCACCGCCGACCGATACACCGGTTCCGCCCCCCACCGACACGCCGTCTGATCCGCCTTAGTTTGGCATTCGGTACATGTCTTTCATCTTCATCTCCTACTCACGCAGGGACCTCGACTTCGCGCAGAAGGTCGTCGACGCGCTCAGCGAACAGCACCTCGATACCTGGGTTGACTGGAAGAGCATCCCCAAGGGCCAGGACTGGGAACAGGAGATCTATCGCGGCATAGAACAGGCGGATGCGCTCCTGTTCCTGATCAGCCCCGACTCTGTGAAGTCGCAGATGTGCAACAAGGAAATTGCCCACGCGATCCGTAACAATAAACGGATCCTGCCCATTCTCCTGCGTGAGGCGAAGACCGAGGAATTCCGCAATAAAACCGTCCGCACCGAGATGGAGAGGCTGAATTGGATATTCTGCCGAAGGGATCAGGACGATTTTGCGCAGGCTATCGAAACGGCACGGACCACCATCCGCACCGACTACGACTGGGTCGGGTTCCACACAATGCTCCAGAACAAGGCACTGGCGTGGGAGCGGGCCAGGAAGGATGGGAGTCGGCTTCTCAGGGGCAGGGAGTTGAAGGAGGCTGAAGAAAGCATTGCCCGGCTGGGGGTCAAGACCGAGCCGCTTCTCACAGAGATTCAGCAGCACTATGTAACGAAGAGCAGGCAGGCGGTGAGACAGCGGCAAACACTGCCTTATAAACTGATCCTGGCTCTGGCGGTCGCCATCGTTTTTGGCGGGAAGTTCTTCTTTCTCGTACTTCCCATATCCAGCGCCTGCCCAGAGGTGAAACAGGTTTCAGTGATTCTGGAAGCGCCGAACCTGCCTGATGACATCCGTCACAAACTCCAGTCGTCTGTCGCCTCCAGCCTGTCAGAGACAAGGATGCGGAACTGTGATTCAGGCACAAAGGCGGAAGTGCGCGTCACTGCCGACCTTGAACCTGATACGAACACGATCGACCTTTCCATCCGCCTGCCAGAACTCCCGCTTATCGGCTGGATTTCCTGCAGGAGATCCGTTCTTTCGGACCCGAACCTGTTTCAGAACAGGAAGCCGCTGCCCTGCTCCAGGCAGTCTCTGCCTATTCTGTGGGTGAATATCAAACTGCAATTAGTTCCCTCGACGGGCAGGATAACTTGACCGCCCTGACCCTGCAGGCGCAGGCAAAGTTGTTCACAGACGACCTTCCCGGCAGCCAACAGGCTTATGAAAAGGCATCACAGAAGCCGCACACCGACCCCGATTACACAGGCAAACTGTTGATGGGAGCCGCACTGTCCTGGTGGAGACCTGAGAGTTACTACCAATTGTCCTTCGACGGCAAGGAGGACGACTGCCTGCAGGCGGGAAAGTATTATTCGCAAGGGCGGGATTGGGTTGAAACCAATAAACTGGCGTATAACATCCGCATTGTGTATGCCTTTTTCTGCGTGGATGAGAAAGATGCCCGCTATGTTGACTATACAGGCTGGAAGCAGTTAACACCTCTCTCCGAGTCCGATCCACAGGCGCAGGATGCGCTGTACATAAACGCCACCGAGCAATATATCCTTGCGCAATTCAACAGGGAATACGATGACCAGACCGGTCGTGACCTGTATGTAAATCATCTGAGTGCGGCAGGCCAGCTTGTTTTGGCGCGCGCCGCACTCAGTGATTATTTTTGGATCGAGGAGGACTGCCTAGAAGCCCGGGCGTGGCGGGATGCCTTCAGGGAAGGCATCTTCAGCACGCTGGAAAAAGAAAAACTTCAGAGGCTTTTGCGAAACCAGCCGCTCGTTTGCAGGTAGGTGGAGGACTCACGCCGAGTGGGAAAAGTGAATGACTCCATGGACACCGTGTGTGGATGAACGGACTTCCATAAAGCCCCTCTGGTCGGCAGCGTGACCAGCGAAATCCAATTCATCGGAGGGGGAGAACGGTCTTTTCAGCAGACCCTCCAGACTTTTGTCTTCGAACAGTTCGTCCAGTCTTCCACTCACGCGGGATATTCGGCTTTCCTCCGGGATGTAGGATTTACCGCTCTGGCTGGGCCGGTCGGCGAAGTCTGACATCGGGCCAAGGTCAATGGGCAGTTCGTTGATCGTCCCTTCGTTGAGGTTCCCGAAGCTGGCGTTGAAATCTTGCATGGCATTGAGCAATTCCTGGCGGGTGGCGGACATGCCCGCCTTGGCGTATGCCACGGGCAGGGCAGCGACGGGATCATCCTTCGTTTGCTGTATGAACGCCCAGAGCAGTTCGTCGGTCAGGCGTTCAGCGTTGGTTGTCGGCGGGGGAGCCTCTCCATTTTGCAGTGCCAGCAAGCGGTGGGCAACCTGGAGGCGGGTGGCAAGGTCAGGGTGTTTTCGATCGGCGGTCAGTTTTCGCTCCTGGCGGCTTAGGATCTTGCTGAGCACTTCCACGAACTCCTCGCCGAAGGCAAATACACTACAGGCGTCTTCATAGAGTTGTTCGAACCAATCCTGAGACCACGCTGTTGACTGCATGAATTCCGGGCCGCCGTCCATGTTCATGGCCGACTTGACCTGCGCCAGGAATGGCTTTTCGAGTTCTTCGTCGTTGGCGATGCGGCGGAATAGGTCGGCTATTAACCTGCCGTTGGCAAGCATTGGATCTTCCCCGGACAGGATATCCTCCTGCTGTGGGTGGGCAACCAGGAATGCTTTGATCTTGTCTCGGAGCTCGACGACCTTCAAGCCTGCCATTTCGTGCCAGATGACGCTCAACTCCCAGGGAGAGTGGATGACGGAGATGGGCAGGTTAAGGATGACAATGTTGCTCGAGGAATACCTGATCCTAACCAGCGAAAAGGCCTCGCCGAAGACGGGGATGAGCAGAAAGTCCCTGCCATCGTCTGACAGGCCGATGTCCTCTATGGCCTGCTTCACGTATGGTTGGAACCGTTCCAGATAGGAACTGCCCAATTCCACGGCGCTGGCAATCGAAAAGATCAGGTGCCATTCACGGGTCAATTTATCGAGCATTTCATGGCGTTTCAGCCACCTGTCCTGTGCGCCCTTGCGGTTCGAGGCGCCCAAACTCAATTCGAATAGCAGGATATACCTCTTGGCCATCTCCTGATAGTCACGGATCAGGCTGTTGAGGACAGGATACGCCTCCACACGTTCCCTGATCTCGGCAACGTGGGAGAGCAGGCCTCGAACGCGCGACGACACGTCCAGAGGCAGGACCGCACTGTTTTCCGACATGTGTACCTCCATTTGGCGAATGATTGGGCACGCCCCAATCCATAGAAATACTATAACATTTTCGAGGGACGAATTCAACAGTTTTTCGACATTCGGACAGCAGCCCTGTCAGGCAGGAGAGTCTTGCATACCGAGTTGCTGGACGGTCGGGAAGTCCTTTTTGACATCAGATTTTGCCAATTCATTTCCACAAATCCAGGTATTTCAGCCTGCGGTTAAGTCGTATAATATATCCGTCTGCACAAAATCGACCCAGAATTATCTGGCCCCCATCAACCCAAGGAGAAAAAATGGCATACACATTGGATAGCAAGATCGGCGAGCTCTTGAAAGACAGCGGTGCTGTGAAAGTTTTCGAAAAATATGTCCCGGGTATTTCCAAGAATCCCATGATCGGCCTGGCAAAAGGAATGACCTTGAAGACCCTGCTCTCCATGCCGCAGGCCAAGGACGCTGGCATCACCAAGGAGATGATCGAAAAAGTATTGGCAGAGGTCAACGCTCTGAAGAAGAAGTAAGGCCTTCCCCCTTCGTAAAAGATTCACATTCAATCACTGGAAGTCTAACCACCGTTCCAGTTGTATCTTGGTTTCTTGTGGAGTATCAAAATGGCGCTGGTCATGGGACCATGCGCCATTTTGATTGGGGCGCTTTGGCCGTTTCGATCAATTCAACACGATCCCCTCGCCCGTAACGGATAATTCCCTGCCACACTCCTCACACTTTGGCACTTTCTGCGTTCGTTCCCACTTGATCTGTCTGCAATCGGAGCACTGCAACACATCATGCAATCCGTGGTTTCCCACAGGGACTGAACTTCCCTTTTTTAGCGCGATCACACGGTCGAATAATTTCCACCATTTCATGACTTGCACATTCTCGAATCCGTTTGCCTCGAGCAGGGATGTGTACAACGGCACGCTTTTGACCTTGCTCTTGCGCCCCAATTCCTCCGTGCCGCGGGATGTCAGGAAAACCCCGCCGGGACGGAGGACACGTGCAAACTCGGCAAGCGGTTCATCCATGTTCGGGAAGAGTTCCAGCACTTCAAGCGCGCAGACCACATCGAACGACGAGTCAGGGAAGGGTAAAGGCAGAGTTTGATGACGAAGAAATTCGACTGTGGGTCTCGTTACGCCTTCCGCTACCCGACCGGCAAGTTTTTTCGCCGCCTGCTCCAGCATCCCCTGTGAAAGATCGAGCGCGATAATGTGACCCTTGAATTCAGGGCGGGAGGTCAAAGCGTAAGAGAGGCGCCCGGTGCCGGTCGCAAAATCCAGGATGAAGGGAGTCCGAACGTCTCTCGTGGCGTCCAGCAAGGGCTGGGCGAGCATCTCATCATCGTGCAGTTGACTTTCCCGCTTGCCTTCGTCATATTTGCGCGCCCAGCGGTCATACAACCATGCCTGCACACGCGGACCCAGGTGCACGCCCTCATAAAAATAGATCTCACGGTCGAGTAAATAACCGATAACCACAAGGATTGCAATTCCAAAAAACCAGTTCATGATGTCTCCGTTGTGTCAGGCAGAAGCGTCTCCGCGTCTCGCACAGGTGGAACAACATAGCCAAGCAAAAAAGCCAACGCGCCTGCCGTCCCCGTAACGATCAATACGAGCGGAATTGAAAATCCTTCCGCCAGATACCCCGCCGCAAGAATACCAAACAAATACGGGACCTGCACAAGCAAATGCCGCGCCGAGAACACGCGCCCCTGCACGTCGGCTGGCACCTTCACCTGCCAGATGGCAATGTTACCGCCCTCCACGAACGGCTCGAAGAACGCAAAGAAGAAACCACCGACAGCCCACAGGACCACCGTCCGACCCAATCCCAGCCAGGTGATGCCAAGCAGACACGCACCCACACCGCCGAGCAGGACATTGTGGATGCGCCGCTTCGTCCCGCCCCATAGACTGAGGATCACGGCTCCGACCACGCCGCCCACTGCCCCCGTTGACTGGACCGTTGCCAACGCCAATTCATCGTTCCCCGTCCCGCCCAGCACCAGCGGAGCCATGAGCGTCGCGCCGATGGCCAGGAAAAAGCCAACGACCATGAACAGGACGGTCAAAGTGCGCAGGCTGTCCTTCTGATTGATATAACCGAATCCAAAGACGATCTCCTGCCACAATGTGCCTTTACCTCGCAGCCCAGTCGCTGTCTGCTTCGGCTGCGGGATTTGGATGAACGATAAAGTCCCAAACGCAAAAAGAAAAGTGGCAAGGTCGATCAGCATGACGCCGCTCAAGCCGATAACGCCAAGCAATGCCGCGGCAAAGATCGGCGCGAGGATACCCGATAGGGCGCGCGCTGAACCGAGCATCCCTTCTGCGCGGGCATAATCCTCTTTTGAGAGCATCGTTGTCACCGCGGCGGCATAGGCGGGATATTGAAAGGCGGTGAAGAACCCCGCCAGGATGCTGACGGTATAAATATGCCAGATCTGCAAATCCCCAAAAGTGTAGATAAGGAAAACGGTGAGCGTCCCGATGGCGGTGGCAAGGTCGCTGAGGAGCATGACCAGTTTGCGGTTCCAGCGGTCCACGAAGGCCCCGGCCACGGGAGAAAACAGTACGGTTGGGAGAAATGCAAAGAAACTGATGGTCGCCAGCGCCGAGGCTTTGCCGGTCACCTCCCATGCCCAGATGGTGAACGCAAACCAGGTCATCGCGCTGCCGATAAGCGAGACGACCTGTCCGATCCAGAGAAAGGTGAAGGAACGCATGCCTGAAGTTTTCACGGATTTGGTGAGTTTACCAGTTTTACCGCTACCCCCGTTTTACAAAATTGCGAGTGGCGGCTTATTTCCGTTGCCTGACAGCTTCATACACGATCAAGGCGGTCGAAACCGAGACATTCAGCGAGTTGACCTTCCCCAACATGGGTATTTTTACCTTGACATCTGCATTGGACATCCAGAAATCAGTCAGACCCTCATCCTCGGTGCCGACGGCAATGGCGATCGATTCGCGCATATCCACATCGGAATACATCATTTCGGCGGAGGGAGTGGCCGCCAGCACCCGCATCCCGCGTGATCTCAACCACTCCAACGCGGACCCATTGTCACATTCGACGACCGGCACGCTAAAGACCGTCCCACGGCTGGCTCGGATCACGTTTGGGTTCCAGACGTCAACGCGCGGGTCGCAGACGAGGAGCGCGTCCACACCTGCCGCGTCAGCGGTGCGGAGGATGGCGCCCAGGTTCCGGGCTTTTCGATGGACTCAGCAACAATGACTAGTGGGGATTCGACGTTCGCCAGCAAGCTGGCTGAGTCCAAATTTGTTCCTGGAATTGGGAAAATCGCCAGCCAGCCGTCAGGGTTGTCGCGGTAGGACATTTTCTCAAAGACGGCGCGGGAGACAGTAAGAGTCTCAGCGGAGGAAAAGGTCAATGGACGGGAGACAAGATCGGGTGCAGTCAGAAGCGTCTGTGGTTTGTGGCCGGCCGCGATGGCAAGTCGAATCTCGTCATACCCTTCCACGAGGAGCAAGCCATCCTTTTGTCTTTGGCGTTTGTCCTCGCGCAGCTTGACAATATGCTTGACGCGCGGGTTTTGGGTGCTGGTGATGTCCATCATTTGAAGAGCAGCAGACATGCCGCCTGGTGTGCATCGGTGACCTTCATCAAGGCTGGGTCGCTTTCTTTGCAGATGTCAATGGCAACCGGGCAGCGGGGATGGAAGCGGCAGCCTGCGGGCAGGTCAATGGGATTGGGTGTCTCACCCTGTAAGATCAGGCGTTTCTTTCGCAGGCGCGGGTTGGGGACGGGGATGACCGATAGGAGCGCCTGGGTATAGGGGTGCTGGGGATTCTTCAAGACCTCGCGCATGGTGCCTATCTCGACAATGCGCCCCAGGTACATGACCGCCACGCGGTCGGCGAAATAACCGACTGTGCCCAGGTCGTGCGTGATGAAAATGACCGAGATGCCGCGCGTGCGGCGCAGGTCTGCCAGCAGGTTGATGATCTCGGCGCGGATCGAGACATCCAGCATGGAAACGGGTTCGTCGGCAAGCAGGAGGTGCGGTTCGAGCACGAGCGCACCGGCAATGACCACACGCTGTCTTTGCCCACCGGAAAGTTGATGCGGGAAACGGTGCATGTAATCTTCCGCCGGTTTCAACCCGGCATCTTCGAGGGCGTTAATGACGCGCTCCCTGCGTTCATCGTGATTGGGGGTCAGCCCATGGACGATCAAAGGCTCCGTGACGATCTCCTCTATCGTCTGGGTCGGGTTGAGCGATTCATAAGGGTCCTGAAAGACCATCTGGATGCGCTGCCGGAGCGCCTTGCGTTCCTTAGCACCGGCATGGGTGATGTCCTTGCCTTCGAAAATAATGTTCCCCTCGGTTGCCTCTTCCAGAAGCATCAATGTGAGCGCCAGCGTGGATTTGCCGCATCCGCTCTCGCCGACCAGCGCGATGACCTCGCCGCGCCTGAGCTGCAGATCCACACCGTCCACCGCGTGGACAAAATCCTCATTACGCGAGAACCAGCCGGGCCTGCCCGCCTGAAAATATTTCTTGAGGTTCTTGACTTCCAGGATGTAATCGTTTGTCTTTGACATGAATAATTCTTTGTTTTCCTGACGATAATGATCACGCTCTCCCTGCCGTGGGCGACGGCTGGAGCAACTTATCCATTCTCAACAAGGTGGCAGCTTGCGATATGACCATCCCCAAGTTCATGAAGTTGGGGCAGATCCACTGCACAGCGGTCGAATGCCAGCGGACAACGCGGCGCAAAGCGGCAGCCTGCGGGCAGGTCATCCAATTTGGGCGGGTAGCCGGGAATGGAGGTCAACTGTTTTTCGGGTTTGGAAAGGTCCGGGAACGCTTTGAGCAGTTCCTGGGTGTAGGGATGACGCGGCTCATTATAGATGGTATCGACCTCCGCGTATTCGGCTGTCACTCCGCCGTACATCACGAGCACCGTGTCGCACATCTCCGCCACCACGCCAAGGTCATGGGTCACAAAAATGACCGCCAGCCCCAGTTTCCTGCGGAGTTCATCGAGCAGCTCCAGGATCTGCGCCTGGATCATCACATCCAGCGCGGTGGTCGGCTCATCCGCGATCACGACCCTGGGGGAACAGGACAATGCCATGGCGATCATGGCGCGCTGACGCATGCCGCCCGAATACTGATGCGGATAATGGTCCTTGTGGTCGGCGGTGATCCCCACCATGTCCAGCAGTTCCACCACCCGCGCGTCGAGTTCCGCTTCGCTCTCAACCGGGAGATGTTTGCGGATCGCCTCAGCGATCTGATCCCCGACCGTGCGCACCGGGTTGAGGGCGTTCATCGCCCCCTGGAAGATGATGGAAATGCCGCGCCAGCGGATGTCCGACAGTTGCTCCTCGCTCGCCGTCGCCATGTTAACATCATTGAACATGACCTGTCCGCCGACGATCTGCCCGGCAGACGGAAGCAGGCGGTTCAGAGCCATGATCAGGGTCGTTTTACCGCATCCACTCTCCCCCACCAGCCCCATCAGTTCACCCTCATGCAGTTGAAAACTGACGTTCTCGACCGCGCGCGCCGGGGGCTTTCCCTCGTTCACATAATTGACCGAAAGGTTCTGCACATCCAGGATGACTGGCGTTTTCACGAAGGCGCTTCTGGATGGAACGCCTCCCGCCTCGCCCTGGATCGTGGGCCTGCCCGGCGTCAAATGATGCGCCTCCAGCCGTGGGTTCAAGACCTGCTCGAGCCCGTTCCCAAGCAGGGTCAACCCGAGGACGACCCATACGATCCCGAAACCCGGCACCACCAATGCCCACCACGCTCCAACGCTCATTGCACCGCGCCCGAAAGCGAAATTGAGCATCTGCCCCCACGAGATGGCGAGCGGGTCGCTTAATCCCAAAAACGCCAGCGTCGATTCGCTCAGGATGGCGAGCGAGATCACAAGGATCGCATTGACCACCAGGATGGGCATGACCAGCGGCAGGATGTGATTCAGGATGATGTGACGATTCCCGGCCCCGATGGCGCGTGCCCGCAACACGAACTTGCGCGACTTGACCGCCAGTGTCTGCGAACGGACGATGCGCGCGGTGGTCGTCCAGCCCAGCAGACCTATCACCAGAATGATGTTCCACAGGCTCGGTTTGGTCAGCGCCACGAACACCACGATCAACGGCAGGTCGGGGATGACCAGCATCGTATCTGTGAACCGCATGAGCAAATTCTCGACCCGCCCGCCATAAAACCCAGCCACGATCCCAAATGTACCGCCGATAAAAATGGATATGAATGCAGCAAAAAATCCCACGATCAATGAATTGCGCGCCCCATACATAAAACTGGAAAAGACGTCCTTGCCGGCGTCGTCCGTGCCGAACCAATGCTTCGCGCTGGGCGGGTTGTAAATGTCACTGGATTGGATGCCAGCGTAAGACCTCGGATTGTACGGGGCAAGGGCATCCGCGAAGATCGCGATAAGGACGATCACGACCAGCATGGCCAGACCCACGATCGCCAGGCGGTTCTTCTTGAACACATTCCAGAACCCGGTCAGGGGCGAGGAGGGAACGGTCGGCCTGAGTTTTATCTCCTGTACTGCCATGCGCTACTCCGACTGCACCCGCGGGTCCAGGTAGGTATAGGTCAGGTCCGCGACCAGGTTGGCAATGATGACGCTGATTGCAATCAAAAGGAAGGCTCCCTGTAACACCGGGTAATCACGGCTCTCCACCGCCTCGAAGATGGCGCCGCCCAGCCCGGGCCACGAGAACACAGATTCGATCTGGATGGCGCCCGCCACAGTAAATCCCAGATTGATGGCAATGATGGTGACGATGGGGAGCATGGCATTCTTGAGCGCATGGTCTTTCAATATCTGGAACGTGCCCAAGCCCTTTGCCTTGGCGGTCAAAATATAATCCTCCGACAGGACATCCATCAGGCTGGAACGCATCACCAGCATGTATTCGCCCATGAAAACGATCGTATACGTAAGGGTTGGCAGGAACATGTGCCTGGCGATATCACCGATCTGTAATAACAATGGATAAGTGCTTATCCCCGGCGTGGCCTTGCCGCCGATCGGAAAGCCGTTGTTGCTCCCCCAAAATAACAGGATGATACCCAGCCAGAATGTGGGCAGGCTCCATGCGATCAAACCCGTGATGAGAGCCGTGTAATCAATGGCGGTACGCGCCTTCCAGGCGGCGAAAACGCCAAAAACGATGCCAACGATGATCGAGAAGATCTGCCCCGCACCGATCAACAGGACCGTGTTCCACAAGCGCTCAACCAGGATCTCGGAAACGGGACGGTTCGTCTTGTAACTGATCCCCAACTCACCCTGGGCCAGGTTCTTGATGTAGATGAAGAATTGCGTATCGAGCGGATTTACCCCGCAATCCCCAAGTTTGATGGGGGTCGAAGAATCAAAGCAATTGATGACCGGCTTGTCCAGTCCAAAGCGGATGCGTAACGTCTCGCGCGCCTCCTCCTTCATGCGCGGATCCTTCGTCAATGCACGGGCAGGGTCACCGGGCAGGATGCGAAAAAGAAAAAAATTCAGGACAAGTACAAAAAGGATCGTAAAGACCGACCAGCTGATCTTTTAAGCAGGTAGCGATAACGGTTCAACGAATGTTCCTTCTTGGATCAGGCGGGAGGACGGTGAAGCGCACCGTCCCTCTGCTTCAGGGTCTTTTACTCGACCGGTCTTACAAATACCAGTGAGGTGACATCGGACAACTCCAGCTTCGGCTGATCTGTGATGAAGCCGGTAAAGCGATCCTTGCGGTAGGCTTGGACTGCCTGGGCATAGTACGGGATGATATATACCACGTCGTCGAACACGATCTGCTGCATTTGCCAGACCAGATCCTTGCGCGTGTTCAGGTCAAGTTCGGATGCCTGTTCGTAGTACAGCTCATCGAATTTGGGATTGGAATACCCGGTCTCGCTGCTGCCGGTGGGTATCTCATCCGTTGTCATCACGCTCAGGAGCAGGTTCGGGTCGGGATCCGACCCCCAGCCCCACAGCATCACATCGAAGTCAAAGGCGGGACAACAAACCGCGGTCAATGTGTCGGGGTCGAGGGCCTGGGCTTCCAGGTCGACGCCAACCTGTCCCCACATTTCGCTCAGCAACTCTGCGATGCGCGGCGAATCGATACTGTCACTGGGCCAGTTGATGCGGAAGGTCAGCGGTCTGGAACCGTCCGGCAGTTCGCGCACACCGTCGCCGTCAGTGTCCAGATACCCGGCGTCATCCAATATCTGATTCGCCCTGGCGACATCATACCCATAGTCCTGGAGGCTGAGTTATACCAAAGGCCGAGACCGTCCGGAAGAAGTGTCGGTGCCCGGGGTTCCAAACCCAAGCAATACAACGTCAATGATCTTATCCTTGTCGGTGGCATGCGCCAGGGCAAGACGGACGTTGCGGTCGAGCAGGGCGGGGTGTCCTGTGCAAAGACCACCATCCGGCGGGCAGTTCTCGGGCAATACCTGGTTGAAGATGACATCGGTTACTTCAGGCGCGAATGGCGCTCCGGTCACAACCTCGATATTGGGGTCCTCCTCGCAGGGTAGCCACGGCGGTGTTTGGGAACTCAGTGATCATATCCACCTGCCCGGTCTTGATCGCCTGCACCAGCGCATCCTGGCTTTCGAAGGTCTGGAAGATCACTTCATCCACCTTGGGCACTTCACCGAAATGATCCGCGTTCCGTGCAAGGTGTACGAATTCATTCGGCTTGTACTCGACCATTTTAAACGGACCGCTTCCGATCATGGCAAAGTTCTCAAACTCGACCGCGTCCTCGTTCTCCCAGATGTGCTTGGGCAAAACATAAAGGAAGACCAGTTGCGCATCGATGTTCGGGATCGCCTCCGAGAGCGTAATGACGACCTCATTATTTGCAGTTGCCTCGATATTCTCAAAATAATAGGTGTAATCCCCCATCCACGGATAACCTTCCGTGTTCTGGTAAAGGTCATACGTGAAGACTACATCCTCAGCGCTCAGAGGCTGACCGTCGTGAAAGGTCACACCATCGCGGATCTTATAGGTGTATACCAACCCGTCATCCGAAACAGTCACGCTCTCGGCAAGGCTCAACTTGAACGAGCCGTCCAACTGGAGCTGGTACAGGGTATCGAACACCAGACCAAAGATGGTATACGATTCTGCGAGCACAGCCGCGCCCGGGTTTAGGGTATCCGGACTCCCCGCCCACCCCACTCGCATTACAGCCGGCTGGGACTGACCGAGCGCGCCGCATGCTGAAGCCATCAACGCAAATACGGTCAGCAACACAACGAACGTGGTTTTGACTTTCATCTTGCTCCTCCTTGAGAGATTGAGTTTGCGGTTGTCCGCTTAAAACAAACTGCATCATCAGCACTGTCGACTGCGATGCAGAAAACACCCTGGAATATTTGGATTGCGCTCGTACGTACTGATTGGCTCAGTGGTGTACATTCGTAATGATTTTACTGTAAATCTTATGATGATGAAAGGCAATTTTTTGTTTTCATTGTTTGCTGTTAGGGTGAAAGATAAATGTCAATATATTGACTACACGAAATTTATCAAATCGCACCAAGAGATGCGTTAAGGTAAAGGTCGGAATCCACAAAAACTCACCCCGGAAACTGTCCGGGGTGAGTTTTACTTCGTTAATCAGTCTGGCTTACTTACGGTGCGGAGCGCAGAGCAAACCGTTGTTGTAGGCATCCAGTTTGAGGTAGAGCGGTTCGCCGATCTTCCAGGCGGCACTGCTCGCCTTGACCTTGGAGCCTGGCTCGTAGGTGTTGAGCCAGTTGTAAGCGGCTGTCATGGTGCTGGCAACACAGGAGGTGTCGTTGCCGATCAGACCATTGAGATACGCGGAGACATAGGCACGGAAGAGGGTGTAGGACTTGTCGCCATCGGGCATGCCGATCAGGGCAATGGCTTGCGCCTTGGCATCGGCGTCATCAAACATGGCTGTCACGGCAGGGGTGACCGGGAAGGTGTAGGAATTTCCGCCGGTCAACAGCCAGATGGCGGCCTGGATCTCTTCCTTGGAGCCGTTCTTGTGGTTCAGAAGGTAGTTGATCTTGTCCCAGGGACCGGCAAGTCCCGCAGGCAGTGAACCAGTGCTGTCGTACAGGGTCACGACGCCATCGAAATCATCCTGGAAGTTGTCCTCGGCGCACCAACCCAAATAGGTGCCGTTGGCGACGTCATACCCGCCAGGGATGCCGCTCAGGGTGATATCGATTGTGCCACCCAACACGCCCTGGTTCCAGGGACCATGGTCAACCGTTACCGGACCCGCAGGCAGGTTCAGCAACCCGGCGGCAAGAGCCACAGTGGCGGCCAACAGGGCGAACACAATTGCGAGAGGTAAAGCAAGTTTTTTCATCTATTTTTTCCTTTTTTGCTTAAGATCGAAGAATAACGGACGACAGACATTGGTCAAGAGAGGGAGTTATTATTTTCCAGGGTAACACCTCCGTTATTAAGTAACCTTGCGTTTTTGCAAGGTGCATCCATGACCAAAGTGTACATTAAAAGTTACATGATTCAATTAGATTTCGATAAACTGGCCAACTAAAAGGTTACAGGTCAAAAATCCCAAAATTCACGAAAAGAGCGGCGGAATGGCCAATCCGCCGCTCTTTTGCCCACTTTTCACTATTTTTTCTGTTTTTCCCACAGTTTTCGGTCCCTGGGATCCTCCGCGTCCAGGTCACCCGGGTGGACCTCCTTGAAGATCCTGTGCCCATGCGACGTCCACAGGTCAGCCGCGAGTTTCTGGGCATTGACCCTGACTCCCTGCGCCTGGAAATACTGACAGACGCGCGTCACGTCGCGCTGGAAGATGGTCCAGGCCATTGGGTTTGACTCCGGGCTGACGACTTGCGGGAAGTCGATCAGGGTGATGTCGCCGTCCCAGTAGAGGATGTTGTAGGCGGACAGGTCGCCGTGGATCCGCTCGTTTTGGAGGAGCAGGTTCAGGTTAAGGATGACGCGGTCAAAGAGCTGGCGCGCCTCGTCGCGTTCGAGAGTCACCGAGTTGAGCGTCGGCGCAGGCATCCCCTCCCCTCCGATGTATTCCATCAGGATCGAATTCTTGAGCATGGCGTACGGCTTGGGGACGTCGGCGCCGGCGGCGTACAGTTTCTCGAGGGTCGTGAACTCGTAGGCGATCCAGGAGGTGTGACGCAGTTCCTCGCCGTACTTGGTGCGCTTGATGATGGCGTTGACATCCGCCTCGCGGTAGAGGACGGCACCGTCATCGCCGAGGTCGGCGCGCCCGGTGCGGTAGATGGCGTCGTTCTTGAGGTTGCGCAGTGTGCGCGGGCGATAGACCTTGGCAGCCAGCAGGCGCGCGTCGATATTTGCGCCCGAACGGCACAGGTACACGGACGCCTCCTTCCCCGCCTTGACCTTGCGAAGGACGTCGGAGATCAATTGCTGGCCCGCGATCTCGTTGAGGGAGTCCAACAGCCAGGCTTCCTCGAAGCGGGCGGCTTTGTAGGTGAATTTGAACTCGCCCGCCGCCTCCTGCGCACGGACAAACAGCCGCGCATCCATTTCAGAGCGCCTCGATTGGCGCTTCTTGGAGGTGCGCCCCGCTGCGGAGGCGATGTCGTCGGCGTGGGTTTCGTCGAGTTCTTCGTACAAATTACTGAGTTGGTTTTTACTCATTGTTTGAATGCCTTGAATAAGACCTGACAGGTTTTCCATGCGCTCTTGCAAACCATGCCGCGTGAGCGGAAATGGGTGCGGATTCGCCACATCCCTGCGGAAACCTGTCAGGTCTCGTTGATGGTTAAAGAAAAACCGCAGGCTGCGTAGCGGACGCGCCTGCGGTGAACTGCGAAAAATTCGCATGAAGCGGGCAGGAGGACCCTGCCCCTACGCTTCACCCTTAGGAGGCGCGCTCAATTGGACTTTGAAAGCCGATGTGATGCTTTTCATGTTTACGTGCCTCCTTTCAATAATAAGATAGCCAAAGTCTATCATTTGGCTGGTTGAGCGTCAAGGCAATAATTAGCGGTCTGATTTGATTTTTTTATCACCTGGCTGTTTTACAAACCACCACCATTCGCCTAGAAGTTTCACGGTATTCCCTTCAAGAGGACCGCCATAACTATGGGCTTTTACGTACATGGCATATCCCAGGACTATACTGCCAAAGAAACCAATTATCGATCCGATTGGTATCATGTTGAAGAATCCCACAGAACCTGACAACATATAACCAATAACGCCAAACAGGAAGCCAACCAACAGAGTTCCAACGACAATATTTCGAAGGAATTTAAAGATGGAAAACTTATATTCTGACATGGTGCAAGCTCCTATGAACTTCCGTATTAATAATCGGTTTTATTGTCATTGTCCGATTTCTTGATAAACCAACTCCATTCGGGAAATATTTTATAGTTGCCTTCACCCCAGAATTTGGCTTCAAAGATCATTCCAATACCAGAGGAAAAGCCGCCAATCAATCCCAACGCAATACCCCAATACACCATATTGACTAGTCCTTCCCGCCCGCCAAGTAAGAAACCAAAAGATCCAAGGATCACGATGCCGAGAATGACACCAATGACCACGTTGCGGAGGAATTTGAGAAGGAAGATTTTCCAGTCCATGACAGGCTCCTTTCAACGCCAGGGAACGATTTGTCTACATCAATATACGGATTTCGCGCCAAAAAGTCACCTGTCTTTTGTCACTAAGATGTCACATTAACAGCGACTTGATAAATTCCTCCCCCTTCCCCATCAACTCCTCGTGATCTTCGGGCGCAGGTAAATCCTTCAGGAACTCGACCGCATAGTCCCGCAGCCACTTCTGCGCGTGGGGCTGACCCGCCTCGATCCACTTTTCCATGCTCCAGCGCGGGAAAATGGAGTTGACGTAGTACCCGGTCTTGTACTTCTTGAGCGTGGTCGGCGCGGTGACATAGCTTTGCCCCGCCCCCACCCTCTCGATCTCTTCCAGTCCCACATGCATATCATCGAGATGAAACCCATTGGCTATACGCAAACTTTGGTCAATGATCTCGTGACAGTAGATGAACGTCAACGGAGAGATCAGCCTTGGAGCCGAGCGTATCGCCGACGAACGGCGCGATCCCGCCTTTCGTGAGTGAGAACGTGAGCGTGTTCATCCAATAGGTCTCGGCGGCGAGCAGGTCCATACCCCAACCGGTGCCGCTTCCCGAAGTCCCGCAGTGCGGAATCCCGTAGAATTCCATCATCTCCGCACACGCCAGATTGACCAGAATGCTTTGCGGGTCATAGAAGTTCATCAAGGTCTTCATGTCAAAGTAGACAGGCAGCATCCCCAACAGCATCGGCGCGCCTTCCCGATACAACTGCCCAATGACCAGTCCGGCCAGCAGTTCAGCCAGCAAAACGGCAATTGTCCCAGCAGGGGTGATCGGCGTGGTCGCGCCGGACATGCTGTAGTTCGATATGATGACCGGCAGTCCGCGCTCGATGGCGACCCTCATCTTGTCCACGGTGCCTTCGTTCATCACCAGCGGGGAGACCGGGTTGAAATACGGGATGATGAACGGCTTCTCGCCCAGGTCACCGTGCAAATGCTCGAACATGCGCAGGACATCGTCAAATTTGTGCTCGTCCGAAACCAGCAGGACCATCGGCTTCGTCCCGTTCGCGAAATGCTCAAGGCTCCCGTATAGATCGGTCAGCGCCTCGGGCACATCGCGCACGATCCCCACCGTCGAGACCATGTCGTAATGCGGCAGTTTATTCCCGAGCCGCACCATGTCCCGCATGTGTTTGCGCTCGAACAGCACGGGCGTATCGGTCTCAGGCTCCTGATAGTACAACGCCGTCACCCCGATCCCAAAACGGATGCGGTCCTCCGCCCCGCCGATCTGGAACTGCGGATTCCCGCGCCGGTCAAAGATCTGGATCCGCTTCGGAGCGACTTTTATCGCCCACTCGACCAATTCCCTCGGAATCCGCACGGTTCTTCCCTCGACGTTCGAACTGCCAACTCTTTTCTCGAGCATCCCCAACGCTGACGGCGAGTCCACGCGCACGCCGACAGTTTCCAGCACCTGCAGGGCATAGCGGTGGACGTCCTGTTTTTGCTCTTCGGTAAGCAGGGTCAAGTGAGGTCGGACATTATTCATAAATTCTCCCAAATCTCTCGCGCTGAGCGGAGTGCAACGCAGTCGAAGCGCGTTTACTTGAAAACCGCCGCTTCGACTACGGATTTCGCTTCGCTCAACCCTCCGCTCAGCGCGGGGTAAGATTTTTCACATTCTCATCGAAAAACCGAAGTACCCGCCGCATAAACTCGAACCACGGCTCGCCAATGAACGAGTGACCCTCGCCTTCATATTGATACAACTCGACCTGTTTTCCAGCATCGCGCAGTCCCTGCGTTAATTTGAGCGACCATTCGGGCGGGGTCCCGCTCAGGAATTTGCCATCCTCCGTCCCGTAGTGGATTTGAACCGGCGCATTCACATAATCCAGATGATAATATGCCGCCACCTTCTTGAGCGCCTCCCCATCCGAGGCGGTGAGGCGATAGGCGTTTTGCAGATCAAGCGGCAGGTCAATGGGAATCACATCCGCGGAATTACAGCCCAGCACCTGCTCCCCGGCGGCGATATCGCCAAAGCACCCCATCCCCCAGCGGTTGATGATGTCCGCGTCGTCCGCGCTGACGGGGGAATACAAAACCCCAGCCTTGATCGTCATCGGGCGGGACCACCCCGCCCCTACGGCATCAATAACCGCCAGCACTTTCATGGTCACCCCGCCGCCCATGCTGTGACCCCACATGCCTACGCGCAAAGGATCGGCTTCAGGGATGGAGGGGATGGCCTGGATCAGGTTGATCACGTCAATGACCAAGCCTGAATAGAAGAAACTATGACCGATGTCCGAACCGCCCCAACTGCGGTAATCCGAGGCAAGGGTGATATATCCCTGCCGGGCAAGGAAGGCGGAGGCGCGGTCCGTGCCGTCACCGGAGGAGTACACGCTGCGGGCGTAGAAGCCGTGGTTCATCACGATGACCGGGAATGGACCTTCGCCCTTTGGGTATCTGCATCACGCCCGTGATCGTCAACCCATCACTGGGATAATCGATGAGATATGCCGTGTAAAACTCGTTCTCGTCCAGCGTCTCGCGGATTTTGATATCGCCGCTTTGAAAATCATGCTGGCGGAGTCCGTCAATGGTGTAGGGGAAGATCAGTTCTTCGATTGTGGGAGTGGAGGTTGGGATGGGTGTATCGGTTGGAAAAGGCGAAGGCGTGACTGTCTCGATCAGGACAAAAGGCGGAGGCAGGGTTTGCGTC
Organism: uncultured Chloroflexia bacterium; assembly: GCA_963718215.1. Taxonomy (GTDB): domain Bacteria; phylum Chloroflexota; class Anaerolineae; order Anaerolineales; family Villigracilaceae; genus Defluviilinea. The sequence continues at coordinate 94,057 of CAVQYK010000022.1, forward strand.
CCCACAGGGAGCGGAGTCGCTGGCTGGCAAGCCGTCAGCAGAATTAAAAAGAACAGGCAAATATGCCGTTTCATGAAGAGAATTGTAACAGAATGGGGGTCAAGCAAATGGGAAAACTACAGGCTCGGCGCTTTCCACTTCCTGATCACGTCCGCAAACGGGGGCAGGATCTTCCTTCCGTGAAACGGATACCACCCCAATTCCCCTCGGATCGCCTGCTCCTTCAACTCGGTCGAACCCCACAGCAGGGACGCGCCAACCCCGCCCAATAATACCGCTCCCCAATTATTCGAAACGAACAGCGAGCCGATCACGCACAAAACGCCCAGTCCCATCACGTAAGGCCACCAAAGGTGACCAAAATATCTCTCACCGCGAATGACCCAGACGAAACCCAGGCCGATGATGAAAAAAGTCGCTATGCCAGCAAGGAAACCGAACCAACTCATGTGGAACCATCCTTCAGAGAGGCAAGTTCCTCCTTGGAGTATGGAAAACCGCGCGGGGCGCGGTCCAGCCAGTCAATGGTGGTGGCGTCTGGATGGGTTAACAGAATTTTTGCATGACGCGGATTATGCGGGTTCGCAGGAGCGTGTCCGTGTTTGATGCGGTTTGGTTGGCGGACCGCAAGCTCGAGCGCGTCCCAGAGCAAGGTCACGGCGAGGATTCCGCAGATTGTTGATAGGATCAAGTTCGGGGTTAAGAAAGAAGCGAGTAAAAGTCCAATGCCAAGGAGAAGCGCGAGCGAGGTAGGAATCCAAATGCGCTCCACTTCCCGTTCGATCTTCCGCACAGAGACATGACCGATCCAAACACCGAAGAATGTCGCGGCGGCTGAAGCAGGTCCGAGCCAGTTGGTTTCCATAGGGATTATCTTTCAGCTGAAACCATCATGTCAATTTCTTCTGCTGACCTGGCGTAGGATTATCAGGAATCGCGTTAGGTCCATCTTTGAACGCAGATTTGATTCCATTGTAGATCGCATCCCAATAGGCTTTGGTCGCTGAATGTTTATCTTCCCGGAAGCGACCCAGCCACTCCATCAGTTCCGGGCTTCGCAGTCCGTCACTTTCCCATTGCACCAGATAACCCATCACCATATCCATCACGCGCTCACTCTCCCAGAAAACGATCTTGGGCGCTTCGCGTTCATAGATCTCGCGCGCCAGTCCGAACTGATGCGCCTTGTAGTCCACGTCCATCCCGGCGTAATGCGCACGCAAAATCTCATCCGTGATGGTTTCAGCCCACTTGCGATGGAAGCGGCAGATCCCGCTGTTCTCATTGAACAGTTCATACGTCATGCGCTCGACATTTCTGCGCCCCAAATTCTCAGGGCTGAGAAAATCCACGCCGTAATAAACAAAATACTTTCCCATCATCGGCATGGGACTCAACATGCCCGGTACCCAATACTGGTTCGGGACCATGCACCCTTCATCGCCATGACCGATGAACACCGCCCGGTCGATACTGCGGATGCCGTACTGCCTGTCGATCTCCTTTGCAGCCACGCGGATGCTCTTGCGGAACACTTCCGCCTTCGGCTCGAAAAGGATCGCATGGACAACGCTCATCGCATATTTGGCATTCTTCAAGCTGTCAGCGACGATGTCAAACTGGGACGCGTCATCCGCCCACCCGAAGCTGAGTTCGTCGACTGGGGGCAATCCAAACGTTGACGGCTCGATCAGCCCGTCTCGGACCAGTTCCATGATCCAGGCGACCGTCCCGCCCGATTGGATCGAGTCAAAGCCCATCGCATCGACATAATCGTTGAGCAGTTCCGCCGCTCGCTGGTCAAAGACTCCCACCTGCGGACCGAGGACGTGATATGGCTCATAGTCCTTCTTGTATTTTCCGTATATCTTCTTGCATACCACCGGGCAGGGCTCGCCGCAATGTTGGAACTTTTTGGTCTTGATGGTCTCTTCATTGAACTGCTTCAAATAATGGTTCAGGATGAAATTCTCATGCTGACTTCAAACGCAACTCAACAGGCTGATAGATGGACGTGTAATTGAAACTCAGAATGCGTTCGTTCAGGTCGCGCATATTGACGCCAAATGTGCCGCCGGTCTCGAACTCGGGCACATAGCGATATTTTTCAGTTACAGCAATATCGGTCTGGATGGTCTTCTTGCCGAAATGCTCGAGGAAGTACGAATCGATTTCTGCGGAGTCGCGCAGGTCCGGGTCATCCCACTCGCCGCCGAATATGATGCCGACAATGTTATGTCGTTGCAACAGGCGGCTGCCCAATCCGCCGCGTCCTGCCCAATCCACGACCGCAGTAAACGCCCCATTGCGGACCGGGCTGGAGCCGATCGCCCCTTCACGCGTGTATTTCGCGGCGGGACCCACCGCGCAGATGCGCAGGTCACCTTTTGTGTATTCCCTGGCGTAGCGATCATACAATGCCTGCTGGAGCGCGAAGAAACCGATCAACGGTTCACCATCGGGACTGGCATATCCGGCCCAGATCGGTTCCACATTGACAGGTTCGACCCTCACCTGGATCTCCCCAGCTTTGTGATTGAGCAACACCACGCTCGGTTCCGCTGCCATCCCGCGCAACGCCACATAGTTGATACCCACACCGTGAAACGTATACGCTGCGCCGCCCATGCTGGAGACATAGAACCCATCCCACTGGGAACTCCACGAGCAGAACACCAGCCGCCGCGAGCCAGGGATGGAACTCCCCGCAAGCAAGTCCCTCACCAAAAGTGAAACTATCAGGATAAAGGCTGTAGCGATGCCAGCCATAGTCCACGGGACCGAGTATCTTTTCCTCATCCTCAATGGGACGCAGATACCAGTTCTTGTTATGCAAATGGATGGTCAGTTCGCGCTGGATGATTGGGTAGGTCATCTAAAGCTCCTTCGGGCGTTTCTATCTCGCGTGTAATCGATTATATTCAATTTCGGCATCCATCTCCCCCGCCGCGGACATTTCCTCCGCCTCCCGCAACAGACCGCACCGCGACCTGCTCCTCCACATACGCCTCCCCGCAACTGGGACAAACCCGCGCGGGCACATCCCTCACGGTCAACTTCATCTCCCCGCGCTCAAATTGGACAGAGGTCAACCCGTCCACGGTCTCAGCCTGCCTGCAAAGTAGACAATTCATAAGTTTTATTTACCACAAAGTGTCACAAAGGGCCACTAAGGCTTTCACAAAAAATCCTTTGTGTGCCTTCGTGACCCTTTGTGGTGAAAAGTTCTCACCTTCGGCTCCTCGAATCTTTCTTCCATTTATTCGGGTCGGGGATATAGACCGTAATGACCGTCGTTTCGTTCGTTTCCGGGTTCTCGGAAGTCACCACATGGAACGGACGTTTCCCCTGAAACCCCAGGATCAAGCGGCTTGGCTCGGGCGTTTCTGACGAGTAATCTTCGATGGTCTCCCCCGTTTTGATTGCTCCCAACACCTTCTTCACGGAAACATCCCGCTCAAACATACGTTGAACGGCATGGACTCGGAAGATGGTTTTGGGATTGTTCACTGGGATGTCATTCTACTACACCTCAAACGCCCCCCATGATATAAGTGGCAGCGGGCAATTAAGAGCGAGCATGTCCACTTAAGGAAGCTGATCCAGCTTTGATTGTCTGACAAGCAAAAGGTTCAATCGAACTCAAAACACATCTCGCATTATTAACAATAATTCGTGCTATAGTAATAGTGACTAACATTACCATGCAAACCTGGCTTTATAGCCCAAATCCGGCTTTTGACTATGAGCAAAATCACCAAACAGGGGACATTACAACTCTTGGAATTGTTCGTAATCGTTTGACAAGGGATCGTGGCGATGAAACAAACGATACTGTCCAAAAAAGAGAGCCCGCTTCTGGAATATGCGATTTCAAAGTTGAATCCGGATGTCTTTTCACACCCAGTGTGGGTCAGATTTGGCAGGCAGGGAGACGACAACACAGCTAGAAGCATTGAGGGTCTTTTTAGTGCAGCCCAAAAGTTTCAGAACGACAACCCAGGCGTCGCATGCCAATTAATGCTGGCTTGTAGTGTATTTCAAAACTATTCCAACCTGCGTCAGAGCGCTCTGGAAACTGTTCAACAAGTTCTTGCCCTTGCAAAACGAGCCAACCTTACCCGAGAGTTCATCTGGGCCAACTGGGGAGCGTCTGCAATTTGCATCCAGCAGGGAAACTATAAACAAGCGGCCACTTATCTGGATGATTTACAGGCGGCATTAAGTAAGGAAAGTGAGTGGGTTTTGGCGGATTTCATAGAAGTGATCAAACAATCACTATTCCATCCAACAATGACTCGCGAAAAATCGGATGAAAAAATCCCTGAAGATCCGCTGAACGATGATCTGGTACACCTCACATTCCTATGGATTCAGCAATGGGGGCTGGAATCCCAGGCTCCTTATACAGATTCCGGTAAGACATCCAGAAACTCAGGGAGCTTCAGGTTCGTAAAGCAAATATCTCCCAGAGCATTATTCTCAAGCCAGCGATGGCAAGGTTTTTGGCGGTATTTTTGGCGCATATTCGGCAATAAATTGAAACCGCATTGGACGGAAAAGAATGCACCTCCTGCCAAGAGAGGTTCTAAATTAGGCCAATCCTTCCCAAATTCCCTGCAATTATCACCTCCCAACCAGGAAATCGAAAACCAGATTGTAGAGGATATTGCCGTCTCCACTATTTCATCCCCCATAAAAACCGATTCTCATCCCAATGTTTCATTTGCTGCCCTAAACTCGCCTTCGAAAAACGAGAAGATTTCTGAACAAACAGACACCGTCATTCCCCTAACCGTTCAAATGCTGGGAACTTTTAACATAACAATTCAGGACACGCCGATTAAATTACATGCGACACGTGGCCTGTCCTTGCTTAAATACTTGTTATTCCACCATAAACAGCGTATCCCACGCGAAGTGCTCATGGACATTTTCTGGCCTGATGCAGAGCCTGAGACTGCACGCAACAACCTGAACGTCGCCATGCATGGTCTGCGCCGGGCTTTGCGCACCAGCACTTTCCTGCCAGTGATTGTGTTTGAGGATGGCGCATACGGACTCGACCCCATCTTGCAAGTATGGCTCGATGTCGAAGAGTTCGAGCGGTGCATCAAAGCGGGACAGCGGTTGGAAGCGCAGAAACAACTCACCTGCTGCAGTGACTGAATACGAGATTGCGATCAACCTCTATCGGGGAGATTTCCTTTCCGATACCCCGTACGACAGTTGGACAGTCCTCGACCGTGAGCGTTTGCGAATTTCCTATTTGGAGACACTTGATCATCTCAGTCAAATCTACTTCAGCCAGGAGCGCTACTCCGCATGTGCACCCCTGTGCCAGCTCATCCTAAGCCGCGATCTTTGCCGCGAGGATGCACACTGCCGTTTAATGCAATGCTACAGCCGCCTGGGTCAGGGACCGCTCGCCCTACGCCAGTATCAGATCTGTGTCGAAGCGCTTCGCAGCTGAACTGGAGGTTGATCCCGCGCCAGAAACAACTCAGCTCTTTGAACGGATACGGCGACACGAGTATGTTTAGCAGGGTTAGGACAAGTTAATACAAAATCAGTCAAAATTAAGTGGCAAAACAGTGTGGGTTAATCGGGGAGATTTATATTTTGATCATGCTGGTGAATGAGCGGGCCCCTCGGACACCAGCGAAATGAACAAACCCAAAAATACAATAAGTTAAGAAAGGAGATTAAAATGGCTGACCATAGTGGACAAATGCCTGGTGGCAACTTGGATATCACGACCCTATGGATAACTGAACCGGCAGCAGCTGATGCTCCCGCCGAAGCTATCCCTCAGGGTGGCGAGTTCACCCTCCACGCGCAATTCACAGGAAGTGGGACGCAATGGAATAACATGAAAAAACAAAGCCATGTCTTTGCAGTCCATTTCCATTTGGAGGGGATTGGGACAACGGAAGCGGAAGTAGATTACGGTCCCATAAACGTGACGCTTAATCAAGCTACAAACTCATACGATGTCACGCGCATCGTCACTGCCCAGCAAAACACATTACCTATCGGTCTCTACAATTGGGGGTGCACAGTTGAAAATACAAACTGGCATGGAGCTGTAGCCTTCTACATGGGTCGAGTTCTCCAGATTTACACCCCATGATCTATAATCTATAAGATCGCCAACAAATGTTTCATAGGTAAGGTATGCCACGACAATGAGTGTACCTAGGCAGATCTACAAGGCAGGGGGTCGGGGTAGAAGATTCACTCCGACTCCCTAACTATAAATTAATACCATATCCAAATGAAGAGGTAAAGCATGGCCAGCAGGCGTCCTAACGCTATGCAGGCTGCAATATCACCTGCGACTGATGATCTCATGGTGATCAAAGGTATCGGCCCCGCATTTGCAGCTCATCTACGAGACACAGGCATCCTGACATTCGCGCAACTGGCAGATCTGACCCCAGAGGATATCTCTGCACGAGTTACAGGATTATCAGCTAAGCGCATAACTCGAGAGAGGTGGATCAAGCAGGCACAAAAGTGGGCCTCAAAATCTGTGCTAAACGTCCCCCGAAGGAGCGAAACGCTTAGGGAGTCCCGACAACACTATGCGACATTCACGATTGAGTTATTGCTTGGTGAAGATAATAGAGTGCGGCGTACTCGCGTTACGAATTTTCAAACCAAGTCAGAAGAATCCTGGGCCGGGTGGGCGGAGAGACGGCTTCTAAGCTTTATTACAAAATGCGCTGATTTATCCATTCCCCTACCTGAACCGGGTATCGACCCTTCGTTCGTATCCCGTAATGAGTCCAATTTATTACCAGAAACTGTCGCATCGCCTGCACAAATCCCCGAAGTCATTCCCGGTAAACATCCCACCATCTCAAAGCCAAAGAGTGTTTTAAGCGGCGCATTACAAATAAGCGAGATAATAACACCCCATTGAACTTAATTACACCCCAGTATGCGGCACATGTCGGTGAAGTGTTCAACGTTCGAATTCTTTTGGATCTGACAAACTTAGAAATATCGATGTCAATGCCACTTAACTGCACCGCTACAATTTGGGCGAAGAAATTAGGGACAGGGGCGCGTCAAATCATCGGTGAACAGCAAATTACCTTCATGCCAGTTGAAAAAATCCCCTGCGCAGTGGAATCCAAGATACCAGCACACGGGACTTTTCGCCTGGAGGTGATGGCAAATCTAACGTTCGCATCAACCTCCCCGTCACCACATTCCACGATCAGGGCATGGCAGGAGGGCGGACTGCTCCAAGTCAATTAAGGCTCGTTATCCCACAAATTTTCGAAATTCACTTCATCTAGCCAACGTAGCCAGGGCATCAGCCGAAAATCTTCGCCACCCGGTTGAGACTCATCTTCCGGATTGATGACATCAACAGGCTTGACTTGCATTGACCCCACCCGCAATCCCCCCTTACCGCCACTGTGGATGGCAAAATTGTCACCAATATTAAGAACAATTTTCTTGAATTTCGGCTCCCAATTTACCAACATTCTCCGCCCGCAAGTGGGACAGTACCACTCCTCCGATCCAGAGGAATTTGTTTTCTCCAAAATCATTTCATGTTGCTGCTGTCTGCTCATTGAGCTACTCCTTGAACAAATAGTCTATTCAAACAAGATGCACCGGATTTTGGCTTATTACCAAAATCAGCGCGGGAACAAAATTTGGCGGATTATACCAGCGGCAAGACGAGAAATGGCATTCTATGTTACTTGCAATTATGTGAATTTAATCTTCAGGAGAACCCGTGAATTTTCCATAACACTTTCTCTATCCCTACTCCTGAAACCCCGTCCTATACAACTCATAATACATCCCCTGATTCGCCAGCAACTCGGTGTGCGTTCCCTGCTCGATGATCTTCCCATCGTGAATGACCACGATCTTATCCGCATTCGTGATCGTCGAAAGGCGATGCGCGATCACAAAGGACGTGCGTCCGTTCAAGAAAGTCGCCAGCGCGCGTTGAATGATCTGCTCGGTCTGCGTATCCACTGAGGATGTCGCTTCATCCAAGATCAAAATACGCGGGTCGGCAAGCAACGCACGCGCGAACGAGATCAACTGACGTTGTCCCACGCTCAACGTCGCGCCGCCTTCCTCCACAGCCGAGTCTCGTATCCATTTTTCAAAGCCATGATAAAGTCATGCGCGCCCACCGCCTGCGCCGCGGCGATCACATCCGCATCGCTCGCATCCAGCCGCCCGAACAAAATATTTTCCTTCACCGTCCCGTTGAACAGGAACGGGTCCTGCAACACCATGCCCATCTGCCGCCGCAGGCTTTGCTGAGTCACCGTCCGCAGGTCAACGCCGTCCACGCGCACACAGCCCGAAGTCGGGTCATGGAAGCGTGTCAACAGTTTGACGATCGTCGTTTTGCCCGCGCCCGTCTCCCCCACCAACGCCACCGTCTGACCCGGCATCCACATTCAGATTGATCCCATCGAGGACAAGAGTCGGGTCATCGGAATAATGGAACTGGACATCTTCGAATCGGACTCCGCCGGTAATTGGTCTCATCTCGAGGGCATCTTCCGCATCCCGCACCTCGACGGGCGTATTGAGCAACTCGAGGATGCGTTCGCCGCCCGCCATCGTGGATTGAAGCGTATCGAAGCGGCGACTCAAATCACGGATGGGATCGAAGAGGCGGTCAATGTACAGCACGAACGCGATCAACACACCTGGCGTGATCAACTCGCCCAACACATAAGTCCCGCCAAGATAGACGACGAGCGCGGTTGCGATGGCGCCGAGCACATCCACAATGGGAGTGAACACAGACGCCACCTTTGCCGCATCGAGACTTGTTTCCAGAAAATAACGATTGACATACTCCTTGAAATTAGAGAAGTTATGTTCCTGCCGCGAAAACGCCTGCACGACCCTCACGCCGTTGACATTTTCCGCCAGCACAGAGTTCGTCCATGAGATCGCAGCGCGCACCTTGCGATAATTCCGCCGCGCCGTATTGCGATACAGGATCGTCGCGAGGATCATCAGTGGAATGACCGCGAACGTAATGAGTGACAACTGCAAATTAAGCGATAACATGGCAATGAGCGTTCCAATGATCGCCAGAAAATTTCGGACGATCGCCAGTACCGCCCAGGTAATGAACTCGCGCAATGTCCCCACGTCATTGATGACGCGCGTGATGACACGCCCCACACTGTAACGGTTATAGAAACTCAGCGACAATTTCTGCAGATGATCGAACATTGCCGTGCGGACGTCGTACAGCACATGCTGTCCCACACGCGACATGATCCGCACGCGGTAAAAGTTCGTGATGAGTTGCACGCCCGCCACAACGAAATAGGCGATGGCAATATTGCGCAACGCTGTCAGGTCACTTTTGCCGATGCCCTCGTCAATCGCCAGTTTGACAAAGTACGGTCCCGACACCGCCGCGGCAGTGACGATGACCATAAATACCAGTGAGATGAGCATCTGCCTGGTGTAAGGCTTGACGAATTGCAGCAGTCCGCGCGCTACTTTGGGGTCATAGCCCTTGTCGTAGGCTCTTCGGATTGGGTGATGAATTCGGGAGGGATGATTTTGGTCATGGTGTCAGTTTTTTTGTTCACCGCGAAGAGCGCGAAGCTCGCTAAACAAATAATCTCTTTGCGTTCTTCGCGAGCTTGGCGGTTAAGAAATCAGGAGAGTTCGCGTGAGCCTTCTTCAGGTTTTGCTTCTTCAATTGGTTGTAACTCTTCCATTTCCTCCGAAAACTTGGCATGATCCACCAATTGGAGGTCGTGGATTTCCGTGTACAAGCCGCCGAGTTTGAGTAAATCAGCATGCATACCACGTTCGACAATGCGGCCTTTGTCCATTACCAGGATCATGTCAGCGCGGCGGACGGTGGAAAGGCGATGCGCAATCACAAAGGTTGTCCGCCCTTCCATGAGGTTGTCTAGAGCAGCTTGGATGAGCTTTTCGGTTTGCGTGTCCACCGAGGAGGTTGAGTCATCGAGTATCAGGATGCGCGGATCCATCAACAAGGCGCGCGCAATCGCCACGCGTTGACGCTGCCCGCCGGAGAGGGTCACACCGCGTTCACCAACGACGGTGTCATATCCTTTCGTGAAGCCTTCAATAAATTCATGCGCCTGCGCGGCTTTGGCAGCGGCGATAACTTCGTCCATGGTGGCATCGGGGCGGCCGTAGGCGATGTTGGCTTTAATGCTGTCCGAGAACAGGAGAGACGTTTGCAAGACAATACCGATCTGCCTGCGCAGTGTGACCAGATCCACATTACGCACATCGTTCCCGTCCACGAATACACCGCCCTCTGTCACATCATAGAAACGCGGGATAAGATTGACGAACGATGTCTTTCCCGAACCCGTCGGACCGATAAGGGCAATCAGTTGGTTCGGTTTTACCCGCACGCTGATGCCATCCAAAGACGCCGACCTCTCATTTTGATATTTCAGTCCAACATCCCGAAATTCCACTTCGCCGCGCAAGGTTTCGAGTTTAACCGCTTCCCTCGGAGTTTGAATTTCGGGATGCGTATCCAACACTTCGAAGACTCGTTGCGCGCCTGCCGCGGCTTCCCCGCCCGCGTTGACGAGTCCCGTCAACGCCTGGGCAGGCTCGGCTAACATCAAAACGTACGCATTGAACGCGACGATGGCGCCGATGGTCATCGTCCCGTCCATGACCATTTGTCCGCCAAACCACAGGATGAGGATGGTGCTGATGGCGATCAGCCAGTTCGTCGTCGGCATGATCTTCGACCATTCATCAATGACGTGCACCCAGGTCTTGAAGACTTCCTTGTTGGCGGCATCGAAGCGTTTGGATTCATATGCCTCACGCGCGAAGGCACGGACAACCTGCACACCGACCACATTCTCCTGCAAGCGGTTCGAGACCTCGCCGATGGCTTGATCCACATCAAAGAACAGTTTGCCGATCTTTGTCCCGAATTGGGAGGTCATGAGGATGAGCGGGAGAATGGGTAACAGGGCAATCACAGCCAGCCGAGCATTATCCGTCAGCATGATCGCAAGCACGCCAATGGCAAGGATGAAGAACCGCACCAATTCAGCCACCGAGCCGCCTGCGAACCGCTCGATCGAACGGACGTCTTCGATACAGCGCGAGATCAGTTGTCCGCTTTGGACGTGGTCATGGTAGGTGAACGGCAAGTTTTGGATGTGGTTGTACATACGATTTCGCAGGTCATAACCCACCCGCACGGCGATCCACTCAGATAGATAGCGGTTGCCCAGGTTCAAGATGGCGGATCCAAGCCCAAGTCCAAGAAGGAGAAGCGCCGAGCGGACGAGGTATCCCGTTTGGCCGCCCGCCAGCCCCTCGTCTATCACAGAACGGATGATGCGGGGAACGACGAGGCCAAGTCCCGTAATGATCAACAGCATGAGCATGGAAGCCAATATCTGCCAAAAGTACGGCTTGAGGAAGGTTCGTATGCGTAGTAGATGTCTCATAGGCGGGATACGAGGATACCATGAAATCAAAGTGATTTTCGTCCATTGTTTCATGGACAAATTCAACCTATACTATAAATATCCACAATTCCAAGGAGGAAGAATGACCGAACGCAAGAAAATCACGCTTCCGTATTTGTTCAAGAAGGCGGCGGACGGCGAGCCGATCACCTGGCTGACCTGCTACGATTATCCGACCGCCTACCTGCAGGAGCAGGCGGGCATCGAGATGATCCTGGTCGGCGACAGCCTCGGCATGACCATGCTCGGGTACGAGTTCGACCCTGCCTGTGACGATGGACGACATGATCCGCCATTCGCAAGCCGTGCGACGCGGCGCTCCGACCGCCTTTGTCATTGGGGACATGCCCTACATGACCTACCAACCCTCGGTCGAAACCGCCATTCGGAACGCAGGACGTTTCATGGCGGAAGCCGCGACGGATGCCATCAAACTGGAGGGAGGCGCCGCCATGGCGGACCGCATCAGGGGCATCGTGGACGCCGGCATCCCAGCCATCGGACACCTCGGACTGACGCCTCAATCTGTCTCCGCTCTGGGCGGATTCAAAGTCCAGGGCAAGGACGCCACCCTGGCCAAAAAGATCGTGGACGATGCCAAGGCGTTGGAAAAGGCAGGCGCGTTCATGATCCTGCTCGAGATGGTCCCTGACCGGGTCTGCAAACTCATCACCGAGCGCGCCGAAAACTGCCTCATCATGAGCCTCGGTTCGGGTCCCGACGCGCACGGTCAATTGCTCATTTACCACGACATGTTTGGGCTGTACCCGAGGTTCAAGCCGAAGATGGCAAAGGTCTTTGGGAATGCAGGGGAAGTGATCCTGAATGGCTTGAAGGGGTATCACGATGAGGTCATCGCGAAGTCATTCCCAGCGCAGGAGAACTGGTTCGGGATGAAGGATGAAGAGTACGACGAATTGGTGAAAATGTTGGATTAATCCCGTAGGGACACGATATATCGTGTCCCTACATGATTCAAAGGAGAAAGCATGGCAAACATTCAAAAACTGCTAAAAATCTCGCCGGAAAAGCTAAAGGCGTTCAATTCTGTATTGCTCGACCCCAATTCACAGATCATGAAGGATTTTCTGGCGGTGGTGGCAAAATACGGCACGCCAGAGGAAATCAACAGGAAACATCGCGCCTCGCGCAAAATGGAAAACCTGTTCAAAATCGTGCAGGAGCGGAATCCCGACGCGGTCAAGGATCTGAACTGGTTGATCGAACAACGCGACAAAGGCGCGTTCATTTCGGTTGCGGACTATCGCAGGAAGGTTCTCGGCGACGCGGCAAAGACGATAAAGTTTAAGGACAAGTACGCGGTCACACTTGAAGTTTCAGCGTTGCAATACTTCCCATGGATCCGCGTCGATGGCAGAGCAAGCCATCGCCAATAAAACGCTCATGCCGGGACGTTATATCGCGGTCCGCAGGATGAAAGAATCCGAAGCGGATGGCGACCTGCCTGCCATTGTCGCCGCGCTGGATATCATCGGCGCATCGTTCGTCGAGACGCTGGACACCAAAGGCACGGACGGGTCGAACCCGCATTTGGGCGGACCTGCCACGATCACGGGATACTTCGGGGGAATTGGTCAACCCAACGAGCACGCGCTGATGTGGCTGGACGAGTTTCTGTATTACTACACCAACTACGGTGTCCAGCATGTGCTCAACTTCAATGCGGGGACCATCCTGCTCGGGTTCCTGCTCTATCGTTTGGGCGTGAATATCCAGTTTAAGATCAGTGTTTTCTTCGGGTCGGACAATCCGTACCATGCGTTGTGGATCATGACGATGGCGAAATTGCTCAGCCGCGACGATGGCACCTCCCCGCTGATCGGGTTCAACTGGTCGAACTCAGTCAACAACCAGACCATGGAACTGACCGCCGACTTCCGCAAGGCGCTTGACTTGGAAAAGGTTGTGCGCTTCGAGCATCACATCACCGAGCCGCAGAAGAGCATCGTCATCCAGCCGTATAACCGCCGAGCTGAACTTGTGGAACTTGCAGACCACGTTGCGAATATCGCTGCAAAGCACGAAGGCGGCGACCCGGAGGTAGATGTGACCCGCGCGCACCAGTCTGATATTTTGGATTACTTCCGCGCCAAGGACGAAGTCATTGCATCCGGCGATTGGGACAACCTGCTGATCAATTATCTGGACAAGGTGGATGCCTGTAATCGCACTGCCTGGGCGTTGACCGAGAAGGGATTGAGTTTCATCGCGGCGAAGAAATTGCACAAGTAGTACATCTTGTCATTTCGAAGGAGCGAAGCGACTGAGAAATCTTTTGCGCGGTGTAGGGAAGGATTTCTACCCTACGGGCACAATGTCCTCGCTTCCCCCTCACATACGTTCGGGACAAGACTTGTCGAAATGACAGATCGTCGGCTGTTCGATTGGTAGAATCAGGTGACAGTCAGTTTTGAAAAGTGGCTGTCACCTGTATATTTTATTCATCAGCTTGCCTATGCGCAAGAAGGAGGATTTATGTATATCGTCCTGGTTCACAGTCACATCCAGGTGGAGCACGTGGAAAGATTCAGGGAGGTCACGCTCGAGAACGCTGAGGCAAGCCGAAGGGAAGAAGGATGCGTGCGTTTTGACGTCCTGCAACAGGCAGACAACCCGACGCGCTTCACATTCATCGAAGTATTCAAGTCAGAGGCAGATGGAGCGATCCACCGCGGGTCAAGTCATTTCAAGAAGTGGCTCGAGCAGGCTGTCCCTTTGATGGTCGAGCCGCGCACGCGTGTCATCTATCAGGATGTGTCGCTCACGTAAAAATGCGGGTGGTATAATGCCAATGCTTTTGAATTCCAAATAAGGGAAGACCATGAAACTTCACGAATATCAATCCAAAACAATTTTTGCAAAGTACGGAATTCCCATCCCGAAGGGACGGGTGGCGGCTACCGCTGATGAGGCAAAACAAATTGCCGAAGAGTTGGGTGGCCGCGTTGTCATTAAATCGCAGGTGTTGGTAGGCGGACGCGGCAAGGCTGGCGGGGTGAAGGTCGCCAAGGATGCCGACGAAGCCGCTGAGCTTGCGGGACAGATCCTGACAATGACGATCAAGGGTCTGCCGGTGCGCAAGGTGCTTGTGGATGAAGCCGCTGCCATCGCGACCGAGATCTACTTCTCGATCACGAACGACCGCGCCGCGAGGAAGCCTGTGATGATCGCGTCCGCCGCGGGCGGCGTGGACATCGAAGAAGTGGCCGCAACCACACCGGAGAAGATCATCAAGGTTCACATCGACCCGCTGCTTGGACTGCGCGATTATCAGGCGCGTGACATTGCCGCCTCGATCGATCTGCCGCGCGAACTGTGGCGCGACTTCGCCAAGATCGCGTCGGCGCTCTGGCAGGTTTACAGGGAAACAGATGCGGAACTGGCGGAGATCAATCCGCTGGTGATCACGAAGGATAACAAACTTGTCGCGCTGGATGGCAAGATGTTGATCGACGACAGTTCACTGTTCCGCCACCCTGACCTGGCTGAGATCCGCGATGTGGATGAAGAAGCGCCCGCTGAAACCGAAGCCCGCCGATACGGTCTGTCCTTCATTAAACTGGACGGCAACATCGGGTGCATGGTCAATGGCGCAGGTCTGGCGATGACCAGCATGGATATCGTCAAGCTGTTCGGCGGCGAACCAGCCAACTTTTTGGATATCGGCGGCGGCGCAGGAGCAGACAAGGTGGCGGCTGCGATGCGCATCATCCTTTCCGACCCGGCTGTGAAGGCTGTGCTGTTCAACATCTTCGGCGGCATCACCCGCTGTGACGAAGTCGCGCGCGGTATTCTCGTCGCGATGGATGAAGTGAAACCGAAGGTACCGATGGTCGTCCGTCTCGTTGGGACAAATGCAGAGGAAGGCCGCAAACTGCTCGAGAACGCGAACATGATCACAGCAGAGACACTGGCAGATGCCGCAAAGAAGGCAGTTGCCGCGGCAAAGGGATAAAACACACGTAGAGGCGAGGTCATCTCGCCCTTGTATTGGGCGGGGAAACCCCGCCCCTACAAACGTGTAATGGAGAATATTCATGAGCATATTGATTAACAAAGACACCCGCCTTCTCGTGCAAGGCATTACAGGAAATGAAGGCATCTTCCACACCACCCAGATGGTCTCGTATGGGACCAACGTCGTCGCAGGCGTGACGCCCGGCAAAGGCGGCGAATGGGTGCTCGAAGGAAAAGTCCCTGTATTCGATTCAGTCAAACTCGCGGTTGAAGCGACTGGCGCGAACTGCTCGGTCATCTTCGTCCCGGCGCGTTTCGCTCCCGATGCGATGTTCGAAGCCGCCGACGCGGGCATCCCGCTGATCGTGTGCATCACGGAAGGCGTCCCCGTCCAGGACATGATGCGCGTCCGCAATTACATTGACCAGAAGAACGTCCGCCTTGTTGGACCGAACTGCCCCGGCTTGTTAACACCCGGCGAAGCGAAGGTTGGCATCATCCCCGGGGACATCGCAATCCCCGGAAACGTCGGTGTGGTTTCCCGCTCCGGCACGTTGACCTATGAAGTGCTCTATGCGTTGAAACTCGTCGGCATGGGAGCCTCCACGTGCGTGGGCATCGGCGGGGACCCGATCAACGGCACGAACTTCATTGACTGCCTGGAGATGTTCGAGCATGATCCTCACACGGAAAAGGTTGTCTTGATCGGCGAGATCGGCGGCACGGACGAGGACAAAGCCGCCGAGTACATCGCCGCGAACATGACCAAGCCGGTCGTCTCGTTCATTGCCGGCCAGACCGCCCCTCCCGGCAAACGCATGGGACATGCCGGCGCGATCATCGAAGGCTCTGCCGGGTCCGCCGCGGACAAGGTCAAGGCCCTCGAAGCCGCGGGCGTAAAGGTTGCCAAGCACCCGGAAGAGATACCATCGCTTACTCAAATAAATCGGTGGTCGAGCAGTCCTGTGCGATTGCGAGTGGCGCCTCGAAACGCACCACGAAGCAATCAATTCCAATCAATAACAGGAACTGATTGCTTACTTGTGGCGTCGAAACAGCGCTCGCCCTCGCAATCGACGGAACAGACTTAAACACGTAGAGCCGTCCAGACTGGACGGCTCTACGGTTATAATCCCTTAGGTCAGTGAATGATTACTTGTGCGAGTCGATATAGGTAACGGCATCGCCCACGGTCGTGATCTTCTGGGCATCCTCGTCTGAGATCTCGGCGCCGAACTTGTCTTCAAAAGCCATGATGAGTTCCACAAGGTCGAGAGAGTCAGCTTCAAGTTCCTCACGGAAGCGGGCTTCGGGTGTGATCTTCGACTCATCTGCACCGAGCAGATCCATGATGATCGCCTTTACTTCATTGTACGTGTCAGACATGACAACCTCCTTTAGGTTTTCCCGCAAAGCGAGCGGGAGTTGGTCGTGGCTATTGTACACGGTCTAAAAACCGTGTCAAGCCAGAGATAATTACACAATCACAGGAACACTCCCCCATGACAAAAGTTGCGCCCATAGACCAGCGAAAAGCCGACCATATCAAGATCAATCTGGAGCAGGATGTCCGCTCCGCGTTGACGACCGGGCTCGAAAACTATCACTTCACCCACGAAGCCCTGCCCGAACTGGACTTGAACCGCATCGACACGACCCTCAGCCTGTTCGGCAAACAACTGGCCGCTCCCATCCTGATCTCTTCCATGACCGGCGGGACAGCCGAAGCCGAGACCATCAACCTGCGCCTCGCCGAAGCCGCCCAGGAGACGGGCATCGTCATGGGCGTGGGCAGTCAACGCGCCGCCATCGAACATCCCGAACAAGCCACGACCTTCCAGGTGCGGAGAGTCGCGCCCGACATTTTATTATTCGCCAATCTCGGTGCAGTCCAACTGAACTACGGCTACGGCATTGACCACTGCCGCCGCGCCGTGGACATGATCCAGGCCGACGCGCTCATCCTCCATTTGAACCCATTGCAGGAAGCCGTGCAGGATGCAGGCGATGTGAACTTCGCAGGTCTCGCCAAAAAGATCGAAGAAGTGTGCAAGCAGATCGAAGTGCCAGTCATCGCCAAGGAAGTTGGCTGGGGCATCTCTGAAAAGACAGCCAAACTCCTTGCCGATTGCGGCGTCTCCGCCATTGACGTGGCAGGCGCAGGCGGGACCAGTTGGTCCCAAGTGGAAATGCACCGCGCGCCCGACGAATTCACCCGTCAACTCGCCGCCACGTTCGTCGGCTGGGGCATCCCCACTGCGGACTCCATACTAAACGGTAAGCGAGCCGTCCCCGGCACGCTTATCTTCGCCAGCGGCGGCATCAAAGACGGACTCGATATCGCCAAATGCATCGCCCTCGGTGCGACCCTCGGCGGCATGGCAGGACAATTCCTCAAAGCCGCCGCAGTTTCAACCGAGAAAGCCGTTGAGATGATTAAGCTGACGAAGCGACAGATTGAAGTGACGATGTTCAATGTGGGCGCTGGTAATTTGGAAAGCCTGAAAGTTGGAAAGTTGATCGAATTGCAATAGGCGTCGGAGAAAATATGATTCATTTACTCAAAGAAAAAGCTATTACAGTTCAGGTCCATGACATGCTGAAAGAATATGAGAACATGATCAAAATTGTTGTGGATATTCGCCGTCGTTATTTATCGGGTGGCGGGGAAATGCACGCTGATTGCGAAACAGTTTTGCTGGAAGATGGCAGTGAACAGGATGATCTTTGGGGTGCCAACTGGTATCCAAGAGAACAACGCATTGAATTTGAGTCCCTCATTAACATCCGCCCGCGATTGGGTAACCGAAATATCGTCATTCAAGACGAGAACCTTCGAAGGCAGGTTGAATCGGTAACGAGAGAATTGCTTGGAGATGTCCAATGACAAACAAGGAAAAACTTCGCGAACGCTTTCTCCGCGACCCACTCCCCCGCCGCTTAGGGGGACTCGCCGCTACACTTGGACGCATTTCATCCTCTGCACGTAATTCAACAGACCCAAATCATGTTGCCAATTTATTGGATGAAGCCAAACACCTCATCGAATGGACAGCTGCAGAGACAGAGCCGGAAACCGCCGCAGAACTTGTACGTATTCAAACGATGATCTCCCTCTGGCAACGTGCTTGGACAGAAGCCAGTCAGAATCCGCAACAACGGCTTTTGCTTTCCGTGCAAGCAAAAAATTGGTCAGATAAGGCAGTGGATTTTTCGGGATTGGTTTGAATCCAACCTCCCATGACTGCTAGAGACCTCATTCCAAATGCAACAAATCCCCCTTCGCGAAGCACTCCCGTGGGGCTCCCTGCGGGAGAGGGCTAGGGTGAGGGCGAAGACGAAGCGGCAAATCGAGGTAACGATGTTCAATGTGAGCGCTGGCAATCTGGAAGAATTAAGCAACAACAAGGTGGTCAAAATATAAATGTCAACCATCACCGCCGTCATCTTTGACTTCGGCAACGTCCTCATCGAATGGAATCCCCGATACGTCTACAACCGATACTTCCCGAACGACCCCGAGGGCATGGAACGCTTCTTCCGGGAAGTGGATTTCATGGGCTGGAACGCCCTTCAAGACAAGGGTCGCAGTTTCAAAGAGGGCGTCGCCGACATTTCGGCGCGATTCCCGCATTATACACATCTATTCCAGGCATATCACGACCACTGGAAGGATTCGATCGGCGTTGCCTACTGGGGAACCGTTGAGATCATGAAGCAGCTGAAGCAAAAGGGATATCCGCTGTACGGGTTGAGCAACTGGTCAACTGAGACTTTTCCCCACACCCGCGCCAAATACGACTTCTTCGACCTGCTGGATGACATGGTCATTTCGGGCGCGGTCGGGCACGTCAAGCCCGAGCCTGAGATCTATCACATCCTGCTCGAGAAGGTCGGCAGGCCGGCAGGGGAATGTCTCTTCATTGACGATTCGTTGCCAAATATCCATCAGGCGAATACAATGGGCTTCGTAACGATCCATTTCCAATCGAGCGAAAAACTGAAGATGGATCTGGAAAATCTGGGAATACTCAACTCAAAGGGCAATTCATGGAAATAAAACCGCTTCTCTCTCACATCGAACTGGAACTGCAAAAACAGGTTTCGCGTCTCGACCAGCCTCGCACAAAACCCTTCCACGAGATGCTCACCTACCACATGGGTTGGACCGGGGATGGAGCGGGTCCCGAGGCGACGGGGAAACGGATCCGTCCGTTCATGGTGTTGCTGTGCGCCGCTGCCTGTGGTGAAGATTGGCAGAAGGCACTGCCCGCCGCGGCAGCCGTGGAACTTGTCCACAACTTTTCGCTTGTCCACGATGACATCCAGGACAACTCCCCCAAGCGGCGCGGACGCGACACATCCTGGGTCAAATGGGGAGCACCGATGGCGATCAACGTCGGGGATGCATTATTCGTCATTTCAAACCAGGCGATCACTGACTTGAAGGAAAATTACCCGGCGGATGTCGTTCTCAAGGCGGCGGAGATCCTGCACAACACCTGCCTCGACCTGACGCGCGGTCAATTTCTGGATATGTCATTCGAAGAACGGACCGACCTCACAGTTGACGATTACTGGCCCATGATTGCGGGCAAGACAGCGGCGCTGTTGTCTGCATGCTGCCACATCGGGGCGGTACTCGGCGGCGCGGAAGAGGCAAGGCAGGATGCGTTCAAGTCCTTTGGTCAATACCTTGGCCTGGCGTTTCAGGTGCAGGACGATATCCTTGGCATCTGGGGGAAAGAGGCGGTAACGGGGAAGTCTGCAGCAAGCGACCTGGTGGAGGGCAAGAACTCCCTGCCTGTGCTGGCGGGTTTATCCGCCAATGGGAGGTTTGCGGAACGCTGGAAAAAGGGTCCGATCCACGCATTCGAGGTGGAGGATCTGGCAAAATTGCTTGCGACAGAGGGCGGCTACGAAACAGCCCATGAGGCATCGAAGCAGATGACCGATTTGGCGCTGCTGAACCTGCGAGAGGCAGACCCACAGGGAGAGGCGGGCGACGCGTTGTTCGAACTGGCAGAGAGGCTCCTCAAGCGGGAACAGTGACCGGGTCAGGGAGATGCGGCACTTTTTAATCCAAAATGACGGCTGCTTGACGCCCCTCAGCCGGTCGCATATAATCCCTTTACACGCGGGTGTAGTTCAGTGGTAGAACGCATGCTTCCCAAGCATGATATCGTGGGTTCGAGTCCCATCACCCGCTCAAAATGCCGATGAGAGACTCTCGGCATTTTTGTTTTGCAACTGTAAGGTGACTGTTATGTGCCCCCATATGGGACGCATTAGAATTGGCTTGGAGGCTCCTGAAATGTTAACGACCAAAAATAAGGGCACAGTACTTTACGTGGAAGATAATCCGGACAATCGCATGCTTGTCCGGCGTATTTTACTTTCAGAGGACTATGCTTTATTGGAAGCGATCGACGCGCATGACGCACTTGAACTCTTGAAAACGGCCAAGCCGGACTTGATCCTGATGGACATTAACATGCCGGACATGGACGGCTATACACTGACCGCAAAGATCAAAACGACCCCCGGCTTCGAACGGGTCCCCATCCTTGCATTGACCGCTAACGTTATGCGCGGCGACAAGGAGAAAACCATCGAAGCGGGCTGCGATGGATACATCCAAAAGCCGATCGATTTCGACGAACTGCTGAGGGAGATCGAAAAATTCCTCGCAAGGAGCGCAAATGCCTGAAAACATCCTCGATACCCAGCCCATTAAGAAACCGAACATACCAAAGGATGCAACGGTTTTGGTTGTGGAGGACAATGTTGCCAACTTTGTGTTGATCGCGCGCATGCTCGGGTATTTGGGCATCCATTGTGAATGGAAGACCTCCGGCTATGAAGTTGTGGAATATGCAGATACCCTCCAGCGGCTCGACCTGATCCTGATGGATATCCGCCTGCCATACGAGGATGGCTACGGCGCATTGAAAAAGATCAGGGCTTCGGAGAGGCTCAAGAACATTCCGATTATTGCCGTGACGGCGGAAGCCAGCCAGGATCAGATGGCAAAGGCGCAGGCCTCAGGTTTCGACGGTTTTCTTGGCAAACCGCTCGATCCGGACCGTTTCCCCGATCAGATTCGCCGCATTCTCGCGGGTGAACCTGTTTGGGAGTACAACTAATCCCACCCGCAAGCAAGATGACAAAAAACCAATCGAATGGAACTGGAACCCCGTTCTTCGTAACAGTTTTCTTTACTTTAGTTGGGAACCGCCTGCAACTCACCCAGTTTTCAGACCCGCAAAGCCGTGACGCACAGATCACGGTTCCGAGAGGGGCGGAACTTGTGCGTGAAGATATGGAGGGGTTCCTGAAGGATGGTCCCATAACTGTGAACCTGAAAGGGCAATCGACGATTCCGCCTCCGCTGCTCGCGTACCCAAGGCAGCTGGGATGCGAAACAGCCGCGTATGTACCCATTCTTCAGGAAGGTCAACTGCGCGGCATTGTTTTAATTGGAGCGCGGGAAGGGCAGAAAATCGACGATGATGTGATCAGCGCATTCAGCCGAACCATCCGCCTGACCGCGAATTCGATCACCCTCAAGGCGAGCCCTACAGAGCCTCTCAATGACCGCCGCACCGTCGAAATAAAGGCGTTGAACGTTCTCGCTTCCCATGCCGCGTCGGTCAATGACCTGCAAGCGTTCTATTCGGCTATTTACGAACACATCCGTATCGTGGTTGGAGACCATGGTTTTGTCATTGCGCTCTATGAGAAAAAGACAAATTCCATCAGTATTCCGTTCTTATATGAAGACAACAAGTTTTCGACGATCGAGTCGTTTCCGCTTGGGGAAGGCCTGACATCCATACTGATCCGCACGCGTGAACCGCTCATGCTCGTGGACGACACGATGAACCGTGCGCTCGCCATGGGCGCCAAAGTTGCCGGAAAACCAGCCCGCTCGTGGATGGGTGTTCCGCTTTTGGCGCAGGGTGAAGCGATCGGCGCACTGATCGTACAGGACCTTGAAAACGAGCATAGTTTCGGCGAGGACGACCTGCGCTTTATGACATCGGTGGCCAACCAGGTATCCGGCGCGATCTACAACATCCGCGTTCTGAATGAGAGCAAACAAACCGCCCTGCAATTTGAAACCGCCGCCGAAATCGCGCGTGATATCAGCAGTTCCCTGAATTTGGATGAATTGCTTGAAAAAGCCGTAAATCTGATCCGATCGCGCTTCGATTTTTATCACGCAAGCGTCTTTCTTAAAGACAACACTGGGGAATATGTGGTGATCCGGGAAGCCACCGGGGATGCAGGCGCACAATTGAAGCGCTCGGGCTTTAAGCTTGGAATCGGGTCGAAGTCCATTGTCGGTTATGCGGCAGGCAACGGGGAGCAATTGATCGTCAATGACATCACCCGTGATGCCACCTATTACCCAAATCCCCTCCTGCCGCAAACGCGCGCTGAAGCCGCTCTCCCCTTGAGAGTTGGTGACCGCATCGTCGGCGTGCTGGATGTACAAAGCACAAGTCCTTATGCGTTTTCTACGGATAATCTGCGCACGCTTCAGATCCTTGCAGACCAGCTTGGGATCGCGGTTGTTAATACCGAATTGTTCGCTGAAACACAGGAACACCTTGCACAACACCGCCTCCTGCACCACATTACGACCACCGCCGCATCGGGAACAACACTGGATGAGGCATTGGAATCCGCAGTCAGCGGGCTTCAGGTGACGCTTGGCGGCGACCGCGTGACCATCATGCTGGCGGACCGCGAAAAGAAGGTCCTGGAGGTCAAAGCCGCAGTCGGGTATGCCCCGGATATTTTTGAATTGAAGGTCCCAATTGGGAACGGTGTCACCGGCTGGGCGGCGGCACACCGCAGAACGTTGCGCGTCAACAACGTCCAGGAAGACACCCGCTACGTCGAAGGCAGTGTCAATACCAGATCGGAGCTGGCAATTCCCCTGATCTACCGTAGTGAATTGCTTGGCGTGCTTAACGTGGAAAGCGAACAACTGAACGCCTACACTGAAAGCGACGAGGAACTTCTTGGCACCCTGGGAGGCAGTCTGGCGGCGATCATTGCGAACGCAAGACTGCTCGAACAGATCCGCGGACAGGCGGAACGCGAACGGGTGCTGTTCGAAATTACCGACAAGATCCGCCGCACCACAGATTTGCAAACCATCCTCACGACGACCGTCAGCGAATTGACCAGGATCACTGGTGCGAACAGGGTCCATGCAAAACTTGGCTCGACCGTTCAACAAACCCAGGCGAAGGCAGGCGATGAAACAATTTAACGAAACAATGTTAAAACGCTTGGGCGGCTGGTATATCGTTATCGTGGTCGCTGTCAGCCAGATCATCGGTCTTCTGGGCGCGATTCCCGGCCTGGTATCCATTCAATTGAATGCCGAGCTGAGCGAGGACTTAAGTCTGCTGTTTTCCCGTCTCATCCCTGCGCTCCTGATCGTCAGTCAGTTGATATTGCTGGGGTTCGTATGGTGGACCACGCCCAATGCCAGAGACCGCCTGACCGAGTGGAGCCGTGGCAATCTCCGTCCGGACGACAACAAGGAATTTCCTGCCTGGCGGGAAATAACCAACATCACATCCCGATACGGCGTTGTTGCTATCCTTGTCGATTTTATGGTCATCCTCCTGCCGCCATTTATCCTCTCGCTGGTTCGCGGGGATGTCGTGACCTCTGTTTTCCAGCCCACTTCGATAGGATCGTCTCTTCCAATTTACATATTTCTCGGCGGGATGGCATTCATACTCGGCTGGATCGTGCTCACGCTCTTGATCGTTGAACGGCTCACACTTCCCTCAAGGCTGATCCTGCTTCCGAGAGGCTTTGAGACCCAGCTCAAAGGACGCGCCGGCGTACTGCTTGGGGTCAAGTTCCAGATCTTGATGCTTGGCCTGGTTGTCATCGGACTGGCGATCATCGCCCCGATCGGCTTCCAGCAAACGATTCGGGTCCTGTACTCGGAGATCAGCTCCTTTCAAATATTCAGGGACCTGCAATTCCAGTCCCTTCTCCTGAGCGCGTTGATCCTTCTCCTTGGAGGCGCCTTTTCATATTTTGCGACCCGCTCCATTTCGGACCCGGTCAAGGAATTGATCGCCACTTTTCAAAAGATCGAACAGGGAGATCTAAAACAGCGCGTCCCGGTCATTGCAACGGACGAACTTGCCACAGTTGCGATGCACTTCAACCGCATGGTCGCCCGGCTTGAAAACCTGCAATCCACACTGGAACAGCAGGTAAGGGAACGGACCAAACAACTGACGGCCACCATCGAGGTCGGACGAGTGGCATCCTCCATCCTCGACCCGAACCAACTTTTGAGCAATGTGGCGAACCTGATCACTGAGCAATTTAATTATTACTACACCGCCATATACCTTCTCGATCCAAGTGAAAAGTGGGCGGAACTCAGGGAGGCCACCGGGCAGGCGGGGAACGTCTTGAAACAGAACCATCACCGCCTGGAGGTCGCCGGCAGGAGCATGGTGGCGGTCTGTATCCGTGAAAGGTCTCCGCGAATTGCGCAAAATACCGCCGAGGAAAAGCAGCGGTTCGAAAACCCGCTCCTTCCGTATACTCGGTCTGAGATCGCTCTGCCGTTGATCGTTGGTGACCGCGTTCTGGGAGCGCTGGATGTGCAATCGACGAGGTCAGCGGACTTTGGCGCAGATGTCATCGAGACCATGCAGAACATGGCAAGCCAGGTTGCTGTCGCGTTGGAAAATGCGCGTCTGTTCCAGGAGGCGCAGCAGAGCATCAACGAACTGCGGTCCATCCAAAAGCAGTATCTGTTCGAAGGCTGGACGGGTATAAAGGCATATAACGAAGATCTGGAATACGGCATTGGGGAACCCAGCGAAAGTGCCAGCCAGGTCTTGACGAGCTCCATCAACCTCCGTGACCAGACCCTGGGACAGATCACCCTTGAAAGCCGCGACGAATGGACACCCGAGCAGCGAAGTCTGGTGGATGCCGTCACTGCGCAAGCCGCAATTGCACTCGAAAACGCGCGCCTTGTTTCTGAAAGCCGGCAGATCGCCCTGCGGGAACGCGCGCTGTCAGAGATCAACTCGAAGATATGGGCAACCGCATCCATAGACGGCATTTTACAAACCGTGGTCAGGGAACTTGGCAAGCGTTTGGATGCATCCAACGCTTCGATCGAACTGAGTTTGGATGATGAAAATGACAAATCCTGATAACCTCATTCCTGACCAGTCAAATAACGAACTTTTTCAATATGACCGTTGGCGTGTCAGATTTCTTGCCACGATTTTGCGCGTTGTCGCCGGGCTTGGATTTCCCCTGATCGTCGCAAACCTCCCGATCCTTGGGAATGCTGAGCGCATCACCTTTTCAGTGATCTACCTGGCCATCCTGGTCGTCACATTTGCTCCATTACCATACCTATTAAAAGCCGCAGTACTGGTCACGAGCGTGTACTTTGTCGGCGTATATGTCGTGCTTGAGATCGGTCCCTGGTCGGGGGCAACAGCCTTCTTCCTTGCTTCCACATTATTCGCGGCCCTCCTGTTCGACAAACGAGCGGATCTCTGGGCATTCGGCATCATCATTGCCACCATTACCACGGTTGGAACGTTGAACCTTCTTGGTCGCCTGCCGCTTGCAATGGCGGCAGCTCCCCCGTCAAGCCTGTTGGACTGGCTATCCTACCTGGTGGATTATGTCGTTCTCGCCAGTGCCCTGGTCTGGGCGATCAACCTATTAAAAACAGAATTCAAGTCTGTTGCGGAACAATTTCAATCCATGTTCGGCTCTCTTTCAAAGGACCGGGCTGAACTTGAGAGACGGGTCGAGGAACGAACTGCGGGTCTGATCAAAAAGACC
Organism: uncultured Chloroflexia bacterium; assembly: GCA_963718215.1. Lineage (GTDB taxonomy): Bacteria > Chloroflexota > Anaerolineae > Anaerolineales > Villigracilaceae > Defluviilinea. The sequence continues at coordinate 120,405 of CAVQYK010000022.1, forward strand.
GATCAGTTACGCGCCGCTTCATATATCGCCCGGCAGACCGCGGAGATTCAGGATCTAGACACGATCCTGAAAGTGGTTGCCAAACTTATTACAGACCAATTCGGTTTCTACCATGCGGGTATTTTTCTGATGAGCGAAACCGGCAATGAGGTTGTCCTCGTATCGGCCTCCTCCGAAGGAGGCAGGCGGATGGTGGAAAAGGGACATACCCTCAAAGTAGGATCACAGGGTATCGTGGGATACGTCGCCGCCCAGAAAAAGCCACGCATCGCCCTGGACGTTGGGATTGATGCCGTTTTCTTCAACAACCCCGACCTCCCAATGACCCGCTCTGAAGTCGCGCTTCCCATGTTGATCCGCGACAGGGTGATGGGAGTCCTCGACATCCAGTCCGACCAGCCATCGGCATTCGGCATGCAGGATATTGACATCCTGCAAACACTTGCCGACCAGGTGGCGGTGGCCATCGAGAACACGCGGTTGCTGGAAGAGTCTCAGGCGGCGCTCATGCAGGTTGAGGCGCTGACAGCCACCCGCACGCGCGAAGCGTGGGGTCAAAAGATCCAGGAAGGCAATTACGCATACACCTACACGCCGCTTGGAATTCGATCCGGCAGCGAATCCGTGGAACATGAGCATACCGTCAAGGTGCCCATTACACTGCGCGGGCAAAAGATCGGTGTCATTTCATTGACGCACAAGGACGAAACGCCCTGGAGCGAAATGGACAAGGATATGATCAACGAAGTTGCCTATCAGGCCGGGCTGGCAATTGACAATGTGCGTCTCGTCGAAGATGCAACACAGCGCGCCAGGCAGGAACAGCTTGTCGGTGAACTGGCCGCACGCTTCAGCCAGACCATGGATATTGACAGCCTGCTCCAGACCGCCGCCCGGGAACTAGGACAGATACCAGATGTGACTGAAGTGTCGGTATACCTTGGAGAGATCCCGGGTCAGGCACCTGAAAAGCGGCGCCCAAGATGATCAAACGAACCAGGGCATAAGCAAACATGCAGATGAACGAGATACGCGAAAGCACCATATCAAGATGGCTCCCTGTCTGGCTTAGGGGATCGAAATCCTTCTGGGTGGTTGGGGCAGGGCTCTATATGATCGCATATTCCGCCTGGATCGTCCTTAAGTGGACAGATCCTGCCTATGAGAGCATCATCGCGAACATTGGTTACCTTCCACTAAGTATTTTTTCGGCCGTTAGCGGTTTTTATGTCGCGAGACAATCACAGCTCGAACAACGCACACGACTCGCCTGGCAGTTTATAGCTGCCAGCCTGCTCTCATTGGCTGTTGGGGACATTTTCTACACGATCCTGGACATCACAAAAGGCGTTGGGTTTCCGGACCTGCCGGATTTCTTTTATCTGGTTTTTTACCCGCTGGCTTTTGTCGGCTTGATTACCATACCATCCCAAGCCTCTGACCAAACCGAGGGGAAAACATGGCGGTTCGATCTGGTAATCATAATGACAAGCGCCACTGCCATTCTGTGGTATTTCCTCATTGCACCTACCGCCGTTGCAGGAGGGGAAGACTGGCTGTCCAGGCTGGTTGCCGGTGCATACCCGGCCATGGACATGCTGCTCCTGGCCAGTGTTGCAGGTCTTCTGTTCCGAAGAAATGATGCCAACACGCGCGAATCCCTGATCATCCTGGGACTCGGGCTTTTGATTTATATTGCCGCAGATCTTGTTTATGCCTGGCAGGTACTGCAGGAGACCTATAATTCAGGTTCCTTTGTTGATATCCTTTGGACCCTGAGCTATTTTTTGATCGCTCTTTCGGCATTTAGACAGGCAAGTACCCACTTGGTTTCGCAAGACACAGGTGACAAGCCCGGGACAGTCTGGCAGATAACCATCCTGCCAATGATGGCACTCGGGGCAAGCGTGATCACTTCTTTGTTAGTCGCCGCCAGCGGCGAGATGGCCGGCCTGCCGGCCTATGGTCTTTATATTGGAACCGTCATCACCATATTCGTAACGATCGCGAGGCAGTTGCTCATCACAAGGGAAAACTCGCGTCTTGTTGACGAACTCAATAGTGCCACAGAGCAACTTCGGGCAAACAACGTGGTTCTGGAACAACGGGTTGTGGAACGGACCCGTGAACTGACCGATCAAACGAACAGGCTGCGCCTGGTTGCACAGGCCGCAAGGGAGATCACAACGGCAACAAGTCTGGACAATCTATTGAATCTTTCAACGACCCTGATCCTCGACAGATTCAATCTGTACCATGCCGCCATATTTCTGCTCGACACCAACCGGGAATTCGCCAGTCTGGTCGCGTCACCCACCGAGGCGGGCAGGCAAATGATCGCATCCGGTCAGAAATTTGGCATTGGAAGCACAAGCCTTGTTGGACGCGTCGCTGCAACCGGCGAGCCGCGAATCGCGCTCGGTGCTGACCTGGAAGCTGTTCAGTTCAACAATCCGCTTCTCCCTGCCTCCCGCTCAGAGATGGCATTACCCTTGAAGGTCGAGAACAGGACAATCGGTGTATTGGATGTTCACAGCGACCAGCCGCAGGCTTTCAATGAGGACGATATCGCCATCATGCAGGTGCTTGCTGACCAATTGGGGGTTGCCATCGAGCGTGCCAACCTGCTGCAGCGGGTGGAGGAGAATTTACTGGAGCTCCAACGTGCTTCCGGCGCTTCCACCAGGGAAAGTTGGAGGTCGGTTGCAGAGAGCGGCTTGCTTAGCAATACAGGATACCGCTTCGATAATGTGCGTATCCAGCCTGCCAATACAACCCATGAGTTGGGCACCAAAGCCCTGCAAACCGGGCAAACGGTTGTACAGAGAGAAAACGGGAAGGACCAGGCTGGTCAGGCCCTGGCTGCCATTCCGGTCAAATTGCGCGGACAACCCATTGGAGTTGTGACAGTCAAGCTCAAGGAAGGCTACAACTCGAACACGATCAGCACCATCGAACAGGCAGTGGAACGCCTGGCAACATCGCTGGAAAGCGCACGTCTGTTCGAGGAAGCGCGTTTGAGGGCTGACCGTGAGCAGGCGATCTCCCAGGTGACAGCTGCCATCAGTTCCGCGTCCGAGTTTGATGCGATCCTGCGGACAACGGTTGAGGAGATCGGCAGGTCATTCGGCGACTCGGAAGTGAGCATCCAACTCACGGAACACCTGGAGTAGGTTTTGCCATCATGAAAAAATCACTTTTCCATCAGCCGTCCCTATTGTCCCTGCTCACCACCGTATTTATTGTTTCCGGTGTCCTGATCTCGGCATTCATCATCGCCATTCTTTACAACAATTTCAAGAACGAACTGCGGGATGAATTGAGGAACCGCCTGGTCAGCATAACCAACATCGCCGCCTTGCAGCAGGATGGCGACACACTATTGAAAGTATCGTCTAGGGACGATGAATATTACAGGTTAATCAACGAGAAAAATCTGAAGATCCGCTCTGCCGATCCCAACCTGGTCTACGTATACACAATGCGAAAAAACGAGCAGGGGATCTATTTCATCGTGGACGCCAACCTGCCGGGCGACGAAGGCATCGCTGACTTTGGTCAGGTTTATGAGGAACCCGGGCCAACATTGGAAGACAACTTCGAGCAGCATCAGTCAGACCATCATCGAGCCCGACTTCTATACCGATGAGTTTGGCACGTTCCTTTCGGCATATGCACCCATCTACACATCGGCTGGGGAAAGAGCAGGCGTGCTTGGAATTGATATCACCGCGGACGATGTAGTGGCAAGGGAACGACAATTCCTCAACACAAGCCTGATCACCTTTTTTGCATCCCTTCCCATCATCGCGTTGTCCGGGTACTTTCTGGGAAGACAACTTACGGTGCCGCTTACTGAATTAACTCGCACCGCCCAAAAGATCGCGGACGGGAATCTTGGTGAGAGGGCTGTTGAGCCAACCAGCTCCAAAGAAGCCGCTTTGCTGGCGACCAGTTTCAATACCATGACCCAAAAATTGGAGAAACTGGTAAACAATCTTGAATCCCAGATTGCAGAACGCACAAAGTCGCTGGAAAATCGCGCCTCACAACTCCAGGCAGTCTCCGGGGTTGCCCGCGCCATCGCATCCCTGCAAGAGACCAGCGTGCTCCTCCCCGAAATAACCCGGCTGATCAGCCACCAGTTCGGTTTTTATCACGTTGGTATCTTTCTGCTCGATGAAAAAACCGATTTTGCCTACCTGAATGCGGCAAACAGCGAAGGCGGACAACGGATGCTTGAACGCCAGCACAAATTACGGTTGGACAGGAACAGCATTGTCGGATTCGTGACCTCGCGCGGCGAACCCCGCATCGCCCTGGACGTTGGGGCTGATGCGGTTTTCTTCAACAACCCCGACCTCCCAGACACCCGCTCCGAAATGGCTCTCCCCCTCCGCCTGGGTGGCCGCGTCATCGGCGCCTTGGACGTACAAAGCACCCAGCCCCATGCGTTCACCGAGGAGGATACCGCCACACTCGCCATCCTCGCTGACCAGGTTGCCATTGCCATCGAAAATGCCCGCCTTTTCAGTGAAGCCCGTGAGGCATTGAAAGAATCGGAAAAGACAATATCCAGCTACATCAGGCAGGAATGGAGTGGTTTCAGGCAACAACTGGGAATATCAGGCTATCTCTATGACGGGAAGCGCACCGTCCCGTTGGATGATAAGGAAAAACGCGAAAAAGTTAGAGCGCTCCCGCAAACCGGGCGGCTGACCCTGGAAAAAGACAGCAAGGAACTGGTTGTACCGATCCGCCTGCGAGGGCAAACCATAGGTTTCCTGGACGTAAAATCAAAAAGCGGTATTCGCAAGTGGACACAGGACGATCTCACACTCCTGGAAGCTGCCGCGGAGCGCGCCGCCCTCGCCCTTGAAAATGCCCGTCTTGTGGATTCCGCGCAACGACGCGCCACCCGTGAGCGTACCATTGGAGAGATCTCAACGAAGATAGGCGCATTCAGCGACATGGAAGCCATCATGCAGGCGGCGGTCGAGGAACTGGGCCGCAGGATCGGCGGCGCGGCGGAAGTAACACTTGAACTTGAAAGCGATATGTAGCAGCCTTTGTATTATTTACACGAGAATGGATCATGAAGCAACAACGACCAGCCCTGACTAACGCGACAAGGACATACGCCTTATATGGTGTTCTGTTCGGTTTATTGTTCCCGATCGGTTCGACCATTGTTCGAATACTGGATGCAGGTCTTTCGATCTCGCTTTCAAGCATTATCTCGATCCAATCGACAGATAAATTGCTCTGGGTTATCGACACGGCCCCCGTTTTTCTTGGTTTTTTTGCCGGGCTTGCCGGACACCGTCAGGATATGCTTCAAAAGACAAATACGGAGCTGGTCAATGCCGAAAAAGAACTTAAGAACATCCAGATTACTCTCGAACAGCGTGTTGAGCAGAGAACAAGGGAATTGAGTACCGCAAATCAAAACGCTGAAAAACGTGCGGATCAAATGAAAGCAATTGCTGAAATAGCGCGTGCAGTGATCACCGTTCGGGAACTGGATAATCTTTTGCGGCAGTTAACCGTACTGGTCAGTGAACGTCTTGGGTTCTATCATGTCGGCATCTTCCTCCTCGATGACGAAAAGGAATTTGCCCTGTTACAGGCCGCCAATAGCGAAGGCGGGATAAAAATGCTGGCGCGTGGACATCGTCTGCAGGTCGGTCAGCAGGGCATTGTGGGCTATGTCACATCAAAGGGAGTTGCACGCATCGCCCTGGATGTAGGCGAAGAAGCCGTTTTCTTCAACAACCCCGACCTGCCAGAGACGCACTCGGAGGTCGCACTGCCGCTTAAGTTCGGTCAGGAGATCATCGGAGCGCTGGACATCCAATCGACAGAGACCAATGCCTTCTCGCAGGAGGATGTCGAACTGTTCACAATTCTTGCGGACCAGGTTTCAGTTGCGATACAAAATGCGAGATCGCTGGAGCAGGCTCAACGTGCGCTGCACGAAGCGGAAATCGCCTCCAGTCAGGTGACCGGACGGGCATGGAAGGGATATTCCGAAACGATCCGTGCCAGAGGCTACCGTTACGACGGCATCAAACCCGAGCCGCTGAAAAGGGGTCCCGCATCCGCCAATGGGCCGGATGCATTCACAGTGCCGGTCCAATTGCGCGGACAGGTCATCGGTCGGTTGAAATTGAAAGCCACCGATTCGTCCCACAAGTGGACGGAGGATGAACTCGCCATCATCGAATCAACCGCCGAGCGTCTGGCCCTCGCCATGGACGGTGCCCGCCTGCTTGATGAGGCACAAAAGCGCGCCGCACGCGAAACCTTCCTGTCGGAACTGGCGGCAAAACTTGGCGCATCCTTCCAAATGGATTCGATCCTCCGCGATACCGTGGAGGAACTTGGCCAGACTCTGAAAGGCTCAACGGTCTCCTTCCAGCTTGTAAATCCATCTGCGCCACCCCCGCTGGAAAATTCGAACGGTAATACTCAGCAAAGGGAAAAAGCGGAGTAGGGTATCATGACGAACGAAACCCCGTCAACCAGAACAATTTCAAACCAGTTCCTGCGTGCCTGGCAATTCCTTGTCGAAACCGCATCCATCCATTCAGGAAATCGGCGAACAGCGCAACGCCCGGCTGGCGCTTTCACTGATACTTGTGATCGGGGCGCTGAATTTCGCCGGTTTTCTGGCGGCGGCGCAGGCAACCAGCCTTGAAGATGCCATGGGCGGGTTTGGCACCGCCCTGATCGGACTGCCGATCGCCTTCGTGCTCGCAAAGACCAGGTTTTTCCGCGCCGGGGCATTCCTCTTCTCCCTCGTTTTTGCTGCCTCAGCCTACGTGGACATCATACGGCAGGCCAGCGCCGCAGACATCGCTGCCGACATCCTTGTCTTTGTGCCGCTCAGCCTGATCGTGGCGAGCACATTTCTTTCATCATGGGCGGTGTTCCTGCTGGTCGGCTTGAACATTGGCGCCTTTTTATCCCTTCCCTTTTTCGGCATCGTATTACCGGCCAATTCGGGAGGGCTGGCAGGTATCATTACTACAATCGGGATAGTATTGATAGTGCTCGGAAATTTCAGGAATAGAACCGAAAGCCTAAGGCTGGAGGAACTTCGCACGGTCAATCGCGAACTCGAGGATCTTACCGGCGGTCTTGAACGACGTGTGGCTGAACGCACATCTGAGCTTGAAGCAGCGAACCGGCAAACAACCCGTCGCGCATCGCAGCTGGAAACCATTACCCAACTCTCTAAATCCATCGCCCAATTCAAGGACCTGAACGAGCTGTTTTCCGAGGTGACCGGCCTCATCAGTGAACGTTTCGGTTTTTACCACGTTGGCATCTTTTTGGTGGACGGTGACGGGGAGCATGCCATCCTTCAAGCTGCCAACAGCGAAGGCGGAAAACGGATGCTGGCACGCGCGCATCGCCTGAAACTGGGAACCGGCGTTGTGGGATACGCTGCCCAATCTGGACAACCCCGCATCGCCCTCGACGTTGGGGCTGATGCCGTCTTCTTTGACAATCCCGATCTCCCGAACACCCGCTCAGAAGTCGCGCTTCCTCTGAAATCGCGCGGTGAGACCATTGGTGTGCTGGATGTTCAGTCCACAGAACCGGGCGCCTTCTCAACCGAAGACCTGCAGGTTCTGACAGCCCTCGCCAACCAGGTATCCATCGCCTTTGAGAATGCGCGCCTGTTGACCGAGACCCGCGCCGCCCTGACCCAGGTGCAGGAGGTGTACAACGAATTCACACGCACGGAATGGAGCCGGGCGGTCTCGCTCGCGGAGCAGCCTGGATTCCGTTACAACGCCGGGCGGATCGAATTGCTTGAAAATGAACTGCGGACCCCTGAAGTGGCGTCGGCGGTGGAGAGTGGTCGGGTTGCGGCGAATCAGGCTGAGGCGTCAAGGGAGAAGCGAGGCGCAGTGGCGGTCCCTGTCAAATTGCGCGGAGAGGTCATCGGTGTATTGCATATCCAGTCGAACGATCCAGACAGGCAGTGGCTGGAGGATGAGGTCAGCCTTGTGGAAGCGGTTGCCGAGCGCGCTGCATTCGCCATGGAAAATGCGAGGCTGTTCCAGGATGCCCGCCGCCGCGCCACCAAGGAGCAGTTGATCTCCGAGGCGTCTGCCAGGATCGGCGGCGCCTTGAACCTGGAAAATATCTTAATGACCACCGCGGAGGAATTGGAGCGCGTGCTGGGGGGTTCGGAAGTGTTGATCCGGTTCCAAAACAAAGAGGCGAAGGAATGAGTAATTATCAGGGCACAGGTTTTCGGTCGCTTGTTTCGAGGGTGTCGGATTGGAATATCCGCTCGAAGATCATCGCCGGGATCCTCATCACGGGCACGTTTTCGCTGGGCTTGCTGATGCTCTTTATTCTCAATCGCTCTAGCCGCCTGGTCAATACCCTTTCAGATCGGGTCGAAACATCCGTGAACCTTCTGGCGGAGGAACAACTCATCAACACCGTTTCCGCTGAAGCCACTCGCGCGAACGGAGCGTTCAATTCTGCGGTTTCCCAGGTGGCTGGTCTTGCCAGTCAACTGGAACTGTTGCAGGAGCAGAAGAATACCCTCGGCAACGGTATATATTGGGACGCCGGCGACAGATTGGTCAGATACAGCAATGGTCAATACTATAACAACGTCTTTTCGCCAAGCAGTGTATTCGTCCCATCCACTGTGGAATTGAACGAGAGCATCATCAACGAACTGAACGTGACAGCCTACCTGGATTTCTCCGCACCCTTTGTGATCGAGAACAACCCGCAGATCACGGCAGTTTATTACACCGACAACCGCGGGATCATCACCTACTATCCGAATATTCGCCTGGGTGAAAACCTCCCGCATGATTATGATGGAACTACACAACCGACGTATCGGGTTGCCACGCCCTTGTTCAACGCGGACAAGCTTACACGCTGGTCCTTTCCGCGTCAGGCTCCGGCAGGCACGGGTCTGGTTGTATCGGTTTCCGCCCCGGTCTACTTCCAAGACGAGTTCAAGGGGGTGATGACGGCGGACTTCCAGCTCCAGAGGATCGCCGAGCAGATCGGCACCATCAAGGTGGGTTCGACCGGCTACGCATTCCTGGTTGACAGCGACGGGTACATCATTGCCATGCCCCCGCAAGGCTATGAATTCTTCCAGCTGCAGCCCGAAGTCCTGGCGATGAACGAGGAACCCAAACAGACCATTTTCGACGGCGACAACGTCCCATTTGAGATCCAGCAGATCACGCGCAGGATGGTGGTCGGCGGCAGTGGCATTGTCGCAACGAATATCGCCGGCACTGATTATTTCATCGCCTATGCGCCCATTTCAAGCCGGAGTTTCAGCCTGGGCGTGATCGTACCGGTCGAAGAGTTGACCCAGCCCGCCATAGCCACGCGGAACGAGATCAACTCCCAGGTGCAAAATACGATTAGAAATGCTTTGGTCATCGTGTCCATCCTGCTGGCGGGGGCGGTGCTGGTGAGCCTCGGGCTCGGTCAACTGATCGCAGCGCCGATCCTGCGCCTGACGCAAACAGCCAACCAGATCCTTGAAGGCGACCTTGCCGCGCAGGCGGAGGTCTCCACCAGGGACGAAATCGGCACCCTGGCGCAGGCTTTCAACGCCATGACGTCACAACTCAGGGAAACACTCGAAGGACTCGAAGAAAACATCGAGGAACGCACCGCCCAATTGGTCGAGGCGAACGCGAACAATGAACGACGCGCCAGGCAATTCCAGTCGATTGCGCAGGTGGCGCGCACCATCAGTTCCACACTCGATCTTGACAGCCTCCTCGACCAGATCACGAATGCCATCAGCCGTGAATTCGGTTTTTATCATGCAGGCGTCTTCCTGATCGACACCGCCAGGGAATATGCCGTGCTGGGCGCTGCCAACAGCGAGGGCGGAAAGATCATGCTGGAGCGCGGTCACCGTCTCAAAGTCGGTGAAAAAGGCATGGTTGGATTCGTATCCAGCAGCGGGAAACCCCGCGTCGCGCTGGACACTGGTACTGATGCCGTTTTCTTCAACAACCCCGACCTCCCGAATACGCGCTCAGAGATCGCCCTGCCCCTCCGCGCAGGCACATCGATCACCGGCGTGCTGGATGTACAAAGCACGGAACCGAACGCCTTCACACAGGAGGACGTCGCCATCCTTACCACGCTTGCCGACCAGGTTAGCATTGCCATTCAGAACGCCAGACAGAACGAGGAAACCAGGAAAGCACTGGCGGAATCCGAAACGTTATCGAAACAATTCGTACAGACCGGCTGGCAGGACTTTTCAAAGCGTAGAAATCTGCTTGGTGTCCAGCACTCGGGAGCCAAGGCCACATTGCTCTACGCAAAGAATGCTGGAGCAAATGACGAAAGCCGGCAGTCCGCAGGCCAGCCCAGATCGAACAGAAAAGGTTCGGTGCTCTCACTTCCAGTCAAACTGCGCGGTGAAGTGATCGGCTCTGTGGATGTGCGCGCGCCGGATAACCGTCAATGGGACAGGGATGAACTGGACATTGTCACTGCCATTATCGAGCGCGCCGCTATTGCCATGGAAAATGCACGCCTGCTTGCGGAGAGCCAGAAACGCGCCGCAAAAGAACGCGACGATCGGTGAGATCTCCGCGAAGATCAGCGCACAAAGCGACGTGGACGAATCTGCTCAGGACCGCCGCGCTGGAATTGAACCGCACCCTGCCTGGTGTGGAAGTGATCGTTCAATTCCAGGAAAAACGGGATGAAGGAGCATAGCGTGAAATATCAGTCCCAAAACCTGACCAGCCTCCGCTTCAAACTCGCAATCAGTTTTGCGGTCATTGGGATTCTGGCGAGCGCTATTGCGATGTTCCTCTCCTATCTTCAATCGCGGAACAACCTGTTCGAGGAAAAACAGGACAAATTGACCGCCATTGTGGCAAATGCCGCCCTGCAGATCGACGGCGACCAGCATGCTCTGCTGAATACCCCCGCTGATATGGAGTCGGACGCCTACAGGGAATTGCAACAAAAGGGCTTTGCCATTGCCGCCACCGACACCGAGATACTCTATGTGTACACGATGCGCAAGGACGAAACCGGCTCGATCTATTTCGTCCTTGATGCGGGTCACGAACCCGGCGGAACGCCGCAGGAGTACGAACCGTCCGAGATCGGACTGGCGTATGAAAGTCCGACCGACCTGCTTTCGGACAACTTTGAAACCATGAGCGGTCCCATTGTGGAGCCTGATTTTTACACGGACGAATTTGGCACCTATCTGACAGCCTATGCCCCGTTCTATCGTTCAGACGGCAGTCTGGAGGGCGTCGTTGGCATTGACATTCTGGCACAGAACGTCGTTGCCCAGCAGGTCGAGTTCATTGAGACATTCCTGCTCCTGTTCGTATTGTCAGCCGCAGGCTCGGCGGTCCTTGGCTGGCTGGCTGGCAGTTTTATCGCAAGACCTGTGCTCAGGCTTTCGGAAGCCGTAATGAACATCAGGGATGTGAGCGAAAAACTCGAGATAAAGACCGGCATACGCGAGGTCAACCTGCTGGCTGACAACTTCAACAAAATGTTCGACGCCCTGCGTGCAAACGAGGAACGGCTTCAAGAACAAACCGCCCGCCTGGATAGCCAAAACGAACAACTCCAAAACTCTCTGCGGCAGCTCAACAAGCGCGCCAATCAGTTCAAAGCCATTTCCCAGGCAGTGCGTGGAACGATCAGCAACGAAAGCCTCGATACGCTCCTGCCGCGCCTTACAACGCTTATCAGCGAACAATTCGGGTTCTACCACGCTGGCATCTTCCTCCTCGATGAGGGACGCAAGTTTGCAGTCCTGCGCGCCGCGAACAGCGAAGGCGGCAAGCGGATGCTCGCACGCGGACACAAGCTCCAGGTCGGGCAGACCGGCATGGTGGGCTACGTCTCAGCGATCGGCACGCCCCGCATCGCCCTGGACGTGGGAGATGATGCGGTTTACTTTGACAACCCCGACCTCCCGAACACCCGCTCCGAAATGGCGCTCCCCCTGCGGGTCGCGGACGAGATCATCGGCGTACTGGATGTCCAAAGCATCGTGTCCAACGCCTTTCAGGGAGATGATGTCGAAATCCTGTCCACGCTCGCGGACCAGGTGGCGATCGCCATCCAAAATTCACGCACATATCAAAAGATGCAGGAACTGCTTGAAAAAGCGCAGAGGACATCCTCGGCATATTTGCAAAACGCCTGGCAGGCTCTGCAATCCGAGGAGATGATGCTTGGTTACCAGGTCAGCGGTGAAAAGGTCAAGCGATTGACGCGACCGCTGAATTCCGTACAAGCCACCAAGGCGGTCAGGGAAAAAGCGACTGTGACCGAAAGTGGAAGGAATGCCACGCTTGCCGTTCCCATCCGCCTGCGGGACAAGGTTATTGGCGTGGTGGATATCCGCAGTCCCGCCGAGCACGAGTGGGACGAGGACGAAGTGGACATCGCAGAAGCGGTCGCAGACCGCCTTTCGCTGACTCTTGAGACATCGCTCCTCATCAAAGCCACACAGCGCCGCGCCGCCAAGGAGGCCAAGATCGGCGAAGTTTCCGCCAGGATCGGTGCGTCCATCAATATGCGCAACGTATTACAAACTGCCGTGGAAGAGTTGGGGCGTGCTTTGCCGGGGTCGGAGGTTGTTATTCAGTTCGAAAGCCCGGACGGAGAAAGAAACGAATGATAAACGCACCGAAAGCGACGAAGATATTTTCACTGCGTTCCCTCCCGATTCGTAACAGGCTTATCGCAGGCAGTATTGCGATCGTGTTCCTGGCGATTGCGGTCATGGGCGCGTTCGTTTTTCTGCGGACGCGTCAGACAAACGCCAGCCTGATCGAACGGCTCGACACAGCCACGCGCAACGAGGCGGAAAACATCCTCGCCGCCACCGCCGACCGCCAGGCGGAAACCCTTTCGAGCTACTTTGCCTCCCTGAAAACCGGGATCATCTCCCTCAAGGATTATGGTCAAAACCTGCTCTCCGACCAGCCTTCCTTCGGCACGGGTACTTTCTGGAACGCATCCGAATCCCTGACGAGGAACGACAAAAACAGTTGGGATAACCCGAACGACGAGATCGGCTCTGTGTTCATCCCCGCCGCATCCGACCTGTCGGAGGCGATGGTCTCGGAGTTGAACGTCATCCGCCACATGGACCTGCTTGCCCCATCCATCCTGGGGTCAAACCCCGATGTGATCGCGGTCTATTTCGGCGGCTCATCTGGATACACACTCTACTACCCGAATATTGACCTTGCCGCCATCGTCCCCGCGGATTTCGACGTAACCGGGCGGCCCTGGTACCTGAAAGCGGCTCCGGATTCCAATCCGGGCGGGGACGCGGTCTGGTCAGACCCGTATCTGGATGCGGCATTGAATGGGATCGTGATCACGAACAGCGCCCCGGTCCACGACGGTTCCGGCAGGCTCTACGGGGTCGTGGCGCAGGATATCCAATTAACAAGGATTTCCGAGATCATCACGAACATCCGGGTGGGTGAAAGTGGTTATGCTTTCCTTATCGACCGGGACAGGCGCTTGATTGCCATGCCCGAACCAGCCTATAGGGATCTGGGTATTGACCCCGGCCTGTTCCCCCTGGGAAATGAATTGACAACCGAAGGCTTGGGCAAATCCGCCACAGGTTTGAATGCCATAATTCTTGAGATGATCTCCGGCCAGAGTGGTTTTTCAGAGATCAACCTGAACAACACCAGACCGTTTTATCGTTTATCGGAACGTGGAAGGCGTCGATTTCAGCCTGGCGATCATCGTGCCTGCTGAGGAGATGCTTGCAAAATCGCTCGAGGCAAGGCTCCAGCTCGAGAGGGAAAACATCAACGTCCTGGGCATCAGTCTCTTTGTCATCCTGGGCATACTCGGGCTGACGCTCCTTGTGACGATCAATTTCAGCAACAGTCTGACTGCGCCATTGGTATCCTTGACCGGTACCGCGGAAGAAATGGCGAAAGGCAACCTGGCTGTCAGGGCAAATATCACTGAACAGAACGAGATCGGAACCCTTGCCGCCACGTTGAATTCGATGGCGTCGGAGCTGAAGACCTCAATTGATTCGCTGGAAATGCGGGTTGCTGAACGCACAAAAGAGGTCGAACAGCGAAGCCGGGAACTGGAAACGGCGAACGCCCAGATCCAGCGCCGCGCCGCGCAGTTCGAGGCAATGGCGCAGGTGGCGCAGTCCATCGCATCCATCCGTGACCTCCAGGAATTATTGCCGCGCGTGGCTTCGGTCATCAGCGAAAAATACGGCTTTTACCACGTCGGCGTCTTCCTGCTCGATGAAAACACTGAATACGCCGTCCTCACGGCGGCAAACAGCGCAGGCGGGCAAAGATGCTCGCAAGGCAGCACCGTCTCAAAGTCGGCGAGCAGGGCATCGTGGGAAGCGTGACCGGCAGCGGCGAACCGCGCATCGCGCTCGATGTCGGTGCTGATGCTGTCTTCTTCAACAATCCCGACCTGCCCGACACGCACTCCGAGATGGCGCTGCCATTGCGAAGCAGCGGAAAAGTCGTCGGCGCATTGGATGTGCAAAGTACGGAAACAGGGGCATTCACTGACGAAGACGTGGAGACCCTCAGTCTGCTTGCCAATCAAGTCAGCCTCGCCATCGAGAACGCCCGCCTGTTCGAAAATTCGACCAGAACCCTGAACGAATTGCAAATGGTCATGCGTCAGACCACGCGTGAAGCCTGGAAACGCCTGCCCGAAAAGCAAAATCTGCTCGGCTTCCGGTACAGCGCCATGGGCGCGTCGCCGCTTACGGAGCCGGTCAAACTGGCAGAGACAGGCAAAGGCAGGGCAAAAGCCAAAGGCGCTGAGACAGGCTTATTCGTCGTCCCGATCGAACTGCGCGGAGAGGTCATCGGCAGTCTCGTCGTCCAATCCCCCGCAGGCAGGGATTGGAACGAGGACCAGCGGGACCTCATCCGGGCGGTCGCCGAACGCGTAGCGCTCTCCGCTGAGAACGCCCGCCTGTTCGACGAGACCACCCAACGCGCCGAGCGCGAACGTCTCGTTTCCGAGATCACCGGCAAGATCAGAAGTCACAACGATCCGCAAGTCATGATCGAAACAGCGATCCATGAATTGCGTAACGCATTAGGCGCCAGCCGCGTGGA
This sequence comes from uncultured Chloroflexia bacterium, assembly GCA_963718215.1. Lineage (GTDB taxonomy): Bacteria > Chloroflexota > Anaerolineae > Anaerolineales > Villigracilaceae > Defluviilinea. The sequence goes on from CAVQYK010000022.1 coordinate 135,557, forward strand.
GATCATCCCGCAGGCTACCGGCGGAAAGGATTCAAAGGTGTAACATGGCATACATTATCGCAATGTCGAATGAAAAAGGCGGGGTGGCAAAGACCACATCCACACTTTCGCTTGGGGCGGCGCTGGCCGAATTGAATTACCGCGTCCTGTTGATCGATCTCGACCCGCAGGCAAATCTTTCTCTTGCGCTCGGATTGGAGTCGGAAGAAACAGCCATCACCTCGGCAAATATCCTGATCGAAGGTGCCCCGATACTGGCTGGTATCCGAAAATCGGAGATTACAAACCTGGACATCGTGCCATCAAGTTTTCGGATCGAAAATGCAGAACAATTCCTGCCGATGCGGACGCAATACCTCGCCACGCTTCGCGACGCACTGGAAGCTGACCCACTTCCCTACGACTATATCCTGCTCGATTGCCCTCCCGCCCTCGGGGCGATCACACTCAACGCACTCTCAGCGTCGAATTTGCTTATCATCCCCACGCAAGCGGAATATTTCTCGGCTTATGCACTCAGGAACATGATGGGTACCATCCGCCGCATCCGGCAGGACGTGAACCCTGGTCTTGCCTACCGCATCCTGGTCACCCTGCTCGACCGACGAAACCGCACCCATCGTAATATCTTTGAACAACTGCAAACCACATTTGGTCAGGGAGTCTTTACAACCGTCATAGAGATCGACACCAAACTCCGCGAAAGCCCGATTGCCGGAGTCCCGATCACACAATACAAACCGTCCAGCCGCGGCTCACAGCAATATCGTGTCCTTGCCCAGGAGTTGATTGAATATGCCAAAGAAGAAGCCAATCGCCAAACGGCTTGATAAACTATTTGACGATATCAAGCACGAGGAACCCAGCGCAAAGCCGAAGGCAGGAGTCCCCAAAAGCGCGCCGGAGGAAAAACCTGTAGCATCTGCTGTGCCAGAGCCGGCGGCAGTACGCTCACGCGCCATAAAAACGGTAAATGCTCCTTCAAAAACGGAGACTGCGCTTGCACTCGATTTCCAAACCGGCCCAAACAACTGGGCGACACTTCAGGTGCTTGATGAAACAAACGGGCGTAAGTGGACTGAGGATGATCAATTACTAGTCAGGCAGGTCACAGACCAGCTCTACCTTGCACTTGAGAATGCCCGTCTTTTTGGGGAAGCTCAATCCCGTGCGGAGGACCTGTCGGTCCTTAATGAAATGGGAAGCGAACTTTCCACAAAACTGGACCCCAAGGCGATTGCCGAGGTGGTATACAGATACACGTCCCGGTTGATGGATACAAAAAACTTTTATGTGGCGCTGTATGATGAAAACAAGGAGGAGAAATCATATCCGCTTGCCTACGAAAACGGCAAACTCATCGAACTGAAATCCAGCAAGGTTACTGGAAGAGGCTTCACAGACTACATCATTCAAAACAAAAAATCGATATTTGCCCCATCGGATGTGTTGGGACACATGAAAACTCTGGGGATCGAATTTGTCGCTCTCAGCGATGACGAGACCCCCTCCCAGGCCTGGCTGGGAGTCCCCATGGTGGTCGGCGACCGGGTTCTGGGCGTGATCTCTGTCCAGAGCGTTGACACGCCAAATTTGTATGACAGCCAGGATCGTGAGATCCTGGCTACGATCGCTGGACAGGCGGCGATCGCCGTGGAGAATGCCCGTCTTTTCCAGGAATCACAGCGCCGCGCGCAGGAGATGAGCGCACTTGCAGAGGTGGGACGCGAGGTTTCAGCAAGCCTTGAATTAAAAACCGTTCTCGAAAGGATCGCCGAATATGCAACGATCCTGCTGAATTCTGTTACGACCGCAGTCTACCTGCCGGATGCAGAGTTCAAGATCTTGATCCCCTTTGCCGTGATCGGAGAGGAAGCCGAAGAGATCTTAAGGGACCCGCTGCAGGTTGGAAGAGGCATCCTCGGGGATATCGCCAGGACCGGGATCCGGAGAGATCGTCAACGATGTCTACAAGGATCCACGTGCGATCACGATCCAGGGTACGGAGACCAACCCTGACGAACACATCATGGCGGTGCCCATTAAACTTCAAGAGCGCGTCACCGGTTTGATGGCAATCTGGCGCGTGGGCAAAGGTTCAGAATTTAACGAGACCGAATTCAATTTCCTCTCCAACCTGGCACAACAAGCTGCCATTGCCATTGAGAATGCCCGTCTGTTTCAGGACGTTACGAACAGTCAGGGACAACTATCTGAAGCCCTGCGTATTGCACGCATCGGCTATTTTGAAATTGACTGGGCGGCGAACACCATAACCTTCACAGACGAACTGTTCGACCTGCTCAACACCTCTGCAGAGAAGGAAGGCGGATACACCTTCCCCCTCCAACAAGCGCTTGAGAATTTTGTGATCCCCGAGGATATTCCAAGTGCCATGCAAGCCCTGCAGGATGCCATTGCTTCTGAAACAGACCGCAGCGAAGTCACATCAGAAGTGCGTTACAAGACAGCCGACGGCAGGGTCATCTGGATCAGTTCAACCTATAAGGTCGAGCGTGACAACAACGGACAGCCTGTCAGAGTGGCGGGTTCATCGCAAGACATTACAGAACGCAAGACCAACGAACTCACCCAGGCAGCCATTACCCATATTTCTGAAAGCGCTCTCACATCGCGCACAATTGAAGAATTATTCAAGACTGTGCACGACTCTATCCAGACCATATTACCCGCCAGGAACTTTTACGTGGCGCTCCATGACCGGGCGACCAACATGATCTCTTTTCCCTATCATGCTGATGAGCAGGACGATGATTGGACGCCGCGCAAGTTGGGGCGGGGGTTGACCGGATTCGTCATCCGCTCCGGCAAGCCGTTGCGCACAACCCCCGAGATCTTTGCCGACCTTGAGGCTTCCGGCGAAATCATTTCCGACGGCGTTCCAAGTATTGACTGGCTCGGAGTCCCATTGCGAAGCGGCGGTGTCATCCGCGGCGTTATGGCAATCCAGACCTATGACGCCTCCCTTCGAATCACGGAAACCCAAACCGAGAACTTTTCGTTGATCGGGGCACAGACCGCCGCTGCACTGGAACGTCTGCAGGCGAGGGAGGCGCTGGCAAAATCCGAAGCCGACCTGCGTGCGCTATTCGCAGCCATGGAGGACGTGATCCTTGTCTACGACAAGGATGGGCGCTATGTGCGCGTTGCCCCAACCAACCCATCACGACTTTTCCTGCCCCCCGAGGACATGATCGGCAAGAAGATCACGGACGTGCTCCCTCAGGAGCTGCATAAACCATTCATGGATGCGATCCGGGAGACAATTTCATCTGGCGAAACAAAGAAAATCGAATATCCCCTCCATTTAGGTGGCCAGGTCTACTGGTTCGACGCCACCCTTTCCAAACTTAATGAAGACCAGGTCTTTTGGGTCGCGCGGGATATTACAGAACGCAAACTGGCCGAGGACACACTCCAAAGACGCAACACCTATCTGGCCGCGTCGTCCGAGATCGGGCGTCTCGTTACCTCCACACTCGACATAAACACGATCTTCACGCGGACCGTCAACCTGGTCAGCGACAGATTGGGCTTTTACTTCGCCGCCATCTACCAGATCAACGAAGACGGCTTCCATGCCATCATGCGCGAAGGGACAGGTGGCGCCGGTGAAAGCATGAAACTCCAAAGACACCGCGTCGCGGTCGGCTCCCAGACCATTGTCGGTAAGGCGGCTGAAACCGGTGAGATCATGCTTGCCAATGACGTACAGACCGAGCCCTTGTACCAACCCAATCCCCTCCTGATGGACACGCTCTCCGAAGTTGCCATCCCATTGAAGGTCGGCGGCAAGGTGCTGGGCGTGATCGACATCCAATCGAAGCAGGCACAGGCATTTACGCTGGATGACCTCTCCGTGTTGCAGTCGTTGGCAGACCAGGTCGCAGTCGCCATCAACAACGCCACCCTGTACGACGAATCCCAGGAACTGATCAAGACCCTCAAGGAAGTGGATCAACTCAAGAGCCAGTTCCTGGCAAATATGAGCCATGAACTGCGCACACCGCTCAACTCCATCATCGGCTTCTCACGCGTCATTCTCAAAGGCATAGATGGGCCGGTCACCGAGATGCAGCAACAGGACTTGACAGCCATCTACAACTCCGGGCAACACCTGCTCGGTTTGATCAACGACATCCTCGACCTGGCGCGTATTGAAGCCGGCAAGATGGAACTAAATTTCGAGGAAGTCCACCTTTCCGAAATGGTGCACAGCGTATTCTCGACCGCCAAAGGCCTCGTCAAGGAAAAACCGATCAAACTGGTCGAACAGGTACCTGCCGATATGCCGACCATACGCGGCGACACAATGCGCGTCCGCCAGGTGTTGCTTAACCTGATCTCCAACGCATCCAAGTTCACTGACGAAGGCTCGATCACCGTTGAGACCCGCGTGCAAAAAGCACCCAACGGCAAGCTGGAAGCACTGGTCAATGTGGTGGACACAGGCCCCGGCATTTCAGCGGAAGGACAGGAAAAACTTTTCAAAGCCTTTTCACAGGTGGATGGTTCTGCCACTCGGAAATCTGGCGGTTCAGGTCTGGGCCTCTCCATCTGCGCCAATCTTATCCAACTACATGGCGGCCGCATCGGTGTGACAAGCAGTGAGGGCATTGGCTCAACCTTCTGGTTCACAATCCCACTCCATAAACAACCGGTGGAGGAAATCCCCGCAGACAAAAAGGTGGTTCTTGCCATAGACGACGATCCCCAGGTCATCAGCCTGTATGAACGCTATCTCAACCCGCAGGGATACCACGTGGTGCCGCTCACGGAACCCGCCAAAGCCCTGGAACGCATCAAGGAGCTCAAACCGTTTGCCGTGACCCTCGATATCATGATGCCGAACATTGATGGATGGACGGTTCTTACGGAGATCAAATCTGATCCTGCCACGAGAGATATTCCCATCATCATCTGTTCCATCGTCGAGCAGACCGACAAAGGCTTCAACCTCGGCGCCGCGGATTACCTTGTCAAGCCCATTCTGGAAGAGGACCTGGTCCACTCGCTGGACCGCTTGAACAAACACGGTACCATCCATCATGTGCTGGTGATCGACGACGACCCCAACGACTTGCGCCTCATTGAAAAGGTGTTGACCGAGCACGGCAGATACAAAGCCATCCTTGCCGAAGGCGGACGCAAGGGCTGGGAGATCCTCAACACCAACCCGCCGGACGCGGTCATCCTCGACATCTTTATGCCCGAAATGGACGGCTTCACCATCCTCGAAAAACTGCGCGAAGAGCCCGCCTTGCGCGATATACCGGTTCTGGTGGTCAGCGGCGGTGGTTTGACCAATGAACAGCAAAAGCAACTCGCTGAGTACGGGCAAAGGTTGATCGCCAAAGGCTCGCTCAAGGAAAATGACCTGATCGCAAGCATCGAAAACGCTCTCAAACGTATTGGCGATTGAACGGCGCGGTTCAGATAGCCATCCGAAGGTTTTTGAGTACCAAACATGTTTTTATCAAAGCCTTCAGAGCAGATATAACAAATCACCAAACAAGGGAAGTAAAACAGGAATGTCATTTGTAATTCGATGTCTCGATTGCGGCCAGGCCGCGCCATTCACGCCCAGTTCCATGCAATGCCCCAACTGCTCAAGCCAGTGGCGCGAAGCGGAATATGACCTGGCGGAGGTTGCCAAAACCTTCCCATCGCAACTCTATAAACGGGAGTTCGACCTGTGGCGTTACCAGGAACTCCTCCCCATCCACACCCCGAACCCCAGCCTGCGTCTCGGCGAGGGCGGCACTCCTCTCATCAAAGCCGCCAACCTCGGTATGATGCTGGGACTGACCAACCTGTATATCAAGGATGAACGACAGGGACCAACATCCTCTTTCAAGGATCGGCAGGCGGCGCTGACAATTGCCGCGCTCAAGGAAGGCGGCGTGACGGAAATGGTCGCCGCATCCACCGGGAATGTAGCCATATCGCTTTCAGCGTACGCGGCCCGGGCAGGGATCAAACTTTGGGCTTTCGTCACCAGCCTCGTTCCCGGGGTCAAGATGCGTGAGATCGCCTTGTACGGGAGTCAGGTTATCAAGATCACCGGCTCCTACGACCAGGCAAAACAGATGGCGGCGGAGTTCGCCCGTCAACGCGGCTTGTACCAGGACATGGGCGCGCGTACCGTCACCGCCGTGGAAGCGATGAAGACGCTTGCCTTCGAGATCGCCGAACAACTGACCCTTCAGAACGGCGCACCGGCAGGCTCCACGGAGGAGCATCCGAAATGGCGCACCCCGGATTGGTACATCCAGGCAATCAGCGGCGGAATGGGGCCGCTTGGGGTTTACAAAGGTTTCCGCGAGTTGAAGGCGCTCGGTATGATCGACCGCATCCCCGCCCTTGCACCCATCCAGGTGGAGGGATGTGCGCCGATGGTGGAAAGCTGGAAGAAGGGGCTCGAAAAAGCCGAACCGGTCCTCTCACCGAAGACGCGCATCGAAACGCTGGCGACCGGCGACCCTGGCCGCACTTACGTCATGCTGCGCAGGCAGGTGAATGAGACGGGCGGCATTTTTGAAAGCGTATCAGACGAAGAGTCGTTCCGTGCCATGCACGTGCTGGCAAAAATGGAGGGCATCTCTGCCGAACCCGCCTCAGCAACGGCATTTGCAGGCCTTTTCAAAATGGTGCGGGCTGGCATCATCAAAGCGGATGATGTAGTCGTGGTCAACTGCACAGGACATACCATGCCCGCCGAACAGTATCTGTTCGGCGAAGGCTGGACGCGCGATATCGACCTGCGCAACAAACAGGCCGAAGCCGAAACCCCACAGGAGGGACTGCTCTCCGCCCTTAACAATGTGACACCGAACCGCTTCTCGCGCGTAGTGGTGGCTGATGACACATCCGAGGCGCGGCGTCTCATCCGACGCATTTTGCAGTCGCAGGGCGATTTCGAGATATTCGAAGCCGTGAACGGAATCGAAGCCATTGAACTCGTCAGCAGGGAATTGCCGGACCTGGTAATCCTCGACCTGATGATGCCCGAAATGGACGGTTTCGCCGTCATGGACGCCCTGCGGAGCAAGCCCGAGACCGCCAACATCCCTGTCATCGTCGCCACAGCCAAGGAGCTGACCGTGAATGAGAAGAGCCGCCTGCAGGGGCAGATCCAGTCATTGATGCTCAAGGGCGACTTCCTGAACGACGAGTTCCTCGATGAAGTCCGCTCGCTGATCAAATAAGAGCAGGCCTGAAGATTATTAATAATACCGGCAGTAATAGCTACACGCAGCAATTTGTTCCAAACCGGATGGATATTTGACAAAGAGAATACGCAATCAGGGCATCAGTGCCGCACTGGCTTCCGCCCTTTTTCTGGGGCTGGCGCCGGTGTTCGGCAAAGCCGCAATGGGATCGGGAGGCTTTTCCCCATTTGCAGTGGTCGCCCTGCGCACCAGCATGGCGGCGCTCCTGTTAGTTCTCATCATTGCGGTATTCAAAAGACCGTTTCTCTACATCTACCCCGCCGGTCTGCTCGGGTGCCTGGTGGCAGGCGCGCTGAATGGGACAGGCTCCATATTCTATTACGTGGGTCTGAGCAAATTGAACGCCAGCGTGGCACAAATGCTATACGCACTGTATCCGTTCTTCGTGGCATTCTGGCTCCAATTGGACGGACAGCCGCCCTCCAGATTGACGGTCATCCGCATCATCATCGCGGCGTTTTCAGCGTTCCTGCTCACAAAAATGGATACCGGCAGCATCAACCTTCTTGGCGTGGCGTTCATGCTGATTGCCGCACTGCTCTACGCCCTGCACCTGCCCGTCAACCAGCGCGTCCTGTTCGACGTCCCGGCACCGACTGTGACAGTCTATACCTTGCTGGCGATGAGCGCGGTCGTTGTCCCTGCCTATTTCATCTTTGACCGCTCCCTGCCGCCCTCGAACGCTCCCTGGCTCCCCGTGTTCGGCTTGACCGCGGTCACGTTCATTTCAAGGCTGATGCTTTTCCTCGGCGTCAAGAACATCGGCGGGATGCAGACCGCCATCCTCGGGCTGGGTGAACTGCTGGTCGCCATCCTGTTCAGTCACCTCCTGCTCGGCGAAACATTGACCTCCTACCAATGGATCGGCACCGCCGGTCTGGGACTGAGCCTCCTGCTGGTCTGGTTCGAAAAGCCAGCCGGGCGCCCGCTTCACACCAAGGGACTGTTGAGTTGGCTCCAACCGCCTGATTTCCCCACGGATTTTTTCAAGCATTAGAAAAGACCTCCGAGTCCTTCATAAACTCGGAGGTCCGCTTAATTCTACTTCTCCATCTCGTACAAGTATCCCGTCCCTCTCACGCTCACAATGCTCTCCGAGAGCGATGGGAAGGATTCAAGCTTATGCCGCAAGCGGCTTACAAGCGGACGCAGGATCTCCGGGGCTTCACGCTGGGAAGTGTCATAGCCCTGCACAAGCAGGACCAGTTCACGGTGGGTATAGACGCGTCCCGGGTTTTCGACCAGGACACGCAGAAGGCGCCCCTCGGCGGGCGTCAGGTGGATCATCTGATCCTTTTTCTGGATCAGGCGCCGGGAAAGGTCGACGCGCGTGCCGTCCTTCAGGGAAAACTCGAGGGCGGCTTCCTCCACGTCCGCCGTGGCTGTACCACTGCGCGCTTTCAGGCGGGCATCGCGGCGCACCAATCCCTTTTTGACGCTGTTCACCACCTGCGAAGGCGCGGCAGGTTTGAGCAGGTAATCATGTACGCGCAGGCGTAATGCCTGGATGGCAAATTCGGTCGTGCCGAATGCCGTGAGCAGGATGATCTCGGTCTCCGGCGAGACCTGGTTGACCACCTGGATGACCTCCAGACCGTCCATGCCGGGCATGCGCAGGTCAACGACCATCAGGTCAACAGGGTGTGTCCTCACGAATTCAACCGCCGCCTGTCCGTTCGGGACCGAGCTCACGGAGTATCCCTCCAGTCGCAGGATATCCGAAAGCGACTGACGGGCGACAGGTTCATCATCAACGACAAGGATATTGGATTTCATTGTACATCTCCCGATGGCAGGAATAATCGGAAGCAGGCGCCATCCCCGTTGCCTTTCACAAGGTCAAGCGTGCCTCCGTGCGCGGTGACAATATTGTAACTCACGGTCAGGCCCAGGCCAGTACCGCCGTCTTTGGTGCTGAAAAACGGCTCGAAGATGTTGTTGCGGAGTTTCTCGGGGATTCCGGGACCCGAATCCTCGAATTGGATCTCGACGCCGTTATCCAAAACTTTGGCACGGATCGCCAGGCTGCCCCCGCCGGGCATCACATCGAACGCGTTCAGGATCAGGTTAATAAATATCTGCTGGACCTGGCTATTCACGGCATAGACTGCAGGCAGCGAATCAGGCAGGTCGGTCGTTACTTCAATGTGCCGCTGCCCCATCTGCTGTGATGTCAGGCCCAGCACATGCTTCAGGAGTTCCAGTACATCCACCCGTTCCATTTTTGTGGAGCCGGGGCGGTAAAAATCAAGCATCCTGTGCATGGTCTTCATCAGGCGTTCCAGCTCAGTGCGCGCCAGTTCGAAGTATTCCTTGCGTTTTTCCGCCGGCACATCCTCGCGTCCGGCAAGATGCAGGCAGTTTTGCACAGACTGCAACGGGTTATTCACTTCGTGTGCAATGGACGCGGTCAACCTGCCAGCCGCCGCCATCTTTTCCGAGCGCAGCAATGCCTGTTGTGACTCCTCCACCTTGCGGACGTAGGCGCGCAAGTCCGCGTACAGACGCGCGTTCTCCAGAGCCACCAGCGACTGGTTGGCAAGGATATGGAACAACTCCAGGTCCGCACCGCGGAAAGGGGGCACGCCTGCATCACGCGCCGCGAAAAGGACGACGCGCAGGTCGGAGCGGGTAATCGGAATCAGGATCGCTGCGCCAAGTTTCAGGTCGGAGAGAAGCGCCTGCGCCTCTTCCTCCCCCGGTCCTGTTGCGTTGACAATGATCGGATTCCCGTCCGAATCCACACGGCTTAAGAGATGGGTCGCAAAACCGGCTGTTTCTACAGGAAGCACGTTTCCGCGTTTTGCCAGGAGCGCCTGTTTCCCCGCCTCGACCTGGTAATAGGCAGCGTTCGTGCATTGCAAATGCTCGCAGATCGTATCCACAATCAGGTTGTGCAGTCTGTCCGTATCCGTCTCGGAAAAAAGTTTTTCGGTGGCATCGAACAGCGGACGCAAAGCCTGCGCCCTGGCCGAATCTCGCTTGCGGCGGTTATCGGTCAGCGCCTGTTCCACCGCTGAGACAAGTTCTTCACCTTTTTCGAAGGGTTTGAGCAACAAACCATCCACGCCCTGACGCAGGGCGCGTATGGCTGTTTCGACAGTGCCAAAACCGGTCATCACAAGCACGGCAATATCGGGTTGCGAACGTTTGGCACGCGAGATGACATCGAAACCATCCACTTCGGGCATGCGGATGTCGACCAACAACAGGTCAACCCGGTTACGCCCAAGGAACTCTATCGCTGCGCGCGGATTGGTTTCAGACAGGACATCGTACCCGGCGCGTTTCAAGATGCGGTTGCACAGAAGTGCAATGCCGGGTTCATCATCTACAACAAGAACGGAAGCAGATTCCATAAAAATTACCCCTGCACTTTTGGAAGCCAGACTGTAAAGATCGAGCCGAGACCAGGCTGGCTGACCAGTTCGATCTCACCGCCATGATCGGAGACGATCCCATAGGTGACCGAGAGGCCCAGACCTGTCCCGCCATGGTCAGCTTTGGTGGTAAAGAAGGGTTCAAAGATGCGGGTTTGATCCTCCAGCGGGATTCCCACACCGTTATCGCGCACGGAAACCATGACACCATTCCGTCCGACCTTCTGCGATTCAGCCGTTCGAATCTCCATTTGACCGCCGGCAGGCATGGCTTGAAGTGCATTATGCACCAGATTAAGCAGCACCTGTTTCATTTGGTTTTCGTCCATGGATACCCAGGGTAAATCCTCCTGCAAATGTAACAGCAATTCTACCCCGTTTGTGTGGATCAGGTGGCGCGTCAATGTGACCACATCCTCCACCACCTTGTTCATGGAAGCGTTCGCACGGGCGCTTTCGCTCTGACGGGCAAAATCGAGCAGTCTTCGGACAACGTCACGCGCCCGCCGCGCCTCCCGTACGACCAGATCGAGGTCCTGGCGTGAAGGCGACCCTTGCGGCAGGTCTTCCATTACAAGTTCTGCAAACCCGGTCACTGAGGTAAGCGGGTTGTTCAATTCATGCGCAATGCCCGCCGCCATCTCGCCCACAGCCGCAAGTTTGGCGGCTTGTACGAGGCGGCTTTCTGCAAGTCGCTGGGCTTCCATGCGCGCGTTCAACTCCATTTCAGTTTCGCGCAGCTGGTAGATCGTTTCCTGCAATTGCTGGTACTGGTCGGCACTGGTGATGATGGTGGCAAGGATGCCCGCCAGAGATTCAAGCGCGATGTAGTCGTTATGTGTGAAGGCATTGCGCGAACTGCTTTCCACATCAATGATGCCAAGCACCTTCGACCCATCACGGATCGGGACACATATTTCCGACCCCGCCTGCCAGCCTTTTACAGGCGTGTAATTTTCATCCTGAAGGACATCATTGACAAGGACTCCCTGTCCAATCCGAAAGACATGACCGGTGATCCCGCCGATCAAGGGGTATTCCACAGACTTTATCGCGCGCTTGACCACGTTCTGGCTCGAACCGCCAAAACCGCCGATCGTCAGTTTCCCGGTCTCGTCAGCGATAAAAACCGCAGTAAGTTCATAGGAGAAGTAACGCGCCAGCAGGTCGGCTGTGAGTTCCGCCACTGCATGAGGATCTGTCAGGCCGACCACCTGTTGTACCACTTCATGGATCACACCCAGGTTGCGAGCCCTGCCCTCCGCCTCTTCGCGCACGCGCGTATAGTCTGCCAGGCTCGCCAGGTGGCTGGCAATGACAACGATCAGGCTCTCGTCATAGGAATTGAACGCGTTAGCCCGTTTACTCTCCACGCTCAACATACCGATGGGCTGGCCGCGGAAACGCAAAGGGACATATAAGCCGGAAAGCACGCCGTTGTACAAGGGCAAGGCGGGATTGGATGACATATCCTCCAGGCGAACCTTCGTGTCGCTGGCAAGCAGGGGCGCAATTGGATGTCCTTCAGCGCTCCGCAGCATCGAAACCAGGTTGCCGTCATTCACACGATACTCCTGCAGGACCTGATCGTCGAACGAAACAAGGTTCAACACGATCAATTCCGTACCGAACGCACGTGAAAGCAGCGCGAACATGCGTCGGGCGATCTGGTCGAGACTGCGGCCGGTGGAAACTGTCAGCGCAAAGTCATTAAGCATGGCAAGGCGGCGCAGGTGACCAGCCATCTCAGCAAATGTGATCAATGTCTCAAGTGCGGGAGCGATCTGGGTGGCAAGATCAACCAGACGGTTCCATTCCTCGCCTTTGAAGGCGGACGACCTCCACAACCCCGCCGCGCCGATCAAACGTTGACCGATAACCAGCGGAACACAGATCCAGGCTTTGGTATTCTTTTTCAAGCCTTTATGGGGAATCTCAGACCACAATGGGTCGCCGCGGTTGACGAGCATGGGCGCCAGATTACGGTTCATGCGACGGAGAAGGGTGTGAATGTCCAGCGAAAGGACGAGGTCGGCGCAGGAGGGCGCGTCCCATTGGGCGCGAACCTCGAGTGAATCGCCGCGCCGGATGGCGAACCAGCCTCCCTGTACAGAAACGAGGCGGACAAAGGCATCCAGGGCATGATCCAATGCGCGCGGCAGGTCGTACGGGCTTTCCGAATTAAGGTCGGGCATCAACAAAGAAGCTGCGACCGAGGCGGCGGGTGAGGTCTCAGGTGTTCTTGTTTCAACATTCATGCCTGTTGCCGCCAAACGCCAGATACGTTGCGCGTTGTTGCCCAATTGCCCTGCCCCAACGAGAACTGCCTGCGATAATCCGCGCAATGGAAACGCGTATAGTCTTTCAACAGCCAGATCATTGCTCTCGGGAAGTGAAACGGAGCGGCTTTGCCCGCCGCTCAAGGCGCCGCACAACCACGAGTCAACTTCAGCCTTTCCGAGGAATTTTACGAGCGCGCTTTGGAACTTTTTCCCCAATTTGTAATGCGTAACCACGCGCCATTTGCCCGCCTCCCGTTCGACCAGGGCAGACCATGCCGCATCGGTCAATTGGCTGGCTTCCTTGAGCTGATAATCGATCGTGATTGTGTCAATCATTCAAAACAATTATACAGCAGGGGAAACACCAAAAGCAAAATGGTAGAATCAATCCATGACTGATCTTATCGTTATCGGAGGCGGCCTTGCCGGAAGTGAAGCCGCCTGGCAAGCTGCCGAACGCGGACTGAAAGTGCGACTTTTCGAGATGCGCCCAACTTTGCAGACGGGAGCGCATCAGACTCACGACCTGGCTGAACTCGTCTGCTCGAACTCTCTCGGCTCAAACCTGCCCGACCGCGCCTCCGGTCTGCTCAAGGATGAGGCGCGCCTGCTCGGTTCGATGCTGTTGGAATGTGCGCAGGAAGCGTCCCTGCCTGCAGGCGGCGCCCTCGCCGTGGACCGTGAACTCTTCGCCCGCAAAGTGACCGAACGGATCGAGGCGCACCCGAACATCGAGATCGTGCGCGAGGAAGTCAGGAAGATTCCGAACTTCCCCACCATCGTCGCCAGCGGACCGCTGACATCCCCCGCCCTGTCACAATCCATTGCGGCGTTGAGCGGCGAGGAACATCTCTTTTTCTTCGATGCCATTGCGCCGGTCATCCATGCCGATTCGATCAACATGGAGATCGCGTTCCGCGCTTCGAGGTATGGTACAAACACCCGCCCTTCGACTACGGACGCTGCAAACACCGCCCCGTCCTCCGCTCAGGACGGAATAATTCAGATGAAGGCGACTACATCAACTGTCCGTTCACGAGGGAGGAATACTACGCCTTTGTGGACGCCCTGCTAAAAGCCGAACGAATCGAACTGCGCGCCTTCGAGGACGCGATCAAAAGCGGGGTGAAGGCAGGTCATTTCTTCGAGGGATGCCTGCCAGTGGAGATCATCGCCGAGCGCGGACTCGATTCACTGGCGTTCGGTCCCATGCGCCCGGTCGGATCTGCGCGACCCGCGCACGGGGAAACGTCCGCATGCGGTTGTGCAACTCAGGCAGGATAATCTGGCAGGCAGTCTCTACAACCTCGTCGGCTTCCAAACCAACCTCAAATTTCCCGAGCAAAAACGCGTCCTGCGCATGATCCCCGGGCTGGAAAATGCCGAGTTCCTCCGATACGGGCAGATGCATCGCAACACTTTCATCGCCTCGCCCAAACTTCTGCGCCCCACCCTGCAATCAAATCAGCGTGACGACCTTTTCTTCGCGGGTCAGATCACCGGCGTGGAGGGCTACATGGGCAACATCGCCACCGGTCTGCTGGCGGGGATCAACGCGGCGAGGGTGTATCAGGGCGAAGGACCGCTCACACTCCCGCAAACGACCATGCTGGGCGCGCTCTGTCACTACGTCACACACGCCGACCTGAAAGACTTCCAGCCGATGAAGGCCAACTTTGGCATCCTGCCGCCGCTCGACGCGAAGGTCAACAAACGGGAACGCGGCAAGGCATACGCTGAACGCGCCCTGACAGACTTGCAGATCATGATGAACGGGGTTCAGGCTTGAAAAACAGATCCATTGCCATCTATATTTCCACCATTGGACTCCTGCTCCTCGTTGTGGCGGCATGGTACGTCTTTGCGTTTCAGACCCAGCCCATCGACGCGGCTCAGTACAAGCCGGAGCCTGACTCCGTCCGATTTGACGGTCAACGCGCCTATGCTGACGTGCAAACCCAGGTCGCTTTCGGGGCGCGGATTCCCGGGTCGGAGGGGCATGCCAAAGTCCAGGAGTGGATGCGCGAGGAATTGGAATCCGCAGGCTGGCAGGTGGAAGTCCAGGAATCCGAGGCGTTGGGACATCCCATCCAGAATATCGTGGCGAAACGAGGGGACGCAAGTCCGCAGATCATTTTGGGGGCGCATTACGATACGCGCATGTTCGCGGACAACGACCCCGACCCGGCAAATCATTCCCTGCCCGTGCCTGGCGCGAACGACGGAGCCTCAGGCGTCGCTGTATTGTTGGAACTGGCGCGCGTTCTACCCGATGACACCGTTCCCGTCTGGCTGGTCTTTTTCGACGCGGAGGACAACGGACGCATCCCCGGCTGGGACTGGATCCTCGGCTCGCGTGAATTCGTGAGGAATAACCCGCTCCAGCCGCAGGCGGTTGTGATCGTGGACATGATCGGCGATGCCGACCTGAACATTTACAAGGAACGGAACTCGAACCCGGACCTGACCGAGGAGATCTGGGCTGTGGCAAATTCCCTGGGATACGGGAGCGTATTCATCCCGGAATACAAGTTCTCCATGCTCGATGACCATACACCGTTTTTGGAGGCGGGCATCCCCGCCGTGGATATCATTGATTTCGATTATCCCTACTGGCATACCGTGCAGGACACCCCGGACAAGGTCTCTGCGGAAAGTTTGCAGGCTGTGGGAGAGACGGTGCAAGCCTGGGTGATGGGACGAAGCGCCCAACCCTGATAAAATAAATCCGTGCCAAGAAAACCTGTGCCGATCCAGCAAATACTTGAGAAGATCCGCCCCGCGTGGATGGAGCATGTCGGGCGGGAATTGGCGCACGACATGGACATGCGCGCCGGTCTCAACGAACAACTGGAACGTTTCTTCGACCTGCTTGTGCAAACGACAACCACCGGCGACACCGCCTGGATGGACTCCATCCTGCTGGACTGGGCAAAGTCATCCACGGTGACCGACCTTGAGGAGGGCATGTACCAGGTCACGTTCATCATCAACCGTATGATGGCGCTGACGATCCAGGTGGCAAAAGAGACGTTGACCAAACAGCAGGCGCTCAACCTGCTGGCGGCGGTCATCCCGATCTACACCTACGGGCTGGGCGTGGTGGCGCGCTACGAGATGGAAACCCGCGTGGCGCATATCTCCGGCGAGATGGAAAAGGTGCAGAAGCAAATGGAACGCGTGGACAGGAGCAAGACCGCGTTCATCTCGGTGGCGGCGCATGAACTCAAGACGCCCATTACCCTGATCGACGGCTACGCCTCCATGATGGAGGACCTGATGCTGGATGGAAAAGGAGTGCCGCTGGACGGCTTGCTCGCCGGCATGCAGACCGGCATCAAACGCCTGCGCTCCATCGTGGACGACATGCTGGACGTCTCGATGATCGACAATGACCTGCTCAAATTGAATTTCCAACCCATCCAGATCGAGACAATCCTCGAGATCCTGAAGAACGATCTGAGCGAAACGGTCAAAAAACGGAAACAAACACTGGAGGTCAGGCAGTTCGACGGCAGTAAACAATGGATCTACGTGGACTCTGGGCGCATCATGCAGGCGCTCCGGAATATCCTTGAAAATGCCGTAAAATACACTCCGGACGGCGGCAGGATCACGGTGGACGGGCGGACGCTTCCCGGCCTGATCGAGGTCACGATCAAAGATACAGGTATTGGAATATCACTGGAAAACCAGGCTGTTATCTTCGAAAAATTTGGTCAACTGGGGCGCCTGGAACTGCACTCGAGCGGCAAGACCAAATTCAAAGGCGACGGACCGGGGCTGGGATTGTCCATTGCGCGTGGAATTTTACAGGCGCACGGCGGCTCGATCTGGGTCGAATCGGATGGATATGATGAGCAGGAATGCCCCGGTTCCGCCTTCCATGTATTGATCCCCATCCGCACCAAGTCGCCGGAGACGAGGATGGCTAAATTATTCGACGAACTCGAAAAGAAGGATTAACTCAATTGGCTAAAAAGATCCCTGAACCAACCATTGCCCCGCGCGAAAAAGCATTCCTTGTCGGCGTGGAGCTCTTTCAGCAAAAAACGCTTCTTCCACTCGAAGATTCGCTTACAGAACTTGCCCTGCTTGCGGACACTTCCGGGCTGGATGTCGTCGGCGAATTGACCCAGAAACTGGACCGTCCGCATGTAAAAACCTACATCGGTCCCGGCAAAGTGGACGAGTTAAAGGCGCTGGTCGAAGAGACACTGTCGCAGGTCATCATTTTCGATGACGAACTATCCCCGCGTCACCAACGGGAACTTCAGCTTGCGATCGGCAAAAATGTCCGAGTCCTCGACCGGACCGCGTTGATCCTCGACATCTTCGCCCAACACGCGCACACCAGCGAAGGCATGTTGCAGGTGGAACTTGCCCAATACGAATACTACCTCCCGCGCCTGACCGGCCAATGGACCCACCTTGAGCGTCAGGCAGGCGGCGGCGGCGGACGAGCAGGTTCGACAGGCGGCGTGGGTTTGCGCGGTCCCGGCGAAACGCAGCTGGAAGTGGATAAGCGCGCCATCCGCAAGCGTATTTCGCACCTCAAAAAGGAACTGGAAAAAGTCAGCGCCCACCGCCAGCGTTACCGCGCACAGCGCAAACGCTCGCGCATCCCGACCGTGGCCCTGGTCGGATACACCAACGCGGGCAAATCCACGCTGTTGAACCGCCTCGCCAAATCGGAAGTCTACGTCGCAGACCAACTCTTCGCCACCCTCGACCCCACCACGCGCAAAGTGGAACTCTCCGGCGGCTATCAGGCGCTCTTCACCGATACAGTTGGCTTTATTCAAAAACTGCCGACCACACTGGTCGAAGCCTTCCATGCGACGCTTGAGGAAATTGCAGAAGCCGATCTATTGCTGCATGTGGTGGACATTTCACACCCGAACGCTATGAACCAGGCCGAAGCGGTGCAGGAAACCCTGGACAAGATCGAAGCACATCATATTCCCGTTGTCACCGCGTTGAACAAGGTGGACCTTTTGCGCGATCCCAGAGTCCGCGCGGCAGGCGGCAAGAGGCTTTTCGAAGGCAGTGGCAATTTCCGCCGTGGATGGAACCGGGGTCAAGGATCTGCTTGCGTAGTCCTTCAGGAGGAATTGTACGAAACGTACACGCCGATCCGCGTGAAGCTCCCGTATCAGCAGGGGGCGTTGATTTCGCTATTCCACGAGGCGGGTCAGGTTGAACTCATCGAACACGGACGCGGCGGGGTCTATATGCAGGGACGCATCCCCGGGCGGCTCCTGGCACAGTTCACCAACTGGCAGGTTTCAGGCAATCATGCTGAGGCCGAAGAAGAGGAAGAAACATGAAATGGCTTTCCAAGCTTGTTGACAACGCGTCGAACTTTTTCGCGCATCGCAAAGGTTTGTTGCCGTTGATCGGCATCGTGCTGATCGTCGTCAATTACATCCTTCCGTTCATCTTCGGTCCCTATAACATCGTGACCGGCACAAATCTATTTTTACACTTGGGCGTGATCGTCGCGATCTTCGGCTTCATGCTGGCCTGGGCGTTGTAATGCCTGCCACGGAGTCACAGAGATACGAAGAAAAAATCTCTGTGTTTCTGCGTCTCTGCGGCTACTTTTCAACTCGCGTATCACCAAACCAATTCACGCGATAGACTTTTTCCCCCTCTCCCAACAACACAGGCAACAGGGACTTCAACGCGACTGGATCGCCTGACGTATAAAACCTGACATCCCCCCGTGCGGACAAGTCGGTCCTCATCCCGCCCGCCTCCAGCAGACGTTTGACCTGTCTCGCCACTGAGGGAGCCGGGTCTATCACCCGCACATTTCCCCCCACGATCTCCTGAATGAGCGGGATCACGAACGGATAGTGGGTACATCCCAGCACAACCGTATCAATATTCTTTCGCAAGCATCGGGCGGAGCGCGTCTTCGAGTATTTTCCGCGTTTCGCCGCCGTCCAAATTTCCCTGCTCGATCTGTTGAACCAATCCACTACACGTGTTCTGAAATAACTCAACCCCATTCGCAAACCGTTCCACCACGGACGCGTACAACGCACCCTGGAACGTCGCCGGTGTGGCAAGGACACCCACCCTGCCCGTTTGCGTGGTCTCCGCCGCAGGTTTGACCGCAGGCTCCATGCCCACGAACTGCACATGCGGGAATTTCTCGCGCAGATATTTCAACGCCGCCGCGGACGCCGTATTGCAGGCAACAACGATGATTTTTGCATCGTGCTCAAGCAAAAAGTTCGTGATCGCCTCTGAAAAATCGCGTATCTGCTCCATCGGGCGCGGACCGTAAGGGATGTGTCCCTGGTCGCCGAAGTAAATGACCGACTCTTCAGGCATCTGCGCCCGAATCGCCCGCAGAACGGAGAGACCGCCTACGCCGGAGTCGAAAATGCCGATGGGAGAATTTATGCCAGTCACAGAGATTTATCTTCCCGCCGCCTCGACAAATTTCCTGAACAAATTCCGCGTGGACTCCTGGTCGGTCAGCCATTCGGGGTGCCATTGTACGGCGATGCCGAAGGGATGGTCGGGCAGTTCCACGGCTTCGACAAGTCCATCCGGGGCGTGACCTGCTACACGCAACGAAGGTGCGATGTCTTTGAGTCCCTGGTGGTGCAGGCTGTTGACCTTGACGATGGGTTCCCCCAACACCTCCGCGATGCGCGTCCCCTCCTCGATCTTCACCTCGTGCACGAGCGTGGTCCGCAGGTGGCCGGGGTAGGCATGGTCGAGCGCCCCGGGCAGTTGATCGGGGATGTGAGTGTACAGAGTCCCGCCCAGGCCGACGTTGACCAGTTGTGCGCCGCGGCAGATGCCGAGGAAGGGTTTGCCGTCGGAGGCTGAAGCTTGGATCATTTTCAATTCAACAGAATCCCGCTGCGGGTCCACATCATCGACGCGGGGATGCGGCTCGCCGGAGAAATGTTCGAGGGCAATGTCTCCTCCTCCAGAGAAGAGAACCCCGTCGAGGCGGGAGTAGAGAGCATCCCATCCATCCGCATGGATCATGGACGGAATAAGAACCGGCACACCGCCCGCCTGCATGATGGCGTGGACGTAGGACTGCATCAGCATGACGGTCGGGTGGCCGTTGGCGTTCGTGGACTGGTTGGTGGTAATCCCGATAAGTGGTTTCATGCCCCAATTGTAATCAAAAAAAAGACCCTGAAGGTCTAACCTTCAGGGTCTGATGGACTATTTATCGAACTTCTGCTTGAGGCGGGCCGATTTACCCGTGCGCTCACGCATAAAGTAGAGTTGGGCGCGTTTGACAACGCTGTGGCGTTCGACCACCACCTTGTCTATGCGCGGGGAGCGGAGCAGGAACGTGCGCTCGACACCGATGCCGTTGGACGCCACGCGGCGGACGGTGATGGACTCGTCGTTGCCGCCTTTGCGGGCGCGGATGACGGTGCCTTTGAACTCCTGGATGCGTTCGCGGTTGCCTTCCTTGATCTTGACGTGCACGCTGACGCTGTCACCGGAGCGGATTGCGGGAATATTTTCGTTTTTCTTGGCTTCGAGAGCCTTGATGATGTCTGCCATTGTCTTTCTTCCTTACCTTTGATATGTGTTCGTTTTGAGAGCGACGGCGGATTATAGCACGCATTTTCGAGGTTTACAAGCAGGATTTATGAGTATTTTCGTATCGCCAGCACCGCGTTATGACCGCCAAAGCCGAACGCATTGCTGATCGCCAGCGTGATCTTCTTCTCGCGCGCCTGGTTCGGGACGTAGTCCAGGTCACATTCGGGGTCAAACGTCTCATAATGGATCGTCGGCGGCAGGATGCCCTCCCGCACCGCCTGCACACAGAAAATGGCTTCCAAAGCCCCCGTAGCCCCCATCATGTGCCCCGTCATCGACTTGGTGGACGAGATGGGAATCTGATACGCTCTCTCGCCAAACGCAGCCTTGACCGCCCGCGTCTCAGACTGATCGTTGAGCGGCGTCCCGGTCCCGTGGGCATTGATGTAGCCCAGTTCGTCGTCGTTCGCCTGCGCGAACTCGAGCGCCATCCGCATTGCCGCCGCGCCGCCCGCGCCGGTCTCATGCGGGGCGGTCACGTGGAAGGCATCAGCCGTTGCACCATACCCGGCGAGTTCCGCCAGGATGTTCGCGCCGCGTTTCTTCGCATGCGACTCGCGCTCCAGCACCAAAACCGCCGCGCCCTCGCCCATGACCAACCCATCACGGTTCTTGTCGAACGGCTGGGGCGCCATCGAATAATCGCCGTTGCGCCGCGACATCGCCCCCACACGATCAAACGCTGCCACGCCCACTGAGCAGATCGTCATCTCAGCCGCGCCGGTCACCGCCGCGTCGATCATGCCCGCCTTCAACATGAGGAACGCCGTGCCGATCCCGTCCGCGCCAGAGGCGCAGGCTGAAGCCACCGAGAAACACGGTCCCTTGATCTGATGGTCTATGGCAATCATGCCTGCGGCGCCGTTCGGCATCAGCATGGGGATCAGGAACGGGCTGACGCGGCGCGGTCCTTCCGTATGATTCGTGATCACAGCATCGCTCAGGGATTTGATCCCGCCAATTGCAGAAGAAACAAGCACACCGATCCGCCCGGAATTCGCATCCGTAATTTCAAGCCCGGAACTGGCAATGGCGTCCTTTGCCGCGGCAACGCCCAATTGCTCGAAGCGGTCGCGCCGGCGCGCTTCCTTCGCATCCATATAATTTTCAGGCGCAAAGTTCTTCACTTCCGCCGCAAAATGGACATTCAACGGAGCCGGGTCAAACAACGTGATCGGTCCCACGCCCGATACACCATTGACCGCATTCCGCCAACTCTCCTCGACGGTCAACCCCAGCGGATTGACCGTCCCCATGCCAGTGATCACAATTTTTTCCATTCAAACCTCTCACGCAAAACTGATATCCGCATTAGTAAAACCCCACTTATGCTTATACGTCACGCACTGGACAGGCTCCGCCGCATTCCCAACCAGAGCCTGCTTCCATGTCAATTGGCATTTTCCAACCTGATACCTTCCCTACTCCCCTGCCTTCGGAATATAGTCCCCTTCCACCCAGAACTGACCATCCGGGCTGACCTCCTTCTTCCAGATCGGAACGATCTCCTTCAAGCGGTCAATCCCATACCGCGCAGCTTCAAAGACGCCGGTATCACGGTGAGCGGCTGTACAGGCGATCAATACGGTCGGTGTTTTGGGATACAGTTTGCCGATGCGCTGGACGATCGCAATCCCTTCAATGACCGGCCACTTCGCGCGGATCTCATCTGCCACCTGCTTCATCTTCGCTTCCGCCATGGGGACGTATGCCTCGTATTCGAGGTATTGCGTATCGTGCGCCTCACCGCGCTTGGTCTCGCCACGCACCATGCCGGTAAAGATCGCCGCCGCCCCCGTGGATGTCAGCGTGATCTGCGCAAGCAGGTCGTTCAGATCGATCTCGTCTTCTGTAATCGAGAAAATGGTTGGGTAATTCATGTTTGCTCTCGCTGCCGTCCTCGGCGGCGAGGACGCCGCCGAGAGCACGATATTATCCTCCCGACACGGGCGGGAACAGCGCCATCTCGGCATTGGGCGGAATGACCGCATCATCAAACGCATATTCCCGATTGATGGTGATCAACACACTTTTCATGGATTCTCTGAGATTAGGATATTCCTCGGCAAGTTTGTCCTTCAACCCCTGCACGGTCATCTCATCGGGAACATCCAACTCCATGGACTTGGTCCCCGCGCGGTCGCGGAGGGTTGCAAAAAACAACAATTTAATCCTATTCATTGATGATATCTCCGCTCTGACCGCCGTGTTTTTCGACCAGCCGAATATTCTGTATCCGCATCGTCTTTTCGGCGGCTTTCGCCATATCGTAAACGGTCAACGCCGCCACAGAGACAGCAGTCAACGCCTCCATTTCAACACCGGTTTTGCCGGTTACTTTGGCAGTGGCAGTGATGACCACACCGGGGAGTGAGTCGTCGAGGGCGAGGTCCACGTCAATTTTGGAGAGCGGAAGAGGATGGCACAAGGGAATCAGGTCCGAGGTCCGTTTTGAGGCGGTGATCCCCGCGATCTGCGCTATGGTCAGCACGTCACCTTTTTTGATCTGTCCCGCACGGATCAAGTCCAGCGTCTCCTTCTTCATGTGGACTTCACCGCGTGCGACAGCAGTCCGCTCGGTATCTGGTTTGTAACTGACATCCACCATTTTGGCACGGCCATGTTCGTCGAGATGAGTGAGTTTGTTTGACATGGAAAAATTATACCCGTATCCGTCCTTGCGAGACATGAAAGGTCGAAGCAATCTCCAGCATGATGACGGGGATTGTTTCGTCGCATCCTTCGGTTTCAGCCGACAAACCGCGTCGGCTTCCACCCAGGACGCTCCTCGCAACGTCGACCTGTTGTATAATTCACGCCCTATGGAAAATCTATTGGGACGCCAGTTGAATTACAGGGTCCAAACGCCTGTCTACGAAGGGCCGCTCGACCTGCTGCTCAACCTGATCGAACACGCCGAGTTGGACATTACGACCGTTTCGCTGGCAACAGTGACAAATCAATATCTCACATACATCAACAGCCTCGAGCAAATCAACGCGGATGAGATATCGGCGTTCCTTGTGATCGCGGCAAAGCTTATACAGATCAAATCGGAAGCATTACTCCCGCGTCCGCCTGTGCGCGAAGCTGGCGAAGAGGATGCGGGACAGGCGCTGGTTGACCAGTTGAAGTTATACAAGCGCTACAAAGAGATCGGCGGATGGATGAGCGCCCGCGAACAAGCCAACCTGCGGACTTACCTGCGTGTGGCGCCACCTCCCAAAGTGGAACCAAAACTCGACTTGTCGAATATCACGCTTGCAAAACTGGTTGCGGCAGCAGAAGAGGCATTCGCAAAGGAAAAAGACAAACGACCGCTCGCATCAGTGATCTCCGCGCCGCGCGTGACCATCCGCGAGAAGATCGACATGATCTCGAAGATGATGAAAGAAGTGCAACGCGCCACCTTCAGCTCATTGGTCAAGGACAGCACGTCGCGCCTCGAGATCGTGGTCACATTTCTTGCCATGCTCGAACTCATCAAACGCTACCGCGTACAGGCACGTCAGGAAGGTCTGTTCACAGACATCGAGATCGACCGCATGGAAGACTGGTCGGAGGACGAAGAGATCGAGATCGAGTTTGAGTGAGATGGCTGTCAGCTGTTAACGATTGGCTTTGGGCAACGATCAGACATTCTCGTCTGGTCGTTTTTGTTTGAAGAACAAACCTGCCAACCACAACGCGATCAAAGCTCCAAGGTTATCGAAGACCAACACATCCCAGATTGATGGACTTCGTCCCGCCACGAACGACTGATGAAATTCATCGGTCGCTGCATACAGCACAGCGAACAGCCAGGCGAGCGGAAGTTTCCTCCTGTCCCAGCTAAAGCCATTCCAATACGACAACGCCAGCAAACCATATCCGAGCACATGTCCGCCTTTTTTGAAAACACGGTCCGCCCAGCCAAGATCGGGCAATTTTTCTGATGGCTGGGACGAAAATAAAAATATGACAGACATCATAACCAACGCAGGCAGCCAACGGGGTAAAATCTGTTTGAGTTTATACATGGACACAATTGAACCACAGATCAACGAAATCATCCTCAAGCAAAACGATGCGTGGCTGTTTTTTTCCAACCCGCATCGTGTGATTGAAATTCACAAGCGCGACGAAGTGATCCCAGCGTTGCAAGAGATCGAAGACCTGGTCAATGCCAACGACTGGCACGCCGCGGGTTTTCTTAGTTATGAAGCGGCGCCAGCCTTTGACATATCATTTACAATTCGCTCCCACTCTGACTTTCCCTCCTCCGGTTCGGACTCTATCCCGCGCCTCGCCTCGTCTCCCTACCTAAGCCTGCTTCACCTAAACCAACCTTGACCTGGTCCCCAACCGTTGACCGCGGCACATATAACTCAGCCATCGAAAAGATTAAGACGCACATCGCCAACGGACGCACGTATCAGGTCAACTACACCATGCGCTTTCAAACAGACTTCAATGAAGACACATGGAATTTCTTCCTGCATCTTGCACAAACTCAAAACAATCACGCCGCCTACATTGACACGGGTCGCTACGTCATCGCATCCGCCTCACCTGAACTCTTCTTCCAACTTGATGGCGATACGATCACAGGTCGCCCCATGAAAGGGACGGTCAAGCGCGGGCGAACGACACTCGAAGACGAGGAAAAAGCCGAATGGCTGCGCAACTCCGAAAAGAACCGCGCCGAAAACGTCATGATCGTGGATATGATCCGCAACGACCTGGGACGCATCGCAAAGATCGGGAGCGTACACGTACCTGAGTTGTTCACGACTGAGAAATATCCCACCCTCTGGCAGATGACATCTACTGTGAAAGCGGAGACCCCTGCTTCCATCGCCAACATCTTCAAAGCACTCTTCCCCTGCGCGTCCATCACAGGCGCGCCAAAGGTCAGCACGATGAGAATCATCGCTGAACTTGAAACGACACCGCGCAAAATTTACACAGGAAGCATCGGTTATATCGCACCAAACCGCAAAGCAACCTTCAATGTGGCTATCCGCACTGCCCTCGTTGA
This sequence comes from uncultured Chloroflexia bacterium, assembly GCA_963718215.1. GTDB lineage: Bacteria > Chloroflexota > Anaerolineae > Anaerolineales > Villigracilaceae > Defluviilinea. Next base: position 161,088 of record CAVQYK010000022.1, read on the forward strand.
CCGCGAGACTCAAACCGCCGGGTACGGCGTCGGCGGCGGTATTGTTTGGGACTCGACCAGCACCGACGAATACGCCGAAGCCCTGCTCAAAGCCCACGTGTTGACCGAGTCTCCTCCGCAATTTTCCCTGCTCGAAACCATGCTTTGGACACCCGAAGAAGGTTTTTTCCTGCGCGAGAAACATATCGCACGCCTGTTAAATTCGGCGGAGTATTTTGATTTTCCTGTTTCAGAAAAACAACGGTGGTTGAGTAGTCCTGAGCGGAGCGGAGCGGAGACGAAGGATGTATCGAAACCACAGGTTACAAGAGATAGCCCCAATTCCAATCAGTGGTCTCGATACTTGTCGCCAACGAACGGCGACACTACTCGACCATCGGATCAAAGCGAATTCATCAAAACCTACCTCGATGGAATTTCATCCCATTTCTCGTCCCCGCAACGTGTGAGGCTGCTTCTTGATAAAAACGGAAATTTCAGCTACGAAGCTAAGCCCTTCCAACCAACTGACAACGATTTGCCCATGAAGGTTCGTCTTGCCAAAGAGCCTGTCAGCTCGGGTAATGTATTTCTCTTCCACAAAACCACCCATCGCGAAGTATACGACAATGCCCGCAAGGACTTCCCTAAATGCGATGATACCCTCCTCTACAATGAACGCGGCGAACTGACCGAATTCACCATCGGCAACCTCGTCCTCGAAATGGACGGCAAACTCTACACCCCACCCATCTTCTGCGGAGTGCTTGCAGGGACGTTCCGCGCTCATTTGCTCGAGACAGGTCAGGTGGAGGAAAGAGTGATACAGGTGGAAGGATTGAAGAATTGCACAAAGATCTTTTTTGTCAACTCGGTGAGGAAAATGGAATCGGTTGAGCTCGTAGTTTGATAAACCTGGAAAAGATACATCAAAGACACATGAAACACATCCGAAAACCATTTCCCTTCATCAAGCCCTACTGGAAGTGGAGTATTCTCTCTCTTATATTGCTCACCTTTGTCGTCTTGATGGACCTTGCCATCCCGCGCCTGATCCAACGCGTCATCGCCCATCGTCTCTCCACCATCCGTGATGCGGATAATGTCATCGTCATCAACGACGGCGAGATCGTCGAGCAGGGAACGCATCAACAATTGCTCGAAGCGAAGGGATTCTTCCACAAGTTATACATAAGTCAATTCAAAGGATTGGCGATTTAACCCAATCACTCTGACAATTCATAAAATCGCCTTTGACACATCAGCCAATTCGGCTATCTCATCGGCCGACAACACAAACTTCATCGCGCCAGCGTTATCCTCAGCCTGTCTGGGGTTGGTTACGCCGGGGATGGTCACGACACTATCACCTTGCGAGTAGATAATCCAATTCAAGGCAACCTGGGCTGGGGTGGCATTGTACTTTTCACCGACAGTTTCCAGAGCTCGAATCAACTTTCGAGACCTTTCAATCCCACGTTTTAGAAGTGCCCGATAGAACGGAGACTTCTTTGCCAGCAGTTCGGGGTTCTTGTGATACTTGCCCGTCAACAAACCCAATTCCAATGGAGTATAGGAGATGATCGACACGCCCAATTCTTTTGCTGTCTCCAGTGTGCCGTCTCGCTCAATCCTTCGATCAAGAAGACTATAGCGGACCTGGTTCACTGCGAGCGGCAGTCCATGCTTCTGCAGTTGACGATGCGCCCGCCGCATCAGTCCGGGATTGAAGTTGCTCACACCCACCGAGCGAATTTTCCCCGCCTTGACCAGCTTCGCCATTTCATCCATTTCCGCTTCTGGCGAAGAGAAACTCATCGGCTGGTGCACCATATAATTGCTGATGCTATAACCATCCAGAAAGCGTGTTCTGTCATCGATCGTCCTGGGAATGTTACGCGCAGTACGAAACAATGGCCACCACTTTGTAGCTACAACCACTTCATCATCTTTTTTCCCCGCAACCTTGAGAGCAGTAGCCAAAGACGCTTCTGAAACACCTCTGCCATATAACTCCGCTGTATCGAACCAGTTCACCCCGCCATCCAGCCCGGCTTGTACCGTCGCATTCTTGACCTCCTGGTCGATCTTGGGAAAAGCAAATCCCATCAAGCCGCCACCGCCGGCAAATTCCATCATCCCCAGACCGATCGGTGTGACCTCAATGTTTGTTTTTCCGAGTTTTCGTTTTGAAACCTTCAATTCCGAAGACATAAATAGATCCCTTTCGTGGATTAAGCTTCCTGTTAGAAGCAGGATGGCGTGAAAATCATACTTCTACTTCGGTAGGAATTCCATATTTCACCTGTTTTAATCGTTCCGTAGTGCTTCCGTACGCTATAATCACCTCCACCAAACCTTACAGGTACTCATGAACAAACTTTCAACCTCCACATCCCCCTACCTGCTTCAACATGCCCGGAACCCCGTGGACTGGAATCCCTGGGGCGAGGAGGCGCTAGCCCAAGCCAGAGCCGAAAATAAACCCATTTTCCTGTCCATAGGGTATAGCGCATGCCATTGGTGTCACGTCATGGCGCATGAGTCATTCGAAGATGAAACCACTGCCGCGTTCATGAACGAGCACTTCATCAACATCAAAGTGGACCGCGAAGAACGCCCCGACCTGGATGCCATCTACATGCAAGCCACGGTCGCCATGACCGGTTCCGGCGGCTGGCCCATGTCCGTGTTCCTCACGCCCGACCTCAAGCCATTTTATGCGGGCACCTACTTCCCGCCTGTGCCGCGCTACAACATGCCGTCCTTCAAGGATGTGCTGGCCGGAATTGCCCGCACATGGAGGGAACAACCTGCCGAAGTATTTCGAGTGGGCGGTGAAGTTTCGGATCACCTGCGCCAATCGCTAAGCGCCAATATCCAATCCGATTCCGCGTCAGCGTTCACGCCAGCCCATCTCGATGCAGTGGAAAAATCGTTGCTTAACTCGTACGACTGGGGTTATGGCGGCTGGGGCACAGCGCCAAAATTCCCGCAACCGATGTCGATCGGGTTTTTATTGAGACGGGCGGTAAAAGAGTCAGATGACTTGGTGATCCCTGCGGCTGATTCGCCCGCAGTAAAAGCATCCATCCACGCACTCAAAGCCATGGCCCGCGGCGGCATGTACGATGTAGTGGGAGGCGGCTTCTCGCGCTACAGCGTGGATAACTTCTGGCGCGTTCCGCATTTTGAGAAGATGCTTTACGACAACGCCCAACTCGCACGTGTTTATCTGCATGCGTATCAAGTTACAAACGACCCATTCTTCAAGCGTATCGTCACTGAAACGCTCGATTTCATCGCCCGCGAAATGGCGCACCCTGACGGCGGTTTTTATTCGTCGCTTGATGCCGACTCAGAGGGTGTAGAGGGAAAGTTTTACGTTTGGACTCTTGAAGAGATACGAGAAACACTCAAAGACGATTCGGAATTTTTCGAAGCGGCTTACGGAGTCACCCCGCGCGGTAACTGGGAAGAACGCACGGTCCTGCAACGCGCACTGGATGATGCATCCCTCGCCGCCCGCTTCAAACTCGACCCGGAAACTGTCCCAGCCAAATTAGCCGATTGCCATTCCAAACTCTTAACCGTCCGATCCGCCCGCATTCGACCGGGCACAGACAACAAAGTACTCACCTCCTGGAACGGACTCATGCTGGCAACGCTGGCAGAGGCGGCGCGGGTCTTGGAATCAGGAAGCTTGCTTCCGAATTCCGACCAGCAAGCTGGTCAATTCCACAAAATGGCTACCCGCAATGCCGATTTTTTGTTGAGTTCCCTGCGTCCCAATGGCAAACTAAAACATAGTTGGCGCGAGGGGAAGACAACAAACGAAGTCTTCCTCGAAGATTACGCCGCGCTGATCCTTGGCTTGCTCGAGCTGTATCAAACAGACTTCAAGGACAAATGGTTCGCGTCTGCCAAAGAACTTGCCGAAGAAATGATCGAATTCTTTGAAGACCCCAATGGCGGCTTCTTTGACACATCAAAAGATGGTGAACAATTGTTGCTCCGCCCGAAAGATGTGCAGGACAATGCTACACCTTCAGGTAATGCCCTGGCTTGTGAGGCTTTGTTGAAACTTGCTGAATTTACCGGCGAAGGGAAATACCGTGATCTCGCCGAGAAAGCATTGCGGCTGGTTGTGGGGATGGCGACGCGATACCCCACTGCGTTCGGCAGGTGGCTGTCAGCGGCGGATATGGCTTTGGGGACCACGAAGCAGGTTGCAGTCGTGTATGAAGCGGGCGATGAGGATGTGTCCGAGTTGATTCGAGTCGTACAATCCCAATTCAGGCCGAACGTAATTGTAGCCGCATCCATCTATCCCCCACCCGAAGACGCACCCGCCTTGTTGAAAGACCGTCCGCTCAGGGACGGAAAACCGACCGTCTATGTCTGCGAGGGATTTGTTTGCAGACAACCAGTGACGACAATTTCCGAATTGAGGGAGTTATTGTAAAATCGTTTTATGGACCCTATTCTTGTCGAGAATGTCATCAAAGTGGGAATGGCCGTGTTGATCGGCGGGTTGGTCGGAGCGGAACGCGAGTTCCAGGATAAAGCCGCAGGTTTTCGCACAATCATCCTGATCACTGTTGGCTCAACATTATTCACGATCTTTTCTCGTAGCATGGACCCGGGATTCACACAAACGCGCATCGCCGCGAACATTGTCACGGGCATCGGTTTCCTTGGCGCAGGCGCCATTGTGCGTGAACAGGGGCGCATTGGCGGTTTGACGACAGCCGCGACGATCTGGCTTTCAGCCGCGTTGGGAATGGGCATCGGCGCTGGTGAACTGGTCTTTGTTTCCATTTCGTCCATTGTGGTGTTGGTCGTCCTTTTTGCTTTCCCATATATCGAGAGGCGGATAGACCGTATCCGCGAAGCGCGTTCCTATCGGATTGTGATCTCCTCTGCCAGCACGCAAGGGGCGGCCAGGGTAAGGAAGACCCTGGATTCTTTTTCGTTGAAGATTCTGGACCACCACCAAACAAAAAAGGAAAATACCATCACCGGAACATGGCGCGTCATTGGTTCGCCAGTCAATCATGAGAAGTTTGTTGAACAGATGGTAAATGATAAGAACATCAAAGAGATCGTTTATTAGGACCGCACCAGCGCCCCCTTAAATCAAAAGGCTCCCGTATGGGGAGCCTTTTGATTCTCTATTTCGGTTCGATATTCCCATCCGAATCCGTTTGGTCGTCCTTTTTATCGCCGCCCAATCCCTCGCGGAATGAACGGATTCCCTTACCCATCTCGCCAGCTATCTTGCCAATGCGGCCCGGGCCGAAGAGAAGGACAACGATCACCAACAAGATGATCAATTCCATGGGTCCAAGTCGTGGAAACATTCTATACTCCTTTTTCAGTATCCTGTTTATCGTACCACAATCAGGATTAATCCACCATTATAGTTCGCGGCGGAAAATGATGCCCTCGATGAAGCGGATGGCACGGCGCACAAACGAACGGACCCTGCCCAGTGCACGATATTGCGCCGGGTATACCTGTCCCTTGCTCGGGAGCGGACCTGTCCATTCGGCGGTCAGAGCACCCCACGTCAGGCCTGCACCAAATCCCACCATCACAAACTTGTCGCCATTCTTGATCTGCCCTTTTTCCACTGCCTCGACAGTAGCAATGGGAATGGATGCGGTGGAAGTATTGCCATAACGATCCAGATTTACAATAAACTTATCCATGGGCTGCTTAAGACCGCGTGCAGCCGCTTCGATAATTCGGATGTTGGCCTGATGCGGCACGATCCAATTCACTTCTTCGATCGTCAATCCTGCGACTTCCAATGCTTCATTGGTCGCCTGTGCCATGACGCGGGTCGCAAAACGGAAGACTTCCTTGCCGTCCATCTCGATGAAATGCCTGCCTTCGTGGACGGTCGCTTCAGTGGCAGGGTGGACACTCCCGCCACCGGACAATGTTAAAGGTCGCCACCGGAACCGTCAGAGTGCATGACGGCTGAATAGACACCGCCAGGTTTGTCGCTCGCCTGCAATATGAAAGCGCCCGCGCCGTCGCCAAAAAGGATGCAGGTATTCCGATCCTTCCAGTTGACAAACCTGGAAAGGGTCTCAGCACCAACCACCAATGCGCTTTTGATGGATCCGCTGCGGATCGCTTGCGCCGCCATATTTGTTGCATAAATGAAACCCGAGCAAGCTGCAAGCAGGTCGAACGCACCAGCTCTAGTTGCGCCGATCTGGTCCTGGATCATGCAAGCGGTTGCCGGGAATATGTAATCCGGCGTAGATGTCGAACAGATGATCAAATCCAGGTCCGTTGGACGGAGGTTGGCAACCGTCAGAGCCTTGAGAGCAGCCTCCACGCCCAAGGACGACGTGGTCTGTCCTTCTTTTACGATCCGTCGTTCACGGATCCCTGTACGTTCACGGATCCATTGATCGTTGGTGTCCACGATCTTGGACAGATCGTCATTTGTCAAAACAGTGTCAGGCACAGACATCCCCCAGCCTGTGATATGTGCATATGGCATGACGTTCTCCTCAATAATCACAGCCGGGAACAGGAACGCCCCGGCTCACAGATTTCACCCCTTAAACTGACTGAATACCAATGTGGCATTGTGCCCGCCGAAACCGAACGAATTGGACATGGCATGGTTGATCTCCGCCTTGCGTGGCTGATTTGGGACGTAATCCAGGTCGCATTCGGGATCGGGGGTCTGATAGTTGATCGTGGCAGGGATCATGCCCTCGCGTATGGCCAGGATACTGAACACTGCCCTCAACCGCGCCGGAGGCGCCCAGCAAATGTCCGGTCATGGACTTTGTGGAGGACACAGGAATTTTATAGGCTTGTTCGCCAAAAACCGTTTTGATCGCGGCCGTCTCGCTTTTATCGTTCAACGGCGTGGACGTGCCATGCGCGTTGATATAACCAACATCCGTAACACCCAGACCAGCATTTTCCAGCGCCAGTTTCATGGAGATTGCCGCGCCCGCACCATTCTCCGCCGGAGCTGAGATGTGATGCGCGTCATCAGTGGTGCCGTATCCGCTTAATTCACAAAGGATGTTCGCACCGCGGGCCCGGGCGTGCTCGAGAGCCTCAAGGATCAAGATTCCTGCACCCTCCCCCATTAGAAAACCATCCCGCTCCTTGTCAAACGGACGGGAGGCGGTCTGCGGGTCATCATTGCGGGTCGACAGCGCTCCCATGACGTTCATGCCAGCCATGGCGATCGGCACAAGCGCCCCCTCGGATGCGCCGGCGATCATGGCGTCCGCCGAACCGCGGCGGATCATTTCCGCCGCTTCACCAATGGCATTATTGCCAGAAGCGCAGGCGGTAGCCAGCGCCATGTTCGGTCCACGCGCGCCAACTCGGATGGCAAGCATGCCTGCCGCACTGTCTGAGATCATCATGGGAACCAGAAACGGGCTGATGCGCTCGGGGCCACGCTCGCGCAGGATCTCGGCCTGGTCCATGATCGTACCGATTCCACCAATGCCGGTTCCAATCACAACACCAACTCTGTCGCAGTTGGAGTCGTCAATTTTCAAGCCAGCGTGCTCCATCGCTTCAAGGGTCGCGGCAGCGGCAAATTGTGTAAAGCGATCCATCCTGCGGGCTTCGCGGCTGCCGAATATGGATACTGCGTCGAAGCCCTTCACTTCCGCGGCAAAACGCGTCTTGTGCCTGCTGGCATCGAACAATGTGATCGGACCCGCACCCGACCTTCCAGCCAGGAGGGAAGTCCAGGTCTCGTTGACTGTGTTTCCGACAGGGCTGATGCACCCCATCCCCGTTACAACAACTCTTCTTCGCATAAAGCCGGTTCTCCTTGAGAAAATTGAGGGAAGACGTTCCCTGCAAAGTCAGGTGTTATAACACAGGCATAACAGATTAGACACGCACGTCCTGAAGGCTCTTGAGGGTCTTCCAGGCTTGTTGCACATGCATGCGGTCATGGTCCGCCATGAAACTACACACCTCGAGAAAATTCGTCGGGCCAAAGATCGCATGGCGCGCCTTGCGCGTCCAGATCGCATCGCCGGCGCTTTTTATCAGTTCGAGATTGTCCAAACGGGCTGATGTGAACTCCCGCAAGGCGGAAACACCGTCCACGTGCAGATAGTCCCTTTCACTTGCCCAAACACCTGTATCCGGCCGTGGGATAAAGGCGTCCTCACGTCCGAGCATCAACTTCAACTGCATTAGATGGATCTCACGTTCCGTGTCCCGCAAATGGCACATGATCTCATTCATCGCCCAGTCCTCATTCGACAGTTCAATTTGCCACTGCCCTTCTGTGATGGCCGAGGAAATACTCTGAAGGACCGCCGGGGTGGATTGCATGATCGCCGGTATCGCCTCAGGGGATTTGAACGAAGGCTCCAGCAAAGAAAGGTCAGTGGATTCGAGCCACAGCCGGAGATCGGCCAATTTGCCGCGCCCCGCTTCAAATCCAGGACTGGAAGCGGATTCTCCGTCTATAAAATAGGTCTTCAACCCCAGCCTGTTCGCCGGGACCAAATCCCGTTCCACGTCATTCCCAACCATCAGAACGGGACCTTCGGGCCAGCCGAGTTGACCGAGCATTTCGGCATAATATGCAGTATGCGTCTTGCTGAAATGAAAATTCTCAAACGTGGATACAACTTCGAATTGTTCGGGGACCAGCCCAGCCCACCGTATACGATGATGGGTTGCCTTTCGAGGAAAGAAAGGGTCGGTGGCTATTGCAACTCGATATCCTTTAGAGAGAGCCCACTCGATCAAAGGGGCTGCATCCGGTCGGCGGGTGGTTTTTGATTCGATACGGGGAAAAATATTGTCATAAAAATCATCCACTGCACCTGCCACATCATTCTTCGAGATCCCCATGCTTCGATAGAAATCCTCCTCGAACACATCCTGCAAGGTAAAGGCGGGGTTTTCACTGTTCAACATCGCTCGCGTACCAGCGACCAATGCGGGAAGCATAATGCTTGCGGAGACATAAGGCGCCAGATGTTCAGCGAGCGCCTGAAAGTAAGCCGGTATGAATGCCTCGATGTTCGTGTCCAACAACGTATCATCGAGATCAAAGAGAAGTGTGAGCGACATGGCGTTAGTGTAATTCCTTCATTTGGTTTTGACCCCGCCAGCCGAAACGAAACGTCAAGATTTAACCTCGAACTTGAACGGTAAAGCATGACATTCCCCGCATCCGATGTGGGGTTCTTTCACAGACTTTCGGGATTTTTCGCAGAACGCCTGCACCTGCACACGCCGCATGAACGCAGCTGAAATCGGACGTCCCACCTTCGGGCGCAGTTTCATGTATTCACAGGCATTTGCCAGGCTGATCTCGGGCACAGGACAGGATGCACACAGGTCCCGCGTCCACGTTTGACCGGCGGTTTTGAGCAGGCGACATTCCTCCACATTGCGTCCGCGGAAGTAGTCACCATAAAAATGTGGGCATTCCTTGCCAGCAGGGGTTTTCATGAACTAAAGTATTATAAATCCTTTCGGTTAAACGATGAGCGGGCGGCTGGATTTATTACCAAACCGCCCGCCAATGGGATATATCAGGCAGGCAGATCACACACGCGTGACGTATTCGCCAGTCTCTGTATTGACACGAATGACGTCGCCCACCTTGACAAACTGCGGGCACTGTACTTCAAGGCCGGTCTCGGTTTTGACCTTCTTTGTCACACCGGTGGCGGTATCGCCACGGATGGCGGTCTCGGCTTCGATGACCTCCAGATCCACTGAACTTGGGAACTCAACATCGATCGGGTTATTGTTGTAAAAGGTCAGCTTGACCTCCATGCCTGTTTTAAGGTAGAGCGCACTTTCGCCGAGCGTCTCCGCCTTGATGGCAGGTTGTTCAAACGTCTCGTTGTCCATAAAGTGGTAGAACTCACCATCCGTATACAGGTAGGAGACGTTATGGAAATCCAACCGGACATCCTGCACGGACAGGCCTGAGTTGAAGGTGCGTTCGATGTTCGCCCCGGTCAGCAGGTTGCGTGCTTTGATACGGATATTGGCGTTGCCGCGTCCCGTTTTATTGTGGCTGTAATCCAGCACTTTGTAGAGGCCGCCATCCAGTTCGAAGGTGACGCCTTTGCGTAGTTCATTTACGTCGATCATGCTTGCACTTTCCTTGTGTGAGTTTTTAGAGCGGCGGGATTATACTACGAGAAGGGAAATCAGTGAGACGGTTCGGACCCGGGGTCATCACGCAGGAGCTGGACCGCATGAGGCAGGACCGGAAGGATCACCTGTAGATTTTCCACTGCGCCTTTGGGACTGCCAGGCAGATTGACAATAAGGGTCCTTTTGCGAATTCCCGCAACTATCCTGGATAACATGGCATGAGGTGTGATCTTCAGGCTCGCGGCGCGCATCGCTTCAGCGAGACCGGGCGCTTCGCGTTCGATCACTGCCCGCGTCGCCTCGGGGGTGACATCGCGCGGGGCGAAGCCAGTTCCGCCGGTGGTGAGGATGACATCCAACTCTCCCATGTCAGCCCAATCAACTAGGATCTGATGAATCTGCAATTCATCGTCGGGGAGGAGGGATTGTTTGGCGACGTACCAGCCTTCGGCTTAAATCAGATGCGCAAGAGCGGGACCGGATGCGTCGGCGCGTTCACCGCGTGAAGCTCGGTCGGAGAGGGTCAGAATTCCAAATCGGATCGTCATGATAGTTCCTTCCCAAACGGGCGGACGTAATCCATGAAATGCCAGCCGCGCTTTTGATAGAAGCGTTCCACATCAGGATTATCGAGAGTGACCATGAGATAACACTTTAGACAGCCTTTATCGCGCAATCTACCCTCGACCTCATCGAGTAACTGTCCACCCAGGCCATGATGACGAAAACCCCTTGCCACTGCGAGATGGTAAAGCAGACCGCGACGGCCATCATAACCGCCGATCACGGAACCAATAATACGCCCATCTTCCTCGGCGACGAGGAATAGGTCAGGGTCGCGCAAGATCTTCTTTTCGATTTCTTGCGGGGTATCGGAACGACCGACATGCACGCCTTTTTCCATCCCCTCCCACAAGTTCCTGACGGCAGGGTAATCCTGAGGATAACGAAATTCGCGTATGGAGATCATTACAGGATGAACTGCCCGTTTACTTTTTCAACAACACCAACAGGTCATCAGGCATAAACGGCTTCATGATGAAATGATCCGCGCCGCGTTGCAGGCATTCGTCCTGCATATTCAAACCTGATGTCATGACAATGTTTACATTTTCGTTTACGGGGTTCTTGCGAATACTCTCAATGATATCCATGCCATTCTGCCCGCCGAGGTGCACATCCATTAACAGGAAATCCGGTCGCTCCTGTGAAACCATTGAGGGAACATCCTCGTGAACATCCAAAACCACAACCTCGAAGCCCTCCATCCTCAGGAGGGTTGTGAGCAGTGACACCATTGTGTAGTCATCTTCTGCGAGCAGTACTTTTGACATTTGTTTTCTTCTCATTCGAGGCGTTCTTTTTTGTTTTTACAGCCCTGCCCGCCTTCTTATGATCACTGGGCTCCAGCGAGTTTTTGATCACCTCGTCAACTGTATCCACAAAAATAAACTTCATGATTTTCTTGATTTCATCCGGCACATCGTCCAGATCCTGTTCATTGCGACGCGGCAGGATGACCGTACGGAGCCCGGCGCGATGCGCGGCAAGGATCTTCTCCTTGACGCCGCCGATGCGCAGCACCTGCCCGCGCAGGGTGATCTCGCCGGTCATGCCCAGGTTCGGCTTGATCTTGCGCCCCGAGGCAAGCGACACGATGGCGGTTGCCATGGTCACGCCAGCTGAAGGGCCGTCCTTGGGCTGGGCGCCGGAGGGAATGTGCAAATGGATGTCGGATTTGTTGAAATATTCGTCATCCAGCCCTAGCTTTTTGGCGCGCGAACGGACAAACGACAAGGCGGCGCGCGCCAATTCGTTCATCACATTCCCAATGGAACCAGTCACTTGAAATCCCTTCGAACCGGGCATGCCGGTCGCTTCCACGAACAGGATGTCGCCGCCGTAGGAGGTCCACGCCAGCCCAGGCACAACACCGGGGATGGACACGCGCTGGTTGAGTTCCTCGCTCGGCAGGAAGATGGGGTGGTCGAGATATTCCTCCACACGCCCCTGGGTGATGGTCGTTTTCGTCAATTTCTTTTCAGCGATGCGCGTCCCGACCTTGCGGCAGATCGCGCCAATCTTGCGCTCAAGGTTACGAACACCCGCCTCGCGCGTGTACTCACGGATGACCTTGCGCAGGGCTTCATCCTTGAACGAGATCTCCTTCACATGCAGGCTGTTCTCCCGCACCTGCCGCGGGACCAGATATCCTTTCGCAATGGCAATCTTTTCGTTTTCAGTGTAACCCGAGAGATAAATGATCTCCATGCGGTCACGCAGCGGTCCGGGGATGGTCTCCAATGTGTTTGCGGTTGTAATGAAGAAGACCTGTGAAAGGTCGAAGGCAACTTCGAGGTAATTGTCGCGGAATTCCCTGTTCTGCTCCGGATCGAGAACTTCAAGCAGGGCGGACGCCGGGTCGCCGTGGAAATCAAAGGTCAGCTTGTCGATCTCATCGAGCATGAATACGGGATTCTTCGACTCGATGCGCCGGAGCGATTGCAAGATCCGGCCGGGCATTGCGCCGATATAGGTGCGGCGATGTCCGCGTATCTCCGCCTCATCCCGGATCCCGCCCAGGGAGGCGCGCACGAATTTCCTTTCCATCGCCCGCGCAATGGACTGCCCGAGCGACGTCTTCCCCACGCCGGGAGGGCCGACAAAGCAAAGGATCACACCCTCCCGTTCGCGGCGGATCAGGTCATCACTGGGGGCTTTTTCCTCATCCTTACGCTCAAGGCGGAGTTTGCGAATGGCGAGGAACTCAAGTATCCGTTCCTTGACGTCCTCCAGGCCATAGTGATCCTTATCCAGAATTTCGCGGGCATGTTTGATGTCAAGGTTGTCCGTTGTGGCAACGGACCACGGGACGGAGACCAGCCAGTCAAGGTAGGTGCGGATGACCCCGTATTCCGCGGCGGCGGTCGGCAGGCGCGAGAGACGTTCCAGTTCGCGCCTTGCGAGTTTTTCCGCCTCCTCAGGCATCTTTGCATCTTCGATCTTTTTGCGGAATTCCTCCGTTTCGGCGGCTTGTTCGTCCTTCTCGCCCAATTCCTTCTGGATGGCTTTCATCTGCTCGCGCAGGAAATAATCGCGCTGGACCTTTTCGATCTCGCCGCGCGCTTCGTTCTGGATCTTCTGCCCAAGTTGCAGGACTTCCGCCTCACGCACAAGCAGACCGATCAGCTTCTTGAGTTTGTCGGATACCGAATTGATCTCAAGGATCTCCTGGGCATCCATCAGATCCATGCGCTGGAAGTTGGCGATGTTGTACGCCGTTTGCAATGGATCCTCCACCGAAGTGATGGACATTTCCAACTCTTCCGGGAAGGATGGGATCATCTGTGTGATCTGGTGGAATTGGTCGCGCGCATTACGAGCCAGCGCGTCGATCTCCAGTCCTTTTTCGACCAGTTCAGGGGCAAGCTCGATCTTTGCCTTCAGGTACGGCTCCTCCGCAACAAATTCGCCCAGGCGGAAGCGAGCCATTCCCTGCACCAACAGGCGGACGGTACCGTCAGGGGCGCGTAAAAGCCGATGGACAGTGGCAATCGTCCCTGTTCGATAAAGATCCGCAGGACCGGGCGTCTCGAGTTCCGGATTTAGGGCTGTCACCAATCCCACCAGCTTATCCCCGCCGACAACATCATCCACCAAACGGATCGAGCGCGGCTGCCCCACCGTCAACGGGACGGCGGTGTGCGGGTATACGACCACTCCGCGCAAAGGCAGGATGGGAAGTACATCCGGGAACTTTGGACCATTTTGTTCATCGGAGGATTCGTCATCCGATGATTTGTTTTTCTGGAAACGAGGGAAGATCGAGGGCGCCAGGGTCGACATCAAATCGGCGTCGGCATCCTCCATCCAACGGAACAGATCGGCGAAACTGGTTTGCCACCTTGAAGCAGGCATGGATTATTTTTCCTTGGGGAGTTGGATGGTTAGAAAACCATCCTTATATTCTGCGGTTGCGCTTTCGGTATTCACCCGCACAGGCAATTCAATGCCCACAGAGAACTTTCCAAACGGGATCTCCATTTGATGGTAGGCTTTCCGCTCCGTGGAATCGGCGCGGGTACCGCTGATCGACAACTGGTTATCCTGTAATGCCACCTCGAGGTCTTCATCGCGCATCCCGGCAATCTCCATTTTGACGATAACATTATCCTCGGTCTCATACATGTCCGTGGGCGGGCGCCAGGTATTGGAACGGACATGCCAGACGATGGAATTGTAGATCTCTCGGCGGGTTTCAACTATGAGGGGTTGTGTTTTTCGAACGATTGTGGGCATTTCACACTACTTTCTTGCTACATGGGAAATTTAACAGGCACAGGCGACCCAGGGAGAGTGGAGCATGGAAGAATAAAAGGTGGCCATGAATTGTCTGTCAAATCGAAATTATACTTCTAATACTTGCCATTTTCCCACCGGAAATCGGCGTTTGTGTACTCATCAGATAAAGAGCGAACATCCTTGCCTTCTCACCACCCCGTCACACACCTCGCATGTGAGCAAATTTTGCGGATCGCCGTAGGCAGGGATTTGTTCAGCCTTTATCTGACCATCACAGGAAATCGGCGTTTGGCCCAATATTTCCGACTTTCCACCAAATTCCATCCTGCCAGCTCCGTCATTGCCCTGCAAAAGCCCCAATTGCATTCACGTACAACTTGTTTGTCTACTGCTTCGAGGATCTTATTGTGATTAACCCAATTCCGCAGGTCTGAAGAGTAGGATATCCAACCACGAGCACTTGTCAGACCTACCGGACGATGGATCAAAGCCCATTGACCGTTAATCGTGCGCGGCAGGAGCACCGCGTCCTTGTTTTCTGGTTGCATGATCACGCCAGGCGCTCGAACAAGTGGAAATCTTTTACAAGCGCCAAAGCCACACCGGGATGCCCGCTTGCGTACGATGGAAAACAAAGGCAAAACATTCAATAACAACAAACTGGAGTATACTGATTTTAGTAAGCCAATCCGCTTACGGTTGGAAGATTCATTTTTGCCAGTTGCGTTACAAAACCCTACATCGTTACATTCCGCAGAAACTGCCAAATTCCACTCGCATACGCGAGATGACTCCCCTGCCCAATTTCATCACCGTTACCAGCCATAGCTTTGTCGATTGAATGTTTTATTCCATTCTCTATTATTCGGCAGAATTTGGCAGTATGACAGAATCGAAGGGATTAACCATGTTCGACCCTATTCTTGTTCCATTGGACGGTTCTCAACTTGCCGAGTGTGTTCTACCTCATACCATTGCCATTGCTCGCTCTTTTGATGCAGAAATCACTCTGCTGCGCATGCTGGAAAAGAACCAGGCAGGTGTATCAGCGCAATTGTTTGATTTACTTAACTGGCAAATCAATAAAACAAAAGCGACGCTCTATCTGGAAACAATCAAGGCACGGCTTCAAACTTCAGGACTTCGGGTAAAGACGGCAGTGCTGGAAGGGTTGGTAGCGGAAGGCATTACAGAGTACGCCCAAAATCAAGGGATGAAACTCATTATTTTGAGTAGTCACGGACGTCACGGTCTTACTCAATGGGGAATCAGCAGTATTACGCAAAAAATCATCTTGAGCGCACAAACCTCACTGCTGATTGTTCGGGCGAGCCAACAATATCCCCAGTCTGGTGAATCGTCAAAAACTCCGATATATCAGCGCATCCTGGTGCCGTTGGATGGTTCTCAACGGGCTGAAAATGTTTTACCCATCATTACACAATTAGCGCATTCCCATAAATCCCAGATCCATCTCGTGCAAGTCGTTCAAACACCAGAAATGGCGCGCCAAATGCCACCGGCCCGCGAGGATATTGATCTCTCCACCCAGGTCGTAGCGCGGAATCGAGAAGAAGCCGGTCGTTATCTCGAACAGCTGAAGTCACGTTCGTATCTGGAAGGCATTCCTGTTCAAATTCATCTTATTACCAGTGACAATGCAGCAGTTGCCCTACACCAATTAGGGGAACAGGAACAAATCGATATGGTCACGCTGAGCGCACATGGTTATTCCGGTAATCACCAATGGCCGTATGGCAGCATGGTCAACAATTTCATCATGTATGGCAAAGTCCCTCTTTTGATCGTTCAGGACTTGCCCGCCAAACAAGAACCACCTTCCCTTGAGTTGTCCTCCAGGGAACGCACAGAGCGTTAACGTATGCAGACCTCCCCGCAGGCTATTCTTTCTGAACCGGTCAATCCAGACGCAGACAGCCGACTGAGAGAATTTGCGCACAACCTGGCGAAAACGCACACAGTCGAAAATTCCCGCCCTGAAATAAACGACCTTTTGGAACGCCTAAAAAACTGGGAACAGGCTTTGCACAATGCCAACACAATCTTCAAAGCCGCGCCAGCAAAGGATGTGGCAGTTTCGCGTGCAGGCGAATGGATGCTGGATAATTTTTACATCGTCAAACAAACCTTCCGCCAAATTGAAGAGGATCTGCCATCCGGTTTTCTCAACCAGTTACCCAAACTGGATGGGACGCCGCTAAAAGGACACTCGCGCATTTTTGCTCTGGCATGGGAATGGATCGGATACAGCCAAAGCCAGATCGATCTAACTCAAGCCGCCACTTTTGTGCAAGACTATCAGCAGATTACCCCCCTGAAGATCGGGGAACTTTGGGCGTTGCCGATCATGCTGCGTATTGGGATTCTGGAACGGCTCGTGTACGCTGTGGCCGAACTAACCGGAATGGATGTGCCAAAAGGTCTGAGCGAAATTCCGAGCCAGTTCGCTTCCTCAGCACTGGCAAATGAGACCATGGTCGCCAACTGTTTTCTCAGCCTGCGCTTGCTCTCCGCCACAGATTGGAAAGATTTCTTTGAGCAAACCAGCCGGGTGGAAAAGATTTTGCGCGACGATCCTGCGCAGATCTATGCCGGCATGGATTTTGATACCCGCAACAGTTATCGCAGTGTTATCGAGGAACTGGCGCGCCACTCAGACTTCAGCGAAGAGCAAGTGGCGCTTGCTGCGATTGAATTCGCACGCAACGTAGATGGCAAGGCCACTGGACGGCAAGCGCATGTCGGTTTTTATCTGATTGATACGGGACGCGCGATGCTCGAAGCCAGCCTGCACTACCGGCCAGGATTAAGCCTCCGCATCCGCCGCACACTGCTCGCCTACCCCACCGCCACGTATCTGGGAAGTATTGCCATCCTTGCTGTGTTGTTCGTTTCAGGACTATTGACCTATACACTGCTATCGGGCGGCACGCCTGCTCAACTCATTATCGTCGGCGTGCTTGGGACTGGATTGGCTTTGGAAGCTGCCATTACACTCGTGCACTGGAATGTAACCCATCGCATCAAGCCCCAAAGCCTGCCGCGTATGGATTTCTCGGAAGGTATCCCGCCGGGTAACCGCACCATGGTGGTTGTCCCAACTCTGCTGGAAAACGCTGAAGAACTTAATCATCTTCTGCAAGAGCTGGAACTCTATTATCTATCCAACCCAGATCCACAACTGACCTATGCCCTGCTGACCGATTTCGGTGATGCTGCCGCAGAGGACATGCCGGAGGACGAAGAACTGCTTGCGCTGGCGAGTCTGGGTGTTGAAAATCTTAATAAAAAGTATTTACAACAAGCCGCGCCTTTTTATTTGTTCCACCGTCATCGCCAGTGGAACCCGTCTGAAGGAGTCTGGATGGGCTGGGAGCGCAAGCGCGGCAAACTGGCGGACTTCAATCGCTTGCTGCTCAACCTCGGCGAAACACCATACACAACCCAGGTTGGGAATGCGGGTATTCTGACCGACATCAAATATGTGATCACGTTGGACGCTGACACCTCCCTGCCGCAGGGCAGTGCCAATCGTCTGATTGCCACTTTGGCACATCCGCTTAACCATGCCGAATTTGCCGCAGATGGGCGCTCAGTGGTTGCTGGTTATACCGTATTACAACCGCGCGTAGCGATCAAGCCGACCAGCGCGAACCGTTCGCTCTTTTCACAAATCTTTGCAGGGAATGCCGGGTTTGACCTATACTCCTTTGCCGTGTCGGACGTGTATCAGGACCTGTTTGGCGAAGGCAGTTACGTTGGTAAAGGGATCTATGATGTCGCGGCCTTCGAGCGCAGCCTGGCAGGTCAGGTGCGTCAGAACACCCTGCTCAGCCACGATCTGTTCGAAGGGATTTATGGACGCGCGGCGCTGGTCACGGATATTATCCTGTACGAGGAATATCCATCGCGCTATTTGGTCTATGCACGCCGCCTGCGCCGCTGGATTCGCGGCGATTGGCAGTTGCTGCCCTGGTTATTCCCCATCGTCCGCACTCAAAACGGGATGGCTCCCAACCGTTTATCCATCATCAATCTTTGGAAAGTTTTCGACAACCTGCGCCGCAGTCTTTTGCCGCCCACCCTGTTGACTCTACTCGCCGCTGGCTGGTTGTTCCTGCCCGGCTCACCGCTGGTCTGGACACTGTTGGTGCTTCTGCCTTCCGCTCTGCCCATCGCAGCGCAAACGATCCAGCAAGGACAGCACAATCATGGGCGATTGACGCTCAAACAAATTCTCAAACCAACTCAACTCCCGCTCACTCGTTGGGCGTTGGCTGTTCTTTTTCTTCCCTACGAAGCGCTACTGATGCTGGGAGCAATCCGCACCACGTTGGGGCGTCTGCTGATTGCCCGCAAGAGACTACTGCAATGGACAACAGCGGCCAACACAGCACGTTCATCTGGATCAAATCCACATTACGAGATCTGGGGCGAGATGGCGGCGTCTTTGGTTTTTACTGTTGTAGTAGGGATCACCATTGCCATTTTCAACCCGATTGCACTCTGGGTGGCGCTACCCCTGCTGATGGCCTGGCTCGTCGCGCCGCAAGTCGCCTATGTGATCAGCCAGCCCGTGACGCACATCACCACGCCGCTCTCGGAGAATGAGCGCAGACGGGTCCGCCGATTAGCGCGCCGCACCTGGGCATTTTTTGAGCAGTTCGCTGGACCCGATGATCACTGGCTGCCACCGGATCATTTTCAAGAGTCCCCGCGCGGCAGTGTGGCGCACTACACCACTCCGACCAACATCGGCCTGTTCCTGGTGTCCACATTATCAGCGTATGATTTGGGCTACCTTGGTCTGTCCGAACTGTCCGTCCGTTTGCGCTCAACCTTTGAGAGCATAAATAGGCTGGAACATTACCGTGGACACCTGCTGAACTGGTACAACTCCCAGTCCTTGACAGCGCTACCGCCCCGCTACATCTCCACGGTGGATAGCGGTAATCTGGCGGCTTGCCTGATTACACTCAAACAGGGTTGTCTGGCGTTGGTGGACGCACCGCTGTTGGGCGGCAAGCAGTGGCAAGGTTTGCTCGCCATCCTGGATATCCTGGCAGAAACGCTGCAAAAGCTCGAAGTAAAAAAAACTCACACATCAGACTCGGACACCGTCCCGGTTCCAGCGCAGGACATCGAAGCACTTGGAGCCGAATTGACTGACATTTATGAGCGTGTCAGCGACATCCAGAACCAGCCCGAGGCGTGGACAAAAACTCTTGCATGGCTCTCAGGCGAAGGCTGGGAAAGAGTCGCGCGTCGCTTGATGGAACTGCTTGAGAGTCATCCAAATCTTCAATCCGAATCCCTGAGCGAACTTCAACACTACCTCAACTTACTGCACCACCACCTGCAAGATATGCAGCGCAGTTTGGATTTGTTTGCGCCCTGGCTCGGCCGACTGAACGCAGAGCCTGCAGAATTTATGCATTCGCCCGCCTGGCAGGATTTTTGCGACAGCCTGCCCGCTGAAATGCCTGCACTGAGACAGGCGGCAGTCGTATATGACAGCATCGAAACTGCGTTGAACCATTTCAAGGCGCAATTGCAGGATGAAGCGGCGCGTGAATGGTGTCAAAAATTGAACACTGATTTATCGGCAGCGCGCATGACGGTGGAGCATCTTCTGGTTGATTTTCAAGATCTGGCAGAACAGGCGAACGCTGCGGTAACAGGCATGGATTTTCGCTTTTTGTTCAATGAGCGCCGCCAGGTGTTCCACATTGGCTACAATGCCAGCACCGAACGTCTTGACCCAAGTTATTATGATCTGCTGGCCTCCGAAGCCCGCATTGCCAGCTTGATAGCGATCGCTAAAGGTGACGTGCCCCAAAGCCACTGGCAGCATCTGGGACGACCCGTGACGAAGGTGAACGGCAGGCAGGTACTGCTCTCATGGAGCGGCACCATGTTCGAATACCTTATGCCAACCCTGTTTACAAAAAATTACGCGGGAACATTTCTCTCGGATAGTTGTTACGCTGCACTCGATGCACAGATCAGTTACGGACAGGAACAGCAAGTGCCCTGGGGCATCTCGGAATCAGGTTACTACGCCTTCGATGCCAATCTGAACTACCAGTATCAGGCTTTTGGCGTGCCTGACCTGGGCTACAAACGCGAACTGCGCGACGACCTGGTCATTGCTCCCTATGCCTCACTGATGGGCCTCTCGCTGCAACCACAGGCAGTGGTCGAGAATATGGCACACCTGGAGCAATTGAACATGCTCGGACGTTTCGGTTTTTACGAGGCGCTCGATTACACAAAAACACGTCTGCCTGTCGGTCAGGCACATGCCGCCGTGAGATCCTATATGGCACATCATCAGGGCATGATCATAATGGCGGCTTGCAATTATCTGCTGGATGATGTGATGGTAAAGCGTTTCCACGACAATGAGCATATTCAAAGTGTGGAACTGCTGCTCCAGGAAAAGATCCCGCAAAACCCGCCGATCGAATATCCTCATCCCGATGAACCAGTGGATTTGCCCGAAGAGGGGGCAGTGCGTCTGGTCAGTAGTGAGCCATGGCGCGTACCAGTTGACAGCCCCCTACCGCAAGCACATGTACTTTCACAGGGTGACACCAGTGTAGTGATCACCAACGCTGGCGGCGGATTTAGTCAGTGGCGCGAGTTTGCACTGACACGCTGGCATGCAGACACATCTCTTGACCAGTGGGGCACGTGGATCTATGTGCAGGACCGCGAGAGCGGAGTGCTGTGGTCAGCCACCTGCCAGCCCATTGGAAGTGCACCCGAAAACCACGAAGTGTTGTTTTATCCGCACAAGGTCGAGTTCCAGCGTTCTGACAATGGTATATCCCTGCGCACTGGAATCACCATCAGCCCAGATGGCGTTGAGATCCGACGGGTGAATATTTTGAACGACAGCGATCATCCGCGCCGCTTGAAGCTGACCAGTTACGGCGAAGTGGTGCTGGCGGCGCAGGCTGCCGACCGGCGGCACCCAGCCTTCAATAAACTTTTTATCGAGAGCGAATATCTGCCCAATGAGAACGCGCTCGTCTTTCAACGCCGCCCGCGTTCTGCAGATGAAAAACCTGTTGTGCTGATCCATGCAATGATCATCGAAGCCGGGCGCAAAGTGACCGGCGAACACGAAAGTGACCGCGCCAAATTCCTGGGCAGGTCACAAACGATGCATACTCCGCAAACTTTGCAAAATAAAAACAATCATCTTTCAGGCACCACCGGCGGGACGCTCGACCCAATCTTTTCGCTGGCGCAAAACATTGACCTGAAGCCGCATGCCAAGACCAGGGTCACATTCCTGACCCTGGCAGCCCCTTCACGCGCCGAAGCATTGGAAAAGTTGTCTCATTACCAGACCGGGCAATCCATCCACCGCGCCTTCGATGATGCCCGCGCCCGCAGTGAGCGCGAACTGCTTGAACATGGGTTGAACGCTTATGCCATCGAAAACATCCAGCGCCTTTTATCTGCATTGCTTTATCCGGTCGGGACGTTGCGAGCCGCGCCGCATATTCTGGCGCAAAACGAGAAGGGGCAGTCCGGCTTATGGGCTTTCGGCATCTCCGGCGATTTCCCCATTTTGCTGGTGCGCGTCCGCGATGGCGAATCGCCGCTATTGCGCGAAGCCTTGCAAGCCTTCTTGTACTGGCGCAGTCATCATGTCACGGTCAACCTGATCATCCTGAACGATCAGGATACCGGTTATGCCCTCGACCTGCACAACGCCATCCTTCGGAAAATACGGCTGATGGGTGCGGAGGCTTCGTTAAATCAACGTGATGGAATTTTCGTATTGCGTACCGACCAACTTCAACAAGCCAATAAGATCATGTTTGAAACTGTCGCGGGTGTTATTTTGGATGAAAAAAACGGGACGCTGGCTGAACATGCCCAGCGACTCACCATCCAACCGACCCGCCTGCCCAAGTTCACCGCTTCACTCTCCCCGACGATTGATCCCGAACCGACAGCTTCACTTACCCTGCCAACCGATCTGCAAATGGAAAACGGCCTCGGCGGATTCAGTCCTGATGGCAGGGAATACATTATCCATCTCAAGCCGGGTCAACATACACCGCAGCCGTGGGTTAATGTCATCGCCAATCCACAGTTTGGATTTCTGGTCTCTGAATCAGGTTCAGGCTGCACCTGGGCAGAGAACAGCGGCGAGAACCGCCTGACCCCCTGGCGCAACGACCCGGTCACCGATATGCCGGGCGAAGCCATTTACCTGCGCGATGAAGAGACCGGGTTGGTCTGGTCGCCCGACGCCCATGCCCGCAGGGGCAGATACAGCACATGTGATTCGTCACGGCGCGGGTTACTCGATCTTTGAGAGTCAAAGTCATGGCTTGAACCAAAACCTGCGTCTGTTCGTTGCGCCCGATGCGCCAGTCAAGATCGTTCAGTCTGCGTTTGCAAAATCTATGGGACCGTCCACGCCGTATGACCGTCACCTATTACGCCGAATGGGTGCTCGGTACAACGCGGGATACGCATCAAGCGCATATCATGCCGGAGTTCGATCCTGATAAAAACGCCCTGCTCGCCACCAATCGCTTCAATAGCGAGTTCGGTGAACGTGTGGCGTTTCTGGCATCCAATAAAAGACCGCATGGCGTGACCACCGATCGCACGGAGTTTTTGGGGCGCATGGGAAGTTTGCGGGCGCCGGCCGCTCTCGGCCGCATCGGGCTGGCAAGCGCGGTAAATGCCGGGCTGGACCCGTGCGCCGTCATCCAACTGCATGTTGACCTGGCGCCGGGTGGGACCGAAGAAGTCTTTTTCTTAATTGGAGAAGGGAAAAGCCGGGATGAAAGCCTGAAGCTGATCGGGCAGATCCAGGCACAGGCGGAGGTTGAAGCGGTTTGGCAATCCGTCCAAAAGCAATGGGATGACATCCTCAACGTCATCACGGTTGAAACGCCTGACCCTGCCATGAACATCATGCTCAATCGCTGGCTGTTGTATCAAACACTTTCCTGCCGCATGTGGGGCCGTACTGCGCTGTATCAATCCAGCGGGGCGTTTGGGTTTCGCGACCAACTCCAGGATGTATGGCGCTGCTGCATTCCCGCCCAGGTATCGCGCGCGCGCAGATACTGGAAGCGGCTCGGCATCAATTCGAGGCGGGCGATGTGCTCCACTGGTGGAATCCACCTGCGGGACGCGGGGTGCGTACGCGCTTCTCGGACGACCTGCTCTGGCTGCCGTTCGTCACTGCCGAGTACGTTACCGTTACCGGTGACACGTCCATTTTGAATGAAAGTCTGCCGTTCCTGACGGGCGAAGCGCTCAAGCCTGATGAAATGGAACGCTACTCCCAGTTTGAAACAACAGACAAAACATTTTCCCTCTATGAACACTGCCGCCGGGCACTGGAAAAAGGCGCGACAAGAGGCGCGCATGGTTTGCCCCTGATGGGTGCAGGTGACTGGAACGATGGGATGAACAGGGTGGGCATGGATGGGCGCGGCGAAAGCATCTGGCTGGGCTGGTTCCTGCATGCCACCCTCACGCGTTTTGCGCCTCTGGCTGCGCTGATGATGGATGACCCCGCGCCGTACCTTCAACAAGCTGATGAATTATCCCGTGCGCTCGAAGCCCACGCCTGGGACGGTGACTGGTATTTGCGCGCTTTCTATGACGATGGCTCGCGGCTGGGTTCGCACGAAAATACGGAGTGCCGAGATCGATTCGATTGCGCAATCATGGGCGGTCTTATCGGGCGCGGGAGACCCCGCACGGGCGGCGCAGGCGATGGAATCCGTCAACCGGCTGCTGGTGAAGCAATCTGAGCAGATGATCTTGTTGTTCACTCCGCCCTTCGACAAGTCAATGCGTGACCCTGGTTACATCAAAGGCTATTTACCGGGTGTGCGCGAAAATGGTGGGCAGTACACCCATGCCGCCATCTGGACTGCATGGGCATTTGCCAAACTCGGTCAGGGTGATCGGGCTATGGAGTTATTCCGCATGCTGAACCCCATCAGTCATGCCGATACCCCCGAGAAAGTGACTCGTTACAAAGTGGAGCCTTATGTGATCGCCGCCGATATTTATAGCGTGCCGCCGCACACCGGCAGGGGCGGCTGGACCTGGTACACCGGCTCATCCGGCTGGATGTACCGGCTGGGTCTCGAAGCCATTCTGGGTATCACCAGAGTGGGCAACTCGCTTAATATCGACCCGTGCATCCCCCGCGACTGGCCGGGATTTAAAGTGGATTATCGCTTTGGAAGCACTCATTACAAGATCAGTGTGAAGAACCCGCACAATACCGATGGCAGTACGATGCGCGGGCAGGTTTTATTGGATGGAAGCCCACTGAATGGCAGCCTGATCCCGCTGGTGGATGATGGCCAGCCGCACGAAGTATATGTTTTGATGGCTAAAAAGGTTTAACCGCCAGCATCTCGACTGTGTACCAGGATACACAGGATTAATTATCTTTTCACTTGGCTGAAGAGACCACCTTGGGAACCGATGGAATCCGCTCCGCTTCAAGAAGATCCTTCAACTGTTTTTTACTTTCTCCCCAGAATGCGCTCATTCATAGGAAAAACGACCAGTGCGCTCTGCAATATCCAAATGGATCATTCAACTCTTTGACTTTCACGGTTCATAGACCGGACTTGCCACGCCGCGTTGTTCTCTGGGCTTGGCCAGGCTGACCTTCAATGCATGGTCACTTAACGAATACGAGTTGAACATGCTGACCGCCTTGTCGGCTTCGCTTTGCGCGCTCATGGTAACGAAGGCAAAACCCCTCGACTCATCGCTGCGACGGTCTTTGATCACTTCCACTGCGGTCACATCCCCGGCTTGCGCGAACAGCGCACTCAGCTCATCCTGGGTCGTTGATTTGGACAAATTCCCTACATATAACTTGACTTCCATTTTTACTCTGCTTTCTATTTTCAACTGTTACGTAAGTTCACAGAGATTTCGAGATTTCTTTCTCTATGAGCTCGGTGTTCTCTGTGGCGGAGAAGTTTTTTACACACTCTTTTCACCACTCCCCAATTTCAAGTTTCAGACGGTCACATGGAGATTGGTTTGACACCAAGCTGGCCCAGGATCGCCTTCAGGCCGGCCCCATCGGTCGGCTCCACAGCCCATAAGGTGATCTTGCTATCTTTGACGGTCACTTTTGTCTTTTCAAGTTTGGCGGAAAAGGCTTTGTTCGTGGCAGGGATCATGCCCATGCTCATGCCGGTCAGGTCGAAGGACCCGTTGTGGGTGCCGCTCAATTGCGAAGTGGACCTGACCACATCGCCGTCCGCGCCGATGACCCTGAAGTGGTAGTTCAGGTCAGGGAAAGCCGTCTTCAAACTGGCGCTCATCCCAAGCCAGGCTTCTGCATTGATCGGTTCAGGGACGGATCCGCTGAATTGAAAATCCTCTGCGAGCATTGTCCTTGCATTCTCAAAATCACCCTTCTGGATGGAATCCATGAGGGCTTGTACAGTCTCTCTTTTATTCATACTGATATCCTTTACTACTGGTCGTACCAATTCCGAGCAAATGGGCCTGGGTAATAATGGATGCTCCCTATGGAACAGCCTCCGTTTCCCCCGATCGATAAACACATTGTTTATGTAATGCCTGTATCAGTGTAACACACTAATGGGTCGAGATCAGCAACTCTCAGCATGTCGTTGCGAGGGCGCTCATCCTGAGCGGAGAGTAGCGAAGTCGAAGATTTCCCGAAGCAATCTCCTCGTTATAACAGGGGATTGCTTCGGGAAAACAACTCGCCGTTTGACTCGCAATGACATGGTTCAGATACCGGGACGATCACCGAGCCGGGCAATCTCAATGCAATGACTCTGAATAATTGTAGTATTATGAATAGACTTCTTGCAAAAGTCACATTTTTATCTCGCTCAAGGCGGCGTCCCCGCCGCCGGGGACTGCGGCGGGAGCACTTATGCAAGAGCTCTAATATATGAATGAGCGGGGCAGTATTGGCAGGCAAAGTGAAAGGTCAGTAATCTTATGGACGAAGATCAGGAACAGCAATACCGCATCATTTTCGAAGCCGCCAGTGACGGCATGATCATCAGTGATATCGGGACCGGTCGCGTGGTGGATGCCAACCCGGCTGCCATTGCGATGCATGGCTATACGCGCGAGGAATTCATCGGCTTGCACCTGACGGCATACATCCATCCTGACAGCCAGCGCCTGTTCATCGAATCGGCCAGGGATGGTCGATCAGGAGGCATGTTCGACGTGCCAGCCGTCCATTTACGCAAGGACGGTTCATCGTTCTATGTGGATGTGCGCAGAACGACCATCCAGTTTCAGGCCCGGCCATGCCTGCTGAGCGTTGTGCGGGATGTCACCGAAAGGATCGATGCAGAGCGCCTTCTCCACGAACGTGTGGAACTCCATACCCGCGAGCAGGCCACGCTGCTGGAGATCTCCCAAACACTGGCCTCCGCCCTGGAACTCAAGCCGGGCCTGATCCTCGACCAATTGCGGGTGCTGATCGAGTACACCCATGCCGAACTGTTCGTGCTCGAAGGGACAGCCATGGTGGCCCTGGCGGTGCGCGGGTCACAGCGGTTGGAAGAGACTGTGCCTTTCCGCATACGGCTGGAAGGTCCAGAGACCCTGATGCGGCTGTTCAATCAGCACCAGCCTGACCGCATCGCCGATGTCTGGAGTTCCGACCCGTCGGCGCAATTCCTGCGCTCACTGTTGGACGATCAGACGGACCTGCTCTTGAAAGGGGTGCAGGCCTGGATGTGGGTGCCTGTGGCGGTAAAGAACCGCGTCATCGGCAGTGTGGGCATTGCGCACGTGGAGCGGGATTACTTCACGGCTCATCACGCCGACCTGGCATTGACCGTGGCAAACCAGGCCGCCATCACCCTGATCAACGCGGAACTGTATGAACACGCCCAGGCGTTCGCCGCGCTTCAGGAACGCCAGCGTCTCGCGCAGAACCTGCACGATGCTGTCAACCAATCGCTCTTTTCCGCGGGTCTGATCGCGGATGTCCTGCCGCGCTTGTGGGACCGCGACCAGGACCAGGCGCGCAGGTCGCTGGATGACCTTCGCCGCCTGACGCGCGCCGCACAGGCGGAAATGCGCGCGCTATTGGCTGAACTGCGTCCCTCCGCACTGACCGATACAGACCTTGGCGATCTGCTGCATCTGTTGGGGAACGCCCTCTCGGGGCGGATCAACATCCCGGTCACGGTGAAAGTGGCGCAGGAGGTCGTCCTGCCTGCCGAAGTGCAGGTGGCATTCTATCGTGTCTGTCAGGAGGCGCTGAATAACGTCGCCAAGCATGCCAAAGCCCGCCGGGTGGAGATAGACCTGCAACATGAGGGAACAGCCGTCGAATTGCACATCCGCGACGACGGCAAAGGCTTTGACCCTGAACAAACCGTCTCGGGTCATTATGGCCTGGGCATGATGCGCGAGCGCGCGGAAGCCGTGGGCGCGCTGTTGACCATCACGAGCCAGCCCGGTCACGGCACCGAACTCGTCATGGGCTGGAAGAAAGAGTAGATCTCTTGCAGAAGTCAAACTCTAACCACGGAGTCACTGAGTCACGGAGATTTTCAATTATTTTTCTCTGTGTCTCCGTGTCTCAGTGGTTCAAAAAGGTTTTACGCGCACAACTCCTGTCACTTATGCAAGAGGTCAAGTGATAGAAAGAGACCTTATGAAAAACTCTCCCTCCCCACCCATCCGCGTCATGCTCGTGGACGATCACACGATGGTCCGCCGCGGACTGGCGACCTTCCTGCAAGTGTTCGACGACCTGCAATTGGCGGGCGAAGCGGAAAGCGGCGAAGCCGCCATCCAACTCTGCGCCGAGGTCCTGCCGGATGTGATCCTCATGGATATGGTCATGCCGGATATGGACGGAGCGGCGACAACACGCGCCATCCGCCAGAAGTTCCCGCAGGTCCAGATCATTGCGCTGTCCAGCTTCAAGGAGGGGGCGCTGATCAAGAAGGTTCTGGAAGCCGGGGCAATCGGTTATCTGCTCAAGGACGTTTCGGCAGACGACCTGGCGCGCGCCATCCGCGCCGCGCACGCCGGACGCGTCACTCTCTCCCCCGAGGCTGCCCAGGCGCTGGTGGAGGAATCCACCCTGCCGCCGACGCCCGGCCTCGACCTGACGGAGCGCGAACGTGAAGTCCTGGCGCTCATGATCGAGGGGCTGAACAATGTGCAGATCGCCGGGCGGCTGACCGTCAGCCCGTCCACGATCAAATCGCATGTCAGTAACATCCTGTCCAAACTGGGCGTTGCCAGCCGCACCGAGGCCGTGGCGCTGGCGCTGCGCAGCGGAATGATCCCCTGACCATTCCTCTCCCTTGCTAACGCCGCCGTCCCCGGCGGCGTTTTGCAGTGCATTCCCCACCTCCCCCAGGACTTTGCAAAGGCACCGAAAGGTGTATCATTCAATCACTAGACCCCGCGAGACTTTCCATGACAGTGGAAGTGAAGTCTCGCAGGGTCTTATGTTTTCATCGCCTGCCCCGTCCCGTTGGTACACTGAGGCTTGGATGAGTTCGGGGGAAATTAGAAGTTCATTTCGACGGTTGTGACTGCCGTGCCGCCCGGGCGATCCGTAGCCACCACCTCGATAATGACGGGGCGGTCCATTGAGTACTGCGTGGTATATGTCCAGGGACCCGAGCCGCGGAAGTGTTGACAGCATCGCCGCTTTCGATGATGGTTCCGGACAGGTCACTGATCTTGACGTGCACCCTGGCCACACCGAAGTCGTCCCTGGCAGTGACCTGGATGACCTGGTTGGCTTGACCGGTATATGCGTCTGTGTTCACCTTTGTGATCACCGGGGCGTTGAAGTAATCGGCGACCATCACTGCAAAGATGGGCATTCCGCGCTCTTGGGCAACCACCTCATACATCTGGCGCACATCTTCGTCGTTCATCACCCCCTTGCCATAGTCTGCCGCCTCCTTGAAGCGTTCGCGGACCGCGATCTGCTTTTCAGAGTAAACGACCTTGCTCAAGTCGGGCTTGCGGAAGGCAATGACCTTGCCGCGCACCGTGCGGAACATCATTTCATCCATGGCGCCGTTTGCTTGTGAAAAAGCTGGATTGAGTGTGAATTTCATTGTGTTTTGATCCTTTATAAAATAGATTTGGTTTTAAGACGCCCCCATCATGGGGTCGCCAACGGGACAAAGGGTTACGCCCGGGGGAAGCGCACGCGCACAAAACAGCCTCAATGCAGGTTGGGGCTGGCGGCTTGCCGGGCGGGAAATATGGGATGTGCTAACGTGCAGCGGGTAATGCCTTGCGCCGCGGTTTCCTGAGCGGGGTACTGGCTCCCTGTGTTGTGACGATTATCACAATAAACCTGTTTTCCGACAAGGTTTTTGGGCTTAACAGACTTGTTAAGGATATGTAGTCCAATATATCTACAACGAAAATGTTCTTTGGGTGAATGAAATATTGGGAGGTTGTGGTGGCAGGTTTACAAAAGAAAAGCCCAGCGAATGGGCTTGACTTATTTATTCGACCTGTGGGCGGGTTCACCCTGAACTGATCGAACTTTCCATTTTAGGGAAAGAGAAGGAAGAATAGATAAGGCTTGCCTGATTGGGGGTTTGCTGTTCCACGGGCTTCAATGGGAGATATAATTATTCCATGCACCTCTACGAAGCCCTTTCGATGCACGTTACAGCATGGCGGGAGAGTGGTTACGAGCACGAGGAATACCCTGCCATTGGCGAGATTTTGGAGTGGGTACGCAACCCTGACGTGCCTTTGTTCAGGTTGCGAGCGCCCCAGATACGGGCTTTGGAAACCTACTGGTATTTACGGCTGGCCGAAGGTACTCCCCATATTTTCGAACTATACACAAACTTATTTCCCAGAGTCACCGAGCGCCTGACCGCCTTGGGCATGACGCATCCCGACATGCGCGAAATGGCTTTGGATATTGGTTTTGATGGCTTGGTTGATAAAGTCAGAGAAGATGATGAGTTCGTCAAGAAATACAAACTCGAAGCCTTGCGTGAGACATTCACTTTGGATTACCCAAGTTATATTCTGGCATTGGCAATGGGTGCGGGGAAAACGGTATTGATCGGTGCGATCTTCGCCACCGAGTTCGCGATGGCGCAGGAATATCCCGACAATGACTTCGTAGAGAATGCGCTGGTGTTTGCCCCAGGCAAGACGATTATCGAGAGTTTGCGCGAACTGGCAGAGATGAAGTATGAAGCCATCCTGCCGCCGCGCATGTATAAGTCTTTTGCCGCGACGTTGAAACTGACGTTTACCAGGGACGGCGACCCCGATATTCCCGTGACGCGCGGCAGTTCGTGGAATGTGATCGTCACGAACACCGAGAAGATCCGCATTCAAAAAGAGAACGTGCGCAAGTCGGATTTGGGGCCGATATTCAACGCCGAGAAGGAAGACGAAGCCCGCGCCGAAGTCGCCAATCTCAGATTACAAGCCATTGCCAGCCTGCCCAAACTTGCAATCTTCAGCGATGAAGCCCATCACACCTATGGGCAAAGCATGGACAAGGATTTGAAGAAGGTCCGCAAAACGGTGGATTATCTGCATAATCCGCATGAGCAGGGATCGGGGTTGAGAGAAGCGCATGAGACCCAACTCGTGTGTGTCGTCAACACCACAGGCACACCGTTCTTCCAACGTCAGCCCTTGCGCGATGTCGTCATCTGGTATGGGCTGTCCGAAGGCATCCGTGACGGCATCCTGAAGGAAGTGGCGGGCAACATTTATGGCATCGATTTTCGGGGCAACGAGAAGGAATATCTCGCCTTCCTGGTGGAGGACTTTTTCAGCACTTACGGCGATGTGACGCTCCCCGATGGTACACCTGCCAAGCTGGCGATCTTCTTCCCACAGACCGATGACGTGCAAGAGCTGCGTCCGATCATCGAGACCACGCTGACGAAGATCGGCTTGTCCCCCACGTTGATATTGGAGCATCACACCAAGAAGGAAAACAAAGCGGACTTCGACCGTTTCAAATCGAAGGACTCGCCGCATCGTATCGCCCTTCTGGTTGACCGCGGCGTCGAAGGCTGGAATGTCCCTGCTTTATTTGCCTGCGCGCTGGCGCGCCAACTCAAGAGCAGTAATAACTTTGTCTTGCAGGCGGCTTCGCGTTGTTTGCGTCAGGTGGCAGGGAATACCGCCAGCGCACGCATATATCTTTCGATTGAAAATCAGGGCGTGCTGGATAAGCAACTGCAAGAGACCTATGGCGAGACGTTTGCAGGGTTGCTCGGAGGTGTGTCTCACAGCAAGCAAGCCATCATCACCTTGCGCAAAGTGGACTTGCCGCCGCTGGTGGTGCGGAAGACGGTGCGGAGCATTCAACCCGTTGTAGGGGCAAACGGCAGGGCGAAGCCGCCCTTACGGTTGACCCGTCCCATCCATCGGCGCGGACAAAGGCAAGGTGATTGCCTATACACCAAGCGAAGGCGGAAAGTTATTGGCAGCGAAGCGAGGTGGCTGACGTTATACGATGTGGATACCTTCGACCTGTACACCACCGCACAGGATTTGGCCCGCACCTATCGGCTTGGACGCGTTCGACCTGTCTGGCAGAATTGCGCAAGGCATATCCCGAAGGCTATCTGCCAGTATCGCACTTATCTGAATTGGCAAAGCAGATCGAAACGCAGACGCAAAAGTACGAAGTGGTCGAAGAGACGGTGGAAGTGGCGCTGGCGTTGGTGAAGAAGGACGGCTTCGAGAAGAACGTGGACGAAGACGGCAACGAGACCTACACTGCCGAGATCTCCTACCCGATTGACCGTGAGCATTTGCTGATCCATTATGAAGAATGGCAGAAGCAGGCGGGGAAATTCGGCTTCCATTACACGCCCTATAACTTCGACTCAAACCCTGAGAAGAACTTCTTTGAAGTCCTGCTCCAGATGCTGAACCAGAAACCCGACGAAGTGGAGGATATTTACTTCACAGGCGCACTGACCGATACGAAGAAGACCGATTTCTTCATCGAATATCGCGGGAAAGATGGCAGGATGCACAATTACACACCCGATTTTGTCGTGCGCCGGAAGGATGGCAGGTGTTTGATCGTGGAAGTCAAGAGCGAGCGCGAGCGCACGCATGAGATTGACGGCGAGAACGGCGCAAAGGCGATTGCCACGCGCAAATGGCAGGGCTTGAACCCCGACAAGTTGAAGTACCAGATGATCTTTACATCGACAGACAGTATCAGCGCAAACGATACGATTCAAGCACAATCCTTCTTGCAGGAGAAGAAACGTGGATCGTGATGTGTATCTCATCCTGATTGGCGCAGGGATTTCTCTGGCAAGCAGTGTAGTGACATTGGTCCTGCAGTTTGTGCTGGGTCTGATTGGCGAGCGGATGCGTTCAAAACGGGAAGAGAAACGCGAGCAATCCCAGAACGGTTAGAGCGGCGATCATGGATAAATCCATGCCGACAACCATCAGACCAGGCAGTCTCTTGAAACGGATAGGGTCAAATATCGGCACGGATGACCTGGACCTCCCTTCGTTCTTGCGAAGGAAAGATGGAACACTGCGAGAACTTACCCAAGCCGAGAAATGGTTATCCAGATATATTCTGCCAGTTGCCGTTGGTATTTTTGTCTTTCTGATCTGGCTTATTTTTGTGTTTGGCAACAAGCCTGCTATTTGAAGGAATCATGTGAAACAGGAAATCTTATGAAGACCTCAAAGAAAACGGCAAGTCCATCGAAAACCAAAAAGCATGTCACCCTGACCCTGAACGAAGTGAAGGGGAAGGGTCTCAAAGCCAAAGGGCGAGAACTCTTCGCCTTCGGCTCACAACGTCCCGATGCTCTCTCGGGAGAGTGACAGGAAGAAGACCGAGACCCGCGTGGAGATCAAACCCGCCAAGGGACGCCCGATGCTGACCTGGGTGGGCAAGAAACCCCTGCGCCATGCGATTGCCTACCCCGCCCAACTGGTTGAAACCTTCCATGCCGCACCTGCTCCCCTCTCCCGTGGAGAGAGGGATGCCCGAAGGGCAGGGTGAGGTCGCTCTCCTCTTTCACGGCGACAACAAAGACGTGCTCGCCTACTTGCTTGCCAACGGCTATCGCGGCAAGGTGAAACTGATCTACATTGACCCGCCCTTCGATAGCGGCGCAGATTATGTGCGGAAAGTGAATTTACGTGGTGGCTAAAAGCAAAGACTTGGAAGGAGAAAGTCTATACATTAGGGGAACAAATACAATATACAGATATTTGGGCAAATGACAATTACTTACAGTTTATGTATGAGCGACTTCTAATGCTAAAGAATTATTATCGGAAGATGGAAGCATTTATCTTCATTGAGATTACAGCAAGTGACATCATTTACTGCGTTGTTTCTTGATGAAATATTTGAGTACTGAAAATTTCAGAAATGAAATAATCTGGCAAAGATATATGCTCACAGCGACACATGGGCATTTGGACAAATTCAGATCAATACTTATTAGTATACAAAGGCAATGATCTATTCAACAAACAGTATCGTTGATATGTCAAAGAATACATAGAATGTCACATACACGTCAGAAGATCGAAAATGGAAGAATTATACGACTCAGAATCGATGTTCAGAGCACGGATCAAGCGAGCTAGATTATGGAAATAAGGTAATGAACCTCCAACGGTGCATGGAGTTATCACAAGAGAATATTGACAAGTTGATGCTGAAGGAGAAATTGTATTATACTAAACGGACATACCTAGATTAAATAGTATTTTGATGAATACGGAAGGTATACCTGTACAAGATATTTGGACAGATATACATCCTATAAACTCCAAGCCATCAAAGGACTGGATTATCCAACCCAAAAACCAGAAGACATTGTTGAAACGAATTATTAAAGCATCATCGCAACCTGATGATATTATTCTTGATTGTTTTATTGGCTCAGGCACAACCGCCGCCGTTGCCCAAAAACTCGGTCGCCGTTGGATCGGGGCAGATATCAACAAGGGCGCTATTCAAACCACGATCAAACGCTTGCAAGGTGTAATGCAAGAGCAAACTGAAAGTGCAAAAGGCAAAACGCATCCCTGCCTGGGATGGAAGACCGAAGAAACACCCGCACCTGCACAATTTGGCTTTGCGGTATATCGCGTCAATGATTACGACCTGCAAATCCAGCACAACGAAGCCTTCAATCTGGCGGTCGAACATCTCGGCATGACCCGCACGAAAACCGATGCCTTCTTCGATGGCACATTGGGGAAGAAGCTGGTCAAGATCGTGCCGTTCAACCATCCCATCACGCCGCTGGATTTGGAAGAAATCAAGAAAGAACTCAATAACCGTCCCGACGAAGAACGGGATATTACAGTGGTCGGCTTGGGGAAGGAATACGCCGTCGAAGCCTGGCTGGAGGAATGGAACAAACTCCGCAAGCAGGGCAACATCCCCAACAAGATCGAAGTCATCGAACTGCGCTCCGATCCCAAATACGGCGGCTTCTTCACGCACGAACCCGCCAAGGCTAAGGTCACATTCCGTGTGGAATCAGGCAGCTCGCTGCCGAAAAAACGGGAGCATACCCTAACGGGCACACGAATCCCGGAATCCAAAAAGTCGAGATCACCATTGACGACTTCATCTCGCCGACCATTCTCGAACGCCTGAGCCAACAGAACAAAGGCAATCCGCTTTTCAGTCCACAGGTCAGCGATTGGCGCTCGATGGTGGATAGCGTCATGATCGATGCGGATTACGATGGAAAAGTCTTCAACATCACGCTGGCAGATGTCCCTGAGAGGAAGAATGACCTGGTCGAAGGGAAGTATGCGGTGGAAGCGAAAAAGGGCGTGACCATCGCGGTCAAGGTGACGGATATGCTCGGCGAGGAAGTGCTTGTCCTGAGCCCGTCGAAGGGCTGGTGGTGAAGTCAGTGTAGGGAGGCTTAGACCTCCGAGGTCTGTCAGACCTCGGAGGTCTATAATGGAATGGCGAATGAGGCAAAATCACCCTCAGACGGGAGGTATCATGAACAAATTGTTCATAAGCTATTCAAGAAAAGACGCAGACCGGGTGGATCCATTGATCGTACGCCTGCAATCTGCAGGCTACGAAGTCTGGCTGGACACGCTCAATTTACGTGGAGGCGAGCAGTGGAAGCGCAATATCGTGGAAGCCGTGGAAAGTTGCGACCACTTTCTCATGGTACTTTCGCCGAGTGCAGCCACATCAGAAAATGTCCTGAAGGAATTGAACCTGGCAGGGGACTCTCACAAACCCATCATACCGTTGGAAATGGAGTATTGCGATATCCCGGCCTCCATGAAATACCAGTTGGCCGGGCTTCAGATCATCAGTTTCGTAAAAGAACCCGATATCGCCTTCGAGAAACTCCTGGCCGCGCTGGGGGACGAACGGGCTCAGGAAATGGGCAGGATGGCGGATGGGAACGGTCAGGTCAGGGTGAACCCGGCCTTCGTGAGGTATGATACGGATGAGGCTGTCAACTGGCGCGGTCACGAGATCGTGATCCGGGGCGAAGTACAGGCCAAATACTTGTGGATGGCGTCGGATACGACCGTATTCGTGGACGGTTATCAAGTGGCAAAAGCGGGAGGCTTTACCATGCGCGATGTGGGCGAAGGCACCTTCATGCACCTCCACCAGCCTTACAGTCTTCGTTTCACCTCGAGCCAGGGGGAATACCGCATCAGCATCGATGGCGAATTGATCAAGCATGGCAGGTTTGTGGTCCGCAATAAACAGCTTGGTTTCCTTGCCGCCCTTGCGCTTGCCTTGATATTTTCCTGTTGCTTGTGGACATTGATGAATTGAAGACCGGGAGGTGAAAGTGGGACAGTCGCTAAAGATATTCTTATCCTACTCCCGAAAGGACGTGGAGACAGCCAGAAAGATCTACCTGTACCTGGTGGAAGCCGGTTACGATGTTTGGATGGACACCCAAAACATTGTCGGGGGAAATCCGTGGCGGCAGGAAATTGTGGAAGCCATCGAGGGTTCCGCGCTGTTACTGGTGGCATTGTCGCCAAACGCCATCATGTCGGACAATATTCGCAAAGAACTGGATCTGGCAGAGTCTTCGGGCAAACCGATCATTCCCGCCATGATCGAGCAGGTGAGCATTCCCGCCGCAATGAAATATCAACTGGCAGGGATCAGGCTGGTTGACCTGAGCAAGGACCTGGACGCGGGTCTGAGGCTACTATCAGCCAGTCTCCAGCACATCAGCGCGGAGAGCATGGCGGCGGAACCGCCAGAATTCAAAACACCCGCAACACAGGTCGGCTTTGCCAAAGATCTTTCAACCGACGAGATATTCGACTGGAAGGGGCATGAGATGGTGATCCGTTCGGAATTGATGCCCAAATACCTTTGGAGAGCCACAGATACATCCCTCTTCATTGATGGACAACAGGTGGTGACGGCAGGCGGCATGCGGGAAAACGTTGCAGGCCATGCGACACGTACCTTTGATAACAAAGTACATACGTTCGAACTTGAAGCAAAGACCGGGGATGAGAGCGGGCAGGTCTATTCCTTGAGGGTGGATGGTATCGAGATCAGGAACGGGCATGTCCCGATCCGCAACAAGGGGTTTTCCTACCTGCGTGATGTTGTCATCATCCTTGTGATTTTTCTGGTCGTTGCCAGAATTCTTAATGCAGTCGTGGAATGGTTCTTTCAATAGCCCTCCGGCATAAGTGCTTGCAGGGCGGGTTTTCGCGGCATTGTACTCGTAGGGTAAGCACTCTGAAAGGGATAACCCGCCAAATCATGTGTTCCAAGATGTTGCCGGGCTGCAAGCTTGGCCTGCATTTTGACTTTCGCAAGAGGTCTATTTGAGAAACCATCAAACAGGTAAGGCTATATATGGGGAGTGGGGTATGGCATAATTGAGTCTATGATCTGTTCAAAGCAGTGATCTTACCGGGTAACACTTACCATTACAGGTCTGAAAGGCAGGAGGCTATGGCAAAAGCAAAAATCAATCCGATGATAAAAGAATTGCACGGCACGCTGGGCGATCTTGTCTTTCGCCGTACCCGTAACGGCGAAACGATCATGAGCAGAAAACCCGACATGTCCAATGTCAAACCGAGCGAGGCACAGCAGGCGCACCGCCAGCGCTTCAAGGAGGCGGTTGCCTATGCCAAAGCCGCCCTGGCGCACCCCCAGGTCCGTGAACAGTATGAAAAAGCCGCCCTCCAGCAGGGCAAACGCCCGCGCGATCTGGCGATCTCCGATTTTTTCAAAGGCATCAATTTAATGGAGAAATGAACGTCCCATTGGGGGTAGCCAACCCCGCCGAAGGTCCCCGCAGGGGGCAGGTCACGTCTCCCCTTCGGGGACGATGCTGACGTGACAATTCCCCCAAAATCCGAAAAACGCCTTTTCCATATATGGGGGTATTTTTCTCTAGCCAGCGTCTAGCTAGCTTCTAGCCAGCGTCTAGCCAGCTCCTAGCCAGCTATACAGGATCGTCAAATTGGCTTTAACCCCGTTTTTTACCCCCATATATGGGGGGTGGGGTTTTCAGAAAATACTCCCTGCTCCGCTCCCCAGTTACCACACGGACCAGTTCCTTTCGGCTCGTCGGCGCAGGCGATCCCGTTCCAGCCCTCCCCCAAGTGGGTGAGACACAAACTCCCCAGCCGTTGGATGTGGCTGGGGAGTATCTACTGTACTATGAGTACATGACCCGCGTATATATCGCCGATGCCAAACCCGAAGAACGTTCCGCCCTGCGTATCCTGCTCCTCGATCTCAATATGGAAGTAGTTGGAGAAGCCACCGACTGGGCGACGACGCTGGCACAGGCGCCCATCAGCCGTACAGATATGCTCCTGATCGAATGGGACCTGCTCCCCAACTCGCAGACTGCGGCGCTGGATGAACTCCGCAGGGCTTGTCCGGCCGCGCTGGTCATTGTTCTCATCAGCCATCTGGACGCCCGTCAGCAAGCCGCGCTCTCCGCCGGCGCCGATGCGTTCATCAGCAAAGGTGAGACGCCCGAGCGTGTGGCAGAACGCCTGCGCACCGTTGCC
This sequence comes from uncultured Chloroflexia bacterium, assembly GCA_963718215.1. Classification (GTDB taxonomy): domain Bacteria; phylum Chloroflexota; class Anaerolineae; order Anaerolineales; family Villigracilaceae; genus Defluviilinea. The sequence continues at coordinate 199,599 of CAVQYK010000022.1, forward strand.
GCAAGCGTCCGACCTTGATGACTGCCTGGCTGATCGAGAGACTTGAGATCCGGCGCACCAAAACTGTCCTGAGCGCCGGCGTACATTGGGGCAGCTTTTACCCATGATCCAAGGAGGATCCAATGAACAAGGATGTATTCGAAGGCAAGTGGAAACAAATCCGAGGCGAGGCGAAAGCCTGGTGGGGCAAACTCACCGACGACGACCTGGATCGCGCCGCTGGCAAGCTCGATGTTCTGACAGGCATCATCCAGGAAAAGTACGGCTATACCCGTGAAGCCGCAGCCGACGAGATCGACAAGCGCGTGACGGAGTACGAAGCCAAACTGAAGGAAAAGACAGTCTCGAACTCGTAATCTGTCAGGGTTATCGTCACCGTCCATTCTCAAGTGAGACGGCAGCCGGACACCGTAAAATCTGAAACACTCAAACAGGAGAAAAGAATGAACCTTATTATCTACCTCATCGCTGGAGCGATCGTCGGTTATGTCGCCAGCCGGATCATGCGCACGAATTCACAACAGGGCATTTTGCTCGATATCGTGGTGGGCGTCGTCGGCGCATTCATCGCCGGGTACTTCATCAGCCCCCTGCTGAAGATCGGGACGATCAATGATGCCATCACCCTCCCAACCATGCTGGTAACACTGCTGGGCGCCGTTGTCCTGCTGTGGATCGTCAAGGCAGTCCGCCGCTGATCGCACAATGTGTCACACGTCATCTCTTCCCGTTTGAGAAGAGATGACGTAATCTGCGCAGCCGTGAAGGAATGTGAACCGTGGCTCGAACAGCCGATTTTGATGGGTCAACGATCCAGCGTTCACCCGAAAAAGGAGATACCCAATGAACAAGAAAGTCGGTTTGTGGATCGACCGCAACAAAGCTGTAATCGTAAGCATCGTAAACGATGTTGAGGCAAGAAGAATAATCACTTCCGATATGGAGCATTACGTCCTTCACTCCGCCGTTGTTCCTGGGGATGGCGCACCGGAGGAAACACGCGACAGGCGCTTCTGGAACCACCTCGGCGAATACTACGACAAGATCGTCACACATATTCGGGACGCCACGGAGATCCAGATATTTGGACCGCAAGAGGCCAAGTACGAACTCCAAAAGCATCTGGAGAGCGCGGGCTGTCGGGATATATCGTCAGCCTGGAAGACATCGGCAATTTGACCGACCTTCAGATCGCCGCAAAGGTCCAGAAGCGCTTCCCAGCCCGCTCCCGATTTGATCTTTCCTGAATAAACACCTCTCCCCAGGTGGCGGAGAATACTACTCCCCGGCAGTTGGATGTGGCTGGGGAGTAGTTGACGTAGGATGAGATCTGGGAAGGTGGGCTAATTTCCCGTTTTAGCGTTACTGAGGAGAAAAGACAATGAAATTGAACTTGCTCTTTATTGTTATGTATCTGTTTACCCTATTGGTTTATCCACTTGTGTTCATGCATGGCAAACTACTCCAGTTTTCAAAGGCAAGAAATGTATTGGTTATTGCCCCGGCCATGCCAGGCGGATAACCTGTTGGAACGATGACCAGCAGGAAAGAAAGGTGATTATGCGTACTCAAAAGATTATTTTTCCAGGCCAGGAAGTGCTGTGCGTTTTCCCCGGCAAGCCTTCGGATCTGGTTCAAGCCATTTCAGAATTACGGCTGTCTGACGGTTATCCTGTCATTGTGTTGATCGGCGGCGGGATCGACGAACTACAGGCGGATGCGACCCGGCGCGCCATCCAAACCATTGTCGGGATCGCAGACGATTTGAATGCAGTGGTCATCTGCGGCGGGACTGACATGGGGGTTATGGCGAAAATCGGTCAGATACGCTGGAAAAGCGGGCATACATTTCCTTTGGTTGGCATCGCACCCGAAGAATTGGTCACCTGGGCTGGCGGTCCACGCAGCACAAAATTTTTATGGTGGGGAAAAAAGCGCTGGCAGTTGGAGCCTCATTACTCTCATTTCATCCTGGTGCCCGGCGGTGAGTTTGGCGACGAGTTTCCTGGATCGTCGATGCGGCAACCATAGTATCCAAAGATCATAAATCTGTGACGATCTTGATCAATGGCGGAGAGGTTTCCCGAAAAGACATCGACTTGAGTTTGAAGCTGGGTCGCCCTGTTATCGCTTTAAGCCGTACCGGACGTCTGGCAGATGAATTGTCAAGAGAGTTTGACCGGAACAAATTGATCACTATTGCCCCGGCAACCTCCGAACAACGGATTATTGAGGTCGTTCAAAACGCATTAGCGGTGACAGAGAGCGGTGCACCGATCCCACCATTAGTCGGTACAACAGAAGCTGTAAGGAGATGAAGTCGGTCCAAAGGAGTTGATGTGAAACAAAGCAAAATAACGATCGAACGCGATAAAAAGGTTGCTCTTGTTGCGCACGATAATAAAAAACGCGACCTGGTCGAATGGGCAAAATATAACAGAGTCCTCCTCGCACACCATACGATCTATGCGACAGGCACCACCGGCACATTCCTGGAGCAGGAACTCGGTTTTCCCATTCACAAACTTGAGAGTGGACCGCTTGGCGGAGATCAACAAATCGGGGCCAGGATCGTCGAAGGCGAGATCGACTTTCTGATCTTCTTCTGGGATCCGCTTGAGTCCCTGTCCCATGACCCGGATGTAAAAGCGCTTCTGCGGATGGCAGTGGTGTGGAATATCCCCATTGCCTGCAATCGGGCAACCGCAGATTTCATGATCTCGTCCCCTCTGATGGACGAGGAATACGACCGCCTGCTTCCGGAATATGATGAATACCGGAATCGGACGAAGATTGAAAGAGTATCAGACTGATTTTCCTGCGTAAAGAAATCCAATAACAGAATATGGAGTTGACATAATGGCATCAAAAACAGGCAATGGAAAAATCAAAAAGACATCCAGGGGCATGCGCAAGCATGTGAGGCGAATGAAACAAGAGTCTCGCAAAGCAGGTACACCTCTCAGTGAATGGAAGAAAAAGGTGAGATCACAACCGGTACCCCAAAAAAAGGCGTAATGAATGGGTCAATACAGATTTAAAGTAATGATGATATTTTGATATCCAATGAATACAAATAACAAACATCACCGTGCCATTTTACAAGGCATCGCCCATCGAGCAATGTTGGAGCGAGGCTTGCTCCCTGATTTTTCGGCCGAAGCAATCGCCGAGCTGGGAAAGCTTCAGATCCCTACATTAACAGCGGGTGGTTCACCTGGGATTCGCGACCTGCGGCACCTTCCCTGGGCATCCATTGATAACGATGACTCGCGCGACCTGGATCAACTTACCCTGGCCGAGGCAATGCCGGGAGGCAATATACAGATCCGGGTTGCCATTGCGGACGTGGACGCATTCATAAAAGATGGTTCTGCAATTGATGAACACGCGCGCCATAACACCACCTCGGTTTATACAGCGGCTGAGATATTTCCAATGCTTCCGGAAGGAATATCCACCGACCTTACATCCTTGAATGTCAACGAAGATCGTCTATCGATCGTTGTCGAAATGGTAATGGGTGCAGACGGGTCTCTTCAGGAATCAAGCATCTACCGAGCATGGGTACGAAATCACGCGAAACTTGCTTATAACAGCGTGGCAGGCTGGTTGGAAAACAATGGTCAGATCCCTGAAGCGATTACCGCCGTTAAAGGGCTGGATGGGAATCTGCGACTTCAGGACCGGGTGGCACAAAACATGAAAAAGATTCGCCATGTTCACGGGGCGCTTACCTTGGAAACCATTGAGGCAAAACCAGTTTTCGAGGGTGATCAGATCCGTGTGCTCGAAATCGAAGAAAAAAACCGCGCCAAGGCGATCATCGAAGATTTCATGATCGCGGCAAATGGTGTGACAGCACGTTATCTGTCAGCCAGCGGATTCCCCTCGATCCGTCGCGTGGTACGCACACCCAAAAGATGGGAACGGATCGTCGAAATTGCCCGGGAATACAATTACGAACTTCCAACCGATCCAGATTCGAAGGCGCTGGAAGGGTTTCTCATCAAACAAAAAGCCGAAGATCCGGTTCGGTTCCCCGACCTATCCCTGGTGGTAATCAAACTTTTGGGTTCTGGCGAATATATAGCTGAATTGCCTGAAGGGAATGCTCCAGGGCACTTTGGGTTGGCGGTCAAGGATTATGCCCACTCCACTGCTCCGAATCGCCGTTATCCTGACCTGCTGACCCAACGTCTCTTGAAAGCTGCACTGGAAGGAAACCCCACGCCCTACAATACAGATGAGCTGGATGAACTGGCAACTCATTGCACCGAGGCGGAGGATGCAGCCAAGAAGGTGGAACGGCGCGTCGAAAAATCAGCAGCTGCGCTCCTCCTTGAAATCAAGGATCGGGGAGCGGTTCGATTCGATCGTAACCGGTGCTTCCGAAAAAGGAACATGGGTCCGGCTTCTCACGATCCCTGTTGAAGGCAAGCTTGTGGAAGGGTTTGAAGGTTTGGACGTTGGTGAACCAGTCCGGGTGCAGTTGATCGACACAAACGTTGAACAGGGATTCATCGATTTTAAAAAAGTCAGCTCGCATAGACATGGATAAGGAGTATATATGAAAAAGAAAATCGGTTTGTGGATTGACAATCGGGAAGCGATTATTGTGAAGTTGACTGAGAAGGGTGAGCAAATCACACGAATAAAATCAGGTACAGAAAAACAGATCCGGTTCGCGGGTGGTTCGCGAAAGGATGGGTTGCAAACAACAGAGGCGATTCGAGGCAATAAACTCGACATGCAACTTGGCAAATACTTTGATGACATCATCGCTCATATTCGTGATGCGGAGTTGATACAGATCTTTGGCCCAGGTGAAACCAAGGGCGAGTTTGTGAAACGACTGAAAAATTCTGATCTTAAAGAATACATCGCCGAAATTGAAACCGCAGATAGTATGACGGAAAATCAAATTGTAGCAAAGGTTCGGGAATATTTTTTGAAATGAACTACCCCGCCGCAAGCGGACGGGGTATCGAATACCCAAAAGCAAAATCGGAAATGCGGCAAGCCGCGGGGTATTCAACCTAGACAGGAATAAAGATAAAAAAAGAGGATCACATGAATAAAAAACGTCAATTCTCAACGGAGGAAGCTCGTTCAATCGGGACGCAGCTCAAAATCGATTGGTCACAGATCGATCTGGAACAGTTTCGGCGCGGGCTCGAAGTGGAACTCGAACACGGCGCACGTGATCCGGAGACCAATGTGACCAGCGATGACCTGCTGCTCACGGGAAAAATCGCCTGGGCGCACCTGAAAGAGATCCGCGACTACTACACCAGGCTGGATAAGATGGAGGCAGAGGCAGAAACTCAAGTGTAGAGGGCGCCAAAGTGAGATTACGGTATCGGGACACTGTGCCCAACTATTCTTTCCGCCCCATCCGATAATTTCACCCTGTTAAGGTATACCGCTGTCCACTTAAATTGTAGCACCGTCATACCCCAGATATGACGGTGCTTGTCCCCCGTATCGTGCAAAACATCAACCGACAGAAAACAGGGCAAAAAAGTTGGCAAACCGACCACTGTTGATCCCAAGAATGGTTTTCGAAAACGGTGAATTATGGGAATTCAACTGAAAAAGAATGCTCAGATTGGCAATGAGACGCGCTATAACCCAAAAGATGGTTTTTTATGAAGGGGTAACGAGCAGGGGGACTCAAGTAGCAGGACGAGCAAGGAGAGTGGGGGCACGATAGTAATCGTGGATGATGCCGCCCAGGACATTTCTACGCTGTATGGTTCCACTTGAAGGTCTTGCTTGGGGGATGGGGGTCTGCTGATCAATGCCCGGATGGGGACGAGCAGTGTTGTAATAATCCACGAACTCAATCACGACACGCCGTAGATGAGCAGCGTTAAATATAAGAATGCAATCTAGACATTCTTCGCGGACAGTGCGAACCCAGCGTTCAGAAAACAGCAATACCGTGGTTAACCATCGCATGAAAAGACAAGGTCGTGGTTGGAAACGAGAAAACGCTCAAGCCATGCTGGCTGCCTTAGGTGCGTTCCACAGCGGACGGTTTCAGAATGCCTGGAATGCTCACACCCTTTCTCCGACCCATTCCTAATTCCCCGATAGTTTTGCGCTACACTCCGAATGAAGAGACCCACTTTAAAAACCTATACTCGCAGTATAATGCACCGAATTAAAAACTTAAAGTGTCCTGTAAGGAGGTTCTTATTATGCAAATCTTATTTGTTGTTATTGCTGTCGTTATAGTGTTGGCGGTGGCGTTGGTGATTTTTGAATTTCGCGTTCGTCAGCCTGACGTGTTGGTGTTGTTTGAATCCAAAGGCAAGATCGGCTGGTGGACTGGGTTGCTTTATCCACGTCATTTCAGCTTACCGATCAAGCGTACGACCAGCCCTATCCACTTAACGGTCGAAGCAACTGCTTCAGGGAGCATCGGTGTGAACGTGAAGTTGGTCGGCTCAGTGGCGCCCGCGTTGGATAACATTCAGGCGTTGATCCGCGTGGGTGGCTGGAGCAGCGAGGCGATCAGCCGCGCCGCGGAAGAGACGAGCATTCGTCTGGAAGGCCTGGTGAAGGAATATGCCGAGCATGTGGAGATCAATGCGCTTTCTTCAACGGGTCTGGTGAGTTATTTGAATGAGCGTTCGAGTCAGTTCAAGGAGAAGTTTGGCGTTGAATTGATTTCGCTGGCGGTGCAATCGTTGGAGCCGAGCGACTCGGAAATCGGGGATGCCTTGCGCCAGCAGGAACAGGCTCGTCTGTTGGAACAGACCGAACGTTTGAATAATCAGGCGCGCGTAGCGGTGGCGAAAGCCAGGTATCAAGCGGATGAAGATATCGCTGAGATGGAACATACCCTCCAGTTGAAAAAGACTGCATTAAAGAAGGCACTACTCGAACAGGAAAACGGTTTAGCACAACAGCGACTTGAAGATGAATTGTCGCGCAGTCGTCTGCGTTTGGCATTTGAAAAAGAAGAGTTGGAAATTCTCAAGAACAACCCTGAGTTGTTGGTGCTGACGCCGCAAGCCGCGCGTTTGGCAGAAGCCAGCCAGGGATTGAAGAACGCGCGCACGGTGATCTCGCTTTCTCCGAATGATCTGGCGTCTGGTTCGGAATTGTTGAATTTGTTCCAGAGTTTGTTGCAGAAGGCGTTGGACGCTAAGAAGAATGGATAATGAGTTACACTGATCCGCTTGCTTATTTTCGTTTGAAGCAAATTCGTGCCGCACGCGTTTCGGAGATCAGCGAAGCGACGGCGGCAGCGCCAGTCCCTGCGGAAGAGCGGGTCAATTTTCATATTGGCAACCCGTTGCAGGATGTGAAGCTTTCTTCGGCTTTTCTGCGTATCGCGTTGGGCATTGACGTTCATCGGCAGGACTTGATGGATGCGAATCCCGATGCGATCCTTGAACATCTGGGATGGGAAAGCGCCGACAAGCCGAAGCTTGAATTTTTGATTCGTACAATCCAAAAAAGTAGTCCGTATATGCCGCGAGGTGGCTATAACCGCAAGACGCCTCATCCGCTGGTGAAATCTTTCGGCAAATGGCTGGAGAGTCAGCAAGAGCCATTGAAGTACGATATGGGCGAGCAATCGGGCAGGCGTGAAGTTGTTATCGCTTCGGGCGGGATCAGCGAGACCTTACGCATCATTCTGTCCGCTATTTCTGAATATTTGCAAATTGTGCCAGCGCGCATCTTATGCTATCGCCTTGAATTCCCTGAACTGCTTAAGACAATCCCCAATGTAATTATTGACAGTTTATCCGATGATGAACGAGTAGCGCGTGTTGAAGTGGAAGAATGTCTGAACGTGCAACCTGAAACGCCGACCTTCCTTTTGATCGGCGCTATGTTGAGCGAAGAAACGCGCCGCAAATTGCGCCTCACGAGTTTGGAACGTCCGCTATTCTTTATCGAAGCAAATAACGCGCCGAATCAATTTTCTCTGGCACGTGAAGCGAAACTGGTTCAGCGTGTGATCCGCTTGTTGACACCCGCGATCTTTGCATCGCGCTTGCATACATTGTCTACAGTCTTCATCGCAGGCAATGCCGATTTTCTGAGTGTCATTGAAAACGTTCATTTCAAATTGAAGGGGACTCCGTCCGCTTCTGAAATTGAATTTTTGAGTTTCCTGCTTGAACAAAATCTTGCCGAACTTAAAACAGAAACTCCGACTGCGGTCTTTCCAGATAAAAGCTGGCTTGATGAATGGCAGGGAGGCAGTACTGCCGAAGTTGCACTTTCGCAACTGGCGACTCGTGTTGGAACCCAACTCGAGAAATTGGTACAAGATAGTTCGCAATCGTTGACCCATGCGATTAATTTTGTGGATGAGAAATCGTCCATGGTTTCCAAATGGATCCACAACCGTTGGCAGGCAGGCTTCATTGATGAACTTGCCGACATTGGCAGTCGCGAGTTACTCGAGCAGTTGATCGTGAATGCTCACGATCCTGTCTGGCAGAAAACTTTGCAGCGCAGCTTCCTCAGCGTGTTTGTTAAACATCAACATCAATATCGTCCCGATGCCTGTATTGTTGCGAGCGGTTCTTCGCGCACTGCCCTCGGCATGCTGGGTTTTCACTGCGGCATCACCGATGTAGTTATCCCTGATTTGAGTTGGTCTTACGAACAATGCTTCCCCAATGTGCATACCGTCCCGTTGACCGAAGACCTCGCATTGGATGTAGATGCGCTTATCGCAAAGCTCGAACATCTTTGTCATCTTGATCCGCATTGGCATGAGCGTGGTGCGTTGGCGATCAACAATCCGCATAACGCCACGGGCAGAATTTTTGCCGAAGCCGACGTCCGCAAGTTGATCGCGTATTGTCTCGAACATAACATCTATGTCATTGACGATCTCGCGTATCAAAATGTCGCGCCTGTGGATGCATTTGTTGAGATCAAGACCGCCCGTCAAGTTGCGATTGATCTCGTGCGCGATGGGATACTGAACGAAGCCGATACCGAACGCCTCATCACAGTCCACTCGATGTCAAAGACTGATTGTTTGGCAGGAGCCAGATTATCGGTTGTCGAGATTCGTGAGACGGAATTACGGGAACGGTTCAGACTCCTGACTGAGTTGGTCCAGCCAAATCTGATGGCGATCTTCATCTGTTATCTTTTTTATCGTGGCCCGATGGAAGGCGCGCGTACTTATTGGCGCTTGCGCAACAAACTTTTTGCTGAGCGCACGCAAGCCCTGATGACCGCGACTGAAAATTTACCTGCAGATCGCAATCCGTTTGGCTTGACGATCATCCCTCCAACGGGGAGCATGTACCCGTTATTGCATGTAAAGCATTTGCCAGATGGACTCTCGCTGGATTGGCTGGCTTCTTCATTAGCCCGACGCGGCATTGGACTTTTACCTCTGGCGACGTTCGCTCGTACTGAAGAAGGGTTTGATACGGGACGAAGGACCTTCCGCTTAACCCTCGGTGGTGTGGATCACGCCGCAACGTTGTTATCCAAAACCCGCCGCTTATTGATTGATCTCAACCGCATGATCGCAGAGGAAGATGCTCGTTATAACCGTAAAAAATTAACGGTTCATCTTCCAACAGGTGGCAACGTTGGCATAACAGATCGTTTATCTCGCTGGGAAAATATCGCCAGTCAAGTTCGTCTGCAGTTTGAGCACAGCCGTTCATTCCAACAGTCCACCACTTTACCAGTGGTGGATGGCAATCGCCTACGAAAAGAATTCATCGCCGATTACCTGCCTTCGCGTCTGGATGTGTTCCGCACGCGCTTGTCAGATCGCGTTTTGGTTAGCGATGAAATGATGCGTCGCGCAGTGATGGATGGTGGTGACTGGCTTACAAGCCGACTCGAGCCTGAGTTCATGAAAGACTCGCTTGCGCGTCGTCAGCAGTTGTTCCATTTGCGAAATTACGATCGCACTGTTCATCCAACGCAAATGTATTCCGTGAAAGCGGAAATGGCATTCGATGTTATTCTGCGCGCGTTGATTGCTAAACAATCCGTGGCACCTGCGTTGATCGAACAGGCGGGGCAGGAAGTGCTCCGTGAATTTTTGGGGAACAACGTTAGCATTGATTCCCAACTCGAAGCCGACGAAATCCTGCTTGACCTCGATACGCTCATCGCTGGCGAAGCGTATACCGACCTGTTTACAGATACCAAGTTGAAACCGTTCCTATCCTTTTGGAGTGATTGGGATGGCAGCAACCGTCCCTCAGGTCAGGGACATCGTTTGATCGCCGCGGCTGTGATGGAGAATGTCCGCCGCATGGCGCGTATCCTCAACCTACTTCGTCAGGCTGGTTCACACATTGCGATTGATCCCAACTTATTAGTTGAAATAGATCGCCTGCCGCAACAGAGTCGGCGCTTTACACAATTGTTGAATAACATCACGCAGTTAACTCATCAACTCGAACAACGTTATCGCGGCATCCTGCCCTTTTCAGTGGATGCGACTCCGTTCCAGAAGTTAGCCACACGCTTGCATTTGCGCCACGATCCAGCTCACGTCCTTTGGCAACACAATGACCGTTATGAACAGAACATGCAAGACCTCCGCCGTCAACGCAGGGAGATGCTTGAAACTTATTTCGGGTTGAACAAGCAGTTACGTAAGCAATTACATGCCTTGCTCCCAGATATTCGTGCAAACCGCACAATGGAACCGTTATTGCGTGAAGTGGCTGGCTACCGCGATATTTTGCAACGCATGGTGATCACGCCGCGCATTCATCAGGGCATGATCACAGCACGTGATCAATTTGCGATTGATACGACCGCTTATAACATGCAGGAGATCAATGCCATCGCTGGAAAATACGGCAACCCCGGCATGACCCTCGCTTTGCAAGTCAGCATGTCGTCAAAGTCTGAGGCATTGATCGCGCTTGATCGAAAAATGAGCACGCAAGCGGAGCAGGTCCGGCGCGAACATCCGGATGCAGAACTGCCCTCGATCTGGTTAATCCCCTTGTTCGAAGAACTCGAAGCGGTCACGAACATCCCAACCTATATGGACCGCATCTGGGATTACGCCACGCAAAGCCGGCTCACCGAGCAAACACCGCAAAGTCGCTTGATCGAGATAATGGCAGAGGTCTTCATCGCTGGCTCGGACTTAAGTCAACAGATTAGCCAGGCGAACGGCGCATTCCAATATCTCAAAGCCAAGTATGGCGTCCAGGCATGGCTGGCGGAACATGGCGTCGCTGAGTCTATACGAATCAAGATGGGTAGCGGCGAACCGATGCAACGGCAGGGCGGCTATTATTCACATGTGGCTGGTCAGCCGGCTTTTACGAACATTGAAAATAACCGCCGACGATTGTCCCGTAACTTGCCAGGTGCCGCCCAGAAAAGCACCGCATACGCAGTTACGCCATTACAAGGCGTGTTCCTCGGCGGCGATTTGCGAACGTTCCAAAGTAGCATATCGGAACATATGCGCTTCCTGTCGGTGCACAAATTGGTGAACCTGCTTTATCACATCCGTGAGTCGCAACAGACGCACCTACAGAATTTGTTGCGCGCGGCTGAAACGCTTGCTGAAAGTCGCCTTGGTACGCAAAGCCGCAGTGTGCAAGAATTGGAACGTCTGACGATTGGAATGCCGGAACCACTCTACGAAGGTTTCCTACAAGAACTCACCGACCATTTCCGTCACATTATTTATGGACGCACAGAAGATGTGATTGGTATTCATATCATTTCATATTTCTTTGGGCGCTCCATGCCGCAGTTGCGCGACCGTCCCACCTCACGGCGTAGCTCGGCTTCGGGTGTTGACCGCGGCCAGCAAATCCTTGCCAATATCGCTGAGATCATTCCGTTTTCCAAGCAAGGGAGTCTGTTGCGGGCGATTGCGCACAATCAGGCGCAGACCGCCGTGTTGGGCATCAACCAACTTACTACCGGTTTGTTCCGTGCCCTCGAATATTACGCACAAAAGAATCTTCCCGAAGCCGAGCGTGATAGCCTGATCGCTGAGCGCATTCTGCCGCGCCTGCCCGTCTATGAAATCCTGCATACATTGCGCATTTATCAAGATTGGCGCGGCGAGTTTCTCAAACGAATTGAAATGGCATTCCCGGCTGGCAACTCAGCCTTTGTTGCCTTGCGCGAAGATAGCGACGCGATACACCGCCTGTTACCGTTGTTCCAACAAGAACTTCTCCGCCGCCATGGTTTGAACGTCAGTGATTTTTTTTCCAATGGCGCGTTCATCCCCGACCTGTTGCCAACTCTGCGTCCCGACTTGGCCGTGTTGATGCAACGCAACTTGTTTAATACCGATATCAATCTCTTGCTGGAAAAATCCAATAGTAAATTGGATGGCGACTGGCTTAAGCAGACCACCCAATTGCTTCAATTACCTGAACAGATCCGTTACTGGCGTTCGGTTATCTGGGATTTGATGGGCGACTCGATTTATCAGCGCGTGCAAAGTTTTGCGGAATTGGCAATCGCTTTGCATTCCTTCTCTTCGACGCGTTCGTTCAAAGCCTCAGCGACGGTTGCTCGTGGACCCAAGTTATCTTCCACCCTGACGGGTTTTATCCGCACCGCACGCTCGGACGATGAGATGCGTCAATTTCTCACCGGTGCGGTCGAGTACCTCAGTTCCTTTACAGAGGGGAGCATCGAGATACCCGTTAGTATCATCCGCGCAATGAACGATGTGGAGCGCCTCGCGTTGATCGAAGAAAGTACCCTGTCGGCCGAGAAACAGGCGGTGTTGCGATGTTGCACACTTCAAATCGCACGCCTGGCTGGCGAGAATGGGTAGAAGTTCGCATTCAGGGCTTTCTTAATAGCACACTCGGGATGTGAAAAGAGCATCGCCATTGTGGTGCAGCGCAATTTCTCCTGGAATATTTAGTAATGGGTCGAATTAAATGAGGGTGCGCTGAGCAGGGAATCGCAATTTCAATCGGAGATACAATTATTAACAGATCTGATTTTATGCCCAAACCTTTGTTTCCATGAATCAATCTCTATTGGATTATAATTATCGCCGATTTGCCCCTGTAGCTCAATGGACAGAGCGTCGGACTTCTAATCCGCAGGTTGTGCGTTCGATCCGCACCAGGGGTACTTATCTCTTTATGAAGGGTCTATTGGGGGCGTTCAGAAACTCTAAAGATACAATTCCCCTACAATACAATGGATTTTGCCAGCAGTCAACTGAAAACTTTTGTCCTACTATTGTCCTACTCTTAAGGAAAAACACTACTTCTCAGTCCGAAAAGTAGTGTTTTACAGAGTAATTTTGGGATTTATGGGATGGTTTGACCTTGTTTACCAACAGCTTATAAGGCTGCTGCTCTGTCCGTTGAGCTACGAGGGCTTTATTCAATTGTATTACGTCCTGGCAAAGCAGGCAAACCACCCCCAGACCAATTCCTTAATTGGCGACGGGCCTGATCCCCTTATATACTCTCCCGCCTGTCAGTGTCCGCAGGATTGTCGTGGCAGGTCGTTTCAGGCAACTCCCCAGCTCATCTGACGACATGGGGATATTGCCGTTCGTCAGAAATAAACGAAAGACTGCCTCCACCATGGCGGTCTGTTCGGTCAGAAAATCAGGCTGTTTGACGCAGTGAGACATCAGGGTATTCTGCACACCTTCCACAGGCTTTACTTCGGCAGTAAGCGGGTCAACCCAGTCGATCATCTGCCCCTCTTCCACATTTGCAAAGGCTTCCTGGTGTTCCGCGCACAGCAGGGAACGCAAATAAACATGCCAATCGCGTTCATTCTTTTGCCACCAGTCAAAGTCAATATGAAAGGGCGTGGTTACGTTGGGTTAAACAAGGCTGGTTCGTTTGCCTTCAGGCATTTTCCATTCACTCCTACTCGTTTATTCTGAAATGCATGTCACCAACGTGCGCGATCTCGGGCTTGGTAGCCAGCAAGGCAAGCAGCGGAGCGGGCGGCACACGTCGGATAATATTGATCGCCGAATACAATTCCTGGGCGTGGACGTGTCCCTGCGGTGTCAGTTTGGACACCTCGCGGATCATGTTCACAACCAACTGGTCAAACGGACGACGCGCCTCCTGCTTCCATAACTGATCCACGGCCTCAAAGGATGGGATCGAAAACGCCATGCGGTCATTGAACTCGGCTGAAATGGACTGTTTCAACATGGCAAAGACCACGCCCCCATCTGCGCCAACGATCACCGTCCGCAACCAGTCCTTGGTGGAGCGATGGGTCTTGGCTTCTATGATGACCTCGCCGGGCTTTTCGCCCTTCCGAATACTCACCAGGCTCCCGGGCATGAGGGCGTTCGACCTGTACCAGTCCTGCAATCCATATACATATTTATGTTCCCGCACAACCCAGCCGGGAAATTTTTGTTTTGTCTTCCCATCCACGAGCGTGAAGCGGACGCGCGGTAACTCATAGGCGGTCGGCATCAACGAGTGGACGCGGTTCGAAAGCGGCAAAGTGCCCGCCCGCAGGTGCGGATAGATCAACGAGATGGTAACTTCGCGCAATTCTTCATGCTCTGTCTCTTCGACTTCGCTCAACTCGTCGTCAAGTTGCTTCTCCAATGCGACCATTTTTTCATCGAGAACCGAGGCGTCATATTCGATCGGCGAGTACCACAAATGCAAAGGTACTTCACGAACCCCTTCCGGCTCAAGCCTGTACAAACACCACAGGACCTCCCCCGCGGGACCCACCTCATCGAAACGGCCATCCTCCTGCAGGGCAAGGTTGAGCGAGAATTCAGCCAGTTTCGGATTAACTCCCTCGGGGAGAGACACGTCCTTCAACAGTGCAGAGGTGGGAAGCGGTTCGCCTGCGGACATGTCCAGAACTGCTTCAGCCAAATTGAGATGCCCCACATTGACGTCTATCAGCAGGGCGCGCGGGAACCAGCGGCCGGCAATGCGGACGATGTTCTCGTCATTTTTCAGGGCTTCCCGTAGTTTTTTGTCGAGGGCGTGACCGTTGGCGCGCAGGATGGCGTCAGGGTCGAAGTCGTCACTTTTTTCAGAGACAGGCTCCTCGTTAAGAGCATGAGCCGCAAGTCTCGAGGCGAAGAGACGTTCGTCACCGTCTTCCATTTGTACAGTCAGTACGTCAAACTCGCCGAGGTCGGGGTTGTTGCCCGCACGGAGGCTGGCAACCTTTCCGTGTTCCCAATCCAAAGACCGGGAAGACAATCCCCTCGCCAGCCTGAAAACTTTCCCGGGGAGTGTAGACCCTGCCGCCCGCCTGACGGCGCTGTTGGATCGCAAGCCGTTCAGCCCGATTGCGTTCGTAAATCAATACGGCCACCAGTCCGCGGGTGGTCAGCGGGGTTTCGGTTTCAAAGAGATGGTTGTGCAGGAATTCAATATCCTGCGGGGTGATCTGTAGGTTCTTCCAATAGTCGAATGAAATGAGGGGTTCGCCAGCCATTACAATGCCTTGGTGTGATTTTCTCGTCTCCAATGAATGAAGCGCAATTATTATACCTTACTTGCAAGGCATGGCAAATTCAAGGACGCATTCTTTTGATTAGTGATCTTGTCCATGATTTTCGCCGCCGCTGATTTTCCAGATACAATTAAGATATGACCATGTTCACGATTAAAACCCTAACCCAGGATGACCTTGGCTTGCTTACGAAAGTCGCGGACGATGTCTTCGATAACCCCGTCGACGAAACCTTCGCAGCGCGAATTTCTCAATGACCATCGTCATCACATCGTGGTCGCGATTTCGGAAGGCGTGATCGTTGGATTTGCTTCGGCTGTCCATTATATTCCCCGGACAAGCCGCCGAACTATGGATCAACGAGGTCGGCGTCGCGTCGCCTTATCATGGACGAGGAATCGGCAAGGCGATCATGAAAGGGATGTTGCAATTGGGACGTGATTCCGGATCCCCGAACCGGTCATGGGGAGGGGAACCCTCTATGCCGCAATTCCAGTACCCAAGGCAACGGAGGGAGGCGCGCAGAGTGTTAGTCGACGACGCCCCCCGGAATGCACCGAAGACCGTGGCGGCCCAGCAGCCTGGTGGGCGGATCGATCTTGGATACGTACGACAAGATCGCGGCATATAACGCCACCTTGTCCTACCTTCCAACCTCGGGGGGTTGCCGGTTACGGGGCGGCTGCTGACCTACGCGCAATCCAGCCGCTGCAGTTGTGGTGGGTGGCGGACCGCAGAGCCTTCCAGTGATCTGGGAGGCGCCGGATGACCCTGACCCTGGTCGGCTGGAGACCCATGATTGCGTTGGACACCGATTCGAACTCACCGATCCACTATGCACAATCCCAGCGGCTGGAACCGTCGACGTGGAAAGCTGGTGCTCCGATGCCCACAATCCGATCCAGAGCGGATTCACTGCCGTGGCCTATCCCGATTGGATAGTGAAATTCCGCGCGTGCTGATCAGCCCAAACGGGACCATTAATATTAGGCAGCCGACTTACAAATGGAATGCATTGTTGACTGCGACATCCTATCGACTGCTGGTGGACGATTCCTCAGGACATCAACAAGGTCTATGCGGCGTCCGAGGTCGGCTGTGCCGCGGGAACGGGGCTGTGCGTTGACGCCTTCCACGAGTCTCGCCACTGGGAGCGCAGCTTGGTGGGTGGCTGCCGGGAATGCGGCGGGGTGGGGGCCATGGAGTACGGCAATGGGTTTCAACGTTCAGGTCGACGGTGATGTGCCGCAGCGCCAAAACCAATCAGCCCGAATGGGAGGATATCAATCCACACACCCGGAACACCTGGAATGCCGTGTCGAATGCCACACATTATCAATTGGTGGTGAAGGACAATTCCGGAAAACGGCGTCATCAATACGGTCTATGCAGCTTCAGCCGCGGGATGCACAGCCGGAACCGGGACACATCTGACCCCTTCCGCGAACGTAACCAGCGGGAATGCGACCTGGTGGGTGGCTGCCTGGAATCCGGCGGGTTGGAGCCCCTGGAGTGTGGCGATGGGTTTCACCGTGAAGGAAGCGGACGACTTCCATCTTGGGCTTGTGGAACACGCCGGACGGCGGACAGGTGAGAGTCGAGAAACCGACGGACGGGCACGTACGACTACGTCGGCAGGGTAACCGTGCAAAGCCCCTTCTGGATAGAGCGCGGCACGTGGAAAGTAGGTGATGAGGTTTGGTGGCTGGATAAGCAAACAGATGGCCACTACCTGGGCAAGGTGTTGGTGAAGGAAAACTGTACTGGACAATGCCATTGGAATCTCGATAAGAGGCAGCAGCATGACCAGCTCCACAGGCAAAGTTGTTGCGACGAAATCATGAGAGCCAGTAATCAGGGCGACCGGGTTATTGAATGACTTTATGTCAATGGCGTAGCTATCCCGCGGTCTTGTTCGGCTCAGACAGCCCTCGACCAGGAGTTTGGCTTAGGTACTCCCCGCTGAAGGAGCGCCCGCCGACCAAAGAGCTATAACCGAATCTGGTGTACGGGGATGAGTTGAGGAAGGCGGCGTGACCTGCTGAAATGCGATTGTCGAGATCGTTTTCAGCCTCCCAATAAAGGCGGTCGGGCCACCATGAAAAAGGATACGGTAGTTAAGGCTCGTAGGCCAGCGCAGGGGCAGGATCTCTTGAGCCCGATGTTTCGTGAGGGTGCGCAACGCCCCGTTCCCCAAGCGGTGCAGGCCGAATTCGAGACTTCTCGCTCGGGTTTCCGACGAGCGCCTCGAGGACGGCCGCGCGGCGGTGGTACGCAACGGTTTCCCGCCTGAGCGCGAGATCCTCACCGGGCTGGGTTGGTAAGGGTGCGAATTCCGAAGGCACGCTCCCGAGCCGAAGAGCCGGCATTGTTTCATTCTGTGCTGGTACCGCCATACGTGCGCCGCGCCAGGAGCGTGGACGGGTGTGTCCTCGTGTACTTGCACGGGGTGTCGACCGGCAACATGCAGGCAGCGCTGGCCGCGCTGCTGGGCCCCGAGGCGGCGGGCTGTCGGCCTCGGCGGTGGCGCGGCTCAAGGGGTGCTGGACGGAGGAGTATCGGCTCTGGCGCCGTTCGAAGCTCGGCCGCGACCGCTGGGTGTACTTGTGGGTCGAAGGCATTTATTCGGGGCTGCGCGCCGACGAAGCGCCTGTGCGCGCTGGTAGTGATCGGCGTGAACGAGCGCGGCCAGAAGAAGCTCCTCGCGATCGAGGACGGGGTGCGCGAATCCAAGCAGAGCTGGCGCGAGGTGCTGCTGGAACTCAAGGCCCGGGGCCTCACCATCCCGCCACGCCTGGCGGTCGGCGACGGCGCGCTCGGCTTCTGGGCGGCCGTCCGCAAGATCTACCCCGACACCCGGCCTCAGCGGTGCTGGGTGACAAGACGGCGAACGTGCGACTTACCGGTGGCGAACCCGCATTTGACGTGGGGTTGGCGGCGTGAGTACGCCGTAGCGAAGCTACTTGGTGAAATTCCAGGGCATCACGCATCGAGGTCCGCGCGCTTGGCCGTTGCGCAACAGTCCACGCGTCCAGCAGAGTGGGTCGGGTGGCCCGTTCAGCTTGGCCGATTCAATCAGGCTGTACATCAGCGCAGCGCGCCGACCGCAGCCTTCGGAGCCGCAGAACAGGTAATTCTTGCGCCGAGAGCAATGCCGCCGGGATAGCATTCTCGACCG